>NZ_JBNQGB010000001.1:1976380-2650902 GCF_050321825.1 Gordonia sp. IEGM753
GCTGGCAAGCCAGTCTCCTACGGATCGGCGGTGAATCGCGGATTTATGCCGTTAACGCCACCCCGTAGGAAACCGGCTCGCCGGTGATGACGATTTCAACGACGCCATCGCTGACAAGCCAGCCTCCTACGGATCGGGGGTGAATCACGGATTTATGCCGTTAACGCCACCCCGTAGGAAACCGGCTCGCCGGTGGTGACGATTTCAAAGACGCCATCGCTGGCAAGCCAGTCTCCTACGGATCGGCGGTGAATCACGGATTTATGCCGTTAACGCCACCCCGTAGGAAACCGGCTTGCCGGTGATGACGATTTCAACGACGCCATCGCTGGCAAGCCAGTCTCCTACGGATCGGCGGTGAATCGCGGATTTATGCCGTTAACGCCACCCCGTAGGAAACCGGCTCGCCGGTGATGACGATTTCAAAGACGCCATCGCTGGCAAGCCAGTCTCCTGCGGTTCGGGGGTGAATCACGGATTTATGCCGTTAACGCCACCCCGTAGGAAACCGGCTCGCCGGTGATGACAATTCCGAAGACGCCATCGCTGGCAAGCCAGTCTCCTACGGATCGGCGGTGAATTCCTGGCCTCAGGTATCACCGCAACCCATACAAAATCAAAGACAACCCTGATTCCAACCCACAAACCCGCAGTAGCTCTTGCCCCCAACCACTCAACAGGCCGAGCGTTAGCTCGCCTGCAAGCCCTTGACGTTGACGTTGACCTTGACCTTGATTCACAGGCCCCTTCGGCAGGCCGAGTGCAGGTGTTCATCTGGAGGGTAGGCGCGCAGCGCCGGGCGGCGAAGCCGCACACATCGAGAGGAGGTCGTCGCGAAGCAGACCGTAGGCGATGCCCCCAGATGAATACCGGAGCGAGGGAACACCGAGCGAAGCGACGTGCCGTACGCTGGGGCAAGACTTTTTGGTTCCTTTTGTGGCATTTGACAAAAGGGACTCGCCGTAAGGGCGAAACCACAATCAGCCATCACCCCAAAAACGGATATTCACCCACCCCAAACCAAACCAAACCAAACCAAACCAAACCAAACCAAACAAAACCTCACCCCAACAACTGACTCAACACCGCCCGCAACTTTCCCGGCTTCACCGGCTTATTCAGCAACGGAGCCCCCAACCGCAACAACGAACGCCGACACTGATCCGTACGATCAGCCGTAATAATCACCGCAGGAATAGCCCGCCCAAAAAACTCCCGCAAATGCCTCACCACCTCACAACCCACCACCCCATGATCCAAATGATAATCCGCCAAAATCAACTCAGGCGCCCGCCCCTGCAAAGCAACCAGCGCCGAAGCCTCATCAGTCGCAATCACCACCTCGCAACCCCACTGCCCAAGCAACGCACTCATGCTCTCAAGAATGCTCACCTCATTGTCCAGCACCAACAAACGCCGCCCCGGCAACGGATTCCCCATACCCGCCGTTGGCACTGAAAGCGCCATCGGCAGCGGCACCTCAACAGACATCGGCACATCGATACTGAACATCGAGCCACGCCCCGGCCATGAGCGAACCTGAACCCGATAATTAAGAATATTGGCAATACGCTCGACAATCGCCAGGCCCAGGCCCACGCCTTTACGGTCGGCGGCGCGACCCACGTCCAACTGATTGAACTCCAGAAAAATCGAATCCAGGCGATCCGCCGCAATCCCCCGCCCCGTGTCCCACACCTCAAGACGCAGCATGGCGCCACGACGCCTGGCGCCCAGCAAAATGCTGCCCTGATCGGTATAACGACACGCATTGCTGAGAAAATTGCGCAAAATCCGCGTCATCAGCCGTAAATCGGTGCTCACCGCGTAGTCGCCAATACGCACCCGCAGATTGAGCCCGGCGGCTTGCGCCACTGACTGAAATTCCGACACCAGCGGCCCAAGCAACTCATCGAGACGGTACAGCGCAACGTCAGGTTTGACCGCGGCTTGATCGAGCCGGGAAATGTCCAGCAAATCGGTGAGTAAATCCTCCGCGCCTTCGAGTGCCTGATGCGTACGCTCAACCAATACGTGCTCGACGTCCGGCAAATCGCGTTCGCGCAGGGTCGAGATCAACAGACGCGCAGCGTTGAGCGGTTGCAGCAAATCATGGCTGGCAGCCGCAAGGTATTTGTCTTTGCTGCGATTGGCGGCCTCGGCGGCGTCCCGCGCATGGCGCAGGGCTTGGGCGATCTGTTTGCGTTGGGTGATTTGCTGTTGCAGGTTGCGGTTGGCTTCCAGCAGCTCATCGGTGCGCGCGGTGACGCGTTGTTCCAGTTCATCATTAAGTTGCAGCAAACGCAGCTGGGCGAGTTTGCGCTCGGTAATGTCAGTCACAAAACCTTCTACCAAACCTTCCTGATCAGGCTTCAGTAACAGGTTCATCAACACGTCGAGGCTACTGCCGTCCTTGCGACGCAACTGCGTTTCATAGCCGTGCAGGCTGCGTTGACGGTTGAGAATCTCGCCAATATCTGCCAGCTCCGCAGCACCGCCCACGAACAGATTGCTGGCCAGGTCCGCCAGCGAAAACAACACCTCTTGCGGATCCTGATAACCCAACATGCGTGCCAGCGCCGGGTTGGCGGCGCGCATGCCTTCCAACAGGCTGGCCTGAAAGATCCCTTGAACCGCATTTTCAAACAGCCATTTGTAGCGGTTGCGTTCCGCTTCGAGCTCTTCCAGGCGCGCCGACAGCTCCGGGTAATGGCTCTTGCGCGCGGAGTGGCTGCCTAATCCCAGTAGCCCGGTCAGCGCACGTTGCTGTTCGTCAGAGGGCTTCGCCATAGACGACCTCGACATCGCGCTGGCTGGACTCTCGCGGATTGGTGAGGATGCACGGGTCATGCATGGCGTGCTGGGACAGGAACGGAATGTCCGCGGTACTGACGCCGTGCAACCCCAGGGTTTCATGAAAACCGATGGCGTGTTTTAGGGCAATCAGGTGGTCCACCAGACGCCCGCAGATCTGCCGGTGATTGAGGCCCCGACAGTCGATGCCGAACGTCTCGGCAATCACCTTGAAGCGATCGGGCGCGGAGCTGTAATTGAACGCCACCACGTGTTCCACCAGCACCGCATTACACAGTCCGTGGGGCAGGTCGAGAAAACCGCCGAGGCTGTGGGACATGGCGTGCACGGCACCCAGAATCGCGTTGGAAAACGCCAGGCCGGCCTGCATGCTGCCGAGCATGATTTTCTCGCGCAGGGCGATGTCCGTCGGGTTGGCGATCATCTGCACCAGGTTGCCGTTGATCAGCCGCATGGCCTCCAGCGCATGCGGATCGGTCAACGGCCCGTGCCCCGTGGACACAAACGCTTCAATCGCATGCACCAGGGCGTCGATGCCGGTGCACGCAGAAAGGAACGGGTCCATGCTCAGCGTGGTTTCCGGGTCGATCAGCGATACGTCCGGCACCACGGCCTTACTGACGATGGAGAACTTCATGCGTTCTTGCTGATTGGAAATGATCACGAACTGCGAGACATCCGCCGAAGTACCGGCGGTGGTCGGAATCAGGATCAGTGGCGGGCTGGGCACACGAATGGTGTCTACGCCTTCGAACTCAAGAATGCTGCGACCGTGGGCAACGACGATGCCGATGCCCTTGCCGCAATCCATCGGGCTGCCGCCGCCCACCGCGACGATCACGTCGCAATGGTTTTCGCGGTACAGCTCCGCACCGAGCATCACTTCCTCGACCCGTGGGTTAGGCGAAACGTCGGTATACAGAAAATAATCGATGCCCTGCGCCTGCAGGCTGGCCTCGACATCGGCGACCCAACCGGCGGCGACTACACCGGGGTCACTGACCACCAGAACCTTGCGCGCACCAAAGGTTTTGGCATAGTTGGCAACGTTATGCCGGCAACCGGCACCAAAAATGATTTCAGGCGAAACGAATTTACGCAGCTGGCTGAGACTCTGGCTCATGGGAAGCCTGTTTTTATTGTTTTGAAAGGTGTTGCAACACTAACCCATCTTGCTGCGATTGCAATCAGACCAATAGGTAGCATTACCTTCCCGTTTCAGCCGCGATAGATCAGCCGCGAAGCCTTCTCATTGCGCAACGTCAGGTGTTCCATGCCCAGCCCCGGCGCATCGGCTTCATCACGGGCCTTGAGGATCACGTCGTGGTGCGGTGATTTTCTGCACACCGGGTCGGCATTACTGGCATCGCCGGTCAGCATGAACGCCTGGCAGCGGCAGCCACCCAGGTCCTTGTGTTTTTCATCACAGGAACGGCACGGCTCCTTCATCCAGTCATCACCGCGAAAACGATTGAAGCCGAACGAGTCGGTCCAGATATGTTCAATGCTGTGATCGCGCACATTGGGAAACTCGACCGGCAATTGCCGCGCGCTGTGGCATGGCAGCGCGGTGCCGTCGGGGGTGATGTCAAGAAACAGATTGGCCCAGCCATTCATGCAGGTCTTGGGGCGTTCTTCGTAGTAGTCCGGGGTCACGAAAATCAGCTTGCAGGGATGGCCCTGCGCTTCAAGGCGCTCACGGTACTCATTGGTGATGCGTTCGGCACGCTGCAGCTGAGCGCGCGTGGGCAACAGCCCAACGCGGTTGAGTTCGGCCCAACCATAAAACTGGCACGTTGCCAATTCGACGAAGTCAGCTTCCAGCTCAAGGCACAGTTCGATGATCTGCGCGATCTGATCGATGTTGTGCCGATGAGTGACAAAGTTCAGCACCATGGGGTAACCCTGGGCTTTCACGGCACGGGCCATGGCGAGTTTTTGCGCGAAGGCCTTGCGTGAGCCGGCAAGCATGTTGTTCACCGCTTCGTCGGCGGCCTGGAAACTGATCTGGATGTGGTCCAGTCCGGCCACTTTGAAGTCGCGCACCTTCTGCTCGGTCAAACCGATGCCCGAGGTAATCAGGTTAGTGTAGTAACCCATGTCCCGCGCGGCTTTGATCAACTCGGCCAGGTCCTGGCGCACCAACGGTTCGCCACCGGAAAAGCCCAGTTGCGCGGCGCCCATTTCCCGAGCCTCGCGGAACACGCGAATCCACTCTTCGGTGCTCAACTCTTGGCCTGATTGGGCAAAATCCAGTGGATTGGAGCAATACGGGCACTGCAACGGGCAACGATAGGTCAACTCCGCCAACAACCACAGCGGTGGCCCCGGCGTGGGCGTGCTCAAGCTCAAAGGACAATCCCCCGATGCCAGACGTTGTCGGTGGTGACGCTGTGGTACGGCGGTCGATGCAGCTCATAGGCCATGCTCATTGCATCGAGCATGCTCCACAGGATGTCCAGTTTGAACTGCAGGATCTCGAGCATGCGTTGTTGGCCTTCGGCGGTGACGTAATGCGCCAGGGTGATGCGCAAACCGTGCTCAACATCTCGCCGTGCCTGGCTCAAGCGATTCCGAAAATAATCGTACCCGGCCACGTCGATCCACGGGTAATGCGCGGGCCAGGCATCGAGCCGCGATTGGTGGATCTGCGGCGCAAACAGCTCGGTCAGCGAACTGCTGGCTGCTTCCTGCCAGCACGCACGCCGAGCGAAATTGACGTAGGCGTCCACGGCAAAACGCACGCCGGGCAGCACCAGTTCTTGAGACAAAATGCGCTCTCGATCCAGCCCGACGGCCTCGCCCAGCCGCAACCAGGCCTCGATGCCGCCTTCACTGCCGGGCACGCCGTCATGGTCGAGAATGCGTTGCAGCCATTCGCGGCGCACGTCACGGTCGGGGCAGTTGGCAAGAATGGCGGCGTCTTTCAGCGGAATGTTCACCTGGTAGTAAAACCGGTTGGCCACCCAGCCCTGAATCTGCTCACGGCTGGCACGGCCTGCGTACATGGCTTGGTGGAACGGATGATGGATATGGTAGTAGGCGCCTTTGGCACGCAATGCTTGCTCGAATTCAATGGGTGACATTGCAGCAGTGTTCATTGCGATTCTCCGGTTACAACACGATGTCCATGCCATCAAATGCCACCTCAATCCCCCGCCGCTGCAGCAATGCACGCTCGGCAGAGTCTTCATCGAGGATCGGGTTGGTGTTGTTGATATGGATCAGCACCTTGCGCTGGCGGGTAAAACCTTCGAGTACTTCAAGCATCCCCCCTGGACCGCTTTGCGCCAGATGGCCCATTTCACTGCCCAGGCTGTGGCCGACTTCGCACAGGCGCATTTCATCGTCGCGCCACAATGTACCGTCCAGCAGCAGGCAATCGGCGCGTTGCATCCAGCTTGAAACTTCATCGTCAATCTGCCCAAGACCCGGCGCATAGAACACCGATGCACCGCTGCGCGAATCTTCGATAAACAAACCAATGTTATCGCCCGGTTGCGGATTGCCCCGATTCGGCGAATACGGCGGCGCATTACTGATTAAAGGGATCGCGCGAAATTGCAGGTGCGGGCACGCTGCGATGCTGAACGGCTGGCGATCCAGCCCGACCGGTTGCCAGTGCAAGCCACCGTTCCAATGAGCCAGCATGGTGAATAAAGGAAAGCTGCTGCTCAGATCCTGGTGAACCCGTTCGGTGCACCAGACGGAATGCGGGCAACCCTCGCGCAGGCTTAGCAAGCCTGTGCAATGGTCGATCTGGCTGTCCATCAGCACCACGCCGGCAATGGCGGTATCACGCAATTGTCGGGCAGGTTGCAACGGCGCAAAGCTGTCGAGTTGCGCGCGAATGTCCGGGGAGGCGTTGCACAACACCCACTCCACACCGTTGTCACTCAGCACAATCGAGGACTGCGTGCGACGCTGGGCCCGCACGCTGCCATCACGCACACCGGCGCACTGCCGGCAGTTGCAGTTCCACTGCGGAAAACCACCGCCAGCGGCGGAACCCAGGACGCGAATGTGCATGGACCATGCTCCCTACAGCAGGCCCGGCCAACCCTGGGCTGGCCGGGTGAACGATCAACGGTTGGCGAAATACATCGTTACTTCGAAGCCAATACGCAGATCGGTAAACGCGGGTTTATTCCACATGGGTCAATCCTCTTCTTGTGCCGGAAAATTCCGGTAACGCCATTAACACACGGGCTGCTTGGCAGCCGAATGCTACTTTCGAAGGAGGTTGCGGGGTGCATTGGTAGGGGGCAATATTTTCAGACGCCGTACAAATCAATGCAGGAGCGAGCCTGTTCGCGATAGCGGTTTAACAGTCAACTGCGATGTCGAATGTTATGACCTCATCGCGAGCAGGCTCGCTCCCACAGTTAATTGTGCCTTTACGCCAGTTATGCGCCTGACCAACATTCCCTGTGGGAGCGAGCCTGCTCGCGATGGCGGTTTAACAGTCAACTGTGATGTCGAATGTTATGACCTCATCGCGAGCAGGCTCGCTCCCACAGTTAATTGTGCCCGTACGCCAGTTATGCGCCTGACCAACACTCCCTGTGGGAGCGAGCCTGCTCGCGATGACGGAACAGCATTCAACATCAATCTCGCTGAACCACCGCTATCGCGAGCAGGCTCCCACAGGGATTACCGTTTGATTCCTGGTTTAGAAGAACCCCAGCGGATTGATGTCGTAGCTCACCAGCAGGTTTTTGGTTTGCTGGTAATGATCGAGCATCATCTTGTGGTTCTCGCGACCGACACCCGACTTCTTGTAGCCACCGAACGCGGCGTGCGCCGGGTACAGGTGATAGCAGTTAGTCCACACACGCCCGGCCTTGATCGCCCGGCCCATGCGGTAAGCGCGGTTGATGTCGCGGGTCCAGAGGCCGGCACCGAGGCCGAATTCACTGTCGTTGGCAATCGCCAGCGCCTCAGCTTCATCCTTGAACGTGGTGACGCCTACCACCGGGCCAAAGATTTCTTCCTGGAACACGCGCATTTTGTTGTGGCCCTTGAGCAGCGTCGGCTGGATGTAATAACCGCTCGACAAGTCACCCTCCAAACGCTCTGCGGCACCGCCAGTCAGCAGCTCGGCGCCCTCCTCCTGGGCGATTTTCAGGTAGGACAGAATCTTGTCGTATTGCTGCTCGGATGCCTGGGCGCCCACCATGGTTTCGGTGTCCAGCGGGTTGCCGCGCTTGATTTTGACAATCTTTTTCATGACCTCGGCCATGAACGGTTCATAGATCGATTCCTGCACCAGCGCCCGCGATGGACAGGTGCACACTTCGCCCTGATTGAAGAACGCCAGCACCAGACCTTCAGCAGCCTTCTCGATGAACTGCGGCTCGGCATTCATGATGTCTTCGAAGAAGATGTTCGGCGACTTGCCGCCCAGCTCCACGGTGCTTGGAATGATGTTCTCGGCAGCGCAGTGCATGATGTGCGCGCCAACCGGTGTCGATCCGGTGAAAGCGATTTTGGCGATGCGCTTGCTGGTGGCCAGTGCCTCGCCGGCTTCGCGACCGAAGCCCTGGACGATATTGAGAACACCCGGTGGCAGCAAATCAGCGATCAGTTCGGCGAAGACCATGATCGACAGCGGCGTTTGTTCCGCGGGTTTGAGCACTACGCAGTTACCGGCCGCCAACGCCGGAGCCAGTTTCCAGGCCGCCATCAACAACGGGAAGTTCCACGGAATGATTTGCCCGACCACACCCAATGGCTCGTGAAAATGATAGGCCGTGGTCAGTTCATTGATCTCGGCGGCGCCGCCTTCCTGCGCGCGAATGCACCCGGCGAAATAACGGAAGTGGTCGGCGGCCAGTGGTACGTCGGCGTTCAGGGTTTCACGGACGGCTTTGCCGTTGTCCCAGCTTTCGGTGACCGCGAGCACTTCCAGATGTTGCTCGATGCGGTCGGCAATTTTCAGCAGCACGAGTGAACGATCCTGCGCGGACGTCTTGCCCCATGCATCGGCGGCCGCGTGCGCAGCGTCGAGGGCTTTGTCGATATCGGCTGCGCCGGAGCGCGGGAACTCGGCGATGACTTCGCCCGTGACCGGCGAAGTGTTGGTGAAATATTCACCATTGACCGGGGCGACGAACTCGCCACCGATGAAATTTCCGTAACGTGGTTTGAACGAAACAATGGCGCCAGGGGTGCCAGGTTGTGCGTAGATCATGGTGGGGCCTCTGTCTGGGTCGAAGCCTGTCGGGCAAACAGGCGATGAACCGATAGTAAAGAGCCCCGCGTGCCAGACGAATGCGCCGTTGGCAGGGGGGCTCTCGTTATTTGGTCGTAGGTGATGCTCCTGGACCAGCGGACTTTTGTGGCGAGGGCGCTTGCTCCCGCTCGGCTGCAAAGCAGTCGTAAAACCGACGACTCGGTCGGCCCGAGAATAAAGGGGGCTGCTTCGCAACCCAACGGGAGCAAGCTCCCTCGCCACAGGTCAGTGATCAGCACAGGTGTTAGTGTTTGGCGACAACCAGGTCCTTCGGCAACTTGAAGGTCCAGAGCATGCCGCCCTGGTTGAAGTCCTTGACGCGCTTGGCCACTTCGCCGCCCCACAGGGGTACGGCGCCGCCCCAACCGGACAACACCGAAACGTACTGTTCGCCGTCCATTTCCCACGTTACCGGCGAACCGAGTACGCCAGACCCGGTCTGGAACTCCCAGACCTTCTCGCCGGTTTTCGCATTGAATGCCTGCAGGAAACCTTCCGGCGTACCGGTGAACACCAGGTTGCCCTTGGTGGTCAGTACCCCGCCCCACAGCGGCGCGTAGTTCTTGTGGCGCCAGACTTCCTTGCCGGTGACCGGGTCAATCGCCCGCAACACACCGATGTAGTCTTCGTTCAGGGGTTTGATGGTGAAACCGGCGCCGAGGAACGCCGCGCCTTTTTTGTAGGCGATGCCTTCGTTCCAGATGTCCATGCCCCACTCGTTGGACGGCACGTAGAACAATTTGGTGTCTTTGTTGTACGCCATCGGCATCCAGTTTTTCGCCCCCAGGAACGCCGGGGCGACAAATACCGAACTGCCCTTGGCTTCGGAGCCTGGAGCGCCCGGGCGGCTGGCTTCGTTGTAGATTGGCCGGCCGTCCTTATCGAGGCCGGTAGCCCAGGTAATCTTGTCGACGAACGGGAAACCGCGAATGAATTTGCCGTTGGTACGGTCCAGCACGTAGAAGAAACCGTTACGGTCAGCGGTGGCTGCCGCTTTGATTTCCTTGCCGCCTTCGGTGTAGTTGAAGGAGATCAGTTCATTGACGCCGTCATAATCCCAACCGTCGTGAGGCGTGCTCTGGAAAGCCCATTTGATGGTGCCGTCGTCCGGGTTAAGCGCCAACCGCGAAGACGAATACAGGTTGTCGCCAGGACGCAAATGCGAGTTCCACGGCGCCGGGTTGCCCGTGCCAAACAGCAGCAGATTGGTCTCCGGATCGTAGTAACCGCCCAACCAGGGCGCGGCGCCGCCGGTTTTCCACAAGTCACCGGGCCAGGTCTTGCCCGCCTCACCGCCGGATATTCCGTTCTCGATGGCTTGGCCATCCTTGTACACGTAGCCCATGTGGCCTTCGACGGTCGGGCGCACCCACAACAGTTCGCCGTTCTTGGGGTCGTAAGCGGAAATCTTGCCGACCACGCCGAACTCGCCACCGGCCACACCGGTGATCAGTTTGCCGTTGATCACCAGTGGCGCGGCACTGATCGAATAACCTTCCTTGTGATCCGCAACCTGTTTGCTCCAGACCACTTTGCCGGTGTCTTTATTCAGGGCCACAAGTTTGGCGTCGAGCGTACCGAAGAACACCAGGTCGCCGTAAAGCGCGACCCCCCGATTGATCACGTCGCAGCAAGGACGAATGTCGTCGGGCAGGCGAGCATCGTATTGCCAGAGCTTCTTGCCGGTGCGTGCGTCCACTGCAAACACCCGCGAGTAAGAACCGGTCATGTACATCACGCCGTCCTTGATCATCGGCTGCGCTTGCTGGCCCCGTTGTTTTTCACCGCCAAAAGAAAATGCCCACACCGGACGCAGCTCTTTGACGTTGTCGACATTAAGCGTGTCCAGCGGGCTGTAGCGCTGTCCCTGGACACCCAGGCCGTTGGTGACGATTTGATCGGGATTCTTCGGATCCTGAAGGATGTCCTGATCGGTGACAGCCGCCAGGGCCGTGCCGGACAACAGCATGGCGCTGAGCAGCATGCTCAAGACGAAGGGTTGGCGACGTGCGGGTTGGGTCATGACGGCTACCTCTGCAGTTTTTGTTGTACCCGGGAAATTTTCCCGGTCTGGTGCAGATTCTTCGGTGCCGACGTCCTCGCAACAATTGCCCGCAATACCAAGATTGCTAATCCCTTAGTAGCGGGTCGGAGGCGATAAACCGCGGATTTTGTGAGCAAGCCGTCATCCCTGCGGGACCGGGCTTGCTCGCGAAGAGACGGGCGCATTCAACATCATCGTTTTCTGATACGCCGTCTTCGCGAGCAAGTTCGCTCCCACAGGGGATTAGCATTTGTTCATTTTTGTGCGCTGGAGTCGACTCGGGTCATCTGCGCACGCTCATAGCGCGGGTACAGGTGGCTGACGCTGCGGATCAGTTCGTAGCGGCTGAGGCTGATGCCGGCAAAACGTTCAGGAATGGGGCTGCGAATCATCTCCGCCATGTCGCTGCCATGGGCGGCGCCGTCACGCATGAGTTGATCGAGCCAGGTGAGGTAATCGCGCATTTGCTCAAAAGGTCTTGCGTCCGTGGCCACGGGCCCATGGCCTGGCACAACCAGTGTCCAGGGCAGCCCCTGCAGTGTCGCCAGGTCGGCCAGCCACACCGACAACCCGGGGCTGTTCGGGGTGGTCAGCGCGCGTTGATAAAACACCAGGTCGCCAGCAAACAGCACGCCGGTACTCTGGTCGAGAATAGCCAGATCAGCACCCGTATGCCCACCCAGGCTCAGCAAGCGCAGATCGTGATTCCCAAAGTTCTGCACGCCCGGCTCCAGCGTCTCGGTCGGCAACACCACTTCGGTGCCGCGCATCCAGTCGCCGACCAAGCGGTACATATTCTCGGCCATTGCATCGCCTTGCTGATGCAGCAGTTCGGTAGTGCCGGCCAGCGCTGCAATCGGTACGTCAGTGAACGCCTGATTACCGAGCACGTGGTCAGGGTGATGATGGGTCAAAAACACCTTGATAACTGGCTTGTCGGTGGTCGCGGCAATGGCCTTGCGCATCGCTTCGCCGTAACGCCTGGAAGGCCCGGTATCGATCACGACCACGCCACGCTCGGTCACGATGAACGCGGTATTGACGATGTTGCCACCGTTGTCCTTGGCAAAGTTGTCGGTGCTGCCCTCCAGCAGCCACGTATCCTGGGCAATCTGCCGGGGTTTCAAGGTGTACGTCAGATCGGCCAGCGAAGGCAGGCTCAAACCGAGAATCAGCAGCAGCATCCAGCGCATGATGCGCTCCTATGAGTCAGGGTATGGCAGCGTCGAATTCATTGCCGCTGTTATCGCGCAACAGCAGACGCGTCTGCCCTGCCCCTTCAATATCAAATCCCAGGTTGGGGTTTTCGCTGACGGCGGGAAACAGCTCCAGTCGGGCAAGCACCTGATCGTCCTGATCGCGCAACTCGGCATGGTTGATAAAAAATTCCGGGATGCCGCCAACCATGCCGTTGTCCATCGGGTGCGCAACCTGCAAGCGCACCCGGCTGAATTCGCCGCGCGGGTATCGACCGCCAAGGACTTCGCCGATGTGATCTTCCCAACCCGGTTGAGTGCGCACGACGCTGGGTGCGGTGCAGCCACCACCGGCGGCATCAATCAAGGTGGAACCGACATGCCACAGGCCATCGCGGGTCAACACGGCGGCTCGCAAAGGCGTGGCTTGCTCGATGCGGATCCGTATCGAAAGCCATGGCAGCACTCGCTGCATAGGCTGGAAATCAACAATTTTCGGCAGCGGATTGAGCTCCGCCCAGGCGAGAATCTTCACCACATCACCCTTGAACGCGCGGGCGTCTATTTCCAGCGGCACTTGCCGCGCATCTTCGGCAAATGGCGGCGCCAACAGCTTGACCTTTTCATCGAACACGAACGGCGCGTTACCGAGCATTTGCTTGTGATAAAAGTCCCACATCACCGACGGCACCGGGTCTTTACCCGGGTCTATGTCCACCGCGTGCGCGGCCATCGGCAACCAGCAGGCCAACAGACAACTCGCTCGCCAGTTCATCGCCTACTCCTATTGGTACATCTCGGGCACGTCGTAACGCAGGCCGTAGCGGGCATAAATCGACTTGACCGACCCGTCACGTATCAGGCCTTCCAGCGCCTCTTCTACGGCATACGCCAGTTGTCGGTTGCTTTCATGCACCGCCATGCCGATTTCCCATAGCTGCTTGCCCATGTTCGGGTAGGCGTTTTCAGCCAGCGCCACCTGCGGATCAGCCGCCAGGTGAACGTGCCAGTCGATCTCGCCACGCATGGCCATGACCGCGTCGACCTCCCCGGCCTTCATCGCAGCAAACGCTTGCGGCACACCGGGGTAATGATGGGTATTGCCGGCCAGCATGCCGTTGAATACCGAGGTCAGGTAAAACGACGGCACGCTGTCGACTTCAACGCCAATCGGGTGTTGCTCGAACACCGCGACACTGCCCACCGACTCCAGTCGGCGGCGGTCATAAGCCACTTGCCATTGTTCGTTTTGATAAGGACCAAACATCACCACATGATCGTTTTCGAGTTCGCCCAATTCATTGCGTTTTTGCGAATAGTCGCGGTCATACGGCACGCGCATCATCAAGTCGGCCAATTGCTGATTGTGCAACTGGCTGGCACGCCAGATGTAGTCGCGCAAGTCATCATCGAGTTTTTCGCCCGCGGGTGCCCAGATCAGCGTCAGACGCACGCCAAGGGCTTTGGCCAGTGCCGCCGCCAAATCAACATCGACCCCGCGCGGCTGCCCGGC
Source organism: Gordonia sp. IEGM753 (assembly GCF_050321825.1). Lineage (NCBI taxonomy): Bacteria > Bacillati > Actinomycetota > Actinomycetes > Mycobacteriales > Gordoniaceae > Gordonia > Gordonia sp. IEGM753. The sequence continues at coordinate 1,990,183 of NZ_JBNQGB010000001.1, forward strand.
CTCTTCAAAGCTGTAGGGTGCAAAGTCCTTGTAGACCGCGACCTTCAACTCCCCGTCTGCGATCATCTGGTCATAGGTACGCACTTGCGCCTGCACTGCTTGGCAGCACAACAGTGCAACGCCGATCAACACGGCAAGCAGGCGCATGACTTACTCCTCGACGTGCACGCTATCGAGGTACGTGCGCACCGCCCACAAGGCTTCCTGGCTCAGGTAATCGGCCATTTTCGGCATGTACACCCGGCCATCACGCACCGCGCCGTGACGTACGCGCTCAACAAACCATTCATCACCGGCATCGCCGACATCCAGCAGGCGCAAATCGGGGGCGATGCCACCGGACTTGGCTTCCAGGCCATGACATGCCGCGCAATTCTGGTTGTAAGCCGAGGAGCCGATCTCTACCGCTTTGTCGTGCTCCGGCGAAGTACGGTAAGGGTTCACCGCCGCCCATCCATCGGCGTCCACTTGTACCCCGGCATCCTTGATCGGGGTCAGGCCCTTGGTTTCAACAGCCTGGGGCACCACGTTGCCGTGAGCCCAAACAGAACCTGCGCTGATAAAACCGGCCAGCAGTCCGGCAACGAGCAAGGCGTTGCGTTTTGTTGTCATTGTTATGCCCTCAGGATTGCACGCAAAACCTCTTGGCAGAGGCTATGGCAACCATCTTAGGAAACGCATCGCACCACCCCCATGCTGCTTTGGTGGCCGCCTTCTAGTCCGTTGGTAGTAGGGCTTGTGGCGAACGCCTAAATCAGGTGCCGTACGGGAACTCTTCCCGGCAACAGCGGGATTTTTTCCGTATCCGTCATACCTTCGGCGCAGCAACCTGTGCAGGCCAAAACCTCCACTGGGAACTGCAACCATGACAATAAGATCGCTACCCGCCCTTTCCCCGCTGACACTTGCCGTGCAGGCATTTCTGCTGGTCAGCAGCCTGTCCTTGGGCGCTGCCGTCAACGCCGCTACGGCGGCTACACCTCCCGCCGCGCCTACCCGCAATGTGACGTGGGAAGACATCGCCAACGATCACCTGACCACCAAAGACGTGTTGCAGTACGGCATGGGCACCAACGCCCAACGCTGGAGCCCACTCGCTCAGGTCAACGACAAGAACGTGTTCAAGCTGACCCCGGCCTGGTCCTATTCCTTTGGCGACGAGAAGCAACGCGGCCAGGAATCCCAGGCCATCGTCAGCGACGGCGTGGTGTACGTCACCGGTTCGTACTCGCGGGTATTTGCCCTGGATGCCAAGACCGGCAAACGGTTGTGGACCTACAACCATCGCCTGCCGGATAACATTCGTCCGTGCTGCGACGTGGTCAACCGTGGTGCCGCGATCTTCGGTGACAAAATCTACTTCGGCACCCTCGATGCGCGCCTGATCGCACTGGACAAGAACACCGGCAAAGTGGTCTGGAACAAAAAGTTCGGTGACCACGCTGCGGGCTACACCATGACTGGCGCCCCGGTGCTGATCAAAGACAAAACCACGGGCAAAGTCCTGCTGATTCACGGCAGCTCTGGTGATGAATTTGGTGTGGTCGGCCAGCTCTATGCCCGTGATCCAGACACCGGCGAAGAGGTCTGGATGCGTCCCTTCGTCGAAGGCCACATGGGGCGTCTGAACGGCAAGGACAGCACGCCGACCGGCGACGTCAAGGCGCCGTCCTGGCCCGATGACCCGACCACCGAAACCGGCAAGGTCGAGGCCTGGAGCCATGGTGGTGGCGCGCCTTGGCAGAGCGCCAGTTTTGATGCAGAAACCAACACCATCATCGTCGGTGCCGGCAACCCTGGCCCGTGGAACACTTGGGCGCGCACCTCCAAGGACGGCAACCCTCATGACTTCGACAGCCTCTACACCTCAGGCCAGGTTGGCGTAGACCCAAGCACCGGCGAGGTGAAATGGTTCTACCAGCACACGCCAAACGACGCCTGGGATTTCTCTGGCAACAACGAACTGGTGCTGTTCGACTACAAGGACAAGGACGGCAAAGTGGTTAAAGCCACCGGTCACGCGGACCGCAACGGCTTCTTCTACGTGGTCGACCGTAACAACGGCAAACTGCAGAATGCCTTCCCCTTCGTCGACAACATCACCTGGGCCAGCCACATCGACCTGAAAACCGGCCGGCCAGTGGAAAACCCGGGCCAGCGTCCGGCCAAGCCGCTGCCGGGTGAAACCAAAGGCAAGTCAGTTGAAGTGTCACCTCCGTTCCTCGGCGGCAAAAACTGGAACCCGATGGCGTACAGCCAGGACACAGGACTGTTCTACATTCCAGGCAACCAGTGGAAAGAGGAATACTGGACCGAAGAGGTCAACTACAAGAAAGGTTCGGCATACCTGGGCATGGGTTTCCGCATCAAACGCATGTACGACGATCACGTCGGCACGTTGCGCGCGATGAACCCCACCACCGGCAAAGTGGTGTGGGAACACAAGGAACACTTGCCACTGTGGGCCGGCGTGCTGGCCACCAAGGGCAATCTGGTGTTCACCGGTACCGGTGACGGTTTCTTCAAGGCTTTTGACGCGAAAACCGGCAAGGAACTGTGGAAGTTCCAGACCGGCAGCGGCATCGTCTCCCCGCCGATCACCTGGGAACAGGACGGCGAGCAGTACATCGGCGTGACCGTCGGCTACGGTGGCGCGGTGCCGTTGTGGGGTGGCGACATGGCTGAGCTGACCAAACCGGTGGCTCAGGGTGGCTCGTTCTGGGTGTTCAAGATCCCGAGCTGGGATAACAAGGTCGCGAAGAAGTAAGCCGCATTACTTCCTGTGATGAGGGGGCTGCCTGTGGCGAGGGAGCTTGCTCCCGCTGGCTGCGAAGCGGCCCCCTCATCGCTCAGCCGTACCGAGTTGCCTGAGCTTGCGACTGCTGCGCAGCCGAGCGGGAGCAAGCTCCCTCGCCACCATTGTGTGTGATGACATCACGAGAGCCCTGACATGAAATACCTGCCCCTGTTGCTATTGCTGACCGCCCCTTGGGTTTTCGCCACCGACGATGGCGACGACGCCCCACTGATCATCAACGGCTGCACCATTGCCGACCATAGCCAATGCCCCGGCGCCAACCTGAAAGGCGCCAACCTGAGCAATCAGGACATGCGTAACATGAACCTCAGCGGCGCAGACCTGCGCGATGCAGATTTACGCCACGCGCGTCTCGACCTCGCCAACCTTGAAAAAGCCCAATTGCAAGGTGCAAACCTGACCCGCGCCAGTCTTCAGCAAAGCAACCTGCGCCTGGCCGACTTCACCGGCGCAACACTGATGGCCATTCAGGGTTGGGGAATGTTTGCCCAAGGTGCACAGTTCCAGGATGCCAACCTCAGCGCAGCCTACTTGCAATTCGCCCGCCTCTCTGGCGCACGAATGAACAACGCCAACCTGCGCGCAGCCGATCTGGAAATGACCTGGCTGAGCAAGACTGACCTTAAAGGCGCGAACCTCAGCGACGCCAACCTGCAGGAAGCGAAGTTTGGTGAAAGCAATCTCGACCACGCCATCCTCAGCGGTTCCCGCCAGCACTATGCCAATTTTCAGGACGCGAATATGGAAAGTTGCACGGGGTGCCCGACGACATGGGATAAGTGAGCTGAATCAGCGGATGGCACAAAACCCTGTAGTGAGGGGGTTTACCTGTGGTGAGGAGATTTGTGGTGAGGGGATTTACCTGTAGTGAGGGTACTTGTGATGAGGAGATTCGTGGCGAGGGGATTTATCCCCGTTCGGCTGCGCAGCAGACGCCAGCCTTTTGGGCCTGCTACGCAGCCCGACGGGGATAAATCCCCTCACCACAGATGCATCACTTCACCTCAGATAATTCCATTACCTCAGATGACTCCATCACCCCAGATAAGTCACTCAAGACAAAATTGTCCGATCCCACAGGCAAATCCCAGCAGCTCAGATAATCCTCGGGGCACAACACTTCGCTGACATGGATTGAAGAGTGCTCACCCTGCCTTGCGAACCACGCCCATATCAATTCCCAAGTGCACCAGTTCGGCCTGCGAGGTGACCTGCAGTTTGCTCTTGAGTAACGTCAGGTGATTGGAGACGGTTTTGCTGCTGATGCTCAGCTGTTCGGCAATCAAACGGGCCGGCGTGCCTTTTGCGATCATCACGAATATTTCCAGTTCGCGCTGGGTCATGCTGTGCAAGCGAGGGTCGCTGGCGTCGTGGCGCGGGTGACACGCCAGTTGTGTCGCCAGCGGCTGCTCGATGTAGGCGTGGCCGGCGAGAATTCGTCGCACCGCCTCGATCAACACTTCGGGCGCTGAACTTTTGGTCAGGTAACCCGACGCACCGGCATCAAGCACCTGGCGCACCAACGGCAACTCATCGTGCATGCTGAAAAACAGTATCCGCAGCTGCGGCAAACGCTGACGCAGGCGTCGTGTGGTTTCGAGGCCGCTGATGCCGGGCAAGCCGAAGTCCATGATCACCAAGTGCGGCAACGCTTCCTGAACCTTGGTCAGCGCCTCCTCGCCCGACGCTGCCTCACGCACTTCGATTGCCGGCAATAGCGCCCGCAACAGACTCGCATAGCCCTGACGGACCACCGCATGGTCATCGACCAGCAGAATATTCATGACGCCTCCAAAGGCATGCTCAAAGCCAGCGCCCAACCGGCGCCAGGGTGGCTGATGATCCGCAATTCGCCGCCGAGGCTGCGTGCGCGTTCGAACATCGAATGCAAACCAACGCCCGGCCGCGAGGGTTGTGCCGCGCCGCGACCGTTGTCACGAATCAGCAAGCGCAATTGGCCGCTGCGCAGTTGCAGGCGCACCCGTACCTGACTCGCACAGGCGTGACGCGCGACGTTGGTCAGGGCTTCCTGCAACAGACGATAGAGATGGGTTTTTTCTGGCCCAGACAGTGCCGGCAATTGCGCGCTGACGTGTAACCGGCAGGCAGTCCCGTGACGTCCCTGCCATTGCTCGACCAACAATCCAAAGGCCTGCGCCAGCGGCAAGTGTTGCAACACCACCGGGTACAGATCGTGTACCAGCGCGCGAAAGCCCTGCTGCAAGTGCTCGCAGTTGTGTTCCAGCTCACGCACCGTGCGCTCCATCACCGCCGGTTGGTCCGTCACCAGTCGCAACAGGAATGCCTGAGCGCGAATCCCCGCCAGGTATTGCCCAAGATCATCATGTAGCGTCTGCGCCAGGTGCGTGCGCTCCTGCTCTTGCACCGCCAGCAGGGTCTGCGTCAGTTGAGTGTTATCAGCCCGCGCCTGCTCGAGTGCCGCGGTCATGCGGTTGAAATGCAGCGCCAGTTGTCGCGCCTCGGGCATGCCTGCGGCGCGCAGGCGCACATTGAGTTGGCCCCCAGACACTTGCTGCAACGCGCGCAGTAATTCGTCGAGCAACCCCATGCCACGGCGCACAGCCCAGCGGATGGTCAGCAGACTCAACAACAGCGCCAGGCCACACAGGCCAAGCAATTGCTGCAGCGAATCCCAGACTTCATCGATCTCATCCCTGGGGTCGACCGCAATCTGTACCCGCCTGCCGTCCTGCAAATCCAGCACCTGGGCACTGTGCCGGGCCTCTGCGAACAACAAACGGCCAAGCCAGGCATCAAGCCCTTCCTGCGTTGGTTTGCCCGGCGACTCAGCCGTTTTCAACCAGCGCACCCGTACATGCCGCAAACTTTGCGTGAGGCGAGGCTGAAGGCTGGCGGGGTCACGCTCGGCGGTTTCGCTCAGGTATTGCACCACTGCTTCGGCCGATTGCAGCTCACGCTCCACGTCGGCCAATGCCTGATGCACCAGCAGCGCCATGCAGGCCAGGGTCACCACGGCAAAAAAACCGCAGACCCAAAGGTTGATGCGCCACAGGGCCGACACGCCTAGCGCCCTGACAACGCGGGCGGCACCGGCAGCGGCGAGGAACGCGAAGCGTGCAGTTTGTCGACACCGATCATGCTCAGGACCAGTAACAACGGCAGGAGCAGCGCCTTGAGAACACGCATGATCGATCTCCTCCCGAGTGATGGCCGTTGCGGTCCATGCTAAAACCGCGTCACCGTTTACGGGCTACTACCTTGGTACTGCCTCCTTGGTACTTTCTACATATTTCCACCCTTCCTCAGCCTTCCTATGCTGGCGCTACCTGTAACGGAGTGCCTTATGCGAACGCTTATTTACCTGCTGGCAATCACCTGCGCCGTCGGGCTGGCCGCGCAAGGTCAGGCTGCTGAACCACCGCTGCAGATCAAAATAGGCTACCTGGGGTATCGTCCCGATCCCGGTCCATTGCTGTCGAATGTCATTCCCGAACCGGTGGATGCCGGGTTGCGTGGCGCCGAACTGGCGATCACCGACAGCAACAGCACCGGGCGTTTCCTCAACCACAGCTACAGCCTTGCCAGCGTCACTGTCGACAGCCCGGATGCCCTGCTCGAAGCGGCGCACACCCAGCATGAGCAAGGTGTACGCCTGTTCGTGGTGAACGCACCGGTGGCCAGCCTGCGTCAGCTCAGCGCGGCCCTCCCCGACAGTTTGCTGTTCAATGCCGGCAGCCCCGACGATAGTTTGCGCACCACCGATTGCCTGTCGAACGTGCTGCATACGCTGCCGAGCCGGGCGATGCTGGCCGATGCCCTGGCGCAGTTTCTGGTGGTGCGCAAATGGCAACGAGCGCTGTTGATCGTCGGCCCGACCGATGACGACAAGGCCTATGCAGCGGCTTTGCGCCGCGCCGCCAAACGCTTTGGTGTGCAATTGGTGGCAGAAAAACCCTGGAGTTTTGACAACGATCAGCGCCGCAGCGCCCAGGCCGACATGCCGCTGTTTACCCAGACCGCCGAGTACGACGTGGTGCTGGTGGCGGATGAGCGCGGCGACTTCGGTGAGTACGTGCCCTACCAGACCTGGTACCCGCGCCCCGTTGCCGGCACCCAGGGTTTGACCCCGGTGGGCTGGCACAAAACCGTTGAAACCTACGGCGCCGCGCAGTTGCAAAAACGCTTCGAAGCCATGGCCGGGCGCTGGATGAATGACCGTGACTTCGCGGCCTGGATGGCCGTTCGCAGCGTCGCCAGTGCCGTGAGCAAACTGCGTCAAACCGACCCGATGGCCATTCGCGCACTTGAAATCAGCGATCAGCTGCCGCTGGACGGCTTCAAGGGCCGCAAGCTCAGTTATCGCCCCTGGAACGGGCAGTTGCGCCAACCCATTCCCATCGTCCAGCCCCGCGCATTGGTCAGTACCTCGCCACAGGATGGCTTTTTGCACCCGCTCAACGAAATGGACAGCCTGGGCTACGACAAACCCGAGGTCAGTTGCCGCTTTCCCTGATTTCACACTCACAACAATAAGGAATCTGCCATGCGCCGCACCCTGCTTTCATGCGCCCTGCTACTCGCCGTCGGACAAGCCGCGGCTGCCACTGCCTGGGTTTCCAACGAGAAAGACAACAACCTCAGCCTGATCGATATGCAAACCCTGGAAGTCACCGACACCTTGCCGGTCGGCCAACGCCCGCGTGGGTTGCTGCTGTCCCACGACAGTAAGTTGCTGTACATCTGCGCCAGCGATTCGGACCGGGTTCAGGTTATGGACGTGGCCACGCGCAAGATCATCAAGGAATTGCCCTCGGGCAAAGACCCCGAGCAATTTGCCCTGCACCCCAACAATCGCTGGTTATACGTTTCCAACGAAGACGACGCGTTGGTCACCGTGATCGACACCGAAACCTCCAAGGTGCTGAGCCAGATCAATGTCGGCGTCGAGCCCGAAGGCATGGCCGTCAGCCCGGACGGCAAGTGGGCGGTCAACACCAGCGAAACCACCAACATGTTGCACTGGATAGACACCAGCACCCAAACCCTGGCCGACAGCACACTGGTGGATCAGCGGCCACGTTTCGTCGAGTTTTCACCGGACGGCAAACAACTTTGGGCGTCGGCCGAGATCGGCGGCACCGTGACGATTCTCGATGTCGCAACGCGCAAGATTTTGAAGACGCTGAACTTCACGATAAAAGGTGTGCACCCAGACAAGGTACAACCGGTGGGCATCAAACTCAGTGCCGACGGCAAGTACGGGTTCGTGGCGCTCGGCCCGGCCAACCATGTGGCCGTGATCGACGCCAAAACGTTTGAAGTACTCGATTATCTGTTGGTCGGCCGACGCGTGTGGCAGATGGCGTTTACCCCGGATCAGAAACAACTGTTGGCGACCAATGGCGTCAGCGGCGATGTGTCGGTGATTGATGTCGACAGCCTCAAGGTAGTGAAATCGATCAAGGTCGGGCGCTATCCATGGGGCGTGGTGGTTACGCCATGAAGGCACTGGAGGTCGACGACCTGAGCTTCGCCTACGGTGCCCGGGAAGCGTTGCACCATGTCAGTTTCAGCTTGGAGCCCGGACGTTTCGCCGCGTTGCTGGGGCCGAATGGCGCGGGCAAGTCGACGCTGATCGCCTTGCTGACACGGCTGTTCGATGTGCAACGCGGGGATATTCGCGTGGGCGGTTATTCGCTTCGAGAGGCACCGCGCCCGGCCCTGCAGCAATTGGGTGTGGTGTTTCAACAAAGCACCCTGGACCTGGACCTTAGTGTCGAACAAAACCTGCGCTACCACGCAGCACTGCATGGCCTGTCACGGCGCCAATCGCGATGGCGGGTCGACGCCGAACTGGCGCGACAAACGCTGACCGATCGCCGCCGCGAAAAAGTACGTGAGCTGAACGGCGGCCATCGTCGACGGGTGGAAATCGCCCGCGCCTTATTGCATGAACCACGTTTGTTGCTGCTGGACGAAGCCAGTGTCGGCCTCGACCCGGCCAGCCGTTTGGCGCTCAACCAGCACATTCGCAGCTTGTGCAACGAACAGGAGATCAGCGTGCTGTGGACCACCCATTTGCTGGATGAAGTGCAACCCGATGACACCTTGCTGATTTTGCATCAGGGATTGTTGGTCGCCAGCGGTCAAGCACAAGCACTGGGGCTGGAACACGGCGGCGACCTGGGCGAGACCTTCGCCCGGCTCACGACCTCACCTTCAACAAGAGTCGCAGCCCGATGAATACCTATTGGCAATGTTTCAGCGGGATCGTGCTGCGCGAATGGCTGCGATTTGTATTGCAGCGCACGCGTTTTCTCAGCGCGCTGGTCCGCCCGTTGCTGTGGCTGTTGGTGTTTGCCGCCGGATTCCGTGCCGCGCTGGGCATCGCGATCATCGAGCCCTATGACACGTACATTCCGTACGAGGTGTACATCATTCCTGGCCTGGCCTGCATGATTCTGTTGTTCAACGGCATGCAAGGTTCGCTGTCGATGGTTTACGACCGGGAAATGGGCAGCATGCGCGTACTGTTGACCAGTCCCCTGCCCCGCACTTTTCTGTTGTGCAGCAAACTGTTGGCAACGTCGCTGATTTCGCTGTTGCAGGTGTATGCCTTTCTGGCAATCGCCTGGATGTACGGTGTGCAACCGCCGGCAATGGGATTGCTGATCGCCTTGCCGGCGCTGCTGTTGGTGGCATTGATGCTTAGCGCGCTGGGCTTGTTGCTGTCGAACGCGATTCGCCAACTGGAGAATTTTGCCGGGGTAATGAATTTCGTGATTTTCCCGCTGTTTTTCCTGTCATCGGCGCTGTACCCGCTGTGGAAGATGCGCGAGTCCAGCGAGTGGCTGTTCTGGTTATGTGCCTTGAATCCGTTCACCCACGCCGTGGAACTGGTGCGCTTTGCCTTATATGAACGCTTCAATCCGCTGGCGCTCGGTGTCTGCGTGGGGCTCACGCTGCTGTTCGCCCTGCTCGCGGTGCTCACGTTCAACCCGCAGCATGCGGCCCTGCGAAAATCCAACTGACTGCGCAGCCATTGATCGTTGCTGAAGGCACAAAATTACTACTTTAGTACTGGTTTTCGTGTCTATGGTCGCATTCCCAATGCACCGCGACTGGCATGTAATGGGTTCATAACTATAAGGAATGAGCCCATGTCGCGTGCACGACGTAGTCTGTTGCGTCCCACTCTTGTCGCGCTGGCGCTGAGCCTGATAACGGGCACTGCGCACGCCGAAACACCCCTGTTCTCCGCGGACGGGTATCGCATCGCTCTTTACCGCAGCCCCACGCCGGATCAATTGCCTGGCGCGTCGATTATCGACACCGGCGCTTTGCAAAACCTGCTCAACCAAACCCCGCGCCCAGTATTGATAGACGTTTACCGCCGACAATGGCTGCAAGGACGTTTTATCGAAGATCAACCTCACGAAAATCTGCCCGGCAGCCATTGGCTGGCCAATACCGGCGACGGTGATCTGACGCCCGACTGGCAGGACTATTTTGCGCGTAATCTTAAGACCTTGACCGCGGGTAATGTCACGCAGCCGCTGGTGTTCTACTGCCGTTCCGATTGCTGGTTAAGCTGGAACGCGGTAAAACGCGCCAGCACGTTGGGCTATAAAACGCTTTACTGGTATCGCGATGGCCTTGATGCCTGGCAAGCGGCAAACCTGCCTGTTTCACCCGCCCAGCCAGAACCCTTTCACTGATCTTTACGCCTGCGTGTGGTGACCACACCCTAATCAACAATAATGAGGTGAAAGGCTATGTACAAAATTCTGATTGCCGACGATCACCCGCTGTTTCGTGAAGCCATTCACAACGTCATCAGCGATGGCTTCGCGGGCAGCGAGGTGATGGAAACTGCTGACCTGGACAGTGCCTTGCTGCTGACGCAGGAGCACGACGACCTGGACCTGATCCTGCTCGACCTGAACATGCCGGGCATGCATGGCCTTAATGGCCTGATCAACCTGCGCAACGAAGCGCCGACCATTCCGGTCGTGATCGTTTCTGCCGAACAGGACAAACAGATCGTGCTGCAAGCCATCACGTATGGCGCGGTGGGTTTCATCACCAAATCTTCGCCGCGCCTCCAGATGACCGAAGCCATTGCGCAAATCCTGAACGGCAATGTTTATTTGCCGCCGGACATCATCCGCACCCAGAAAAGCGGCTCCCATCGCCGAATGAACGACACCCCAAGCTTCCCGCCAGAACTGCTGCAGGCATTGACCCGCAAACAGCTGCTGGTGCTGGAGCGCATGACCAAGGGTGAGTCGAACAAGCAGATTGCCTACACCCTGGAAATAGCCGAAACCACGGTCAAGGCCCATGTTTCGGCGATCTTGCGCAAACTCAACGTACACAACCGCGTGCAAGCAATCCTGAGTGCCGGGGATATTGATTTCGGTTCTTACCTGCGCCGCTGAGTGTTGACCTGAACACCGCGTCATCCCATCGCGAGCAGGCTCGCTCCCACAGGGAAATTGATTCAACCCGCCAAATGTGGGAGTTAGCTTCCACACGGGAATTGTTTCAACCCGGTCAAATGTGGGAGTGAGCCTGCTCGCGATGGCTATCCAACACTCAGCATCGATAGCGCCAGATACACCGTAATCGCGAGCAGGCTCGCTCCCACAGGGAAATTGATTCAATACGCCAAATGTGGGTGTTAGCTTCCACAGGGGAATTGATTCAACCCGGTCAAATGTGGGAGTGAGCTTCCACAGGGGAACTGATTCAACCCGGTCAAATGTGGGAGTGAGCCTGCTCGCGATGGCTATCCAACATTCAGCATCGATAGCGCCAGATACACCGTAATCGCGAGCAGGCTCGCTCCCACACGGGATATGATTCAACCCGCCAAATGTGGGAGTGAGCTTCCACAGGGGAACTGATTCAACCCGGTCAAATGTGGGAGTGAGCCTGCTCGCGATGAGGCCACGCCAGCTCTCAAGGACGTCCGAGCAAATGGCTCATGGCGGTCTTGAGCTTCATCGGGCGTACGGGTTTGTGCATCAGCGTGTGGCCGAGCTCGCGGATCTGCAGTTTCAGTTCGTTGCTGTAGTTGGCGGTGATCATCATCGCCGGGATGGCCAAGGCGCGCCGCGCATTGATCCGCGCCACGGCATCGACACCATTCTGATCGTCATCCAGGTGATAGTCGGCGATCAGCAGGTCCGCGTGCTGGTGATAGTTGTCCACTTGCCGCGCCAAATCCTGCTCCGACAACGCTGTGACCACCAGACAGCCCCAGCCTTCGAGCAAAGTGCGCATGCCCGCGCAAATCGCCGCGTCGTTGTCCAGCACCCACACCCGCGCGCCGCGCAGACGCTCCAGCATCGGCTCACTCATCAGCAGGTTTGGCAGCGATTTCGGGGCGGTGGCACTTAGCGGCACTTCGACTGAAAACATCGAGCCCTTGCCCGGCCACGACCGAACGTGGATGCGATGGCCAAGAATACCGGCGATTTTTTCCACAATAGCCAGCCCCAGGCCCAACCCACGGTCCTGATCCGGACGCTGCACATCACCGCGTTTGAACTCCTGGAATATCTCCTCGAGACGGTCTTCAGCGATGCCCATGCCGCTGTCCCAGACCTCAATCGACAGGCGCTGATGATGACGTCGGCAACCCAGCACCACACGCCCGCTATAGGTGTAGCGAATCGCATTGCTCAGCAAATTGCGCAAAATGCGCGCCAGTAGCTGGATGTCGCTGCGGACCAGCGCAGAACACGGCACAAAATGCAGTTTGAGCCCCTCACTGCGAGCGACTTGAGTGTATTCAGCCGCCAGATTCTCAAGTAACTCGCTCAATGCAAACGGCGCGATATCAGCCTTGATCACCCCGGCATCCAGTTTCGAAATGTCGACCAGCGTGCCCAGCAGGTTTTCCACGTCTTCCAGCGAGTTGCTGACATTGCGCACCAGAATCGCGTTGGCCACCGGTTCACGCCGCTCCAGCAATGCGCTGGTGAATAGCCGTGCAGCGTTCAAAGGTTGCAGCAAGTCATGGCTGACGGCCGCGAGAAACTTGGTCTTTGAAAGGTTGGCCCGTTCGGCCTCAAGTTTGGCCTCGCGCAGACGCGACTCCGCCCGACGGCGTTCGTCGATTTCGCGCAATAATTGATCGTTGAGCGTCGTCAGTTCGGCGGTACGCTCGCGCACCCGAAGTTCCAGGTTCTGGTAAGCCTGATGCAGCGCCTCGGCGGTGCGCCGACGTTCGGTGATGTCCCGAATCAACACAAAAATACCCACGACTTCGCCGCTGGCCAGACGATTGGGCACGTAGGAGCGCAGCATGTAGCGCTCCTGATTATTGATGTTGGTTTCGGCAAATTCGAACGTCACGCTTTCACCCGCCAGCGCCCTGGCGACGTAGGATTCCAGGCGCTGGTAGTGCTGTTCGCTGTGCACCTCACGCAAGCTCTGCCCGAGCATCAAGCCCCGCGGCCAGCAATACCATTCTTCGTAAACCTTGTTGGTGAACTCGTACACCAGATCGGCATTCAAGTAGGCGATCAGCGCCGGCACATGGTCGGTAATCAGACGAATCCAGCGCTCGCTTTCGCTCAGCGCCTCGGCGTGCTGATAGCGTTCCGTAATGTCGGTGAAGGTGTTGACGAAGCCCCCGGTGGGCAATGGGTGCGTGCGAATTTCCAGCACGCGGCCATCGTAGAGTCGTTGTTCGCACTCCTGAACGTGCCGTCCGTTGACGTCTCGACTGGCCGGCGTCAACAGGTTCAGTTCACTGTCGGCAATCACTTCGGCAAATGGGCGATGAGCCGCCACCGGAGCCAGGCCGCTGAGTTCAAGAAAACGCCGGTTCCACAGTTCCAGCACGCCCTCGGCATTGACCATCGCCACGCCTTGGGAAAGATTGTCGACTGCCCGTTGCAGCAAATGCGATTTCTGCGCCACCGCCTGCTCACGACGCAGGGTTTCGCTGAGTTTAACGTCGGTGATGTCGGTGAACAGAATCACCCGTCCACCTTCCTGAGTCGGCCGTTCATTGACCTGTAACCAGCGGCCATCCTGCAGGCGATACAGCAGGTTTTCATCGGCGTGGCCACGCGGTTCCTCGGTGAACAGGCCGGTATCGCGCATCAGCCGCTTGACCTCTGCCAGCCGCATGCCCGCGTTGATGCGCACCCGGCTCTTGCTCCAGAACGCCTTGAATCGGCTATTGAACAGGACTATTCGCTGATCGGCATCGAACAGCACGAAGGCGTCGGAAATACTTTCGATGGCATCGATCAAGTGCTGGTGCGCGGTTTCGGCCCGCAGCCGCGCTTCACTGAGCAAGTGGTTGCCAGACTTGAGTTCCGCCATGGCCTGATTCAAGGCGTCGGTGCGCTCGCGAACCTGTTCGGCCAACACCACCGAATGCTGGAACGCGGCGTAAGGGTCGTTGCCGCGAGTCGCACCGGACTCGATCCGCTCGATCAGCGCACTGTTGATACGCTGCAGTTTCTGGTTTTCTCGTTCCAGGCCGACGACCCGGGCCTGGAGTTCAGCGGTGCCCGGGGGATCTACCGCGGGCGATGGCAACACCGGTGAAGGTCTGGTTGATGTGCATGCCATTGAACTGTTCTCCGTAGGTGTTGAAACCCATCACCCGTTGGTCCCGCAATAACTGACCGATTTGTTCCAGATTTCCGCCGCCCTCAAGTTCCAGGCGCCTGAGAAAGCAGTCGCAACCGATGGTCACCAACAAGTCCCCAAGCCGCGCATGCAGGCCCTCAAACAAGGCTTGCAGGTTGGGCAGCATCGGGCCCGGTGTCATGACGGTGAGGACAATGCCGTTTTCGACCGCACAGTAGAAACTCAGGCTCTGGTCTGGGTGCACCTGCTGAATGGCCCGCACGTAATACTGATCATTGATGCGCACCGCCAGCGGATGCGCGGCAAAGGTGCGGTAGTCGAGTTCCGCCACTGGCACGCCCACATGCCGGGCGTATTCCTCGGCTGCAGGCTCGGCGTTTAATTCAAAGACCCGGCGCGAGGTGCTGTCGGCGCCGGTTACCACCAGTTTTTCCGCTCGCGGCAGAATATGGTGGGTGGTGAACACTTCAAAATCGAGCCAGGTATTGACCAGCACCACCACCGCCGCGCCGCTGTGAAACTCGCCGCCAAAGTAAACGTGGGTGTGGGTCAAGCGATTGTCGTCGCCGGCAGAGCCGCCGAAATGCGGTATGTCGCCGAGCGCTGCGCTCAACGCTGCCAAGACCATTTCTTCGCGGCTGGATAAACCGTCGAGCAAGGTCAGCGCAAAGCTATTGCCCTTGATCGGTGCGAGCGTGTTGCTGCGACAGCCACTGACCAGACGCTCGACCATTTGCTGGGCGTCGATCAAGCTGAAGCGCTCCATTTCGTTGATCAGCTCAGCGTCGATGGAAAAATGCCGGTGGTCAAAACCGACCGCAGACACGCAATTTCGTCCGTAGCCCAGCGGCGTGATTTCACCGGCACTGGTGCATCCCACCAGCCGAATACCACCGAAGCTGTGTTGCAAGGCCTGGCCCAGCGCCTGCAAATCGTACTCGGCGGAACAGAAGAACAATACAAACCCCACGTGCGGGTGCAACAGTTGTCGCGCCAGTTCCAGCGCCACTTGCTGCGGATCCGTAGCCTGCGACATTGCACTGACAACGCCTTCATTGTGCTGCATTGTCGCCCCCCGCAGGTGCGCCTGTATGAGGCATGAGTGTACGAAGCCAGCAGGCGGCGACGTATGCTACTTGGGTAGCGGGTAGCCGCTTCGATGGGATGAGAACCCTGTCGCGGTCATTCATCAATCCCGGCATCACCGCCGAACCGAGTCTGGCTTGCCAGCGATGGCGTCGTTGAAATCGCCATCACCGGCAAGCCGGTTTCCTACGGGATTGGGGTTAACCACAACAGTCCGGCATTCACCGCCGAACCGTAGGAGACTGGCTTGCCAGCGATGGCGCCCGTGAAATCGCCATCACCGGCAAGCCGGTTTCCTACGGGATTTGGGATAACCACAACAGTCCGGCATTCACCGCCGAACCGTAGGAGACTGGCTTGCCAGCGATGGCTATTTTGAAAACGCGAACGCCTGCCGCAATCATGATTACCAGGTCAGTACTGCACCGACCGCGAAGGTATCGGTGTTTTCGTTCTGGGCACTGGTGTCGTGTCCATTGATTTCAAACTGGTTGTATTCGGCCACCAGTTTCAAGTTGTCATTCACGTCGTGGAACAGCGCAATGCCTCGGGTTTCGTAGTCTGCGCCACTGCCAACCACGCCGTTACCATCGTCCTTGGTCTTGCCGTAGGACAGGGCCAGACGGTTTTTTCCAATTTTATAGGAGCCCTGCAACAGGTAACCGTCACTGTCGACGTTACGCAGCGTCGGTTTACCGGCGTTGTTAGTGAAGAACGGGTTGATGCCTTTGGCCTGGAAGCCTGACCCGGTCAGCGACAACCCGCCCATTTTTGCCTGCACCCCATAACCGACACCTTTTGAGGTGACGGAATTAACCGTGGAGTCTGTGTTGTCTGAAGTCTGGTAGCTGCCGTTGACCCAGCTGTAGATTTTCGCGCCGGCCAGGTCGAACTGGTAGGTGATCTCACTTTCGGTGCGCGGGTTTTCCTGATACGCCTTGCCGGTCGGGCTGCTGTCATTGGTGTCGACCGGGTCCATGATGCCCACGGCCACCCGCAAACCCTCCATCACAGGTGTGCGATAGGTAATCTGCGACGTCGGGAACGGGTACGGATACCCGGTGCCGATATTGCCGAACGACACACCGCCGCCATCCACCAGCCCCAGCGTGTCGCTGACCTGGCCATAACCGGCGAGCAATTCATCGAGCAGGATGTTGGAGCGGGCAAACAAGCCGAAGTCCTTGCCGATCAACACTTCGCCCCATTCAGGATTGGCCACCGTGCCGTAGAACTGCCGCACGTCGATCGCGGTGTCTGTGCCGTTGGTTTGGCTGTCGTTGATGGTCACCCAAAACGAAGCCCGGGCACCCAGCTTCAAGTCGTCGATTTGCTTGCCCATGTTGAACCCGAGGTAGTTGGGCAGAAAGCCCATCTTCACCCGCGATTGCCGCCGGTCGTATTGGTCGCCGGCACGGTCTACATCGCTGTTGACATAAAAAGCGTTGATGTAGCCGTCAGTGGAAAAAGTAGTCTGATCCTTGTCATACAGCATGATTTCGGCTTCGGCCATCGAGCTCAAACCGAGGGTCGACAGACTGGCGATAAGGGCAGGCAAGAAACGATGCGTTGAATTCTTATTGTTGTGCATGACGCGCTCCGCAGCGAGGGACTGGATGTCGGAGGCGATTATCGAAAGCTCACAGGCACCGTCATACGCTGCCTTGGAGGCGGTTTGGAGGTGCTTTGGTTTGGCCGGTAGCAAGTGGCCGGTCGGCCATACTACCGGCTGCGACGAGGCCCGAAACTTAAGGTGTAAGACCTGTCATACCGTCGCTCTAAACAGCATGTACGCGGCGACCACCACACACACTGTGGCGAACCCGGTTTGCAAAGCCCTGGCCGGGACGCGGGCACACACTTGTCGGCCGAGAATCATGCCGACAATGCTGGCGACGATGAATGCCACACCCGATGAGTCGATCCTCACCCCGGCATGAAAAGCGCCGATCACACCGATGGCCGAGATCAGGCTGATTACCATCAAGGAGGTCGCGACGATTGCGCGCATCTGCACATCGGTCAGTTGCTTGAAGGCAGGGACGATCAAAAATCCGCCACCCACCCCAAGCAATCCCGAGACGACGCCCGTTACGGCCCCGAGCGCCGCGAGGGTCGCGGTGCATTTGGCAGTCCAGGAAAAGCGCCCGGTCTGTTGATCGAGCATGCAGTTTTTCTGCCCCCAATTGGCATGTCCATGGTCGCTGGGCCCCTCTTCTGCGCGTTCACGGCGCAGCATTCGCCACGCCACCATGACCATCAGCAAGCTGAACAGAATCATCAGGATTTTTTCCGGCAACCGATGCGCGAAGTAGATGCCAACCGGGGAAAAAATGGCCCCTAACAGCGCTATCAACAGCGCGGCGCGATAACGCACCAGACCATGGCGCAAACCATCGATGGCGCCCACTGCTGCGGCGCTGCCCACCGCAAACAACGCAACCGGCGCCGCTTGAGTCATGGTCCAGCCCAAGCCCAACACCAGGGCCGGCACTGCTAAAATACCGCCCCCCGCGCCGGTCAATCCGAGGACCAGCCCCATCACGACGCCAAAAAAACTTGCCAGCAACATAAAACACTCGTGTTCAGCAGAAAAAGGCCGGGGTCGCCCGGTATCGATGTGTAACAGGATAGAGCCCTCAAGGCATTTTTCCTGCATGAATTAAACAGGGACTGTCGGTAAAGCAAAAATGAAATTACCCTCAGTACACACTTGTAAAGAACCGGCCACCCATGTCCGTATTGATTAACGCTTTTCTGGACGACGCCTCAAAGACCTTCACCTACGTGATCTACCAGCAGGACGGTGGTGCCTGCGCGATCGTCGATCCAGTCCTCGACTACGACCCTGCTGCAGGCCGAACCGCGACTGTCCAGGCTGATCGTGTAATCGCCTTCGTTCGCGAACATCGGTTACAGGCTCAGTGGTTGCTGGAGACTCATGCCCACGCCGACCACCTGTCTGCCGCGCCTTACCTGCGGCGAGAATTGGGGGGCAAGATTGCGATTGGCCAATCGATCAGCAAAGTCCAGGGTGTGTTTAAAAGCCTGTTTAACCTTGAGCCGGAATTCCAGGTCGATGGCTCGCAGTTCGATCACCTGTTTGCGCCGGGCGAGTCATTCATGATCGGCGATGTGCAGGCCACCGCCCTGCATGTGCCCGGCCACACACCGGCAGACATGGCTTACCTGATCGACGGCGATGCGATTTTAGTGGGCGACACGCTGTTCATGCCCGACGTAGGCACCGCTCGCTGCGACTTTCCCGGCGGCAATGCCAACCAGTTGTTTGCCTCGATTCAAAAATTGCTCGCGTTCCCGGCCAGCGTGCGGCTTTACGTGTGCCACGATTACCCGCCCGAAGGCCGCGAACCGCACTGCCAGACCACTGTCGGCGAACAGCGTAAAAGCAACATCCACGTGCGAGACGGCATTGATGAGGCGGCATTCGTCGCCATGCGCAACACACGCGATGCGGGACTGGAAATGCCGACGCTGCTGCTGCCGGCGATTCAGGTCAACGTGCGGGCCGGGAACTTGCCCGCGCCCGAGGATAACGGCGTGACTTACCTGAAAATCCCGATCAACAAACTCTAGCGGCTACGCAAGGGTTAAACCGTTCGCGGGCAATGGCAGCGCGGTCTTGTAGCGCACTTGCTTCAGCGCAAAACTCGAACGGATGTTCGCTACGCCTGGCACTTTGGTCAGGAAGTCCATCATGAAACGCTCCAGCGACTGTATGGTCGGCACCAGCACACGGATCAAATAATCCGGGTCGCCGGCCATCAAATAGCACTCCATCACTTCCGGGCGATCCGCAATCGCTGACTCGAATTGCGCCAGAGCCTCTTCCACTTGTTTCTCGAGGCTGACGTGAATGAACACGTTGACGTGCAACCCCAACAGTTGGGCGTCCAGCAGGGTAACTTGCTCTCGAATCAGGCCTAATTCTTCCATCGCCTTGACCCGGTTGAAACAGGGCGTGGGCGACAGGTTTACCGAGCGTGCGAGGTCGGCGTTGGTGATACGTGCGTTCTCCTGGAGACTGTTGAGAATGCCGATATCGGTGCGATCAAGTTTGCGCATGAGACAAAGTCACCTGTTTATTCTGTTTATAGAGATTTTTTATCCTCAAATGATCTCAGGCGCAATGAAACATAGATAAATATTCTTCTTGGCCCGGCCTATGATTGTTGTAGGACAAGATTTCTTCCATCGAAGAATGACTGTCAGCTCACTACAAAAAATTCACAAGATCGAGCGTAGAAGCCATGAACCAAGCGTACGAACCGCTGCGCCTGCACGTCCCTGAACCTTCGGGCCGTCCCGGTTGTAAAACCGACTTCTCCTACCTGCGTCTGACGGACGCGGGTACGGTGCGCAAACCCCCCATCGACGTTGAACCTGCCGAAACCGCCGATTTGGCCAAGGGCCTGATTCGCGTGCTCGACGACGAAGGCAATGCCCTGGGCCCATGGGCCGAAGGCGTGCCGGTGGACATCCTGCGTAAAGGCATGCGCGCCATGCTCAAGACGCGGATCTTCGACAACCGTATGGTTGTCGCCCAGCGCCAGAAAAAAATGTCGTTCTACATGCAAAGCCTCGGCGAAGAAGCCATCGGCAGCGCTCAGGCCCTGGCCTTGAACATCGACGACATGTGCTTCCCGACCTACCGTCAGCAAAGCATTCTGATGGCCCGCGAAGTGCCGCTGGTGGACCTGATCTGCCAATTGCTGTCCAACGAGCGCGATCCGCTCAAGGGACGTCAATTGCCAATCATGTACTCAGTGCGCGATCACGGTTTCTTCACCATTTCCGGCAACCTCGCCACTCAATTCGTCCAAGGCGTGGGCTGGGGCATGGCGTCGGCGATCAAGGGCGACACTAAAATCGCCTCGGCCTGGATCGGCGACGGCGCCACAGCCGAATCCGACTTCCACACCGCCCTCACCTTCGCCCACGTTTACCGCGCGCCGGTCATCCTCAACGTGGTCAACAATCAGTGGGCCATCTCGACCTTCCAGGCCATTGCCGGTGGTGAGGCCACCACGTTTGCCGGGCGTGGCGTGGGTTGCGGCATCGCCTCGCTGCGCGTTGATGGCAACGATTTCGTCGCGGTCTACGCTGCCTCTGCCTGGGCCGCGGAACGCGCCCGGCGCAACCTTGGCCCGACCATGCTCGAATGGGTCACCTACCGCGCCGGCCCGCACTCGACGTCGGATGATCCGTCCAAATACCGTCCTGCAGACGACTGGAGCTACTTCCCGTTGGGCGACCCGATTGCGCGCCTCAAGCAGCACCTGGTGAAAATCGGTCAGTGGTCGGAAGAGGAACACACTGCCGTCAGCGCCGAACTCGAAGCTTTGGTGATCGCCGCCCAGAAACAGGCCGAACAGTACGGCACCTTGGCCGGTGGCCAGATCCCAAGCGCTGCGACGATGTTCGAGGACGTCTACAAAGAGATGCCGGAGCACTTGAAGCGCCAGCGCCAAGAGTTGGGGATCTGACATGAACGACCACAACAGCAACATTCAGTTGGAAACCGCCATGACCACAACCACCATGACCATGATCCAGGCCCTGCGCTCGGCCATGGATGTGATGCTGGAGCGTGATGACAACGTCGTGGTCTTCGGCCAGGACGTCGGCTACTTCGGTGGCGTGTTCCGTTGCACCGAAGGCCTGCAGACCAAGTACGGCACCTCGCGGGTGTTCGACGCACCGATTTCCGAAAGCGGCATTGTCGGCGTCGCCGTCGGCATGGGCGCCTATGGCTTGCGCCCGGTGGCCGAGATTCAATTTGCCGATTACGTGTACCCGGCATCGGACCAGATCATTTCCGAAGCCGCCCGCCTGCGTTATCGCTCGGCCGGTGAATTCACCGCACCGATGACCCTGCGCATGCCGTGCGGTGGTGGCATTTATGGCGGCCAGACCCACAGCCAGAGCATCGAAGCGATGTTCACCCAGGTCTGCGGGTTGCGCACCGTCATGCCGTCCAACCCTTACGACGCCAAAGGCTTGCTGATCGCCTCCATCGAAAACGATGACCCGGTGATCTTTCTCGAACCTAAACGCCTGTACAACGGCCCATTCGACGGCCACCACGACCGTCCAGTGACGCCGTGGTCGAAACACCCTTCGGCACAAGTCCCGGACGGTTACTACACCGTACCGCTGGACGTGGCCGCCATCACCCGTCCCGGCAAAGCGGTGACCATCCTGACCTACGGCACCACCGTGTATGTGTCACAAGTGGCTGCCGAAGAGACCGGTATCGATGCCGAAGTGATCGACCTGCGCAGCCTGTGGCCGCTGGACCTGGACACCATCGTCGCGTCGGTAAAGAAAACCGGGCGCTGCGTGGTTGTTCACGAAGCGACTCGCACCTGCGGTTTTGGTGCCGAACTGGTCGCCCTGGTGCAGGAACACTGCTTCCATTATCTGGAAGCGCCTATCGAACGCGTCACCGGTTGGGACACGCCCTACCCGCACGCACAAGAGTGGGCGTATTTCCCTGGCCCGTCCCGAGTGGGCGCGGCTTTGAAACGGGTTATGGAGGTCTGAATGGGCACGCACGTTATCAAGATGCCAGACATTGGCGAAGGCATCGCAGAAGTTGAATTGTCGGTGTGGCACGTAAAAGTCGGCGATATGGTGGTTGAAGATCAAGTGCTGGCCGATGTCATGACCGACAAGGCAATGGTCGACATTCCCTCGCCCGTGCACGGCAAAGTCATTGCGCTGGGCGGCGTGCCGGGCGAAGTCATGGCGGTTGGCAGCATCCTGATCAGCATCGAAGTTGAAGGCGCGGGCAACGTCAAGGAATCGGCCCAGCCTGCGGCCGTTAAAGAAGCACCGGTTGCAGCGCCGAAAGTTGAAGCGGTTGTGGACACTAAACCGGTCGTTGCGACGGCGCCAAAAGTGGCTGCATGCCAAGGCCCTATGGTTGCTCGCGAAGCGGATGAGCGCCCGCTCGCGTCCCCGGCAGTGCGTAAACATGCGCTGGATCTCGGTATTCAACTGCGTCTGGTGCGCGGCACGGGGCCTGCCGGTCGTGTGCTGCACGAAGACCTGGACACTTACCTGGCCCAGGGTCAGTCGAGTGCCTCCACTGCCTCCACGGGCTACGCCCAGCGTAATGATCAAGAACAGATTCCGGTCATCGGCATGCGCCGCAAGATTGCCCAGCGCATGCAGGAAGCCACACAGCGTGCTGCGCATTTCAGTTACGTCGAAGAAATCGATGTTACTGCCGTCGAAGAACTGCGCGCACACCTCAACGAAAAGCACGGTGCAACGCGCGGCAAGCTGACCTTGCTGCCGTTTCTGGTGCGTGCGCTGGTTGTTGCGCTGCGCGACTTTCCGCAGATCAACGCCCGTTACGACGACGAAGCACAAGTCATCACCCGCCTCGGCGCAGTGCATGTCGGCGTTGCCACGCAAGCCGATATCGGCCTGATGGTGCCGGTGGTACGCCACGCCGAAGCGCGTAGCTTGTGGGACAGTGCGACGGAAATTTCGCGTCTGGCCACCGCTGCACGTAACGGCAAAGCCAGCCGCGATGAGTTGTCCGGGTCGAGCATCACGTTGACCAGCCTCGGTGCGTTGGGCGGAATTGTCAGCACTCCGGTGCTGAACCTGCCGGAAGTGGCCATTGTGGGCGTCAACAAGATCGTCGAACGGCCGATGGTCGTCAAAGGCCAGATCGTGATCCGCAAGATGATGAACCTCTCCAGCTCCTTCGATCACCGTGTGGTCGATGGCATGGACGCGGCGCAATTCATCCAGGCCATTCGTGGCTTGCTCGAACAACCCGCCACCCTGTTTGTGGAGTGATGCAATGCAAACCTTGAACACTACGCTGCTGATTATTGGTGGCGGCCCTGGCGGTTATGTGACGGCGATTCGTGCCGGGCAGCTGGGCATTTCGACGATTTTGGTGGAAGGCGAATCGTTGGGCGGCACTTGCCTCAACATTGGCTGCATTCCATCGAAAGCGCTGATTCATGTGGCGGAGCAGTTTCATCAAACCCGTCATCACAACGAGCATTCAGCGCTGGGCATCACCGTATCGGCGCCCACCCTCGACATCGGCAAGAGCGTGGAATGGAAGGACGGCATCGTTGATCGCCTGACAACCGGCGTTGCCGCGCTGTTGAAAAAGAACAAGGTCCAGGTCATCCATGGCTGGGCCAAAGTAGTCGACGGCAAGACCGTTGACGTTGGCGACACGCGGATTCTGTGCGAACACCTGGTGCTGGCCACTGGTTCCAAAAGCGTCAACCTGCCGATGCTGCCAATTGGCGGCCCGATCATCTCCTCAACCGAGGCGCTGACGCCCACGTCCGTGCCGAAACGGTTAGTGGTCGTGGGTGGCGGCTACATCGGTCTGGAGTTGGGAATTGCCTACCGCAAACTCGGCGCGGAGGTCAGTGTGGTCGAGGCACAGGACCGTGTGTTGCCAGCCTATGACGCTGAACTGACTCAACCTGTACACGACGAACTGAAAAAACTTGGCGTGAGTCTTTACTTGAAGCATAGCGTTCAAGCATTTGATTCTAATGAAAATACCCTTCAGATCACCAAGCCAGACGGCGACACATTGAGCCTGGAAACCGATCAGGTGCTGGTGGCAGTCGGGCGCAAGCCGAACACTCAGGGCTGGAACCTCGAAGCGCTAAACCTGGACATGAACGGCTCGGCGATCAAGATCGACAGCCGTTGCCAAACCAGCATGCGCAATGTTTACGCCATCGGCGACCTGAGCGGCGAACCCATGCTCGCGCACCGGGCCATGGCTCAGGGAGAAATGGTCGCGGAGCTGATCAGCGGCAAGAATCGCGAATTCAGTCCCGTTGCCATTGCTGCCGTGTGCTTTACCGACCCGGAGCTGGTAGTGGTTGGCAAAACCCCGGATGAAGCCAAGGCTGCCGGTCTGGACTGCATCGTTTCAAGCTTTCCGTTCGCCGCCAATGGCCGGGCCATGACCCTGGAATCCAAAACGGGCTTCGTGCGGGTTGTCGCTCGTCGCGACAACCACCTGATTGTCGGCTGGCAAGCCGTGGGGGTTGGCGTTTCCGAGTTGTCGACGGCATTCGGCCAGAGTCTGGAAATGGGCGCACGACTGGAAGATATCGCTGGCACCATCCATGCGCACCCGACCCTGGGTGAAGCCGTGCAGGAAGCCGCACTGCGTGCATTGGGGCATGCGCTGCACCTGTAAATATACTGAACTGTGGCGAGGGAGGTTGCTAACGCTCGGTTGCGAAGCGCCCCCCGCCGATACCAGACACAAAACATTGTCTGGATTGACGGCGGCTACGCCGCCGAACGGGAGCAAGCGCCCTCGCCACAGGATTTCGAACAATGAAAATCGGCAGTAAATTTGATGAGCAGGCTAAGAAATCTGCCCATCAGCCGATAGTCCGGGCTGCGAAACATCCCCGGAATGAAGTATTGTTGTCCCCATCCAGAAAAAACGTCAGAAGCCTTGAACCGTTTCGGCGGTTGTTAAGTGATAGAGGGTGTCATGGGTAACGAAAGTATCAATTGGGACAAGCTGGGTTTTGACTACATCAAGACAGACAAGCGCTTCTTGTCGTACTGGCGTGACGGTTCCTGGGACGAAGGCACCCTGACCGAAGATAACGTGCTGCACATCAGCGAAGGCTCCACTGCCCTTCACTATGGCCAGCAGTGCTTCGAAGGCATGAAGGCCTATCGTTGCAAGGACGGCTCGATCAACCTGTTCCGCCCGGATCAGAATGCCCTGCGCATGCAACGCAGCTGTGCACGCTTGCTGATGCCGTTCGTCGAAACCGAGCAGTTCATCGAAGCCTGTAAAGAAGTGGTTCGTGCCAATGAGCGGTTCATCCCGCCTTACGGTACCGGCGGCGCGCTGTACCTGCGCCCGTTCGTGATCGGCGTGGGTGACAACATCGGCGTGCGGACTGCGCCCGAGTTCATCTTCTCGATCTTCGCCATTCCGGTCGGTGCGTACTTCAAGGGTGGCCTCACCCCGCACAACTTCCTGATCTCCAGCTTCGACCGCGCCGCGCCACAAGGCACCGGCGCCGCCAAGGTCGGTGGCAACTATGCCGCCAGCCTGATGCCAGGTTCCCAGGCCAAGAAAGCGAACTTCGCTGACTGCATCTACCTGGACCCGATGACTCACTCGAAAATCGAAGAAGTCGGTTCGGCCAACTTCTTCGGTATTACCCACGACAACAAATTCGTCACGCCGAAGTCGCCTTCGGTACTGCCGGGCATCACCCGTTTGTCGTTGATCGAGCTGGCTCAATCGCGTCTGGGCCTGGAAGTGATTGAAGGTGATGTGTTCATCGACAAGCTGTCCGACTTCAAAGAAGCCGGCGCCTGCGGTACCGCTGCAGTGATCACGCCTATCGGCGGTATCAACTACAACGACAAACTGCACGTGTTCCACAGCGAAACCGAGGTTGGCCCGATCACCCAGAAGCTCTACAAAGAGCTGACTGGCGTGCAAACCGGCGACGTCGAAGCACCAGCAGGCTGGATCGTCAAGGTCTGACCTGACGCCCAGCGCAAGAAAAAACCCACTCGACGTTGCGGCGTCGAGTGGGTTTTTTTATGGGTTGCGAGCGCGCTCGGTGTCTGCCAGCGCAATGCGTTTACCGCCACGTGCCTTGATGCTGCTGGCCTGCCCGTCCTGCTGCTTGCCGGTACGCGCCTGAGTGATCAACCCCGGTATCAGCGCCCCCTCTGGCAGGTTCTTCCAGAATCGCGCCGGTAAATGCCCTTGCATGACTTTCGGGTTCAGCCGTGCCGGATTGAAGATATGGCTGTAGTACGTCAGCCACATCGCGCTGTGCGGGTCATCGACGTTCTGCGCCAGTTGCTGCCATTCAATCGGGCATTGGCGATGATGGATCAACTGTTGCCCATCGTAATAAACCCCGTCCCTTGGCGTGGCGATCAACCATCGATGCTGGCCCATGCGGCCGATGAAATGTTCACTGGCGCTGTGCAGGATGTCGTGCGCAGGCTCGTGCCAGGCGACGTACTGCGGTCCTTCGTTTTCAGGCAGCGCGACAAACCTCACAAATGCATGTAAATGATGAGATTCACGCTGTATCTGTTTGATTCTTCTCTGTAATTCACTTCCAAGCTTGTCGCCGGCCATCATCGCCGTTCGGTCGCCATGACTCACGCGCCACAACACCTCATACAACACACTCCAGCGTTGGTCGCCACGGTAACGCGCCGCGCGCTCAAGCGTATCCAGCAGAGCACGGGGAATGCGCGCCTGAAACGGGCCGTGTGTTTGCGGCACCGCTTCGTCACTGGCAAACAGGTCAGCGACACCTTCACTGGCCCATCCGACCCGGCTCGGGTCTATTTGATGACTGAGCAGCCAGCGCGCTTGCAAACGCCAGGTGTCGAACACGTCGTCGCAGTCGAGGGTAATCATCCCCACAAGCCCATTTGTTGCGGCTGAGGTCGGTCGCGCAGTTGTTGGTACAGCAAATGACTGGTGACCTCAGCTTGCTGTGGATGGTAGTCGCTGGTGATGAAAAACGGCTTGGCCTTGGTCAATACACACCGCATGCGCGCCAGGTCTTCGTAGCGAATGCGCCGCTGTCGGCGTAGCTCAACCAAACGCTCGGTGGTGCGAAGCCCTATCCCGGGGATACGGGCTATCAACGACGCCTCGGCACGGTTCAGGTCCAGCGGGAAAACATCGCGATTCTCCAGTGCCCACGCCAGTTTAGGGTCGATGTCGAGCGCCAGATGCCCCGGTCCCTTGAACAGTTCGCCAGCGGTGTAGCCATAACTGCGCAACAGGAAGTCGGCCTGATACAAACGGTGTTCGCGCATCAGCGGCGGCGCGGCCAGCGGCACACTGTCAGGGCTGTTGGGGATCGGACTGAACGCCGAATAGTAAACCCGGCGCAATCGGTAGCTGCCATACAACGTCTGGGCGCTGTGCAGGATGGTGGAGTCGTCGGTGTCGTCGGCGCCGACGATCATCTGGGTACTTTGCCCGGCCGGGGCGAATTTTGGCGTACGGGGTTCATTAAGTACCGTTTGCTCGCCGGTGTAGATGGTTTGCATCGCGTGCTTGATCGAGCCCAGGTGTTTTTCCGGGGCCAGGGTTTGCAGGCTCGCCTCGGTGGGCAATTCGATGTTGACGCTCAACCGATCGGCATAGCGCCCCGCTTCTGCGATCAGCGCCGGGTCGGCCTCGGGGATGGTCTTGAGGTGGATGTAGCCGCGAAACTCATGGTCCTCGCGCAGCAACTTTGCGACCCGGATCAACTGTTCCATGGTGTAGTCCGCCGAGCGGATGATCCCGGAACTCAAGAACAAGCCGCTGACGCAGTTGCGCCGATAAAAGTCCAGGGTCAGCGTCACCACTTCTTCAGGCGTGAAGCGCGCCCGGGGCACATCGCTGGAGCGTCGATTGACACAGTACTGGCAGTCGTACAGACAGAAATTGGTCAGCAGTATTTTCAGTAACGAGACACAGCGCCCGTCTGGCGTATAGCTGTGGCAAATACCCATGCCATCCGTGGCGCCCAGCCCGCTTTTGCCTTCGGAGCTACGCTTGGGCGCGCCACTGCTGGCACAGGACGCGTCGTATTTGGCGGCGTCGGCGAGAATGCTGAGCTTATCGATGAGTTCCATGGGCACGCCTTATACTGTGTGGATATACAGTATATCGTCAGCGCTGCGGGTTCAAGGGGTGCTGCAACCCTTGGTCGGATCATCGCGAAATGCGCATGCTCCGGTTTTTAAATCCATTGTGTCAAACCAATGCCAACTGATAATAAGCAAGTGCGACGTGGGCTTGAAGTTGACCGCTTAGGTGCCCTGAAGCCTGGTCGGCAATAGTTGCTCAGACTTCGTTGCGTATCAAACGAACGAAAGGTTGCACAGGGTTTGGAGCGAGAATTACCTTCCACTGATTAGGAACAGCAAAGTTATGAATGGGCCGTAATGGGCCAGCAATGAGTTGCACCTCCCACGCACTGGCAGGTGCAAAGTTGCGAATAGGCTTCACCGCGATACTGTTTGCAGGTACCGAGGGTTTGACAAAGTTCGTTTCCCCAAGTGCGTGCGCGCTGAGTGGCGTAAGGGTGTTCCTGTCCCGGGTAGGACTTTTGTAGATCGCAGGTGCGGTGGCCCCCTGCGATTGCACAGCGCTATTTTTTGCAGCTCTCTTTGTCGTTTTCTTCGGTGCAGGCGGTGCCTTCGCTTCAGCTTTTTTTACACTGGCCAGAGTTTTATTAACCCGAGACAGAGCATTGGGCACATCTGATTGATTGAAAAGTCTGCGCGCAAAAAAATGAAGTTTTACGCTACCGGATGGATCTGTGTGATTCATCGGATCATTGTCGCAGTAGGCATAAGCATTAAAGCCCCCCTCGCCGAATGGGCTTAAACGATCAGGAGAGTTAAAGCGCATCAGCACCGGATTGTAGGCCCGATTACCTCGCCCCAATAAATAGTGCCCCGTCATAGAGTCAGGCAGTTCGCCGTTATAACCCAGCAATCCAGGTAACTTTTGCGCCGTTGGATGATGGCCATAAGGGCTATAATTCTTCGGATAAATGACGCCGCAATTGATGCTGTGCATGACCGTTTCATGCAGGTCACCGCTGAGTAATATGGCAACTTCGCTGGAGGTTTTACTGGACAAAATCATTTGACGGGCTCCGGGCAATAGCATTCTGTAAGTTAGCATCCGCCTGTTTATCGGGCCCGTATAGCTAGCAGATCTGATAGTTATTTAAGCACTTCAATCATCACGCGTCAGCACTTCCAGCAGTTCAATCTCGAAAGTCAGGTTCGAGTTTGGCGGAATGGAACCCATTGTCCGCTCGCCATAGGCCAGGTGCGCGGGCACCAGCAGTTTGCGTTTGCCGCCGACCTGCATACCGATGATGCCTTGATCCCAGCCCTTGATGACGCGGCCGGTGCCGATCACGCACTGGAAGGGTTTGCCGCGACTGTAGGAAGAATCGAATTCGCTGCCATTTTCCAGCCAGCCACGGTATTGCGTGGTGATCAATGCGCCTTTGACGGCGGCTTTGCCATCGCCCAACAGGAGGTCGATGACTTGCAGGTCTTCACTCATAACGATGCCTTGTCTGGTTGCTGGGTTCGAGGGGGGTCCTTTTCCCAGAAATCAACGTGGTTGGCAACCGTTTGACGGCCAAGTCAGACGAATGCTCGCAGAATGCCACTACAACCAAATGGCGTAGTGACTTAAGATGCTTAACCTCTAAACCTGCGGTTCAAACGCCATGCCGACAATCACTGAATGAGTGAGTTCTGGGCCAGTGCAGTCATCGGTGTCCTGATGTTTGCCTTGGTCGGTACCTTTATCTATCGCGAACGTTCGCTGCGAAAGCAGTTGGCCGAGTCGCGGGCGCTGATTGATAGCCTGACTGACGGGCAAAACATCCGCCTGGACGGTGATGCGGAGCGTTTCAAACGCAGCCAGTACTTTGCACGCATTGGCACGTGGGACTGGGAAGTCGACACTGACAAGCTCTACTGGTCGGATGCGATCTATGGCATGTTCGGCTTCAAGACCGGTGAAGTAACGCCCTCCTACGCCTTGTTTTGCAGCTGCGTGCACCCTGACGACCGGGTCAGTGTGCGTGCCGGCGAGCTGCGCTGTCTGGAAACCGGTGAAAACCATGACGAGGAATATCGGGTGATTTGGCCCGATGGCACCATTCGCTGGTTGCGTGAAACCGGCAATGTGGTCAAGAACGACCACAACACCACCATCAAAATGATGGGCGTGGTGCGCGACATCACTGAAGAAAAAGCCTCGGCCAGCTACCTCAAACATCTGGCTCACTTCGATCCGCTCACCGGGCTGCCCAATCGACTGGTGCTCGAAGAGCGCCTGGCACAAGCATTGGAACAGGCTCGGGTCAATGACACGCGGGTGGTGTTGGTGTTCATCGACCTCAATGGTTTCAAGGCGATCAACGACCATTACGGTCATGCGGCCGGCGACCGGGTGCTGGTCTCCACGGCCACTCGTCTAAAGAGAATTCTGCGCGCCACCGACACGGTCGCGCGCATCGGTGGTGACGAATTCGTGGTCATCCTGCAAGGCCTGCCGAACAGTGTGAGCCTGCAGGACGAAGCTCGACGCGTCTGCCAGAAAATCTTTATCGAGCTATCGCCACCGATCACCATCGGCAACGATCAACGCCACATCGGCTGCAGCCTCGGCGTGGCGGTGTTCCCGGACCACGCACTGAGCATGGACCGGTTGATCCATATTGCTGACCTGGCGATGTATGAAGCTAAGCGCAGCGGGAACAATCAATATCGGCTGGGCTTCGAGAGCCCGGCGCGGGCTCACTCCCAGTAGTTTGCAGCGACTAGCGCTCGACCGGTGTGATATCGATGATCGCCCCGTTAGTCACCATGACCATCATGTATTTATCGTTGATTTGTACCCATTGCGCCTGGTCTTTCGGGGCTTTCAGCCCTTTGGCTTTCCAGTTGCCGATGGCTTTTTCGCTGCGCTGGTAAACGTCCGGAGCGCGGTCGCCGACCACCAGGGTGCGTGAATTATTGACGCCCGGTTGAACCGTTTTTTGCGCGGGATCAGCCGCTTGAACGATGGGGCTGATACCGGCGACGCCAGCGGCAAGGGCCAGGGCGGCGATAAAGTGTTTGCTGTTCATAGGGTGATCCTCCAGTGATGTCGTACTACCAGAACTCCGACTGCGCGCGCCGCGAATCATTCATTAGGGTTGGCGAAGATTATGCGATGAATGTGACCCACGGCATCGCGCAACATTGCGCCTTGCATACAATCATTGCCTGATCGGGCTGACGCAAGCGGCTCCAGCCTTTATCCTTGAGCCCTCGCTGTACCGTTTCCCTGGAGTTTCGTCATGCCCCATGAAGGCAACCTGTTGCAAGCCGCTGTGGTTTTTCTGTGTGCGGCGGTGCTGACCGTGCCTTTGGCCAAACGCCTGCAATTGGGGGCAGTGCTGGGTTATCTGTTTGCCGGCGTGCTGATCGGCCCGTCGGTGTTGGGGCTGATCGGCAACCCACAAAGTGTCAGCCATATTTCCGAACTCGGCGTGGTGTTGCTGTTGTTCATCATCGGCCTCGAGTTGTCGCCGCGACGCTTGTGGGTGATGCGCAAAGCCGTGTTCGGCGTCGGACTGGCGCAAGTGCTGCTCACCGGTTCAGTGATTGGTGTGGCCGCACTGTTTGTATTTGGGCAATCGCTGAACAGCGCCATCGTGCTGGGCCTTGGCCTGGCGTTGTCGTCGACCGCATTCGGCCTGCAAAGCCTGGCCGAGCGCAAGGAATTGACCAGCCCCCACGGGCGCCTCGCATTTGCGATTCTGTTGTTCCAGGACATCGCCGCGATCCCGTTGATCGCCATGGTTCCGCTGTTGGCGGGCGGCGATCACAGCGCCAGCGTTTCCGACCACATCAATCATGGTTTGCAGGTACTCGGCAGCATCGCCGTGGTGGTCATTGGCGGGCGCTATCTGTTGCGTCCGGTGTTTCGGACAGTGGCCAAGACCGGGTTGCCGGAAGTGTCCACCGCCACCGCGCTGCTGGTAGTCATCGGCACGGCGTGGCTGATGGACCTGGTCGGCGTGTCGATGGCGCTCGGGGCCTTCCTCGCCGGTTTACTGCTGGCAGACTCGGAGTACCGCCACGAACTGGAAGCGCAAATCGAGCCGTTCAAGGGCCTGTTGCTGGGGCTGTTTTTCATCAGCGTCGGCATGGGCGCCAATCTGAGCTTGCTGCTCAGCGCGCCGTTGACGGTGCTGGGACTGACGTTGCTGCTGATCGCAATCAAGCTGCCGTTGCTGTTTGTGGTGGGCCGAATGGTCGGTGGTCTGGGCAAGATCAGTGCGATTCGCCTCGGCATCGTGCTGGCCGCCGGCGGTGAATTTGCATTCGTGGTGTTCAAGATTGCCCGCGACCAAGGTCTGTTCGACTCACGCCTGTACGATTTACAAGTGCTGACAATCACCCTGTCCATGGCCGTGACGCCCATTCTTCTGCTGATCTGCGCGCGATTGGTCAGCCCCAAGGTCCTGCCGGTGGAAGTCCCGGAGAAGTTTCGCGAAATCGACACCGACACACCGCGCGTGGTGATCGCTGGCATGGGCCGAATGGGCCAGATCGTCGCGCGTATCCTGCGGGCGCAAAACATCAAGTTCGTGGCACTGGACACCTCCGTCGAAACCATCGAGCTGTCGCGCAGCTTTGGCGGCGTGCCGGTGTTTTACGGTGACCCCATGCGTCCGGAAATCCTCAGTGCGGCCAAGGTCGAGCAGGCGGAATACTTTGTTATTGCCACCGATGATCCAGACACCAACATCAAAACCGCCGAGCTGGTGCACAAGCTCTATCCGCACATCAAAATCATCGCCCGCGCCCGAAACCGCCAGCACGTGCACCGGTTGATGGACCTCGGCGCCGAGGCGATTCGCGAAACCTATTATTCGAGTCTGGAGATGAGCCGGCGTACGCTGGTGGGTCTGGGGCTGACCCAGGCCCAGGCCGATGCGCGCATCAAGCGCTTCAAGCATCACGACGAACAGGTGCTCGAAGCCCAGCACGCGGTATACGACGATGCGGCAAAAGTGCTGCAGACCGCACAGGAAGCGCGGGCAGAGCTGGCGAAGTTGTTTGAGTCGGATCAACTGGAAGAACAATCCGCCAAGCGCTGATCATTAACAGGAACAACCCATGGCTACTGACGCACCCGAATCTGCACCCGCGCTCAAGGAAATTTTCAACGCCGAGCGCCTCAAGCACATCGCCGCCGAAATGACCGCGGTTTACCCCGGGTTCAATGCGCGTGCCTTCCTCAAAATGGCCAACGCCGGATTGGCCGATTTGTCGATCATGCAGCGCATGGCGCGGGTCAGTGAATGCCTGCACGCCACACTGCCGCTGAGTCATGAAGCGTCACTGGAGGTGCTGCGCGCCCTCGCCCCGCGCCTGAACAGCGGTTTTGTCAGCATCTCGTTGCCGCATTATGTGGCGACCTATGGCGGCGATGCCTTCGAACAATCGATGGACGCCCTCAAATACTTCACCGCGTTCGGCACCGCCGAGTTTGCGATTCGACATTTCTTGCGCGATGACCTGAAGCGCACGCTGGCGGTGATGCACGACTGGTCGCTGGACGAAAGCGAGCACGTTCGACGCCTGGCCAGCGAAGGCAGTAGGCCGCGTCTGCCATGGTCATTTCGTTTGCAGCAGATACAAGCTGATCCGACGTTGGCAGCGGCGATTCTCGACAACCTCAAAGCCGATGAAAGCCTTTATGTGCGCAAGTCGGTGGCCAACCACCTGAACGACATCACCAAGGACCATCCCGATTGGGTGCTGGACCTGATCGAGGGCTGGTCGCTGGACAACCGGCACACGGCGTGGATCGCCAAACAGGCCCTGCGCAGCCTGATCAAACAGGGCAATCGGCGAGCGTTGGCGATCATCGGTGCGGGCAGTAAGCCCGAAGTGCGGATCATTGATATAAAAGTTGAACCCGCGGTCATCGCGCTGGGGCAGAAAATCACCCTGTCCTTTACCGTGCAGTCCACCGTGGAGGACAGCCAGCGGCTGGTCATCGACTACGCGATCGACTATGTCAAAGCCAATGGCAGCACCTCGGCGAAAGTGTTCAAGCTCAAGGCCCTGACGCTGCCGGGTAACGCCATCGAAGTCGTCAGCCGTGGCCAGCAGATCAAGGAACTCACCACCCGCCGCCATTACGCGGGCAAACACGCGGTGCACGTCATGGTCAACGGCGAACGGCTGGCGAGCACGGCGTTCGAGATCACGCCGTAATCGCGTCAACGCCGCACAGCAACGCCTGCTCTCGCTCACACAGCTCTACCACGTAATCCCACAACACCCGTAGCCGCACTGATTTGTGCAGCTCGCGGCGAGTACTGATCCAGTAGCTGCGCTGAATGCTCTCTTGCGGCAACAGCGGCACCAGCTCTGGATCGGCGCCAGCCATGTAGCACGGCAGCACGGCAATCCCCAATCCTGCGCGCGCCGCCTGCTGCTGGGCAATCACACTGGTGCTGTGGAAAATCACCTGCGGGTTGCGGCAAAAGCTGTTGAGAAACATCAGCTCCTGACTGAACAGCAAATCGTCAACGTACCCAATCCACGCATGGCGGCCGAGGTCTTCGCGGCTTTGCAGGGGTGGCGCGCGGTCCAGATACGCCTGGCTGGCGTACAACGCCAGGCGATAGTCCGTGAGTTTGCGCGTGACCAGCATGTCGGCGGCCGGGCGTTCCAGATGAATACTGATCTCGGCCTCGCGGTTGAGGATGCTGACAAAACGCGGCACGGCCACCAGTTCCACTTCCAGCCCCGGGTAGCGCTCGAACAGTCCATTCATGCGGCTGGCGAGAAACATGATGCCCAGTCCTTCGGTCACGCCAACCCGGATCTTGCCCAGCGGCGCGGTGGATTGAGTGATCTCTTCCTGCGCCAGCAACGCGACGTTTTCCATCGCTTCGGCGTGCTTAAGCAGCGCTTCGCCGGCCGGCGTCAACTGATAACCCTGCGCATGCTGAACAAACAGGGCCGTGCCGAGACTTTTCTCGATGGCTTCGATGTGCCGGGCGACGGTAGCGTGAGTCGTGTTTAACCGGCGAGCCGCCGTGAGCAAGCGCCCGCTACGCTGCAACTCAAGAAAAAATCGCAAGTCATTCCAATCGAACATGAACCGTCCCTGACGTCTAAGCTGTTTAAAAACGCACAGCGGCTGCGCAAAAACTAACATTCTTTTGACGAAAGCTAACAACTAGGATGAACCCCAACAAGAACAATCAAGAAGAGGCCAGGGATGCACACTTCCCTAGATGAATTCGACTACATCGTGGTCGGCGCCGGGCCAGCAGGTTGTTTGCTGGCCAATCGACTGTCGGCCAACCCGCAACACCGGGTGCTGCTGCTCGAAGCGGGCGGCCGGGATAACTACGCATGGATCCACATCCCGGTCGGTTACCTGTTTTGCATCGGTAACCCGCGCACCGATTGGTGCTTTAAAACCCAAGCGCAACCTGGCCTGCAAGGGCGAACGCTTAGTTATCCGCGCGGCAAGGTGCTGGGCGGCTGTTCTTCGATCAACGGCATGATCTACATGCGCGGCCAAGCCCTGGACTACGACAGTTGGGCGGCTCAAGGCAATGCTGGCTGGAGCTGGGACGATGTATTGCCGTTGTTCAAGAAGAGCGAAAATCATTTTGCCGGCGATTCGCAGTTTCACGGGGCGACCGGCGAGTGGCGCATCGAACGCCAGCGGCTGTCGTGGCCCATTCTCGATGCGTTCCGCAGTGCGGCCGAACAAAGCGGCATCGCCAGCATCGACGACTTCAACCA
This sequence comes from Gordonia sp. IEGM753, assembly GCF_050321825.1. Classification (NCBI taxonomy): domain Bacteria; kingdom Bacillati; phylum Actinomycetota; class Actinomycetes; order Mycobacteriales; family Gordoniaceae; genus Gordonia; species Gordonia sp. IEGM753. Next base: position 2,026,088 of record NZ_JBNQGB010000001.1, read on the forward strand.
GGGCGACAACGAAGGTTGCGGCTATTTTCAGGTCAATCAGAAAGCCGGGATTCGCTGGAATGCGGCCAAAGCGTTTCTCAAACCCATCCGCAACCGCCCCAACCTCACGGTATTGACCGAGGTTGAAGTCGACCGCGTAGTGCTCGAAAACGGCCGCGCCTGCGCCGTCATGGCGCGTTGGCAAGGCGAGGCGAAAACCTTCAAGGCGCGCCAGGAAATCGTCCTGTGCGCCGGTTCGGTCGGTTCCCCAACCATCCTGCAACGCTCGGGCATCGGCCCTCGCCCACTCCTGCAAAAACTCGGCATAGGCGTGGTCCACGAGTTACAGGGTGTCGGCGGCAACCTGCAGGATCACCTGCAATTGCGCCTCATCTATAAGCTGGAAAACGCACGCACCCTGAATCAAATTGCCGGCAGCGTCTGGGGCAAAATGAGCATGGGCCTGCGTTATCTGTATGACCGCAGCGGCCCACTGTCGATGGCACCAAGCCAACTCGGCGCGTTTGCTCGTTCGGGCCCGGAGCAAGCCTCGGCCAACCTCGAATATCACGTGCAGCCACTGTCGCTGGAGCGTTTTGGCGAACCGCTGCACGCCTTCCCTGCGTTCACCGCCTCAGTGTGCGATCTGCGCCCGCAAAGCCGTGGTCGAATAGAGATTAGTTCGGCAGACCCGCAACACCCGCCACTGATCCAGCCCAACTATTTAAGCCACCCGGAAGATTTGCGCGTCGCCGCCGATGCCATCCGTTTAACCCGTCGGATCGTTGCTGCGCCAGCCTTGCAAGCTTTCAAACCGGTGGAATACCTGCCAGGTGACAGCTTGCAAACCGAGGAGGAGTTGCACGAGGCGGCGGCGCGAATCGGCACCACCATTTTCCACCCGGTGGGCACGTGTCGCATGGGCCATGACGCGCAAGCAGTGGTCGATGCCGAGCTGCGGGTTCACGGCATTCAAGGCTTACGGGTTGCCGACGCCTCGATCATGCCGCGCATCACCTCGGGTAATACCTGTTCGCCTACGCTGATGATTGCCGAGAAGGCTGCGCAGTTGATCCTCAACCCGACCACAAGGAGCATCACCGCGCCAAGGGAACTGGCGACACACCCGTAAACAGCGGCGCCAGCCCACAAGGCAGGCGCCGACAGTGGAACAAAAAAAACAATCACTGTGAGGGCTATCCCTATGTCAGAACATGTTCAGCCACTGGAGTCGGTGGGTCATGCCGGCGTCGGCCATGACACGCGCAAAGTCATCTTCGCTTCGTCCCTGGGGACGGTGTTCGAGTGGTATGACTTTTTCCTCTACGGCGCGCTAGCAGCCGTCATCAGCAAACAGTTCTTCGCCGGAGTCAACGACACCACAGCCTTTATCTTTGCGCTGATGGCGTTTGCCGCCGGTTTCCTCGTCAGACCGTTTGGCGCACTGGTGTTCGGCCGATTGGGCGACATGATCGGGCGCAAATACACGTTCCTCGCAACGATCATCCTGATGGGCCTGGCGACGTTCTGCGTCGGCTTGCTGCCCACTTACGCCAGCATCGGCATTGCCGCGCCCATCATCCTGGTGGTACTGCGCATGCTTCAAGGGCTGGCACTGGGTGGCGAATACGGCGGCGCGGCGACTTACGTCGCCGAGCACGCCCCCATCGGCAAGCGTGGTTTCCACACTAGCTGGATTCAATCCACCGCGACGCTGGGCCTGCTGCTATCGCTGTTGGTGGTGCTCGGTTGCCGCTACTTCACCGGCGACCAGTTTGAAGTCTGGGGCTGGCGCATTCCGTTCCTGTTTTCGATTGTGCTGCTGGGCATCTCGACCTGGATCCGCCTGAGCCTGCATGAGTCGCCCGCGTTCGTAAAAATGAAAGAAGAAGGCAAGCTCTGCAAACAACCGATTCGCGATTCCTTCGGCAAGTGGGAAAACCTGAAAGTGGTGCTGATCGCGCTGTTCAGCATCAACGCGGGCCAGGCGGTGACTTTTTACGCGGCGCAGTTCTACGTGCTGTTCTTCCTCACGCAATTTCTGAGAATGGACCCGGCGCTCGCCAACAGCCTGTTGATCGTCAGCGTGATCATTGGCGCGCCATTTTTCATTTTCTTTGGCTGGCTGTCGGACAAGATCGGGCGCAAACCGGTGCTGATGGTCGGCCTGTTACTGGCGACGGTGCTGTACTTCCCGATTTTCAAAACCCTGGCGCACTACGCTAACCCGGCCATTGATCAGGCCAGCCGCCAGGCGCCGATTACGGTCATGGCCGACCCGGCGACCTGCACCTTCCAGTTCGACCCGGTGGGCAAGGCGAAATTTGACAGTCCGTGCGACAAGGTCAAAACCTTCCTGGTCAAACAAGGCCTGCCCTATTCCGACGTTAAACTGCCAGCGGGCAGCGGCGTGCAGGTCAGCGTGGGCGACGTGAAAATTGATGGTTATGACGAGTCCGCGCTGCGTGGCGCGGTCACGTTGGCCGGGTATCCCTCGCAAGCCGACACGCAGTCGATCAACAAACCGATGATCGTGGCAATGATCGTCGCGCTGATCATCATCTCGGCGATGTGCTACGGCCCCTTGGCAGCACTGATGGTTGAACTGTTCCCGACGCGCATCCGCTACACCTCGATGTCGCTGCCTTATCACATCGGCAACGGCTGGTTCGGCGGATTCCTGCCAACGGTGTCGTTTGCGTTGGTGGTGTACACCGGGGACATTTTCTATGGGCTTTGGTACCCGGTGGTGGTGACCGGCGTCAGCCTGGTGGTGGGAATGATCTGCTTGCGTGAAACCAAAAATGTAGATTTGAATACCAATTGATCGGCCGGCCTGCTGGCGAAGGCGATTCCACAATCGCTTTCGCCAGCGGGCACACCATCGCCTCAGTTAAAAACTGGCCTTCACCGAGACCATGACATTGCGCGGGTCGCCGTAGTAATTACCAAAACTCTCGGTCCCGATCGTTGTGTAGTAACGCTTGTCGAACAGGTTATTGCCATTCAGCGCCACCGACCAGGTGTCATCGATGCGGTAGCCGATACGGCCATTCCAGATGGCATAGCCCGCTTGGGCTATCTTCTCGCCACTGGCCGGCGACACTCGGAAGTTATCGCTTTGCGCGTTGACCCCCGCACCGATGCTGAACCGCTCCCACGCCCCGCTCAACGCGTAATCACCCCACATGCGCAGCACATGGCGTGGCACGTAACTGTTGAACGCCGCGCCGTTCAGGCCGGTGTCGATGTCGTCCAGGGTTTTGGTCTGGGTGTAGGTATACCCCGCCAGCAACTGCAAGCGCTCGATCACTTCCCCGCTGATTTCTGCCTCGAAACCCTGCGCGCGAACCTTGCCCGCGTTGACGTAGCAATAGCCGTCCGAGGATGGGCAGGACGAGTTGTAGTCTGTCTGCGCCTGATCTTTCTGGATCGTACGGAACAGGTTAAACGAGCTGTTCAGACGACCGTCGAACCACGCACCCTTGATGCCCAACTCGTAGCTCTCGCCTATCAGCGGCTTCAGCGCGGCACCGTCTTCAGACCGGAAATTGCCCTGCGGCGTGAAAATATCCGAGTAGCTGGCGTAGGCCGTGAGGTGCTGATCGAGGTCCAGCAACAGCCCGGCAAACGGTGTGACCTGCCCGGTTTCAGTGGTGCTGGAGTGCTCCGAGGTCCCCGAGTTGATGAACACCGAGTCGGTGTCGGAGGAATACCAACTCACTCGACCACCGACGACAAACGTCAACGGGTCGGCCAGTTTCAAACGCAGGGTCGAATACACGCCTTGCTGCTTGGTCACCGAATTCACCGGCCCCCCACGCGACGAATTGTCGATGAAGTAGCTGTCGTCCGGTTCCGGGATATGCCGGTTCGGGTTAAACACGTTTTGCTTCTGCGGCAGGAACGCCACCGAATAGAAGTCGTTCTTTTTCGAACGGCTGGTGTTGAAGCCAAGCACCAGTTCATGCTGCTGGCCAAACGCGCCGAACTTGCCATCGACATAAGCATCCAGGCCATAATCGACCTGATCGTAGTCGTACATGCTGCCCAGTACGCCGGTGGTATTGACGCCGGGTGTCACTGAGCCTGAGGCAAACGCGTATTTGATGTCCTGGGTATTTTTTGAGTAAACGCCCGCCACTTTCAACGCCCAGTCATCGTTGATCTGATGCTTCAGATCACTGAACACCGTGGTGCGCTGGCTGCGCCAGGTATTCCACGATGGGTCCAGGCAGGTCGAACGAGCAAGCTTCAGGTCGTCGCCATTGCGGTACCGAGGCAAGCCGCCCCAGCACGGATTGGCGTCAACGTCCTCGTAGGCAACCCCCAGCCCCAGAATGGTGTCGGGGCTGACATCAAAATCAAGGGCGCCGTAATACACCTGGTCTTTGCGACTGGCGTCGTCCACAAAGTAGTGTCGGGTTTGCTCGGCAACCACCGCACGCCCGCGCAGCGTGCCGGATTCATTCAACGGTCCGCCCGTATCGACCTGGCCGCGATAGTTGTCCCAGGAGCCACCCGACAGCGTGATGTCGGTCTGCGGTGTTGCCTGGCCACGTTTACGCACAAAGTTGACGCCGCCAGCGGTGCCGCCCGAGCCTTTCATCATTCCGGCCGCGCCGCGCAAAATCTCCACACGGTCGTAGTAAGCCATGTCACTGCTGAAACTGTCGGCCTGGACATAGCTGTTGCCCATGTCCAGTGGCACGCCGTCGTACTGATACTGGCCCGACATGCGAAAGCCCCGGGAATAGAAGTACTTGCCACCCATGGTCGAGTCGTAAACCGTGATGCCCGGGGTTTTCTCCATGACTTGATCGATGGTGTTCAGATTCTGGTCATCAAGCATTTTGCGGGTGATCACGGTGACCGATTGCGGCGTCTCCTTGAGCGAGTGTTCGCCCTTGCCGATCGTCACCGCACCCGTGGTGTACGAGCCGCTGTTTTCAGTCGTCGCACCCAGCACCTGGCCATTGATGTTGGTGGCCCCCAGCTCCAGCGCCGAGCCGGTCGCCGGTACCGGGCGCAGCACATAGGTGCCATTGGCTTGAGGTTCGGCTTGCAGGCCGCTGCCGCCAAGAATCCGCGCAAAACCCGCGGCCACACCGAACGAGCCCCTCAGCCCAGGCGATTTCAAGCCCTCGGTTTGCCGCGCATCAAACGAAATGGCCGCCCCCGCCGCGCTGGCAAATCGGCTGAGTACTTCGGTTAGGCTGCCGCCAGCGATGTCAAAGGTTTGCACCTGTGTTTGCTGGTGTGCCGATGCCGCGAGCGATACGGCTGGCCATACACCAGCGGTCGTAGCAGTGAACAATCCGATTTTCACCGCCATTGCCAGACGACCTGGCGTGTACATCCGAGACATGCTTACCCTCCCCCAAAACGATCAATAAAACTCACTGAGGGATGAGCCGAACGATGCGCATGAAAAGTGCAAAAAGGCGTAAAAATTTTTTATGCCGCGTGACCGCTATTGCGCATCAGCACCCGACACGTTGACCCAATAGCGGCTGTAACGGCTGATGCGCAGTGAAAAACCGCTTTCGAGGGCTGCCAGCGCCAGATCGGTGTCATCGACAGGGAATGCACCCGAGATTTTCAGGTTGGCAATGCGCGGATCGCAGCGCAATACGCCGCTGCGGTAACGCGAGAGATCGGCCAGCAACTCGGCCAACGGGCGATCAATGGCAATAATACTGCCCTGTTGCCAGGCACCCACAGACGCATCGTTACGCCGCAACGGGCCGGATGAATGCGCATTGAAATCCACACGCTGGCCAGCCTCCAGCCGCACCTGCGAACCGCTGCCGGACGACGTCACCTGCACTGCTTTTTCCAGCACCGCCACCTCACCGCCGTGATTCTGTGAGCGCACGATAAAACGCGTGCCCAACGCCAACACCTCGCCATGACGAGTCATGACCTTGAACGGTCGCTGTAACGGGTCAACGGCGGTGGTCACCAGAATTTCGCCCCACAACAATTCGAGCACTCGCTGCTTGCCGTCGAAGCGCAGGTTGACTGAAGTGTCGGTGTTCAACAGCAACGTACTGCCATCCGCAAGACGCACCTCACGGCGCTCCCCGACCGCCGTACGGACATCGGCAAACAGGTTTTGCCGCGTCTCGCTGCGCCACCCCAACCCACCCAGCGAACCGGCCGAAGCCAGCACCACCACGCTGCGCAACACCTGGCGTCGCGAACGCTGCGCACCGCGCAGTGCTGGCGATGCGAGCGCGCCCGGCACGCTGGCCATTTGCTCGCCGACGGCGGTCATGCGTTGCCAGGCGTGACGATGGGCAGGATCAGCAACCAGCCAGGCATTCCACGCAGCGTGATCGGCATCGGTGGCGACACCCGAGTGCAGCCTGGCGTACCACTGGGCAGCCAGGCTGATCGCTTTCAGTTCGACAGCTGAAAGGCTCATGCCAGTTCCAGTTGAATCTGCATCAGGCAGCAATGTTCCATGGCTTTGGCCATGTAATTGTTGACCGTACGCGAGCTGATATTCAGGCGTTCGGCTATCTGCGGGTAGGTCAGGCCTTCGAACTGCGAAAGAATGAACGCCAGCTTCACCTTCGGCCCCAGGCCTTGCAGCAAGCGGTCGATTTCCATCAGCGCCTGCAGCAAAATCGCTTGCTCTTCCAGCGAAGGTTGCTGGCATTGCGGCATCGTGGCCAGGGCTTCCAGATAGGATTGCTCCAGCGAACGTCGACGAAACAGATCGATCAGCAAGCCTTTGGCGATCATCGACAAGTACGGCCGAGGCTCGCGAATCTCCAGCGCATTGCGCGCCTTGATCACGCGAACGAAGGTGTCTTGCGCCAGGTCCGCCGCATCGAAAGCGTTGCCCAGGCGCTGGCGTAACCAGCCATTGAGCCAACGATGGTGTTCGCAATAAAGATCGTTGACGGCACTGCGCAGGGACAAATCATTGGCGGACATGACGATGGAATAATTCGCGACTGATAATGACTCGCATTGTCATGTTTGCAGCGGGTGATTGGCAATAGCCATGTTGGACCGCAAGTGCCGACATACCCCGTAGCGCCGCGCCTTGATTACTCCACGTTATTGAGCACTTCAAAGGTTACCTGGTCGGGATAAAACGCCACATATCCGCGAATCTGGTCCACCGACACTTTGGGATTTTCATAGCTCCAGACCGCATTGGTGGCTTCATGCCCTGGTACTTGCAGGCTGAAATAACTGGCGTCGCCCTTATAGGGGCAATAGCTGCTGTGGTCGGTGCGGGCAAAATACTGCTGATCGATGTCGTCACGCGGGACGTAGTACACCGGAGGATAATTGCCCTCCAGCAACACCAGCGCGCGTGAAGAAGCGGCCACCTGAATACCGTGAAACTTCACCAACAGACAGCCTGGCTGCTCTGCAATGGTGATCGTGTTGCCAGGACCCGGAATGTTCATGGAATTCGTTCCTCATGAAGCGAATGGAGGTGCTCGAGCACGTATCAGGTATAAACCATCTTCAGCGATCGCGACGGCTGCGCAGCCGAACGGAGCCTGCATTTATTAGCCGGCACTCAACCGTCCGTTGAGCGGCTGAGCGCCTCCCACTGATCAATCTCGCGGCCCATGCTCGCCAGCCGCTCGCGCACCCGTTGCAACGCATCGCTGCCCAGCAGCAAGTGCGCTGGCGGAGCGTCACAGTCAATCAGCGCCAGCATGGCCCGGGCTGCCTTCACCGGATCACCCAATTGCTTGCCACTCTTGGCTTGCCGCTCATTACGGATCGGGTCGAATGCGGCATCGTAATCGGCAATGCTGCGTTGCGAACGCCGCATCGAACGCCCCGCCCAATCGGTACGAAAAGAGCCGGGAGCAACCGCCGTCACCGCGATACCGAATGGTTGGAGCTCTTTGCTCAACGTGTCGGATATTCCCTCAAGGGCAAATTTGCTCGCGCAATAGTAGGCAATGCCCGGCATCGTGATGAAGCCGCCCATCGAGGTGATGTTGATGATATGGCCTGCCCGGCGCTGGCGAAAGAACGGCACAAATGCCTTGGTGACGGCCACCGCGCCGAACACATTGACCTCAAACTGCTGACGCATTTCGTCGAGAGCAGACTCTTCGAAAATACCTTCGTGGCCATAACCGGCGTTATTCACCAGAACATCCACCGGGCCGAGGGTGGCCTCAACCTCGGCGACAACAGGATCGATGGCGGCGAAGTCTGTGACATCCAGGCACCGCCCGAAGGCCCTCTGCGAGGCATGCCGCTCGAACTCGACGCGAGCGGCGTCATTGCGCACGGTGCCGATAACCCGATGGCCAGCAGCGAGCGCTTCATTGGCCAATGCCTTGCCGAAGCCGCTGCTGACGCCTGTGACGAAAAGGGTCTTTTTCGTGCTCATGTTCATCTCCACGTTCAGAGCTGCTGCCGCACAGCGCGGCAGTCAAGCTGAAGCCCATGGTAGGAGTACCGCCCTGACGCCTGAACGCCCATTAGTGTGGATGATTTGCCTATTCCTATCAGACGATTGATTTTTTAATCTGAGCAGAACACATTTGCTTCAGTGAACACTGGGGAGTACCGCGTGGTGAGTCAGTCAGCATTAGATCAAAACGATTGCCAGCAGCGGACAGTCTCGTTACTCAGCGTGCTGGCGCCGGACGAAGGCTACAACCTGACGCCGCTGGCGGACGTGCGATTGCTGCGGTGCAACCGGCCATTGCAACGCACGCCGGTGCTTTACGACCCGGGCATCGTCATCGTCTGCCAGGGGCGTAAAAGGGGCTATTGGGGAGAGACAACCTACCGCTATGACGCCCGGCACTATCTGGTGGTGACCGTACCGGTGCCCTTCACCATGGAAACCGATGCCACCGCCCAGGAGCCACTGCTGGCACTTTATCTGCACCTTGATTTCAACCTTGTCGCCGAGCTGATGCTGCAACTGGGCGATGAGCCCGTGGCCAAGGCGCAAGGTATGTTTGCCTCGCCCATGGAGCCGCGTTTAAGCGATTCGGTACTCAGATTGCTGGAGGCGCTGCATTCACCGCTGGACAGTCGAATACTCGGACCGGCCCTGGTGCGCGAGATCTATTACCGGATACTCACTGGCGCCCAGGGCGGATCGATGCGCGCGGCACTCAGCACCCACGGTCGCTTCGGCAGAATTTCCCGTGCGTTGCGAAAAATCCACGCCAATCTCGGCGAAAGGCTGGACGTGGATGACCTGGCAACAGAGGCCAACATGAGCGTGCCAAGCTTCCACGCCCACTTCAAAGCCGTCACCCACACCTCGCCAATGCAATACCTGAAAACCACACGTTTGCACCAGGCCCGGCTGCTGATGGCCCGCAACGGTTACTCCGTGACGATGGCTGCAAACCAGGTCGGTTACGAAAGTGGCTCGCAATTCAGCCGGGAGTTCAAAAGGCTGTTCGGCCTGACGCCGACCGATGAGGTCGCTCGCATGAAAGGCGCGTTCGCGTTGCCGCCGCCACTGGAGAACTCGGTGTTTGTGTCATCGCACTGAACGCAATTGATCGTCAGCAGACCGACGGCAAAAATGTCTGCACGCATCGTCTACGATCATTAGCATCGAAAAATCGCCGACATTGAGGGTTCGCAGATGCCCGCTACACAGTTTTCCCTCGACAAGAAGATCATCACCCTCGACGCACGCCCGGACCGACTGGACCTGCGCGACCGGATTTTTACCCCACGTGTGCAGTCGCTGCCACCCTCGTGGCCCGCCGAAAATGAAATCACCGCCGAGCTCTCGGGTTACCTGGCCAGAGACATGGTGCTGTATCAAGGCAACGAAGGCGCGTGCACCGGGTTTGGCCTGGCGGAGGTGGTCAACTATTTGTTGTGGCTGCGCGACCGGGCCTCGACCAAAACCAGTCCGCGTCAGCTCTATCATCTGGCCAAACTGTATGACGAATGGCCTGGCGAGGATTACACCGGCTCCAGTTGTCGCGGCGCGTTGAAAGGCTGGCACAAACACGGTGTTTGCGCACAGGAGCTGTGGCCGTACACCGTCCGTCGCGACGGGTCGGTGCCGGCGTTCGAAGCGCCGGCCGAGGGCTGGGCCATCGATGCGGTGACCCGCCCGCTCGGGGTGTATTACCGTGTCGAAAAAGACGATGTCACCGCCATGATGGCAGCGTTGTTTGAGGCCCGGGCCTTGTACGTTTCGGCCAATGTGCACCAAGGCTGGGCATTGATGCGCGCCAAAGGCAAAAAACAACCTGCGGTGCAATTCAAGAGCCTGTCGCAACTGCCCGTGATCAAATGGCCGGCAAAAGCCCAGGGCGGTCATGCCTTTGCCATTATCGGCTACACCCGCCAGGGCTTTATCGTTCAGAACTCCTGGTCAACCGACTGGGGGTTTTCGGGCTTCGCCATCCTCACGTTCGAAGACTGGCTGGCCAATGGCACCGACTGCTGGACGGTCGCCCTCGGCGTGCCCATCGAACACGGTGGGCTATCGCACAACTCGCGCCCGGCGCGCTCGCGGGCCGATATCCAGTCGCCGTTTCGCAGCGCTTTGTCCAGCGCCAACGCCAAGCGCGAAGGCTTCTCGTTGTTCAGCGCCAGCAACCGCGACACCGAGCGTAAAGGGCCTGCGCTGCTGACCAGTGATCAGGCGTATGGCCTGACCGTGGTCATGGAAAACAACGGCAGCATCGGCCCCCGACTGACTGATGTGGAAAACGTCCGGGCGGGGGTTAAACGAATCGTCTACGAAGCACCGCGCGCCTGGTACGACAATTTGCCCGCGACCAACAAACCCTCGGCCCTGCGCATTGCGGTGTACGCCCACGGCGGGCTCAACTCCGAAGAAGATTCGATCAAGCGGATTTGCGCGATGGCGCCCTACTTCCTCGAAAATGGCATCTACCCGCTGTTTGTAACCTGGCGCACCGGAGCCCTGGAAACCTTTGCCGATATCGTCCGCGACACCTTGCCCGGTTTGTTTCCCGAGGCTGGCGGCATCAGTGATGTGTTGAAGAACCTCAAGGATAAAGCCCTCGAAGGCATGGACCGCACGGTGGAGCTGGCGACCAAAAAACTCGGTGGCGACCAGTGGAGTCAGATGAAGCAGAACGCCGACGCGGCTTCGGTGGCGGGTTTCACGCCGCGTGGCCTGGTGGAAATGGCCGACAACCTGAAAAAACTGGTGGCCGACATGGGCCAGAAGAACGTCGAACTGCACCTGATCGGTCACTCGGCAGGCTCGTTGATCAATGGTCACCTGATTCAATTGCTCTGGGCGCGAGGTTTGTCCATCGAGACGTCGACCCTGATGGCGCCCGCCTGCACCTTGGACTTTGCCAATCAGACTTTTCGCAAAGTGATTGAAGGCGGTGGGCTCAAACGCGCCGATTTCCACATCCACATGATGTCCGACAGCCGTGAGCAAGATGACAACGTCATCAGCGTTTACCACAAGTCGTTGCTGTACCTCGTTTCCCGCGCCTACGAAGAATTGCAACGCATGCCGCTGCTGGGCATGGCCAAGGCCCTGGACAAAGACTTCCAGGATTTCAGCGACCCGGACCTGTCGGAATGGAACATCGCGGCGAAGAACATGACCGAACAGTGGAACCGGTTTTATTGGGGCACCAACGTTCCAAGCGGTTTTGCCGCCACCGGCCGTGGGCTGCCGGACGCACTCGCGGCCACCCTGCACATTTTCAATGACCCGAAGATGAACTACGGCGCGGGCACCAAGGCCGACACCTCGCACGGCGGCTTCGACAATGATGTGAACGTCATGACCTATTCGCTGCTGACTATCCTGCGGCGAACACCCGACGGGAAACTGGATCAGCCAGTGGTAAACCTCAATTACTGAGGGCGTAATGGATGGAAACGGCAAAGCTGTACATCCATACAGATAAAGATTGCCCCAGCGTTCATCAACGGCCATTCTGTGCGCCTCTCGCACACTTGATGAACGATGGTGGCTATGCGGCTGTACCTCTGTGAAAAACCCTCCCAGGCCAAAGACATTGCGGCCGTGCTCGGCGCCAAACGCCGGGGCGAAGGCTGCTGGCTGGGAACAGACGTGACGGTGACCTGGTGCATCGGGCACTTGCTGGAAACCGCGCCGCCGGATGCCTACGACGCACGCTACAAGCGCTGGGTGCTGGCCGATCTGCCGATCATTCCCGACAAATGGAAAATGACCGTCAAACCGCGCACGGCCAGCCAGTACAAAGCCGTTAAACGCCTGCTGGGCGAGGCCAATGAGCTGGTGATCGCGACGGACGCCGACCGTGAGGGCGAAATGATCGCGCGCGAATTGGTAGAGCATTGCCGTTATCGCGGACCTATCCAGCGCCTGTGGCTGTCCGCGCTGGACGACGCGTCTATCCGCAAGGCTCTGGCGTCGCTCAAGCCTGGGGCCGAAACGTTCAGCCTCTATCATTCGGCATTGGGCCGCTCACGGGCCGATTGGCTGATCGGGATGAACATGAGTCGCTTGTTCACGCTTCTCGGGCGCCAATCCGGTTATCAAGGCGTGTTGCCGGTGGGTCGGGTGCAAACACCCACGCTGCGGCTGGTGGTGGATCGAGACCGCAGCATTGCCGATTTTGTCCCGATCGCTTATTGGGCAATCGATGTGCAATTGCTGCACGAAGGCACTGCATTCATGGCGCAGTGGCGGGCGGCCTCCGAGGTCTGCGATGATCAGGATCGTTGCCTGAACCCAGCGCTGGCACAACAGGCTGCGGCGGCCATTGGCAATGCCACGAGCGCCAGGGTGGTCAAGCTGCGTACCGAGCGCATGCGCGAAGTGGCGCCCCTGCCCTTCGATCTCGGCACCCTGCAAGAAGTCTGCTCGAAGAAACTCGGGCTCGGCGCCCAGGAAACACTAGACATCGCCCAAGCCTTGTACGAAACCCACAAAGTCATCACCTACCCGCGCAGTGACTGCGGTTACCTGCCCGTCAGCCAACACAGTGAAGCTTCGAGCATTCTCGCCGCGCTACGACAGGCCGATCCGGCGCTTGAGGCTCTGCAGGGCTACCTTGAGCCGCAGCGCCGTTCCCGGGCCTGGAACGACGCCAAGGTCAGCGCTCACCACGGCATCATCCCCACCGCCGCGGCAAAAAACCTCGAGCGGCTGGCGGGCAAACAGCGGGCGGTCTACACGCTGATTCGCGCGCGCTATCTGGCGCAGTTCCTGCCCAATCATGAATACGACAGAACCCAGGCCGATTTTGATTGTGCCGGCGAAGCGCTGCGGGCGGTCGGCAAGCAAATTGTCGAACCCGGCTGGAAACGCGCGTTACCCGAAGCACTCGCCCCGGCCAAGGGGCGCGAAGCACCGGCACCGCAAACGTTGCCGACGCTCGCCGAAGGACGTGATTGCGCAGTGGCGGACGTAAAGCTCAAGGACATGTGGACCCAACCGCCCAAGCCGTTCACCGAAGGCGACTTGATCAAAGCCATGAAAAATGTGGCCAAACTGGTCGAAGACCCGTTGCTCAAGCAGAAGCTCAAGGACACCACCGGCATTGGCACCGAAGCCACCCGCGCATCGATTATTCAGGGTCTACTCGACCGTGGTTACCTGATCAAGAACGGTAAGGCACTGGCCGCGACCCCGGCCGCTTTCAGCCTGATCGATGCGGTGCCCCGGGCGATTGCCGATCCCGGAACCACCGCGATCTGGGAGCAAGCGCTGGACATGGTGCAAAGCGGCGACATGAGCCTGGAAGAGTTCGTCACCAAGCAAGCCGCGTGGATGAGCAAGCAAGTCGCGCGTTGCGCCGGCCTCAGCCTGACCATCAATGGACCGGCGAGCCCTGCTGCACGTGCCGCCACGCCTTGGAAAAACAAGCGCAAACCGGCCAAACGCAAACCGGCGACCGGTGCCAAACGTGCGGCAAAACCTGCGGGCAAAGCCTGACGGCACTTCAAACCGCGTGTGATGGTCTAGTGTTCTTCAAGCCCAACGACAGCCCCACCCAACGAGAAGGCAACGACCATGATTATCGTGCATCACTTGAACAACTCCCGTTCGCAGCGGATTCTTTGGCTGCTTGAAGAACTGGCCATCCCTTACGAGCTGAAACTGTATCAACGCGACCCCAAAACCAACCTCGCGCCACCCGAACTGAAAGCGATCAATGCGCTGGGTAAATCACCGGTTATCGAAGACGGCGCGCAAAAGCTGATCGAATCTGGCGCGATCATCGATTACCTGATTCGCCGTCATGACGACGGTCGCCTGCAACCGGATCCAGCCACTGCCGCCTACGACGAATACGTGCAGTGGCTGCATTTTGCCGAAGGCTCGGCGATGTTGCCGCTGATGCTGAACCTGTACGTAGGCCGGCTGGGCGAAGCCGGAGCACCACTGCACCCACGGATCAATTCGGAAGTCGCTAATTACCTGGGTTACCTCGACGCGGCACTGAGCCAATCCGATTATCTGCTGGGTAATGAATTCAGCGCAGCCGATATCCAGATGAGCTTTATTGGCGAGATCGCCAGGGCCCAGGGCAAACTCGGCAACTATCCTCATCTGGCAGCCTGGGTTGAACGGTTCCAGAAACGTCCTGCTTATGTCGCCGCACTCAAAAAAGGTGGAAAGTACGACTTCGCCCCGCACTGATAAGCCCTGATTCCGGCTGGAGCCACTCCGCATGCCGTTAATAGAACTGCACGCCGCTCAGCGAGATGAATTGCAGACGATCGAAAACCTGATGCAGTTCTACCTGTACGACTTCAGCGAGTGGCTCCCGCTGAAGTTCGCTGACCACGGCTTCTACAGCAATCAAATAGAAACGGCGTACTGGCGCAACCCTGCGACACGGCCATTTTTGATCAAGGTCGACGACGAAATAGCCGGTTTCGTGACCGTTGATGACAACACACACATCGATGGCGCCGAGCACAACATTGGCTACATGTTTGTCGGCCGACGCTGGCGTGGCCGAGGTGTCGCGAAGTTTGTCGTGTCTACCCTCTTGAGCCAGATCCCTGGGCAATGGCAAATTTTTCATATCGACGCGAACCAGCCAGCGCGGCTGTTCTGGGCCAATGCGATGGCTCAACTCGAAGGCGTCGAATACACCCTGCATCAACAGTCGGTCGACGGCTACCCCTCCACCTTTTACCGCTTCCAATCCCTCGCCCGCTAATTCCAAACAGCTTTGTCGGACAATATGTAGTGCTTGAAAATATTCACTACAAAACCGTTGACGACTCCGTTTTGCCCTTGCATGATGCAGACATCTCCCCGATCGGGAGTACAGCAACATGTTTGAGCAAGCTCGTCTGACCGCCGAGCTGTTTTTTCCGGATACACCCTGCCCACAAGGCAGATTGAAGAAGCTGACCTGGCCCGAACGTCCAGTACAAGGACGAGAAGCGCTGGCGATCAATCCTCATGACGCTTGTGGCCGACCCTCAAAGTCGGCAATGGCCTCCAGGTTTTCGCTGCTTCTCTTCGTTGTGACGCTATTGCGTAGCAGTTATTCAATACGACTACATGCAACAGACGCGGGACCTCGCCACTTTTGGCGGCTGAACGCTGACGTCCTGGTTTCGGTGCCAGGGATCAACTAACCGATGGGCTACTTGTATTAGCGAATCAACTTTGAAAGATCACCAAATGGTCAAGGGGCATATTATGAATCTGAACAATCAACCCACTATCGATGAACTGGCTCGTATGTTCGCGGCGCAAAAAGACAGCCTGGACAGCCATATTTTGTGGATCAGCAAATCGGGCCAGGTTCATATCGACTGCCTGTCGCCTCACGCTCACGAAGCGGAGTTCGACAAGAATAACCAGCACTTGCTCGCCAGGCTGAAAATGTACCGTCGCGGCCAAGGCTACGTCGGCAAAAAAGCGGCAGCCGATAGGGATTTCATCGGCAATGTCCTGCAAACGCTGAAGCAGGCGTGGGCATCAATGCAGAATCAGAACGAAGTTCGGGTGATCGACCGCTTCTGCTGATAGTTGAACTCCAATAAAAAGGCCCCGCTCAAATTATCGAGCGGGGCCTTTTTTTATCGTGCGATTTAATAAAACCTACACACTGTTAGCGTTTAACACTCAGGTCGATTTGCGTCATGCGGCTACGGATGGTGAATACACCGTCGCCTGAAAGAATCGCACTACGGGCAAACAACCGCCCGTTCTCCCAGTTCGATAGACCCAACTCCGGTTTATTCAGTGCGTATTGTCCGTCGACCCAGCGGGTGATTCCGTTGCCGACAAAAGGAGCGTTGACGGCCTTGTAGAAACGCTCGTGCGCCGCGGCATCTTCACTGATCAACGACACGGTGAATTGCGGGCTATAGCGATTGAACAAGGCGATGGCGCAGTCCAGATCATCGACGATCTTCAGACTGACCTCCGGGGTTTCTTCCCACTCCCACTCTCGACCCAACTGAGCTTCAGGCAACGGCTCGGCCAGCGCTTCGGTTTGATAGCCATCGGCGCGATACACCTCGACGCTCGCCGTTTGCCAATCAGCCGGCAAATACTGCTCGCTGCCCTCGACGATGTGCAGCTTGCAACCCTGTCCGCGAGCCTTGCCGGCGTGTTGCAGCGCATCGAGGAACAACGGCAACAGCTCAGCAACACGGTCGCGCTGGATAAGGCAAACATTAAGGGTGTTGCAGACTTTACGGTCCAGCGAATTTCGCACCACGGCGGCGAAACGCGTGGCGTCAGCGTCTCGATCAGCGATTAACCAGGCGCCGCCAGTGCCATGCAAGCTGACGGCGGTGCCAGCCTGCTGCGCAATGCTGCCCAACTGGCTCACGGCGCGGCCCGACCCTCGGGCGACGGCGAGTGACAATCGGCGGTCAGCAAACATCGCCCAACCGGCGGCGTGATTGATGCTGTTCACCAGTGATACAGCACCGGCCGGCAGCCCGGCATCGGCCAGTGCCGGGTTCAGGGCATGAGTAACGATGGCTTGAGCCGTGCCCAATGCATCGCTGCCAATGCGCAACACAGCGGTATTACCGGTGCGTAAAACACCAGCGGCATCAGCGAACACATTCGGCCGACCTTCGAATACAAACGCGACAATGCCCAGTGGCGCCACGACTTGCTCGACTTTCCAGCCGTCGTGCTCAACGCAACTGACCACTTTACCGCGTGTGGCCGATGCATCGCGCCACGCCCGAAGGCCCGCGATCATGTCACCGCGCATGCGTTCATCAGCCAGTAATCGGGTGGTGGAGCGTCCACGGGCCTTGGCTCGTTCAATATCTGCCTGATTGGCGGCAGCAATCAGCGCCCAGCAATCTGGGGCTTCCAGGCGCTGTGCGAAACGATCAAAAAATTCGCTGATCGCTGAATCCGGCACACTTGCCATCGCCGCAAACGCTGCTTCAGCTTGCTCAATCGCAGTCGCTGCCGCTTGCTGGTCAGCCACCGGGATCAGCAATAACTCGCCACTGACCTGTTCCACCAACACATGGTCACCGGGCTGGAAGCGCGCCGCCAGTTCGGGGCTGACCACAGTGACGCGATTACCAGCGAAAGGGATTGGCGTGCCAGCGACTAGACGTTCGAGCGCAAGAGACATGAAGCGGTTTCACCATGCAATGGGCGGCCGGAAAATGTATAGGAAAAGCCCTCAGGCGTCACGTACCGGCCACGCCACTACAAGGGCGAAAACACACGCCTGGTGGAGGCAGCAGCGCCCGGCAGACTGAACTTTTCTTAGGTTGCAACCCTCACTGAAATGTTAACGTGGCAAGCTTCAACCCCTACCTCACTTGCGAAGACAGGAGCCACCATGAGCGTAACCACCCAATGGATCGAGATTGACAGCCCGGACGGTAAATTCGGCGCTTACCTGGCGATTCCTCACACCAGGAAAGGCCCGGGGATCGTGTTGATCCAGGAGATTTTCGGCGTCAACGAACACATCCGCTCGGTTGTCGAGCAATACGCCGCCGACGGTTATCTGGTGATCGCGCCGGACCTGTTCTGGCGCAGCGGCGCGCGTATCGAACTGTCCTACGACGAGGCCGGCTGGAAACGTGCGGTCGAGCTGATGAATGCCACTGACGTCGCCAAGGCCCAAGACGACATCCGGCTGGCCATCGAGGCACTCAAAGACCAGCCAGGCCTGGATGGCGGTATTGCCTCCATCGGTTACTGCTTTGGCGGCATGCTCTCGTACAACACCGCGGCCAACGGCCTGGTGGATGTGGCTGTTGCCTACTACGGCGGCGGAATCCAGAACCAACTGGACCGTGCCGATGAAATCGACGTGCCGCTGTTGATGCACTTCGGCGAAGAGGACAGCCACATTTCACTGGATGCCGTGGAGAAAATCGCCGAGCGTTTCGAGAACAACGACAACGTCGAAATCGTCGTCTACCCAGAAGCCCAACACGGCTTCAACTGCTCGCACCGCGACAGCTACAACCAGCGCGCCGCAGCCGAAGCACATGGCAATACCCTGATCTTTTTGGGTCAGGAGCTGTAAACACTGCCCGCGCCTGGGTTGCCGGCAATGGCGTTTTCGAAAACGCCTTCGCCGGCAAGCCTCCCTTCCAAAAATCGTTCAGAGCTGATTTGCCAGCGCCATGTTGACGAACCGGCTATCGAATCTCAGCTTGATGTTGTGCGTGTCGCCCAGCGTCGAACCGTCGGCAAACTGCATGCCCACCGCGTCCGCGCTGGTCGCTGCCTGACCCAGCAACCCTTTGGCAAACGAGAACGTGCGCACCTTGTCCATGGTGTGACGAATAGCCTCTGAGTTAGCGAATTCAAACGCGGTCCCCGGCGTGTAGAACAGCATGGTCTGGGTGAGTTGTTCCTCGTAGCCTTTTAGATCCGTGCCCGAACGCTCCGCCATTGAGGTGCGTGCAGCCCTCGCTTGCGCGCTGTCACCGGACATCAACTGCAGGGTTTCGAACCAGGCGCCGACCAATGCCTTGCCAAACGCCGGGTTGGCATTCAACGTCTCGGTATTGACCGCCATCATGTCGATGA
This sequence comes from Gordonia sp. IEGM753, assembly GCF_050321825.1. Classification (NCBI taxonomy): domain Bacteria; kingdom Bacillati; phylum Actinomycetota; class Actinomycetes; order Mycobacteriales; family Gordoniaceae; genus Gordonia; species Gordonia sp. IEGM753. The sequence goes on from NZ_JBNQGB010000001.1 coordinate 2,045,037, forward strand.
TTTCGCCGGGGATCTCCTTCGACGTAAAAACCTGTACCGCCGTCGGCGACTGCTTCATGACCATGCTCAATTGCGGGTTCCACAACGCGGCAGCGGTGACGCCCGGCGTGGTAAACGAGGCCACTGCATCGGCGTCGGAGGTGTTCATGATCTTGATGTCTCGCTGGCTCAGGCCATGAATATCCAGGGCCCGTGACATCAGGTAATCCGACACCGACAACTCCACCAGATTGACCTGCTGGCCCTTGATGTCAGCGAAGGTCTTGCCGTTTTTCAGCACGATCGCATCGTTGCCATTGGAATAATCGCCAAGGATCAATCCCGTGGTATCCACACCATTCGCGCTGGGGATGGTCAAGGCATCCATGTTGGTCATGCCACAGGCATCGAACGCACCGGCAGCGTATTGGTTGATTGATTCGATGTAGTCATTCAGTTGCACCAGTTCGATCTTGATCCCGTACTTCTTGGCCCATTTGTCGATGATCCCGTGTTCACTGGCATAACCCCACGGCATCCACCCGGAGTAGATCGACCAGGCGACTTTGAACGTCTGCTTTTTCTCGGCAGCGTTTGCGCCAGAGACGAGACAGGACAACACCAGCAACACGGCTGCACAACGATAAATCACGCACGAGAATGCCTTCATGAAAACCTCACGGAGTCTGAAATGGGGTGACGCGTAAATGTCAGAAAAGTGCTTGGGTATAGCGGCTCAGGGTTGGGGACTCACGTGCGTACCACTGCGCGGCACTGTCGGTGAAACCAGTGGATTGCGCGTAGCTGACCGTGGGTTCAAGCGTATCGATCACAAACAATCGCTCGCGGGCAATACCGTCGATCACCAGCGACTGGACCACGTGCTTGCCATCCGCCAGGCATTCAAAACCGTCCAGTGGGATCAGGGGCTGACCGATACGCGCCGGCGCGGTCGACAGATGCACGTTGAAACCTTGATTCAGAGAACCGCTGGCGACCGAGGTTTCGAAATTGAATGCTCGCTTCAGCCACGTCGAATCCTGCGCGTTGCGCGCAACCAGATCGCGCATCGGCGTCTCGCTCACAAGCGGATCAGCACGACCCAACACCAGCGCCGCATGATCACCGCAGACAATCAGCCCACCACCGCGGTGGTGCACAACGCCACTGTCCAGCGCCTTGTCTTCCAGCAACCGCAGGCCAATCAACGGTCCGGCGGCCGACGACTGCAACCGCCAGTCTTCAACATAAGCGCCACTGGGGGCGAACTCGATCATGCAGTTGCCGATACGTTGCACAACACCGGGTTCTGGCCAGCGGTTGTGCACCTGAAAAGAGGTATCGGTGTGCCAGCTCAACACGCCGCCCTCCCATGAACACAAGGCTTGCCAACCCTCATAATTGGCCAGCACCTGCAATTCTTCAGCGCTGTATAGCCCCAGCGGTTTGGCGGACACCTGTTGGGCCTCCAGCGGCAGGCGCAAATCGATGGTGAAATGTCGACTTTGAAACCAGCAGACGTGGGTTTGCACATCGGTCAGGCCATCGGCGAAGCTGATCGAGTGCCGCTTGTAGTAGCCGAGCATCCAGTCCGGAACGCCGTGCGCCGGTTGCTGCGGGTACTCAGCAAGTAGATCACGAAGGTGCATGTCAAACCTCCCCGGCCATGGCAGTGCGACCAAATGAAGACAAGCCCTTGGCCCCCGTCGGCAAGCTCAACTCGCCCGTGGCGACACGCTGTTTGAGGTAGCGGAATGTTTGCAGGGTTTGCGCGTACAGGTGATCGCCGCAGGCAAGCGGTGCATATCGCTCGGGCATTGCCGCGTCGACCAGTTGCGCAATGGGCCGTATCAGCGTGTCGTAATCACAGGCGCAAAACATCGGAAACGCATAGCGTTCTTCGCCAACCTTGCGCACCCGATGAGCCGTGGCGATGTAAGTGCCGTTACTGAGCACTTCCATCATGTCGCCGATGTTGATCACAAACGCACCGTCCACCAGCGGCACGTCGATCCACTGCCCTGCCCCGTTCAGCACCTCAAGACCCGGCGCGGTCGGCAGCAGGATGGTGAAGCACTCGTAATCGGTGTGCGCGCCAATGCCGGGACGGTCCACCGGCGCCTCCGGCGAGAACGGGTAGTGAATCAGCCGCAGTTGGCTTGGGGGAGTGTTCACCTGCTGGCTGATGGTGTTTTCCGGTAAGCCCAGCGCCAGCGCAAAGCCTTTGAACAACGTAAGGCTGAGGCTGAAAACCGCGTCGTAGTAAGCCTTGATGTCTTCCTTGAAACCCGGTAATGCTGGCCACCGATTGGCACCCAGCATCGGCCTGCACCCCGTTGGCAGCAGGTAATCGTAGCCGACGTCAAACGCCTCCTTGTGATCGATGCTGCCTTCGACAAACTGCTCTTCACCCTCAGGAACATAGCCGCTGTGATTACTCGACAGCCCGATGTAATCCTGCAATTTCTGCTCAAGCGGCTGCGCAAAATACTCCGCCGCCCGCAGTTTCAGCCGACTGATGACCTGAGGGTCGATGCCGTGCCCGGTCACATACAGAAAACCCGCTTGTTCGGCCGCATGCCCCAAAGCGCTGGCAGCGCCTGCGCGGTCGGCCTGATTCGCAGAGTAGAGCCCGCCGATGTCCACCAGAGGCAAGCTTTGAAACGCGGGGCGAGGGTTGATTCGAGGCGTGGGCGCCATAAGTAACCTCCTGATGATTAGTCAAAATGTCACCTGGTCGTCCAGATATTGCAGAGCCGCGAGGCCTCCGGGTCGTCCCGGATCAAACGCACCCGAAAAGGTGCCAGACCGATTTTGCAAGCCGCATGCCACGTCTCCTAAAACGTCGCCTGCGCGCTTATCTCGCTGATTTGAAAAGGCCCGGTGATTGACCGGGCCAGAGCAGTGACAGGTTTTACCCCACGCCGACAGCACCAGAATGGGGCCGCCTGCGCACTGAGCGCACTATTTCGCAGAACCGTCCTTGGGCTTGTAAAACAAAAACCGTCCGATCTGGGCGGTCTTGATGTACTTGCCCGCCCAGTCTGGCTTGACGTTCTTGTCATGGAAGTACATCGCGCCATGCGTTCGGTCATTCAGTTGCTTGTTCAACGCCTTGCGTGCGATTTCCTTCGCCAACGTGTATTGGGTCTCTTCCTGCACCTGATCCGAGCGGCCGTCACACCACCACGAGAACTGGCAGTTTTTGGTTTCCGAACCTTGCTTCACCACCGCACACACCTTGTCCGGGAAGCCTTCATGACCCAACCGGTTCATCACTACGCTGGCGACGGCTTCCATCTCAGGTGTTTCCCGACCCTTGGCTTCCCAATAAATGGAGCGCGCCAGACAGGTGATCGCGTCGTCCAGTGGAGCCGTGCCGGCCGGGTCCACGGCCTGCACTTCGGTGGTGGTAATGGCTTCGGTTTTGGGCACCGGCACATCAGCGCTCTTGTCGGCGGCTTTCTGTTCCAGAACCACGGCTTTGTCTTTGGCTACCTCTTTTTGCTGTTCCTGGTCCGTCGCCATGGCGTTGCCGCCGACGAAGGTAATTGCAAGGCAGGTTGCTATCCAGATAAATCGCATGATCGACCCTTTGAGTGCAGCGAATTTGAACAACAGGATATTGGCGCTGTAACGCGCCTGTTCGACAAACTGGCTAGATTGTAGTTGCCAAAATTCGTTCCAACAGGCCGTTAATTAAACTGTGTTGAGGCGCGAAAAGGCATTGCGCTCACGGGGGTAAAATCGCGCATCATGGGGGCAATCAGTTCAAGGGGAATTTCCATGCGTTGCATTGCATCCGTCACGCGTCTTGCTGTGTTGTCACTGGGCCTGGCGTTCGCCGCCAATGCGCTGGCCGCCGAAGAAAAACAACTGATTGATTCGATCAACGTCTACCGCAGCCAGGTACAACGTTGCGGGGATCAGGCAGCGGGCGAGTTGCCGCCACTGGCGGGCGACCCACGGCTTGCGCTCTCCGCCACCAGTGTCGGCAACCTGCAACAAGCCATGGCCACCGTGGGCTACCCGATGGTCAATGTGCAGGCAATCAGCTTGTCCGGCCCGCGCGATGCCGCATCGGCGATGACGGCCATCCGCGAAAGTTTTTGTCAGGTGGTGCTCGACCCGCAATTCGTCGACGTGGGCGTTAGCCGAAATGACCGTGAATGGCGCATCGTGTTGGCCCGGCCACTGTTGACCGCACGTTTGGGCGACACGCAAGCAGAGGGGCAAAAGCTGTTGCTGCAGCTCAATAGCGCCCGGGCGCAGCCGCACCAATGTGGCACGCAATCGTTCGCTGCCACCACGCCGCTGACCTGGAACGCCACGTTGGCCACCGCCGCCGAAACCCACTCACGAGACATGGCCAACAACAATTACTTTGATCATAAGGACCGCAACGGCGGCACACCGGGTGATCGCGCTGAGCTCGCAGGCTATATCGCCCAGCAAATCGGCGAGAACATTGCTGCCGGCCAAGACACCGTCGGCAAGGTTGTCGATGGCTGGCTGGCCAGCCCAGGGCATTGCGCAAACCTGATGAACCCGCAGTTCCGTGAGCTGGGCGCTGCCTATGCGGTGGACCCGAAAAGTGACTCCGGCATTTACTGGACCGCAATGTTCGGCACGCAGTAAGTGCCGCCCGCTATCAATTGCGTTGATCTTTCAAATCATCAATTGGAATTTTTTATTTGAATCCGACGTCTTCAAGATGACACCACTCGAAAAACGTCGGACAAAACCCTCATGAATATCAATTTTGCGTTTGCGTGCATGATCGTGGTGTCGTTTGCGATTGCGTTGGGCCACAGCTGAGCGGCGCCAACCCATCGACAAATAATTGAGCATTTACATGCACAATAATCATCCCTAGTATTCAGCCATCTCCGGATGGCTCGTAGCACCTGCCTCCGACGTTTTCCGCAACCGGAAACACGTTTTATGAAACGCCGCATCGTTAACCTGCCGATGGCCCTGCGCCGTTCGAAACTGCGTCATTCCGCACGCCCGCCAGATACCGTCCTGTCTGCTTGAACGCGCGCCTCAAGCGCCGCGTTCCTTCAACTATCAATGCCCCTTGTGGATCGAGCTTGCTCGCGAACAGCCTGTGTCAGTCACCCTTGCGGGACATGATGCAGCGCCGTTGCGGGCAGCCTTGCACATCGTCTGCATTGGTTGAATGGCCTCGAGCTATTGCCCATTTTTGGACACTGACATGACTCAACGTTGTGATTCCTACTACACCGCTACGCTCAATCAAGAAACCGACTATCCGACCCTGCAAGGCCAGCACCGCGTTGACGTGGTGATCATCGGCGGCGGTTTTACCGGTGTCGCCACGGCGGTGGAACTGACCGAAAAAGGCTTGAAAGTCGCCATCGTCGAAAGCAACAAGATCGGCTGGGGTGCCACTGGACGCAATGGCGGCCAGGTCACGGGAAGTCTTTCCGGCGACGAAGCGATGCGCAAACAGATGCGGCGCACGCTGGGCGATGAGGTCGATGACTTTATCTGGCACCTGCGCTGGCGCGGACACCAGATCATCGAGCAGCGCGTCAAGAAATACGCGATTGCCTGCGACCTCAAGCACGGTCACTTGCACGCCGCTTACAAACCGAGCCACATGGACGGCTTGCGCAAGGATTATGAGGAAGCGGTACGCCGTGGCATGGCCGATGACATCAGCCTGCTCGACCGCAGTCAGGTACGTGATTTGCTGGAAAGCGACCTGTATCACGGTGCGATCAAGAACACCCGCAACCTGCATTTGCACCCGCTCAATTTGTGCATTGGCGAGGCACGAGCAGCTGAAAGCCTGGGCGCATTGATCTTCGAGAACAGCGAAGTGCTGGAGATCATCCACGGCCCGACACCCGGTGTGCGCACCGCTCACGGTCGTATCGATGCGAATCAAGTGCTGCTGGCCGGCGATGTTTATCACACACTCGAACCGGGCAAGCTCAAGGGCAAGATATTCCCGGCCATGGGCGGCATCGTCACCACTGCGCCGCTGGGCGACCTGGCCCGGCAGATCAACCGCGAAGACCTGGCGGTCTACGATTGCCGTTTTGTGCTTGATTACTATCGCCCGACTGCCGACGGGCGCCTGCTCTTTGGCGGTGGCGCCAATTACAGCGGCAAGGATTCTCGCGACATCGCTGCCGAGCTACGCCCGTGCATCGAGCAGACATTCCCGGCGCTCAAAGGCGTGGCCATCGACTATCAATGGAGTTGCGCGATGGGCATCGTGATCAACCGCATACCGCAGTTGGGCAAGCTGTCGGACAATGTCTGGTATTGCCAAGGCTACTCCGGCCACGGCATTGCAACCACGCACATCATGGGTGAAATCATGGCGCGCGCCATCACCGGCCAACTCGAACAGTACGAAACCTTTGCTGCCTGCCAGCACATCCGTGTGCCGATGGGCGACCTGCTTGGCAACCCGATGCTGGCCGCTGGCATGTGGTACTACCAGATGCTCGAGCGCCTGCGCTAGCGGCTGAACATGATCGGCGCCTGCGGGAGCCTTCGCGAATCCGCAGGCGCTGGCGTGAATGGCAAACCCAACGTCAGGCGCCGACGCGTACCAGCAACACCCGCGTCACTCGACGCTCCTCAACCGACACCACGCTGATCCGCCAGCCGTCCCACTCCAGGTTGTCGCCGATCACCGGCAACCTGTCCAGCAGGCTGACCACCAGTCCCGCCAGCGTCTGATAGTCCTCGGTTGGCTCTGCGGCAAACCCGGTGCGTTGCCGCACCCGTGTCAGGTTCAATGCACCGCCGACCATGAATCCCCCCTGCTCTTCGACGACGTCCGGGCCTTCGATTTCACTGGCGTCAGGCAACTCGCCCGCGATCGACTCAAGAATGTCGGTCATGGTCAAGATACCCACGAAGTCACCGAACTCATTGACCACAAAGGCAATGTGAGTCGACGCCTTGCGCATCTGCTCCAGCGCATTGAGGATCGAGTAACTGTCCAGCAAGTTCAGGGTCTTGCGCGCCAACGGCTCAAGGCCCGGTTGATTGCCGGCCAGGTATTCCTTCAACAGTTCCTTTTTGTGCACGAAGCCCAGTGGTTCGTCGACGGCACCGTCGCGAATCAGCGGCAGGCGCGAGTAAGGCGAATGCATCAAGCGTGTGCGGATGGTTTCGGCGTCACTGGCCACATCGATGTAGTCGACGTCGGCACGTACCGTCATCACCGTGCGGATCGGCCGCTCGGCCAGTTGCAACACACCACTGATCATCACCCGCTCGCGACGGTCGAACAATTCTTCGGCCGGCGTCTCGCCATTGTCGAGCAGGTCGACGATTTCTTCCCCGACCTCCTCGACCGCCAGTTTTCGCCCACCCAACAAACGCAGGACTGCGTGGGCAGTGCGCTCGCGCATCGGCCGCAACCCTTGCACCGATTTCTTGCGCCGGGCACGGGCGATCTGGTTGAACACCTCGATCAGGATCGAGAAGCCAATGGCCGCGTACAAGTAGCCTTTCGGAATGTGGAAACCAAGGCCTTCGGCGGTCAGCGCGAAGCCGATCATCATCAAAAAACCCAGGCACAGCATGATCACTGTGGGGTGCGTGTTGACGAAGCGGGTCAACGGTTTGCTGGCGACAATCATCAGGCCGATGGAAATGATCACCGCGATCATCATCACCGCCAACTCATCAACCATGCCCACAGCCGTAATCACCGCGTCCAGAGAGAACACCGCGTCGAGCACCACAATTTGCGCCACGATCGGCCAGAACATCGCATACGTTGCGTTTGTCGAGCGCTCGCCAATGTGGCCTTCGAGGCGTTCGTGCAACTCCATGGTGGCCTTGAACAGCAAGAACACACCACCGAACAGCATGATCAGGTCACGGCCGGAAAAGCTCTTGTCGAACACTTCGAACAGCGGTTGAGTGAGTGTCACCAGCCAGGAAATACTCGCCAGCAAGCCCAGACGCATCAGCAACGCCAGGGATAAACCGATGATGCGTGCACGGTCCCGCTGCTCGGGCGGCAATTTGTCGGCAAGGATGGCGATAAACACCAGGTTGTCGATGCCCAGCACCAGCTCCAGCACAATCAAGGTCAACAAGCCCAGCCAGGCTGTGGGGTCAGCTATCCATTCCATAAAAACGTCTCTATCTCTTCAGTGAAATCAGAATGCCGGGCACGGCAAGGCGCGGCGCAGAGGCCGTGAAGCTGCGATGACGAGGCGGTTCACACGTGTAAAGAAAGGATGTCTGATGTGCATCAAGGCTGCGCGATTGCGCGGGGAAGAAGGATAACCGGGAGGCTCCAAAAGGGTGTTCATGTAGATCCTGAATCGAAAATGGCCTTGAAGCGTACAGTCGAAAGCGATATTTCCTACAGCCGAATTCATTACAAGATTTGTACTAACGGTTTTTCAGGGCCTCGATGTACCTTGCGACCGCGGGTGACTTCTCAAAGCGCCGGTACACCAGCGACAACCATGAACTCGCCTCGCAGCCGTCGATGGCGCGGTACAAGACCCCGGGCAAACCGATGTGCCCGACCACGGACGCCGGCACGACAGCCACGCCTTGCGCCAGTGAAACCAGTGCCAGTACCGCCACCAACCCACCCGGTTGCGCGCCGAGCTTCGGTGAAAACCCGCCCTCGGCGGCCACCTGCAGCGTGCCGCTGATTTGTTCGGGCAGGATAAATACTTCGTCCTGCAGATGCGCAGCGGAAATTTTTGGCAAACGCGTCAACCAGGATTCGCCCGACACGGCCAGTACAAATCCTTCTGCGTCGAGACGAATAGCGTCCAGGCCGTCCGGCAAGGTCATGGGCGAGCGAACGTAACCGATATCAAACCGCCCCTCGGCGACCATGGCAGGCAACGTTGCCATTGGACTTTCTCGAACACTGAGACTCACCTCGGGGCATTCGAGACTGAAGGCCTGCACCTGCTTTTGCAGCAACCCTGTGTAAACCGCAGAAGCCACGTAACCCAATTCGATATGACCCGTGTCGCCTCGCCCCGCTCGCTGGGCATGACGTTGGGCTGACTCAAATTGGCGTACCGTTGCCGCCGCCTCGATCATCAGCGCAGCACCCGCCTCGGTCAGGCTCACTTCGCGTTGCTGGCGAACAAACAGCCGCGTACCGAGTTCGTGCTCCATGTCCTGGATCTGCCGGCTCAGGGTTGGCGGTGCAATGCCCAGTTGTTCGGCGGCGCGGGTGAAGTTGCGCTGCCGGGCGACGGCCAGAAAGTAGCGAAAGTGACGAATTTCCATAACGGCGTTAGCTCAAAGGTAATGAAGTGACGAGTTACGCCTAACAGTGCAATCACTTGCCAGCGTTAATCTTTAACCACTTCACAGTAGAGATATTTCGCCATGTACGTCAAACCCAAGGTGAGCCCGCGCCTGACCTTACTTATTGCCTCAGGTGTCTGTTCATTGATTGTGCTCGACACCAACATTGTTGCGGTGACCTTGCCGACCATTGCTCGCGACCTGGGCGCCAATTTCGCCGACATCGAGTGGGTGGTCAGCGCCTACATGCTGGCCTTCGCCGCGCTGCTGTTACCTGCGGGCAGCATTGCCGACCGCTTTGGCCGGCAGAAAACCCTGCTCTGGGGCTTGGGTATTTTCATCCTCGCCTCCGTAGGCTGCGGTGCCGCGCCGACGGCAGTGTGGCTGGACATCGCACGCGCTATCAAAGGTATCGGCGCGGCACTGCTGCTGACCTCCGCGCTGGCGTCCATCGGGCATATTTTTCACGATGAGGTTGAACGTGCCAGGGCCTGGGCATTTTGGGGGGCCTGCATGGGCGTGGCGATGACTGCCGCACCGACCGTTGGCGGGCTGATCACCGAATACATTGGCTGGCGCTGGATTTTTTATCTCAATGTGCCGGTAGGCGTGTGTTTGATGTTCATGGTGTGGCGTGCGGTGCCTGAATCCCGTGATCCCGAGGCAGCACGCCTTGACCCTTGGGGAAGCCTGGCATTCAGTGCGAGCCTGTTGTGCCTTATCTGGGGCCTGATCGAAGCCAACCGCATCGGCTGGAGCAACCCGCTGACCTATGTCCGAATGATCGCAGGCGCGCTGTTACTGGGGCTGTTTGTGGTGATTGAACAGCGCCAGCAGCGGCCGATGGTCGACCTGTCGCTGTTCCGGCATCCGCGATTTATCGGTGCACTGCTGGGCATGTTTGCCTACGCCGGTTGCGCACAAGTCATGATGACCCTGCTGCCTTTCTACCTGCAAAACGGCCTCGGTTTTTCAGCCATCGCCTCTGGCCTGGGCATGCTGCCGTTTGCCCTGACCATGCTGATGTGCCCGCGTATCGGTGTGCGTCTGGCGCAGCGGGTAGCACCGGCCACATTGATGGCCACCGGTTTGACACTGGTAAGCGTCGGTAACTTGCTCTGTGCATGGGCCGTCAACAACGCAGGTTACCTGCCCTTCGCCTTGGCGATTGCGGTGACGGGCGCCGGCGCCGGGTTATTGAACGGCGACACGCAGAAAAACATCATGGCCTGTGTGCCACGCGAACGCACCGGGATGGCCTCCGGCATGAGCACCACCATGCGCTTCAGCGCCATCGTGCTGGCGATCGGTGTGTACGGGGCGTTGTTGTCCAGCCACACCGAGTCACTGCTGCACGCCAGCCTGTCAGTACAGGGGCCGCAATGGCTGGACCAAACCCAAGGCATAGCCTCACGCGTGGTGGCGGGTGACATGGCGGCGGCGCTGAGCCTGCTGCCGGAAACGGCGCGGCCGATAGTCGAACCCTTGGCACGCCAGGCATTTGTCGGTGGTTTCAGCCTGTTGTTGTGGGTCGCAGGCTGGCTTGGGCTGTTGGGGGCACTGCTGGTGGGGACACTGATGCGCAATCCGATCCCGACGCCAAAGGCTTTTTCCCTCGCCAGCAAATAACCGGGGAGTCATGCGCGCCGCTCAGTTGTCATCTTTTAACCCGACGGACAACTCACTGATCACTGGAGCACCCCATGGCGAAAATCACCATTGCCCAGCAACTGGCAACCACCCTGGAACAGGCCGGCGTCAAACGCATCTGGGGCCTGACCGGCGACAGCTTGAACGGCTTGACCGATGCGTTGCGTACCATGGACAGCATCGAGTGGATGCACGTGCGTCACGAAGAGGTCGCAGCCTTTGCCGCAGGCGCCGAAGCGGCGGTCACTGGAGAGCTGGCGGTGTGTGCCGGCAGTTGTGGGCCGGGCAATCTGCACTTGATCAACGGTCTGTTCGATTGCCACAGGAACCACGTTCCGGTGTTGGCGATTGCTGCGCAAATTCCTTCGTCCGAGGTCGGCCTCAACTACTTCCAGGAAACCCATCCGCAGGAACTGTTCAAGGAGTGCAGCCACTTTATCGAACTGGTGAGCAACCCGGCACAAATGCCCCAGGTGCTGCATCGCGCGATGCGCAGTGCAATCCTCAATCGGGGTGTGGCGGTGGTAGTGATTCCGGGCGATGTGGCCTTGACGGAAGTCGAGGACAACCTCAAACCCTGGCCAGCACTTGCCCAACCTCGCACCTTGCCGGCGCCACATGATCTGGATCGGCTGGTGGAGTTGTTGACCCGCAGTAAAGCCGTGACATTGATGTGCGGTGCCGGGTGTGCCGGCGCGCACGATCAGGTGGTGGCATTGGCCGATGCGCTCGGTGCGCCAGTGGTGCATGCCCTGCGCGGCAAGGAACACGTGGAGTGGGATAACCCGTACGACGTCGGCATGACCGGGCTGATCGGCTTCAGTTCGGGGTATCACGCGATGCTCAACTGCGACACGCTGGTGATGCTGGGCACTGACTTTCCGTATCGGCAGTTCTACCCTACCGACGCGACCATCATCCAGATCGACCATGATCCGCAAGCGCTCGGCCGCCGAGCCACGCTGGATCTTGGTATAGCCGCCGATGTCAGCGAAACCCTGGCGGCGCTGTTGCCACGCCTGCCTTACCGCGCCGACCGGAGCTTTCTTGAGTCCTCGCTCAAGCACTACGAGAAGGCTCGCCAAGGGCTGGACGACCTTGCCAAACCTTCCGCCGCGGGTCGCCCGATTCATCCGCAATACCTCACCCGCCTGCTCAGCGAATTGGCTGATGAAGACGCGATTTTCACCGCCGACGTCGGCACGCCAACCGTATGGGCGGCGCGGTATCTGAAGATGAACGGCAAGCGTCGCCTGCTGGGTTCGTTCAATCATGGTTCGATGGCCAACGCCATGCCGCAGGCCATTGGCGCACAAGCGGCGTTTCCCGACCGTCAGGTGATTTCGCTGTCCGGTGATGGTGGTTTCAGCATGCTGATGGGCGACTTCATCTCGCTCGCGCAGTTGAAGTTGCCAGTGAAAATCATCGTTTACGACAACGCGTCATTGGGTTTCGTGGCAATGGAAATGAAGTCGAGCGGCCTGCTCGACACCGGTACTGATTTGCATAACCCGGACTTTGCCGCCATGGCCAATGCCATGGGTATCCTGGGGATTCGCGTTGAAGAGTCCGAGGCACTGGAGCCGGCGTTGCGCCGCGCGTTAGCGCACGATGGGCCGGTGCTGGTGGACGTGATTACGGCGACGCAAGAGTTGGCGATGCCGCCGACCATCAAGCTGGAACAGGCAAAAGGGTTCAGCCTGTACATGCTCAAGGCAGTAATGAGCGGGCGCGGCGATGAAGTGATCGAGTTGGCGCGGACTAATTTGTTCCGCTGAAAACCACGTCGCCCCTTTCGCGATGCAGGCGTCTGGCTTGCCAGCGATGGCGTCTTTGGAATCGTCATCACCGGCAAGCCGGTTTCCTACGGGATTTGGGTTCGGGGCATCAACCCAGGCACCACAACAGATCCGTAGGAGACTGGCTTGCCAGCGATGGCGTCTTCGGAATCGCCATCACCGGCAAGCCGGTTTCCTACGGGATTTGTGTTCGGGGCGTCAATCTGGGCAGGCACCACCGATCCGTAGGAGTCTGGCTTGCCAGCGATGGCGTCTTTGGAATCGCCATCACCGGCAAGCCGGTTTCCTACGGGATTTGGGTTCGGGGCATCAACCCAGGCACCACCGGACCGTAGGCGTCTTGCTTGGCAGCGATGGCGTCTTTGAAATCGCCATCACCGGCAAGCCGGTTTCCTACGGGGTTTGTGTTCGGGGCGTCAATCTGGGCAGGCACCACCGGACCGTAGGCGTCTGGCGTGCCAGCGATGGCGTCTTTGAAATCGCCATCACCGGCAAGCCGGTTTCCTACGGGATTTGTGTTCGGGGCATCAACCCAGGCACCACAACAGATCCGTAGGAGACTGGCTTGCCAGCGATGGCGTCTTCGGAATCGTCATCACCGGCAAGCCGGTTTCCTACGGGATTTGGGTTCGGAGCGTCAATCTGGGCAGGCACCACCGGACCGTAGGCGTCTGACTTGGCAGCGATGGCGTCTTTGGAACCGCCATCGCCGGTGCGCCGGACAACAAAGTCACTTAACCCATCACTCAGTTTGAAAACAGGTCATCAATGTGCCGATAGTCAACCTGCAAATCAGCCGCGAGCTGCTTCGCCCGCCCCAGCCGAATCGGTCCGCGCTCGATATCAATCAACAACCCCGGACACGCCAGCGCTGGCAACAGTGACCACTGCTTCAACCGGCCATCCGTGACCAGCAACAAACGTTGCTGCTCTGCGGGGAAACGCTTCTGCCTGGCCGCCAACCAATGGCCAGCTTCAATCAGTGCCGCCAGCAACGGCGTACCTCCGCCCGCCCCTAATTCCTCCAGCCATGAGCGCAAACCGCTAGAGGCTTTCAAGCCTTGAACCTGCCATTGCGGCAGATTGCCACTAGCCGTCAGCAAGGCCAGACGCGCACGTTGCCGGTAGGCGTCATCGAACAACTGCGCCAGTAATCCCTTGGCATCACTCAATGCCTGATGCCGGCGTGTCGAGGCCGAGGCATCGACGATCACCAGCCATAGTTCATGGGGTGACCGGGTTCGCAGGTGAAACAGCACGTCTTTACGCTGCTTTGGCCGCCCGTTAAGCAAGGTGCCAGACCAGTTGATTGATCCGCTACGCGCCGCATGACGCTTGCCCTGTTTACCTGCGTCCAGCCGTCCTGCGCGGGGTTTGGCATTCGCCCCCGCATCAGATCGAGGGCGAATGCCTAAGGCTTTTTTGGCCAGCTCGGCACTTCACGCCGAGCACCAACCGGTAGCGCTTGCGCGGGCATTTCACCCCATTGACCCTGGTTCCGATTATCCCCGGGGTCGGCTTGCTGGCTGGACGGTGGCGTACTCTGCGACGGTGCAGGCGGCGTTGGTTCGCGGCGGCGGTGGCGCAAGGCAAACTCGGCAACCGCGTCGATGTCTTCCTTGGCAATCGCCGTCGACCCGCGCCATGCAGCATGCGCACGGGCGGCGCGCAGCCACACCAGGTCGGCGCGCAAGCCATCGACACTGGCAGCAAAGCAACGCTCGGTAATGTCTGCCAGCGCGGCATCGTCCAGGGGAATGCTGGCCAAGGCACCGCGCGCCTTTTCGCATTGTTCACGCAGTGCTTGCTGCTGATGTTCCCATTGAGCGCAGAAACGGTGCGGATCGCTGTCGAAATCCAGCCGTCGACGGATAATCTGCCCGCGCTCGGCCGGCAAGGCATGACCACTGAGCGCGACGTTCAAGCCGAAACGGTCGAGCAGTTGTGGGCGCAGTTCACCCTCTTCCGGGTTCATGGTGCCGATCAGCACGAACCTGGCTGAATGCCGATGCGAAATACCGTCGCGTTCTATCAGGTTGGTGCCGCTGGCGGCGACGTCCAGCAACAGATCCACCAGATGATCCGGCAGCAAGTTGACTTCATCGACGTACAGCACGCCGCCGTCAGCCTTGGCCAATACACCGGGGGAAAACTGCGCCCGGCCTTCGCTGAGCGCCGCATCGAGGTCCAGCGTGCCGACCAGGCGCTCTTCAGTCGCGCCCAGTGGCAAGGTGACAAATTGACCGCTGGCCAACAGGTCGGCGAGGCCACGGGCCAAGGTCGACTTAGCCATGCCGCGCGGCCCCTCAATGAGCACACCACCGATTTTCGGGTCGATGGCGGTGAGGCACAGCGCGAGTTTCAGTTCGTCGGCGCCGACCACGGCACAGAGCGGGAAATGCGGAGTATCGGTCATGGTTAAATCTCGGTCGTGGTCGATGTTCCATCAACGCGTTAACGGTCTTCTTCGATGTCCAGCAGCAGGTTTTCCAGCGCCTCACGGTATTCGCCCGGGGCCTTCCACATGCCGCGCTGTTGGGCTTCCAGCATGCGCTCTGTCATATCGCGCAAGGCATGCGGATTATGTTCGCGCACAAAATCGCGGGTTGCCGGATCAAGCAAATAGGCATCGGCCAGCAACGCGTACTGGTGATCGTCGATCAATTGCGTGGTGGCGTCGAACGCGAACAGGTTGTCGACTGTTGCTGCCATTTCAAACGCACCTTTATAGCCGTGCCGCTTGACGCCTTCGATCCACTTCGGGTTGGCGGCGCGTGATCGAATCACCCGGTTCAGCTCTTCCTTCAAGGTGCGGATTTTCGGCAAATCCGGTTGGCTGTGATCACCGTGATAACTGGCTGCCGCTTCGCCGCTCAGGCTTTCAACGGCCGCCAGCATGCCGCCTTGAAACTGGTAGTAGTCGTTGGAATCGAGCAGGTCATGTTCACGGTTATCCTGGTTTTGCAGCACGGCTTGCACCTGGCTCAAACGCTGGGCGAACTGCTCGCGGGCGGCAGTGCCTTCGTCGGCGCCGCCGTACGCGTAACCGCCCCAGTTCAGATAAACCTCGGCAAGGTCTTCGCGGCTTTGCCACAAACGCCCGTCAATCGCGCCCTGCACGCCCGCGCCGTATGCCCCGGGTTTGGCACCGAAGATTCGCCAGCCGGCCTGTCGCCGGGCGGCGTCTTCGTCCAGCCCGGAGTGCATCAAAGCTTCGCGTTCGGCACGCACTTTGGCGGCCAGAGGGTTGAGGTCGTCCGGCTCGTCAAGCCCCGCAACCGCCTGCACTGCGGCATCGAACAGGCGAATCAGATTGGCGAAGGCATCACGAAAAAATCCGGACACGCGCAAGGTCACGTCCACCCGGGGACGGTCGAGCAAGCTCAGCGGTAGAATCTCGAAGTCATCGACCCGCTGACTGCCAGTCGCCCACACCGGACGCACGCCCATCAGCGCCATGGCTTGGGCGATGTCGTCGCCGCCAGTGCGCATGGTGGCGGTGCCCCATACGGATAATCCGAGTTGGCGCAGGTGATCGCCGTGGTCCTGCAGGTGCCGTTCCAGAATCAGACTCGCCGACTGGAAACCGATGCGCCACGCGGTGGTGGTCGGCAGGTTACGCACGTCCACCGAGTAGAAGTTGCGCCCGGTGGGCAATACGTCCAGACGTCCGCGGCTCGGTGCACCACTGGGGCCCGCCGGGACGAAACGACCACTAAGCGCATCGAGCAAACCGCGCATTTCAGCAGGCCCACAGGCATCCAGTCTTGGAGCAACCACTTCGCGAAGGCTGTCGATGATGGCGCTTACATCAGACCCACCTGATCCCGGTGGGCGCCAGCCTTCGTGGTGAGGGGATTCATCCCCGATGGACTGTGCAATCGACCCCATTTCCGGGGCCGCTTCGCGACCCGACGGGGATGAATCCTCTCGCCACAAGGGCGTGTTGCCACAGGGATCGGGGTTGGCATCCAGGACGTGCGAGATCAGCTGCGCGGCGAACAGTTCCAGACGTTCGCGGGTGTCGCCTGCGGTGCGCCAAACGTCGTTAAGCACGGCTTGCAACTCGGCAGGCTGCGGACCGTTCCAGGGTTCGGCCAGCGCGCAATCCAGCGGATCGAATCCCAGGCCAAAGGCCTTGGCCAACGCCCGCAACAAGCTCGACTGCGCGCCGCGACCATCGCCACGTGGAATGCGCAGCAACGCAAGCAACGTATCGATGCGCAGGCGTCCGGTCGGCGACTCGCCAAAAATGTGCAAACCATCGCGAATTTGCGACTCTTTCAAGTCACACAAATACGTGTCGAGGCGTGGCAACCAGATCGCAGCATCGGCATCGCTGTCGAGCTTTTCGTCCAGTTGCAGTTCACGGTCGATGTGCGTTTCGCGAACCAGTTGCAGGATATCGCGCTGCAGTTCTCGTGCACGTCGCGGATCCAGCAATTGCGCCTCGTAATACTCGTCGGCCAGCAACTCGAGATTACGCAGTGGCCCGTAGGTTTCAGCGCGGGTCAGCGGCGGCATCAGGTGATCGATGATCACCGCTTGGGTGCGGCGCTTGGCTTGAGCGCCCTCGCCCGGATCATTGACGATAAACGGGTAAATATTCGGCAGCGGCCCCAGCAGTGCATCCGGCCAGCAATGCTCTGACAATCCGACGCCTTTGCCTGGCAGCCATTCGAGGTTGCCATGCTTGCCAACATGAATCACCCCGTGGGCGCCATAGGTATTGCGCAGCCAGAAATAGAACGCCAGGTAGCCGTGGGGCGGCACCAGGTCCGGGTCGTGGTACACCGCACTGGGATCGACCTGATAACCGCGCGCCGGTTGAATGCCAACGAAGGTCTGGCCGAAACGCAGCCCGGCGATCATCATTCGTGCGCCTCGAAACATCGGATCGTTTTGTGGCGCCCCCCAACGCTCCAGCACCGCTTGTCGGTTGGCCTCGGGCAGCGCATCGAACATCCGATTGTAGTCATCCAGCGCAAGGCTTTGATGGCAAGGACGCTGGTCGAGGGTGTCGAGGTCGTTGCTGACGCCACCGAGCAGTTGCTGGATCAAATCCGTGCCGCTGGCGGGTAACTCAGCCGGCAACGGATAACCGTGCTGATGCAGCGCACGCAAGATATTAAGCGCCGCCGCCGGTGTATCAAGGCCCACGCCATTGCCGATACGACCGTCACGGGTCGGATAATTGGCCAGAATCAGGGCAATGCGTTTATCGGCGTTGGGCACTCGCGCCAGATCACTCCAGCGCCGCGCCAGTTGCGCGACAAAATCCATGCGCTCGGGTTGCGCCCGATAGCAAACCACATCCGACTGACTGCGCTCACTGCGCCAGGCCAGGTCCTTGAAGCTGATCGGGCGACTGATGATTCGCCCGTCCAGTTCCGGCAAGGCGATGTGCATTGCCAGGTCTCGCGGGCCCAATCCCTGCTCGCTCGCCCGCCAACCAGGCTCGTTGTCTTGGGCGCAGATGGCCTGGATAACCGGAATGTTGCGCCGAAACGGTCGCAAATGCGGCGCTTCAGGGCTCGACTGGGCGAAACCGGTGGTGTTCAAGATCACCGCCGCTTCAACCTCGTCCAGCAAATCTTCGACCACGGTGAGGCAACCTGGCTCTTTTAGACTGGCCAGCGCAATCGGCAATGGGTTAAGCCCTGCCGCCTGCAAACGCTGGCAAAAAATATCGATGAAAGCAGTATTGGCCGCTTGCAAATGTGAACGGTAAAACAGCACCGCCGCGACCGGTTGACCGACCTGCCATTCGGCTTGCCAATCGCTGAGGACTGCGGGGCTTTTTTGCGGGTGATAGATCGCGGTGCGTGGCAGCGTTTGCGGTTCGGCCCAGGCATAGTCACGGGCTAGCCAACGATTGGCCAGGCAGCGAAAAAAGTCCAGGGCATTGCTCATGCCGCCCTGACGCAGGTATTGCCAGAGCCGGTCACGTTCGCCCGCGTCAACCGTGCTCAGATCGCTGAGTTCGGGGTCTGGACGGTCATCGCCCGGCACCAGAATCAGCTGCACACCACGCTCGGCCAGTTGCACCAGACGCTCGACACCATAGCGCCAATAGCCAATGCCGCCGTGCAGCGAAATCAGGATGACCTTGGCATGGCGCAACACCTGGTCGACATACAGGTCAACCGAGGCGTGATTTTGCACCTGCATCGGGTTGGCCAGACGCACGCTCGGGTAATCGTCGGGCAATTGCTGCGCCGCTTCGGCGAGCAGCGCCAGGCTGGAATCACCACTGCACAGGATCACCAGTTCGGCGGGGGTTTGTCCAAGGTCGGCAATGTTGTCATCCGACACGAAACCGCCGGGCTGGGTCCTGAGCAGGTGCATGGGTTAGACGCTGAGCGCAGCGCGCAATTGCGCTTCGAGTTGCGCCGCATCCAGTTCCTGGCCGATCAACACCAGGCGTGTGGTGCGCGCTTCATCGGCGCCCCACTGCCGGTCGAAATGCTTGTCGAAACGCGTGCCCACGCCCTGAATCAGCAAACGCATCGGCTTGTTCGGGATTGCCGCAAAACCCTTGACGCGCAAGATGCCGTGCTTGACCACCAGTTGCGTCAGCGCATCCATCAGCAGGTTTTCATCGGCTTGCGGCAGCTCGATGGAGATCGAATCGAAGGCATCGTGATCGTGGTCGTCTTCGCCTTCATGATGGTGATCGTGATGGCTATGACGGCTATCGATGTGTTCTTCGGAACCGGCGCCGAGGCCAATCAACACGTCCAGCGGCACGCGGCCGCTACTCGCTTCAATTACTTTCACGGCGGGCGGCAGTTCTTCAGCGACTTCCAGGCGCACACGGGCCAGGTCTTCGGCACTGATCAGGTCGGATTTGTTGAGGATCACCAGGTCGGCGCTGGCCAGTTGATCGGCAAACAACTCGTGCAGCGGCGATTCGTGATCCAGGTTCGGGTCCAGTTTACGCTGGGCATCGACCTGGTCCGGGAACGCGGCGAAAGTACCGGCAGCCACGGCTGGGCTATCAACCACGGTAATCACCGCGTCAACCGTGCAAGCACTGCGGATTTCCGGCCATTGGAAGGCCTGGACCAAAGGCTTTGGCAGGGCCAGCCCAGAGGTTTCGATGAGAATGTGATCGAGGTCGCCGCGACGCGCGACCAGTTCGCGCATCACCGGGAAAAACTCTTCCTGCACGGTGCAGCACAGGCAGCCATTGGCCAGTTCGTAGACGCGGCCGTTGGCCTCTTCTTCAGTGCAGCCAATGGAGCACTGCTTGAGGATTTCACCGTCGATACCCAGTTCGCCAAATTCGTTGACGATGACCGCAATGCGGCGCCCCTGGGCGTTGTCGAGCATGTGCCGCAGCAACGTGGTTTTGCCCGAGCCGAGGAAGCCGGTAACGATGGTGACGGGAAGTTTGGCCAGTGTTTTCATCGGATGCCCTTTGGCAAGGTGGCGGGCATACGGGACGACGACCGCTGCGACAGTTGCGCGGAAGATTTCGCCACCGGATCACCCCGCCCGGTTGTAGTGAGAATCTATGACGAGGCAGGTCTCCTGGCTGACGGCGTGCAGGGCGTTGGCCCGGCATTCGCTGCGCCTTCCCGCGAAGCCGTTAAACAGGCTTCGCAGTGGCGTGGCAGCGAACAACACCGTTCACAGTTGCGGGGGCAGCCGCGGCATCGACCGCGTTCCCTTCTTAGCTTCGGCAAACGCCGAAGAACCTCGAAAGCGCAAGGCTACGCATCGTCTGGTGGCCGGTCAATCTCTTGTGGCGAGGGGATTTATCGTTAGGCAGCGAAGCGGCCCCGGTGTCTATTGGCGACGGCTTCGCCGCCGAGCGGGGATAAATCCCCTCGCCACAAAAAACACACCTGAGCTAATTGAGAACCCTTGCCAATTGACGTCAAACCCTCGCCCATGGTCTCCTACGCATCTTGTTACGGGTGCCCTTCACAGGGTGAAACGGGAAACCGGTGAATCATGTGCTTTACTCTAAAGCCATGTCAGTCCGGTGCTGCCCCCGCAACGGTAAACGAGCGAAGAATCAAAACCACTGTGCCAGCAGTTCGGCATGGGAAGGTGATTCTTGCAGGTCAAGGCGACAGCCGAACCCCCTCGTGAGCCCGGAGACCGGCCAGTAACACAAAGTGACCACTACGATCACTGAATAACAAACCCGCGGTGGGCGGGCGCTGTTTGCACCCCTGCGCGCCCGACTCGCGGGGGTTTTGCATGCGCCCCTTATCACCCGCTGACAGACCAGAGGGAAGCGCCATGTCGACCATCAGCAGCACCAAGCACAGTACCGCCAGCAGCACCACAACCCTGAGCCAACGCCTGACCGCCGCCATTTGTGCGTCGATCCTTGGCGCGTGCCTGGTGTATTTCGCCGGTTTCTCGCACATTGAAGCGGTACACAACGCTGCTCATGACACCCGTCACAGCTCCGCATTCCCGTGCCATTGAGACCTGCCGACATGATCAAGCGTATTGCTCAAACCGCAGGTTTTACCGGTCTGCTGGCCGCCCTCCTGCTGACCCTGTTGCAAAGTTTTTGGGTGGCCCCGTTGATTTTGCAGGCCGAGACCTACGAAAAATCCGAGCCAGCGGCGGTTGAAGTTCACGAACACGATGCCGCCGCCATGGCCGGCCATACTCACGATGCCGAAGCCTGGGAGCCGGAGAATGGCTGGCAGCGCGTTGCATCGACCACCGGCGGCAACCTGGTAGTCGCCGTTGGTTTCGCCCTGATGCTGGCGGGCCTGTACACCTTGCGCGCCCCGACCAAAACGTCCCAGGGCTTGCTCTGGGGCCTGGCCGGTTACGCGACATTTGTGCTGGCGCCAACCCTGGGCCTGCCACCCGAACTGCCGGGCACCGCAGCGGCTGATCTGGCCCAGCGGCAACTCTGGTGGATCGGCACCGCTGCCTCAACGGCTGTCGGCATTGCATTGATCGTGTTCAGTCGCCACTGGCTGATGAAAGTACTGGGCGTGGCAATCCTGGCCGTTCCGCACGTGATCGGCGCACCGCAACCGGAAGTGCACTCGATGCTGGCCCCGGAAGCACTGGAATCGCAATTCAAAATCGCTTCGCAGCTGACCAACGTGGTGTTCTGGCTGGCCTTGGGCCTGATCAGCGCATGGTTGTTCCGCCGCAAAAGCGATGGCCAATACCACGCATGAGTGAACCCGGCACAGCGCCGACTTTAGTGGTCGGCCTGGGCTGCCAACGCGGCTGCCCCGCCGGTACCTTGCGAGCATTGCTGGAGCAGGCATTACAGGCTCACCGCATCGAATTGCACCAGATAGTTGCCCTGGCCACTATCGACCTGAAGCGCGACGAGCCTGGCCTGCTCGAATTGGCCGCAGAGCTTGAGTTGCCACTGAGCTACTTCAGCAGCGAACAACTGGCCAGGTACCAAACGCAACTCAGCCATCGCTCGCAAATCGCTTTCGAACGCACCGGCTGCTACGGCGTCGCAGAAAGCGCAGCATTGGCGCTTGCGGAACACCTGGCGCAGTCACCGGCAACGCTACTGATTTCACGACAAAAATACGCTCAGGCCACCCTGGCATTGGCCTGCGCTGTATAAATTCCCCGATAATCCCCCCGTCCATCATGAGCGATCTTCATCTGAAGACCCGCCTAACCCTTTTTCTGACAGGAAATGACGATGACCGTCTTCTTCATTGGCGCAGGTCCCGGCGACCCGGAATTGATCACCGTCAAAGGCCAGCGGCTGATTCGCACGTGTCCGGTAATCATCTACGCCGGCTCGCTGGTGCCAGAGGCGGTGCTGCAAGGACACAGCGCGGAGTTGGTTGTAAACAGCGCTGAATTGCACCTGGAACAGATCATCGAGCTGATCAAGACCGCTGATGCCAAGGGGCAGGATGTGGCGCGCGTACATTCCGGCGATCCGAGCCTGTATGGAGCGATTGGCGAGCAGATTCGTTACCTGCGCGAACTCGAAATTGCATTTGAGATCGTCCCCGGCGTCACTGCCACCGCAGCGTGCGCGGCACTGCTGGGCGCTGAATTGACGCTGCCAGACGTATCTCAAAGCGTAATCTTGACCCGCTATGCCGACAAGACCGCGATGCCAGCAGGTGAGGAGCTGGGGAATCTGGCACAGCACGGCGCGACGATGGCGATCCACCTGGGGGTCAATCATCTGCAAAAAATCATTGTTGAACTGCTGCCGCATTACGGCGCCGACTGTCCAATCGCGGTGATTCATCGCGCGACCTGGCCGGATCAGGATTGGGTGGTGGGAACGCTTGCGGACATCGCCGGGAAGGTTGAAGCCAAAGGGTTTCGGCGCACGGCGTTGATATTGGTGGGTCGGGTATTAGGCAGTGATCACTTCAGTGAGTCATCGCTGTATCGCGCAGGGCATGCGCATCTGTACAGGTCCTGAAGCGTTGGTGGCGAGTGAGCATGCTCGCGCAGGACCGCTATGCGGCCCAACGACAGCCAATGCATTCATCACGGGAAAATGCATTAGCTGCTTTGCGACTGCTGCGCAATTGATGGGAGCAAGCTCCGTCGCCACCGCGACGTTTTTTTTCGCAGCGAACGCCCTTAGTAGTAGGCGTTTTCTTTCTGCGTGTGGTCGGTAACGTCACGCACACCCTTAAGCTCGGGAATACGCTCGAGCAACGTGCGCTCGATGCCTTCGCGAAGGGTGACGTCTGCCTGGCCGCAGCCCTGGCAACCGCCGCCGAACTTGAGCACGGCAATGCCGTCTTCAACCACATCGATCAGGCTGACCTGACCGCCGTGGCTCGCAAGCCCCGGGTTGATTTCGGTTTGCAGGTAGTAATTGATGCGCTCATTGACCGGGCTGTCGGCGTTGACCATCGGGACTTTGGCGTTTGGCGCCTTGATGGTCAGTTGGCCGCCCATGCGGTCGGTGGCGTAATCGACGACCGCATCATCCAGAAAAGCTTCGCTGAACGAATCGATATAGGCAGTGAAGCTTTTCAGCCCCAGTGCCGTGTCTTCCGGTTTTTCTTCGCCCGGCTTGCAGTAAGCAATGCAGGTTTCGGCGTACTGGGTGCCAGGCTGGGTGATGAAGACGCGGATGCCGATGCCTGGGGTGTTCTGCTTGGAAAGCAGATCAGCCAGATAATCGTGGGCGGCGTCAGTGATGGTAATAGCGGTCATGGAAACTCCTCGCAGGCTTGGGCGCAGTTTACGCCAATCATCGCGCCGCACAAAGTCCTAGTATTTTTGTCGGGAAAGCACTGGCTTCGATCTTTTCGCAGGTTCGCCGTCAATTCGGTCTTTTAGCCACCGATAGCTGCTTTTTTCGATCCATTCGTAACTTGCCCAAGACCCAAGGCCAATAGTCAAAGCACAAACCACAAACATCACGTAGGGATTCACCCCATAACGCTGTGCGATAAAACCACCGGCCGACAGCACCAGAACGTGCATCAAGTACACGGAATAGGAGCAATCGCCCAGCAACTTGAGCAGGCGTTTGTTCTCGAAATAGCGCTCCAGTGCCATGCAACACGCCACCAAAATCGCACTTGGTACGCCCCACGCCAGAAACCGCGGTTGGGGCTGCACGTGATAAATCGCCAGTAAGGCCAAGGCGATGCCCAGCAAGGGCAGGCTCAAACCGGGTTTTATCCAGCCACGACGGTAGATCATGCCGATGGCGATACCCAATAGAAACTCATAGACGATGTCCGAACGGTAGAACTCGCTGATCCAGCCCCAGTCAGTCCAGGCCCGGCAAACAGCAAATAGCAGGGCTGCGACGATCAGCAGGCGAACCTGCAAACGAAACAGCAGCGCCCACGCAAACAACACGTAGAAGAGCATTTCGTAGTTTAGGGTCCAGCCGACATTGAGCGTGGGGTAGATGCCGTAGCCGCCGGGGTTTTCAGAAGGGATAAACAGCAGCGACATCAGGAAGTGCGACCAGTCGACCGTTTGATCGGGCAACACGGGTCTGGCGAAGACCACCGCCAATGCCATCAACACCGAGTACAACCAGTACGCAGGCACGATACGAATCAATCGATAAAGCAGAAAACGCGCCGGCGGCAGCGATTTACCTTCGGTTGAGAGGAAGATCACCAAACCGCTGATGACGAAGAAAATGTCGACGCCGACCGCGCCTTTGTCGATGAACATCTGACCTATCGGACCACGTGCGTGGAAGTCGAAAAATATCTGCATGAAATGGTGGCAAACCACCGTCCAGGCCGCGAGCGCACGCAGCGCCTGTACCGAAATCAACATTGACGGCCCTCCCGCAACCACCGCGCCCACCAGAAATAAATGGCGCCTGTAGAGTCCGACAGCGGGAGGCCATCAAAAGTCGATCAAAGATTCTCGTACCGGTTCATGTCCAGCACACCCTCCTCCACCGGGTTGGTTTCGCGGATGTATTGGCTCAAGTCGTGGAAGTAGAACCAGAATTGCGGATGGCTGCGGCGAATTCCCCAGCGTTCGACGATTTTTTCAAAGCGGTTGGCGTCCTTGGCGTTTTCCATGGCGCTGACGAAATCCGGCACCTGGTCGGCCGGGATGTTGAACATGAAATTCGGATAGCTGCTGAGCACACCAGGGAAAATGGTCAGCGTGTCCAGACCCGGCTGGTAACGCAGTGATTCACCCAGAATAAACGCCACGTTGCTGTGCGCCCGGTTACGCAGCAAGCTGTAGATTTCGCGTTTGCCGGTTGAGGTTTCGATGCGCAGCATGGTGGCTTCGGGTAGTTGGTCAATCACCTTCAGCCCCGCGGCCGGCCGTGACGTCAAGCGACTGAGCGACTGCTCGGCGGCCTGCAACTGCGGGTCGATGTTGGGCCGTGAACAGTAGGCACCGTCGCAACGATTGATAGGGTCGGGGCTGGCGTTGAGGTCGCCGTAACGGGCCAGCAACTGCTTCGCGAAGTCGCGCTTCGGGTCCTTTTCGTCAAGCTTGAGCGCCGTCGGCTTGTCGTCATCGATCGACTCGTAATCCAGCCACATTTTGAATTGACCGCTGCTCTGGTACCAATCGTCGAGGTAATCATCGCGCGAGTCGGCAGGCATCAGGCGCAAGAAGTTCTGCTCGGCACCGTTGCGGATCAGGTCGAAATACAAGCGTGTCTGCGCCTGATGAGAGACGTTGCCATAGACATCGAAGTTGACCGCCAGCTGATAATACGTGCGCTCCAGCAGCGGAAAATCGAACAGCCACATCGTTTGCGGCACGTCACCAATCAAGCCTTTGTTAACCGAAGCGCTGTCAAAGTGGCGGAAGATACTCAGCAGCGCGTTGTCGTTCCCCGCCCACAAGGTCGACCAACTCGGTGCCGGCGCATCGGCGTAGCTGTCGCGGCGCAAGGCCTCGTACTGGTTGCGTTTATTGCGGTAGTCGTGCCACAAGCTCAGAACGCTGCCCACGTCGTCGTTTTGCCCGGGCATGGCCAACAACGGCGTGGCTTGACCGCGATAGTTAGGGTCGACGATATAAAGGTCGTGTTCCGGCGCCTGGAACATCACCCAGAAATTATCGCGAATCACATCCGTCGCGATCTGGCCGCGGCACACCGGACCACGGATGAAGGTGCGCACAAAGTACTCAGCGTTATCGAGCATGAACTGGTAACGCGCCTGAGCCGGAATCGCCTCGAAGGTACTGAATGGATTCGCCCGACGCTCCGGCCCGTAGCCCGGCAACGCGTCAACCTGCCAGTTGCCGCTGTAAAACAGGCTTTTGACGCGGGCCATCTTCGCCGCACTCAGCGCATAGGTGATGTGGGTTTTCTGCACAATCACGCCTTGCACCGGCCACAGACGGTAATACACCTGAGTGCCTGGATCGTCGTTCGGGCGGCGTGTACTGATCAGGTCGATAGGCTGCCCGGTTGGCGTGCGCGAGCGCACCCATTGGAAGAAATGCCCAGGCTCGCCCTCCTTGAAATAGAGGTGGGCCAGAAACCAATGCTCGAACAACCAGCGCCCCACCAGGGTCTCGCGAGCGCCTGGCGAGTTAAGGAGATTTTCCCACTGCACGATTTGCGACGCTTCTGCGGCACTCGGCACCAGGCTTTGTTCGTCGATCTGCGCGCCGGACGCCAGCCAGCGTTGCAATGTTTGATATTGCCGATCAGTCAGGCCAGTGACCGCCAGTGGCATGCCTTCTTTAGGGTGCGCGCTGGCATAACCCTCAAATTCCGCCGGCATCGCACACATGTTCTCGCGGTTCAGACCCAGAACGATGTCTTGCGGCAATTTGGCATTAGGCTGCAACGGTGCGTTATGGCCCAGCTCAAGCATCCGCGCCATCAACGAGGCCTGGCTGCCCTGACTGTCCAGCACCGGGTAGAAGCCCTTCTGCTGCCAGGCGTGCTTGCCAAAAGCGTCGAAAAAGAGCCGGGTCGGCGCTGAAGCTGTGCTGCGCTCGCCATCGTAAACCGGGATTTTGTTCGCGCCACGGGCTGCGCCCTCTCCACTGCCAAGATTGAGCTGGCACGCGGCGTCGTTGCACGCATGGCAGGCCACGCACTTTTCGGTGAAGATCGGCTGGATATCGCGGCTGTAAGAAATTGCCGGCGAAACGGCAGGATCCTGCGCACCGGCACTCAGGCTTAACAAAAGCAACACACTGCCGATGATGACGCGATACGACATGTCCTTGGTCCCAGTTATGAAAAACGCGCGATTCTACCGGTCTGGCGCTGCCACCAACATGAACGATATTCATGCAAAACCGGGACATGCTCTAAAAGCGCACAGGTTTGCTATTATCCCCGCCCTTCGTAATGGTCTTTCCGAGTAGTCCAAATGTCCGATCGCAGCCTTCGCCTTCAAGCTTTCAAGCACGCACTCAAAGAGCGCATCCTGATTCTCGACGGCGGTATGGGCACGATGATCCAGAGCTACAAGCTCGAAGAGCAGGATTATCGCGGCAAACGCTTCGCCGACTGGCCGAGCGACGTCAAAGGTAACAACGATCTGTTGGTACTGACTCGCCCGGACGTCATTGGTGCTATCGAGAAAGCGTACCTCGACGCCGGCGCCGACATTCTGGAAACCAACACCTTTAACGCCACTCAAGTGTCGCTGGCCGACTATGGCATGCAGCAACTGGCCTACGAGTTAAACGTAGAAGGCGCTCGGCTGGCGCGCAAGGTCGCAGACGCCAAGACTCTCGAGACGCCGGACAAACCGCGCTTCGTTGCCGGCGTGATCGGGCCGACCAGTCGCACCTGCTCCTTGTCGCCGGACGTCAACAACCCTGGCTATCGCAACGTGACCTTCGACGAACTGGTGGAGAACTACACCGAGGCCACCAAAGGCCTGATCGAAGGCGGCGCCGACCTGATCCTGATCGAAACCATCTTCGACACCTTGAACGCCAAAGCCGCGATTTTCGCGGTACAGGGCGTGTTTGAAGAACTGGGCGTCGAATTGCCGATCATGATTTCCGGCACCATTACCGATGCGTCCGGCCGCACCCTGTCAGGCCAGACCACCGAAGCGTTCTGGAACTCGGTGTCACACGCCAAGCCAATCTCGGTGGGACTGAACTGCGCGCTCGGCGCCAGCGAATTGCGCCCCTACCTGGAAGAGTTGTCGAACAAGGCCAGCACCCACGTTTCTGCGCACCCGAACGCCGGCCTGCCGAACGAGTTCGGCGAGTACGACGAACTGCCGGTCGAAACTGCCAAGGTCATCGAAGAATTCGCCCAAAGCGGCTTCCTCAACATCGTCGGTGGTTGCTGCGGCACCACGCCAGGCCATATCGAAGCCATTGCAAAAGCCGTGGCGGGTTACGCTCCCCGGGTTATTCCGGACATCCCGAAAGCGTGCCGCCTGTCAGGCCTGGAACCGTTCACCATTGATCGCAGCTCGTTGTTCGTCAACGTCGGCGAGCGGACCAACATCACGGGTTCCGCGCGGTTCGCCCGCCTGATCCGTGAAGACAACTACACCGAAGCCCTGGAAGTCGCACTGCAGCAAGTCGAAGCTGGCGCGCAGATTATCGACATCAACATGGACGAAGGGATGCTCGATTCGAAGAAGGCCATGGTGACCTTCCTCAATCTGATTGCCGGTGAACCGGACATCTCCCGCGTGCCGATCATGATCGACTCCTCGAAATGGGAAGTGATCGAAGCCGGCCTGAAGTGCATTCAGGGCAAAGGCATCGTCAACTCGATCAGCATGAAAGAAGGCGTCGAGCAGTTCATCCATCACGCCAAACTGTGCAAGCGCTACGGCGCTGCCGTGGTGGTGATGGCCTTCGACGAAGCCGGCCAGGCCGATACCGAAGCGCGCAAGAAAGAAATCTGCAAACGCTCCTATGACATCCTGGTCAACGAAGTGGGCTTCCCGCCGGAAGACATCATTTTCGACCCGAACATCTTTGCCGTGGCCACCGGCATTGAAGAACACAACAACTATGCCGTGGACTTCATCAACGCCTGCGCTTACATCCGCGATGAACTGCCGTACGCACTGACCTCGGGCGGCGTGTCCAACGTTTCGTTCTCGTTCCGGGGTAACAACCCGGTACGCGAGGCGATCCACTCGGTGTTCCTGCTGTATGCGATCCGCAACGGCCTGACCATGGGCATCGTCAACGCCGGTCAGCTGGAGATCTACGACCAGATCCCGGCCGAGCTGCGTGATGCGGTTGAAGACGTGGTGCTGAACCGCACCCCGGAAGGCACCGACGCCCTGCTCGCCATTGCCGACAAGTACAAGGGTGACGGCAGCGTCAAGGAAGCGGAAACCGAAGAGTGGCGCGG
Source organism: Gordonia sp. IEGM753 (assembly GCF_050321825.1). Taxonomy (NCBI): domain Bacteria; kingdom Bacillati; phylum Actinomycetota; class Actinomycetes; order Mycobacteriales; family Gordoniaceae; genus Gordonia; species Gordonia sp. IEGM753. Next base: position 2,074,503 of record NZ_JBNQGB010000001.1, read on the forward strand.
CTGGGAAGTCAACAAACGGCTGGAACATGCGCTGGTAAAAGGCATCACCACGCACATCGTTGAAGACACCGAAGAGTCACGCCAGTCGTTCGCACGCCCGATCGAGGTCATCGAAGGCCCGTTGATGTCCGGCATGAACATCGTCGGCGACCTGTTCGGTGCCGGCAAAATGTTCCTGCCGCAGGTAGTAAAATCTGCCCGCGTCATGAAACAGGCCGTGGCCCACCTGATTCCGTTCATCGAACTGGAAAAAGGCGACAAGCCGGAAGCCAAGGGCAAGATCCTGATGGCCACGGTCAAGGGTGACGTGCACGACATCGGCAAAAACATCGTTGGCGTGGTGCTGGGCTGTAACGGCTACGACATCGTCGACCTCGGCGTGATGGTGCCGGCGGAAAAAATCCTGCAAGTGGCCAAAGAGCAGAAATGCGACATCATTGGCCTGTCCGGTTTGATCACGCCTTCGCTGGATGAAATGGTGCATGTCGCCCGGGAAATGCAGCGTCAGGAGTTCTACCTGCCGCTGATGATCGGTGGCGCGACCACCTCCAAAGCGCACACGGCGGTGAAAATCGAGCCGAAGTACAGCAACGATGCAGTGATCTACGTGACCGACGCCTCGCGCGCGGTGGGTGTGGCCACGCAGTTGCTGTCCAAGGAATTGAAACCGGCGTTCGTCGAAAAAACCCGTCTTGACTACATTGAAGTGCGCGAGCGCACCGCCAACCGCAGCGCCCGTACCGAACGCCTGAGCTACCCGGTTGCAATCGCCAAGAAACCACAGTTTGACTGGAGCACGTATGAGCCGGTCAAACCGACGTTTACCGGTTCCAAGGTGCTGGACAATATCGATCTGAAAGTCCTGGCCGAGTACATCGACTGGACGCCGTTCTTTATCTCCTGGGACCTGGCCGGCAAGTTCCCGCGCATCCTCGAGGACGAAGTGGTGGGTGAGGCGGCGACCGCGCTGTACGCCGACGCGCAGGAGATGCTCGCCAAGCTGATCGACGAGAAACTGATCAGCGCCCGCGCGGTATTCGGTTTCTGGCCAGCCAACCAGGTACGCGACGACGATATTGAAGTCTACGGCGATGACGGCAAACCACTGGCCAAGCTGCATCATTTGCGCCAGCAAATCATCAAGACCGACGGCAAGCCAAACTTCTCGCTGGCGGACTTCGTGGCGCCAAAAGACACTGAGATCACCGATTATGTCGGTGGCTTCATCACCACCGCCGGTATCGGCGCTGAAGAAGTGGCCAAGGCCTACCAAGATGCTGGCGACGATTACAACTCGATTATGGTCAAGGCCCTGGCTGATCGCCTGGCCGAGGCCTGTGCCGAGTGGCTGCACCAACAGGTGCGTAAAGATTATTGGGGTTACGCCAAGGACGAAACACTCGACAACGAGGCGTTGATCAAAGAGCAATACACCGGCATCCGCCCCGCTCCCGGCTATCCGGCCTGCCCGGATCACACCGAGAAAGGCACGCTGTTTGCCTTGCTCGACCCTGAAGCCAGCGAAATGCAGGCGGGACGCAGCGGCGTATTCCTCACCGAACACTACGCGATGTTCCCGGCGGCAGCGGTCAGTGGCTGGTACTTCGCTCACCCGCAAGCGCAATATTTTGCGGTGGGCAAGATCGACAAGGATCAGGTGCAGAGCTACACCTCGCGCAAGGGTCAGGAACTGAGCGTAACCGAGCGCTGGTTGGCGCCAAACCTGGGTTACGACAACTAAGGCTGCCTTGTGGTGAGGGACCGGGGCGGCTACGCCCCCCATCGGGGATAAATCCCCTCACCACGCAGGTCTCGCCAACTCCGGCGCGACGCAAAAATTCTTCGACGTGGATCTATCCCCACTCACAGCAGTAATGAGGGCCTCTGTCCCTGATCACAGCCCTCTGCATGAGGGAATTTGCCCCCTGATCACTGCTCACTGTGGTGAGGGGATCTGAAATCCTGATCACAGCCCCCTGTGATGAAGGGATCTGAAATCCTGATCACAGCCCCCTGTGATGAAGGGATCTGAACCCTCATCACCGCCCCCTGTAATGAAAGGTTCTGAACCCTCATCACATCACCCTGCATGAGGGGATTTATCCCCTGACCACCGCTCACTGTGGTGAGGGGATTTATCCCCGTTCGGCTGCGCAGCAGGCGCTGAATCGTTAAACAAAACGCGGTTCAGGGTTGGCGTCCATAACTTGTCTATGCTTAGGCTTGAATTCAGCTGATGGGGGATTTATGGACGATCCAGTCGACAACAAGCCGCCGAGCTTCTGGCAAATGCTGCACAGCGTCATGGCCGCGGCATTCGGCGTGCAAAGCGGAAAAAACCGTGCCCGCGACTTCACTCACGGCAAGCCCAGTCATTTCGTGATTCTTGGCATTCTGTTCACGGCGCTGTTCGCCCTGACGCTGTTTGCCATCGTGCAATTGGTGCTGCACTTCGCCGGCGTCTGAAGGCGATCAGTGCATCACTGTTTGCAAGCTGAACGGATACCGATACGACGTCGGCCGACCTTTTGCTGACAACTTTTTAAAATCAACGCCGTAATCCTGGTCCGCGCCCAACGCCAACAGGCGTTTGGCCTGCACGTGATCAATCAATTGCAGCGCTGGAACCTGGCGGTCGCGACCGCCGTACTGGCTGATGTCCACACCCTGCTCGTCGTCATGCAACTCGACCAAGGCCCAGCCCCCGAGGGTGAAATGCCCGCCGAGCAACACACTCAGGCGTCTGTCGAGCAACGCCTGCAACGCTTCGGGGGATGTATTGAAAGCCCCGAACAACACGTCCTTGCCCGGTTGCCCGCCTGTTTGCGAATAGGCCTGCATGGCTCCGAAGGCCATTTCGTCATTGGCCGACCACACCAGCGACGTCTGCGGATAACGCGCCAACAGCATTTTCGCCTGTTCGTAAGCGCGTTCCCGGGTCCATCCGCCATACACCAATTGACGCAAATGCACTTCAGGGTGCTCGGCCAGCGCACGCATCATGCCCTTCTCCCGAAGTTGCGCCGCGGGCGTAATCTTCAACCCGGAAAAAGCCAGCAGGTCAACGCCTTGGCCAGGAGGAACCGGACCATGCAAGCGAATCAGTTCCTTGAGCATCAGGTAGCCGCCCTCCTCGTCATTGGGCACAAGACTGCCCAGCCAAGCGGGGTACTTGCCCGGTTGCGAGTCGTACAGGCGCTTCTGATCGGGCGTCAGAGCGTTATTGACGATGAACAGCTTCACGCCACTGCCTTGCGCCAGGCGCAAGATTTCAGGGGCGACATACAGTTCGTTGACGAAGACCAGATAGTCCGGCCGAATGGGGCCTTGAAGCGCATCGCGCGCCTGCTGGATGGTGGTTTCAGCCACTCGCTCGGAGTACTTGACGCGCAGTTCCATACCCAATTCATCGGCCGCAGCCTGCATGAACTGCGAATAGCTGACCCAAAAAGCTTCCCTCTCGGTCCCAGGGTTCAGGAACAGCACCGACGACGCCTGGGCGCAACTAGCCACGACCGCAGCCAGCGCCAGTATCAAACCGCAGAAAAACTTAAGCATTGTCCGTCCGAGCCCCGAAAATTCGCCGCGCATTATAGCCAGCGAAGTCCCGTAAAACGGGGTTTATTCCGGTTTTTTGTCCGACAATCGTCAGAACGGACCCGGACGGTGTGGTTTATTGATGGCTAACCCAGAAAACGGCCGTACCGACCACCAGGATTATAATAAACAGAATGGCCCAAGCATCGACCGTACTATCAGGCTTTGTAGCTTTGGTAGGGTTGCTCATTGCATCGCCTCTTGTCGGTTTTATCGGTGATTGCATAAAGACTCGACCACAGTTAAGACGATGATTGCCCACACCACAAATACGGGTTTAGTAATAACGATTCTCGTTAGTCGATTTGGTTCTTTACATATACTCAAACATCACTTTTGCGCATAACTGCAAACTGGTATCTTGCCCCGGCTCCGTTGGGAGTGCGCGGCCGTGCGCGCAGAATTGCCGAGGCAGTATCGGTCTTCAGCAAGCAAAAAACGCAACTGGAACCGACCGGCCCAAGCCTGAGAACAGGACTTATATGTACGTATATGACGAGTACGATCAGCGGATCATCGAGGACCGCGTCAAGCAGTTCCGTGATCAGACCCGACGCTATCTGGCAGGTGAGCTGAGCGAAGAAGAATTCCGCCCCCTGCGCCTGCAGAATGGCCTTTACATCCAGCGCTTCGCGCCGATGTTGCGAGTGGCGGTGCCTTACGGCCAATTGACTTCGCGCCAGACGCGAATGATGGCCAAGATTGCCCGCGATTATGACAAGGGCTACGCCCACATCAGTACCCGCCAGAACGTTCAGTTCAACTGGCCGGCGCTGGAAGACATCCCGGACATCCTTGCCGAACTGGCGACCGTGCAGATGCACGCCATCCAGACCAGCGGTAACTGCCTGCGCAACGTCACCACCGACCAGTTCGCCGGTGTCGCTGCAGATGAACTGATCGACCCGCGCCCATGGTGCGAGATCGTTCGACAGTGGACGACGTTCCACCCGGAATTCGCCTACCTGCCGCGTAAATTCAAGATCGCCATCAACGGTTCGACTTCGGACCGTGCAGCCATCGAAGTCCACGACATCGGCCTTGAGCCCGTGCACAACGCCGCTGGCGAACTGGGTTTCCGTGTATTGGTCGGGGGCGGTCTGGGCCGTACACCGGTGGTGGGCGCGTTCATCAATGAATTCCTCCCCTGGAAAGACCTGTTGAGTTACCTGGACGCCATCCTGCGGGTTTATAACCGCTATGGCCGTCGTGATAACAAGTACAAGGCGCGCATCAAGATTCTGGTGAAAGCCCTGACACCTGAAGTCTTCGCGCAAAAAGTCGATGCGGAAATGGAACACCTTCGCGGTGGCCAGACGACGCTGACCGAAGCCGAAGTGCATCGCGTGGCAAAACACTTCGTCGACCCCGATTACAAGGCGCTGGACAACCAGACTGCCGAACTGGCCGACCTCGACAAGCAACACCCGGGCTTCGCACGCTGGCGCACCCGCAACACCCTGGCTCACAAGAAGCCGGGTTATGTGGCCGTGACCCTGTCGCTGAAGCCTACCGGCGTCGCGCCGGGCGACCTGACCGACAAGCAGCTCGATGCTGTTGCCGACCTGGCTGACCGTTACAGCTTTGGTCAACTGCGCACTTCCCACGAGCAGAACATCATTCTGGCCGACGTTGAGCAGAGCCAACTGTTCGTCATGTGGGGCGAATTGCGCGAGCAAGGTTTTGCCACGCCGAACATCGGCTTGCTGACCGACATTATTTGCTGCCCGGGCGGGGACTTCTGCTCGCTGGCCAACGCCAAGTCGATCCCGATTGCCGAATCCATCCAGCGCCGCTTTGACAACCTGGATTACCTGTTCGACATCGGCGAGCTGGACCTGAACATTTCCGGTTGCATGAACGCCTGTGGTCACCACCACGTCGGCCACATCGGCATTCTCGGCGTGGACAAGAAAGGTGAAGAGTTCTACCAGGTGTCCCTGGGTGGCAGCGCCAGTCGCGACGCAAGCTTGGGCAAGATCCTCGGCCCGTCCTTCGCCCAGGAAGCCATGCCTGATGTGATCGAAAAGCTGATCAATGTGTACGTTGAGCAACGTACCGAAGACGAACGCTTCATCGACACCTACCAGCGTATTGGTATCGACCTCTTCAAGGAGCGCGTCTATGCAGCGAATCATTAAGAACAACGAGGTTGTCGACGAAACCTGGCACTTGCTGCCAAAGGACTTCAACATCGACGAGATCAGCAATTGCGACGACTTGATCGTTCCTCTGCAGTTGTGGCGCGAACACAGCCGTATGCTCAAAGCCCGCGATGGCGGCCTGGGTGTTTGGCTGGATGCCGATGAAGAAGCTGAAGAAATCGGTGAAGACGTTGATCAGTTCACGGTAATCGCCCTGAACTTTCCAGCCTTCACCGATGGCCGCAACTACTCCAACGCACGTCTGCTACGCGACCGCTATGGCTTTAAAGGTGAACTGCGGGCGATTGGCGATGTGCTGCGCGACCAATTGTTCTACCTGCGCCGCTGCGGTTTCGATGCCTTCGCATTGCGCGCCGATAAAGACCCGTACGAAGCCCTGGAAAGTCTCAAGGATTTCTCGGTAACGTATCAGGCCGCCACCGACGAACCGCTGCCGCTGTTCCGCCGCCGTTGATAGTCAACCCGCGAGCCCCTTCAGGCTCGCGGGTTCAACGTCGCCAGTCGCTGCTCCAGCATCTCGAATATCGCAAGCGGATTGTCCGCATCGCCCGCCGCTGCTTCCACATCCTCGCTTAATTGCTCCCACAGGGCCGGCGTCGCGTGCGCTTCACCCAACAGCCGCCACACCCGCGCCTTCAAGGCCAGATAGTCAACGCGAAAATCTGCCATCAAACTCAGGCCATCGATCACACGTAAAAAACGCGGTCCGGAAGGCTTGTCTTTCAACTGCTGCCAGATCAGTTGAGCGGCTGCGCGCTCATCCGCAGTACTCTCGTTTAACCAGCCTGTTGGTAAACCGTAATCGGGGCCCGGCTCACTCAGCCAAAGGTTGAATCCGGTTTGCTGCCTATGGGTCACCAAACGCCTTAATGTGTCTGCGTCGGTTATCGGGTTGCCCCACAACTGCACGCGCCCACGAACAGTGGCTTGATTGAACACGGACTGAGGAACCCGGGTGATCAAATTGTCGCGTAAGTCCAGGTAACTGAGGTAAGGCTCATCCATGATGCCGATCGGGCATCGACTGATACCGGTATTCCTGAGATTGATGCGCTGCAAATTGTTCATCCCCAACAACAGCGGCGGAACGCCCAACGGGTTTTCACTAAGGTCAAGGCTGCGCAGTGCATGCAGTTCACACAAACCCGACGCACTTTTTTCGGTAAAAGCCAACCGGGTATCGCTAAGGTTAAGCTTAACAAGGCGGCGTAGTTTCGAGATATCAGCCGGCAAAGCACTTTCCAGTACCCCGTCAATATTGAGCTGACGCAGATTAACGCTTTTCAGATTCAAGATGTGCAGGTTAGGAAACGTTGCGAGAAAGCCGCTGAGGCTGTCCTGCTCGGTCACGCTTGAGTTTCCCATCGACAGTTCAACGACATCATTGATCTTGACATTCAGCACCGGCAAACGGTGATAGTCCTCGAAATCCATATCGAGTTTGACATCGCTCAACCCGCCTCGCTTCTGCCAGATAGCGACCAGTTCCACGGCCAGCTCGGTTCTGATCACTCGCTCGTAATGCATTTCACTTTGCAGAAGCTCGACATTGTAAGCATTGATTTGCGTCTCGCTTAATCCCTGCGCAGCCTCATCACCCGCCCTCAAGTACGCAATGTCCATGTCATTGATATCGCGTGGTACTTGGTCAATCCAAGTGTGCAAGTCGATGTTCAATTGTTGAAACTGTGCACTCAACCACTCCATGCGTTCCGACGCTCTGGCGCCCATGCCCTGCAACGCTGCCTGCGCTTGGGCATCGCTGAAATCCGGATATATTTCCTTTATCCGCACCTTGATCATTGCGTGGTGGAACGCGTCGCCTTGCGCGGTTGTGGGAAAGCCGCCGCCTCGCAGCCCCTGCGAATCAAAAGCCAGCCCGGAGTCCATTCTGCTCAGCCCGGCAATCAATTCGTCCCGTGACAATGCGCAGTTGCTAATATTCAGCCGTAAATCACCGGCGGAACGCAGTTTTAACGCCATGCGCTCTTCGTCTGTTAATACCTGAAAAATCGCCTCATAAATGTCCATGTCGAGCAGTGTGTGCCGGTAGTGGTTTTCGACCTTGATCAGCCGCCTGATGTCAGTGGCATTGATCGACCCGCTATGGTCCAGAATCCGCCCCGACGCCGAGCGGTCGAGTACCTCAAAACGCAGATTCACAGGCCAATCCGGCAAATTGTGCAGCGAGTGCAACACCAGCACATCCGTCTCCGGATGGATCACCGAGCGCAGGTACAGCCCTTCATAGGCGCGATTCAGCCGTGCATGTTGCTGATATTGACGAGCCTTGCCATCCAGACGCTTGAACACCTCTAGCGCCTCGCCAGCATCAGGCGACACCCGAATATCCACGCCATAGCGATCAAGCGTTTGCTCGATGGCGCTTTTAGGCAGCCCGGGGTATTCATGCTGAAACAATTTCACCCACTCACTGGTGGAGTGCTGCAGCAATTCATAACGACTGTTGAACAGTTCAGCACGCTGCGCTGGTGAGCTGAACGTTTCGCCGATCTCTTGTTCGATCCGGAACCGGCTGATCGTATCCGCCAGCAACGGCGACGGTGCACGTCCGGTCTGAATCAGGCGCAGCATATCGTCATCGACCGTGCTGATCTTGCCGATGTACTTCAGCACATCATCGCTGAAGGAGGCCACCGAAGGCCCGATACCCCGAATCAACTCCAGACGCGATTGCCCGGTGACGGCAGCGGGCTCCGGGGCGTAAGCCGCGTCGCCTGGAACGACGTGCTCGATGTGCGCCCCGGCCTCCGTGCGTTCGGCTGCTACTTCCAGCTCAGCGCCGGCGCCAACCAGTGGCAACGCATTGAGCAGGCCAAAGACTGTGCGAGTCACACCCGCTGTTCGCTCAGCGTAAGTACCGCTATTCACCGCCTCATTCAGGCCATAACCGGCATCGATAAGACCCGCCAGCGCCAGTAATCCATCGCCGCCCGGCACAAACAAAGCCAATGGCCCAAACTGGTTGATCCAATGCACAACCGGCTCAACGACTGCGCTCAATTCATCACGATTGACCTGCGCATCGCTGCGAATTTCCTTGAGGCTGGCAGTGGCGGCCTGCTTCATCGTCAGCACCAGTTGTGCAAACGGATCGGGCATGTCTGCCTGTTCATCGAAGCTGATGTACTGCTGCGGATCCCAGAAGCCGTCGTTGTTGAAGAATCCCGCATCTTTTGTCAGCCAGTGCTGCTTGGGGTAAACCGCCATTGCATCAAGCGCCGTCACCACACCGGCGTGAAACATGCCGTCCTGGCGGTCATCAGCAGAAAAATGCTCAGCCAACGCCTGCCGCGTCTCAACACCGTGGCCCTGCGCCACAACCCACTGGCGCAGCTGGCCCACATCGGTGAACTCATGCAGCGCAGATGAATTGCCGGGTATGTACAGCAGCAGCCTTGAGAGGGTTCGGTCGGTGAAACACCAGATATCTGTCGCGGTGTATCGGTAGAGCTTCAAGCGTCTCGCAAGGATCGCCGGTATAGAATGGGTACTTGCCTGCAATTGTTCGATAGACAGCGTTTCCCACGCCTGGTCGGGCGACAAACCGGCCACTTGCATGGCAAGCATCAATCCCCCTTCAGTCAAGCGTTGCTCATGCCTTTGCAGCCAGGCCGTCATGAGAAACGCAGCTTTGGTTGCGGTCCTGAGCGCATAAGGCGGGTCGGCGGCAATGACCGTGTCCGAAGGCCAGGTTCGAGCGAGGTAAGCCTGATACAAGCTAGGCAGATCCAGTTGCCACACCCACTGTTTGAAATCAGCCGGCCTGATCGAGATCTGCGTCAGGGGACCATAGGTTTGCGGCTGTACGCTGCGATAAATGCCTTCAAACGTTTGATGATTGCCACTGCCGTGATCAGCAAACTCATCGACATTTTCCACCGCCCGGAACGTTGGCGAGGTATCAGGCGGTGTGTAAAAGCCAAAAGCGTTTTCGGCAAAACGCCCGTCGCCTACGCGTTGTTCATTGTTCAGTAAAGCTTGCAGCAGTGATTGAGAATTCGCCACGCGCCCCTGATGCACGCCATTAATTGCGCTATGGCCACGGTAGTCGTAGTCAAGCGTAACCAGGCAAACCCTGTGCGGATCAAGGTCCTGCCCCCACTTTTTTTGGATCAAACGTTCGGCAAATTGACTTGGCGTTTGCGGTAACGCGATGTCGACAGCAGCCTGCAGTTTCAGGCGCATCGGGTATATCGGCGACGGCACCGGGGTGGTGCCGTGATGGAGATCGGTCATGGTGCATTCCATTGCAGACATTTGAGGAACACCACCATAACCAGCCTCCGCTCAATCCTGCGCGGGAACAGTCGACAGAGGAGCTGGGACATTTCGCAAATACGGCAAGGAAAGCGTATCGCTGAAATAAAAAAACCGTGGGGTTAGCCACGGTTCATTTTTCCAACGATGAAGACTAAAGCATCACCAGAAGCGTTGCTGGGTCAAGCGGCTCCACCAGCTCAGCAGCACGCGGTCGACCGAACCGCTGGCAGCCATACCGATACGTTCCTGCAAGCTTTTGCGTTCGGCGTAATGCAAGTGATAAAGCTCGGACTGCTTGGCGCGCTCTGCCAGGTACTCATCGCTGGTCTTCAGTTCATCAACCAGTTGCTTGTCGAGTGCGGCCACGCCCAGCCAGATTTCCCCGGTGGCGACTTCATCAATCGCCAGTTGCGGGCGATAACGCGAGACGAAGTTCTTGAACAATTGATGCGTGATGTCCAGGTCTTCCTGGAATTTCTCGCGGCCCTTTTCGGTGTTTTCGCCAAACACGGTGAGGGTGCGTTTGTATTCACCGGCAGTCAGCACTTCAAAGTCGATGTTGTGCTTTTTCAGCAAACGATTGACGTTGGGTAACTGTGCGACCACACCAATGGAGCCGAGGATCGCGAAAGGCGCGCTGATTATTTTGTCGCCGATGCACGCCATCATGTAGCCACCACTGGCGGCCACCTTGTCGATGCACACGGTCAACGGCACACCAGCGTCGCGAATGCGCGCCAATTGCGAAGAGGCTAGGCCGTAGCTGTGAACCATCCCACCGCCGCTTTCCAGACGCAGCACCACTTCGTCTTTCGGCGTGGCGAGGGTCAGTAACGCGGTGATCTCATGGCGCAGGCTTTCAGTGGCGGATGCCTTGATGTCACCGTCGAAATCCAGCACAAAAACCCGGGCCTTGGCGTCGGGTTTCTTCTTTTGTTTTTTCTCGGTTTTAGCCTGCGACTTGCGCAGTGCCTTGAGCTGGTCCTTGTCGAGCAGGGTTTGCTCCAGGCGCTCACGCAACCCTTTGTAAAAATCATTGAGCCTGCTGACTTGCAACTGGCCGGCCGACTTGCGTCGACCTTTACTGCGCAACGCCGCAAAACTGGCCAGAACCACCAGAATGGCGACTACCAGTGTTACGGTCTTGGCCAGAAAACTGGCGTACTCGGACAAAAAATCCACAGAGGCTCCTTAAACGATGCGCTGCATGAAAGCGCGCGGGATGTTCCCAGCATACCCATGCGCCGGCTCGACGGCCAGTCGCGAAACCACGGGCAACACGCCTCAAGCGAGCATTTCAAACAAGCGTATGTTTTTTCATTGACAGCTCACTGCCATCCTCATAATCTCGCCAAACCTTCAACGTACCGGGATGACGCGGACGTGGGCAGCATCTATCTGATACGACATGGCCAGGCCTCCTTTGGTGCAGACAATTATGACGTCCTGTCGCCCATCGGTATTCGCCAGGCAGAAATACTCGGCCAACATCTGGCTGAGCTTGGCGTCAGCTTCGATCGCTGCCTGTCGGGCGACCTGCGCCGTCAGCAACATACGGCCAGTTGCGCGCTTGAGCAGTACGCTGCTGTTGGTCTTGCGGTGCCGATTGTCGAAACCGATTGCGCCTTCAACGAGTTCGACGCAGACGCGATCATCCGCGCGCTGTTGCCCGCCATGCTGGAAGACGAACCACACGCCCTAGATGTCCTGCGCAATGCCGCGCAGAACCGCACCGAGTTCCAGCGCATCTTCGCGTTGATCATCGAGCGTTGGCTGGCGGGCACTTATGACACGCCCGGTCTCGAAAGCTGGTTGGGTTTTGTCGAACGGGTTCGGGCTGGTCTGCAACGGATTCTCGACAGCACTGACAACACGCAAAAAATCGCCGTGTTTACCTCCGGCGGCACCATTACCGCCCTGCTCCACCTGATTACCCAAATGCCTGCCAGGCAGGCGTTTGAGCTCAACTGGCAGATCGTTAACACCTCGCTCAACCAATTGAAGTTTCGTGGTCGCGAGGTGGCTCTGGCTTCCTTCAACAGTCATGCGCACCTGCAACTGCTGAAGACCCCGGAACTCATCACGTTTCGCTGAGTCCGGATTACTGTGACCCTGGCTGTATCACCCAGCTCTCATTACCCAAGAAAGGATCGAACCATGACCTCCGTAGCTGACGCCGTACAAGCAATGAAAGCCAAGTTCAACCCAGCCGCTGCGGCCGGCCTGGACCTGGTGTTCGGTTTTCGCATCGACGACACCAAGAACTTCTCGCTGATCGTCAAAGACAGCACCTGCGAGCTGAAAGAAGGCGAGAACCCGGACGCCCAGGTGACCCTGGTGATGGACGGCGAAACCCTGGAAGGCATCGTCGACGGTTCTACCGACGGTATGCAAGCCTTCATGGGCGGCAAACTGCGCGCTGAAGGCGACATGATGCTGGCCATGAAACTGTCCGAGCTATTCCCTTCGTAAGAGGATGGCTCCCTGCTTCGGGGAGCCTCTGTGGCTGTACTCGAATCCCGCCGGTTTGGCGGGATTCGTCGTTCAGGGGCTCAACGAGTCCCGGCGTCATCCATTTCTTCAAAGACCTTGACGTACGCTTCGTGCTCTTCGTTGCCAGTGTCGACTTCCACCACGTCACCGTCGTAAACAAGATTACCGTCGTCCCCGTCCAACTGAAGGCCGATGACGAACTTGCGATAGCTGACTTGCAGGTAAAGATTGTAGAGATCGGCAGGTTTGTTCGGCGCGCTGAAGACGCTGTAGGTGTACCGCACACGACGGGTCAACACCGGCCACGCGTCCCAGATGGGCTTGGTGTCGACCTCGGGCTGGACATCTTCCAGCGCCTCAATCGCAGCTTGGATCAGGAACTCGTTGTCCTTGGCCGTGAAAACAAACGGTTTGCTGCGCATCATGATGAACGGATTCAACTTGCCATCGAATTCCTGTGCCACATACATCCCGCTGCGAAACCACTGGGTGGCGTCGAACGTCGGCCCGTTAGCGCCCGTAGCCCGGCTGGTCATCAAGAAGCTGTCGGCAGCGTTGGCGTAGAGGTTTGTTGCCAACAGGCCGACGGTTATCAGCGCCACGACCCATCGATGTTTCGAGGGAGCAGCATTAAGTGATGTCACTGTGCGTTTTTCCTTGTCCTTCGGATCGCGCGGCAGCGTACGCCATCGTCTACGTCCTTGTGTGAGCCCGGCGAGGAATATAACCGATCTGTCGACGGTTAAAATCCATCACCGGCTCCGGCACAAGACACCCCATTACGTCGGTAGCACACCCCGGGCGCGTGATAGGGTCAGCGCCAGATCTTCGATCATGTCCTCCTGACCACCGACCGTGCCGCGCCGGCCCAACTCCACCAACAACTCACGCGCGGGAATGCCGTATTTCTGCTCGGCACGCTTGGCAAACAGCAGGAATGAGCTATAGACCCCGGCGTAGCCCAACGTCAGCGCATCACGATCCAGGCGTATCGGATGGTCCATCATCGGCACGACCAGGTCTTCGGCGACGTCCATGATCCGGTACAGATCGATGCCGCTGCTGACGCCCATCCGTTCAAGTACCGCGACAAACACCTCTAGCGGCGTATTGCCGGCGCCCGCCCCCAATCCGGCGACCGAGCCGTCGATGCGTACCGCTCCGGCGTCGATCGCCGCCAGCGAGTTGGCGATGGCCATGCCCATGTTGTGATGACCGTGAAAACCGACCTCCGTGCCGGGGTTGAGCCCCTGACGCAGTGCGCCGATCTTCTCGCTGACTTCGTCAGGCAGCATGTAACCCGCAGAGTCGGTGCAATAGATGCAGTTGGCGCCGTAGCTTTCCATCAGCTTTGCCTGCGCCAGCAGTTTCTCGGCGCTGAGCATGTGCGCCATCATCAGGAAACCGACGGTGTCCAGACCCATTTTTGCCGACATGCCGATGTGCTGGCCGGAGACATCGGCCTCGGTACAGTGGGTCGCCACACGAATGGTCGTGACGCCGTGTTCATGCGCCATTTTCAAGTGATCGAGCGTACCGATGCCCGGTAACAACAGCGCCGACACCTTGGCCTGCTTGAGCTGCGGTATCACGGCGGCAAAATACTCTTCATCGCTGTGGGCCGCAAAACCATAGTTCAACGACGCGCCACCCAAACCATCGCCGTGGGTAATTTCAATCAATGGCACTCCGGCGGCATCCAGTCCGGTGGCGACGCTGACCATCTGTTCCAGACTGATCTGATGACGTTTGGCGTGCATGCCGTCGCGCAGGCTCATGTCGTGCAGCCGAACACTTTTACCTTGCAGATTCATGGCAATTCTCCACTTAACGAACGGGCAGTTGCAGGGTGCCCTTGTGGGCTTGCTCGGCGAACATTTCGGCGGTGCGCAAACCGGCGGCCGTCATGATGTCCAGGTTGCCGGCGGACTTGGGCAGGAAGTCCCCGAGGCCTTCCACCTCGATGAAAATCGACACTTTGTGCCCATCGAATACCGGCCCGTTAATCAGTTTGTACCCCGGCACATACCGCTGCACTTCGCTGACCATCTCCAAAACCGAGGCGCGGATCCGGTCCTGTTGCGGTTCTTCATCGGTCAGGCAATGGATGGTGTCGCGCATCATCAGTGGCGGCTCGGCCGGGTTGATCACAATGATCGCCTTGCCCCTGCGCGCGCCTCCGATCTGCTCGACCGCGCCTGCCGTGGTGCGGGTGAACTCATCAATATTTTGCCGGGTGCCGGGGCCTACGGAGCCTGAGGACACGGTGGCGACGATTTCGCCATAACTCACCGACTGCACCATAGAAACCGCCGCCACCATCGGGATGGTTGCCTGCCCGCCACAAGTGACCATGTTGACGTTCATCGCCAGGTTCGCCGCGTGCTCCATGAGGTTGACCGGCGGCACGCAAAACGGGCCGATGGCCGCGGGAGTCAGGTCGATCATGATCACCCCAAGCTCATTGAGCTTGCGGCTGTTTTCAGCGTGCACATAGGCTGAGGTTGCATCAAAGGCAATGCGGATATCGTCGTCGAGCACATGCGGCAGTAAACCGTCGACGCCGTCAGCCGTGGTTTTTATGCCCAGCTCCCGCGCGCGCTTCAGGCCTTCGGAGTGCGGATCGACGCCCACCATCCACACCGGCTCGATCCATGGCGAGCGGTGCATTTTCATCAGCAGGTCCGTGCCGATATTGCCTGGGCCGATAATGGCCGCTTTGAGTTTCTTGCTCATCCGGTTACAACCCCACAAGTCAGGCGCAGAAGGACACCCGGGCACTGCCCAGGCCATCGATGGTCAAGGAAAAACGGTCGCCAGGCGCCGCCGGCTCCAGCGGCACCAATGAGCCGGACAGAATGATTTCCCCGGCCTTGAACGGAATGCCGAAGGCGCCCAGCGTATTGGCCAGCCAGGCGACGGCGGTCAGCGGATTGCCCTGGACTGCAGACCCCATGCCTTCGCTGATCAACCGATCATTCTTGAACACACGCATCTGCAAATTAGGCAGGTCCAGTTCGCGCGGATCAATCTGCGTATCGCCGAGTACAAATACCCCGCAGGACGCGTTATCGGCCACGGTGTCCTGAATACGGATGCGCCAGTCATGAATGCGCGAATCGACGATTTCAAAGCACGGCATCACATAGTCGGTGGCCGCCAGCACATCGGCTTCGGTCACACCGGGGCCTATCAGGTCGTGCTTGAGGATGAAGGCAATTTCGCCTTCCGCGCGCGGCTGGATCAGGCGGTTGGCGGACAGCGAAATCTGCGCATCATTGGCGAACGACATCTGCTCGGTAATGAAGCCGAAATCCGGCTGATGCACGTTGAGCATCTGTTGCACGGCAGCTGAAGTCACGCCGATCTTCTTGCCGACGACACGATCACCGTCCTCCACCCGGCGTTGAATGCTGTACAGGGAAATATGATAAGCGTCGTCGATGCTGATCTGGGGCCAACGCTCGGTCAGCGGCGCCAGCGTCGAGCCATTCTGCAACGCCTGATAAAGTTCTTCGCCGTACTGTTGGCGCAATTGAACGCTCATGCGGTGTCGTCTCTGTCTATTGTCGTGCGGGAAGTATTGCGGGCACTCACCACTGCGACATCGTCCGACAGGACTACACCCCCACGGTATTCAAGCGCTGCTAAAATGCATACATCGCTGCAACAGTGCAGCACTCAATCATTGAAGCGTGCTTGAACGCCCATGTTTACGGGCTTTCGAGTTGGCATGCGATGTGCCCCGGTATTAGTACCTGATACCCAATGGAGCCGATCCCACCATGGATACCCTTAATGTGCTGGCCAGCCATGCACAGCTGCTTTCAAGCACGCTCAGTGCTGATGCACGCCTGATCAATGTGTCTGCCAGCCTGAGCGATCAGTTGGGTTACGCACCCGATGAACTCCTGGACCAGCCGATCGAGCGCTTTTACAACGTCGAGTCCGTGCGCACCTTGCGTCAGCTGTTGGCGAACCCGCCCGCCGACGAGCAAATCCACAGCCTGGAATTGACCCTGATACGGCGCAACGGCGGCCTGCTGCAAGTGATTGCCAGTGGGCTGCTGCAGTGGCGCTCCGTTGAGCAGCCACGACTGCACCTGTTGAAAATCCCGCTGGGAAAATTGGGCCATCAGCTGCGCGAAATGCACAACGCCACTGAAGTGATGAGCCAGATGCTGCAGAGCGCAAAAGTTGCCTATTGGTGCATCGAGTTTGCCGAGGCAGTCGACATCAATACGTCTCCCGACGAAATCGTTCGTCAGGTGTTCGAAAACGACTCGCACTGGCGCTTGTGCAACCGGGCGATGGCCGACGTCTACGAGATGCCTTCAGACGTCGACTTCAACCAGCAACCGGTGCGTCTCTACTGGCCACGCAGCCCGGCTAACGAAGAGTTTGTGAGGCGCCTGATCGAGGCTGACTTCAGCGTCGATTGCGCACTCTCGGTCGATCGGCGTCACGATGGTTCACCGGCTTACGTCGAGAACGATGTACGCGCCACGCTCGTCAATGGGCACTTGCTGCGGATGTGGGGCAGCATCCGCGACGTCAGTCAGGAGCTGCGCATGCAACATGATGCGCAGCAACGTATCGACGCATTGCGCCAGGTATTTGATGCCGTTCCGGATGCGGTACTGGTCATCGACGAGCACCTGCAGCCGCAATGGCGCAACGCAGCCTTTGAAGACACCTTCGGCATCACCAACGCCGCTGGCATTGCGCGGCGCCTGCTGGACAACGCCTTGCCGGAGAGAACGTGGCATAGCCTGGCGCTGCCCGATGTGAGCGGGCGCGATCTACAGTTCAATGTGCATTGCTCACGCATTCTGGTGCGTGAAGGTGAGGCCTGGCGTGTAGCAGTCTTTCGCGAGCGCTTGGGTGCTCATCAAGCAGAAGAGTTGCACCCATGAAAGACAAGAGCCTGCCGCCCTCACTGCAGATGGGCATGCGTTCTTCGGTCAATGTCAGTAGCGAGGTATTGGGCGCGTTAATGGAAACACCCGCGTTGCACGCCTTGCTCGACAGTTTCGGCGACGCGCTGATCGTGTTGGATGGCGAGGGCCGGGTACGCTTCCTCAACCTGGCCGCCGAACGCATAAACCGGCTATCGCGACAGCAAGCCGTCGGACTCTCCGATCATGATTTTTTTCAGCGCTCAGCGTTGAATTACGACGACTTGCAGGCGGCATTGCATCGCGGCGGTAACAGCGCACTCACACGTTCACGCGAAGGTCGGGTACTGCTGAGCAGCACGCACCCGATCCCGACCGGCGCCTATGAAAACCCGTTCGTGATGTTGACTCAAAAAGATTTCGACGCCAGCAAACCGCAACGGCGCGCGTCGCTCAGCGCCCGGCCGGTAGAGCCACCAGGCCTGCGCGACCCGCAGGACAATGCCCTGCACCTTTCACCACAGCTATCGAGCATTGCCGACACCGGTGTGCGAGCCTTCCGACGCCGCGCACGCCTGTTGCTGCTAGGGGAACCTGGCGTCGGCAAAACCGCCATCGCGCGCCACATCCACCGTGCTGCCGGTTGGGGCGACCGGCCGTTTATCCACGTCAACTGCGGCAGCATCCCTGAAAGCCTGTTCGAGTCAGAGATGTTCGGCTATGAGCGCGGAGCCTTTACCGGAGCGCTCGCGGGCGGCAAACAAGGCTATATCGAGGCGGCCTCGGGCGGCACGTTGTTCCTCGACGAGATCGGCGAAATCCCGCTGCACGTGCAAGCCAAACTGTTGAAGTTTCTTGAAGACAGCACCATACAATCGGTGGGTTCACCGCTGAGCAAAACGGTTCAGGTGCAGGTCATTGCCGCCACCAACAAGGACCTGCGTCACCTGGTCAGCACCGGCGAGTTTCGCGCCGACCTCTATTATCGTCTGGCGGTACTGCCGGTGGAAATTCCGCCGCTGCGTGAGCACCGTGATGATCTGCCGTTCCTGATCGACATCCTGTTAAGCCGCATCAACGGTGACCGCGAGCCGTCGCTGAGCCTGTCCGCCAATTGTCGCAAACGGCTGATGGGCTATGACTACCCAGGCAATGTCCGTGAGTTGGTGAACATCTTTGAACGGTTGGCGGTGCTCGCCGATGACGAGGCGCAGGAACATCATTTGCCAGCCGAGTTGCTCGAACCGGTGCGCCCTCAGCAGCGTTCGAAAGGGGTCATCACCGACGATGAGGCAACAGATGATCCGCAACAAAACCTCAAGCTCCAGGTTCAGTACTTCGAAACCGAAGTCATCCTCAAAGCCGTAAAGCTGTGTGGCAGCAAACGCAAAGCCGCCGCGCACCTGGGCATCGACATTGGCACGCTGATTCGCAAGCTGCAACGCGACTGACGCGCCAACGGTGGGTGCCAGCCTGCACCGTGCCCGAGTTTGGCGGCGCTATCGCCATCGTCAGATCGCGGTCCGGAGCAGGCAGCCAGCGTCCACTGGGACTTCGATTGCTGCCGAACCGCTGCAAAAATGCCTACACATCTAGTTACTTTTGCCTGCACCCCTCTTACAGATCAAGATAAAACCCTTTAATTTCAAATAGTTAAAACATGGCACGCCCTGTGCTCCTGCTATCGCAACCCATCACTGTTGGGCTTTGCATTAGAACCGGCCGCTTTCAATAGCGCCGGTAGCCAGGAGGAATAACAAAAATGTTGATCACCGGGATCAAAAGCCGACCGGTCTACGACCGTTTGCAACCGTTGCCGGGAGGTATGCGCCACATCATTGTCGGCCAAGGCAGCGGCGGTCGCGCCATGTTGCGTTTACTGGATGAAATGACGGGGCTTGATCGTCCGATCACCCTGCTCTATTCCCAGGAGTCATTTTCCGGCCAGGATTTTCTGTCGCAATTACAACAGCACTCCGGCCATCAATTGCAGGTGTACGCCAGCAATCAGGCATTGATCGACGACCTGAACGATCTGCTGTTTGACGCACGCATGGGCACCCGGCTGTACCTCGCCGGCTCGGAGAGTTTCCTGGGCAGTGCGATGCAAGTGGCGACCCGTTTCGACCTCAATCGCGATGAAGTGCTGCGCGAACACTCCGGAACGCTGGTGCGCCGCGTGTGGTGCGTGCACTGCGATACCTACACCGAAAACGTCACCCAACGTGTTTATGACTGCCCTGGCTGCAGCTTGACGCTGGTGGTGCGCGATCACTATTCCCGCCGACTGGCCGCTTTTCAGGCGGTCAAGGCCGATGCCGAAGTTGCGGGTGAATTACCGCAAGCAGAGGAGCTCGACACATGAGCCAGAGCAATGGAACGTTGAATCTGCGTGTGGCCCGAATCGAATCGGTAACCCCTGAAATAAAACGGTTTACCCTGGTGTCGCCTACCGGCGCGCACCTGCCCGCCTTCTCCGGTGGCAGCCACGTCGTGGTGTTGATTGGGGGTCAAAACAACACCCTGCGCAACCCGTACTCGCTGCTGAGTTCGCCCTACGACACCAGCAGCTATCAGATCGCGGTACGCCGAGTGGACAGCGGTCGCGGCGGCTCGGTATCGCTGCACGATAACGTCAGTGAAGGTGACCTTATTGAAGTCACGCCACCGGTAAACCTGTTCCCGCTGATCAAGCAAGCACGCCTGCATCTGTTTATCGCCGGTGGCGTGGGCATCACTCCGGTGATTTCGCAACTCGAAGAACTGCGGCTCAGCAAGGTGCCATTCGAGCTGCACTACGCGGTCCGTGGTGAAGAACATGCGCAACTCGGCAAGGAGTTGCAGGCGACCTACGGCAAGCAGGTACACCTGTACCGCAAGGGTATCGAGGCGCGGATGCAGATAGGCCAGATACTGGCCAATCGACCGCTGGGCAGTCACGTCTATGCCTGCGGCCCGGACAGCATGATCGACGCCACGCTGGTGTGCGCCCGTGACCTCGGCTGGACCGACAGTCACGTGCATTTCGAGCGTTTTCTTGAGCAAAGCAGTGGCGGTGAAGCGTTCAGTTTCACCCTCGGCCGCAGCGGCACGACCATTGAGGTATCGCCTGACCAGACGATGCTCGAAGCAGTCGAAGCCGCGGGTTACAGCATGCCTTACCTGTGCCGCGGCGGTGCCTGCGGGCACTGCGAAACCGAGGTACTGGAACTCGATGGCGAGATTCTGCACAGCGACGACTGGCTGTCTGACGAAGACAAAATCAGCAGCAAGAAAATCATGCCCTGCGTATCCCGCGCCAAGTGCAATCGACTGGTCATCGACCTCTGATCGACGGAGACATAACAATGAACATCAAATTTAATCCCGACGAAACCTACCGCGACGACTACACCTTCGTCAACAGCCCCGAAACCATCGCTCGTGCGCCCTTCCCGTTCCCGGATGATGACTACATGTACTCGATGAACCTCGAGCCGCATGTATCGCTGGGCGATGGTGCATTTCGTGCGGCCTTCGATATCGACGAGCACTACATCAGCGAATGCCGCGACCGTGCGATCACCCTGGAGAAAGATCCGGGCATGCACTACGTCTCCGCACCGCACATGATGGAAGCGCAGTGGGATTTACTTGAACTGATCATGGAGTCCTACGCCCGAGACTATCCGCAGTACTTCAGCCTGGCGCGGGAAGGACGGCAATGGCACTGGACCAATCGTCTGCTGGACATCGACGACCGTTTCACCTTCGGCGATCCGGCCACCCTGCCCTATGAACCGATGGAATACGTGACCCGACAGGCTCAGGGCGACTGGGTGCTGCAAGAGGAGCGCGACGGCACATTGTTCTGGGGGGCCGGCATCGCAACGCAACGCGCCGATTACTCGTTGCGCTTCAACCTCGGCATGAGCTGGGAGGAGTTTCACGGCCCAGTGCCGCTGGTCAAGGAAATCGGCATGCTCGACCGCGCGCTGAAGTTCCTGCTGCGCCTGCGTACCGGCCACCCGGTTCGCCGCCTCAACTGGTCGCTGACGGTTAATCCACGCCTTGAAGTGTCGGCGGAAAGCCTGCCGGAATGGGCACCGGATCGCACCATCGTCACCGCGCAAAACGCCGGAAAACTCGTGTACCTGCGCATCGAATTACAGCCCTTGCACCGTTTGCCGCGCAGCAACGCCATCGTGTTCCCGATTCGCACTTATTTGCTCAGCCTCGAAGACATTGCCACCAACCCGGCGTGGGCGCGCCGCATGCACCGAGTGCTTCGTGATTTGAACCAGCAACTGGTCGATTACAAAGGTTTCAGCCGCTACCGCGATGCCGCCGTGGAGTGGCTTTCGCAGTACGACGACGGCCGCGACAACACAACAAAAAAAGATCAAGCGTGACGGTACCACCTTGCAAAAACCTGCCATTGATAACGAGGAAATAAAATGAGTGGCTCAACTAATACGCGTGCAAACGTCAGTGCAGACCAGGATGCGGAACAGCTCCGCGCCCTCGGCTACAGCTCGGATTTCAATCGAAGCATGAGCCTGTGGGAAAACTTTTCCCTGGGCTTTACCTATCTGTCGCCGGTTGTCGGCGTCTACACCCTGTTCGGTTTGTGCCTGGCTGCGGGTGGACCACCGATGTTCTGGTCCTACCTGCTGATCGGAGCAGGCCAGTTGCTGGTGTGCCTGATCTTTGGAGAAATCGTCTCGCAGTTCCCGATTTCCGGTGGGGTTTACCCATGGGCGCGTCGATTGGTGGGCAAGCGCTGGGCGTGGATGGTGGGCTGGGTGTATGCCTGGGCATTGTGCGCGACCATCGCCGGTGTCGCGGTGGGCGCTGGACCTTACTTGGCAATCATGCTGGGCTTCCATCCGGGGCCCGAGGCCAATATCTACATTGCACTGACGATTATCCTGCTCTCGACCGCACTGAATCTGGTTGGCACCAAACTGTTGGCGCGGGTAGCGATGTTCGGCTTCCTCTGCGAACTGGTCGGCGCCATCCTGGTGGGTGGTTACCTGTTGATTTTTGAACGTCACCAGCCATTCAGCGTGTTGTTCGACACCTTCAATCTGCAAGTCAATGGCTCATACTTGCCGGCATTCCTCGCGGCATCACTGGCGGGTTTGTTCCAGTACTACGGTTTTGAGGCCTGCGGTGATGTCGCCGAAGAAACCCCGAACCCGGGCAAACGCATTCCGAAAGCCATGCGCATGACCATCTATATCGGCGGCGCCGCAGCCATGTTTGCCTGCCTGGCGCTGATTCTATCGGTGCCGGACATGGCCAAAGTGTTGGCAGGCGAAGACACCGATCCGGTCGCAACCATCCTGGCCAATGCGTTCGGGCCAGTGGGTTCGCGATTGGTGATGGCCGTGGTGATGGTGTCTTTCATTTCTTGTGTATTGAGCTTGCAAGCAGCCGCCAGCCGTCTGTTGTTCGCTTATGCCCGAGACGAAATGATCATTGGCAGCTCATTGCTCAAGCGGCTTTCGGGCAACCATGTTCCGTCATTCGCACTGCTGATCAGCGGCCTGGTGCCGGCAGGCATTGTCTGCCTTGGGATGTTCATGGCAGATGCCGTAGCGACCATCGTCGGCTTCGCGGCCATCGGCATCTACGTCGCGTTTCAATTGATCGTAGTGGCGGCGTTGATCGCTCGCGCCAAGGGCTGGCGGCCGAATGGTCAATTCACTCTGGGCGCCTGGGGCATTTGGGTGAACGTGGCGGCGCTGATCTACGGCGTGTGCGCGATCACCAATATGGTCTGGCCGCGCTCGCCGGATGCGCCGTGGTTCATCAATTATTCGATGATCCTGACCACCGCAATCGTGATGGGTGCCGGGCTGGTCTACATGCTGCTGGGCAAGCCGTACGACAAAGGCACTGCTCCGGCAGGCGATGCCTGGAAGTTCTCCAGACCTGTTGCCAACACAACAGCAATGAGCGGCGCAACGGTCACCAGGCCCACAATCTGATCACCATTACCTCCCCTGAAAACCGGAACTAAACATGGGAGCAAGCCTGCTCGCGAAGAGGCCATCACATCCAACATTGATGTTGCCTGACACGCCGCTTTCGCGAGCAAGCCCGCTCCCACAGGGGACCGAATTCCAAAGCGACAAAAACAACAGTTTTGATGAGGACACGTCATGCAAACCAAGTTACTGATCAACGGCCATCTGATTGACGGCGAAGGCCCCGCCCAACCGGTGTTCAACCCGTCGCTGGGCCGTGTTCTGGTCGAAATCAAAGAGGCCAGCGAAGCCCAGGTCGATGCCGCCGTACGCGCCGCCGATGCGGCGTTCGAGGGTTGGTCGCAGACGCCACCCAAGGAGCGCTCGCTGCTGCTGCTCAAACTGGCTGACGCCATCGAAGCGCATGGCGAGGAACTGGCCAAACTTGAATCCGACAACTGCGGCAAACCCTACAGCGCCGCGCTGAACGATGAGATTCCGGCGATTGCCGATGTGTTCCGGTTCTTCGCCGGCGCCAGCCGTTGCATGAACGGCTCGGCCGGTGGCGAATACATGGCCGGCCACACCTCGATGATCCGCCGTGACCCGGTCGGCGTCATCGCCTCCATCGCACCGTGGAATTACCCGTTGATGATGGTGGCCTGGAAAATCGCCCCGGCGCTGGCGGCCGGTAACACCGTGGTGCTCAAGCCGTCGGAACAAACCCCGCTGACCGCATTGCGCCTGGCGCAACTGGCGTCAGACATTTTCCCGGCCGGCGTGCTTAACCTGGTGTTCGGCCGTGGTCCTACCGTTGGCAGCCCGCTGGTCACGCACCCGAAAGTGCGCATGGTGTCGCTGACCGGTTCGATTGCGACCGGCGCCAACATCATTTCCAGCACCGCCGACAGCGTCAAACGCATGCACATGGAGTTGGGCGGCAAGGCCCCGGTGATCATCTTCAATGACGCCGACATCGACGCCGCCGTGGAAGGCATTCGCACCTTCGGTTTCTACAACGCGGGCCAGGATTGTACGGCGGCGTGCCGCATCTATGCGCAGGAAGGCATCTACGACAAGTTCGTCGAGAAACTCGGCGCCGCTGTCAGCAGCATCAAGTACGGCCTGCAGGATGACCCGGCGACCGAACTCGGCCCGCTGATCACCGCGCAGCACCGCGACCGTGTCGCCGGGTTCGTCGAGCGCGCCGTGGCGCAATCGCACATCCGCTTGATCACCGGCGGCAAAGCGGTGGAAGGCAATGGCTTCTTCTTCGAGCCGACCGTGCTGGCCGATGCACAGCAGGACGACGAAATCGTGCGTCGCGAAGTGTTTGGGCCGGTGGTTTCGGTCACCAAATTCAGCGATGAAGCGCAGGTGCTGGGCTGGGCCAACGACTCGGACTACGGCCTGGCGTCGTCGGTGTGGACCACCGACATCGGTCGCGCCCATCGCCTCGCCGCACGCCTGCAGTACGGCTGCACGTGGGTCAATACGCACTTCATGCTGGTCAGCGAAATGCCGCACGGCGGCCAGAAACTGTCCGGTTATGGCAAGGACATGTCCATGTACGGCCTGGAGGATTACACCACCGTGCGGCATGTGATGTTCAAGCACTAAAGAGCACCGCCGCACAGCCGCTCCTACAGGTCGGTGGTGATGCCGGAATGTGTAGTGCTAACGCAAATCCCGTAGGAAACCGGCTTGCCGGTGATGGCGATGCCGAAAACGCCATCGCTGGCAAGCCAGGCTCCTACAGATCGGTGGTGAATCCCGGATTTATGCCGTAACGCAAACCCGTAGGAAACCGGCTTGCCGGTGATGGCGATTCCGAAAACGCCATCGCTGGCAAGCCAGGCTCCTACAGGTCGGTGGTGATTCCCAGATTGATGCCGTTAACGCAAACCCGTAGGAAACCGGCTTGCCGGTGATGGCGATTCCGAAAACGCCATCGCTGGAAAGCCAGGCTCCTACAGGTCGGTGGTGATTCCCGGATTGATACCGTAACGCAAACCCGTAGGAAACCCGCTTGCCGGTGATGGCGATTCCGAAAACGCCATCGCTGGCAAGCCAGGCTCCTACAGGTCGGTGGTGATTCCCGGATTTATGCCGTAACGCAAACCCGTAGGAACCCGGCTTGCCGGTGATGGCGATTCCGAAAACGCCATCGCTGGCAAGCCAGGCACCAAGGGAATGCAATTACCGTGTGGGAGCGACGGCGTCACGTCCATCCCTCAAGCCGCAACGTCGCCCTGACCAGCCGCTGTTCTTCGCTTTCGATTTCCTTCAGGCTTTCACAAATACTCTGGATGTGCGCAACCGCCGCCTTGCGTGCCTGCTCCGGCATCCGACCGGTGACGGCGTTATAGAGCCGTGCGTGTTGGCGGTCGATCTGGCGCTTTTGCGGCTCGCGGTGGTACAGGTTATTGACCGAGGCAAACACCGTGCTCAACAGCAAATCCGTCAACGAACGCAGGGTTTGCACCAGCACCGGATTGTGCGAAGCCTCGCAAATAGCCAGGTGAAACGCATGATCGAGCCGAGCGTGGTCGGAGGCGTCCAGCTCACGGCTGTGGGCATCGAGCAGCGCCTGGTAGCTGCGAGTGATGAGCACAAAATCGGCCTCGGTGCCTCTTAACGCCGCGAGCCGCGCAGATTCGCCTTCAAGCAAACTACGCACCTCGAACAAGTCATACAGCGTGCGTGGCTGCGAGCTGAACAAATGCATCAGTGGCGAGCTGGCAGCCTGCGCCGAAAAATCGGCAACAAATGAACCTTTCCCCTGCTGCGTATTGATGATCCCGCGTGCGCGTAACAGCTTCAGCCCTTCACGCAGCGCGGTACGCGACACCCCCAGTTTCTCGGTCAGGCGACGCTCGGATGGCAGCAATTGTCCGGTCTTCAGCACGCCGTCGACAATCAACCGTTCAATACGCTCGCTCACCACATCGGCGACTTGCGGATTGCGATCTGTTTGCAGGCTATCCATCGACTCCCTCACTGGTATGACCAGTTTCGCCGGCACTATTGGGTGTGCTCAACTTTTGATCCAACACTATGTTTTAAAGCGATTATTTTTGTAGAACCACACACCAGCCACAGAAGAACTGGTTCGACCAGCAAAACCACCCGTAGACAGTAGAACGCCTGCGGCCAATCATGCAAGCCAGTTGCAGCCGCAAAACAGACCTCTAATAACAACAACCGAGTGTCTTAAGCCGATCATGAATATTCTCTACGACGAACGCGTTGACGGCGTCCTGCCTGACGTCGACAAAGTCGCCCTGCTGCAAGCGCTGCAAAAGCGCCTGCCGGATCTCGACATCCTGCACCAGCGCGAGGAACTCAAGCCATACGAGTGCGATGGGCTCTCGGCTTATCGCACCACGCCAATGCTGGTCGTGCTGCCGCGCCACCTCGACGAGGTTCAG
Source organism: Gordonia sp. IEGM753 (assembly GCF_050321825.1). Classification (NCBI taxonomy): domain Bacteria; kingdom Bacillati; phylum Actinomycetota; class Actinomycetes; order Mycobacteriales; family Gordoniaceae; genus Gordonia; species Gordonia sp. IEGM753. Next base: position 2,101,325 of record NZ_JBNQGB010000001.1, read on the forward strand.
GGCATACTGCGCATCTGTCACGACATGCAGGTGCCAGTGGTCGCGCGTGGCGCCGGTACCGGTTTGTCCGGCGGCGCATTACCGCTGGAGAAAGGCGTGCTGCTGGTGATGGCGCGCTTCAACAACATTCTGCACATCGACCCCGCCGCTCGCACCGCACGGGTTCAGCCTGGGGTTCGAAACCTGGCGATTTCCCAGGCCGCCGCACCGTTTGGCTTGTATTACGCGCCGGACCCTTCTTCGCAAATCGCCTGCTCGATCGGTGGCAATGTCGCCGAAAATGCCGGTGGTGTGCATTGCCTAAAATACGGCCTGACCGTGCACAACCTGCTCAAAGTCGACATTCTTACCGTCGACGGTGAGCAATTGAGCCTGGGCTCACAGGCGCTCGATTCTCCCGGGTTCGATCTGCTGGCATTGTTCACCGGGTCCGAAGGCATGCTTGGCGTCATCACCGAAGTCACGGTCAAACTGTTGCCCAAACCACAGACCGCCAGAGTGCTGCTGGCGGCGTTCGATTCGGTGGAAAAGGCCGGTCGCGCGGTCGGTGACATTATTGCCGCCGGGATTATTCCAGGTGGCCTGGAGATGATGGACAACCTGGCCATTCGTGCCGCCGAAGATTTTATCCACGCCGGCTATCCGGTCGATGCGCAAGCCATTCTGCTGTGTGAACTCGATGGCGTCGAAGCCGACGTCCACGATGACTGCACCCGAGTGCGCCAGGTGCTGGAACAGGCAGGTGCCACTGAAGTGCGTCAGGCCCGCGATGAAGCCGAGCGTGTGCGTTTCTGGGCCGGGCGCAAGAATGCTTTTCCGGCGGTCGGGCGCCTGTCTCCGGATTACTACTGCATGGACGGCACCATCCCCCGCCGGGAACTGCCCGGTGTTCTGCAAGCCATTGCCACGTTATCGGCCGAGTACGACTTGCGCGTGGCCAACGTTTTCCATGCTGGCGACGGCAATATGCACCCACTGATTCTGTTCGACGCCAATCAACCGGGCGAACTTGATCGCGCCGAAGCACTGGGCGGCAAGATCCTCGAATTGTGCGTGAAAGTGGGCGGCAGTATCACCGGTGAACACGGTGTAGGCCGCGAAAAAATCAATCAGATGTGCGCGCAGTTCAACAGCGACGAATTAACCCTATTCCATGCCGTCAAAGCGGCCTTCGACCCCAGCGGTTTACTCAACCCTGGCAAAAACATACCTACGTTGCATCGCTGCGCCGAGTTTGGCGCGATGCACGTGCACATGGGCCAGTTGCCCTTCCCTGAACTGGAGCGCTTCTGATGCACAGCGAACACGATGTCGATGACAGCGCGATGCTGCTGGAGCAGGTCAATCAGGCGCTGCAAAACGCCACGCCGCTGCGCATTCAAGGTTCAAACAGCAAAGCGTTCCTGGGGCGGATCGTCGCGGGTGAAGTGCTCGATACCCGTTCACACCGGGGCATTGTCAGCTACGACCCTACCGAGTTGGTGATCACTGCCCGCTGCGGCACCCCATTGTCGGAGCTGGCTGAAGTGCTGGACGCCGCGCAGCAAATGCTGCCCTGCGAGCCGCCCTCCTTCGGCGACGAGGCCACGGTGGGCGGGATGATCGCCAGTGGCCTGTCTGGGCCACGTCGGCCGTGGTCGGGCTCGGTACGCGACTTCGTCCTCGGCACGCGGGTTATCACCGGGCATGGCAAGCACTTGCGTTTTGGTGGTGAGGTCATGAAAAACGTCGCCGGTTACGACCTGTCGCGCCTGATGGCCGGCAGCTTTGGCTCGCTGGGCGTGGTCACGGAAGTCTCGCTCAAGGTGCTGCCTAAACCGCGGCAATGTTTGAGCATCAGCCTGGAGCTGGACAGCGATCATGCGCTGACTCGACTCGCCGAATGGGGCCAGCAACCGTTGCCCATCAGCGCTGCGTGTCACGATGGGCAACGTCTGCATGTGCGACTGGAGGGCGGCGAAGGTTCGGTCGCAGCGGCTCACGACCGCTTGGGTGGCGAGTTGTTGAGCCCCTCATTCTGGGATGACCTGAATGAACATCGCTTGAGTTTTTTTGATGAAGATCAGCCCCTGTGGCGTCTGTCCTTACCGCACAACACTGCCCCGCTTTCATTGCCTGGCCGGCAGTTGATCGACTGGGCGGGTGCGCAGCGCTGGCTCAAGTCCGATGCGCAAGCGGCGCTGATTCGCCAGATCGTCGAGGAGGTCGGCGGGCATGCGACCTGCTACAGCCATGGCCTTATCGACAGCCCTTTCCAACCGCTGCCGACAGCATTGATGCGCTATCACCAAAACCTCAAGCAGCAACTCGATCCACGGGGAATTTTCAACCCCGGACGCCTGTACGCGGAGCTTTGAACCATGCAGACCACGTTAAGCGAACACGCACTGAAACTGCCTCGCGCTGCCGAAGCGCAACGTATCTTGCGCAGTTGCGTGCACTGCGGCTTCTGCAATGCAACGTGCCCGACCTATCAACTGCTGGGCGATGAACTGGATGGGCCACGCGGCCGCATTTATTTGATCAAGCAGGTACTCGAGGGGAACGAAGTCACGCGTAAAACCCAAGAGCATCTGGACCGCTGCCTGTCTTGCCGCAACTGCGAAACCACCTGTCCGTCCGGCGTCGATTATCACAACCTGCTGGACATCGGCCGCGCCGTGGTTGACGCCGCAGTGCCACGTTCACTGGGTCAGCGTGTGTTGCGCGAGGGCTTGCGCGCCATCGTGCCAAACCCGCAACTGTTCAAAGGGCTGGTCGCCAGCGGTCAAGTCTTCCGTGCACTGCTGCCCACCGCCCTGCAAGCAAAGTTGCCACACCGGGCGCAGCCGGCAAAGGCGCGCCCGACCAATCGCCATGCGCGGCACGTGCTGATGCTTGAAGGCTGTGTGCAGCCAGGTCTGTCACCCAATACCAATGCCGCCGCCGCCCGCGTGATGGATAGACTGGGGATCAGCGTGACCGCCGCCCGTGAGGCGGGTTGCTGCGGCGCTGTGGATTATCACCTCGATGCACAACAGGCAGGCCTTGACCGGGCCCGACGCAATATCGATGCGTGGTGGCCAGCCATTGAAAACGGGGCCGAGGCAATCGTCCAGACTGCGAGCGGTTGCGGTGCGTTCATCAAGGACTATGGGCATTTGCTTAGCACCGATCCGGCCTATGCCGACAAGGCGCGCAAGGTCAGCGCGCTGGCCAAGGACCTGGTCGAAGTATTGCGCGACGAACCACTGCACCTGCTCAACGCACACGCTGATCAGCGCTTGGCGGTCCACTGCCCCTGCACCTTGCAGCACGCACAAAAACTCGGCGGCGCGGTTGAAACGGTTCTCACGCAACTGGGTTTCGACCTGACACCGGTTCCCGACGGTCATCTATGCTGTGGCTCGGCAGGCACCTATTCGCTGACACAACCCGAACTGTCACGGCAACTGCGCGATAACAAGTTGAACGCACTGGAAAGCGGTCGTCCAGATGTTATTGTCACGGCCAACATCGGCTGTCAGTCACACCTCGATGGCGCGGGCCGAACCCCGGTAAGGCACTGGATCGAACTGGTCGAAGCCGCGCTGCCCCCATTAAATACTGGAGAATCTTCATGAAAACCAAAGCCATCCTGAGTCAGGTCGAAGTCAGCCAGATTCTTAACGCCGCACGCGCTGAAGCGCAGGCCAATCAATGGGCTGTCACCATCGTGGTGGTCGATGACGGTGGTCATCCCCTGGCGCTCGAACGTCTTGATGGTTGCGCCGCCATCGGTGCCTACATCGCCACTGAAAAGGCACGCACTTCAGCTTTGGGTCGGCGCGAATCAAAAGGCTATGAAGACATGGTCAATGGCGGCCGACACGCCTTTTTGTCCGCGCCATTGCTGACGTCCCTGGAAGGCGGCGTGCCGATCATGGTTGATGGCCAGGTGATCGGCGCCGTGGGCGTTTCCGGCGTCAAGGCCGAGCAGGACGCACAAGTCGCCAAAGCAGGCGCGCAGTGCCTGAGCTGATTTAGCAAGGCTTATTGGCGGGGCCGCCCCAGATAAAGCGTCACCAGGTCCAGGCACGCAGCAATCCCATGTTCGATGGATTTCATGTTCTTGCTGCGCTGCCAATCCAGCCATAAGCCGTCCAGCATCGCCATCAAAGCGTCTGCCGAGCGCTCTATCGCTTCCGGCGAAGAGTCATGCTCTTGCGCAATCTTGTTCAAGATTTCGAGCAACCGCTCCCGGTAAATGGCGTAAAGCTTGCGCTCAGTGTCGGCGATATTCTCGTGAAACAACGAGGCAGACCAAAAATCGATTCGCACCGACAGGTAACTGCGATCAAGAAACTGACCGGTAAAACCGCTGCGCAGAAAAATCTCCAACTGGCTCATCGAAGACCCGACTTTTGCCACAAGCCCAGCCTGGGTCGCCTCATACAATTTGCGCGAAGCGTATTTATAGGTTTCGACCAGCAGTTCGTTCATGTCCTTGAAGTGATATGAGATATGCCCCAGTGACATTTCAGCGCGAGCGGCGATTTTCCTGGCGGACAACTTTGCGTAGCCCTCTTCGCTCAGGCACAGAAAAGCGGACTTGATGATCTCCTCTTTGCGCTGTTCGGGGCTGTCATAAACTTTTTTGGGTGTTTGCCGCGCCATTGCCAAGTCCGAATCCAGTCAGAAAAAGAGGGCAGCATTGTCCCCTGCCCCCGATACCCCGTCAAACGCAAGCCCGCCAAGGGCTAGAGCTTTATCCAGGTTGATTTGAGTTCCGTGTATTTATCGAACGAATGCAATGATCGATCCCGCCCATTACCCGACTGCTTGAACCCGCCAAACGGCGCAGTCATGTCGCCTGCCGAATATTGGTTGACCCATACCGAGCCAGCCCGCACCGATTTGGCCACTAGATGTGCCTTGGACAAGTCACGCGTCCAGACAGCGGCAGCGAGGCCATAAGGTGTGTCGTTGGCAATCGCGACCGCTTCTTGCGCGGTGTCAAAAGAGATCACTGACAGCACCGGTCCGAATATTTCGGCTTGCGCGATGGTCATTGCATTGTTCACGCCGTCGAACACTGCCGGCTTCAAGTAACACCCCTCCACGCCCGCAATCCCGACCTCGCCGCCCTGTACCAAACGTGCGCCTTCGCCAATCCCCGTGTCGATGAATCCCCGAACCTGTGTCAGGTGTTGCTGATCGACCAATGCACCTAGTTTAGTCGCAGGGTCGAGAGGGTGCGCCGGCGTCCATGCCTCCAACGCTGATTGCAACAACTCCATGAATTGCGCCTGGGCGCTGCGTTCGATCAACAAGCGGGAACCTGCGACACAAACCTGGCCCTGGTTATAGGCAATGGCTGAAGCCGCGCTTAATGCGGCGGCTTGCAGATCCGGCGCATCGGCAAACACGATATTAGGGCTTTTACCACCGGCCTCGGTCCACACACGCTTCAGGTTCGAACGCCCAGAGGCGATCATCAACTCCTTGGCAATCCGGGTGGAACCGGTGAATGCGATGGCATCCACATCCATATGCAATGCAAGCGCGCTGCCGGCTTCGTGACCAAAACCTGGCAGGACATTGAACACGCCCGCAGGCAGGCCTGCTTGCGCGGCCAGTTGCGCGACCCGAATCGCCGTCAATGGCGAGCGTTCCGAGGGTTTGAGAATCACCGAGTTTCCAGTTGCCAACGCTGGACCCAGTTTCCAACTCGCCATCAGCAGTGGAAAGTTCCAGGGCACCACCACGGCGACCACGCCAACCGCTTCGCGGGTAATCAAGCCCAATTGGTCTGCAGCGGTCGGCGCAACTTCACCGTACACTTTGTCGATAGCCTCCGCGCTCCAACGGATAGCGTTGGCAGCTCCCGGAATGTCCACGTTCAGCGCATTGCTGATCGGTTTGCCCATGTCCAGCGTTTCGAGCAAAGCCAGTTCTTCGGCGTGCTGCTCGATAAGGTCGGCAAACGCGATTAAAACACGCTTGCGAACCACCGGCGCCATACGCGACCACGTACCCGCCTCGAACACCCTGCGTGCGCAAGCGACAGCCACGTCAACATCTTGCGAAGTGCACCGCGCAACGGAGGCGATCACGCGACCATCAATGGGGCTGATCTTTTCGAACACCTGCCCCTCAACAGCATGACGGTATTGACCATCGACAAAACACTGCCCGTTTGCCGTCAACGAAGCGGCCAATGTCGTCCAGTCTGAAAAGTTTTTCTGCAACATCTTTCGCTTCCTTATGCCTGTGATTGAGCCGAGCCACAGCGAACGAGATCATCCAGCCAATCAGGGTTCATTTGCGGCATGCTGTTAACGAGTTGAGTGACGTATTTATCGCACGGAGGTGTGAACACATGGCCCCGCTCTCCGTACTCGACGACATTTCCGGCCTTGAGCACGAGGACGTCATCGGCGATCGATTGCACCACCGTCAGGTCATGAGTGATGAAAAGATAAGACAGCCCAAGCGTGTTTTTCAGGTCATCGATCAAACGAAGAATACCTTCGGCCACGAGTTGATCGAGAGCGCTGGTGATCTCATCGCAGATAATCACCGCCGGGTCGGCAGCTAGTGCTCTGGCAATGCCCACACGCTGTTTTTGACCGCCGGACAACTCATGCGGAAGCCGCGAAAAAAACGTGTCTGGTTCAAGACCCACCGCGTCGAGAATTTCGCGGGTTCTGGCGTGCAGTCTTGCGCCTTTCAAATCACTGTAAAACCGCAATGGCCTGGCCACGATGTCACCGATACCATGCCTTGGGTTCAGCGCGGTGTCAGCCATCTGGTAGATCATTTGAATGGACTTCAATTGATCCCTGCTGCGTTTTTTGAATGAGCTTGCGAGCGCCACATCGTTGTAAGTGATGACTCCGTTCTTGATCGGCAGCAGGCCGGTGATACAACGCCCCAGGGTTGATTTACCGGACCCGGACTCCCCCACGACCGCCAATGTACGGCCGCGATACAGATCGAACGAAATCCCTTCAATCACATTCTTGCGCCCGTAACCAGCTTCGATGTTTTTCACCGACAGTACAGGCTTGGCAGTGCCGCTGACCGGTGGCTGCGGAGCGCACGCCAGGTTGCGTACGGCCCAAAGCGATTGGGTGTAACGTTCGACCGGGTTTTCGATCAGTCGCCGCTTGTCCCCGGACTCGACGACACTCCCGTCCTTCAACACCACCACCTGATCAGCCATCTGAGCCACGACTGCCAGATCGTGGGAAATGTAGATCGCCGCGACCTGAAACTCGCGCACCAACTCACGAATGGTCAGCAGCACATCAATCTGGGTGGTGACGTCGAGCGCTGTCGTCGGTTCGTCGAAAATAATCAGATCGGGACGGCAGGACATTGCCATCGCAGTCATCACGCGCTGCAACTGGCCACCGGATACTTGATGCGGGTAACGCAAGCCAATCGTTTCCGGCTCAGGCAGCGAAATTTTCCGGTAAAGGTCTATCGCTTCGCGCCGAGCCACCTCACGGTTGGCAACGCCGTGTTCGATCGCGCTCTCGCAGTGTTGATCAATCAGCTTGTGGGCCGGGTTGAAACTCGCCGCAGCAGACTGTGCGACGTAAGCAATCCGGGCGCCCAACAACGCTTGGTGGCGAGCGGGCGAAAGACTGCGCATATCGATGCCGTCGAACACAACCTCGCCAGCCGAAATTCTGCAGCCTTCTCGGGTGTACCCCATTGCAGCGAGCCCGATGGATGACTTTCCAGCACCCGACTCACCCACCAGCCCCAAGATCTTGCCCGGCTCCAATTCGAGATCAACTCCATGAACGATTTCGGTCCAGCCATCTGCTGAAGCGGCTTCGATACGAAGGCCGGTAATTTTTAGGAGTGGCTCAGACATGCTCATAATCCCCACACATTTTTATGTTTTTTGGCTTGTATTCGAATCAGCGACGCTGCGCTAAAAACCAATCGACGACGAAGTTGACGGCAATCGCCAGCACCCCGATTGCGGCAGCGGGAATCAAAGGCGTAAGGTCGCCAAACGAGATCAATGACGCGTTCTCGCGCACCATGCTCCCCCAATCGGCCATGGGTGGCTGGAGCCCAAGACCGAGAAAAGACAATGACGATATCGTCAGGAAAACAAAGCAGAAGCGCAGCCCGAATTCAGCAATCAGCGGCGCTCTGACGTTCGGCAAAAGCTCTACAAAAACCAGCCAATACAGGCCTTCACCGCGCAGCCGCGCCACTTCCATGTAATCGGTAACCATCACATTCATCGCCACCGATTTGGCAAGCCGATAGATGCGCGTGGCATCGACCAGTGCGATGACAAACACCAGGTTGAGCAAACTTGTACCGAATATCGTCAGTAACAATAGGGCACCAATCAACTGCGGTACCGACATCAGCATATCGACCAAGCGCGACAACACGGCTTCGTACCAGCCACCGACAGTGGCTGCGACCAGCCCCAATACACCGCCCATAAAAAAAGCCAACAGCGTGGACAACAGCGCGATACCGATCGTGTTGCGCGCACCGAAGATCAATCTTGAAAACATGTCGCGGCCCAGGTTATCGGTGCCCAACCAGGTCTGGGCGTTCCAGGGGTCATATTCGCCACCGACAATTTGTGTTTCGTTGTAAGGCGTTATATAGGGACCGAAGACCGCCATAAACGCGTATACCACAATAATCAGAACCCCCAGACGCGCCGTCCAGGACATAGACTTGAAAACTGTCAGCATGTTCATGCGCAGATCCTTTACTTGCGATGCAGTAAACGAGGATTAGTGGCGATAGAGATGATATCGGCGAGCAAGTTGATGCTGATATACACCACGGCGAAGATACAACAGCACGCCTGCACAACCATAAAGTCACGCTTGACCACTGAGTCCACCATTAATTGCCCGAGCCCTGGGTAAACAAACACAACTTCGACTACCACCACGCCCGTTATCAGATATGCCAGGTTAACCGCCACCACATTCACGATAGGCGCCCATGCATTGGGCAGCGCATGGCGAACTACAACTCTGAACCGGGACAGCCCCTTTAGCCTGGCCATTTCGATATACGGCAACATGAGTAAATCAAGTACCGCGACACGTGTCATGCGCATCATGTGCGCGGTAATTACCAGCGTCAGGGTCATTACCGGTAGAAATGCAGAATGGAGCCGGTCGGTAAAACTGGCGGATTGCGGGACATCAGCGATAGAGGGAAACACCGAATACGTAACGGAGAATAAAAGAATCAATATGTAGCCAATAAAGAATTCTGGAAGTGATACTGCCGCCAGAGAAATAACGTTCACAATACGGTCGTAAAGAGAGTCTTTATAAAGCGCCGCAAACAGGCCCAACGTGATGGCTAACGGTACCGCAATGAACGCGGTATACGATGCCAGGAAAAGTGTATTGGCCAGCCTCTGCCCGATCATTTCAGCCACTGGCTGTCCGTTGGACAATGAGGTACCGAAATCACCCTGAAGGCTGCCGTATAACCAATGCAAATAACGGGTCAACGGCGACTGATCCAGCCCCAGGTCATGCCGCAGTGCGGCTAATGTTTCAGGGGTTGCAGACTGTCCCAGGATTTGCTGAGCCATGTCGCCAGGCAACATCTGCACGGCTACAAAAATGATCGCTGACACGCATAGTAAGGTGAATATTCCGATAAGTACTCGCCGCAAGATCACCTGATACAACATACCCATAACGTTTACCTGCTGACCTGAAGAGATAACGTTCTTTTTATAAATTGATCGGCTGGAAGGATCAGACGCCCATCAGCCAACCAAATGTGAGCAACGTCAGGAATCCACTTTTTCGAGGAAGGTTTTTATAAACGGCGCGACGCGGTCACTGGCCTCGATCAATATGGCGTGCTTTAACCCAGGCATGATCGCCAGTTGTGAGTTGGGCAATGCATCGGCAATTTTCTGGTTCAACTCCGGATTGCAGCCACCATCAAGCTCGCCAGTCAACACCAGGCACGGCTGTTCGATTTCGTGCAACCAGGGCGACATCTCAGTCTGGGCATAGACACGGAACACGTTGAGGAAAACCTCACCATCAGTGTCGATCACCTGCTGCTTGCGCCACTCGATCACCTCTGGATGTTGTGCGCAGAACGCTTCGGTGAACCAACGCTGCGTCAGGGTCTGCAACACTTGCGCAATACCCTTGCTCTCCATGGCGCGTACGACGTTCAACACGTTTTCGCTGTCTTGCGCAGAACGGAATGCGGCAGTCGACAACAACCCGATACTCAGCACGCGCTCGGGGTACTTGTGGGCATACGCGGGGCCGATCATGCCACCCAGTGAATGCCCGACAATGTGCATCCGCTCTACGCCCAAGCGCTGACGAAGTGCCTCCAGGTCCGCCACCAGCTCATCCAGCCCGAAAGGTTCGTCTGGCACCGGCGATTCACCATGACCGCGCAGGTCGTAGCGAATACAGGTGTACCGATCCTTCAAGGCAGCGGTAATTTTGTCCCAACCCGTCTTGCGCGCGCCGATGCCATGAATCATCACCAGCGCCGGGCCTTGTCCCTCAACCGCTACAGCACACTCAATCGCCTTGCTCATGACTCACCTCTCTACGACGACTTATGCGCATTTTCAGCAATCACATCCGCGTACGGCCTGCCCGCCGAACCCCAGTTAACTGGATCGACTTCCTTAAGTAATATCGTTATCCCCTGAGCCGTACCGCCACAAACATTCACATAACTGTCCGTCAACGCTTTAATCAACTCGCGCTTGGTGTCCGGGGTTCTCCCTGGAAACAACTCAACTGTAATTACAGGCATTAGCCGACCCTCTTTTTTATAGTTTTAACGCGCCTGGAAAAATGAGGAATTATCTCTTCACCGAACCGGCGAATCATGTCGAGCGAATCTTCTTGGGACTGGCCGAAGTTTGACGTCATGATGACTTCATCAATACCTGCCTCGGCATACTTACCCAACTGATCCAGCATTTTATCTTTGGTGCAAATCAGTAAATTCTCGCCAAGTTCCTCGATCGACTGCTTGCGCGGCAGCGGTTCTATACTGCCCGCCGTCACCTGGCCCGGACCGGTGAAAACATTGTCAAAACGTTTGTAGTAATCAAATGCCAGGTTAATCTTTTCCTTGGCATCCGCTTCATCTTTAGCCAGGTAGATTGCACGCTGTAGTGATAACCGACTGTTGGCTGTTCTTGTGGCAACTTCAGCCTTACCGCGGCGGAAGGCATTCACCTGTTCCAGCAACATCTGGTGATCGCCGCTCAGGGGCGTGGTTTGAACCGAATACCCTTGTTTGGCACAGGCAAATATCCCTTCAGGTACCATCGTAGCGACCATCAACGGAATAGTGCGTTCGGGGCGAGGCATAATAGTCAACGAATCAAACGTGTAGTACTTACCGTCCCATGACACGTCTTTTTCGGTCAGCAGCGCTTTTAACACCGCAAGGGATTCATCGAATCGCTCCCGCGTTGAATCCATGGGTACGCCCAGACGCTCTATTTCATACTTGAACGCCCCACGCCCTACTCCGAGCACCAACCGTTGGTCAGTCATTGCATCCGCTTGAACAACTTCGCCGGCAAATACCCGCATATCACGAACTGGCAATACAACGATTGATGTCACCAGTTCGATGTGCTTAGTGACCGATGCGATTTTTACAGCCATTTGCAATGGCGACGGCACTAGCAAAATGTTGATCAGGTGATGTTCAGGAATTGAAATACCGACATAGCCGGCCTTCTCGGCCTCAATGGCTTGCTCGACCATACATTGGTACAACTTCTTGCCAGAACCCAGATGATCAGGCAGGTAAGCACTTAGAAAATGATTAAATTCCATATTAAAACCCACTTTATAAAAATCGGATGTTTGAGTTAGTTACTCAGTTTCATCCTATTCAGCCGAGACTGTTACTCACGGAAAAATTGATGTAACTGCCTCGAAAGTATCCCAACGGGCTGCCCGCCGTACTTGCATACCGGGTAACTTCACCAATAAGAATCAGATGATCGCCTGCATCAATGCACTGACTTCTTTTGCAGCACATCACGCTCAGGCTGTTAGCCAGGCTTGGCGCCATGGCCTCATCCAGCAGTTTCACACCCTCAAACTTGTTGGCCGTGCGCCCGGCGAAGGTGTTCGACAGGTCGCGCTGCCATTCCCCCAGCACGTTGATCGCGAAGTGCTCGGCCTCACTGTAGGCTGCAAGGCTGTTGGAGTTCTTGGCGATACACACCAAGACCAGCGCAGGGTCCAGCGACACTGAAGTGAATGAGTTGGCGGTAAACCCGCGAGGCAAGCCCTCACTGTCCCACGCTGTGACGACGGTGACGCCCGTCATGAAGCTTCCAAATACATCACGCAGGCTTCGAGTTTCCTCGCTGCTGACATCCCGCCATTCAAGGTTGTTCATAATGAATACCGCCTTTCATTACTCAGGAAAGTGACCAGCGCTCGATGGCGCGCATGCCATCCAGTGCCATGTTCCCCGCCACTGGGCTTGAGGTCACAACGTTGGTGCCCATCCCCATGATGTAATTCATGAACATCGGCACAATCGTCGACCCTTCATCGCGCAGTTGCTGTTGCATCTCCCAGTAAATTTGCGTGCGCCGCGTATCATCGAGTTCTGATCGCGCCATGAGCATCAGTTTGTCGAAGCGCTCGTTGTTCCACTGCGTATCGCCCCAGGAGGCGCCGGTTGCGTATATCTGGCTGAAGATCCAGTCAGGAGTTGGCCGGCCGGTCCAGTAGCACATGCAAAATGGCTTTTTGGACCAGACATTGATCCAGTAACCGTCGTTGGATTCTCGGACCACCTTGAGGTTGATTCCCGATTTGCGTGCACTTTCTTCAAACAGAACGGCGGCATCAACCGCACCGGCAAAGGCTGCATCGGCAGCGCTGATGTTGATATCGAGACTGTCGAGCCCGGCCTGTTTCAGGTAGAAACGTGCCTTGTCCGGGTCGTATTGGCGCTGGGCTAAATCTTTGTTGAAGTACTTTTGCTGCGCGCCTATCGGGTGGTCATTGCCCACCGAACCGTGCCCACGCAGCAAGGTTTTGACCCATTGCTCGCGGTCCACCGCGTGCTTGAGCGCCAACCGCACATTGTTGTCCTGGAAGGGGCTGACCTTGGCGATCATGGGCATGGTGGCGTGGTTGTATCCCGCCACTTCCTCGATGCGCACCTTGTTGCTGCGCTGGAGTAATGACAAGGTTTTGATTTCGACCCGGTTGATCACATTGACCTTACCGGTAAGCAACGCATTCTGGCGGGCTACCGGGTCGGAAATCGCGATGAGTTCCGCCTCTTCGACGTGTGCGCGATCAGGCTTCCAATAGCTTGGGTTTCTGACCACCAGCGCACGAACACCCGGGTTGTATTCCTTGAGCACGTAACCGCCAGTGCCGTTGCCGGATCGCCAATCAGCCTGCCCGTCCGCCCCACGCGGTAGAATGCTCAGGTGGTAATCACTCATTAACGTCGGGAAATCAGCGTTACCACTTTTGAGCACGACTTTGAGAGTCGTGGCATCAACCGCGACGATTTCATCAATTTGCGAAACAATAGATTTCGACAGTGACTTGGAGCCATCCCGACGATGGTAATCGAGCGTTGCGAGAACATCGTCCGAGGTGAACGTTTTGCCGTTGTGAAACTGCACACCGCTGCGCAACTTGAACGTCCAGACCTTGGCATCCGGCGAAGCTTCCCATGATTCTGCAAGCTCGGGCACCGGATTGCCTGTGGCATCCACTTCAACCAAATTGCCGCGCAAGGACTGCGATAGCAGCATCATGAAATCGTCTTCAGCAAGACCCGGATCAAGGCTATCGGTGGTCGACGCCCCGGCGAGGCCGAAAATCAGGCGCCCGCCCTTTTTCGGCTGCGCAAACACCGACATTGGCAAACCGCTCAACGCCACTCCGGCAAAGAGCAACCCTGCCGTGCCTTTGACCACCTCACGACGGGATAGACCAAACGACATCTCTTCGGGACGCTTATCTCTCATGTCAGACCCCAAACTCTGTACGATCGTACAGTCACGTGCCAAAAAAATAGTCCGCAAGCAGGCTGGCCTTTGACGGCCATTACACTCGGAAGGACTGAGCATTAACTAGGAGTTTCCCTAGGCATGAGGTTTTATAGCATTGGCTCTGAAAGCTGGCAAGATTATTTTGTACGGTCGTACAGATATTATAAGCTGTTAAGCGAATGTGCCCACAGCCACAGGCTCAAGCCTGCAGCTGTCGGCGATCAGGGGGTGTCTCAACTGCGCTCCAGCCATGCACGGGCGATTTCCTCGCGCGTGGCAAACCAGACGTCACCGTGCTGGTTAGCGAACTCGATAAATTGCTTGATCGCTCGCACTCGTCCGGGACGCCCCACCATGCGTGGGTGCAACCCGATCGACATCATGCGCGGGCCTTCAGCCGACTCTTCGTAGAGCACCTCGAAGCTTTCTTTCATGTACTCCAGAAAGTCCGACGCCTGGGAAAGTCCGGGCGAGTTCCAGTAGCGGAAATCGTTGACGTCAGCGGTGTACGGCACCACCAGATGACGTTTGCCCTCGACGTCGACGAAGTACGGAATATCGTCGTTATAGGCGTCGGAGTCGTAGAGAAAGCCGCCCTCTTCGGCGACCAGGCGCCGGGTGTTGACGCTGGCGCCGTAGCGGCAATACCAGCCCACGGGACGTTTGCCACAGGTGCGTTTGAAGGACTCAATGGCCAGGCGCATGTGTTCGCGCTCCTGCTCTTCGGTGAGGCGAAACACTTCTTCCCAGCGATAACCGTGGCTACAGATTTCATGCCCCCCCGCGACCGCCGCCCGGGCCACGTCGGGGTTTTGCTCGAAGGCCACTGCGCACGCATGAAACGTGGCGCGCACCTGCTGCTGTTCCAGGATCTCCAGAATGCGCCAGATGCCCACGCGCGAACCGTATTCGTACATCGACTCCATTGCCAGGTTGCGGGTGCCGTCCGGTATCGAGTAACTGCCCCATTCGGTCATTGATTCCTGGTCTGGATCACCCATCGCCAATGAGCGCTCGGAGCCCTCTTCATAGTTGATAACCAGGCTGATCGCCAGGCGCGCACCATTGGGCCAGGTGCCTTTCGGACGTTCTTTGCCGTAACCGATCAAATCGCGTGCAGGTGAAACCATCGGGATATTCTCCTGAAACTCTGGCTTATGAATAAAGGGTAAAACGGGGACTCAACAGTCGATATCGTTCAACCGGTCATGGTTCAGGGTGCCCCACTCACGAAAGGCCAGGCCCATGGCCAGGGTTTGCGCGACACAGAACGAGGCAGTGAGCGAGCGGAAACCAAGCAATTGCGCATCGTTGACCTCGATGACCGTGTCGGCCATCTGCCCGATTGGGCTCAAGACGCTGTCGGTGATTGCCACCAGCGTTACGCCCGCCTCCCGTGCCTGGCGACATGCCTCAACGGTGTCGTTGGCGTATGGCGGAAAGCTCACGGCAATCAATAGATCGTCGTTGGCAATCGCGCTCACCTGCTCGGGCAACGTGCCGCCAGCACCGCTGATGTGCACGGTTCGCCGACCGACGCGGCTCAATGCATAACTCAGGTAAGCCGCCACCGGAAAGGCACGACGCATGCCGATGACGAAGGTGGTACGCGCCACTTGCAGGTGCGCAATCGCCTCTTCGATATTGGCCTGTTCGCCACCTTCGGCCAGGTGCTCCAGCGACACGATATTGGCCTGGCTGAACTCACGCAAAATCCCGCCGACATCGCTCGGATCCTCGAGCAATGTTTCACCGCCGTAGTGACGAATGCGCTCGCTGTAATGCGTGTCGGCAGCCTGTTGCAGCGGTGCGCGAAACAGCCGCTGCAGGTCCTT
Source organism: Gordonia sp. IEGM753 (assembly GCF_050321825.1). Classification (NCBI taxonomy): domain Bacteria; kingdom Bacillati; phylum Actinomycetota; class Actinomycetes; order Mycobacteriales; family Gordoniaceae; genus Gordonia; species Gordonia sp. IEGM753. The sequence goes on from NZ_JBNQGB010000001.1 coordinate 2,117,180, forward strand.
GAACCCCGCAAAACCAAGTGCCTGCGCCAACCGGATGTAAGCGGACGGCGCAATACTGGAGCGCTTGCCCAGTTCGGCCACCGTGTTGAGCGCGACCTCATGCGGGTTGTCGATCAGGAACCTGGCTGCATCACGCAGTCGGCCGGTCAGTTGATCGTGCTGGGCAGCAATGGTGTCGCGCAGCTCGGCAAGGGTTTCAGGCAAGGCCATAAGGAAGGCTCATAAAATTAAAAGTGTGCGCGCTTATCAACGCAACGCAGTGATGGCTTGATCCAGCGCAATGACCAGCCGGTCGACTTCTTCCAGCGTGTTGTAATGCGCTAACGAGACGCGCACGACGCCGCCCAATGGAGCCAGCCCAAGGGCTTCGATAAGTCGTCGGGCGTAGAAGTCACCAAAACGGATACCGATCCGGTGTTCATCGACGTGGCGCACGATGGCTTCGGACTGCACGCCTGGCACTACAAAACTGATGGTAGGCACTCGATCGCGCGTGTGCGCCTTGCCGATGATGCGAACGCCCTCACGTTGGCGCAAGAATGCCAACAGGCGCTCGGCGAGTGCATCTTCCTGCACCTCGAAGGCATCGAACGCCGCTTGCATGCGCTTGCGCTCGTTGCCCTGCGCGCCAAGCCGGGTGCTGATATCGAGCAGGTAATCGGTAATGCCGATGCAGCCGTACGACAGTTCATAGTTCACGTTGCCCGGTTGCAGTTTGTATGGCACCACGTCCTGGCCAATAAAGAAGTGGTTGAGGCTTTGCAACTGCAGCAACAGATAACGTCGGCCCCACAGCACGGCAAAGTGCGGGCCGAACGTTTTGTAGAAGCTGTAGACGTAGAAATCAGCGCCGCTGGCCTGCACATCCACCAGGCGATGTGGCGCATAGGCAACCGCATCCACGCACAGTTTGGCGCCCACGGCATGCACGCGCCGCGCAACCTCGGCCACCGGATTCACCGAGCCGAGAATATTCGAGGTGTGGGTCATCGCCACATAGCGGGTTTTTTCATTGAGCAATAGCTGCAAGTCATCCAGTTCCAGCTCACAACTGTCGAGGTTGACCTGCCACACCCGCAAGGTCGCGCCTTGGCTCTCGCACAACTTCACCCAAGGGCCGATGTTCGCTTCGTGATCGCAATTGGTGACGATGATTTCATCACCGGGGACGATTGAAGGCGCGATGGCACGGCACAGGATCTGCAGCAGGTGGGTGGTCGAGCCGCCCATGATCACTTCTTCAGGGTGCTCGGCGTTGATCAGTTGCATCACCGAATGCCGCGCCTGCATCACGCGCTCGCCAGCGTCCACTGAAGGCTGGTAAGACGCGCCCAACTGCACGCTACTGTTGAGCAGATAGTCACTGACCCGGGCCGCCACGGCGCTCAGCACCATCGAACCACCGGCGTTGTCCATGTAGGCGTAGCCCGTGGCCAGGCCTGGAAATTGCGTTCGAACGTAATCGATATCGAGGGATTTCACTTAACTGTCTCCAGTCGGGTTCAATGATGCAGGATGGCCTGCAGGAACGCTTTGGTGCGCGGTTCCTGCGGCGAGGTAAAGAACGGTTCAGGGGTGTTCTGCTCAACGATGCGTCCGCTTTCCATGAAAATCACCCGGTCGGCAACGCGGCGCGCAAAGCCCATTTCGTGGGTCACCACTACCATCGTCACGCCAGAGCGCGCGAGGTTTTGCATGACATCCAACACTTCGCCGACCATCTCCGGGTCCAGCGCCGACGTCGGTTCGTCGAACAGGATGGCACGAGGCTCCATGGCCATGGTGCGCGCAATGGCAACCCGTTGTTGCTGGCCGCCGGACAATTGGCTTGGGTATTTGTGGGCGTGATCGCCCATGCCCACTTTCACCAGCAACTCCTTGGCCCTGGCATGCGCATCACGCCGGCTCAGGCCGCGCACACGAATCGGCGCCAGCGATACATTGTCCAACACAGTGAGGTGCGGGTAGAGGTTGAAACTCTGGAACACCATGCCCACTTCGCTGCGAATCGCCGCCAGTCGCGGGCCACTTTCGACTCGCTCGCCGGCCACGCGAATATGACCTTGCTGGTAGTTTTCGAGCATATTGATGCAGCGAATCAGGGTTGACTTACCGGAGCCCGAAGGCCCGAGGATCACCACCACTTCGCCCTCTTCCACTTGCAGATTGATGTCGCTCAATGCCTGGAAGCTGCCGTAGTACTTGTCGAGTTTTTCAATGTCGATCAACGTGCTCATGCGGTCTTGCCTCCTTTGGCATTGCGCCGTTCAACCCAACTGACCATCTGTACCAGCGGCAACAGCAGCAACAGGTACAACAACGCAGCGCCCACCAGCGGTGTCGGGTTGGCCGCCAAGGCCTGGGCTTGCGTTGCCTGCTTGAGCAAGTCCGGCATCGCCACCACCGAGGCGAGCGCGGTGTCCTTCATCACGTTGATGCAGTTGCTGGTCATCGGCGGCATCACGATACGAATCGCCTGCGGCAGGATGACGTCGCGCATGGTGTTGAAAAAGCTCATGCCCTGCGAGGCGGACGCCTCGAACTGACCCCGGGGAATGGCTTCGATGCCGGAACGAAAAATCTCCGCGCTGTAGGCGCATGACACCAGTGACAGGGCGCTGGCCGCCGCGGCAAATGACGACAATCGAATGCCGACAAAGGGCAGCGCGTAGTAGATGAGTACCAGCAGAACCAACAAGGGAATAGAACGCATGATGTCGATATACACGCGTGCCAATACGCGTACCGGTGCGTATGAATACAAGCGCAACAGGGCCAGCAACAGCCCACCCACCAGGCCCAGGACAATACTCGTCACCCCAAGCAGGATGGTCACGCCGAGCCCGCGCAGCATCATCGGCAATGACTCGACCAGCACATTCCAGTTAAAAAATGTCTGCAACAGATCCATGGAAAACCTCGGTCAATACAGTGGCGAACTTGCGTCGCCACTTTCATGCGTCATCGGCGGGGCTTACTGAGGGACAGCCGTTACCTTGAGGGTGCTGGAATCTTTATCGGCTTCAGCGCCGAACCACTGCTTGTGGATTTTGCCGAGCGTGCCGTCCTCTTTCATCTTGCTGATGATGTCGTTTACCTGGTCACTCATCGCCCAGCCCTTGGCGTGCATCAGCGAGTAACGTTCACCGGTAGGGATGCGCGCAACAATGGTGTATTGCGGCTTGTCCTTGATGTAATACAGCACCGCAGGAATATCGCTGAGGTAACCGTCGATGCGTCCGGAAGCCAGGTCGAGCATGGCAGGCGACAGGCCTTCGTAACGCGATACATCGGCAAACTTGTACTCGTCCTTGTGCTGACCGATCCACATGTCACCGGTCGAACCGGTATCCACCCCAACCACTTTGTCGGCCATATCGGCCAGGCTCTTGACCTTGGAGGTGGTCAGCGCCGTCAGCGACTGGTCACTGTCGAAGTAAGGCTGGGCGAAGGCTACCGACTCCAGGCGTTTGGGGGTGATGGTGATCGATGAAATAGCGATGTCGACTCGCTTGGACTGCACGGCACTGAACAGTCCGTTGAACGGAATGTTGATGAACTCCACGCTTTTCCCGGCGCGTTTGGCCACCTCTTTCACCACATCGACTTCGAAGCCGGCAAACTCACCTTTGGCGTCCTGGAACTCCCACGGCACGTTGCCAACGTTAGCACCTACAGTCCAGTCAGCTGCCCAGGCTGGCAGTGAAACTGCAGCCGTCATGAACAATCCCAACATTACTTTCGATTTCATGTTTGCTCCCCGTTGATTTGTCTTTTTAGGTGCTAACAGCTGCTGATGTCGTGCAACGTGGAATTGAGACTAAAACAGTGAATTAAATAATTCAACGATTTATTTTGATGAATATTTTGCTCCATCTTGGCGCCAAAAACGTGCCGCTGCCCCGTAATTGAGCCACCGCATATAGAGGCATCGTGACAGCTCACCTGACCAAAGGTGTTAACCGTCCGGACCATCTCCGAGGAATAGCCATACAATTTCGTATACCATCTGCGAATCTCCCTGCGAATGATCAAACCCGTGGCCCTACCAAAACTTAACGCTCCCGACCTTGGCAACTCGCCGTCGACGTCGGAAATCATCACCCGCCATCTGCGCGATGCCATCGTCGCCGGACATTTCGCCGAGGATGAGCCGATTCGTCAGGACGACGTCGCACGTCAGTTCAATGTCAGCAAGATTCCGGTGCGCGAAGCCCTCAAGCGTCTGGAGGCCGAAGGCCTGGTGATGTTCCAGCGCAACCGCGGGGCGATGGTCACGCGGGTTTCCGATGCTGAATTGGCGCAAATGTTCGAAGTGCGCATGCTGCTTGAAGACAAAGTGCTGCGCCTGGCCATTCCGAACATGACCGAAGAAACGTTCGCCCGCGCTGAACGCATCTGCCAGGAGTTCATCGGTGAGGACGACGTGGGACGCTGGGCCGTGCTGAACTGGGAACTTCACGCCTGCCTTTACGAGCCGGCGCAACGACCGTTTCTGGTGGGGTTGATTCGCTCGGTGAACGACAAACTGGAGCGTTACCTGCGCATGCAGATGAGCCTGTCGGCGGGCAAGGAGCGCGCAGACCACGAACACCGCGAAATTCTGGCCGCGTGTCGCGCCGGTGACGTGGATTTGGCAGTGAAACTGCTCGACGAGCACATCGCCGGCGTCTGCAAAACCCTGTTCGAGCATCTGCCACACAGCCATTGATCACTCGTAGCACTGTGCTGATTTCGTCACAGGCACCGAATAAAACCCTCAAGCCGACACCCCCCTGCAAGGGCCACTCTTTCGTTCACTCATCTGAACGGACGTGGCCTTCCCATGAAACGCATCACCGTGATCGACTCCCACACCGGCGGCGAACCGACCCGCCTCGTCACCGCAGGCTTTCCTGACGTGGGCACCGGCAGCATGGCCGAACGCCGACAGCTGCTGGCCGCAGAGTATGATCAGTGGCGGGCGGCGTGTGTGCTCGAACCCCGCGGCAGTGATGTACTGGTCGGCGCCTTGCTCTGTGAACCGGTAGACCCGAGCGCCTGTGCCGGTGTGATCTTCTTTAACAACAGCGGTTACCTCGGCATGTGCGGCCACGGCACCATCGGCCTGGTGGCGTCGCTGGCGCACCTGGGCAAGATCGGGCCCGGTGTCCACAGCATCGAAACCCCGGTGGGGACAGTTCAGGCAACGCTGCACGAAGACCATTCGGTGAGCGTGCGCAACGTGCCGGCCTACCGTTATCTCAAGGCTCTAGCGCTGGAGGTGCCTGGCGTTGGCCGGGTGGTCGGCGATGTCGCCTGGGGCGGAAACTGGTTTTTCCTGGTCGCCGAGCACGGTCTGCAAATCACTGGCGATAACCTTGAAGCACTCACCGCTTACACCTATGCCGTGCAACAAGCGCTAGAAACGCAGGGCTTTCGCGGTGAAGACGGTGGCCTCATCGACCACGTCGAACTGTTCGCCGAGGACGCCCACGCCGACAGCCGCAACTTTGTCCTGTGCCCCGGCAAGGCGTATGACCGCTCACCGTGCGGCACTGGCACCAGCGCAAAACTGGCGTGCCTTGCCGCCGACGGCAAACTACAACCGGGACAGCTCTGGCGCCAGGCCAGCGTGATCGGCAGCGAATTTGAAGGCTCGTATCAAGTTCAGGGCGAACGTATCGTACCGACGATTCGGGGCCGGGCCTTTATCAGTGCCGAAGCCAGCCTGATCATCGAACAGGATGACCCGTTTGCCTGGGGCATTCGCCCATGAGTGACGGCCTCGCCGCCGACGTGATCGTGATCGGTGCCGGCATTATCGGCGCCGCGTGTGCGCAGGCGCTGGCCCGGCGTGGCTTACGCGTGCTGGTGCTCGATGCTGGGCTGCCCGGTGCAACGGCGGCGGGCATGGGCCACTTGCTGGTGCTCGACGACAATCCTGCCGAATTGGCGCTCAGCCAATACTCGCTGCAGCGCTGGCGCGAACAGGCGCCCTCCTTGCCCGAGGGCTGCGCCTACCGCAGCAACGGCACGTTGTGGCTGGCGGCCAATACTGAAGAAATGGCCGTCGCCCACAGCAAATACCTGAACCTGCAGGCCCACGGCATTGCTTGCGAACTGGTCACCAGCCGTGCCCTGCGCGAGCGTGAACCGCAGTTGCGCGAAGGCCTTGAAGGCGGATTGCTGATCAACGGTGACGGCATTCTGTATGCCCCGACCACCGCTCGCTGGATGCTCCAAACACCCAACATCAGCCTGCGCCGAGCGCGTGTCAGTGAAGTCGATGGCAACCGTGTACGCCTCGATGACGGACACTGGTTGAAGGCCGAAGCGGTGATTCTGGCCAACGGGATCCAGGCCAGCGAACTGTGCCCGGAACTGCCGATAGAACCGAAAAAGGGTCACCTGCTGATCACCGATCGCTACCCGGCAATGGTTCGTCACACGCTGGTCGAACTCGGCTATGTCACCAGCGCCCACAACGCCAGCGGCCCATCGACGGCCTGCAATATCCAGCCACGTCCGACCGGGCAATTGTTCATCGGCGCCTCACGACAGTTTGGTACGACCGACCCGCAGGTAGAAGGCTGGATGCTCGCCAAAATGCTCAAGCGGGCCACTGAATACATGCCGGGGCTGGCGCAACTCAACGGCATCCGCGCCTGGACCGGTTTTCGCGCCGCCAGCCCCGATGGCTTGCCGTTGGTGGGCCAGCACCCGCAACGCCAAGGCTTGTGGCTGGCCGTCGGGCATGAAGGACTGGGCGTTACCACGGCGCCCGGTACCGCCGACCTGTTGGTGGCGCAGCTGTTCAATGAAACATCGCCGCTGGCCGCCCAAGCCTATTTGCCGCAGCGTTTTCTGGGAGCACGTGCTTATGCCTGAATTGACGCTGGACGGTCGCACCCTGAGCGTTGCCGACGGCACCAGTGTCGCCGCTGCATTGGCGCTGGGTGGCGACGGCTGCAGTCGCACATCGGCGAGCGGCCAACGCCGGGCACCGCTGTGCGGCATGGGCATTTGCCAGGAGTGCCGGGTGACCATCGATGGCCGTCGGCGCCTGGCGTGTCAGACGCTGTGCCGTGACGGCATGCACGTGGAGACTCAGCCATGAGCGAGTATGCCGACCTGCTGATCATTGGTGCCGGTCCTGCCGGCATGGCTGCCGCACTGGCCGCCGCACCGAGTGGCGCACGCATCGTCATGCTCGACGACAATCCGTTGCCGGGAGGGCAAATCTGGCGCGATGGCCCTCAAGCAAAACTGCCCGAATTAGCCCGGCAGTTGCGTCAGCGCATAGAGCGCTGCAGCAACATCACCCGCCATCCCGGCACACGAGTCATCGCCTGTGACGGCCCGAAAAACCTGCTGGTCGAAGATGACGAGCGTGGATGGCTGATCAGCTATGACAAGTTGATCGTGTGCACCGGCGCCCGGGAATTGCTGCTGCCCTTCCCCGGTTGGACCTTGCCTGGCGTGACCGGAGCCGGCGGCTTGCAAGCGCTGATCAAGGGCGGCTTACCGGTGTCCGGCGAGCGCCTGGTGATTGCCGGCAGCGGGCCTCTGTTGTTGGCCAGCGCCTCCACCGCTAAACACCACGGCGCCCAAGTACTGCGGATCGCCGAACAAGCAAGCATCGTCCGGGTGGCCGGTTTTGCAGCACAACTGCCACGCTGGCCGGCCAAGCTGCTGCAATCGTGCACCTTGTTCGACCGCCATTACGTCACCGGCACCCATGTATTGGCCGCGCTGGGCACTGATCGCCTGGAGGCTGTGCGCTTGCAGCAGCACGGCAAAATCATCGAACTGGCGTGCGAGCGATTGGCGTGTGGTTTCGGTTTGATCCCTAACACTCAGCTCGGCCAAGCCCTGGGACTCGAACTCCGTGGGCAGGCACTGGCGGTTGATGCCTGGCAGGCCAGCAGCCGCGTCGATCATTACGCGGCGGGCGAATGCACCGGTTTTGGTGGCAGCGAACTGGCGCTGGCGGAGGGCGCGATTGCCGGTCACACCGCGGTCGGTGAATCTCGACAAGCGCAAGCATTATGGCCGCGTCGTGCACGCTGGCAGGGTTTTGCCGATGCGCTGAACAACGCCTTCCGTCTCGACCCGCAACTGAAGACGCTGGCACAACCCGACACGCTGGTATGCCGTTGCGAGGATGTGCCTTACGGGGCACTGGCAACCCACACAGAATGGCGCGAAGCCAAACTGACCAGCCGTTGCGGAATGGGTGCCTGTCAGGGCCGGATCTGTGGTGGCGCCGTGCAGCATCTATTCGGCTGGCAACCGTCGGCGCCGCGCCCGCCATTCAGTCCGGCACGTATCGAGACATTGATGTGCCTGGACGACACTGCACCTGAGTGAATAACGAATTGGGGGTTTCGGCGTTACTGCCGAGTCTTTATGATCGCGCAGACAGCCCCCAGACCTCAGCGCCATGTACGCCTCGCTTACTGACTTAAAACCGTGCGACCTGCCCACGCTGCTGAGCAGCTTGCAACCGATTCGCGCATTGCTCGACACGCTGTCGGACGTGGTTTTTTTCATCAAGGACAGCGAAGCCCGCTACGCCTTCGTCAACCAGACACTGGCCCGGCGCTGCGGTTATAAAGAACGCGAAGAGCTGCTCGGGCGTACCGCCGAAATGGTGTTCCCGGAGCGCTTCGGCCCGCTCTATACCGCCCAGGATCGCCGCGTGCTGGCGAGCGGTCGGGAGCTGGCGGATCAACTGGAATTGCACCTCTATTACGGCAACCAGCCTATCTGGTGCCTCACCCACAAACTCGCGTTGTATGACCAGCAAGGTCAGATTGTTGGCCTGGCCGGTATCTCCCGCGATTTGCAATTACCGCAATCCAGCCACCCGGCGTTCCAGAAACTGGCAGCGGTGGATGCGCATATTCGCAACCATTTCGCCCGACCGATCAGCCTCGCCGAATTGACAGCGATTGCCGGGTTTTCCGTGGCGCAACTGGAACGCCACTGCAAGCGGGTATTCCAGCTCACCCCACGGCAAATGATTCATAAGGCACGCCTCGAAGAATCCTCGCGACTGTTGTTGCACACCGATTTGCCCATCACCGAAATTGCCCTGCGCTGTGGTTACACCGACCACAGCGCATTCAGTCGGCAGTTCCGTGCGTTGACCAGTCTGGCGCCCAGCCAATACCGCGAAAGCCGCCGCTGAAAACAGGTGTTCCTTAAAGGGGCGCCGAGCACAGCAATGCTCCCTTCTGTAACACCCGTTTGCCTGCTGATTTTTTCCCGACCTCGACCGCCGCCGCTGTAAGCCGCGTGACAGAACGCCTGACTGCTAATTAATGCATCGAACAAAAACAGGCACGCTGATTGCTAATTAAATATCGTATACGAAATTCACAATACGATATCTAACAGCACTTCACCGACACGAGGCCTCTATGAAAAACCCCGCATTTGCCGTAGCCCTCAGCGCTGTTCTCAGTACCTCCTTCATCGCCACGGCCCACGCCGACAAGCTCGATGACATCATTGGCTCGGGCAAGCTGCGCTGCGCCGTCACCCTGGATTTCCCGCCGATGGGCTTTCGTGATGAAAGCAATAACCCGGCAGGTTTCGACGTCGACTACTGCCGCGATCTGGCGAAAATCCTCGGGGTTGAGGCCGAAGTGGTTGAGACGCCGTTCCCGGATCGAATCCCGGCACTGGTTTCCGGTCGCGCAGACATCATCGTCGCGTCCACTTCCGACACCCTGGAACGGGCCAAAACGGTCGGCCTCACCGTGCCCTATTTTGCGTTCCAGATGGTGGTGCTGACCCGAGACAACACGGGCATTAACAGCTTCGATGACTTGAAAGGCAAAGCCTTGGGCAACACCAGCGGCACCTATGAAGCCATTGCGCTTGAGAAAGACGTGAAGAGCTGGGGCAGCGGCAGTTTCCGGGCCTATCAATCGCAAAATGACACCTTGCTGGCAGTCGCCCAAGGTCACATCGACGCCACCGTCGTTACCAACACTGTGGCCGCCGCGACCCTTAAATCGGGCAAATACAAAAACCTGAAGATCGCCGGTAACGCACCCTATGTGATCGACTATGTATCGCTGGGCGCCAAGCGCAACGAGTACGGCCTGATCAATTACCTCAACCTGTTCGTCAACCAGCAGGTGCGCACGGGTCGCTACAAAGAGCTGTTCGTCAAATGGGTAGGCACCGATATTCCGCCAACCAATCTCACCGTGCCTCAGGTCTACTACTGAGGTGTCCGGCATGCCTAGGAGCACTTCTCTCACCGGTCGCAGCCTGGTCAACGGCGCCGCCCAGGGCGAGCTACTGTTCGCCGATGTCGGGCTGAGTTTTTGGGGCGGTGTCGACCCGGTCAGCGGCGAGGTCATTGACCGCCATCACCCGCTCAGCGGCGAACAACTGGCCGGCCGGGTGCTGGCCATTCCCAGTGGTCGCGGCTCGTGTACGGGCAGTAGCGTGATGATGGAGTTGATCAGTAACGGCCACGCACCCACCGCATTGGTGCTGGCCGAGCCGGATGAAATCCTGACCCTGGGCGTGCTGGTGGCACAGATTATTTTCGAGCGCTCACTGCCGGTGCTCTGCATCGGCCAGGAGGCTTTTGCAGCCCTTCGCGGCAACGCCTTCGCACGGCTCGAACGCAGCTCACTAACGGTGTTCGAACACCTGCCGGAGGACACATGGCAGCTACCTGAATTTCCATTGACCATCGATGAAACCGGCGCTTCGATTGAGCTGACCGAACAGGATCGGGCGTTGCTTGACGGGCAGCACGGCAAAGCCGCACAGGTCGCGATGCAGATTGTCTTGCGCATGGCACACCTGCAAGGTGCCCGACACCTGGTGGATGTGACTCAGGCGCACATCGATGGCTGTATCTACACCGGTCCGGCGAGCCTGCGCTTTGCCGAACAATTAGTGCAGTGGGGGGCAAACGTTCGCGTGCCCACCACCCTCAATTCAATCTCGGTAGACCAGCGTCGCTGGCGTGAATTGGGCATCGACCCGGCACTCGGCGAGCCGGCCAGTGCCTTGGGCGATGCGTATATGGCAATGGGTGCGCAATTGAGTTTTCCTGCGCGCCGTACTTGCTCGACAGCGCCCCGAAGGCCGGGGAGCAAATTGTCTGGGCTGAATCCAACGCCGTGGTCTACGCCAACAGCGTGCTCGGCGCACGCACCCTTAAATACCCCGACTACCTCGACATCTGCATCGCCCTGACCGGTCGTGCACCCTTGATAGGTTGTCATCTGGACGCGCCTCGCAAAGCTCAATTACTTGTCGAGTTACCGGCGTTGGGTGAACTGGATGACTCTTTTTACCCGTTGCTGGGTTATCACATAGGTGCATTGTCCGGCAGCCGCATTCCGTTGGTGCTGGGGCTGGAACAACGCAAACCTGGCCTGGACGATCTGAAAGCGTTCGGTGCGGCGTTTGCCACCACCTCCGCCGCGCCGCTGTTTCACATTGCCGGCGTAACCCCGGAAGCACTCGATCCGGTACAGGTGCTGGTAGCCGATGGATCGCTGCCGGTTGAGAAAATCCAACTGCAGGACTTGTTGCTCAGTTGGCGCGAACTCAACAGCGCCCGTGATCCTGAAGTGAACGTGGTCTCACTGGGTAATCCGCATTTTTCCCTCAGCGAGTTCGCGCATTTGGCGCGTCTTTGCCTTGGCCGACACAAGCACCCCGACGTGGTGCTGGCCATTACGTGTGGCCGAGCAGTGCTGGAACAGGCACGCGAGGCCGGGCACATCGCGGTGATCGAAGCGTTCGGCGCAACGCTGGTGACCGATACCTGCTGGTGCATGCTCGGTGAACCGGTTATCCCGCCGGCCGCCACCACACTGATGACCAACTCGGGCAAATACGCCCATTACGCGCCGGGACTCGTAGGTCGCAAGGTGCATTTTGCCAGCCTTGGCGAATGCGTAGACAGCGCTTGCACGGCCCTTGCCAGCGGACGTTTGCCGACCTGGTTGCAACCGGCCACCTGCGCGGAGTGCCCAACGCATGTTTGATTACACCTTCCAATGGCGCTCGGCTCTGCGCGCCTTGCCGGACATGCTCGCCGGTGCCTTGGTCACCTTTGAGACCGCAGCGCTGTCGATGATTTTTGGTGTGCTGATCGCCTTGGCGTTGACGGTAATGCGCGAAGCCAAACACCCGTTGTTGCGCGGCATTGGCAATGGCTGGGTATCGATTGCGCGGAACACGCCGTCGCTGTTTCAAATTTACGTGCTGTATTTCGGCCTCGGCTCCATGGGCCTGCACGTCAGCTCGTGGTTCGCGCTGCTGGCCGGGATCACTTTCAACAACGCGGGCTACCTCGCGGAAAACTTTCGCGGCGGCCTCAAGGCCGTGCCGGATACGCAAGTACGCGCCGCGCGTTCGTTGGGCATGAGCGCATTCCAGGCCTACCGGATGATCATCGTCCCGCAATTGCTGCGCATCGTCTTTTACCCGCTGACCAATCAAATGGTCTGGGCGGTATTGATGACGTCGCTGGGCGTGATCGTCGGGCTCAACAATGACCTCACTGGCGTCACGCAGGACTACAACGTCAAGACGTTCCGCACCTTCGAATACTTCGCCATTGCAGCGGTGCTGTATTACCTGATTGCCAAAGCGATCGTCGCGACAGCCCGGCTGATGGCCTGGCGGTTGTTCCGCTATTGAGGACGTGACCATGTTTACCACCAGTTTTTCCTGGAACGACCTGTTGTTCTTGCTCGAAGGTGCCTGGGTCACGCTGCAACTGACGTTTTGGTCGATCATTTTGGGCTCGGTGGCCGGGCTGCTGTTCGGTTTGCTGCGCGCACTGTTGCCGCGCGCCAGTTTGCCGCTGGCGTGGGTGCTCGACGTGTTTCGCAGCGTGCCGTTGCTGATCCAGTTTGTACTGTTCAATTCACTGAAAAGCATCGTCGGCTTGAACATCAGCGCGTTCAGCGTCGGCTGCATTGTGCTGGGGGTTTATGCCGCCGCGTATTTCACCGAAATCGTGCGCAGCGGCGTGTTGTCGGTGCCGTTGACCGTACGCCGCGCCAGTCGCTCCCTGGGCCTGAGCTACCTGCAAGACCTGCGCTGGATCGTCCTGCCAATGGCCACGCGGGTCGCTTTCCCCGGCTGGCTGAACCTGGTGCTCAGTGTGATGAAAGACACTGCACTGGTGATGTGGATTGGCATCGTCGAACTGCTGCGCGCCTCGCAAACCATCGTCACCCGCATTCAAGAACCATTGCTGGTGCTGTGCATCGCGGGCCTTATCTATTACGTCATGAGCCTGGTGGTCGCTCGCCTCGGCGCTCGTCTGGAAAGAAGGTGGCAAGAAAATGATTGAGATCGACAACGTGCACAAATCCTTCGGCGACCTGGAAGTGATCAAAGGCGTCAGCCTGACAGTGAACAAGGGCGAAGTGGTGTCGATCATCGGCGGCTCCGGTTCCGGGAAATCGACGCTGTTGATGTGCATCAATGGCCTGGAACCCATCCAGAAAGGCACCATCCGCGTCGACGGAACCGAGGTTCATCACAGCGCCACCAACCTCAATCACCTGCGGCAAAGAATCGGCATTGTGTTCCAGCAATGGAATGCCTTTCCGCATTTGACCGTGCTCGAAAACGTGATGCTCGCACCGCGCAAAGTGCTCGGCAAAAGCAAGGCCGAAGCCGAAGCCCTGGCCGTGCAGCAACTGACCCACGTTGGTTTGAGTGACAAGCTCAAGGCGTTTCCCGGCAAGTTGTCGGGCGGCCAGCAACAGCGGATGGCCATCGCCCGGGCCTTGGCGATGTCACCGGATTACATGCTGTTTGACGAAGCGACCTCGGCCCTTGACCCACAACTGGTCGGCGAAGTGCTGGACACCATGCGCATGCTCGCCGAAGACGGCATGACCATGGTTTTGGTGACTCACGAAATCCGTTTTGCCCGGGACGTGTCCGACCGCGTGGCGTTCTTTCGCAACGGCTTGGTGCATGAGATCGGTGCGCCAGACCAGGTTATCGGCAATCCGGTGCATGCGGAAACGGCGGCGTTTCTTAAATCGGTGAAATAACGGATGGCCCCATCGCTGGCGAGCCGGCGCCCACTGTGGGTGCGGGTGTGCTCGTAAAGGGGCCCCATCAGACGAAACCAGGAGCAATCCATGCGTTCATCAAAAGTCATTCATGTGGTCAGCTGCCACGCCGAAGGCGAGGTCGGCGATGTGATTGTCGGCGGCGTTGCGCCACCACCCGGCGCCACGGTATGGGAGCAATCGCGCTGGATCGCCCAGGATCAGACCTTGCGCAACTTCGTGCTCAACGAGCCTCGCGGTGGCGTGTTTCGCCACGTCAATTTGCTGGTGCCGGCCAAGGACCCGAGGGCGCAAATGGCGTGGATCATCATGGAGCCGGCCGACACGCCACCGATGTCCGGTTCTAACTCATTGTGCGTGGCCACGGTGTTGCTCGACAGCGGCATTTTGCCGATGACCGAACCGCAAACCCGGCTGGTACTTGAAGCGCCCGGTGGGCTGATCGAGGCAGTGGCTGACTGCCGCGACGGTAAGGTCGAGCGCGTGGAAATCAAGAATGTGCCCTCCTTCGCCGACCGGCTCGACGCCTGGATAGAAGTCGAAGGCGTCGGTTCGCTACAGGTCGACACTGCGTATGGAGGCGATAGCTTCGTGATCGTCGATGCCGAGCGCCTGGGCTTTTCGATCAGCCCGGACGAGGCCGCCGATCTGGTTGCAGTCGGCTTGAAAATCACCCGCGCCGCCAACGAACAACTGGGCTTCGTTCATCCGCTGAATGCCGAGTGGTCACACATATCGTTCTGCCAGATTGCAGCGCCAATCGTCTACGAGAACGGCATCGCAACCGGTGCCAACGCGGTGGTGATCCAACCCGGCAAGATTGACCGCTCGCCCACTGGCACTGGCTGCTCGGCGCGCATGGCGGTGTTGCAGGCCAAAGGATTGATGCAGGTAGGCGAGCGCTTTATCGGACGCTCGATCATCGGTTCCGAGTTTCACTGCCGTATCGATTCCTTGACCGAAGTGGCAGGACGTCCGGCCATCTACCCATGCATTTCCGGCAGGGCCTGGATCACCGGCACCCACCAATTGCTGCTCGACCCGAGCGACCCGTGGCCACAAGGCTATCGCCTGTCCGACACCTGGCCCGGCGCCTGAAAACCCTAACGATCAACAGACTGACAAACGGCTGAAAAACCGCCGGCCACAGTGAAAAAAGCAGTAGCCGGAAGTGGGCCTTTGCAATATCGTATACGAAATACTTTTCTACGAACCGGAGGTAACAATGAGCAAGCGCATAAACTGGAGTGGCGTCTTCCCCGCGGTGACCACTCAATTCAACGATGACTTTTCGATCAACCTGGAAAAGACCCATCAGGTCATCTCCAACGTGATCCGTGACGGTGTCTCGGGGCTGGTGGTCTGCGGTTCGGTTGGCGAAAACACCTCGCTGACCGCTGAAGAAAAAATCGCCGTGACCGAAGTGGCAGTCGATGCCTCTCGCGGTCGCGTGCCGGTCATCTGCGGCGTCGCAGAATTCACTAGCGTGCAAGCCGCCAAGGTCGCCAACGCCGTGCGCAAGGTCGGCGTCGACGGCGTGATGCTGATGCCGGCGCTGGTGTACGGTTCCAAACCCTTCGAGACCGCCGAGCACTATCGCTACGTCGCAAAAAACGCCGATGTGCCGTTGATGGTTTACAACAATCCACCGATCTACAAAAACGACGTAACCCCGGACATCCTGATTTCACTGGCCGACTGCGACAACGTGGTGTGCTTCAAGGATTCTTCCGGCGACACCCGGCGCTTCATTGATGTACGCAATGAAGTGGGTGACCGTTTTGTACTGTTCGCAGGCCTCGACGACGTGGTGCTGGAAAGCATCGCGGTGGGTGCCGAAGGCTGGGTGTCGGGCATGTCCAACGTGTTCCCCAAAGAAGGCGAGACCATTTTCCGCCTGGCCAAGGCCGGACGCTTTGCCGAAGCCATGCCGATCTACGAATGGCTGATGCCGATCCTGCACCTCGATGCCCGCGCCGACCTGGTGCAGTGCATCAAATTGTGCGAAGCCATCGCCGGTCGCGGCAGCGCGCTGACCCGTCCACCACGTTTGGCCCTGCCAGAAGCTGATCGCGTATTTGTCGAGCGGATCATGGCCAAGGCCCTGGCCAATCGTCCGCAGTTGCCGGACGTCGGCCTCTGAGTGATTGCCGGGCGGACTTTCTCGGGTCCGGCCCGGCTGCCTGTTATTGCGCCCCCACAGGAAACGCCAGCATGTCTAATCCTCAAAGCACTGCAAGCGCAACCACACCGTCAGGCTTGAAACGTGTCGTGGCAGCCGCCATGGCCGGCACCGTTGCCGAATGGTATGAGTTTTTTCTTTATGGCACCGCTTCGGCACTGGTCTTCGGCCAGTTGTTTTTTCGACAGACCGACAGCCCGGTCGACGGCATTCTTGCCGCGTTCGCGTTGTACGCCGTCGGTTTTCTTGCTCGCCCGTTAGGGGGGTTGGTATTCGGTCATTACGGTGACAAATTCGGCCGCAAACGCCTGCTGCAATTAAGCCTGGTGGTGGTGGGCGTCACCACGTTCCTGATGGGTTGCCTGCCTGGCTTCGACCAGATCGGCTACGCGGCGCCGATACTGCTGGTGTTGTTGCGGCTGATCCAGGGTTTCGCGTTCGGCGGTGAATGGGGTGGCGCAATCCTGCTGGTGTCTGAACATTGTCCGGACAATCGCCGTGGCTTCTGGGCCAGTTGGCCGCAAGCAGGCGTGCCGGCCGGCAACCTGGTGGCGACCGTTGCCCTGCTGCTGTTGTCATCGAATTTGTCCGAGGAGCAATTCCTGGCCTGGGGTTGGCGCGTGGCGTTCTGGTTCTCGGCGGTGGTGGTGCTGATCGGTTACTGGATTCGCACCAGCGTCGATGACGCGCCGATCTTTAAAGAAGCTCAAGCGCGACAGGCGTTGAACAAGCAACAGCAACTGGGCGTGGTGGAAGTTTTGCGCCATCACTGGCGCGCAGTGCTGGTCGGTATCGGTGCCCGATTTGCCGAAAACATTCTCTACTACACCGTGGTTACCTTCTCCATCACCTACCTCAAACTGGTGGTGCACAAAGACACTTCACAGATTCTGTTGCTGATGTTTGGCGCGCATTTGCTGCACTTTTTCCTGATTCCGCTGATGGGTTACCTGTCCGACCTGGTGGGGCGCAAACCGGTGTACCTGACCGGCGCGGTACTGACGGCATTTTGGGGTTTCGTCGGGTTTCCGATGATGGACACCGGTAATAACTGGCTGATCATGGCCGCCATTACGTTGGGCCTGGCCATCGAGTCTATGACCTATGCGCCCTACTCCGCGTTGATGGCCGAGATGTTCCCGACTCATGTGCGCTACACGGCGCTGTCGCTGTGTTATCAAGTGGCGCCGATATTCGCAGGCTCACTGGCACCGTTGATAGCCCTCACCTTGCTCAACAAGTATCACAGCTCTACACCCATTGCCTTTTACTTGGTGGGCGCTGCGTTGATCTCGATTGTTGCCGTCGGATTGACCCGCGAGACCCGTGGCAAGTCACTGCATGCTGTGGACGCAGAATCCGCCGCGCGCATCGCCGCACTCGAGCCAGCGAACGCTGCCCGTCGAGCCGATTCATTGGCCTGATCGGCGCACACCGAGATTTATGCCTCGAACGCAAATCCCGTAGGAAACCGGCTTGCCGGTGATGGCGATTCTGAAGACGCCATCGCTGGCAAGCCAGTTTGTCACGACACCAGCAGTGCGTTCAGATCGTTGTACAGCGCCTCGGGGATTTGCACCCCGTCCACCGCGCTCCGCGCTCGTGCTTCATAACGCCGCTGCGACGGCAAACGTGCACCCTGGCCTTGAATGCTCGCGAACAACACTTCGGCCCGGGCTAAATGCTGCTCGGTAGCGTCACCGAGGAAGCGTCGCGGATCCAGGGCAATGATCAGCTCGCCATGGTACGGCGACGATTTGCTGCCAGCGTCGTACGCCAGCGATTCGGCACTGGTCAGGTCACCAATCAGCGGCCCGGCAATCAACTCCACCATAGCCGCCAGCGCCGAGCCTTTGTGCCCGCCAAACGTCAGCATCGCGCCGGCATCCAGCACCACATTGGGGTCAGTGCTCGGCTGCCCTTCAGCATCTACGCCCCAACCTTCGGGAATGGCATGGCCGGCACGCCGATGCAGCTCGATCTCACCTCGGGCAATCGCACTGGTCGCGAAATCGAACACAAAGGGTTCGGTCCCGGATCGCGGCCAACCGAACGCAATCGGATTGGTCCCGAACACCGGCAGGCTGCCACCCGCCGGCGCGACCCAGGCATGGCTGGGATTGCACGCCAAGGCGACCAGACCGGCAGCGGTCAGCTGTTCGATCTCGACCCACAACGCAGAAAAATGCACACACCGGTTGATCGCCAGTGCAGCGACTCCGTTAGCGCGGGTTTTTTCCTGCAGCATCGGCAGTCCGGCCTGGAAGGCCAACTGGGAAAAACCGCCCGCCGCATCGACGCGTACTATTGAAGGCGCCTGATCGATCACCGTCGGCTGCGCATCGGCAACAACCTTGCCGGCACGCAGTGAGTTCACGCAGCCCAGTACCCGGTACAAGCCATGCGAGGCGCAGCCATCACGCTCGCCCGCCACCACCGTGTCGGTAATCGCACGTGCGTGGGCCAGGTTAAAACCGTTGTGCAGCAAGATTGATTCGGCCAGCTCGCGAGCTTCAGCCAGGGACAGTCGGATCATGATCAACTCCTTGAACAGACCTTCCAGCCTGACCTGTTCGAGGATTCACGGCTTGATCACTTTAACCCTGGCTTATGACGAATTCGGCACACTGCAATGACCGTTGCTACGACACCACATCGATCAACTGCTCGCGCAGCGCCCCCGTCAGCATCGGTCCAAAACCAGCGCCGGCGTTGTCTGCCATCGAACGCGGGTTGCCAGTGCCCGGGATCACACAGGTGACGGCCGGATGCGTCAGCAAAAACTTCAGCAGCAGTTGCGGCCAGCTGTTGACCTGCACCTGTGAAGCCCAACCTGGCAGGGGTTTACCTTTCAGTCGGCGGAGCAAATCACCGCCGCCAAACGGCCGGTTGCAGATCACCGCAACGCCCCTTTCACGGCACAGCGGCAAGATGCGCTTCTCGACGGCGCGGTCATCCAGCGCATAATTGATCTGCAAAAAATCCAGAGATTCAGCCTGCAGCACCGCTTCCACTTCGGCATAAGCCGACGAGGTGTAGTGGCTGATACCGATATAGCGGATACGCCCTTCTTCCTTCCATTGACGCAGCGTCGGCAAGTGGGTTTTCCAGTCCACAAGGTTGTGGATCTGCATCAGGTCGATACAGTCGGTTTGCAACAACCTGAACGATTGCTCCATCTTCGCGATGCCTTCCTTGCGTCCGCGCGTCCAGACCTTGGTCGCCAGAAACGCCGGCGATCGCGGTTGATGAATCGACAACAGTTCACCGCTGGTTTGCTCGGCGCGGCCATACATCGGCGAGCTGTCGATCAGCGTGCCACCCTTTTCGAACAACGCATTGAGCACCGCAGGCAACTGTTTACCAGCAGGGTCTGACGGCGCGACATCAAAGCCGCGATAAGTACCCAACCCGACGATGGGCAGCGGCTCGGCGCTGGAAGGAATGGCTCGGGTCTGCATGTTTTTGCCTCCTGGTGCGATCGATAAAGTCGATGGCGCGACCGATCTACTACACTCTGACAGCGATTCAGCCATCGCAGTATCCGAGCCCAGAGCATTCAATGCCGCCACCTAACGTTAGCCGAATGTCGCGCATCCTGATGGTTATCGTCATCGTCGCTGCCGCGTTGTACCTGGCTCTGTGCGCCGCGCTGCTGGTATTTCAGCGGTCGCTGATCTACTTCCCACAACCCGATACCGCAGACACACCGGCCTCGCTGCTGAAGCTTGCGCGCGTGGACGCTGAAGTGCTGGTGTCTGTTCGAGCACACGCAGGCCCTGAGGCATTGATTTATTTTGGGGGTAATGCCGAAGACGTTTCACGAAACCTGCCGGTGTTCGCCCACGCCTTCCCTGAGCAGGCGCTTTACCTGATGCACTACAGGGGATTCGGCGGCAGCACGGGCTCGCCATCGGAAGAAGCAAACGCAAGCGATGCCATCGCGCTGTTCGACAAGGTTCACGCTGAACATCCGAACGTAGCCGTGGTGGGCCGCAGTTTGGGGTCCGGCGTTGCCGTGCGTCTCGCCAGCGAACGCCCGGCCTCGCGGCTGATTCTGATCACGCCTTACAACAGCCTGCAGGAAATCGCCCAACGCCAATACCCGATGTTTCCGGTGAAGTGGCTGCTGCGCGACACGTTTGAATCCTGGAAGTACGCCAGCCAGATCCACGTGCCAACGCTGCTGATTGCCGCCGAACTCGACGAGATCATTCCGCGCGCCAGCACCGAACGGCTGTATCGGCATTTCGCCAAAGGCGTCGCAACGCTGAAGGTGATACCGGGCGTGGGGCATAACTCGATAGCCGAGAGCCAAGATTATTTGAAATTGCTGGGCTCCGGTTTGCCTTGATCAATCAGGCTTTCAAACGATAGCCGGGTACTCATCCGAACTGTCCGGCCACGCGGTCAGTATCTCAAACCCGTCATCGGTGACCGCCACCATGTGCCCCACTGCGCCGACAGCGACTGGTCCTTGGTGACGACGGTCCAGCCATCCGCCAGGGTTTTCACATAGCGTTTACCGGCGTTCAACATCGGCTCGATGGTGAAAATCATCCCGGGCTTGAGCTTCATGCCTTGGCCCGGATAACCGTAATGCAGGATTTGCGGTTCATCGTGGTAGACCTTGCCGATGCCGTGCCCGCAGTACTCACGCACCACACTGAAGCCTTCCTGTTCGGCCTTGGCCTGAATGGCGTGGCCGATGTCGCCCAATGTAGCGCCGGGGCGGACCATTCTGATGCCGGCACACATGGCGTCGTAGGTGGTTTTGACCAAGTGCCTGGCCTGAGTGCTGGGTTCACCGACAAAATACATGCGGCTGGTATCGCCGAACCAGCCATCCTTGACCACGGCAATGTCGATGTTGACGATGTCGCCGTTCTCCAGTGGCGTAGCCGAGGGAATGCCGTGGCACACCACCTGGTTGACCGAGGCACACACGGTTTTCGGAAAGCCGTGATAACCGACGTTACCGGGAATGGCTTTTTGCACGTTGACGATGTAGTCGTGGCACAGCCGATCGAGTTCGTCGGTGGTGACCCCCGCTTTCACGTGGGGCGTGATCATGGCCAGCACTTCGGCGGCGAGCTGCCCCGCGACGGCAGACCTGGCGATGTTTGCCGGGCTATGGATAACCACATCAGCCTTCATTGCTTGGCTCCCGACACCGCACGAACCCGCGGGTTTTGCGCAACGTCGGCGAGTTCGCAGAGGCTGTTCACGTCAAGGCCACCTGCTTGCTCGGCACGAATCAGCAAGCGACAGATTTCGCTGTGGTTCAGGTCGGGATACAACTCCGTCAGCATCCCGATGCGCATCCAGTGTTCGGCCTGCGCGTTGATCGAACGACTAAGTGCATCGCTCGCAACGCGCAGGTTTTCGTGCATGCCTTCTGAAATTTTTACGATACCCATGAATCCATCCGATATGAAATGCATATGAAACGTATATTATGCGATATCGATGGGGATCACAAATTCGCCTACAAAAACGAGATCGGGTACTGCAGGATCAACCGGTTTTCATTAAAACTGTTGGTATTGCCGAAGCTTCGACGCTGGGTTGCATTGCGCCAGCGCAGGTTGAGGGTTTTCAATGTTCCGCTCTGAAACGTGTAGCCCACCTCGGTTTCACGGCCCCGTTCTTCGCCATCGGTGACGGCACCGGTGTGCACATTGCTGCCCTTGATAAAGCGGTTCATCAAGGTCAGGCCGGGCACACCCAACGCTGCGAAGTTGTAGTCATGGCGTACCTGCCAGGAACGCTCCTTGGCCAAGTCGTAACTGGAGCCATAACTGTCGTTGGCCAATGTCCCGCCGCTGGTGCCGGCGATGCGTTGCAAGCCTGTGTCGCCGGTAAGGCGCTGCAAACCGATATAAAAGGTGTTGCCGCCGGTCTTCAGCGAGAACAGGCCCGACAACGTGCGGTTGTCTTCGCTACCGGCCAATGCGGCGCCATCCTCGGTGCCGATGAAATAGCCGATGTTGGCCCCCAGCGTCAGGTTTTCGCTGATCGGTTGCGTGTGCAACAACTGGAAGTACTGCTGCTGATAAACGTCTTCGAGCTGGCCGTACCAGGCAGCTACCACGGTGTGTTTGTCATTGAAGGTGTAGTCGGCGCCCGCGAAGTTGAACGCATCGGATTCGATACTGTTTTTGCCATGCAACGACGTGCCGACACTGTTTTGTGACAGCTTCTCCATGCTTGCATCGTTGCGCTGGCTGTTGCCGCGAAACTGGCCGCCGTACAGCGTGACGTCAGTTATTTCCCGCGAGGTGATCTGCGCGCCTTCCAGTGTTTGCGGCAATGAGCGGCCGTCATCCGCACGCAATATCGGCAACACCGGCATCCATTCGCCGACTTTCAGTTCGGTGTTCGACAGTTTGACCTTGCCGGCCACCGCCAGACGGCCGAAGTCATCCGCCGGGCGGTTGCCGTCGTGGGTCGGCAATAATTGCGTGCCATAGGTGCCGCGGCCACCGTCCAGCTTGAGCGCCCACATGCCCAGCGCATCGACGCCAAAACCAACGGTGCCGGCAGTGAAACCGGATTTTGCGTCCAGGATAAAGCTCTGCGTCCACTCGGCAGCCTGGCCATGCCCGGTCGATCCGGGCAGTGCTTTCGAGGCGCCGTTATCCACAAAATTACGGCTCATGTAGAAGTTGCGCAGCGTTAGATTGACCTTGGCATCGTCCACAAAACCCTCGGCCTGAACCACAGGCGCAAGGCTGGTGAAACCCAGTGCGATGACCAGGGATTTCTGGCGCGCACGGCTAAGTATGAGGTTCATTATGGTTGTCCCCGATTTATTGTTATTGGGTGAAACCCAGGCCTCGTCAGACGAGGCTCCGGTTTTTCAGGCGCAAGTGATCCCGTCCCCGACCTCGGTCGCGGAGCGCATTCAAGGATCAGGAAGCGTCAGGTATTGGAGTGCAGCGTAACCAGTGGCGAGTGACGACGAGGTCGGCGTGCCACCCAGGACAACACGCACGTGAGCAGCACCGAGCCGATGGCCGCGCCCACCCACAACTGCGACAGGGTATTGAAGTCGTAGAGTTTGATGCCCGTGGCCGACAGCGTCGTACCGCGCTGAATGATCACCCCGGTGAGCATCTCGCCTGCGGCCGCACCGATGTAACTGACAATGCCGATCATGCCCAGCGCCGCACCGGCCGCTGCTTTACCGGCGATGTCGACCGCCATCAGGCCGCCAAGGAAACACAGCAGCGCGCCCAACGAACTGCCGAAAATAACCATCGACAGCACGTCCATCCAGTAATGCCCGGCCGGGCCGTAGAGGAACAACGCCAGGCCTGCGGCATTCATCGCACCGAAGGCAATCGCCAGACCGTGACGGCGACCGGCGAAGAAACGATCCGATATCAACCCGCTCAAACCTGTGCCGGCAATACCGCAGATGCTCGCCACCGAGATCAGCGTTGATGCACTGAGGGTGTCGTAGTGCTTGGCGTTTTCGAGGAAGAACACACCCCAGGAATTGACCGCGTAACGACCCACATACATCAGGCAGGACGCCAGTGCCAACAGCCACAGCGCTGGGCTTTTGAGCAACAGCCACTGGATAGAAGCGACGCTGGCGGCGGTGTCTTTTATCTCAAGTTCTGGCTTGGAGTTGACCGGAGCAAAGCCCTCGCTTTCCGGCGAATCCGACATGAAGGCGAACACCAGCACAATGCCGAGCAGGCCCATGGCAGTGGCTAGCCAATAACCGTACTGCCAGCCCCACGTCACCACCACAGCCGCCACCGCGACATAGGTCAGCGCTTCGCCAAGGTTATGCGCGATCGACCAGAAACCGTAATAAGTACCGCGTTCGGTATCGCCATACCAGCGGGCCAGCGACACCACGCACGGTCCTACGCCCATTGATTGCGCCCAGCCATTGATGCCCCAGGCCAGGGTCAGAATAACCGCGTTGGTGGTCAGACCCATGCAGGCATTGACCAGTGCGCTCAGCGCCAGGCCGAGCATCATGAAGCGGCGTACGTTGGCGTGATCCGCGAGAAAACCGTTGACCAGTTTGCCGATGGCGTAAGTGAAAAACAGCGCCGAACCGATCATGCCCAATTCGCTGGGGCTGAGAATGTCCTGGGACACCAATGCCGGTTTGACCACGTTGAACGACAACCGACACACGTAGAACAATGCGTAACTCAATGACATCGACAACAGCGTTTGCAGGCGCACACGCCTGAACAGCTTGGGGTCTATTTCGGGGTCCAGCGCACGCGCTGGTGCAGCCTTGAGAAAGCTGAATAAAGATTTCATAGCCGACAGTTCCTGTTTTTATTGTGCTGTACGTGCTTTCAAGATGCAGCGCTGATCAAGCGTCCAGGGAAGTTCCAATCATGGAAGCGACCTGGGCGTAGATTCGCGGATTGGCCACCAGCAGCGGGTTGCCTTCGGTGAGGCCGTCATTGCGCAGAAAGTCATTGCTGATACCGCCCGCCTCTTTCACCAACACCAGGCCCGCGAGGCAATCCCAACTGTTGATGTGCGTTTCGTAGTAACCGATCAATCGGCCGGCTGCGACGTACGCCACCATCAAGGCGCCCGAGCCGTTACGAATGAACGTACCACCCTGCTCCAGCAACTGCGTGACGAAAGGGATGAAGTGTTCTTTGCCACGTCGATGAGAGGTGCCAACGCCCATCACACCGTGACGAATATCGGGCGCGGCGTGCACACTCAGCCGTTGCTCGTTAAGCCAGGCGCCTTGACCGCTGCAGGCATGGAACAACTCGTCATGCACGGCATCGGCGACCGCTCCGAGCCAAGGCTCGCCGTCCACCAACAACCCGATAGACACGCACCAACTGTGCAAGCCGTTGACGAAGCAACTGGTACCGTCGATAGGGTCGACCACCCAAACACAACGTGCATCCAGCGTTGCAGCGCCGGTTTCTTCACCGAGAAAACCATCCTCGGGAAAGCGCTCGGCCAATTGCCCCTTGATGTAGGCCTCGGTGTCTTGGTCGACAATGCTGACCAGGTCCTGAAGCTCATCGCCTTTATGGCTGACCACCAGGCTATCGCGCTGGCGGTAAGGCCCGAGCGCGCGCCGCGCGGCCTCCATGGCCAGCTCCTTTGCACACGCGTAACGCGCTTGAATATCGGTGGAACCCAATGATTTAAACACCTGCTGACACTGCTGCATGGCTAGTCCTCATCTCCTGTTGCGGTCTTTCGCCAAGTTTTGCACACGTGTGCAACGCTTGACCAAAAAAATAGCGGACTGGCCGCCATGCGCCACCCTTTCAGGTCGCGCCTTTCTATAAGGCACGAAACTTTTATTCGTTTCAACTTATTTTTAAACTATTTATTCCATCGTGCTGCTGCGACGAATCAACTCGATCGGCACCACCACCGGCCCTTCAACGGCTTCTCCAACCGTCGCCACCACAGCCTGGCGGGCCAACGCTTCGGGGTTTTGACGAATCGTCGTCAGGTGATAGGCACCTTGCGCAGCCTGCGGAATATCATCGAAACCCACCACGCAAACGGCCTGCGGAATAGCGACGCCGAGCTGAAAACGCAACGCGTCCATCACCCCCAAGGCCAGCATGTCGGTGGCGCAAAAGATGCCATCGGGCCGCTGACCTTGGGCAAACAGCGCGAGCGCCGCTTGAGTACCACCGGCATAACCACCGGCGGCTGAATAGTGCTCGGCCAGCGGCACAAGACCTGCTTCGTTCAGCACCTGGCGAAACCCCTGCAAGCGTTGCCGGGAACTGTAATTGCCTTCGTTCTGGCCGATAAACGCCAGCCGCGTGGCGCCTCCGCGCAGCAATTCACGGGCGGCCAGGCGCCCTCCTTCCACGTGATCGCTGACCACGACATTGGCGCCGCCGATGTGGGCGTCACTGTTGATCATGGTCAACGGAATCTGTCGGCTCAGGTAGCGCTCAACCTGCTCTACAGAAGCCGATGCCGACGTCAGGATAACGCCCGCCACCTGATAACTCAGCAGCTCCTGCAATGAGCGTTCGAGTTGCTGCGGGTCGTTGGCGTTCATCAGCAACGGCATCAGGCCATGCACATTCAAGTGATGAGTCAGGGGAGCAAGCAGGCTGGCCAAAAACGGATTTTCAAAACCTGCAGTAATCACCCCCACGAAATTGCTGCTGCCCTTGTTCATGGTCCTGGCTATCAGGTTGACCTGATAACCCAAGGCCTCGGCAGACTTCATCACGCGCTCGCGCATGCGTGGCGACACGCTGGCACCGGGGGTGAATGTCCTCGACACAGCCGACCGTGAAACCCCGGCATGCAGGGCTACGGCTTCGGCGTTGATGATGTCCGGGCTGGGCATAAAGCAATGGTCTTGAGGGAAGAAAGCCATTCTGGCAGCGCCACATCCTGAAGTCGACTGCAGCGCTGGCCTTCCTCAGGTTCAGAGGTTTACAGGCTGCCAATCAAAAGCGTGGCTTGACTGCTTTCCAGTCCGGTTTATAGCGTTGCATCTGCTTCACGTCGTCGCGCTGGCGAATGCCGCAATTCAGGTATTGGTCATGCAGTTTGCCGAGTTGATCGTGATCCAGTTCCAGACCCAAACCGGGGGCGCGAGTGATCTTCACGCAGCCATCGACGATGGGCAGTTTACCGCCCTTGATCACCTCTTCGTCCGGTTCCTGCCAGGGGTAATGCGTGTCACATGCATAATCCAGATTCGGCACCGAGGCCGCGACATGCGCCATGGCCATCAGGCTGATTCCCAGGTGCGAGTTGGAATGCATCGACACGCCAAGGCCAAAGGTGTCGCACATTTTTGCCAGCGCCTGCGTATCACGCAGGCCACCCCAATAATGATGATCGGCCAGCACGATCTGCACGCTATTCAACGCTACGCTGCGCCGAAATTCATCAAAGTCGGTGACCACCATGTTGGTCGCCAGCGGCAAACCCGTGCGTTTGTGCAATTGGGCCATGCCCTCCAGGCCCGGGGTCGGGTCTTCGTAATACTGCAGGTCGTCACCCAGCAATTCGGCCATGCGAATCGCCGTTTCCAGCGACCAGTTGCCGTTCGGATCGATGCGCAACGGAAAACCGGGGAAGGCCTTTTTCAACGCCTTGATGCACGACACTTCGTGCTCGGGCGGCAATGCGCCGGCCTTGAGCTTGATGCTCTTGAAGCCATAGGTTTCGATCATCCGCCGTGCCTGGGCGACGATTTGTTCTTCGTTCAGGGCTTCGCCCCAACTGTCGGCTTTGTACGGCGAGTCGACATGCTCTGCGTATTTGAAAAACAGGTAGGCGCTGAACGGAATCTGATCGCGAATTGCACCGCCCAGCAGGTCCACCAACGGCACGTTCAATGCGTGCGCCTGCAGATCCAAGAACGCCACTTCGAACGCCGAATACGCGTTGCTCACCGCTTTGCTGGCATGCGAACCCGGCGCCAGCTCTGCCCCCGCGAGGCTTGCCGGTTTATTCGCCGCCACGGTGGCCTGGACGATGCTGCGTAAGCGATTAAGGTTGAACGGATCCAGCCCGATCAGCTGCGATTGCAGTTGCTGCTGGATCAGCAGCGCCGGGGCGTCGCCATAACTTTCACCCAGACCGATGTAGCCATTGTCGCTTTCGATTTCAATGATCGAGCGCAGTGCAAAGGGTTCATGGATACCGCTGGCGTTGAGCAGCGGCGGGTCACGAAAAGCGATGGGGGTAACGGTGACGCGTTTGATTTTCAAGAGGCTGCTCCCTTTGGACCTGAACTCAAGGCTTGATGACTGACTGATTTTTTTGGCCCGGCGACATCGGCCGGTTGGCTGCCCCGTGCAAGCATCGAATCACCACGCGGCGCGGTGCGGGCGAAGAAAATCACCACCGCCGCGACCAGGGACGTGGCGGCAAGGCCATACAGACCGCCCTCGATTGAGCCGGTTTTCTGCTCCAGAAAACCGAAAGCCGTCGGCGCCACAAAACCGCCGAGATTGCCGATTGAATTGATCAATGCGATCACCGCGGCAGCGATGCGTGCATCCAGATAGGCCTGCGGGATCGGCCAGAACAGCGCGGAAGCGGCCTTGAACCCAATGGCCGCAAAACAGATGGCGACGAAGGCGAAGATCGGCCCGCCAGTGGTGGACATGAACATGCCGAACGCTGCGATCACCAGCGTCAGTGCAACCCACGCCTGCTGGTGTTTCCATTTACTGGCCATGGCCGCGAAACCATACATCGCGACAATCGAGATCAGCCACGGAATCGAGTTGAACAGACCGACCTGGAAGTCACCCAGGTTGCCCATTTTCTTGATCATGCTCGGCAGCCAGAACGTGGCGCCATAGATCGTCAGGGCGATCGAAAAATAGATGAAACAGAACAACGCGATTTGCCGGTCGGCCAACAGCTTGAACATCGACGGCTTGACGGTCTGCTGACCTTCGCGTGCTTGCTGTTCAAGCGCAATGGCGCCAATCAACGCGTCCTTCTCTTCAGTGCTCAACCACTTCGCCTGACGTGGATGCGATTGCAACCAGAACCAGACAAAGCCGCACAACACGATCGAGGCAAAGCCTTCGATCAGAAACATCCATTGCCAGCCATGCAGGCTGAAACCGTTGACGTTCAGCAGCGCGCCGGACACCGGTCCGGAAATCACCGAAGCGATGGCCGAGCCGCTGAGGAAAATCGCCATCGCCTTGCCACGGTCGGTGGACGGTAACCATTGGGTGAAGTAGTAGATGATGCCGGGAAAGAACCCCGCCTCGGCCGCACCGAGAATAAAACGCAGCACATAAAAACTGGTCTCACCACGCACGAAAGCCATGGCCATGGCGGCGGCGCCCCAGGTGAACATGATGCGCGTCAGCCAGGCGCGGGCACCGTAACGTTGCAACAGCAAATTGGAAGGCACTTCGAAGATCGCATACCCGACGAAGAACAGCCCGGCGCCAAGGCCGTAAGCCGCAGCGCCGATACCGAGGTCGGTTTCCATGTGGCTGCGCACGAAGCCAATGTTGACCCGGTCTATGTAGTTGACGATGAACATCACCACGAACAATGGCAGCACGTGACGCTTCACCTTGGCCGCGGCTCGGGCGAGCACATTCGGATCTGGCGGACTGTGGACGGTATTCAAGGGCAACTCCCGGTCATTGTTTTTTTAGGGGCAAACCGATCATGGACGCGGGAATTGATCCCGTCTAATCTAACTTGGCATGCGATTGATACCAGGATTAGATCAATGTTCGAACTGACTCAGCTGCGTTGCTTCACCACCGTGGCCACCGAACTCAACTTCCGTCGCGCCGCCGAACGACTGAACATGACCCAACCGCCGCTCAGCCGACAGATTCAACTGTTGGAACATCACCTCGGCGTAGAACTGTTTACCCGCACCACCCGCAGCGTCGCGTTAACGGCGGCGGGCCGGGCGTTTTTCATCGAAGCGCAAAATTTGCTGGAGCGCGCGCAACAAGCCGCCGTCACCGCCCGACGCTTCGCCGAGGGCGACATCGGAACGGTCAACATCAGCTTCGTGGGCAGCGCGGTCTACGAGTTTTTGCCGAAAGTGATCGCCGAGGCGCGACTGAAACAGCCCCACGTGAAAATCGACCTCTCGGAAATGAACACTTATCAGCAACACGAGGCCTTGCGCGCCCGGCGCATCGATTTGGGCATCGTCCGCGCGCCGTTGCTGGAACCGGGTTATGCGACTGAATGCCTGGTTCGTGAACCGTTTGTGTTGGCCGTTCCCAGCAACCACCGGTTGGCCGAAACAGCGCAGGTATCCGTCAACGACCTGGATGCGCAACCGTTCCTGATGTACTCCCACGCCGCTTATCCGCCGTTTAACGAACTGCTGACGGGCATGCTGCGCTCTGCCCGCGTGGCGCCGGAATACGTGCAGTGGCTGGGTTCGTCATTGACGATTCTGGCGCTGGTAAACGCCGGCATGGGATTGGCGCTGGTGCCGCGCTGCGCCACCAGCGTGGTGTTCAAGAACGTGGTGTTCCGCGATATCGATTTGGGTGAAGGCGTGCAAAGCGAGCTGCACCTGATCTGGCGCGAGAACAACGACAACCCGGCATTCGCGATGCTGCTGGAGGGGATTCGTACGGCTGTGAAGGATGGATGGGGCTTATGAGTCAGCCCAACAAGGCGTGCTTGAGCACCGAATCAGTGGTGGCCTGATAGTGGTCTGACAGCAATTGGCAGGCCTTGTCGATGTCTTTCGCCAGCGCGGCGTCCATCAACTGCCGGTGTTCGTTGGGCACATCGCGCACGGTGCTGTCGTCATAGTGCATCGACAAAAAGCGGTAGCGCGCCGTTTGGTCTCGCAACGACGTACACAGACGCAACAACGTCGGTGAATGACAGCTGGAAATCAGCGCCTGATGGAACACTTCATGGGCGCTTTCCCATTCGGGTTTCAGCAACCGCGCCGGCCCTTCGACAATGGGCAGGCGATCCAGCCGATGGTGCGCGGCAAGCACCCGGCTCTCCCATTCCACATCCCCTTGGCGAATCGAATCGGCCAACGCCTTGCACTCGATGTGTAAGCGCGCGGCAGTGATGTCGGCGATTTCTGCGGCGGAGATCCGGCCGACGCTGAAGCCCTTCTGATCTGCAGCAGAAACAAAACCGCTGCTGGCCAGGCGCGACAGTGCTTCACGCAGCGGAATCACCCCAACCTCATAGGACTCTGCCAATTCCTTCAAGCGCAGGCGGCTGCCTGGGGCCAGATGGCCATTGATGATGTCCTGGCGAATCCGGGCTTCCAGTTGCGACGCCATCGTGCGCTTCTCAGCGGGCTCGGGCGATTGCCAGTTGATCAGAGGTGAATTCACGCGTGCTCCATTTTTACAGTGCCTGAGCGAATCATACACAGACTGAATAATTTCTCACATTCTCAAAAATATATATTTTATTGTTGACGGTATATTTTTTTGGCTCTAGCTTTGTGACCACGCAGTCGGTGCTGCCCTATACCACCGACGCCCTTCACATTCCTGAGAGAAAACTGCCATGCGTTACGTTCGCTTCCTCAATCAAGGTCAACCGGTACTGGGTGTCGTCACTGCCGAAGGTGTACGTGTACTGGGTGCCGAATCTCTTGAGTCGCTATTGGCCCGGGGCGTCGACCTGACCACTCACGGTGCCGAAGCGAGCGGCGAACTGGTGCAAATCGCCGAGGACGCTTATTTACCGCTGATGCAGCGTCCCACCAAAATTGTGTGCGTGGGGCTGAACTACGCCGACCACACCAAAGAATCGCCTTATGCTCAGCCGAGCTACCCAACCCTGTTCCCTCGCTGGAACTCCAGTCTTACCGCCCACAACAAACCGCTGGTGCGCCCGCGCGTCTCCGACAGCCTCGACTACGAAGGCGAAATGGCGGTAATTTTGAAGAGCGGTGGGCGGCATATCCGCAAGGAAGATGCGCTCGACCATGTAGCCGGATATGCCTTGTTCAACGAAGGCTCGGTGCGCGATTACCAGTTCATTTCGCCTCAATGGACGGTCGGTAAAAACTTTGATGACACCGGTGCATTTGGCCCGACCCTGGTCACGGCCGATGAGTTACCGGCCGGCGGCAAGGGCTTGCTGCTGCAGACACGCGTGAACGGCAAGGTCGTACAATCGGCCAATACCGACGATATGCTGTTCGACGTCGCCACCATCATTTCCACATTGAGCGAAGCCGTCACCCTGGAAGCGGGCGATGTGATTGTCAGCGGCACCCCGGCCGGTGTTGGTTTCGGGATGAACCCCAAGGTCTACCTGAAAGCAGGTGATGTGGTCGAAGTCTCTATCGAGGGCATTGGCAAACTGGTCAACCCGGTGGTTGACGAAGCCTGATCCGCAACACCGCGTCGAACCCGGCGCACGGCCGACTTCTGCCGTGCGCCTCATTACAAGAATAATTAAATGGAGGCAATCATGAGCGTGTCCCATGGTGTGCATTCAATCGATCATTACGCACTGAACGTCCCGTCTCTGGACGAAGCCTGCCAGTTCTTTGAAAGCTTCGGCCTTGACGTTCAACGCGAACCTGAGCAACTGCTGCTGCGGGCTGCAGATGGCCATGTGTGGGCCAGGATCTTGCCAGCCGCTTCCAAGTCCCTCGCCTATTTGAGTTTCAACTGCTACGCCTCAGACTACGACGCGTTGCGTCATCAGATCGAAACTGCGGGCGGCCGCTTTGAGGACCGCGCAGATCCCGGGCTCTGGTTCCGCGACCTCGACGGCAACCTGTTGCAAGTGAAGGTCGGCGAAAAGACCATGCCGGACCAAAAGACTCTGCGCGCAGCCTTCCCTACGCCGTCCGACAGCCGTGGCGCGACAACGCGCGATGCGGTGCCACACATCCGCCCTCGCCGTCTGTCCCATGTCTTGTTGTTCACGCCTGATGTACTCGGCGCCCTGCATTTCTACGAACAGGCGCTGGGCTTGAGGCTGTCGGACAAATCGCTGGACATCATCGCCTTCAGCCATGCCTCCCATGGCTGTGACCACCATTTGGTGGCGTTCGCCAAGAGCAGCGCCAAGGGCTGGCACCACGCCGCGTGGGAAGTCGACAGCATCGATGAAGTCGGCGCCGGCGCTTCGCAAATGGCCGCGGCGGGCCACGCAAAAGGTTGGGGCACCGGACGTCATTGCCTGGGCTCGAACTACTTCCACTACGTGCAGGATCCCTGGGGTTCGTTCTGCGAATACTCGGCAGACATGGATTACATCTCCGAGGGCAGCGCCTGGCCGGCCGGCGATTACCCACCCGAAAACTCCTTGTACCTGTGGGGCCCGGACGTGCCGGACAACTTCATTTTCAACACTGAAGCGCAGCCCCCGGCACCCGCCTGAGTCGCACTGTTTTTTCACCGTCACACATTCCTGAAGTGCGCGAGCCTTGCCGCCCGCGCAACAGGCCCGGCTACGCCCGGAAATCATTGCGCAGTACACGAGGCACAGTTCATGAATCAGCAAAACACAGTCGATGTTGCCATTGCCGGTTACGGTCCCGTGGGCCAGACCCTGGCTATCTTGTTGGGCCAGATGGGTTACTCGGTGGCGGTATTCGAGCGCTGGCCAGTGCTTTATCCGTTGCCGCGCGCGGTATTTTACGACCATGAGATTCGACGCATTTTCCTCGCCATGGGCCTTGGCGACGCGCTGGAAAAAATCTCCCAGCCATCGGCTCGTTATCAGTGGTTCAACGCTGACTGGAAGGTCCTGGTCGAGATCGATTGGTCCGCTGAGTCCATCAGTGACGGGCCGTTCGGCTATCTGTTCAACCAGCCTTCGCTGGAGGCGGCACTGGACCGTAAAGCCAAGACCATCAGCAATGTGCAGGTTCACCAGGGCTGGGAAGCGACGGCGCTAAAGCAGGATGCCAATGGCTGCGACCTGGTGCTGACACGGGTCCTTCGCGAAGACGGCAAGTTCAGCCTCGGTGAAGAGCAGCAACACGTTCGCGCTCGCTACGTGATTGGCGCCGACGGGGCCAACAGTTTTGTGCGCCAGTCGCTGGGCATTGAATGGCAAGACCTGGGTTTCCAGGAAGACTGGCTGGTGGTCGACCTGCAGCCCAAACCGGGTGTGCAGCTGGATGTGCCGGACATCGGTCAGTGGTGCAACCCCGAACGTCCAACGACCATGGTCCCCGGCGGACCCGGTTATCGCCGCTGGGAATTCATGCGCCTGCCGCACGAAACAATTGAAGACCTGCAAGACACCGACAAGGTCTGGTCGCTGCTGTCGCGCTGGGTGACGCCGGACACTGCAGACCTGGTGCGCCACGCGGTCTATCAGTTCCGTTCGCGCATCGCCGCAAACTGGCACAGCGGCCGGGTACTGCTGGCGGGTGACGCGGCCCACGTGATGCCACCGTTCATGGGCCAGGGCATGTGCTCGGGCATTCGCGATGCGTGGAACATGTCCTGGCGCCTGGACCTGCTGCTGCGCGGTTTGGCTGATGAACAGCTGCTGCACAGCTACACACTGGAACGCAAACCGCAGATCCGCGCCGTGATCGAGGCGTCGATGGCCATGGGCAAAGTCGTGTGCGTGTCGGACCCCGTCAAAGCTGCCGAACGTGATGCGGCCTACCTGAGCGGTAACGTCGCGCCGCTGCCGCCCTTTCCCGGGCTGACCGATGGTTTGTTGCACGAGGATGGTCAGCTACGCGGCATTCTCGGAGTGCATGGCTCGATTGAAATCGACGGCAAGGTCAGTCGCTACGACGAGGTCATCGGTCGTGGCTTCCACCTGCTGGTGCGGGGTGATCAAGACCCTTTCGCAGTGCTCGCCCCACAACAGCTGGCCTTCATTCGAGACTACGGCCTGAGCATTGTGCGGCTCGCCGAAACGGCTGACAGCGCCAAGGGCATCTACCGCGACGTGTCTGGCAAGTACCTGAACTTCATGGCCGAGGCCGGGCTGAAGGTGCTGGTGGTGCGCCCCGACTACTACTGCTATGGCGGCGTCGCCGAGGTGTCTGCATTACCCGAACTGCTGAATGCCCTGCAAAAGCAATTGCAGGGGAGCGCCCACGTACACCCACCCCTCAACCACGAAAAAACCTGTCACGTCTGACATTGATGCCCCGGGGGCATGGACGCCCCATCGATTAAAACTCTGACAATAAAAACAAGAGACAGACAATGAAAAACATCAAAGTGAAAACGCTTGGTGCGGTTCTGGCCGCCTGCGCAACGCTCAACACCCACGCCGCCGAGCCTCCTGAAACAGGCGAAGGCTCGCTGTTTCGTAGCCTGTTCGGCGACACACTGGAAAAGGATTACGGGATCACAGTCTCCGGTCTGTTTGACGTCGGCTACTCGCGCAACAATCGATCGACCCACGACGAACGCCAGGATGGCTTGAGCAATTTGCCGCTGGTGGGTTTTGCCGATGAAGGCCTGGAATGGGGCGGCCTGCACCTGTTTGTCGACAAGGCGCTGAAGGGCGATGTGGTGCCGCGAATCACCCCGTTGCCGGGTCCCGCGCCGAGCGAAGCATCGTTCGGTTTTACCTTCGAAATGAACTACGGCCGCAACGCTCAATTCGCCCGTACCCAAGGTTGGGATATGCATTGGGACGTCAACTCGCCGGGCGACGACGACCTGGCCAAAGCCCAGCGTGACAAACAGAAATTCCTGGCCATTCCCAACATTGCGGCCACCGCGTACTTGCCGTATGGCCCCGGCGTCACGGCCATGGCCGGCGTGTTCGGCCCGGCAATCGGTTACGAAATCCCGCCGAACATTCGTGCTGCACGCAACCCGTTTGCGAGCAAGACCTACGCCTTCGTCAGCGAGCCCGGCACCGTTGCTGGCGTGTTGCTCGGCACCCGCGTGTACAACGGTGAATCCTCGTTGCTCGGCGCGGAACTCGGTGTGGTTCAGGGCTGGAACAACCTGCGCGATAACAACGACCAGAAATCGCTGATGGGCGCATTGCGCTGGCGTACCGCCGATATGCAAACCTGGGTCGACTACGAATTTATCGTTGGCGATGAACAGAACGACAGTTTCAGCGATGTTCAGGCCCCGACCTCGCGCCTGGTGTCCACCAGCGGACAGTTCAAGCAGCAGCACTCGCTGAACGGCTGGCATCGCTTCGACTCGAACTGGTCGATGGGGGCCGAAGTGGTCTACGGCCGGCAGGACGGCGACGGTAAGGCCTCGACCGTCGACATCATCAAAGGTCCAGGCTTCGACGGCGCTCACTGGTGGGGCGCCAACGCGGTGCTCACCTACCAGCAACGACCCGACCTTTCCTACTCCGTACGCGCGGAACATTTTGCCGACCCGGACGGTTTCATCCTGCTGCCCGCCTCCACCGCCCGCGGCAACTTCAATGCCGTCACCGCCGGCCTGCGGTACGACTTCAACAAGTACATCTCGCTGCGCCCGGAAGTGCGCTACGACGTGTTCGATGGCAATGCCGACGATCACCCTTTCGGTGCCGGCCGCGACCGCACGCAACTGACCGGGCTGGTTGAAGCACTGATCTATTTCTAAGCCTTCGACGGCCGGGCGCTCGTAGGCCGTCACCCTCCAATTTCATCCGGGTAACAACCATGAATAACAATAAGCAAGCGTGGGATGTTCGCTACGAGTTCAAAGCGGTAGCCCTGCTGGCCCTGGGCTTCGGCCTGGTAGGCCTTGACCGTTTTATCATCCTGCCGCTGTTTCCGGTGATGATGAAAGACCTGGGCCTGAACTATCAGGACCTGGGGAACGTGACTGCAATTCTGGGACTGGCGTGGGGGATTTCTTCGATCTTCATGGGCCGACTGTCCGACCGGATCGGCCGCCGCAAAGTACTGATTCCGGCCGTGTTGGTGTTCTCCCTGCTTGCGGGGCTGTCCGGCCTCGCAACGGGCATCGGTGGGTTGATGCTGATCCGCGCCATCATGGGCATTTCCGAAGGGGCGTTTACCCCGACCGCCCTGGCCGCCACTGCAGAATCTTCGCTCCCACGGCGTCGAGGCATGAACATCGGCATCCAGCAGGCATTCTTCCCGATTCTGGGGCTCGGCCTCGCGCCGATCCTTGCCACGCAACTGTTGCTCGTCGTGCCATCGTGGCGCTGGGTGTTCGTGATCGTTTCGCTACCGGGTTTCTTGCTCGCTTTGGCGATGTACCGCTATTTGCGCGAAACACGACCGGTCGCGGTACAACAAGCCGAAACCAGTGCCAGGCCAGATCACGCCGGATGGCTGGACGCGCTGCGCTATCGCAACGTCTGGCTGAACATTGTCGGCATGTTCTGCATGCTCACGTGCCTGTTCGTCGTCAGCGTGATGATGCCTAACTACCTGATGGACTATTTGCACCTTGAGGTGCAGCAGATGGGGTTTGTGATGTCGGCGATCGGCCTGGGCGGCTTTCTTGGGCAACTGATCATGCCAGCGGTGTCAGACCGCATCGGTCGCAAGCCTGTGGTGCTCCTGTCGTTTGTCGCCACCGGTGGTTTTCTCTGGTTGCTGATGGGCACTGGCGCCGAACCCGTGAAGTTGTTCGCCCTGCTGTTCCTGACGATTTTCTTCAACTTCAGCATGATCTGCATGACGGTCGGCCCGCTCACCAGTGAATCGGTGCCTGCGGCATTGACCTCCACGGCGACAGGATTGGTGGTGGGGATCGGCGAGATATTTGGCGGCGGCGTTGCGCCGGCTATTGCGGGCTATATCGCACAGCATCACGGCATCGAAAATACCCTGTACCTGGCGCTGGGGGCGGTGATGGTCGGGTTGCTGGTAGCCACTTGTCTGCGGGAAACGGCACCGGCCAAAACGCCGGAGCGCACCACTGAAGTGGCAGACAGCGTTTAACCACCCTTGAAGCGCCGGCCAAACGCCGGCGCCCATTACCCAGGCAGCGGCAATGCATGGCTACTTCGGCCGACGCACCGCCCTCACCTTCCCGCTCGCGCCACCGCCACAGAAAAACCGCTGTGCGCCATCGGATTCAAGCCCCGAGACACCGGTTCCGGCCGGCATTCTGAGACTTTCCAACACCTCGCCAGTGGTGGCATCGATGTGCCGCAGTTCACTTTCGTCGCCCTCCCAGATGCCATGCCACAGTTGCCCTTCAACCCAGGTCACACCGGTCACAAAACGGTTGGATTCCAGGGTCCGCAGGATGGCTCCGCTGTCGGGGTCGAGTTGATGGATCTTGCGGTTGCGGTATCCGCCCACCCACAACGAGCCTTCAGCCCAGGTCAGGCCAGAATCATTGCCGCCACCGGGCGCAGGAATGGTGTTGATTACCTGGCCGGTGTGCGGATCGATTTTCTGGATACGGTCTTCGGCGATCTGAAACAGGTGCTTGCCGTCGAACGCTGTCCCGGCGTTTGCCACCACTTCAATCGAACGCGAGGTGTGACCGCTTTCCGGGTCCAGCGCGTGCAGTTTTTCGCCACTCGCAAACCATACTTCTTGACCATCCCACGTCACGCCATGCACAGCGTCAACACCGGGAAATGGTCCGTATTCACGAAGGATTTCGGCCGTCTTGTGTTTCATGGTTGCTTCCTCGTCACGGGTTAGAGGCGTTCATCCTAGGTCACTCGGCAGCGGCACCGGGAGTAACAAGGTCGTCGCGAAACCCGGCACTGGCGGTGTCACCCAGCGACGCGTGCGCCCATCACCGAACGACTGCACTTTGCCTGCTGCCGCCAGCGTATCAAGCACGCGCTGAACCGTGCGTTGACTAACCCCAAGGGCCAACGCCAGCGCTGAACTCGACCACGATTCGCCATCGGCGAGCAGTGCGAGCAAC
This sequence comes from Gordonia sp. IEGM753, assembly GCF_050321825.1. NCBI lineage: Bacteria > Bacillati > Actinomycetota > Actinomycetes > Mycobacteriales > Gordoniaceae > Gordonia > Gordonia sp. IEGM753. Next base: position 2,155,693 of record NZ_JBNQGB010000001.1, read on the forward strand.
GGCGCATGTTTTTCATCCGCAGGTTGTGCCAGTAACGCGACTTCGCTCGACACCCGTGGCACCAATACAAATCCACGCGCCGTAGCGCTCACGTCAGCCAGCGGTTTCAGTGCCGCGCGCAGTCGTCCGATTTCGACGCGTAACCGCGCGCGGTGTGACCCGTCACAGAGCTTGAGGCGGAACGTCCTGGTCATCAGCTCTTCGCGTGACACATCGCCCGGCCATGCTTCGGCCAACGCCCGCACGAGTGCGAACAGTACCGGGCGCGTGGCCAGCGAAACCGACATACCGACGCCTCGCACGGCATGACGACACGCGTCCACCACCAACACCGTCGAGCCGAGCAGCGCTTCAACTTCGTACAGCAACAACACACGTACTTTGCCGCCGACAATCAGCCGCGCTGCCGGGCGACTAAGCAGCGCCATGGCGTTTTCGACTTCAGCGTTCAACGCCGCAATACCCGACTCCTGGGCCGCATGCCCGGCCCGGTGCAGCGCGGCTTGGGCCTTATGCGTTTGCAAGCGACGTAACGCGATGCCCGCGACCACCAACTCATGCGCCGCCCTTAATGCCGGCGGCAGGGGGGCCGGGTCCAGTTCGGCCAGTCGCTGTTCGGCGTCATCAAGACGTCCGATCAGTAGCAGGCGCCGTATGGCCAGGTACTGCGCATGAGCCGCATTGATCCAGTCCCCGTGAGCCACGAGAGTTAATCGCGCCGAATCGAGCGCTGTCGCCGGCCAGCCCAGATCCCGCGAAGCCAGCGCAATCTCTGCCTCGGCAACCACACACCGTGCTCGGGCCAGGTGCTCCCTGGGCCCAAATGCGCGGGCGGCTCGACGCACCAATGCTTTGGCACGAACCAAGTCACCCAACTGCGCCATCGCGATACCGCGCAACGCGAGTGCCGCCGCATCGTCGCGCAAGGCCACGCGCCGCAGCGCACCGAGCGAATCACCCGCCGCCAGCGCCTGCGCTGCTGCGGTTATCAGCGAATCCATTGTCGAGCCACGCCGGTCACTCCCGGTGAATGGAACTGTGTCAGTGCCGTTGATTAAACCGATCGATCAGACGCTAGCAGTAAAACACCCTTGCATAAAACTGCATCCAGTGGCGGGCCAGGGTGTCGGGTTTCACCCAGAAAATAAACCATATGATTCACTTGACTCTTTAATGATTCAAGTGAATCATTCGCTCATTGCTTTACCACCCAGTCGCCGCGCCTATGAGGCCACCGAGGACAGAACAATGAGCGATTTCAAACTGACGTACTCCACGATGTTCAACCCGCCAGCGGAGTTACATCTTCAGTTCGAGCGGGCACTTGCCACGCTCAAACACGACCTGGGTCGTGACTACGGATTGTTGATCGATGGCAAGAATGTCTTCAGCCCGCAAAAGATTGAAAAACGCAGCCCCATCGACCAGTTCTGGCTGCTCGGGCGCTTTCACATGGCGCGTGAAGAAGACGTCGATAACGCCATGAACGCAGCCCGCAAAGCCTTTCCAGCCTGGCGCGCAACACCGTGGAAGGACCGTGTCGCACTGCTGCGCAACGTGGCGCGGTTGATCGAAGAAAGGGTGTACAAAATTGCCGCCGCCGTCAGCCTTGAAACCGGTAAAAACCGCATGGAAGCCTTGGGTGAGGTTCAGGAAACTGCAGTATTTTTCGATCATTACTGCGACCTGATGGAACAGAACCAGGGTTACGACCACAGCCTTCCCAACGATCCGCTGGAGGATTTCACCAGCACCAATCGCAGCGTGCTCAAACCGTATGGCGTGTGGGCAGTGATCGCACCGTACAACTTCCCGTTTGCGCTGGCCGGCGGCCCTGCCAGCGCAGCCTTGGTGACCGGCAATACCGTGGTGCTCAAAGGCGCCAGTGAAACGCCTTGGTCCGGTCTGTTGCTGGCGGAATGTATTCGCGATGCGGGTGTTCCGGACGGTGTTTTCAACTACCTCAATGGCAGCGGTAGCGTGGTCGGCCAGGCATTGGTCGAACATCCGCTGACGGCCGGCATCACGTTCACTGGTTCGTTTGATGTCGGCATGCGCATCGTCCGCGCTCAGCTGGATAAGCCCTATCCTCGGCCATGTATCGCTGAAATGGGCGGCAAGAATGCAGTTATGGTCAGTCGTCACGCAGACCTGGAGCGTACCGCGATGGGCATCATTCGTTCAGCATTCGGCATGCAAGGGCAAAAATGCTCGGCGTTATCGCGGATTTATGTCGAGGAGCAGGTTGCGGATCAATTGATTGCCCTGCTGAGCGATAAAATTCACGCGATCCAGATCGGTGACCCCGCTGTTCCCGCTCACTGGATGGGCCCGGTATCAACGCGCAAGGCCTACGACGATTTCGCCCTCTTCAGCAAACAACTGCAGGAACACGGCGCACGGTTGATTACCGGTGGCGAACAGTTGAAAAGCGAGGCCTACAGCGCAGGCTTCTACTGCACACCAACGTTGGCCGAGGCCCCCCTTGAGCATCCGCTATGGGCGGTCGAAATGTTCCTGCCCATCGTCATGCTGGCTCGGGTGAAGAACCTTGACCAGGCCATGCAACTGACCAATGAAAGCCCGTTTGGACTGACGGCAGGCTTCTACGGCAACGACCAGGAAACCCGATGGTTCTTCGACAACGTCGAAGCGGGCGTCACCTATGCCAATCGTCCGCAAGGTGCAACCACCGGCGCCTGGCCTGGCTATCAGCCGTTTGGTGGCTGGAAGGGCTCAGGCAATACCGGCAAAGCAATCGCTTCGTTCTACTACTTGCCCCAATACCTGCGCGAGCAATCCCAGACCCGTGTCGAGTAATGACCTTTTAACCGTTTCAACGAGGAAAATGCACGTGCATAACACCCACAACAAGCATCTGCTCACCGCCCTGCCCGGCCCCAATTCCCGCGCCATGATCGAGCGTGACAGTGCCGTGGTTTCACCGTCCTACCCACGCGACTACCCCTTTGTGATGAGTCACGGTCGCGGCGCCGAGGTCTGGGATGTCGACGGCAATCGCTTCATCGATTTTGCGAGCGGCATCGCGGTCTGCTCCACCGGCCACAGCCATCCGCAGGTGGTTGAAGCGGTAAAAAACGCAGCCGACAAGTTCCTGCATATTTCCTCCGACTATTGGCATGAAGAACAGGTACGCCTGGCGGAAACCATGAATCGGCTGTCGCCGTTCGGCGAGCCGGCCATGACCTTTTTCTGTAACTCCGGCACTGAAGCCGTTGAAGGCGCAATCAAACTCGCCCGGTACGTGACCGGTCGCTCGCGGTTTATCGGTTTTATCGGCGGCTTTCACGGCCGCACCATGGGTTCGCTGGCGTTCACCGCGAGCAAATACACGCAACAGGCAGGCTTCTTTCCGAGCATGCCGGGCGTGACGCATATCCCCTACCCGAATAATTACCGGCCACTGCTGGCGGGCGAGGATCAGGGTGCGGCCGTACTCGATTATCTGGAAAACGTGCTGTTTCAAAGCAATGTTCCCGCACATGAAGTGGCGGCCATTTTGCTGGAGCCGATTCAAGGTGAAGGTGGCTACCTGGTGCCGCCGGACGGGTTCCTCGAAGGCCTGCGCGCCTTGTGTGATCGCCACGGCATCCTGTTGATTGCCGATGAAGTGCAATCGGGCGCCGGACGCACCGGCAAGATGTTCGCCTGCGAACACTGGGGCCTGAAACCAGACATCGTGACCCTGGCCAAAGGACTCGGTTCCGGCCTGCCCATCGGCTTGGTCACGGCCAAAAAAACCATCATGCAACAGTGGAAACGCGGCGCCCACGGCAACACCTACGGCGGCAATCCGCTGTGCTGCGCAGCGGCCTCGGCAACGCTTGACCTGGTTGAAAACGGCTACATGGAAAACGCCGCGACAATGGGCGAGTACCTGACGGAGCGTCTGCTTGAACTGCAACGCCGCTACCCGGACCTGATCGGTCAGGTCCGCGGCAAAGGCCTGATGATCGGCATCGAGCTGATCACCGACCGCATCAGTCGTAAACCCGCCAAGGCATTTGCCGACCGTTTGCTGCACACCGCTTACCGCAAAGGCTTGTTGCTGCTGACCTGCGGTGTCAGCACCGTGCGCCTGATGCCGCCGCTGATGATCGACCAAAAACTGTGTGACGAGGCTATCGAGCTACTGGACGCCGCGTTGGCAGAAACGCTGGACGCCTGACCCCCCATCCATCCCCGAGGAAAGCAGACATGAAGAAATTGCACGGTGTACTGGCTGTTGTATTGAGCCTGGCGGCGTTGACCGCCAATGCCAAGGACTGGAAAGACATTCGCTTGGCAACCGAGGGTGCCTACAGTCCGTTCAATGAAATTGGCCCTGACGGTAAACCGCGAGGGTTTGATATCGACATCGCCAACGCGCTATGTGAGCAGATGCAGGCCAAGTGCACGTGGGCTATTCAGGATTGGGATGGAATGATCCCCGCGCTCCTGGCGAACAAGTTCGACGCGATTGTGGCTTCGATGACGATTACGCCGGAGCGCAAACAAAAAATCGGCTTCACCGAAAAGTACTACAGCTCCTGGGTGCAGCTGATCGCCAAGGCCGGCGCCCGCTATGACGCCGCCCAGCCCGCGACACTCAAGGGCATACGCATCGGCGTGCAGCGCGAAACCACCCACGAAAAATTCGCCAATGAAGTACTGGCTAAAAGTGGAGCCGAAATCGTCAGCTACCCGTCATTGGAAGAGGCCTACATGGACCTGAAAAACGGGCGCCTGGATGCCACGCTGCAAGACACCATACCGGGGGTTGAAGGCTTCCTGAAAAAGCCTGACGGCAAAGGCTTTGCATTGGCCGGCCAGCAACTCAACGATCCGAAATACTTCGGCGACGGCCAGGGCATTGGCCTGCGCAAGGAGGACAACGATCTGCGATTGGCGATGGACAAGGCACTTGGCGAAATAATCGCCAACGGCACCTACGAAATCCTGCGCAAAAAGTACTTCGACGTGCCCATCCTCTGATTGCACCCGGCGCTGCCCTTTCGGCAGCGCCGGGCAAGCCGGGAACACATTTAAATAACAACAAGAACGCGGCTGCCTGATCAGCCGGAGGGTTTTGCCGTGTCTCGCGATCCACGCTTCGATATCCTTTTCGAGCCGATGAAAATAGGCCCCGTCACGGCCAAGAACCGGTTTTTCCAGGTGCCACACTGCAACGGCATGGGTTGGACCCAACCGCGAGGCCTGGCAGAGCTGCGCCGGGTCAAGGCAGAGGGCGGCTGGGGTGTTATCTGCACCGAAGAAGTCGAAATTCATCCCAGCAGCGACTGCTCGCCCTTCCACGAAGGTCGCTTGTGGAGCGACCTCGATATACCGGCGTTGGCGTTGATGGCCGAAGCCGTCCACGGTTACGGCGCGTTGGCCGGTATTGAAATCATGCACCACGGCCCGTCGTGCGCCAATTACGACAGCCGCGAAATCCCGATCGGTCCTTCCCACCGACCCATCACTTACAACGCTCCGGTGCAGGCTCGCGCCATGAGCAAAAGCGATATCCGTGAACTTCGCCACTGGCACCGGCAAGCCGCATTGCGCGCTAAACGCGCAGGCTTCGACATTGTTTATGTGTACGCCTCACACGATTTGGGGTTGCCCATGCATTTTCTGCAGCGGCGCAAAAATGATCGCTGCGACGAATACGGCGGCAGCCTTGAGAACCGTGTGCGGTTGCTGCGCGAGTTGATCGAGGACACCAAGGAAGCCGTGGGTGATCGCTGCGCCGTCGCCGTGCGCCTGGGCGTCGAAGAACTGCTTGGGCCTGACGGCATTGTCAGTGCCGAGGAAGGCCGCGACATCATTGCCATGCTCGCCGAACTGCCAGACCTGTGGGACGTCAACGTCAGCAGTTGGAGCAATGACAGCGTCACCTCGCGTTTCAAAAAAGAAGGCTACCAGGAAGAACACACAGCCTTTGTGAAATCCCTGACCAGCAAACCGGTGGTGGGTGTCGGGCGCTTCACTTCGCCCGACACCATGGTCAGCCAGATTCGTCGTGGGGTCATGGACTTTATCGGCGCCGCCCGGCCCTCTATCGCGGATCCCTTCCTGCCGAACAAAATCGACGAAGGCCGAACCGATGACATTCGTGAATGCATCGGTTGCAACATCTGCGTGTCCAGCGACTATTCCAGCTCCAACCTGCGGTGCACCCAAAACCCGACCATGGGCGAAGAGTGGCGCCGTGGCTGGCATCCGGAAAAAATTCCGACCAAGGGCTCGGACAAAACGGTGCTGGTGGTAGGCGCCGGCCCAGCAGGCCTTGAGGCCGCATTAGCCGCCGCAAAGCGCGGTTACGAGGTGCACCTTGCCGAAGCCAGCAGCGAACTTGGCGGCCGTGTGCTCCGTGAATCCAGCCTGCCGGGGCTGCGTGAATGGGGTCGAGTACGCGAATGGCGTATCGGCCAGTTGTTGCCCATGACCAATGTCAGCATCTACCGCGAGAGTCCGCTATCCGCTGCCGACATTCTTGAGTTCGGTGCCGGTCATGTCGCCATCGCCACCGGCTCACACTGGCGCCGCGATGGTGTGGGTCGCGCTAACGGCTGGGCGGTTCCGGGGTTTGACTCACCGAACGTATTCACCCCTGACGACCTCATGGCCGGACGGGTTCCCGAGGGGCCGGTGGTGATCTTCGATGACGACCATTACTACATGGGCAATGTGCTGGCCGAGCGCTGCGTCGAGCTGGGCCTGAAAGTGACCTTGGTCACACCCGCGTTGCAGGTCGCCAGTTGGGCCAGCAACACGCTGGAATCGACCAGCATCCTCAAGCGTCTGATGACGTTGAAGGTCGATTTGGTGCGTCATCACAACATCGTCCGTTTCGAGGAGGGCAGCGTGCGAGTGCGGTGTGAAATCACCGGGCATACGCAGGTGCTGGAATGCAAGTCGCTCATCAATGTCACTGCCCGTTTGCCCAATGATGAACTGCACCAGACCTTGCTTGGGCAAAGCGCCTCGCTGAGCGCAGCAGGCATCGGCAGCGTCAGCCTGATCGGCGACAGTCAAGCCCCGGGCACCATCGCTGCAGCGGTGTATCAAGGGCACAAATTCGCACGCTATCTGGACAGCGACCTGCCACCCCACGAGTACGCCCGCGAGCTGCCATTGATCCATCGCGCGAGCGCGGCCGCCACTCTCTTTGAACAGTGAGAATACCAACATGCTTTATGGATATGCAGACAGCATCCTCGCAGGTGCGCTGGTCACCATCAAAGTCGGCGTGTGTTCCTTTGCCGTGGCATTGGCGTTCGGTTTGCTGGTGGCGAACGGCAAGTTGTCCAGGCATCGCTGGCTGGCCACGCTGGCCACCGGTTTCACCTCGCTGATGCGCAGTGCGCCAGATTTTGTCTGGTTGCTGTTTTTGTACTACGGCGGGCAAACGGCGCTGAACCTGCTCGGCCAGCGCATGGGATTCCAAGCCATCGACATCAATGCCTTCGTGGCCAGCGTGATCATTCTCGGGGTGATCTATTCCGCCTACCTCGCGGAAACGTTTCGCGGTGCTTTCCTGGCAGTCGATAAAGGCCAGGCGGAATCGGCACAGGCCTTCGGCTTCAACAGGCTTCAGGTGCAAATGCACATTGTCGTGCCGCAAATGATGCGCTTCGCCCTGCCCGGCATCAGCAACAACTGGCTGGTGATGCTCAAGGCCACCGCGATCACCTCGATGGTCAGCCTCAACGAACTGATTTTTCTCTCGCGTTCGGCAGGCAAAGCCACGGGGCATGGCCTGGAAATGTTGATCGTCGCCGCACTCATCTATCTGCTGCTGAGCACTGTCTCGGTGGTCGCCCTCAGGTTTCTCGCCGCGCACTATGCCGCCGGCAGCAAGGAGATCACCTTATGAACTGGAACGTGGTCTTCGATAACCTGGCGTTGTTTCTCTGGGGCGACGGCACCCGCACCACCGGGTTGCTGCTGACGGTTGAGCTGTTTGTGACCTCGCTTGGGCTAGGCCTGTTGATGGCGATTCCGTTGTCGCTGCTGCGGGTGTCCAGCAACCCGGTGCTGCGCATTCCGGTCTGGCTGTTCACCTACTTGTTCCGGGGCACTCCGCTGCTGGTGCAGATCTACATCATCTACTTCGGACTCGCCGAAATCGGCTGGATACGCACAAGCTGGGCCTGGACCTATCTGCGCGAGGCCTACATTTGCGCGTGGCTGGCGATTGGTTTGAACACGGCGGCGTACACCATCGAAATCCTCGCCGGCTGCATCAAAAAGACTTTCCACGGCGAAATAGAAGCCGCGCGGGCGATGGGCATGGGCCGGTGGACGCAAATGCGCCACATCATCCTGCCAGGTGCACTGCGGCGTGCGATTCCCGCCTACAGCAATGAAGTGGTGCTGACCCTGCATGCCACTGCGTTGGCGTCGAGCATCACGTTGCTGGATCTGGCGGGTGTCGGCCGCTCGATCAGCATGCGCTACGCCTCGCCCTATGAAGCTTACATCGCAGCGCTGGTGCTTTATGCCGCGTTTACCGCACTGGTGTTCCTGCTGTTTCGCCTGGCCGAAGGTAAATGGCTGGCGTACTTGCGGCCACGCTCAACCCATCCATGACAAGACGGCCAACCATGGCTGCAAAGGTGCACGACATGTCCAAACTGCAGGTCAACGACCTCCACAAAAGTTACGGCCAACATGAGGTGCTGAAAGGGGTTTCACTCACCGCCAATGCAGGCGACGTGATTACGCTGATAGGTTCCAGCGGCTCAGGTAAAAGTACGTTCCTGCGTTGCCTGAACCTGCTGGAGCAACCTCAGCGCGGCGAGATTATTTGGGATGGCGCGCCCATCGCCATGAAACGTGCGCGTGACGGCAGTTTGCAGGCGCGTGATGCGCGGCAGTTGCAACGCCTGCGCACGCAATTGTCGATGGTGTTTCAGAGCTTCAACTTATGGGCGCACCTCAGCGTGCTGGAAAACGTTATCGCCGCGCCCATGCGTGTGCAGAAATTAAGCCGCGCGCACGCCACGGAAAAAGCCTTGTACTACTTGAACAAGGTGCAAATCGACCCGGCCCGATTCGCCGCAAGCTATCCATCACAGCTGTCCGGAGGCCAGCAGCAACGCGTGGCGATTGCCCGGGCATTGGCCGTAGAACCGGAAATGATATTGCTCGACGAGCCGACGTCGGCACTCGACCCAGAGCTGGTTGGCGAGGTGTTGACGGTGATCCAGAACCTGGCCAGCGAGGGGCGCACGATGATCATGGTTACCCACGAAATGAGCTTCGCGCGTGAAGTCTCCAGTCAGTTGATCTTCTTGCACCAAGGGCTGATTGAAGAACAAGGCGCGCCAGCGAAACTGTTCCGGTCCCCTGAAAGTGCACGGCTCAGAGCCTTTCTCGGCACGTCGCTGCGCAGCCCAGAGCCCTTTCCTGTGTCCGGAAATAAACCATTTGTTTCATCAACATAATTTTTTTAACAACCGAGACTGCTCGCGTTTCATCTGTTCGCCGGGTGACGCCAAGGAAGTGTCCGCATGACTCATATTTTTCACCGCAACCCTGCCCTGCCCCTGCCCATCGCCGTGCGCGGCGAAGGCTGTTACCTGATCGATGCCAACGGCCGGCGCTATTTCGATGGCTCTGGCGGCGCGGCCGTGTCGTGCCTTGGCCATGCCCATCCCACGGTCATTGCCGCCATGAAGCAACAGATGGAAACGCTCGACTATGCCCATACCAGTTTCTTCAGCAGCGAACCCGCCGAGCGGCTCGCCAATTTGCTGGCTGAGCACAGTCCGTCGACGCTGGGTAATGTGTACTTTCTTTCCGGTGGCTCGGAGGCCATGGAAACCGCGCTGAAAATGGCCCGCCAGTACCACGTGGAAAATGGCCAGGTACACCGTCATCACTTCATTTCGAGACGGCAGAGCTACCACGGCAACACCCTCGGCGCGCTGGCCATTGGCGGCAACCTGCCAAGGCGCAAACTGTATGAACCGTTGCTGATGAAGACCACTCAGGTGTCGCCCTGTTTCGCCTTCCGCTACCAACACAGTAATGAAAGCGACACGGATTATGTCGAGCGGCTTGCCCAGGAACTGGAGCAGGCAATTTTGCAAGCGGGCCCGGAAAATGTGGCGGCGTTCGTCGCTGAGACCGTGGTCGGCGCGACGTCCGGCGCAGTCACACCGGTGCCGGGTTACCTGGCCCGGATGCGCGAAGTGTGCAACCGCTACGGTGTGTTGCTGATTCTGGATGAGGTGATGTGCGGCATCGGTCGCACCGGCAGCTATCACGCCTTCGAACAGGAAAACGTGCAACCCGACCTGTTGGTGCTTGCCAAAGGCCTGGGCGGCGGTTTTCAACCCATCGGTGCGGTCATGGCCAGCGACCGCGTGGTGCAAACCATCAGCGGCGGCAGTGGCAGCTTCCAACACGGTCACACCTACGTCGGCCACCCTATCGCGTGTGCTGCTGCGTTGGCGGTGCAACAGGAAATTATCGAACAAAACCTCTGCGCCAAGGTGCGTAGCAGCGGCGAACTGTTGGGTAGCCTGCTGCAGGAACGCTTCGGTGAACACGCGCACGTCGCTGACATTCGCGGCCGGGGTTTGTTTTGGGCGATCGAACTGGTGCAGGACCGCGACAGCAACACGCCGTTTGCGGCGGACCTGCGCCTGCACGCGAAAATCAAACAGGCGGCACAGGCCCATGGCCTGCTGTGTTATCCCGGCGGCGGCACCCTCGACGGTGTCCTCGGTGATCACGTCCTGCTGGCTCCCCCGTATATCAGCACGCCCCAGCAACTGGCCTTTGCGGTCGACACGCTCGCCGTGGCGCTGGATGAAACGCTGGCCATTCAATGACAACAAAAAAGAGGCATAAGCAATGAATCATCGTTATCTGAACCCTGTGCTCCTGGCCTGCGCTGCCGTCCTGCTCAGTCAGGCCACGCTGGCTGCTGACCCCCAACGCGCACGCGACCTGGGCATTCCCTTTGAAGGCACGCCTGGAAAACTCAACGCCATCACTGATGTGCCCGGCGTCGAAGTCGGCCAGGTCACGCTCAACAGTGGCGAAGGCAAACTGGTGCCAGGCAAGGGGCCGGTTCACACCGGCGTGACCATGGTCATACCGCGCGGCAAAGCCGCGGTGAAAGCCGTCAACGGTGGCTTCTTTAACCTCAACGGCAATGGCGAGATGACCGGGCAATCCTACTTGCAGGATTTCGGCCTGGTGTACGGGCCGATTGGCATTTCCAACACCAATGCGATTGGTCCGGTTTACGCCGGCATCACCGAATGGTCGGCAAAAACCTTCGGCAACGCGATCTGGCCTGTCGTTGCAGAAACATGGGACGGACGCCTGAATGACATCGAAGGCCTGCATGTGAAACAGGAGCATGCAATAAAGGCTATCAATGAGGCGAAGGGCGGCGCGGTGCAGGAAGGCAACGTCGGCGGCGGCAATGGCATGGTGTGCTTCGGCTTTAAGGGCGGCATCGGCACCTCCTCACGTGTGGTTGAGGTCGACGGCAAGACTTACACCGTTGGCGTGCTGGTGCAATGCAACACCGGACAACGTGACACCTTGCGCGTGGCAGGTGCTCCGGTGGGACAGGAATTGGCGCAAAAATGGCTGGGCTGTTTCCAGCCAGGCGTAGCGGCGACCGACAAAACCCCGCATTGCCAGAAGAGCGGCGATGGCGGTGCCCCGAGCAAGGATCAAGGCTCGATCATTATCGTGGTGGGTACCGATGCGCCGCTGCTGGCGACGCAATTGAACCGTATCGCCAAACGCGCCTCGATGGGCCTGGCACGCATGGGTTCGTTCGCGGGTAATGGCTCGGGCGATATCATCGTTTCGTTCTCGACAGGTGACGCAATCAACGACGTCGAAGAAGAAAACCCGGTGACCGTGACCCAGTTCCCGAACGACAAGATCGACCCTGTTTTCAACGCCACGGTGCAGGCCACTGAAGAAGCGATCACCAACGCGCTGGTCGCGGCGCGCGACATGACCGGGATCGACGGTTACACCTCATACGCCCTGCCCCACGGCGAACTCACCACCCTGCTGAAAAAATACAACCGGCTGCAGCAATAAACGCAAAAGCATCGCTGGCAAGCCAGGCTCCTACAGGTCGGTGGTGATTCCCGGATTGATGCCGTAACGCAAATCCCGTAGGAAACCGGCTTGCCGGTGATGGCGATTCCGAAAACGCCATCGCTGGCAAGACAGGCTCCGACAGGTCGGTGGTGATTCCCGGATTGATGCCGTTAACGCAAACCCGTAGGAAACCGGCTTGCCGGTGATGGCGATTCCGAAAACGCCATCGCTGGCAAGCCAGGCTCCTACGGATCGGTGGTGATGCCCGGATTGATGTCGTAACGCAAATCCGTACGAAACCGGCTTGCCGGTGATGGCGATTCCGAAAACGCCATCGCTGGCAAGCCAGGCTCCTACGGATCGGTGGTGATACCCGGATTGATGCCGTAACGCAAATCCGTAGGAAACCGGCTTGCCGGTGATGGCGATTCCGAAGGCGCAGCGGTTATTCCACGTAAACGCTAAACCGCTTGAGCTGCGCTTCGCTGTTGGCGATTTCCTGCAGGCTGTCCTCGCTGCCGTTGGCCACCAACAAGGCTGCGAGCGTTTGCGACACCGCGAGTGCGGGAACCACCGAAGGAAACAGCGATGGCGTGGCGTTGCGCACCACGATCAACACATCTGACGGCGCTGCGACGGGTGACACGGGGCTATCGGTAATCGCGACCACTTTGGCCCCGCGCTCACGGGAAAACTGGACCGCGCGCAACGCGTCTTGCGCGTACGGGTGATAACTGAACACCACCAGCGCGTCATCCGGGCCGATACGCCGCAGTTCATCGGCGAATGCACCGCCAATACCGCTCAGCAGCGTGGTGTTGTTGAGAAACATGCCGCAGACATAGCTGAAGTAATAAGCCGCCGGAAAAAGACTGCGCAGCCCCACCACATAAATATGTTTGGCGCTGGTCAGCAGAGCGTGAGCGGCCAGGATCTGTTCGTAGCGCTCAGGGCTGAACGTATCTTCCAGGTTGCTTTGCTCGGCGCTCAACATCTCACTGATCAGGCCTGTGTTCTGGTCACCGTGCGATCGTTTGCGCAATGCATCGGCACGCTGGGTAAAGATCGAATCGCGCTCCGTCAGCCACTGCCGAAAACAATCGCGCAGCTCTTCGTAACCACCGAAACCCAACTGTCGGGCCAGGCGCAGCATCGACGCCGGTTGCAGCTTCGCCATGCCCGCCACGGTACGCATTGATTGCAGCGCAATTTCATTGGGGTGATCAAGAATGAAACGGGCCGCCCGCTGAAGTGTTGGCGTAAGCGAATGAAAAGTTTCTTCAATGAGCTTGTCTAGTTGATGCTTGTCCATGGAAATCCTTCACCCCGATGTGGCGCAAATCCTAACATGTACCGGGTCCACAGACGTCGCGCGACCTCACTCGGAAATGGCCACTTGATTACGGCCTCGCGCCTTGGCCCGGTAAAGTGCCTTGTCTGCGCTGTCCATCAGGCTGTGAAGGTCGTGCTCGCCGGTGTCCATTGAAGCGATACCGATGCTGGCGGTGATGCGGTACACCGGAACAGTCATCAACCCGGCAATTGAACGGGTCAGGTGCTCGGCAATGTCCAGGGCAACTTCTATCGACGTGTCCGGTAGCAGCACCGCGAACTCTTCCCCGCCCAATCGGCCATGGACATCGTTTTCGCGAAAGCAGGTGCTGATGACCAAACCCATCTGGCGCAGCACCTGGTCGCCCACCTGGTGACCGTAAGTGTCATTGATGTGCTTGAAATGGTCCATGTCCAGCATCACCACACACAACGGCAAGCGCTGGCTCTTGCAGTAGCTGTGCAGCTGTTGGGCGCGCTCGAAAAATGCCCGGCGATTCTTCAGGCCCGTCAGCTCATCGGTTTGCGCGGCGTGCGTGGCAATCAGGTGCGCCCGCTCCATTTCACGGGTTAAACGGAACGCGGTTTCCAGTGCATCGGAGAGTTTGCGGGTAGCACTGGCCACGAATGAGGCAAAGACCAGCACCGCCAGCGCGATGCCCACCTGCATCGCTGAAGGTTGAACCAACAACCACAGGGTGCAAGGTAATAAAACCAGGGCGATAGACGCTAACGTCATGTAACGGTAAGCCGAATAGCAGGACACCGCACTGACCGACATTCCGACCGTGAACAGCATCACCAATGTCTGGGACAAAAGGTCATTTGCCGGCATTACCGCCAGCGCACCAAACCCCCAGATACCGGCGGACAACACCAGTGTGTACCAGTAACGGCGCTCCCAGCGCTGCGGTGTGCGCTCGATTTCCGGACTGCGGAAATAAACGACAAATAACACGATGCGCAACAACGTCGACCCGGTCAGCAGCGCTAGCCACCGTTCCATGACGCTTTGATCAAACTGTCCCCAACACAATGCGCAGAGCATGAGCGCGGCTAGAAAACTGCCGAAAACCGCTGAAACGGATTGATGGAATAGCTGATGTAATCGGTCAGTGCGTACCTGTGCTGCTATGAAATTTTCTTGGTCGTACCGAAGTCCAAGGCCATCCATTTGATCCGCCCGATCATGATGCTGCGACAAAGATTCATTGTGGCACCTCGCCAGCAACGCAAACAAACATTTAAGACGCTTCAGCGTCCGAAAAGACTGTTGACAAAAAATAACAGCACTGGGTGAAGCTTATACCGGGCCTGAATACGGCGCCTCGTCGCGCTGAAAGTCTTTGCCTATCAACGCCCAATGCCCAGCCTATTAGCTATCTGACCCAGAGCGTCTAGCCTTGATGCAGCGCCGGTGTAAGCCGGCCGATTTAGCCCGATAAGAGATAGGAAAGCGTTATCAGCGCGCCAGGTTGCCGTGGTTTATTTTGCAGGCACCCAGGTAGCGACTGCCCAGATTTCCAGATGTACATGACCAAAGGTAACTTTCACATGGCAACTGAATCGAAATGCCCGTTCAATCACGCCGCTGGCGGTGGTACGACGAACCGCGACTGGTGGCCGAACCAACTTAACCTGAAGATTTTGCATCAACACTCCTCACTGTCCGACCCGATGGACGACGGCTTCAACTACGCCGACGCGTTCAAAACCCTGGATTTTGCGGCGCTCAAGCAAGACCTGCGTGCGCTGATGACCGACTCACAGGATTGGTGGCCGGCCGACTTCGGCCACTATGGCCCGCTCTTCATTCGTATGGCCTGGCACAGCGCCGGCACCTATCGCACCGGTGACGGGCGTGGCGGCGCCGGTTCTGGCCAGCAGCGCTTCGCCCCGCTCAACAGTTGGCCCGACAACGTCAGCCTGGACAAGGCACGCCGGCTGCTCTGGCCGATCAAGCAAAAATATGGCCGCAAAATCTCCTGGGCCGACCTGATCGTACTGACCGGCAACGTTGCGCTGGAGTCCATGGAGTTCAAGACATTCGGTTATTCCGGCGGCCGCGCCGACGTCTGGGAACCCGATGAGGACGTGTACTGGGGCACCGAGAACAAATGGCTGGGCGGCGACAAACGCTACGGCAAAGAAGAAAAGGAACCGATGCAGGAACCGGGTGAAGGCCCACTCGTTGCCG
Organism: Gordonia sp. IEGM753; assembly: GCF_050321825.1. NCBI lineage: Bacteria > Bacillati > Actinomycetota > Actinomycetes > Mycobacteriales > Gordoniaceae > Gordonia > Gordonia sp. IEGM753. The sequence continues at coordinate 2,171,315 of NZ_JBNQGB010000001.1, forward strand.
AACCGGGAGAAAATGAAGAAAGCCGTACCGAGGATGGACGTAACCTCGAAAATCCCCTGGCCGCCGTGCAAATGGGCCTGATCTACGTCAACCCCGAAGGCCCGGAAGGCCAACCCGACCCCGTAGCGTCAGCCAAGGACATTCGCGAAACCTTTGGCCGCATGGCAATGAATGACGAAGAAACCGTGGCACTGATTGCCGGCGGCCACGCCTTCGGCAAAACCCACGGCGCCGGCCCTGCGGACAATGTCGGCCCTGAGCCCGAAGCGGCTGGCCTTGAAGCCCAGGGGCTTGGCTGGAAAAACAGCTTCGGCACCGGCAAAGGCCCGGACGCCATCACCAGCGGCCTGGAAGTGATCTGGACCACCACGCCCACCAAGTGGAGCAACAACTACCTGGAAAACCTGTTCGGTTTCGAGTGGGAACTGACCAAAAGTCCGGCCGGAGCCCACCAGTGGACACCCAAAAACGGTGCCGGCGCGGGCATCATTCCAGACCCTTTCGACCCGGCCAAACGGCGTAATCCGACGATGCTGACGTCGGACCTCGCCCTGCGATTCGACCCGATCTATGAACCGATTGCGCGGCGCTTCCTGGCCAATCCAGACCAACTGTCCGACGCGTTCGCCCGTGCGTGGTACAAACTGATCCACCGCGACATGGGACCGCTTTCGCGCTACCTGGGCCCGGAGCTGCCCACTGAAGAGCTGTTGTGGCAAGACCCGATCCCGGCGCTCGATCATCCCGTGATCAACGACACTGATATCGCCTCGCTCAAAAGCAAAATCCTCGCCTCGGGCCTCAGTGTTTCGCAGCTTGTATCCACTGCGTGGGCAGCCGCTTCGACATTCCGCGGCTCGGACAAACGCGGCGGTGCCAATGGCGGTCGCTTGCGTCTGGCCCCACAAAAATCCTGGCAGGCCAACCAGCCTGAACAACTCGCGAGCGTTTTGGCGAAACTCGACGGCATTCAGCGCGAGTTCAACAACGGTGGCAAAAAAGTCTCGCTGGCCGATCTGATCGTGCTGGCCGGGGATGCCGGTGTCGAGCAGGCGGCAAAAAATGCCGGACACACGGTGACAGTCCCGTTCACGCCGGGCCGGATGGACGCGTCGCAAGAACAAACCGACGTCGAGTCGTTCGGATTTCTCGAGCCCATTGCCGATGGTTTCCGCAATTATCAGAAAGCCCAGTACAGCGTTTCGGCTGAAGAGTTACTGATCGACAAGGCGCAACTACTGACGCTGAGCGCGCCAGAGATGACCGCATTGGTGGGTGGTTTGCGTGTGTTGAACACTAATGTTGGCCAGAGCAAGCACGGCGTGTTTACCCAACGGCCGGAAGCGTTGACCAACGACTTTTTCACCAACCTGCTGGACATGAGCGTGGAATGGAAACCCACCTCATCTGATGCGCAAGCGTTTGAAGGTCGTGATCGCAAAACCGGCAACGTGAAATGGACCGGCTCGCGTGTCGACCTGGTCTTCGGCTCCAATGCGCAGCTACGTGCATTGTCGGAGGTCTACGCGAGCAGCGATTCCCAAGAGAAATTCGTCAAGGACTTCGTGGCGGCGTGGACCAAGGTGATGAACCTTGATCGCTTCGATGTGAAGTGAAGTGAAGTGAAGTGAACCAGGCAATTCCATGAAATGAAAAACGGCCCTCCCGACTTGAATGTTCAAGTCGGGAGGTTTTTTTTGCTGGTTGATTTCATCCAGCCCGATAAACCTGTGGTAGAACGCTGCTTGATCTTTAAATTGTCTCAAAGGATTACGTCAGTGAGTTCCCCCGCTACCCCGGATTCCGGCACCGCTGCCCAGGCGGGTCTCAGCCTGCAAACACGATTGATCGCGCTGATTGTCGCGGTCACCTTTTTCATGGAGAACCTCGACGCGACGGTCATCGCGACGGCCCTGCCGACGATGGCGAAAGCATTCGCCATCACCGCGGTGGACATGAACATCGGGATTACCGCCTACATCCTTGCGGTGGCCATTTTTATTCCGCTGTCCAGTTGGGTTGCCGACCGCTTCGGTGCGCGACGGGTATTCGCCGGTGCAATCGTGGTGTTCACCCTCGCCTCCCTCTTGTGCGGGCTTAGCCAGAACATCGAGATGTTTGTTTTCGCCCGCGTGCTCCAGGGCATTGGTGGTGCGCTGATGGTGCCCGTCGGGCGGTTGGCGGTACTGCGTAATACCGACAAGAAAGACCTGGTGAAAATGATCGCGGTGATCACTTGGCCTGGGCTGGTGGCGCCCATTCTCGGGCCGTTAGTTGGCGGGTTGATCGTCACCCACGCCACGTGGCCGTGGATTTTCTACATCAATTTGCCACTCGGTGTGCTGGCGTTGATTGCGGCGCTGTGGCTGGTGCCCGAAGGACGTGAGGAAAACGTACGCAAATTCGATGCTAAAGGCTTCATCTTGCTGGCGGGTGCCTGCGCCTTCTTGCTCGGCGGTCTGGAAGGGTTGGGCAGCCAACACGGCAATGCGATGTTCTGGGGTGTGGGGGCAGTGCTTTCAGGCACGGCGTTGGCCGTGTGGGCCGTGCATCACTGCCGGCATCATGCCCACCCGCTGCTGCCCCTCGGCACCTTGTCGATCAATACCTTCAGGGTCAGCATCTTCGGCGGATCGCTGTTTCGGGTCGCCATCAGTGCCTTGCCATTTCTGCTGCCATTGCTGTTGCAAGTGGCCTTCGGCTTAACCCCCGTCGACGCGGGTTTGTTGGTGTTGGCGGTGTTCGCCGGCAACCTGGCGATGAAACCGTTCACCACCGCCATCATGCAGTGTTACGGCTTTCGCAAAGTGCTGCTGGTGAACGGGTCGATCGGCGTGATCTCGATTGCGGCCTGCGCGCTGTTCACCCCGCACACGCCATTTGCAGTGATGGCTGCGGTGTTATTCGCCGGAGGGCTGTCGCGGTCGATGCAGTTTACGGCCTACAACTCCATCGGTTTTGCCGATGTTCCCAAGGCGCACATGAGCGAAGCATCGGCGCTGTTCAGCCTGTTTTTCCAATTGGCGATGGGCCTTGGCGTGACAGTCGCCGCCCTGTTGTTGCGCGCATCGATGTCGCTGCAGCACCACGACGTGCAGGCGCAGGTCGGCGACTTCAGAGTGGCGTTCGTCGGCATAGCGCTGTTGGGAATGTTGGCGCTGGTGGATGTGCTCAACCTGCCCAAGTCGGCAGGGGAAAGTGTCTTAAAGCGCACGTGATCAACGGCCTGACGTAACCCGCGTCAGGCCACTCGCTCGATAGATTCCTCACTGCTCTTTTTCTTGCCGCCATTGAAGTGGGTCAAAACGAACCGCACAACCTTGTTCCACACATAACCCACCGCGATGCCTCCGACGACGGCAATGACCACGGAGAGTGCCGGCACGTCAACGATACGCCGTGCCAACGATTGGAACTGAAAGTGCGTGAGGTAGATGTACAAGGTTGACGAAGCGATCAGCGCGACGCCGCGTGCGATCAGGCCCGGCACCGGCACAGACCTCACCCAGATCAACATCAGCACCGCCGGCAAGGCAATGTCGACATATTCCCTGAGCAACGCCTCATTACCGTAGACCGCCAGCGCGTCCTGCCACCCCATCAACAGCAGTGCGACGGCACTGACGACACACTTCTGCACGTTCGAATGGGCGTAGTAAATGGCCATGCCAAGCACCATCACCGACAGGTAATGCTGTGGCACCCGGTTCTGCAGGTCAGAGGCATCGAACACGTAGGCATTGATCAAGACGCTCGCCACGGCCAATCCGCATGCCGTAATGATAAAAAAGCGAAATGGATCCGCCAGGATGGCTTGGCGGACACGCTGGAACGACAAGGCCAACCCGATGATGGCAATCATCTGCACCAGCAGTTCGATGTACCAATAGGTAAAGACGCCGATGTCTTCCGTTCGAAACCAGTTTGAAATCAGCAATAACGTTTGCCAATGCACCCGGTCGAACATGACCTGCGTGAGTACCGTGTACAGAATTGTCGGCACTGCGATACTGACCATCGACTTGATAAGCGACCCGGCATTGCCGCGCTCATTGATGGCTTTCAATTGAAACCTTGCCAGACTGATGCCGGATATCAAGAACAGCAACTTGGTTTCGCCTGCAATCGGCCACTTTGAAAAAAGATGAAAATGCCCGGCAACAATCAACACAATGGCCAACACCCGTAAAAGCACCGGGATTTCCACGGCTCGGATCGAAAACCTTGAGCCTGGCGCTTTGCTCCTCAGTTCACACAGTTCACGTACCGGGATCATTTCCCATTGATCGGGCAGATGACCAATCAGGCCTTCAAGGACCATCGACGCCTGAACAAACGAGAGCGAATCACCCCCCAGTTCGACGAACGTCAGGTTTGCGTCGACGCTACGCACTTCAAGTATTTCAGCCCATGCATTGGCCAGTTGCGCAGCCAGCGGCGACAGGTCTTGAGTGGAAGTCGGCAGGTCCGCGCTACCGAGTGCTGAAGATAACGCCCGTTTATCAACCTTGCCATTGGGCGTCAGTGGAATCACATCGAGGAAAACAAACAGCGCCGGCACCATGTAATCGGGCAGTTGCTGAGCGACATGCTCACGCAATTGCGCAGATGAAACCGGCTCGGCACAGACGCAATAGGCAACCAGCCGGACCGTCGCGCTGTTGTCGTCAGCCAGTACCACGCACTGTTTGAGGTGCGGATGCCGAGACAGCACGCCTTCTATTTCGCCAAGTTCGATTCGATGGCCACGAATCTTGACCTGGCTGTCGCCTCGTCCCAGAAAGCTGACACTGCCATCGGACAAATAAGTGCCAAGGTCACCGGTTCTATAACAGAGGTCGTCCGGGGCATTGGTAAAGGGGTTAACCACAAACTTTTCGCGTGTTTGTGCGCTGTCGCCAAAGTAACCCTGGGACAAATAAGGACTGCGTATCAGGATTTCGCCGACTTCGCCCTCGCCAACCAGCTGATTGGCCTCATTCACCAACAGCAGTTGTGCGCCGTCTATCCCCTTCCCCAGCGCAATGCGCGTGTTGTCGGCTGCGGGGTCCACAGGATGGTAGGCCATTGCCTGCGGCGTTTCGGTGGTGCCGTAGAAATTCACACTCTGCGCGTTGGGTGCAACGCGGCTTATCTGTTCGAACAACGTAACGCCCAGCGCTTCGCCGCCCCAGAACAGATAGCGCAACGCATTGAATTTGAGTTCACTGATTCGTGCGCCGGTTTCAATCAGCTTGCCCAACGGCGGCGTGAGGTGAATGACCGAAACCCCATTGCCGTAAATCCACGCGGCCAGTGCCGAGGGGTTTACAACGGTCGACTGATCGGGAATGACGATTTTTGCGCCGATGGACAGCGGCGTGAAAACGTCCCGGTAAACCGGGTCATGACCCAGCCCGGACAGCATGGAAAAACAGTCATCCCGGGTTAACGAATGCTGCCGGGTGTGCCACTCGATGAAGTGCACCAAAGGCGCATGCGTTGTCACAATGCCCTTTGGTTCGCCAGTGCTGCCTGAGGTGAACGTGATATAGGCCGCGTTGCCGGGATCAACCTCGGGCAAGGCACCGCTGGCAGGGAACTCAAGCAATGCGGCGTCGGGCGTTTGCGGTATACGCACCACCCTCGCACCGGATTGTGCAGCCAAGGGTTCTAAGGTTTGCAGGTTCAGGCCGTCGGCCGCCTCACCGCACAACAACACAAAGGTAGGCTGAAGTGTGTGGATGATTTGCCCGATGCGCGCGGGTGGATAAGCGATGTCGGCAACGCTGAATACCAGGCCGGCACGCGAGACGCCAAGCATGGCGTAGACCAGTGCGGCACAGCGGCTCGAAACAATCACCACCCGCTCGGAGCCGGTGGCGCCGTTGGCTATCAGAAAGGAGGCGATGCCTTGGCTTATTTGTTCAAGTTGCCGGTAGCTGCAGCTCGCCTCTTGAGCGACGACAGCGATTGCCTCAGGCGAGTGCCTGGACTGCTGCACAAAGTCGATGAATATCGGGCGCTCGGCGCAATAATTCAAACGCAGCGTGGGGTTTGGGCGGACGTCCTGCATATTATTGTTATACCCGGCGTGATCAAGCGAGGGACAGATACGCAACGGCAATACATTGTTGTTCTGGGGCGCACTCTACCGGAAATTGAGCATAGCAAAAGGGTATTTAAGTGGCACGCGCGTGCCGTTAATCCTGCAAGCGCAGCCTAGACCGGAGAGATCGTCGCCAGCGCACCAATCAAAAGGGTCAGCAATAGAAAACCACCGAGGAAAATCGCCATCTTAGCCATTGCGGCCTCCTGCGTTATGAGTGTGCGGTGCAGTGCGGGACGCGCCTGCAAACCGTGCCGTTATTGTGAGCGACGGTAGGGGTGCATAACAGATGCAGATAGCGCAGGAAAAACCGTATCAGCGATTGAATCGCCCATAAAAAATGCCCGACCTGGGCCGGGCATTCCAGACAAACGCGAGACAGCAATCAGTCGGTGTAACCCAACCGCACCGCGTTTTTTTCCTGCGCTTTACTGCGTGTCGCCAGGCAATAGTAGAGCGGGCACGTCACCACCAGTCCCACCAGCCACGACAGGTCGGCACCCTCCACCCAATGCGCGTAAGGCCCCACATACAGCGACGTGTTGGCAAACGGCAGTTGCACGATGATGCCGATGAAATACGCGACAATCGCGTGCAGATTAAACCGACCGTAAATCCCGCCATCCGCACGGAAGATAGAGGCAATGTCGTAGTTCCCACGCTTGATCAGGTAAAAATCAATCAGGTTGATCGACGCCCACGGCACCAACACCAGCAATAACGCGAGAATCAGGCCGATGAACTGCGAGATAAAGTCTGCCGAAGCACCCAGGGCCACCACGCAGCAACCCACCAACACCACACTCGACAACACCACACGCACTTTGATGCTCGGCGTCCATTGACTGGCGAACGTCTGGATCGAGGTGATGATCGACAACACCGCGCCATACAGATTCAAGGCGTTATGGCTGATGATATTCAGCAAGAACAACACCATCAAAATCGGCCCCAGCCAACCAGTCGACTGCTTCACCGCCACCATCGCCTCGGTGCCTTCAGGCGTCGCCAATACCGCGACCGCACCAAAAGAAAACGACAGGATTGTGCCCAGTGTCGCGCCCAGGTACGTGGCGAAAAAAGGACGGGCGATGCCGATGTCTGCCGGCAGGTAACGCGAATAATCTGACACGTAAGGCGAAAAGCTGATCTGCCAGATGATTCCCAGCGACACCGTTGCCAGCCATCCCGACAGGTTGAAGCCACCTCGGGTGAAGAAGTCTGCCGGCAGGTCATGCGCAAAGATGTAAAGAAACCCGGCGAGCAATGCGCTGCCCATGACCCAGGTCCCGATGCGGTTCAGGCTGTGAATGAAGCGGTAGCCAATAACCCCGATGGCCGTCGCACTCAGCGCCCCTATCAGGATGCTGGCAGGTACCGGTACCGACGGCACGATACCGACGATCGATTTGCCGGCCAGCACGATATTGGAGATGAAAAAACCGATGTAGATGATCGCCGCGAAAAACACGATCAGCAGCGCGCCATAACGGCCGAACTGACCACGGCTTTGCACCATTTGTGGAATACCCATGCGCGGCCCTTGCGCCGACGCCAGGGCGATCACCAGGCCACCGATCATGTGCCCGAGAGCAATCGCAATCAGGCCCCAGAACAAGTTGAGATGGAACACTTGAACCACCATTGCGCCGGTGACGATAGGCAGTGGCGCGATATTGGTGCTGAACCATAAGGTGAAAAGATCGCGGGCCTTCCCGTGGCGTTCCGCGAGTGGGACGTAGTCGACCGTGTGATTCTCGATCAGGGGGTCTTGCCGGGACATCTGGGACATGTGCATGAACTCGAGTTTGTCTGATCTTATATTTGTATGAAGCCAAACCGGGGGTGCTCTCTGGCCTCCCCTCAGATGCCAGCCATATTATGGTATTCCAACTTTTAAACAAGACTGATCTGGTCTTTTCAGACGCATCTGATCTGCATTTATCAGGCACAACCGGCATGACCCATCGCCTTAAAGCCCCGTAAACATTGGGCTTAGCGCATGTCGATTACGTTTATCGGGTGGATAGAAAAGCCCTTGCAAATGATGTATTACGGTATACCATCATACCTACAAACTCATAAAAACCTGCTCCACCGCCAGAGGAACGCCCGATGATCGATGCCGCTATCTACAAACAAGTGATGGGTTCGTTTCCGTCGGGAGTGACCGTGATCACCACCCTGGATGACGATGGGCAAATCGTCGGTTTGACCGCCAGTGCCTTCAGCTCACTGTCCATTGACCCGGCACTGGTACTGTTTTGCCCTAACTACAGCTCGGATTCGTATCCGGTGCTGATCAAGAACAAGCGCTTCGCCATTCACGTATTGTCCGGCGGCCAGCAAAGCGAAGCCTATGCCTTCGCGCGCAAAGGCAAGGACAAGGCGCAAGGCATCGAATGGACGCTGAGTGAGCTCGGCAATCCGATTCTGGCGAATGCCACGGCGGTAATCGAATGTGAACTGTGGCGCGAATATGAAGGCGGCGACCACGCCATCATGGTCGGCGCGGTGAAGAACCTGATCGTGCCTGCGCACAACGCAGGTCCGCTGGTGTACTGCAACGGTAAAATGGGCGCCCTGCCCGTGCTTGCCTGATTTACGCTTGATGCGGGTGCCGATTCCGAAAACGCCATCGCTGGCAAGCCAGTCTCCTACAGGTCGGTGGTGAATCCCGGATTTATGCCGTAACGCAAACCCGTAGGAAACCGGCTTGCCGGTGATGGCGATTCTGAAAATGCCATCGCTGGCAAGCCAGGCTCCTACGGATCGGTGGTGAATGCCGCCATTCAGGGTTCCGACACAACCCCGTAGGAAACCGGCTTGCCGGTGATGGCGATTCCGAAAACGCCATCGCTGGCAGGCCAGGCTCCTACGGATCGGTGGTGAATGCCGCCATGCAGGGTTTCAACACAAACCCGTAGGAAACCGGCTTGCCGGTGATGGCGATTCCGAAAAACGCCATCGCTGGCAAGCCAGGCTCCTACGGATCGGTGGTGAATGCCGCCATTCAGGGTTCAAACACAAACCCGTAGGAAACCGGCTTGCCGGTGATGGCGATTCTGAAAATGCCATCGCTGGCAAGCCAGGCTCCTACAGATCGGTGGTGAATGCCGGATTTATGCCGTAACGCAAACCCGTAGGAAACCGGCTTGCCGGTGATGGCGATTCCAAAAACGCCATCGCTGGCAAGCCAGGCTCCTACGGATCGGTGGTGAATGCCGCCATTCAGGGTTCCAACACAACCCCGTAGGAAACCGGCTTGCCGGTGATGGCGATTCCGAAAACGCCATCGCTGGCAAGCCAGGCTCTCGTGGGTCAGGTGCGAAAACGACTGACCAACTGGTTCAGGGTTTCCGACAATTTAGTCAGGTTCTTCGCATCCTGGCGCGTGGAATCCGCCAGGCTGGCAACCAGTTGCGCATCACCGTGAATCTGGCTGATGTGGCGATTGATATCCTCGGCTACCTGATGCTGCTCTTCTGCTGCCGTGGCGATTTGCGTATTCATGTCGCGGATCACGTCCACCGATTCTCGTATCAGCCCAAAGCTCTCCCGCGCCGCATTGATCGACACCACAGTGTCTTGTGACACCTCAAGGCTGGCGTGCATCTGCTTGCCCATCTGATGGGTGCGGCGCGCCAGATTACCCAGCAAACCGTCAATTTCGCTGGTGGAGTCCGACGTGCGTTTGGCCAGTGCGCGCACTTCATCGGCAACCACCGCAAAGCCGCGACCTTGCTCACCCGCCCGAGCGGCCTCGATGGCGGCATTCAGTGCCAGCAAATTGGTCTGGTCGGCAATCGAACGGATGGTGCCGAGAATAGACTGGATGTCATTGCTGTCCTGCTCCAGTTGCTGCATGGCTTCGGCAGAATGGCTGATCTCCACGCTCAGGCGATCGACGTTGGTCACTGCCGCATCGATTTGCTGTTGCCCCGTGTGCGCCTGACGCTGGCCGTTGTCGGCAGACTCTGCTGCCTGGCTGCAAGACCGCGCCACTTCATTGGAAGTGGCAACCATTTCATGAAACGCCGTCGACACCATGTCCACCGCTTCACGCTGACGCGATGCAACATCAGCCATTTCCACCGAGACCTCAGTGGCACTGCCGGAACTGCTGTGAATCTGTCCCGCCGCCACGCCAATACGCTGGATCAGGGTGCGGATAGCCTCGAGGAACTGATTGAACCAACCTGCCAACTGAGCCGTTTCATCTTGCCCACGCACTGCCAGGCGAGCAGTCAGGTCGCCCTCACCTTGGGCGATGCCTTCCAGGCCGCTGGCCACACCGCGAATCGGCTTGACGATCAAACCGGCAAACCAGGCCCCGGCGATGGCGAACAGCACCGCGCAAGCCAAGGCAATAGCGGCGATGAACCACGTCAACCGTGTGGCACCCGCCATCACTTCACCTTGGCGAACCACGCTCACAAAGCGCCAGCCCAGCGCTTCGGACGGCCATACGAACGCCATGTAGCGCTCACCGTTCAACTCGACCTCCACCAGTCCCTTGCCTGCTGCGGCGAGTTGCCGGTAACCCTCGCCAAGCTCATTCAGGTTCTTGAAGTTATGCGTTGGGTCCGCAGGGTCGACCAACACCGTGTTGTTTCCTTCCATCAGCATCAGGTAGCCGCTGTTGCCAAGCTTGATCTGCTTCACCAGGTCCGTCAGTTGCTTGAGCGACACATCGATGTTGACGACACCGGCGTTGCTGCCCAAGCGATTGTTGAAGCTCTGGACGGTGCTGACCAGCACCACATCATCAGCCGCCCAGTAGTAGGCATCGGTGCGCAGCGTCTTGCCCGGTTGTGCCATCGCTGCCTTGTACCAGGGACGGCTGCGTGGATCGTAACTGGCGAGCTTCGGATCGCCAGGCCAGAACACGTAACCGCCCTGCTCGGTGCCCAGCGACAGATAGGCATAAGCGGCATGGCTCTTGGCCAGGCCAGCAAACAGCTGGAATAATTGCTGGTCGTGCTCACCCATCGGGACGCTGGCCGCATCGCTTGCCAGGTAGCGCTTCAGGCTGGCGTCAATGCCCTGCAATTGGGGATGTTCGGCCAGATAAGCTACGTTCTGGCTGATGCCTTCGAAAAACAACTGCATGGCGTTTTCGACCTGACGAATTTCCCGGCCACTGCTGTCGACGAACGTGTCTCGCGCCTCCTGACGAACGTTGAGGATGATCAGCACCGCCACCAGCACGACCGGCAGGCTGGCAATCGTCGCAAATGCCAGGATCAGTTTTTGTTTTATGTTCATCTAGCAAGCCTTCCTTGTGAGGTACTTACGCTACCGTCTGAGAGAAATATTTTGCGGATATTCCGTATTATGGTATACCAATAATCAATCAGCCGACCAGCCGTACTCAGCGACGCGCTAATACTGGCGATAACACCCGGGAGCGCCCCGCGCTCATTCCTGGCAACAGGCCCGCAGTCGACAGGCCGACAACAAAAGATTCGAGGTAAGCGTCATGAAATTTTCCCTGTTCGTGCACATGGAACGCTGGGACGAAAGCGTCAGCCACCGTCAGCTGTTCGAAGACCTGACCGAACTGACCCTGATCGCCGAGGCCGGTGGTTTCAGTACCGTCTGGATCGGTGAGCACCACGCCATGGAATACACCATCTCGCCAAGCCCTATGCCGCTGCTGGCCTACCTGGCTGCAAAAACCACCACCATTCACCTCGGCGCCGGCACCATCATTGCGCCGTTCTGGCACCCGCTGCGGGTGGCAGGCGAATGCGCGCTGCTGGACGTGATCAGTAACGGGCGCATGGAAGTGGGCCTGGCTCGCGGCGCGTACCAGGTTGAATTCGACCGGATGGCCGGCGGCATGCCGGCATCGTCTGGCGGCCAGGCGTTGCGCGAGATGGTCCCGGTGGTCCGTGCATTGTGGAAAGGCGATTACGCCCACGACGGCGACATCTGGAAATTCCCGACGTCGACCAGCGTGCCAAAGCCTATCCAGCAGCCGAACCCTCCGATGTGGATCGCCGCACGCGACCCGGACTCGCACAACTTTGCGGTGGCCAACGGTTGCAACGTGATGGTGACGCCGTTGATGAAAGGCGACGAAGAAGTCCTCGACTTGAAGAACAAGTTCCAGGCTGCGCTGGACAACAACCCTGACGTGCCACGCCCGCAACTGATGGTGCTGCGCCACACGCACGTGCACGCCGTTGACGACCCGGAAGGCTGGAAAGTCGGGGCCAAGGCGATCTCGCGTTTTTACCGCACATTCGACGCCTGGTTTGGCAACAAGACAGTGCCGGTCAACGGTTTCCTGGACCCAAGCCCGGAAGAAAAATTCGCCGAGCGTCCAGAGTTCCAACTGGAAAGCCTGCACAAGACGGCAATGATCGGTACGCCGGAAGAAATCATCCCGCGCATCAAGTACTACCAGGAACTGGGCGTGGATGAATTCAGCTTCTGGTGCGATAACAGCCTGCCCCACGCGGAAAAGAAAAAATCCCTGGAGCTGTTCATCAAACACGTGGTGCCAGCGTTTCGCTGAGACCGCGAACTGGCCCCCGGTTGCGTAACCCGGGGGCTGACTGACGTGTAGGGTCGATTCCCATGCCGAACGATCGTCGCCCATCACTCGCCCTTCCCTGCGGCGCCGAGCAGACCTACCTGCGCGGCGAATGGACCGCTTCGCATATCCATTTCAAACGCCTGCGCGCCAGCGTTTCAGCCAAGCAAAACGGCTTCTGGCAACCCGTTTACTGAGCCCACCCGAACAGAAATCAACGCACCTCACGTCGCGCCAGACGCGCGACGTGCGCTGCACTGTGCTTCGGCTCATGATCAGGTTTGCCCAATGAACAATAAAAACGCGTTGTTGATCATCGACATGCAACAAGAGGACGGTTTCGTCCTGCAAAACTTTGACGCGGTGGTGGACAACACTGCTGCATTGCTTGGCACCGCCCGCCTTCAGCAGGTACCGGTGATCTATACCCGCCACGTCAATCAAGCCGACGGCAGCGACATGCCGCGCGGTGAACCACGCGCGGCCGATGGCGGCCCGAGTAGTTACCGCGCCGGCACCCGGCAAATCCAGATCATCGAACAATTGGCACCGCAACCTGCCGACCTGGTATTGGATAAGGGCCGCTACAGCGCCTTTCACCGCACCGACCTGGATGCCCGACTCAAAGCGCTGGACGTCAATACGCTGATCATCAGTGGCGTGTTGACCGATGTCTGCGTACTCAGCAGCGTATTCGATGCCTTTGCCCTGGGTTATCACATACGTCTGGTGGGCGATGCGTGTACCACCACCACGTCGGCCGGACACTATTCGGCGCTGTTGATAATGGCCAATTGGGTTTATGCATTGGAAGTGCTGACCACGCAGCAATGCCTGCGAGCGTTGGAAAACCGTGATTACCTGAGCCTGATGACCGATGGCCCGGACCAGTTTGCGCATCAGCCCCATGAGTTCGAACGCACCATCGATCGGTTACAAACCCACCTCGCCCGGACTCAGGAGTAATCGCCATGCAAGTCGAAAAAAGAAGCATCGATTTCATTCCTGAATCCGAGCGCCATGGCCAACCCGGCTCACTGTTTTTCATTTGGTTTGGCGCCAACATGAACATCACCACCATTGCCTCGGGCGTGTTACCGGTGGTGATGGGGCTCAACCTGTTCTGGAGCGCGTTGGCGATCCTCGTCGGCTCGCTGTTGGGCGCGATTTTCATGGCATCGCATTCGGCGCAAGGGCCGAAACTGGGGATCCCGCAGATGATCCAGAGCCGCGCGCAGTTCGGTGTACTGGGCGCGGTGCTGCCGTTGCTGTTTGTGATGCTGATTTACCTCGGGTTTTTCGTTAGCAATACCTTGCTTGCTGCCCAGGCGCTGGAAACCGTCAGCCCATTGCCGGTGACAGGCAACATCTACCTGATTGGCGCGTTGTGCTTCGTTGTCGCACTGTATGGCTATCGCTTGATCCATCGGCTGCAGAAGCTGCTGTCGTTGCTGTCGTTACTGGTGTTCTGCGCCGCCACGGTGCTGGCGTTGCAATTGCCGATCGCGGCAGAACAGTGGTTGCCGAGCGGATTTTCGCTGTCGAAGTTTCTGGCGGCGGTGAGTATCGCCGTGACCTGGCAGCTGTCGTACGCGCCTTATGTCGCGGACTATTCGCGCTATTTGCCGAGCCAGACCTCGACCGCAAAAGTGTTCTGGTACAGCTACGTCGGCACAGTCACCGGTGGCGCGTGGATGATGATCCTCGGCGCGATTCTCAGTGTGGGTATCACTGACTTTTCGGCCAATGTCGGCGGGCATGTTGCCGGGCTATTCGGCAGCGGCGCGGTGCTGTTGTTCGTGTTCATCCTCTACGGACAGGTCTCGATCAACGTGTTCAACCTGTACGGCGCATTCATGTCGACCATCACCGTGATCGAACCGTTTGCACGGTTCAAGGTAACGCCCAGGGTGCGCGGTCTGTTCATGTTGCTGATCAGCGTGTTGGCCACCGCGTTGTGCACCATCAGTCAGGACGATTTCATCAACTTCTTCCTCAACTTCATCTTCTTCATGAGCTATTTCCTGATCCCGTGGACCGCGATCAACCTGGTGGACTACTACTGCCTGCGCAAAGGTCAGTACCGGATCGCCGACATCTTCGACATGCAGGGTATCTACGGGCGCATCAACTGGATCGCCTGCGGCAGTTTTGTGTTGGCGATAGCGCTGGAAATTCCATTCATGAACACCACCCTGTATGTAGGCCCGATGGCCACGGCGCTGGACGGTGTAGACCTGGCATGGATCATCGGCTTGCTGGTGCCGGCGTTGGGTTATTACTGGCTGATGAAGCTGGGAAAACGCACAGCCGAGGTGAACCCGGCGTTGTAACCAGTCGTTGAAAAGCACGACGCCGGCTCAGGGCCGGCGTCGTGTATTCAGCCATTACGTTAGTGGTTGTAGGCCCGCTCGTTGTGCTCGGCCAGGTCCAGCCCCATTTCCTCCACTGATTCATCGGCACGCAAGCCGATCACCGCATTGATCACCTTGAGGATTACCCAACTGATGGCAAAGCAATACACGGTCGTGAGCAACACGCCTTTGATTTGCGCCACCACCTGAGCGCCCATGGTCACGCCTTCGACCAGGCCACCCATCGACGGAACGCAAAACACCCCGGTCAATACCGCGCCGATCATCCCGCCAATACCGTGCAAGCCGAACACGTCCAGACTGTCGTCATAACCGAAGCGACGTTTGAGCACGGTGACGCTCAGGTAGCAGAACACGCCGCATAACAGGCCGATGGCCAACGCACCACCGACGCCGACATACGCGCACGCCGGAGTGATGCCCACCAGACCCGCCAAGGCACCACTGGCGAGACCGAGCGCACTTGGTTTGCCGACCTTGAACCACTCAGTGAACATCCAGCCAAGAATGCCCGCGCAGGCACCCAGTTGCGTGTTGAGCATGACGATGCCAGAGGTGCCATTAAGGCCGCCACCGGAACCGATGTTGAACCCAAACCAGCCGACCCACAGCATCGCCGCACCGACCATGGTCAAGCTCAGGTTGTGTGCCGGCATCGGGGTATTTTCATAACCCTTGCGCTTGCCCAGAATCAGGCACGCGGCCAACGCGGCAACACCGGCATTGATGTGCACGGCGGTGCCGCCGGCGAAATCGAGCACACCCCAGTTATGCATCAACGCCCCCGAACCACCCCAGACCATATGGGCCACAGGCGCGTAAACCAGGGTGAACCACAGCGCCATGAACCACAGCGCCATGAACCACAGTGCCGCCGAGAACTTCATGCGCTCGGCGAATGCGCCAGCAATCAGCGCCGGGGTGATGATGGCGAAGGTCATCTGGAAGGTTACGAACACCCCTTCCGGAATGTCACCGACCAGGCTCTCAGGCGTCATGCCCGCCAGAAACGCCCGGCTTAAACCACCGACAAAACTGTTGAACGTCACTTGCCCTTCAACCATGCCGGTGCTGTCCACCACCATGCTGTAGCCGTAAATCACCCACAGCACGCCGACCAGCCCGGCGACTCCGAAGCACTGGGTAAACAGCGAGAGCATGTTTTTCGCCCGCACCAGACCGCCATAAAACAGGGCCAGGCCTGGCAAACACATAAACAGCACCAGCACCGCGGCGGTCACCATCCAGGCAGTGCTGCCAGTGTTCAATGTGGGTGCGTCGGCCGCCTGGGCGAGCGGCGCGAGGGTGCCGGTCGCCAATAAGACAAGAAGGGATTTGCCGAGAAGACGATTGACCATGTTCAAAGCTCCTGCAAAAGAAATGGAAAGGGTCTGGCAGCGAGCGAAGTGAGTGAGCATGGGCCTCTTGAGAGACCTCTTGGTCGTTGAATGAACATGCCGCGGTCTTTCAGACCCGCTTATAACTGTGGCGAACGAGCTTGCTAGCGCTCGAGTGCGTAGCAATCGCAAAGAGTCTTGGGGCCGCTTCGCAGCCCAGCGCGAGCACGCTCGCTCGCCACGGGTTTTGTCAGTAACCGGTACCGGAGCCCGGTACCCAGTTTGTTCCTGCCAATGGAACCCGGGCCATGGCGGCAGACTCGACGGTCAGCGCAACCAGATCCTCTGGGTCGAGGTTGTGCAAGTGCGACTTGCCGCAAGCCCGGGCCATCGTCTGCGCCTCCAGCACCATCACCCGCAGGTAGTTGGCCAGACGCCGGCCACCTTCGACCGGGTCCAGTCGTTTCGACAGCTCCGGGTCTTGCGTGGTAATCCCGGCCGGGTCGCGACCGTTCTGCCAGTCATCGTAAAAACCAGCCGCCGAGCCGATTTTTTTCAGTTCCTCGTCCAGTCGTGGATGGTTGTCGCCCAGTGCGATCAGTGCAGCCGTGCCGATGGCCACCGCATCCGCCCCCATCGCCATGGCTTTGGCCACGTCGGCACCGTTACGAATACCGCCGGAAACGATCAGTTGAACCTTGCGGTGCATGCCCATTTCTTGCAAAGCCTGTACCGCTTGTGGAATGGCCGACAAAATCGGGATGCCGACGTGTTCGATAAACACTTCCTGAGTGGCTGCGGTTCCGCCCTGCATGCCGTCGAGCACAATCACGTCAGCCCCGGCTTTTACCGCGAGCTTGACGTCGTAGTAAGGTCGGCTGGCACCGATCTTGACGTAGATGGGTTTTTCCCAATCGGTGATTTCCCGCAGCTCGGCAATCTTGATTGCCAGGTCATCCGGGCCGGTCCAGTCCGGGTGACGGCAGGCGCTGCGCTGGTCGACACCGATTGGCAACGTGCGCATGCCGGCCACACGCTCAGTGACTTTCATGCCGAGCAACATGCCGCCTCCCCCCGGTTTGGCGCCCTGCCCCAGCACGATTTCAATCGCGTCAGCCTTGCGCAGATCGTCCGGGTTCATGCCGTAACGCGACGGCAAATATTGGTAGACCAGATGCTGCGACTGCCCGCGCTCTTCCGGGGTCATGCCGCCGTCACCGGTGGTGGTGCTGGTGCCAGCAATGGTCGCACCACGGCCCAGGGCTTCCTTGGCATTGGCCGACAACGCACCGAAACTCATGCCGGCAATGGTCACCGGAATCTTCAGGTGAATCGGCTTCTTGGCAAAGCGATTGCCGAGGATCACATCGGTGCCGCACTTCTCGCGATAGCCTTCCAGCGGGTAGCGCGAAACGCTGGCGCCGAGCAGCAGCAAGTCATCGAAATGCGGCAACTTGCGTTTGGTGCCGCCGCCGCGAATGTCGTAGATGCCGGTCTCGGCGGCACGCTGGATTTCCTGGATGGTCAGGCGATCGAAAGTGGCGGACTCGCGCAGTACCGGTGCAGTTTTCTCACTCATGTTGTGTTCTCCTGGATCAGTACGCAGAGGCGTTATCGACTTTGAAGTTGTACAGCTCACGGGCCGAGCCGTAGCGTTTGAAGTCGGCCGCTTTGTGGTTGAAACCGGCCGTGTTCAACAACGCTTGCAACTCCTGCAGGTGCTCGGCGCGCATCTCTTTTTCGATGCAATCGGAGCCCAGCGACTCGACATTGCCTTTGACGTAGATATGGGTTTCGTACAGTGAATCACCCAGCGCATCGCCGGCGTCGCCGCACACCACCAAGCGCCCGGCCTGGCCCATGAAGCAGCTCATGTGGCCAATGCTCCCACCCACCACAATGTCGATGCCTTTCATGGAAATGCCGCACCGCGCGCCGGCGTCGCCCTCAATCACCAGCAAACCGCCATGAGCTGTCGCGCCGGCCGCTTGGGAGGCGCTGCCTTTGACCCGCACGTAACCGCTCATCATGTTCTCGGCGCAACCCACGCCGACGTTGCCGTGCACGGTGATTGAGGCCTTCTGATTCATGCCGGCGCAGTAGTAGCCGGCGTGCCCCTGAATATCGATGGACACCGCTTCATTCACCCCGACAGCGAGGTTGTGTTTGCCATTGGCGTGAGTCACCACCCACTCGTGTTCGGTAACGTTGTTAACCTGGTCGTGCAGCGCCTGATTCAGGTCACGCACGGTAGCAGTGGAAAGATCGATGGTTTTCATGTGCGCTCCTTAAGCTGTCTCGCGTTCCCAGAGGTACAAAGTGGCCGGTGCCGGTTCCCAGATTCTTGCGTTCTCGATGCCTGGCAGGCTCGACAAGGCTTGATATTCGGAGGCCATGGCGACGTAGTCGTCAGTCTCGGCAAGGATGGCTGGCTTGCAGGCAATCGGGTCGCGGATAACCGCAAAACCGTTGCGGGTGCCAATAGCAAAGGTGAAGAAACCGTCCAGGTCCTCAAGCGAATGATCCAGCGCTTCCTTCAACGAATCGCCTTGCTGCAAGCGCCAGGTCAGATAACCGGCCGCGACTTCGGTGTCGTTGTCAGTTTCGAAATGGATGCCTTCGCGCTTGAGTTCCTGACGCAGGCGAAAGTGATTCGACAGCGAGCCGTTGTGCACCAGGCACAGGTCGGCACCCGTGGAAAACGGGTGACTGCCTTCCATGGTCACCGCACTTTCAGTGGCCATGCGGGTGTGGCCGATGATGTGGCTGCCCTTCATGCCGGCCAGGCCGAAACGCCTGGAAATTTCCTGCGGCAAGCCCATGCCTTTAAGGATTTCGATGCTCTGCCCGGCGCTCATGATGCGCACGCTCGGCGCCAGTTCAGCGAGGGCCGCACGCACTGGCGCCTCGGCGGCGTTGATCTTGAGCACCGCCGCGCTGGCATTCTGGAACCCGTCCAGTGAACAGCCGAGGCGCTCTTCGAGTTCACCCATCAGGGTTTTCCAGTCGAAGCTTTCGGTGGTTGCCTGCAGGGTCAGCTTGACCCAGCCTTGCGCCACTTCATCGCCATAAATCGCAAAACCGGCGCTGTCCGGGCCACGGTCGGTCATGGCTTGCAACATCGGCTCAAAGAGCTTGCCGAGCTGGGATTCCAGCTGCAGATTTTTCAAATAAAGACCTACGATTCCACACATAACAGCAGCACTCACTTCGTTCGGGAGCGACAAGTTGCGAGCGGTAAGCCGCAAGTTGACCGCGTTGATATGATCATTTGTGCCACGCCCCAAACCGCTTTACGTACGGCCTGACGCTTGCGACGTGTTGCTGCCGCCCGGCAACCTCAAAAAAATTCGGTGTAGCGCTGCACCTCCCAATCACTCACATGGCGGCTGTACTCCACCCATTCCATACGCTTGAGCTTGATGAACTCGCCAACGATCTGCGGGCCAAGGACCTCGGCAAACAGGGGGTCGGCTTCAAGTGCGTCGCAGGCTTCCTTGAGTGATTGCGGCAAGGTCTTGATACCCCGTGCGGCAATCTGCTCCAGGCTCAGGCTGTAGAGGTTTTCGTTGCAGACGTGGTCGATTTCCAGCTGACGGTCGATGCCGTCGAGGCCGGCGGCGATGATGGCGGCGCTGACCAGATACGGGTTGCAACCCGCGTCCGGCAGGCGGAATTCGAGCCGCCCGTAAGGCACGCGGACCATGGCTGAACGGTTGTTGGCACCGAAGGCTATAAAGGCTGGCGCCCAGGTCGCGCCAGACAACGAGTTGCCGACCACCAGGCGCTTGTAGGAGTTGACCGTGGGTGCGGCGAACGCACACAGCGCCGGGCCATGGGCCAGCAGGCCGGCAGCGAAGTGATACGCCATTTTCGACAGGCCCATGCCGCTCGGATCACTGGCGTCATGGAACATGTTCTTGTTGTCGGCACTGCTGATCGACAGGTGAAAGTGCATGCCATTGCCGGCGCGCTTCGGGTCTGGCTTGGGCATGAACGAGCAGATCATTCCGAGCTCGTTGGCGATCTCGCCCGCGGCCATCCGGAAAAAGGTAAAGCGGTCCGCCGAGGTCAGCGCATCGCTGTAGGTGTAGTTGATTTCAAACTGGCCGTTGGCGTCTTCGTGGTCGATTTGGTAGACCTCGAAATCCACTGCCTGCAAGGCTTCGGTCAGACGCTCAAGAAACATGCGCGAACGCGACAGGCCTTTGTAGTCGTAGCAAGGCTTGTCGAGGTTGTCGCTGGGATCCACCAATTGCAGCTTGCCGAATTCGTCGCGCCGCATCAGGTTGAACTCTGGTTCCAACCCGGTATTAAGCGTCCAGCCCTTGGCCGTCAGGCGCTCGACCTGCTGTTGCAATACATAGCGGCTGTCGAAAGGATGAGGCTCGCCGTTGACGTGACCGATGCACACGACCCGGCCATAACCCGGTTGCCAGGGCACCGGCGTCAGGGTCGATAAATCGCCGCGAGCCATGAAGTCCGGACCGTGCGGTTCCATGCCCATGCCACTGATCGCGAAGCCGGCAAAACCAGCGCCCTCTTCAGCCACGGCTTTGAGCCCACAAATCGGCACCGATTTGGTTTTGGCCGCACCATGAATATCGACAAACTGCGCAAGCACGTATTTGATCCCGTGCTTGTCGATGATGCGCTGGGTTTCTGCTGGCAACATTGCTCGTCACTCCTCGCGAAAGGCAAACCATTGTGGATAGGCCTTAACCGACTTTTTATTCCTAAAAAGAAAGTTAGTTTCCCTTTAGGAATGCAAAGCCCTTGCCAGATTCGTGACTGAAGCGCTCCAACGCCGTAAAAAGCGCTTTTGTGCTGTATATATGGGAAAATTCTTTTCCTTGTGGGAATACGCCAGCCCAACAGCTGGTGGAATTATTATCGATTTGCACTTTCCTAGTGCGAAACTAATATTACTGAACGGAAAGTGTGCAGGACTTGATGACCATGTCGACCGAAACCGCCCCACGCCTCAAGCTCGAGCAATACCTGGGACTGCAGATCAAACGCCAACGCCAGGCGCAAGACTTGAAACTCTCTGACGTGGCGAAGATTGCCGACATCAGCCAGGGCATGTTGAGCAAGATTGAAAACGCCCAGGTGTCCACCAGTCTCGATACGCTCAGCCGTCTGTGCGATGTGCTCGGCTTGCCCATGTCGAAGTTGTTCAGTGAGTACGATCAGCAAGATGGCAGCGCGCTGCTGGTCAAGGCCGATCAGGGCATGGAAGTGGTTCGGCGCGGCACCGAGAAAGGCCACACCTATCACTTGCTCAATCACACCCGCGGGCCGAAGAAAAGTTTCGAGGCATATATGGTGAGCATGGATGACGCCAGCGAGGAGTTTCCGACCTTCTCTCACCCAGGCACCGAGTTTCTGCATTTGCTGGAAGGCGAGCTGATTTATCGCCACGGCAATCAGCTGTACCGCATGGAGGCAGGTGACAGCCTGACATTTGAAGGCGAAATCCCCCATGGCCCGGAGGAACTGGTGCAGGTGCCGATTCGGCTGTTGTCGATCATGAATTATGGCAATGACAAAGAGTGACTGAATGCGGCTCGCCTGCCGCTTGATCGCGGCGCCGCTCTGGCAAAAAACACCACGGCCCTTGAGCAGTTTCGGCATAGGCCAAAAACCTCGCCGACCCTAGACTTGCACCCCAAATACTGTGCCCACGCGCACCCAAATCCAGGACAGTTCCAGGGGAACCCGCATGAACCCAACCGATATTTTTGTGATCAGTGCCGTCCGCTCCGCCATCGGCAGCTTCGGTGGCTCGCTCAAGGATGTGCCGCCGATTCAATTGGCGACCGATGTCTGCCGCGCCGCCATCGAACGCGCAGGCCTGGCGCCTGAGCATATCGGCCATGCCGTCATGGGCCATGTGATTCCCACCGAAGCCCGGGACGCCTACCTCTCCCGCGCCGTGGCAATGAACGCCGGCCTGCCGAAAGAAACGCCAGCCTTCAACGTCAACCGCCTCTGCGGTTCCGGGCTGCAGGCGATTGTCAGCGCCGCACAAAGCCTGATGCTGGGCGATGCAGGCGCGGCGCTGGCCGGTGGCGTCGAGTCCATGAGCCGTGGCGCGTACTTGCTGCCGCAAGCACGTTGGGGCGCTCGCATGGGTGACATGCAAGCCATCGACTACATGCTGGGCGTATTGCAAGACCCGTTCGCCGGTTTCCACATGGGCATCACCGCAGAAAACGTCGCCGAGCGTTATGGCATTACCCGCCAGGCTCAGGATGAACTGGCGATGGTCAGCCAGCAGCGTGCTGCACGGGCAATTGCCGAAGGTCGTTTTACCGGTCAGATCGTGCCCATTGAAATCGCCACCCGCAAAGGCACCGTGACGTTTGCCACGGACGAGCACGTGCGCGGCGACGTCAGCGCCGAGCAACTGAGCAAGATGAAACCGGCCTTCAAGAAAGACGGCAGCGTCACCGCTGGCAACGCTTCGGGCCTGAACGACGGTGCGGGTGCACTGATCATGGCCACGGGTGAAATGGTTCGCGAACACGGCCTCAAGCCAATGGTGCGCGTGGTCGGTTACGCGCATGCCGGTGTTGAACCGGAACTGATGGGCCTGGGACCGATTCCGGCGACTCGCCTGGTTCTCAAGCGTGCCGGCCTGACCGTGGCAGACCTGGACGTTATCGAGTCCAACGAGGCCTTCGCCGCACAAGCCTGCGCCGTGGCACAGGAATTGGGCTTTGACCCGGCAAAGGTCAACCCAAACGGCTCGGGCATTTCACTCGGCCACCCGGTGGGCGCCACCGGTGCGATCATCGCGACCAAGGCGATTCACGAACTGCTGCGTGTTCAGGGCCGTTACGCGCTGGCGACCATGTGCATCGGCGGCGGTCAGGGCATCGCCGTACTGTTCGAACGCGTCTGATACAGCAAAAAAATTACGGCGCCCGATGTGGGCGCCGTAATTGTCAGCTCTGCTGCGGTTGGATCAGTGTGCGATGCACACCGATTTCAGCTCGGTATACGCCTCGATGACGGCACGTCCAAACTCGCGGCCCATCCCCGATTGCTTGACGCCACCGAACGGCATTGCCGGGTCGAGCAGCACATGCGCGTTGACCCAGACCGTACCGGCTTCGATGCGCGGCACCAGGTTCATCGCTTTACCGAGGTCGTTGGTCCACAGGCTGGCTGCCAGTCCATAACGGTTGTCGTTGGCCAATGCGATGACGGCGTCTTCGTCGTCAAACGGCATGACCCCCAACACCGGGCCAAAAACCTCTTCACGGGCCACCGTCATGCTGTGGTCAATGTCGGCCAGAATGGTTGGCTGCACGTAAAAACCGTCACCTTCAAGCAACTCGCCGCCCGACACCACGCGAGCCCCTTCCTTACGCGCCAGTTCAATGTGTTTGAGCACCGCTTGCTGTTGCTTGCGCGACACCAACGGATTGATCGCGGCCTCGCAGTTCATGCCGTCCCCAATCGGCATCGCCGAGACCGCAGCTGCCAGCCCTTCGACAAACGTGTCGTGGATCGAGCGATGCACGTAGAAGCGTGAGGCCGCCGCGCAGACCTGACCATTGTTCAACAGGCCACCGAGGATCGCACCTTGAATGGCTTTGTCGATGTCGGCATCGGCGAGCACGATCATCGGATTTTTGCCGCCCAGCTCCAGCGAGAAACGCGTCATGTTGGTCATGCACGCCACACCGACACTTTTGCCGACGGCGGTAGAACCGGTGAAAGACACTTTGCTGACCAGCGGGTGCGCGGTCAGCACACCGCCCACCGAGGCACCACCACCGGTCACCACGTTGAACACGCCTGCCGGAATACCCGCTTCAAGGGCCAGTTCCGCAAGACGCATGGCGCTCAGCGGGGTTTCCATTGCAGGTTTGATAATCACGGTGCAACCGGTGGCCAGCGCCGGCATCAACTTCCAGGCAGCGATCAGCAACGGGAAATTCCACGGCACAATCCCGACCACCACGCCCACCGGTTCGCGCTTGGTGAACGCGGTGAACCTGGCCCCCGGCGGCAATGGAATCGACACATCGAACGTCTGCCCTTCGATCTTGGTGGCCCAACCGGACATGTAGCGCATGAACTCGACGGTGGCGTTCAAATCCAGCGCACGCGCCATGTTGATCGACTTGCCCTGGCTCAGGGTTTCAAGCTGCGCCAACTCTTCGGCGTGTGCCTCCACCAGGCGCGTGAAGTTCAGCAGGATGCGTTCGCGATCAGCCGGACGCAGCCCGGACCAGACGCCGGATTTGAACGCGGCGTGCGACGACTGCACCGCACGTTCAACCACCTCCAGTGGCGCGTCCATTGTCTGGCACAGGGTTTGACCATTGGCCGGGTTGAGCACGGCGAGGCTTGGTCCCTCGGCAAACACCCATTCGCCATCGATGAAGCAGCCATGACGACGGTTAATAAAGGCAGCTACCTGCGGCAGAATTTCCACGTTGCTCATAAATCACCTTTGACTTAGACGCGTTTTTCAGCCTGAAACCGGCTGATTACTGTTGTTCTTTGAGGTAACACCCGACGGCCTGCCGGTCGTCGGCAGAGGCCAGGCCCATGTACGGCATGTAGGTGCCTGGCACAAAGGCCTGAGGTTGGGTGATGAATTGCTCGAGGGTCTCGATTTGCCAGTTGATGTCTTTGTTGCGCATCGCCTGGGAGTAGTTGAAGCCTGCCAGCGAGCCGGATTTGCGCCCGACCACGCCTGCCAGGTTTGGCCCCATCATCCCGGTCGCGTTCTTGGTGACCGAATGGCACACAGCGCATTCATTGGCGAACACCTGAGCGCCATGACCTTGGTCAGGTACGCAATCGGCAGCCATTGCGCCATGCACCAAAGTCAATGAAAGCAAACCCGCAAGGGGCAATCGCAGCGAGATGAACATAAGAAACGACCTTCAGATCCGCGTATTCGTCAGCCGACGAACACCAACACTAAAAATGCCGATGCGAGGCGCATCGGCTGGGTTGGTACGGATTGTCGATGGTCACAGGCAGGCAGGTTTTTCCCTGCGTGCCAGTCGTGTTGGCTGGGCTGCCAAACCGGGCATTTTGGCAAGCACAGCCAACTCTTTGGCAACCACGCAACAGGGCAAAAAAAAACCCGGCATTAGTATCTGAAAAGACCGCAAACCTGCGCTCAAGAACAAGAACGGATGCCACACCATGCTCAAATCCCCTTTGCTTCGTCTCTCGACTCTCGCGCTGATGGTTAACGCCGGCAACGCGTGCGCGTATGAACTGTATGCCGACAGCGACAGCCATTTGAACGCCACGCTGGAGGCTGTATTCGGTATTTTCCACAGCCAGGAAAACTACGCCCCTTCCGGCCGTCTCGATCAGGGCTCCTCCTCGTGGCGCGAGGGCTACATCAAATACGGCTTGAGTTTCGATAAAGGCCTGGGCAATGCGGGCACCGCGTACGGTGCCGCGAACCTGCTCAGCTCCGGAACCTGGGGTGACGGCGACGCGGCAGGTTTCAGTGACGGTACGGAACGCACCACCCGATTCGAAGACGCCTACCTCGGCTGGCGTTCAGGCAAGCTGTTTGGGGCACTGGGTGATGACGGTGTCGACCTGTCCTTCGGCCGCCAGAACATTGTGGTGGGTGACGGCTTTTTGATTGACGGCGATGCTTTGAACATTGGCAAGGGCCTGGCCGACGGCGAATTCAACCGTGGCGGTGCGTACTACCTCGCCGCGCGCAAAGACTTTGACCAGACCGCCGTGTTGCGCCTGGGTGGCAAGGAAGGCTGGCGCAGTGACCTGATGTGGCTGAAGTCGGACAATCGCGCACAGGCCAAAACCGAAATGTATGTGGGCACCCTGGAGCATGTCGCGCCAGAGGGCACCGTCGGTTTGACCTACGTCGACACCACCGATATCGACGAGCAATACGCGTCCCCTGCGCAGCTGGAGCGCGACGGCATGAAAACCTACAGCCTGCGCGCCCAAGGCAATGCCGGGGTGAAAAACCTGTTCCTCTCGGGTGAGTACGCAAGGCAAGACAAACCACACGCCGGCAACGAAGACGCCTGGTACCTCGAAGCCGGATGGACCTTTGCCGATGTCGTCTGGGCACCGAATGTCAGCTATCGCTACAGCCGGTTTTCGGAAGGTTACGACACCTTGTTCTACGGTTTCAGCCGCGGCTATGGCACCTGGTTCCAGGGTGAAGTGGCCGGCAACTATGCCGGCCCTTTCAACAGCAACTCGCGGATCCAGAACGTGACGTTGAAAGTCTCCCCCCTGGAAAACCTCAACGTGGGCGCGATGTATTTCAATTTCGACACCATCGACCGCAACCTCGGCAATACCGATGGTCATGAAGTCGACCTGTACGCTGAATGGCACCTCAACGAGCACCTCACGGTGATGCCGTTGATTGGCCTGTATCAGCCCGAAAAAAGCGCCGCACAGGGCGGAACTCAACTGGGCAACAACGACAAAAACCTGTACAGCCAAGTGGTATTCGCGACCTCGTTCTAAGCCCGACCGGGGCCACGGCCCCTCCTCTGCGCTCAACACCGCAGATGCGTCTCAATAGCTTTCATTCGGCATCTTCTGGCGGGCTTCATTTTTACGCCTGGATGTTGTATGAAGCTCCAGCGATTTGAGTAAATGATTGCACAGTAGTGCTAAAGTGACAGCACACGCACCACCCGCCCGGATCAACCCTCCTGGCGGGTGATTGACGTGTCACACGTACGAGCAGCTAGCCGGTGGCGCCAACGCTTTCAACCGAGGACTGTGTCGACCTGAATCTCGTCATCACCGAGCGCAAGGGAAAGCAAATGAGGTCTAAACAATGATTTTTGAACCAAACAATACCCGTTCCGTTTTGCAGCGAAGAAGCAGCACCAGCACCGTTATTCAAGCCGGCCTGGATTGTGTTGCTGTAACTGGTGTCGCTTGGTTTTTGATCAATTATCATATCGGCTACATCTCGCAAGACTACGTGATCATGCTCCTGCTGCTACTCGGGGCATTGGCCGTGGTGTACGACCACTATGCGATTTACCGCAGCAACGTCGGTTTTACCGTCAAAGCCTTCAAGCTACTAAAAGCATGGACCGCAACCTTTGGTTTTCTCGTCGCCATGGCGTTTCTGACTAAACAAAGTGAGACGTACTCACGTTTATTAGTCGGAGAGTTATTTGTTCTTGGCTACCTGGCGCAGTTGCTGTTGCACCTGGCGACGCGCGAGATGCAAAAGAAGTTCTTGGCCCATCCGACGCAATTGGAAAACGCGCTGATCATCGGCACAGGCGAACTGGCCAAGTACCTATACAAAAAAATCAGCAACAACCCGTGGCTGGGTGAGCGGATCGTCGGTTGCGTGTCGATGGGTAGCGAAGAAGATCGCGGTAAGGACGGCTCGCAAAGTGCACAACGCCTGACAATTCTGGGCGATATTTCCGACCTTGATGAACTGGTCGTGCGCCACTCCATTCGTACCGTGTATTTCGTGACGCCGCTGGGTGGTTCGGAGGTGATCAAGGATGTTTACCTGAGGCTGTTCGATAAACACATCTCGGTGAACTGGGTGCCGGACATCTTTTCGTTGCGCCTGATCAATCACAGCGTTCGTGAGATTGCCGGTATTCCGGTGCTGACCCTCTCGGAAACGCCGCTGATGGGTATGCGGCTGTTCTTGAAGAACCTCGAAGACAAGGTCCTGACCTCGCTGATCCTGCTGATTGCCGCCCCCGTGCTGGCGATGGTCGCCATTGCGATCAAGCTCGATAGCCCGGGGCCGGTGTTCTTTCGGCAGGAACGCATGGGCTGGAGCGGCGAGAGCTTCCGGATCTGGAAATTCAGAAGCATGGTCGTGCATCAGCCCTCGGACGGCGTCGTCCAGCAAGCACAGAAAAATGACCCCCGCGTTACCCGGATTGGCGCCTTTATTCGGCGAACCAGTCTCGATGAATTGCCGCAGCTGTTTAACGTGTTGATGGGCGAAATGTCGCTGGTTGGACCACGACCGCACGCGATTCAACACGACGTGCAGTACTCGCCCGATATCTCGGACTATTTCGCGCGCCACAACATCAAACCCGGCATTACCGGCCTGGCCCAGGTGCGTGGTTATCGCGGTGAGACAAAGGATATCGAGCAGATGATTCGGCGGGTTGATTCGGACATCGAGTACATCAACAACTGGTCGCTTTGGCTCGATTTCGTCATCCTTGCAAGAACAGTGTTTGCGTTCTCCGGCAAGCATGCCTACTGATCCCTATTGAGCCTTTGGCCGATCTTGCCTTCACGCTGAATGCGCGATGAAGGCAAGATCGCTGCCTGAGCGCATCAGGCTGGCAGCAGATCCAGCGTGCGCTCCAGTTCATCGGGGTCGATGGTAAAACCGTTTCCGTCGGTGATTCCGACCACAAAAGCAAAATTTTGATGATCGCGATCGGTCAGGTATTTGAAAAAACACAGGAAACGATTGGGCGGCTGCAACACCAGCAGCGAGCCACCCGGCGGTAGCACGTTAACCCCATGGATCAAGTGACTGCCCTCGATACCGACCACGGTTCTGGCCCCGGCGCAGGTGGATACGATCGTTGCCACATCGCATTTTGTCGGGTCCAGGATGCGAAACCCCCTGCGGTCACGCAACTGTTCGGCAAGCGCCATTTCGTTACGTAACAAGCGTAACTCTCCGCTGCCGCCGCGCAAGATAAAGACACCGGGATGGGACTGTACGCTGACGTGCGACAGCAGTTTTTCACCCATGGCCCGAAAACGCAGGTGCTTGTCTCGATTTTGACTGAGGTCGTCAAAGATCACGAGTTCACGGAAATACGCATCGCGTAGACGAACCGGCTTCATGCCCAGCCAGTCTTCATAAGCCGGTGTATGCAGGATGCCGTTTCGGGGAGCAGAAACGAGATTGGCCGAACGGGCCGTGGTGACGGGAATACCTTCTTCGACGGCCAATGGATAAGTGATGCAGTCATCCATCAACCATGTGCCAAACCATTTATTGCCACCGGCAGTGCAATACATCGCCGCACGGTCTATTTCTGTTTCAATACGGATCTTTGGAAAGCGCTCGGATTTGGGCGACAACCACGACTTGGCATTATCTTTATAAACAGCACCGTCAATTAACCAGGCATCTTTAATCAGATAACCGCGTGTCGGGCCGTTCTCAAAACTATAACCACCCTCCATGGTACGACGTGGATGTTCATGAGGATAAAACAGCGCCTCTTCCCATCCCGTTACACGCTCTAGTTGGTTAGGCAAATAGAAGGCAGGTGGCGCAACAGCCGTTGTGCCCGGTGCAATTTCCCAGGTTTTTTCCGCCACACTTTGCAGGGTTAACGAGGGTTTCCCGGAGAACCGGGTTTTCAGCATATGTTTATAGGCCGCCAGGCTCCACTTGCCGGAGTCGCTACTGGCCAATGTAATAAGTTCCGACATATGCAACCCTCACAACTTTTTAATAAACAGCGTCCTTTCAACGGGATAAAACAACTTCCAGTAGCGGCGGTGACTTCAATTGGGCATAGCGACTACGCAATAACTCCAGCAGCACTTCTTCCGGCGCCTGCGAACAATGCAAGATAACGTTGGCTAACCCGCCAAACCCCATCTCACGATAACGCGCCGTCACTTCTTCATTACTTTTACCGCTGGGTATTCCCAAGTGCAGCGTCAGGTTTTTGCCTTCGACGGCGAACAACGGCGACTCCCACAAGAATTGTGCAGCACCCACCTTGGGCAACCGAACAAACAGGTAGCCATGGTTATTCAGCGTATCGACATCGCCGCCACGCCTTCTTTTCCATTCCAGAAGTCCATCATCCGGGCGTGCCAGGCAGGTCCCGATGTCGTAATAGTCAAAACCGTTTGCCAGCGCCCATTCAAGCGCCATGAAGGTCGTGATGGAGTTGATTTCCCGAAGTTTTTTAGCATCTGAGAACACTCCGTCGGGATAGCCAAAACGAACCGTGCTCCAGTAGCGCTTACCTTCACGGGTAATGACACAACCAAGGTGGCATGCAACGACTTGATCTTCCAGCAGCACCAGGTCAAGCCGTCCAGCACTTTTGGCAACGCGGTGAACTTCATGCGATTCAATTTGCGAAGCTGCGGAGCCATGCCTCGCCCTGGCGTAAGGCTGCAGCATTTCACGGTCGGCAATTTCTATCTCGTCATCATTGAGCGCCTGCTTCATTGCATAACGCAGCCGGTTTTTACGCAGATTGCGACGCAACTCGGAATTGTATTTTGCAGTGATTTCTTCAAGAGAACTGCTGAGCGGCACCACCGCGCTCAGGTAATGCGGCACCGATAGCGCACCAGGCATAGGCACCTCGCTAACGACAACCGTCTGCTCGCTGGTGCGCACCCTCAACTGACTGTCGACGTCCGCTGCGGCGCCCAGAAGCACCTTCAAAAATTCGCGTTGTGATTTTCTACCTACATAAAGAATGTCAAATTCGCTGTCATTACG
Organism: Gordonia sp. IEGM753; assembly: GCF_050321825.1. NCBI lineage: Bacteria > Bacillati > Actinomycetota > Actinomycetes > Mycobacteriales > Gordoniaceae > Gordonia > Gordonia sp. IEGM753. Next base: position 2,202,138 of record NZ_JBNQGB010000001.1, read on the forward strand.
TAGTTTGAACCTGGCAATTTCCCAGCGCCAAAAACAGGCACGTGCGGCGATCTCGCGCAGCCATTCGACGATATTCCTGAGCTTAAAGCGCATGGACGGAGATAATAACGTGCGCGCCAGTGTTGCCATATATTCTTTCATCTGTTTATTAACACAAGTTAAGGAAAGTTCATTTGAGTTTATAAACAAGCAAACTAAATACTCGAAATGGCAGCTCGATAGCTCACCACGCCCGTCACACTGTGCGGCCAACCATTACCCCGACACCTGTACGATTAACCCGCCATTTTTAGACTGTGCTTCAGGCTTTTCCTTCTTGCGAACAACTCGCAACTTCCCTCCCTGAAACTAAGGTTTTCTGACGCCAATTAGCTGTCTCACACCTTAACGAAGAAAACCCCTAACACCGCTGTAAAGCCGGTATTACAACCGTGAGTAAAGATGGAACGCAGGAGTTTTGCAAGATATTTCAAACGTGTTTTTTCCGGAGTGTGAAGCCCCCTGCAACCTCAGGAGTTTTTGCAGATCAGTGAACGTAACAGGAACATCGGGTTACCCATCACGTAGCGAACGAACAGCCGCTTGGGCTCACTTAAGAGACGGAATACCCATTCACAACCCAAACGACGCACCCATTGCGGGGCGCGTGTGACCTTGCCACCGAGGAAATCGAGAATAGCCCCGCCGCACACAATCACGCAGGGCACACCACTGGCTGCCAGCCTGGCAGCAACGGCTTCCTGCTTGGGCATGCCCATGCCCAAAACCACCAATTGCGGCTGGAACTGACGGGCAAGTTCGAGGTAGGTATCGACGTCGGCAAAACCATGGTGGGCACTCACCACATTGACCGCAAACAGCGCTTCGCTGTGCTGTGCAGCGTTGGTCAAAAAGGGTTCTTCGGTGCCCCAGAACGCCACGCGCCGACCGTTGAAGGCTGCCAGCAGCTTGGGGATGAAGTCGGTGCCGTTCATGTTCAATCCCGACGCCAGCCCGAGCCGACGAAACAGGATGCCCATGCCGGAGCCATCGCGTAGCAATACGTCAGCCGCCAATAACGAGTGGTAATAATCCGGATTGGCCGCCACCAGGTTCATCGCATGGGCGTTGACGAAACCGACCACGGTAGCGCCCTCTGCACGGGCTAACGACTCGATCAGGCGTCGCTCGGCATCGGCATCATTGACCACCTTCAGTTTCTGCACAATCGCTTGCCAGTTGTCTCGCCAGTTCATCGTGCGCATCAGTTGTCATCCCGCTTGGAACGCACCCATTCAACCTGGCGTTTGAGCACAAAGCCGATGTACAGCGGTATTTTTTTCAGTGCGTAGAACGGCGCGTACATCAAGGTCGAAAAAGAAATGATGCCGCGTCCGAAGCGACTCCACGCCAGCAGAATCGTCACGCCCAAAATCGCCACACCCACAGTTGCTATCAACGCCGGTGCCAAGGCGCCACTTACCAGAAACAGCAGCCACGTCAGGCAGAAAGCCGCGACCAGCACCAGGGTCAGCAACGCCAACGGCGGAACCCATAAGTCCAGGGTCATCGCCAGCAAGCTCCAGTTACCTCGACGGATCGACTCGACGAACAGTTTAGGCGCATCACCCAGGATCACCCCCAGATGACCATGCTCCCAACGCGTGCGCTGGGTGGCCAGACCTTCATCACTGCGCGGAAAGTAGCTGGTGACCAGGGCCTCGGGGCAAAACACCGGCGGCTTGCCGCTGCGACAGAAATCCAGGCCCATCTTCAAGTCTTCGACGATATGACCGCTGGCCAATTCGATCAGGCCCATGTCGCGCCAGACGAAGGCCATTCCCGTGCCCATCAACGGACACGGCAACCCGAGCCGCGTCCAGCCCCGCGGGCGCACCCGGTTTTTCACACACCAGGCGAACTCGGCAAGCCGTACTTTCAGCCCGGAGCCGCTGGGTGCAAGCATCAGATTCAAGGCCTGCGCGGGCCGTCCCGATTCGATGCAACACTTGGACAAACGCTCGATGAAGCCCTCACCGATCTGGCAATCGGCGTCGACAATGATCATCACGTCCGGCGCGGCGCTCGCCAGATGACGAGCGCCGAACTCCAGCGCATAACCTTTGCCACGTTGCTGGTTGTTGTTGCGCTCGACCACTTGCGCACCTGCCGCGCGGGCCAGCTCGGCGGTATCGTCAGAACAGTTGTCCGCGACCACCAGCAAGCAATCACCTTCCTGCAACTGAGGAAGAACGCTGTTTATTGTCGCCACTATCACTGAGGATTCGTTGTGTGCCGGCACCAGCACCGCCACCCGTGGTCGCGGCCCTTGCAGGCTGGCAGGCTTGCGCGCGGGCAGATACGCCATCAGCACTTGCACAAACAACACCAGCACCGGCAGTACGATGAGTATCAGCAACACGCTGAACAGCCAACTCAATAATGTGATCATGCGTGCGCCTTGAATAAGTCAGCCAATTTGGCGGCTTCGGTATCGATATCGTGTCGTTCGAGCACTCGCTGATACGCCGCCTCGCCCATGCGTTGCAGGACTTCAACGGGTTGTGCGAGGCAATCGGTCAGCGCTGCCGCCAACTCTTCCACCGAGCCTGCGGGAAACAGCCAGCCGTTTTCGCCCTGGCGCACCAGTTCGGGAATGCCGGCCACATAAGTGGTCAGCACGGGTCGACGCAACGCCATGGCTTCCATAATCACCACGGGCAAGCCTTCGGCGAAACTCGGCAAGACCATAGCGCGCGCCGCGAGAATTTCTGCGCGTACCTGCTCGCTGCTGATCCAGCCAGTGATTCGCACCTGCGCCTGCAAACCATGCTGCGCAATCAGCGCTTCGAGTTGCCCGCGCATTTCGCCGTCACCGGCCAGCACTAAATGGAACGGCACGCCGTTGGCCGCCAGAATGCGTGCGGCCTCAAGCAACAACAATTGGCCTTTTTGCTCACACAGACGCCCCACGCACACCAACTGCGGCACGGACGGCACCGCCACTGGCAACACATCATGAAACGCCCGCTCCAGCCCGCAATGCACGACTTTTACCTTGGCCCAATGCGCATGATCCACCCAGCGATACAATTGGCTGCGGCCATAGGAACTGATAGCGGCGACGAAAGATGCACGCCGGACTTTCTCGCCCAGATGAATGAACTGCGGTTTATCGAACTCTTCCGGGCCATGCACAGTGAAGCTGTACGCCGGCCCGCCGAGCGCATGGGCCAGCATCACCACCTCGGCGGAGTTGGTGCCGAAGTGCGCGTGCACATGCTGGGCGCTGAACTCGTTCAGCCAGGACAACACGCGGCATGCTTCAGCCAGATAAACCAGATGATACGGCCACGAACGATCGGCACGCCGTCCCATGCGCAGCGCCAGCCACACTGTCGAAAAAAACTGCTTGGGCCGGGCGCGCAGAACCTGCAGTACCGGCTTAAACAGCTCTTTTAATCCGCCCTGCAATACATAGCTGGTTTTATCGCGCTCGGACACGTCCTCGGCATCGACCAACTCGGCGTCCCAGCCACGCAAGGCAATGCGCTGCACCTCGAAGCCCTGACGCTCCAGCGCCAGAATCTCGCGACGAATGAAGCTATGGCTGACCTTGGGGTATTGATTGATGAAATAGGCGATACGCATAGGGACCGGGCTTAAATGTCGTTGCGGTTAATTGTGACTGCGGGTAGGCCCACAGCAGCATCGTCAAGCGTGTTTTCGTGCACGGCGGCCGTCGGCACAGCGCTGGTGATCAACACGCTGTTTATCTTTTCGAACGTGCTGTCCAGCAGCTCATAGCGACGGCGGTACATGGCGCGCTTTTTCGCGGCAATCGTTTCCAGCGGCTTGTTCGATGGCGCCATGGGGATTTCGAAGAAGTCTTCACGATTGGCCGGTGTCGCCCCGTGCTCCAACCAGATCACATCGTAATTAGCCGCCAGTTCCTGGGCTTTTTTCGCGCCAAAATAGGGGTGACGGTGATGCCGAAAGGCGTCGCCCACCGCGTAGATGCTGGTGACCCCGATGCGCGCCGCGACATGTTTAAGCACTTCAATCACAAAGCTTCGGGGGCGAAGTCCTTCGAACGCTTTTGTAAGGTCGCGGTAGATCGTCAACGATGTATCGCTGTCGATGCCTTTGTGTATCCCCTGAACGGCACCGACAAAAAGGCAGAGGCCCTCGTCCGTGCGGCACAAAGTGAAGGCGATTGATGCAATCCGCAAATCAGCCTGGAACAGGTTAAGCACCAACTCCCCTTCGCGCATGAACCAAATGGGGCGGTCCAGTACCAGTGAGCAGCCTTCGGCCCATTCCGACACATCACCCAACTTCAAGCGATCATCGCGGCCAAATAGCAATAACTGTGGGCAGTGTTCAGTCACCACTTCATAGTGCGAGGCGATGACATTCAGCCGTTCCTCAGCGCTCCAGGTTTTACTGATGTAAGGCCATTGAACAACGCCGATGCAATCGACCCCCAGTTTTTCAACACCCGAGGCACCCAGTGCGTTGGTCATGCGCGAAAAAAACGACGTCAGAGCAGACCGGTGTTGCGCCACTAACAGCAAAAACTTGAGCTTGTTCTTCAATGCCCTCGGAGAATAACCCGGGTGCACGGTGAACATGCTTTTGATGATCAATCCATAATCCATTTGGGTCTCACTTGTATTCGATCAACGCCGTTTTGCCGGCGCCGAATCTGCTCAAAACAAACTTCGCTTGCCCGAGCATTTCGGGAAATTTGCCCAGCACGAGAAAGAACGCCAACAGCCAGTTCTCCCGTGCAGATCGTTTACCCCGCAGTGCCAGGCGCGTGATTTGCAGCGGGTAAACCAGCAGTAACAGCCAGCCTGCAGGTCCCATGATCAAAGTCGCGATGAGCGCGGCCAACGGAATTCCCAGCCCCCAGAACCAGGCGCGACGCGACTCGCGCAGCCAATGGTGTTCTGGCGTGGCGCCATGCAGGAAAGCGCCCTCGGCAAACGCATGGCCACCGCGCATCGTGCGCCGCCACCACTGGCCGAAGCGGGTCATGGCGGCATCGTGCAAGGTCATTTCTTCGTCCAGACGCCAGACCTTCCAGCCCTTGGCACGCAGACGCACACACAACTCGGGCTCTTCCCCGGCAATCAGGTCCGGGCGAAACCCGGCTACCAAGGCAAGGGCATCCGCGCGCATCAACGCATCGCCGCCGCAAGCCTTGGCTTCGCCCACCGGTGTATTCCATTCCAGGTCACACATCAGGTTGTACACCGAGCGCTGAGGGAAGCGCTCACGACGCCGCCCACAGACCACCGCTACCTCAGGCTGCGCATCCAGAAAGCGCTGCGCCCGAGACAACCAGCCATCGACAACCTCACAGTCGCCATCGACGAACTGCACGTAGCGCATGTCGGGCAACAGGCGTTGCAAGCAGGCAAACCCTTCATTGCGCGCACGCGCCGCCGTGAAGGGAATGGTCATGTCCAGCTCGACTACCTGAACCCCGCGGGCCTGTGCCATCTGCACCGAACCATCGGTTGAGCCAGAGTCGACATACACGATCTTGTCCGCAGCGCCCACCAGCGAGGCCAGGCAACGCTCAAGCCTCGGGCCTTCGTTGCGCCCGATAACAACCACCCCGATACCACTCGCCACGGCGCTCATTCAGCGGCGCAATCGAAATAATTCATGAGCATTCCTTGGCTGTTGCAGGCTGTCTTTTCTTGATGATCGCGGGCACGCCCACCGCAATCGAGTCGTCCGGCACATCGATCAACACCACGGCATTGGCGCCGATCACGACATTGTTACCAATGCGGATATTGCCCAGCAGCTTGGCACCGGCGCCGATATCAACGTTGTTGCCCATCACGGGGGCAATCGGTTCGTGCACATTCTTCAGGCCCACGACCACGCCATTGCGTATACGACAATCGTCACCGAACTTGGCATAACCGCTGATGACGATGCCGCCGAAATGATCGATCACGAAGTTGCGACCCACTTCAACTTCGCAGGGCAATTCGATACCGGTGATGATCTGCACCAGTTTGAACAGCACTTTGTAGATAAAGGAGAACAGCTTGCGTAACAACGCCGGGCGCACGCTGTAGCGCCAGCGTCCAAAGCGATAAACCAGCATCACCCAGAAACCCTGAGCGCCCCAATCACCCGCGTAGGCACGTAAATCCGCGCGTATGTTTTTGAACATGGTGGGTTCTACCGAGTTGGTTGACTTGCAAATTTGGTGTCGCGCAGCAGCGCCCAGGTCACGCGCGCATGCTCCCAGCACGCGCCAATGGCGGCCCGGCCGCGGCCCTTGAGCAATGCCTTGCACGCCAGAACCAGATCGCCCAAGCACACCAGCAACATATGCCAGGCCAACCCCACTACGCCGTGGTGCTTGCGGAAGTACAACAACTCGCTTTCGATTTGCAGTTTGGGGATCTGTCGACTGGCCACATTGAGGTCTTCAACCGACTTGGCACTTTCACCGCCGATGTGCACCACGGTGGTGTGAGGGTAATAAACCACCTTCCAGCCTGCCTGCTTGACGCGTTTGCAGTGGTCAACTTCCTCGTAGTAAAGAAAGTAACGCGGGTCGAACAAGCCAACCTGATCAATCACTTCACGGCGAATCAGGTAATAGCAGCCTGGTACCCAGTCGCACTCGCGAATCGAGGCATGGTCCCATTGCATGTCATCGACTCTTTTCACCCCCGGAAAAAAGCGCTCAAGGCCCGTGCGCGAAAGAAAGACATTCAGCGGCGTTGGGAAATAGCGACACGAGGGTTGCAGATCGCCTTCGCGGCCGACCAGGCGCACGCCGAGCACACCGCAGTCCGGGTGAGACTCCATGTAGTCGAGGGTTTTGGCCAGGGTGTCCGCTTCGACGAAGGCATCGGTATTGATCAACAGTGCGTATTTGCCCTGCAGGTGTTCAACCAGTTGATTGTTGGCACGCCCAAAACCAACGTTGTCCTGATTCGACAGCAACAGAGCCTCGGGACAAATGGTGGCCAGGCACTCCAGCGAATTATCGACCGAGGCGTTATCCACCACCAGATAGCGCGTTTGGTCCGCACTGCCGGTTTGGCGTAACGCATTGAACATCGGTTGCAACAGGCCCGCGGTATTGTAATTGACCACCAACACATCAAGTGCAGCACTAACCATTGGATTGTTCACCAAAAAAGTACTGCGCTCTCATTGCTTTCAGCTTCGGCTCGAACTCGGGGTCGAACATGCCATCACGTTCGCGGATGAGGTCGATCCACGGGTAAGCGTTGCTGCGCTCTTCAACATTTTTCAACAGCGTTTCCATCGTACAGATAACCCGTGCCGGGTTGCCGCCAACCACTACCCCGGGCGGAACGTCCCTGAGCACCACTGCACCAGCGGCCACAATCGAGTCCGGGCCAATTTTCACGCGTGGCAAGATAATGGCGCCATGGCCGATAAAACAGTTATCAAGGATGTCGATAGGGCCCACAGAGTCCAGTTTTGTGCCGTAGCGCGCGTTGAGAACGCCGACAATTCCATCGTGCCCGAACAGCGTGCAATCCGATAAACCGACATTGTTGCCGAGTCGCACTAACGTAGGGTCGGTAATGTTGCACCCCAGATTGATCCAGACGCCCTTACCGATGGAATGCAGCCCCCCCCATTTAACCAAATGTTCAGCCCACTCATACCCGTTAGGCTGGCACAGTTTTTTATATATCGAGGTTCCACGCCCCGTCGTTCTCGCAATATGAGCAATAGCGCGCTTCAGTAGACCAATCATCCTGTTAGCCTCGAAATTTCAAATAGACATCTGTGCCAAGGCTATATACACCTTGTTTCTTGTTTAACGCGATACTTTAGCGTAGTCCCCACCCTGAAATCCGATAGGCCAGTCATCGACAAAGCCCTGCACTCAGGACTCGCTGGCCGCCAAAATCCCTCTCTGCAGATTCAGGTGATCCGCCAGCCTAAGTGCAACTTGCAACAGCGGCATCGTCGGGTTGGAGGCGCCACCGGTGGCAAAAACACTGCTACCGGCAACGTACAGATTCTCAACCCCAAACACTTTGCAATTTTCGTCGACCACACCGAATTGCGGCGACGTCGCCATCCGCGTCGTGCCCATATGATGGGCATGAGGACTGACCTTCAGCGGCAACGACACGTTATAGACGCTCTCCTCCAGCCTGACAAAGCCCAAACCCGCTTCAGCAAAACATTTCGCCATTTCCAGCCCGATGGACTTGATGGTATTGCGGTCTGCCGCGCTCAACTCCCAATGGATATGGGCCTTGCGCATGCCCAACGCGTCTCGCTCGTCGAGCAACGACACCCGGCTATCCAGACTCGGAAACTGCTCGATCAGGGTGGTGATCGCTCCATCGCCCGGGCAGGCGAACTTGGTAATGAACTCGATCTTCTGCTCGCCGTCGATGTCGCAGACCAGGTTCTCGAAAAAGCTCTTGATCGCCGCCGTGCGTCCATACGTCTGCACTTGGGAGACGAGTGAGGCCGTCACGTTGCCTTTGCCCGATTTATGCTCGGCTATAAATGCATCGGTGGTGAAGTACTGCCGGGCGTCTTTACTCTGCCCGTCCTTGAGGATGAACGTGCCCAGATCAATATTCAGGTGTTCCATGAAACACCTGCCAACCAGGCTCTGCGGCCCGACGATACCGCCCACGGCCAGGGACTCGCTGTTCAGCAGTTGCCGAGCGTTCTCGATTGCGCCCGTCGCCAGGATGAATTGCCTGGCCGAGACGCGCTCTTGATGCAGGTCGTAGTCCGAAACCACGATCGTCGCGATGCGTCCGGTCTTGCTGTCGAACTCTAGATCGACACAGTTGCAATTGATGAAAACTTCAAGCCCTTCGGTCTCTTCGAGTTCCTTGGCGTATTTCTGCGCAAATCGCGTCGGCGCGCTGAGCAGGAATCGATCGGCTTCGAACTCGACATCGTCCAAAGGACCATTGATAGCCTTGAATTCAGCGTTTGGCACCAGGTCCACGATGGCCATGGCTTGCGGCAGATGACGCTCGACTTCAGAAAACGCGATCGGCCAGCCAGGCAAGGCCACTGGCGGTCCCGCTGCAAAATCCGATGGTTTCCAGGGACGGCAGCGCCCGGCCCAGTGATTGGAAGTGCCACCTAGAAAGCGCAGGCGTGTTTCTTTGGCGTACAGGTCGAGCCCTGTGGAGGGACATTCATAAAGACTTTGCGAATTCTGCGAATATTCATGCCCGCCGCCTTCGAGAAGCAGCACGCGCCTGCCGTCGCCGGCCAGACGCAAGGCCAATGTAATACCTGCCGGCCCGGCACCAATGATGCAGACGTCATAAAAATCACGCAGTTCTTTCTGCGATTGGTAGTCCTTGATCATGCGTGGACGGGCCGAAAATGCTGGGCCGGCAGCACCCAACCATCGATGACGACGTACTCGGACTTGACCACAGCAGGTCGGGCAACGACCTCTGAAAATCCAAAGATGAGCCCCCCAAGACTCAACAGGGCAAATGCCTGGAGCACGTCTCTGCGCCCTATCGCAGAGTTATTCGAATCACGTTCGTTCATGATCTAAAGCGCCCCGACATCAAAGTCAAAACCAGTTAGCCAGCCCTAACACCAACTCACCACACACCATCCCTACCAGCAACATCGGTAGCACCACCAGTTCACGCTTGATATCGAACAAACCTATTTTGCAGTTGACGTAAACAATCAACCCCAGCGTCGGCAAAGCATGCAGCGCAACACCCCAGATCGCATAGTTCACGCCGCCAATCGCCAGCAACAGAGGCAGTAGCACCCACAACGAAACCAGGCGAATAATGTTGTCCATGGCCTGGTACTTCGTCAGCCCCAGCGCCAGCCAGGCCTGATGCGCTACTGTGTAGCGCCACACGAAAAAAGACAGTGAAAGGACGGACAGCATGCTGCCCGCCTCGGCATAACGCTGGTCGTACAAGGTGTTGATGATCAGTGGGCTGATGGTCCAGAACAACCCGCAAAGAAACAGCGAGACCAGATCGAACAGCAATTTGAAGCGGTAATACAAGGCACGCAGCCGCGGGGTATCGTTGGTACGCGTGGCTTCACTGAAGGCCGGCAGGGCCACAGCCCCGACCAGTCGTTGCATGCCCTGTTGCAGGGCACCGAGAATCAGCACGGCAATCGAATACACCCCAAGTTCGGTGGCCGACATACTGCCGCCGAACCAGATCCGGTCGCCGTTCATGGCCAGCACGCCGACAGCCGAAGACAACAGCATCCACCGGCCAAACACCACCAGCTCCTGGACCGCAGGCTTGTCCCAATGCAGACGGTTGGGCGACCCGGCAAACCAGAAATGCCCAAGCAATGTCATGACCAGCGCCGAGAACAGACCGGCGCCCACCAGCGACCAGACAGACCGGGTGAAGTAGCCAATCACCAACATCGCGAGCAGGCCGCACAGCTGGGAAGCAAACTCGGCGAGCACCACTTTTTTCTGCTGGAAATCACGCACTGCCACGTCGACCTTGGTCGACTGGAACCCATAGATGATCGCGGAAAAACCGGTCCAGGCCAGCACCATTGGCAACTCGGGTGCGGCATAAGTGGAATCGGGCGACCACAGGTTGATGACTTGAGCAAACCAGGCGAAACCTGCGATCAGCAACGTCGAGACAAACAGTATGAAGCCCCGGATGATCTGGACGGTCCACACGGTGTTGAGAAACGCCGGATCGTCACCGCGCGGGCTCTGGATGATGTTCTGGCGCAACCCCACATCGGACAGCAGGTGGATAACAATCGAGACCGTGGTAGCAATGACCATGATGCCGAACATTTCCGGCATCAACAGCCGCGCCATAATCAGGTTGCCCCCCAAGCGAATACCTTGAGAGGTAACCAGTGCCCCCAAATTCCATGCCCCGGCAAATATCGCTCGCCTGCGCAGGCTCAACGATGGCGATAAATCAGCTGGCGGCATAACAACCCCGGACTACTAAATGATACGAAAGGTACTATAGTCGCATTTTGCCATTCCACTTGTAACTGTCTGTTCACCCTTTAAGTGAGTCCGACAAACCATGCCTGAGCACTTTCGCGCGTTAGTCGTCATTCTGGTACTTGCGGGCATCGTTTTCACCCTTGCACGTGGAGCGGCGGCGGACCTCATTTCTTACAACGACTACACCCGTCGGCGCAACCTGTGGTTCGTATTAACGCTCGCGGCTTTTATCTCGCAGAGTTTCTGGGTGTACGCAGGCATCGCCGCGATCGTTTTGATACTTGCCGGCAAACGCGAACGCAATCCAGTGGCACTGTTTTTTCTGCTGCTGTTTCTCATCCCGCCGGCCCCGGCGGAGATACCCGGCTTCGGCTTGATCAACTATTTCGCAACCCTCAACCATGTTCGCCTGCTCGGGCTGTGCGTGTTGTTGCCGGCGTTTTTAAGACTGCGCAAACAAGCGGGCACACTCAAGTTCACAAGCACCTGGCCGGACAAACTGCTACTGGCGTATCTGGTACTGACAAGTTTGATCTGCCTGCGTGAAACAACGCCCACTGACACCTTGCGCCAAATGCTCTACCTGTTCATCGACGTTTTCCTGCCTTACTACGTCGCCAGCCGGGCCCTGAAAAACCTGAGTGACTTCAAGGACGCCCTGTTTGGTTTTGTCCTTGCCGCCATGGTGCTGGCGATTATCGGCCTGGTCGAGTTCGTCCGCCACTGGTTGCTTTACAGCGCACTGATCAACGCCTTGGGCCTGCACTGGGAAATGACCAGTTACCTGAATCGCGGCGGCTCACTGCGTGCCAGCGCCACCACCGGCCAGGCCATTGCACTGGGGCTGGTCATCAGTGTTTCCATCGGTTTTTATCTGTTCCTGCAAGAGGCGGTGCGCAGCAAGTGGCAAAGACGCCTTGGGGCACTTCTGCTCGCCGGCGGCCTGTTTGCACCGCTTTCGCGTGGGCCCTGGATAGGCACGGCCACGCTGTTGATAGTGTTCATCGCCACCGGCCGCAAAGCGGTCAAACGCCTGATAATGCTAGCGCTCGCCGGGGTACTCGCCCTCCCGGTGCTGGCCATCGTGCCTGGCGGGCAAAAGGTCCTGGACCTGCTGCCATTCATCGGCACGGTCGAGGTCGAAAACATCACCTACCGCCAGCGCTTGTTCGACACCGCCCTGCTGGTCATCCAGCGCAATCCTTTGCTGGGCTCCTTCGATTACCGCCATGCCCCGGAAATGCAGGCCATGATTCAGGGCGAAGGCATCATCGACATCGTCAACACCTATATAGGTATCGCACTCTCGTTCGGATTGATCGGGTTGGCGCTGTTCGTGGCTTTTTTTGTCACGGTACTGCTCGGCATCCGCAAGACCATGCATACCTACCCCAACAAGGACGATGAGGCACGTCGACTTGGACGTGCACTCTTCGCGACACTGGCCGGAATATTGGTCACCATCGTCACCGTCAGCAGCATCACGGTGATCCCTATCGTGTATTGGTCTGTTGCCGGCCTGGGTGTTGCCTACATGCAACTGGCCCGCAGCCTGAAGCAAACCTCGACGGCACGCGCACCGCTAGTGGGGCGAACCCTTTCCACACGCCTTGCCAAGAGCAGCCTCAAATAATTTGGCAGAGTTCTCCCATGAACTTGACGCCACAGTTTGATAAGCCGCCTGCGACACCTCACGCCATTGCGCATCGTCCAGGGTCAAAATATGTTCGGCGCCGCGTGTCAGGGCATCGCTGTCGTCAATTTCGGTCAGCACCCCGTTTTCATAACTCACGATGGCATCTGCCGGCCACCCGGTTCGCGTTGCAACCACCGGAACCCGGCAGGCCATGGCTTCCATCGCGGTGAGATTGAAGCCCTCTTCACTGCGGCTGGGCGCCAACCAGACATCACATTGCGCATAGAGATCGCGAATATGCTCTTGATCAGGCGCAAGGTGAAACTCGACACTGGCCGGCAAGCTGAAGTGACCGCTAGGTGGAAAACTCGAGAAGGTGATCACGCGAAGCGTCGGGAATTTTTTCTCGAGTTCAGCGATGACCTTAAGGGCAACATCAACTCCCTTGAATGGCGCTTCGTGGTACAGAAACCCGAGGGTCGGACGCTGTTGCTTGTCCCTTGGCGGAGCAAAGAATTGCTGTTTATCGACGCTGTTCAATACCAGGTCGACATCCGAGTCGCCGTACTCCACACGCATGACATCCGCCAACCATTTGGAAATGGTTATTTTGCGCAAAGGCATCTTGTACGTCGCCACGACTTTATCGATCGGGCAATACGGAAATATTTCGTGCGCTTGCACGAAATACGTTTTTGCACCCTTGGCCGGACTTAGCGCGTTGACCCAATCGGCCGTTTCCCACCAGGTTGCGACAACAACATCTGCATCGGGAACATCCGATTCCAGAATGGGCCGATGCTGGTCCAGCATCCGGTGATCAAGGCCAAGACCGTCTAAATGAGAGGGGATTTTCGGGGTTGTCGGCCATCCCTTGCCGGTCACCAGGCTTTTGATTTTCCTGCGCAACGGAACAGGTGGCATCGGCAGCGACACGAGCGTTACGTCGTGCCCTGCTTCGGCCAATGCCTTGGCGTAAATTGCAATGACGCGAATCCCGCCCGACATGCTCGCCACGTGCAATACAAAAGTCACTTTCATTAAAACGTCTCCAATCCCCCCCTGAAAATCAGAGGCTTTCTAAAAAATCCAATACACACCCAGCCAGGCAACTTGTTATAAAGCCCTATCCAGACGAGCATCAAACAGGAAAAAACCAGCACGTCAACAGACTATGGCAACGCCTGCGACACACTCACTATCTCGCTCGATTTCGTCACACACGATGGGCTAGGCTGGCCTGCCCGAGAACGTACCGCACAAGCTTGACGATGGCGATAAATCAGCTGACGGCATAACAACCCCGGACTAATGATACGAAAGGTACTATAGTCGCACTTTGCCATTCCATTAGACACTGTCGTTAACCCACTAAGTAAGCCTAACAATCCATGCCTGAGCACTTTCGCGCGTTAGTTGTCATCCTGGTTCTTGCGGTCATCGTCTTTGCACTTGCGCGCCGAGCAGCAGCAGACCTGATTCCTTATAACGACTTCAAACGTCGACGCAACCTATGGTTTGTGCTGACGCTGCTGGCGTTTTTCTCATACAGCTTCTGGGTGTTTGCGGCAGTAACCGTCATCGTTTTGACCGTCGCAACCAAGCGCGAACGCAATCCCGTGGCGCTGTTTTTCCTTCTGTTGTTTTTGATCCCGCCCGCCTCGGCGCAAGTTCCGGGCTTCGGCCTGATGAATTATTTCTTCGACCTTAACTACGTTCGCCTGCTGTCGTTGTGCGTTTTGCTACCGGCGTTCTTCGCGCTGCGCAGACGAGCAGACACACTGACGTTCGGGCGTACCTGGCCGGATAAACTGCTTGCCGCCAACCTGGCACTCACCAGCCTGGTTCTACTGCGTGAAACCACCATCACCGATACGCTGCGCCAGACGGCCTACCTGTTTACCGACGTGTTTTTGCCTTACTACGTGGCCAGCCGGGCGCTGAAAAACCTCAGCGACTTCAAGGACGCGCTCTTGGGCTTTGTACTCGCGGCCATGGTGCTGGCGATCATCGGGATGTTCGAATTTGTGCGCAGTTGGCTGCTCTACAGCGCGCTGATCAATGCGATGGGCATGCAATGGGAAATGACCAGCTACCTGAACCGCGGCGGCTCACTGCGCGCCAGCGCCACCACCGGCCAGGCCATTGCGCTGGGGCTGGTCATCAGCGTGGCCATCGGTTTCTACCTGTTCCTGCAAGAAGGTGTGCGCAGTAAATTGCAGCGACGCCTCGGTGCACTGCTGCTCGCTGGCGGCTTGTTCGCGCCGCTGTCGCGTGGCCCATGGATCGGTACGGTCGCCATGCTGATGATGTTCATCGCCACCGGCCGCAGCGCGGTCAAACGCCTGGTGCTGCTGGGGCTTGCCGGGTTGCTTGCCCTGCCCTTGCTGGCCATCGTGCCCGGCGGACACAAAGTGCTCGATCTGCTGCCATTCATTGGCACGGTAGAAGTCGAAAACATCACCTACCGCCAGCGCTTGTTCGACAACGCCATGATCGTCATCCAGAACAACCCATGGCTGGGCACGTTCGATTACCGCAATACGCCAGAAATGCAGTCCATGATTCAGGGCGAAGGCATCATCGATATCGTCAACACCTATATCGGCGTAGCGCTTTCGTTCGGATTGATTGGGTTGACGCTTTTCGTGGCTTTTTTTGCCACGGTCCTGCTCGGTATCCGCAAGGCGATGCGCTCATTCCCCGACAAGGATGATGAGACACGTCGACTTGGCCGTGCGCTGTTCGCGACATTGGCCGGCATCCTGGTCACCATCGTGACCGTCAGCAGCATCACGGTGATCCCTATCGTGTATTGGTCGGTTGCCGGACTCGGCGTCGCCTACGTGCAACTGGCGCGCAGCCTCAAACACACCTCAACCGCAGTCACTGCGAGTGCTCACCTCCAACTCCGGTAACCCCATGGCCCAATTTTTTCGCGGTACCCGTTTGTTGCTCCCGATTCTTGTGTCTTGCGCCGTGTGGCCGTTTAGTACCTGGGCCTCGGACTGGATTGCCAGAGTCGATGATAAAAGCGGGCTACCGGTGGTGGTGCGTGGTGGTAGCCCGGTCGTTGCCTCTAATTTCTCTTTTTTTGAGGGCAATTGGGGTTGGACGTATTTTGCGACCGAATTCAAAATAACCGGCCCTTATGCCTACTCCCTCGCGGGCCAGAACAAGACCCTGGATTTCGACCTGGCGGCAAAAATCCAGAAGCAAGACCCGCAAAACATGACCTGGAATTTCGTCCTCGACGCACACAGCAAGAAGTCGGGCGTGATGGGTGGCGGGGTCGTCTTCAACTTCGACCCGGCGCTGTTCTCGGGGGAAATGGGTGAACCGGTTCTGCTTCCCGATAACAAGGGCTGGGCCTGGGGCAATGAAAAAGGGCGACGCATCGAAATGCGCTTCGAGCCTGCGTTGGCGCGGGTCTATTTTGAAACGGGCGATCGCTCTGAAGTCCGCGCTTTCTTCTACAAAAACTCGGTAGAGCCCGGCCAGCAAAAAATCAAAGCCACCATGAGTATTTCTGGCGACGTGGCACTCGGCCCGACCACCACCGAACGCTTCGGCCTGGTAGACCCAAAGAGCTGGCCGGCCGACAAGGTCGACATCAAAACCTCTCCGGTCGACCTGTCCTTTCTGAACGCTGATGAAAAACCCGCCGGCAAACGCGGCTTCGTCAAAGCGTCCGGTGAACAACTGATGTTTGCGGACAACACCCCGGCACGCTTCTGGGGCACCAACATCTCGGCGTATGCAATCTTCCGCACCACCGACGAAGACATCAAGCGCCAGGCCAAACGCCTGTCGGCACTGGGATTCAATCTCGTGCGTCTGCACCACCATGATTCGCCATGGGTGAGCCCGAACATGTTCGGTGACCCTGCGCTCACCAAAGACACCCAAAAACTGAGCCCCGAGTCGCTGAAAAAAATCGACTGGTGGATCAAGTGCCTCAAGGACGAAGGGATTTATGTGTGGCTCGACATGCACGTCGAGCGAGCCGTGACGCAAAAAGACAACATCTATGCTTTCGATGAGTTGACCAAAAATAGCCAGGGCACCGCAGACATCAAGGGCTTTGCGTATGTGAACTCGACCATCCAGGAGGCAATGAAGCGCTTTGCCAAAGATTATCTGACCCATGTGAACACCTACACCGGCCTCGCGTACAAGGACGACCCGGCCATCGCCGCCGTCCTGATCACCAACGAAGACGACATCACCCAGCATTTCGGCAACGCCCTGCTGCCAGACAAAAACGTGCCCAAGCACAACAAGCTGTACATGGCCGAAGCCCAGGCATTTGCCAACCAGCACGGCTTGTCTGCGGACAAGACCTGGCGCGCATGGGAATACGGCCCGTCCAAGCTGTTCCTGAATGATCTGGAACACCGCTTCAACGTGGACATGATTCAGAACCTGCGCGAAATTGGCGTAAAAGTGCCCATCGCCACGACCAGCAGTTGGGGTGGCGACAGCCTGAGTTCCTTGCCGGCGCTGACCGCTGGCGATGTCATCGACGTGCACAACTACGGCGGCTCCGGGCAACTGGAGAAAAACCCGCTGACCACCGACGGCATTGTCGACTGGATTGCCGCAGGCCAGGTGACCGGCAAGCCACTGACCGTCACGGAGTGGAACAACGAGCCGTTCCCAACGCCTGATCGGCACACGCTGCCACTCTATATTGCCGGCACCGCCAGCCATCAGGGCTGGGACGCGCTGATGCAATACGCCTACAGTCAGGAGCCACTTAACGGTGGCTGGGTAACCGCCGACAACTGGCACACCTACAACGACCCGGCCGTGCTGTCGACGCTGCCGGCCGCTGCACTGCTCTATCGCCGTGCGGACGTCAGCGAAGCCAAGACCACGTATGTTTTCGCGCCAACGCCCGCCACGCTGTTCGGTCAACAGATCACACCGATAAATTCTGCGCTGCTGCGCACGGCGATGGAGAAAGGCAAGCTGCAAATCGCCATGCCGCAAACCCCGGAATTACCGTGGCTGCAGCAGGGCCCTATCGTCGCCGATGCCCAGGTGTTCCACGACCCAAACCAGTCGCTGCTGGACGCCAATGCCACCGAATCGACAACCGACACCGGTGAACTGAAACGCAACTGGAAACAGGGCACCTACACCATCGATACGCCACGCACCCAAGCGGCAACGGGCTGGATCGGCGGCGAATCAATCAGCCTTGCGAATGTGCAAGTCCAGGTGAAAACGGCGTACGCCAGTGTGGTAGTGCAAAGCTTGAACGCGACGCCACTCGGCCGCTCGCAAGACCTGCTGATTTCACTGGGCACCCGCGCCATTCCACAGGACGAAGGCAAAGTACCGTTCTACGTGGAACCGCTTGAAGGCACGCTGACCATTCAGGCGCCAGCAGGTTTGACGCTGTTCACCCGCGACACGCCTACACAGATGAAGAAGGTGCCAGCCACCTACGCCGATGGCCGCTACACGATCAAATTCGACGGGGTGCAGGCAGCCAACTGGCTGTTTCTGACAAAAAACGCGCCCCGCTAAACGTTAAAATCGGCGGATGCGGGAACAGTTTTCCAGGAGGTACGGATGAAGTTTTTGGTAGTTGGCGGCGCAGGTTACATCGGCTCGCACATGGTCAAGCAACTGCTTCGCGCAGGCCATGAGCTGGTGGTGGCAGATAACTTTTCAACGGGCTATCGCAGTGCCTTGATCGGCGGAACGCTGGTCGAACTGGACATTGCCGACGCACATGCCCTGGACGATCTGTTTCGTGCACATCGCTTCGACGCCGTATTCCACTTCGCCTCATTCATTCAGGTAGGCGAATCCGTCAAGGAACCTGGCAAGTATTACCAGAACAACGTGGCGGCAACGCTTACGCTGTTGCAAGCCATGGTGCGCGCCGACGTTAAAAACCTGATTTTTTCGTCGACCGCTGCCGTTTTTGGCAACCCGGTGTACGTCCCCATTGACGAAGACCACCCCAAAGCAGCCATCAACCCGTATGGTCGCAGCAAGTGGATGGTGGAGCAGATGCTTGAAGATTTCGAACGCGCCTACGGCTTGAAATCAGTCAGCCTGCGCTACTTCAATGCCGCCGGCGCAGACCCTGAAGGTGAATTGGGCGAGCGTCATGAGCCAGAAACTCACTTGCTGCCACTGATCCTGCAGGCAGCATCGGGGCGGCGCTCGGACATCACCGTGTATGGCCGCGATTACGACACACCTGACGGCACCTGCATGCGTGACTACGTGCACGTTGTCGATCTGGTCGCTGCTCACGCACTCGCCGTGGATTACCTGATGGCCGGCGGCGCAAGCAGCGCCTTCAACCTCGGCAGCGGCCAGGGCTTTTCCGTGCAGCAAGTGATAGACACGGCACGCCGCGTGACAGGCAAGGATTTCAGGGTCAATGAAGCAGAGCGCCGGGCCGGTGATCCACCGCGCTTGGTGGCCGATCCGCGCAAGGCGAACGAAGTACTGGGATGGAAGCCGCAGTTTGCGTCACTGGAAGAGATCGTGAAGCATGCCTGGCAGTGGGAGCAGAAGCATCCCTGGCATTAACAAGAAAGGCGCTGGCGTTTAACGCGCAGCGCCTTTGTTGGACGTCTTAGTAGTAAGAGCGTTTTTGCACTTCAGCCTTGTTCAGCACGGTGCCCACCAGATTGGCACTGCCGAGATGGAACAGGCTTTCATCAATCTCTTTTTTACTGTTGCTACCGTTCGCCACGACCAGCAGGACGCAGTCGAACTGCGGCAAGACGTTAATCGCATCATCCGAACTCAACAGCGGCGGCAGGTCAAAAATGACGATGCGCGAGCTGTAGCGCTCGCGCAAGTCAGCGATCAAATGGCTGACCGCAGGCGATGAAAGAACTTCAGTGGAATGCGGCACCGGCTCACGCGTTGGCAGCACGACAAAACGCGGCAAGGTCGGGTTCACCAGCACTTCTTGCAGCTCGGCTTCGTCGGCCAGCAATTCGTTCAGCGACTTTTCCATCGGCAGGCCAAGGCACGCGCCCACTCGTGGACGACGCAAGTCGAAATCCACCAGCAACGCGGTTTTGGTCGTGTGATGAGCAATACTCATCGCCAGATTAATCGCCAGCACGGTCTTGCCCGCCTCCGGAGTAGGCGAGGTAATGGCGAGCGTGCGCCAACCGTTTTCTTCCATGATTTTCAGAACCTGAGTACGCAGCAGATCGAACGCGCTGCCCATATTCGAGTTCTTGTTGTAAGCCACGATACGGTTGCGTTCGAGGTGGTCCGGGCGCAGAGGCACGACCCGGGTCTGCACATAACTCAGCGCATTCAAACTTGAGGACTGCCCTGTCGCGGTCATGGCTTTCGGCGTGGTCACGAGATCGGAAGAAGGCTGTTGCTCGGTATCTTCGTTACCCGGCTTGATAATATCCATGGGTATATTTCCTTATGCAAACCGGCCCAGAGCCTTGAACACTAGAAGATCCAGCGGCATGTAGAAGAAGTGCAGCAGCACCAGGAAGAGCACGACCAGCAAGATGCCGGAGATGATCAAACGTCTGCGCCATTGTTTGCGTTGGGCCAGTTCTGCCCTGGTATGAATGTAGGGAATGGAGACCAGCACACGCCGACCCAGCACGCTGGCCAAGGCCTCAGCACCACGTACGCGCTGGCTCAGCATTTCGAGCAGCATCACCAATGCACCGGCACCCACCGGCGCGAGAACAAAGCCCATAGCGACCACTTTCTTGCGGTTTGGCTTGATTGGCTTCTCAGGCATCAGCGGCGACTCAAGCAGCACAAAACGCTCGGCTTTGTTTTCCTGCTCCAGACTTTCGGAAATTTTCGCGCCCATCTCTTTGGTGCGAATCTCTTCGTATTTCTTTTGTGCGTTGTCGTGGTCACGGGTCAGCGTCACCAGGCCGCGCTCGATTTGCGGCGCTTCCAGAATCTGTGCTTCCAGGGAGTCGATCTTGGCCAGAATCTGGCGCTTCTGATCGGCCAGCGACTTCATGCGCAACTCGGCCGAAGCGATCTTGCTCTGTGCCCGCGCAGCGTCCATGTTCACCGGCACTGAACTGCCGGCACCCGAACCCTGGGCCGCTTCAAGTGCTGCAATCTTGCGTTTAACGGCACGGACGTCAGGGTGAGCTTCGGTGTACAGCGCCAGCAACCGGGTGTATTCGGCCTTGAGGCTCGGCAGGTCTTGCGGTTTATCAGCAGCGGCACCATTGGCGCCAGTCTTGGTCGACTGGCCGGCATTGGCGGCAGACAACTCCAGCTGATTGAAGCGCAGGTCTTCACCGGCTGACTTGTAGTCGCGGTCGACATCTTTCAGCTCGGTTTCAGCGCGCGACAAACTGTTCATGCGCAGCTCTTGATGCTCAGGCAACGCGTTGCTGTGCAACTGCTTGAAGTCTGCCAGCTTGTTTTCCAGGGTTTCCAGTTCGACCCGCAGCTTGTCAGCTTCCTGGGTCAGAAACTCGGTGGTTTCACTGGCACGCTCGGTACGCTGCTTGATGTTTTCATCGAGAAACAACGTCACCAGCTCTTTCGCGACCTGGTTGGCAATTTCCGGGGAACGGTGCTCAAAGGAAAGGTTGAACGCGATGGTCACCAATCCGCGGCCCTTGACGTCAGCACTGACCAGGTTGACGCCAATCGCGTTGCGCATCTCGTCAATCTTTTCCGTTAGGGTCAGATGCCGGCTTTGCGAGTCGAACAGGTCGTATTTATTGATAATCGCTTCCAGATGCTCACGGGTCATCACACGTTGGCGAATGACCTCGATGCGCTCATCGGCGAAGGTAGTGTTGTTGGCTGCCACCAGGTCGGGCGAGATCTGCTGCGACTCGACCAGGATAGTGCCGGAAGACTCGTAGGTAGGCGGGAGCGTCATCGCCACCGCAATGCACGCGCCCAGAATCACCAGGAAACTCACGATCAACAACGGCGCACGGTGCTTGATGATTGCAATGTAGTCGTTGACCGACATTTCGTATTCAGAGGTCATAATTATCACAAAGCTGAGTTTCAGAGTTCCGGGTAACTATAGATCAAGGTCAACCCGACGACGTTTGCTGTGGCATCCGGCAAGCCATCTTGCTGGCGTTGCTTGTAGGTGTAGGTTAGGCGCGCCACCCAAAAAGGTGAGAGTTCCTGGCTGAACCAGGCGCCCACGTTGCGCAGGGTGTTAGGCGTCAAGCCCTTGGTCTTTTGCCATGAGGCAAGAAAACCGGCACTGCGGGTTTCATCAAAGGCATAACTAAATGCACCTTTAAGGTTATCCGCTTCAACAAGTCCGCCATCGCCGCTGGCGATAGTGGTACGACCGCCATCGATGCTCGCATCAAAACGCTCGCCGAGGTAGTGCAACTCGAAACCGCCCTCCCCGCCAGGACCACTGTCGGTGCCGGTCACCTTGTTGACGCCGACGTACACCGAACCCTTGAGTTGCTCGGAGACTTCAAAGTTCATACCGACTGTAGGCGTGTAGCTGTTCGAGGAGGCGATGGTGGTGCCCGATTCCGGCTCATAACGCTTGACGCCAAAACGTGTGAACAAATCCACACGCTCGCTCCACGAGTAGATCAAACTCGTTTCGTTCGACAGTTCGTCATAGTTGGTCAGGGTGTTCACATCGTAGCTGACACTCTTGTAATCGGTATTGTTTTCCAGGGTATTTCGCTCGTTGAGCGCCGTACGCCAGTTGCCACCTAACGAATACTCTTTTTGCGTACCGTCGGTTGCAACTACACCGGTTTCCTGGACCGCCGAAGACAGCGTGGAGCTCTCTTCATATTTGGCGTTGATACCGTAAGCACCGGTTTCAGTCTGGCGCTCCCAACCAAACCGCAACTTGGGGTCTTGGCGGTTGGAAACAACGGAGGTGTCAGATGAGTGCACGACGTTAACACCCAGGCCCAGCGTTAACGCATCCAGACCGGAAGTACCAACGAGGGTGTAGTCGGGGGCAACGATGGCGCGAGTCACGCCTTTTGAGCCGCTCGTCAACAACGCGGGATTACTGTCGTACTCGACAGTATTTGACACCACTACTGATGAATCCCAAGTGGTGGCATGGACCATGCCGGACCACGGCAGAAAGAAAATTGCCGTGGCAACTCCAGTCTTTCGTAACCCTGACAAGGTTGACCCTAGCGCATCGCTCAAGGTTAATTTACGACCAGCGTATCGCCGGCCTGAAGTGGGTAGTTAGTGGACAGGTCTTTGCCGGACATCAACGCGTTGTAATCCACGGGCAAGATCTTTTGATTCGGTGCATCACCACGCAACACCATGATTCCGCCCTTATCGGCGAATTTATCAAGGCCGCCGGACACGCTCAACACCTGCAGGACCGAGGTTGGCCCATTCAAATGCACTTCGCCGGGCTTCATCACTTTGCCTTGCACAAACACGCGATTACCTTCAGTGCCGGTGACGGAGACGCTCACGATCGGTTCTGGGTAATACTTCAGGAGGGCTTTGGCATAAAGTTTTTCGACAGCGGTGGTGTCGAGGCCCTTGACGTCAATCGGGCCTGTCAGCAACGGAGAGATCGTGCCGCCATCCAGCACTTTCAGTTCTTGCTTGAGCTTGTCTTCACCCCAAACAGAAATAGAAATGGCATCCCCGGGATTCAGCCGATAAGCCGCACTTTTTTCAGCGGCGTGCGAAAGGGTCGGCAATACCGACAGTGCGCACAGTACAGGTAACAAGAAACGCTTCATGGGATCCCTCCGCCTTATATAGCCTTGGAAATAGTTTCACATAAAAGCAGGAGCAAATCACTCTCCCCTGCGGCTATGTCCGAGGCCTGCATTTGCGGCACAAGACTATTTTTATTTAACAATAACTTGAAGTTGAACAAGCTGCCCCCGATGGCCACCCGCCAATTTAATAGCACTGCAAAAACAGGCTATCGCACTACTTGACCGTTGCCTGCGCCTATATAAGCGAGGGCAAAAAAATCGTCTACCTACACCTTGCGTCGATTGGCCACTACTACAAAACCCAACAAGGCTGAAGAAAACAACCACGCTGCGGCGGGCAACGACATAGCGTTCTGCTGAGTACCGTAGGCATTTGTTTGCGCACTCAAATCTTTACCTTGAGCAGACACATCGGCCACCAGCTTATCATTTGGAAGTTCCGCCATTAAACCGTCGCACGCAGAACTATTGACGCTGGTAACCGGGTCTGAAGCAGAGGTAAACAGGTTGGTAAGTTGCGCTGCCGGAGCATTATAGAAGTAAATAGCGCTCAGCAATGAAGGTACACCGTGGCCACTTCCGAACGTAATCGGTGCGCTGGCTTGCTCTTCCACGGGCATGCCGGTTTTTGGGGCATTTTCTGCACACGAAGTACCTATGCGACTAATTTCATAGGTCAAATCGCTCGCCTGCGCGCTCAAAATCGCCGCACCATTAAAGAGCACAGACAACAAAACGGATTTGATGACGAGTGACTTGCGCATATCACGGCCTACCTGGAAGAAAGAGCTATTTTGCCGCCGGATGACATAACTGTTTCCGGAATGACTGGAGCGTATAAGCACATCGCCATTACGTCAATAGCCCGTCACGACAATAGAAAAAAATAAAATTCACAGCCGGATGGCGTCAAAATAACGACACAAAACACTCGTTTAAGACTGGGTTTTTATGCGCAGGAAGTACTTCAGGTTTGAGCGCTAACCCATTGGAATGTCTGCACCACCCACAGCGGCCCCCCGCGCCTCGCCAACAAACCGACTCTTTAAGGTCAGCGCCCTGCCGTAAATCGGGAGTTACACGCTATAGCGCTTTCGATAAACACCTGGAGACACGCCGAAGCGCGCCTTGAACGCCGAGGAGAAATAGCTGGAGTCGGAGAAACCCCAGGCGTAGCACAGTGCCGAGAGCTTTTGCTCGCCAGGTGCGCGTCGCAGGTTTTCTGCGCAAAAGTCCAGGCGTCGGTGTTTGATGTACTGCGCCACCACCAGACCGCGCTTGGAAAACATCCGGTACAAGCCTCGTACCGAGATCCCCACTTCACTGGCAATCAGCTCCGGGCACAAGGCTTGCGCGCTGATGTGCGCATCAATGTAGGCGATGATTTTACGAAACTGCCGTTCGTGGGAGTCGGCACCGCTGTGGCGAGAACTGATGCCCGGTAACAGCAGGCTGGCGAGCGCATCGAGGACCGCCTCGCTTTCGTTCATGTCCAGCCAGTCTCTTTGGCGAGTGTCCAGTACCAACTGGTTGGCCAGCGCGGCCAAAGGCGTGTTGCCGGCGATGCGTGTGGCGCAATTGACGCCGCTGAAGTGTGAACCGCGCTCCAGCACCTGACGCGGCACGATCAATGAAAGTTGGCGTGAGTCTTCGTTATAAGTCATGTCGCTGGGGCGGCAGGCGTCGATCAAGGCGATATCGCCACAATCGAGTCGGGCCCGGTTATCCCCTTGCTCCAGTTGCGAGCTGCCGCGCATCTGGAACACTGCATAGTAGTGGCCGTCGCTGCTGACGCTGACATCCTTGCTGGTTCGATACAGGTGCACGTGCGCCATGTCGACCACGCTTAAGTTGATTGCACCGTTGCGGTGCTCCGCCAGCTCGCCGTAAAAATCGGTGTCCAATGCCCGGGCATCGAAACGCCCACAAGCCTGGTTGACTTGGCTCAACCAGTTCTCGAATGCCTCATTGCGAATCGCTGAAGAATCAATCATCAGTGCAAAGCCTCACGCATTTTTTATTTTCTTCGACCGCTTCGTCGAGCGGCTCGGCAACTAGTTTGTAGCGGGCAGCCGCCAACGTCGACAACTACCGGGGCGCTATTCAACAGCCTCACGCGTTCGCGTGCCAGTGTTCCCTGAATTAATCATGCACTAACAGACCAGTGGAAATCGCCAGCAATTATTCAGCTGCGGGGCCATTTGCGAAGACTGGCACAGACACACAATCACTTGGCAGCCAGAGCAATTCTTCGTTTGCAGCGCCAAGGCAGAATCGAATGGCAAGACTCTGCCAACAGCACCCGCGATTTGCGTGAACAATAATTCAGGGAGTCCCCCCTAATGCGAGCCACCAGGATCACCGTACAGTCAGCGCTGAGTCTCAGCCTGCTAGTACTCGGTTTGAACAATGCCAGCGCGGACCTGCCCGCAGACACTATCGGCCAGACCGTATTGGCATTTCCGCCGGAAACTCATCGGGCATTTGTCGTCGATGTTGAGTTCGAGAGCTTCGTGGCCGGCCGTGTCACCGTGGTCGACCCCGATAAAAAACGCATTCTCGGCATGGTCCCCACCGGTTTCGCCGCCCCTTCGACGCTGAGCCACGATCAGAAAACCCTCTACAGCGCCGACATTTTCTACTCGCGCGGTACTCGCGGCACCCGCACTGACGTGCTCACGGCTTGGGACAGCTCAACCCTGTCGCCGGCCTGGGAACTGCTGATCCCAACCAAGCGTGCCGAGTCGCTGACCCAGCGTTATGGCTTGAAGACCAGCGCCGATGACCGCTTCGTCTACGTCTACAACTTCACGCCGTCGACCTCGGTGACCGTTGTCGACACCCAAGCCAAATCGGTGACCGCCGAGCTGGCCATTCCGGGATGCGTGCTGAATTACCCGGTCGGCAATCGACGCTTCGCCTCACTGTGCGGCGACGGCAGCCTGCAGGTCATCACGCTGAATGACCAAGGCCTGGAAACGGCACGCAGCCGTACGCCGTTCTTCGATCCCAATGCGGAAAAGCTCAACGAGCGCGCCGTGAACGTTGGCGACACGTATTACTTCACCACGACCACCGGCACCATCCGCCCGGTCGACTTCTCGGGTGATGCGCCAAAAATCCTGCCCTCATGGTCACTCACCTCCGAAGAAGAAAAGAAAGCAGGCTGGGCGCCGGGAGGCTGGCAGTTAATGGCCGTGGCGCCGAAGCTGAACCGCTTGTACGTGCTGATGCACGACGCTCACGAAGCCATGAAGTGGGAAGACCCCAGCCCGTTGATCTGGGCGTTTGACCTCAAGACCCACAAAAAACTGGCAACCCTGGAAGCACCGGTTCCGGTGTGGAGCATGCAAGCCACTGGCGACGACAAACCGCTGTTGCTCGGTGCCGACGTTGAAGGTGGTTTGCAGATCTTCGACCTCACCACCAACAAGCTCACTGGCAGCATGCCGAAAGTCGCGAAAACGGCGACCCAGGTCATGAGCTATTAACGAGGTTCGGCCATGCACATAGATCCGATCTTCATCATTGCCAGTGCACTCGCTATCGCGGTGTTGCTGGCCAACGCTGCAACTCACAAGTTGCGAGCACCGGCACGTTTTGCCAAGCAACTGACGGACTACCAACTGCTGCCAAACGCACTGGTCCGCCCGGTTTCAAGGGTCGTTCCAGTACTGGAGCTGGCCATCGCTTTCGCCTTGCTGGTACCGGCCAGCCGTTCGTGGGCTGCGTTGGCGGCCGCCAGCCTGCTGGCACTGTACGCGGCCGCTATCGGCATCAACCTGTGGCGCGGCCGTCGAGACATTGACTGCGGCTGTGCCGGCCCGGATCAGGCCCAACCGCTGCGTCCGATCCTGCTCGTGCGCAACAGCGTGCTGGTGGGGCTGGCACTGCTGGCCAGCGTGATGCCGATTGTTCGCGACCTGAACGTTTTCGACGGCTTTGTGACCATCGCCGCCAGCGCTGTTGCGCTGCTTGTTTACGCTGCAGCCGATGGCTTGCTGGCGAACTCCCCTCTTCTGCTCAAACTGATTGGTAGGTGAAAAATGGAAGGCTTGATTGTTTCCAATGCGCTGCTCTGGATATTGCTGCTGGCTCTGGCCTTTGCGGTCATGGGCCTGGTTCGTCAGATCGGTGTGCTGCATGGCCGTATTGCTCCGGCCGGCGCACTGATGGTCGATAAAGGCGTAGCCGTCAACGAACCCGCACCGCAAGTCACTGCCACTGACCGCAACGGCCGTCCGGTGAATTTCGGTTATGCCGCGGAAAAATCGCAACTGCTGTTCTTTCTCTCTCCGACCTGCCCGATCTGCAAATCCTTGCTGCCGGCGATCAAGTCGATTGCCCGGGAACAAGCCGATCGCCTGGACGTGGTGTTCATCAGTGACGGCGATATGGAGGCTCAACAGGCGCTGATCCGCGAACACAAACTGGATGACGTCACTTATGTGGTCGGTCCGCAAGTCGGCATGACCTATCAAATCGGCAAGTTGCCTTACGCGGCGCTGATCGACAAGGCAGGCACCTTGCGCGCCAAAGGCCTGGTCAATTCCCGTGAACACCTGGACAGCCTGTTCGAAGTCGAGCACCTGAAAAGCGCGACGCTGCAGGAATACCTGAACAGCCAACCCCATCCGCATGACCACAGCCACGGCCATAGCCACTGATTAAGGCAGGGAGATAGTTATGAAACTGCTGGATCTGTTGTTTGAGCGCTCGACCCGTCGCGTTGCCGACACCACCTCGCGACGCAAACTGTTGTCACGCATGGGTTCCTTGATGGTCGCGGGCGCTGCACTGCCCCTGTTGTTGCCACTGGACCGCACCAGCAAGGCATTGGCCGCCGATGCGCCGAAGGCTGGCGACCCAGGCGATCCGAACAGCTGCGACTACTGGCGCTACTGTTCCATCGATGGCTTCTTGTGCAGTTGCTGCGGAGGCTCGGTAACGTCCTGCCCGCCAGGCACCGAAGCTTCCCAAGTGACCTGGATCGGTACCTGCCGCAACCCGTCCGACGGCAAGGACTACATCATTTCGTACAACGACTGCTGCGGTAAGCAGAGCTGCGCCCAGTGCGCCTGCACCCGCAACGACAGTGAGGAGCCGGCCTACCGTCCGTTCAACAACAACGACGTTAACTGGTGCCTGGCTGCCAAGTCGCACATCTACCACTGCACGGTTTCGATCATTCGCGGCGTCGCCGTTTAACGTGCGTTCACCGTCGGTTGCGTAAGCAGCCGGCGGTTTTTTTGCTTTCCGCAGAGGTGCTCGCCATGCGCAGGTTATTACTCGTCGGCCTGGTGTGCTTCATCGCCGCCCCGCTCGCTTATGCCAGAGCCATTCCCAACCCGGCGCAGCGTCATGCACCGGGCAATGAAGCACCGCAAACACCCATTGCCGAGGCCGGCTATAGCGTGGGCGTGAACTATCAATTGCAATGCGCCGGCTGCCACTTGGGCAACGGCATGGGTTCGCCCGCCAACGACACGCCGAGGATGGCCGGATTTGTTGGCAATTTTCTGAAAGTGCCCGGTGGCCGTGAGTTCCTGGTGCGCGTGCCGGGCATGTCGCAGTCTGCGCTGAACAATGCGCAACTGGCCGATTTACTCAATTGGTTGATGCGCGAAGACGGCATGGCCGGCAAGAGCACACCCGTCAATTACCAGCCTTTCAGCGCCGAAGAAGTCACTGTTCTGCGCCAAAAAGCCATGCTCAACCTGCCCGGAACCCGGGCCGGACTGATCAAGGAAATGCGCGCACAAGGTATCGCCATTGAAGACGGAATGAATGACTGAGCGTCGGGGTTGATGCCTTGCCAGCGATGGCGATTTCGCAGACGCCATCACCGGCAAGCCGGTTTCCTGCGGGATTTGCGTTAGCACCATACATTCCTGCATCACCACGTTTCCTGCGGGGCTTGAAGTGGCTTCAGCCGAGTGTCGGGGAGTTGTCGAGCAGCGTGCGCGTGTACGCTGCCTGTGGCTGATCGAGGACCTGGTCGACTGTGCCCTGCTCCACGACTCGCCCCTGTTTGAGCACCAATACGCGATCGGCGATGGCGCGGACCACGCCGAGATCGTGGGTGACGAACAGCAGCGTCAGCCCTTCCTGTTGCAATTGGCGCAACAGGGCCAGAATCGACGCTTGTACCGACACATCCAGCGCCGAAGTGATTTCATCGCAAATCAGCAGTTTCGGCTCACAGACCAGCGCGCGGGCAATCGCAACACGCTGGCGCTCGCCACCCGACAAGCTGTGAGGGTATAAATCCGCCACCGAAACCGGTAGCGAAACGCGCTTCAGTACGGCCTCCACTCGCTGGCGGGCGACGGTGCCCTTGATGCCGAAAAAGTGCTCCAACGGCGCGCTCAATGTCTGATAAATCGTTTGCCTCGGGTTCAGCGCCCGGTATGGATTCTGGAAAATGTACTGAATTTGATGCCGCTGCGCGCTGTTGCGCTTACGTGTCGACAACGCCAGCAGCGCGCCGGCGTAATGCAACTCGCCCTCGGCATTTTCCCCCAATCCGGCGACCGCACGGGCCAGGCTGGTTTTGCCGGAGCCGGACTCGCCAACCAACGCCAGGCACTCGCCGGCGGCCAGATGCAGCGACACCTCGAACAGCACCTGGCGGTCATAGGCCACGTTCAGGTCCTTGATCTGAAGCAACGGCGCACGCGTCAGCACCTCGCCAGCGCGCGGCAACGGTGCTTGGGCCTGCAACTGCAATGGCTGAAGATGCGGGTCGATGCAGGCCACTTCCTGCGATGACAAAACAGCGTGCAACGCAGGTTCGGCCCCAGAGCAACTAGCACTGCTGCGTGGGCAACGTGGCGCAAAAGCACAGCCTTGCGGTCGCTGCCCCGGTGCGGGTGCGTGCCCGGCAATCGCTTGCAAATCACGACGCTGCGCAACGTCCGGAATCGCGGCCAGCAAGCCTCGGGTGTAAGGATGAGCCGGCTGTTTGAACAACGCCTCGCGGCTGGCGACTTCGACGATACGCCCGGCGTACATCACCATCACCCGATCCACCAGGTCCTTGATCACCGCCAGGTCATGCGAGACATACACTGCAGCGACACCCAGGCTTTTGCACAACCGACGCAAGGTCGCGAGGATGTGCGCCTGCGTGGTGACATCCAGCGCGGTAGTCGGCTCATCCAGAACGATCAATGCCGGGCGCAGGACAAACGCCAACGCCAACATCACTCGCTGCTGCTGCCCACCGGACAACTGGTGAGGAAAGCGCCGCAGGAATTGCGCATCCTCCGGCAGGCCGACATCGCGCAGGGTTTCATTGATGCGCCGCTGTTGCGCCGCGCGATCGAGCTGCACCTGATGCGCTGCCAGCGTTTCACGTAACAGACTGCCGATGCGCAGCGCCGGGTTCAACGCCGTCGCAGGGTCTTGTGCCACGTAACCGATCAAACTGCCTCGGGCGCGGCGCAGCGCTTCACCTTGCAGTGCCAGCAACGACTGGCCACTTACTTCGACCTGGCCACCGACAATTCGCGCGCCCCGCCGGGCATGGGCCAACAACGCAGTGGCCAGCGTGGTTTTGCCCGAACCGGATTCACCCACCAACCCCAGAATCTCTCCCGCCTCAAGGCTGAAGGACACACCGGACACCACATCGATCTGGCCCGCAAGCTCCACCCGCAGATTGTTGACGTACAACACCTGCGAACTCATCACAGGGGGACGGTGTTGTATCCCGGCAAGTGCATTCATGGTTGTTTTTCTCCGATCCGTGAGCTGCTGCGACCGATGCCTTCAGCCAGAATGTTGGTGCCATAGGCGAAGATGCCGATCAGGATCGCCGGCGCCAGCACCGCCCACGGCTGTACCAGCAGACCGGCCTGGTTTTCGTTGATCATCAGCCCCCAGTCAGCGGTCGGTGGTGCGACGCCGTAACCGAGAAAACTCAATCCCGAGAGCATGCCCACGCCCCAGGTCAGCATGTTGCCAAAATGCACCAACAGCGGCGTAAGGATGTTCGGCAATATTTCCCGGAACAGAATCCGGCGCCTCGAATAGCCCATCATTTGCGCGGCCTCGACAAACTCTTGCCCCGCAACCGATACCGCACTGCCGCGTGCCAGACGAATCACCCCGGGCGTGAACGCGATGGCCACCGTCAACACAATCAGCCACGGCGCACGGCCCAGCATCGAGACGATCAACAGCACCAGGATCAGGTCGGGAAACGCCAGCGACACATCCGCCAGCCACGTGATCAACTGATCCAGGCGGCGCCGGGAAAAACCTGCCAGCAAGCCCAGCGTGCTGCCCGCCAGCAGCGCAATTGACGCCGCCGCCACTGACATCCACAGCACCGACACGCCGCCACTGAGTAACCTAGACAACACGTCATGCCCCAGAAAGTCGTAGCCCAGTAGCGCAGCACCCACCGGTGCGCCATAAATCGAGCCGACCATATCGGTGGGGCTGTGCGGCGCCAGCCATGGCCCAAGCAATGCCAGGGCAACCACCAGCAGGGTGATCAGCACGCCTTTGCGGGTTTGTGGTTCGGCCAACCACACGCGCCAGCGCGCTTTTCGCGAGTCAATCATGCATCACCTCTCAAGGCGCCTTGGGTGCGGAACGTCGCCACCAGGGCTGAATGCCCCGACGGTTGCGCCTGATCAGGGTGACCCGGCGCGCGGTACGCAGTTTTGGGGTCAGCAGCACGGTCAGCAGGTCAGCGAACAGATTGATCAGCACCACGCCCAGGGTAATCACCAGCACGATGGCCTGGATCATCGGCAAATCACGCATCTGAATCGCCGAATTCAGCGAAGTGCCGATACCCGGGTAGCTGAAAATCACCTCGGCCAGCAACGCGCCGCCGATCAGCGTGCGCAGCGTCAGCGCTACGCCCTGAATGGCCGGGATCAGTGCATTGGGCAGCGTGTGGCGCCAGACAATGCGCCACTCGGGAATCCCCCGCAGCCGCGCGGCGATGACGTAATCGGACTCCAGCGCCTCGATCATCGAGGCGCGCACCATGCGCGTCAGGTAAGGCAGTGCCGACAAACTCAGGGCCAACACCGGCAATACCAGAAACTGCAACTGACGCAGCAACGATTTGTCCGGATCAAGGATGGAGACGGCGGGCAACACGTCCATGTGCGGCATGGAAAACAGCAGCACCAGACCGATTGCCAACAAGAAACCGGGCGTCGCCTTGAGGAAAATCAGCAGCGACAGGCACCAGCGATCCAGACGACTGTCACGGCGCAACGCCAACGCAACACCGAGCAGCAGCGCGGCGGGCACCACCAGCGCAATCACCCCGGCAAGGAGCGCCAGGGTGTAGCCAAAACGCGCAAACAGGATGCTGCCAACCGGCGCATTGGAATCCAGTGAAACGCCAAGTTCACCGCTCAGCGCATGCCCAAGCCAGCGCACATACTGTTCGAGCA
Organism: Gordonia sp. IEGM753; assembly: GCF_050321825.1. Taxonomy (NCBI): domain Bacteria; kingdom Bacillati; phylum Actinomycetota; class Actinomycetes; order Mycobacteriales; family Gordoniaceae; genus Gordonia; species Gordonia sp. IEGM753. The sequence continues at coordinate 2,234,862 of NZ_JBNQGB010000001.1, forward strand.
CCGGTCGGTCCAGTCCCAACTGCCGTTGCAGCGTAAGAATGCTTTGCAGTGGCGCATCGGGCCCCAGGATCACTCGCGCCGGATCTGAAGGCAGCGCTTGCGTGGCAATAAACACCACCAGGCTGATGACCCACGCGGTGAGCAAGCCATAAATCAGTCGCCCGATAAACCAGGACAACCAGGCCGGCGTGCGCGGTGTTTTGCACGTTGAGTCATGCATGATTGAGCCACATCTCGTCGAAACGCCAGGAAGCGAATGTGGTTTGTTCAGGCTGCAAGCCACCGACCCGAACCGAGGCTGCATCCAGCACATCGTTGAAGCCCCAGATCAGCAGTCCACCCCGCGCGTGTTGAATGCTTTGTGCTTCGTGTACCAGCAGTTTGCGCTGCTCAAGATCGGGTTGTGCCAGCGCTTGCCGGTACAACGCGCTGAAGCGCTCATCGTGGAAATTGCTGCGGTTGTAAATCGCTTGCGGGGCATCGTTGTGCAGCGCCGAAGCCAGAAAACCCCGCGCCGGGGTAGAGCCCGGTGACAGCAGCCAGTTTTCCCGTTGCGGACCGTTGAACACCGAACCGTCGACCTGGGTGACCTTGATCTCGACCCCGGCCTTTTTCGCCTGCTGCGCAAAGACCAGCGCCGCGTTCACACCCGGCCCCGGGGTGGTGGTCAGTTCCACGCGCAAGTCATCAGCCCCGGCCTGTCGCAACAGCGAACGTGCCTGGTCAAGGTCGTAGGGGCGCTGCGCGATGCTGTGGTTGTAGGTAGGATCATGCGGTGAATACAGGTCGTTGGCCACACGACCAAAGCCGTTCAGCCCCCGGTCGACCAACTCTCGCCGGTCGGCCAACATGCGAAATGCCTCGCGCACTCGCTGATCCTGGAACGGCTGTTTTGCCACATTCAGGTTGAACCCGGTGAACGAAGTACTCGGCGAGGCGTAAAATCGCAAGCGCGAATCAGCCTTGAGCAGCGCGCTGTGTTCGGCCTGCACACCACTGGCCACGTCAATCTGGCCGGCACGCAGCGCCGCTGCCCGTGACACCTGATCCTTGAATTCGATGATCTCCAGCTCATCGGCGTAAGGCTGGCCGGGTTTGTAGTAATTCTCGAAACGCTGGTACAGCGAACGCTGTCCGGGAATAAAACTTTTAAGTTTGTAAGGCCCGGCGCCGACTGGATTGGTGATCGGGTGGTAATCGGTCGGCACAATGCCGCCGAAGCTGATCAGGGTTTCATCCAAGGGGTAGAAACTCTGGCCGTCCTTGAAACGGATTTCAACGGTGCGCGCGTCCAGTTTGCGTAACGCATTGCGGTCGATGGCACCCACCAGACCCGCAAATGGCGACGCCAATGCCGGATCGGTCAGGCGCAAAATCGAAAACAACATGTCATCGGCGCCAATGCTCTTGCCATGGTGAAACTCGAGCCCGGGCTTGATACGAATCACCCAGGCGCTGGCATCGGCGTTGGGCTCGGCAAATTCCGCGAGCGCCAGGCGCGTACTGACATCGGTGTTCCATTCCCAGAACTTGCTGTACAGCGCCCAGCCGCGAATGATCCCGCCGCCCACCGGTTTGTGGGCGTCGAGGTTGCCTGATTGATCGCCATCGATAATGCCGACCCGCAACCGGCCGCCGTGCATTGGCGTGCTGCCCAGGGCTGCTGCGGTTGCGACCTCTCCCCCGCCATCACAGCCACTGAGCAGACTGCTGCCAAGCAGCAAACCGCCGCCGACGGCCAGGCCATTACCGAGAAAACTGCGACGGGAAAATAGCTCGCTCATCAACGTCGTCCTCAGGCCTGCCCGGCTGCCAGCGCGCGCGGTTGTATCGCGGGGCTGACGCCCAGCCGAGGCACGTCGAAACCGTGGTCCAGGTCGAGCAACGGAAACAGCAGATCCGCCACTCGGTGTGCTTCATCAATCAACGGAAAACCGGAAAGTATGAAGGCCGAGACGCCTTGCGCTTCGTACTCACGAATGCGCTCGGCAACCTGTTCGGCACTTCCAACCAGGTAGGTGCCGGCTGCCGGCCCGAGAATATTGAAGCCAAACAGGCTGGGGCCGAGCCACACGTTAGGGTAGATCTCCAGGTCCCGCGCCGAAGGCAATCGCCCCGCACGAATGGCGTCAACGTTGCGCTGGATTTGCGGGTCCTCGCTGCGAAAGCTCTCCAGGGTTTCGCCAGCAGGCAGTTGGCGCTCGATGGCCGTGCGCGCGGTCTGCAGCGACGTGCGTTGCAAGAGTTTTTCGGCGTGAGCCCACGCCTCCTCCTCGGTTTCACGGACGATGATTTGCAGGCGCGTGCCGAAGGTCAATTCGCGGCCCAGCTTCGCAGCCTCGGCGGCCACTTTACGGAACTTGTCGCCGAGTTTCGGCGGGGTGTTGGCAAAGCTCAGGTACACGTCCAGCAGTTGCACCGAATGCGCAACGCCGGGGCCTGAAGTCCCTGCGCCCCACAGCGGTATGCCGGGTTGCTGCCGTGGCGGGTGCCAACCGCCCAACGGGTGACCGGCAGCGCCCGGCGAGCGTGGTGCAAGCTTGACGTACTGGCCGTCGAAGCCTGCGGTTTCGCCGGCATAGATGCTTTGAAAGGCGCGCCAGTACTCGAGGCTGAAGTCGTAGCGTTCGTCGTGCGGGTAATGCACGCCAAGCGTCGCCAGACCGGCGTCATTGCCATTGACCACGTTGAACAGCAACCGGCCGTTGGAGAACTGATCGAAGGTCAGCGCCCACTTGGCCAATACCGCTGGGGACAATTCGCCAGGGTGCTGCGCCACCAGAAACCGCAACCGCTGGGTGGCATCGATCAAGGACGCTGCAACCGCCAGGCTCTCGTTGGGACTGGAACCCAGCAGCGAACCGTAATAACCCAACCGATCACTGGCCACTGCCAGTTGTTTCAAGTGCTCGAAATCAGTTTTCCAGCGGCCCGCAGGCTCCCACGGATAAGGCCCGTCGGGAGTGGTGAGGTACCAAAGAATTTTTACCGCCATGCGCATATTCCTTGAAGGGTGAACATCCTTTCAACCGCCGTCAGGCGCGACGGTCAATGGCCGGCACCAAGCCCAGTTCGGTAGCCTTTTCGTACAGGCCGCTCATTTTCCATTGCTGGGTCAAAACACCTGGGCCGTAAGCCCGCGAGCCACCCAGCGCATCGGCGAGCAATTGCAGTTGCGCGCCCTCCTCCAGCAACAAGATGAATTCGGCGGTCGCGCGCAGGCCTTGCTTGCCCCACACCGTGGCGCCGCCGTTAGCTTCCAGAATGGCCAGGTTGAAGGGGTTCTCGGCAATCTTCTCGAGGATGAAATCTACCTCTTGCTGGCGCCGGTCGATGTACACCGGCAACTCGCGAGCAAGCTGATAACGCTGCACCGGCACATAGTGAAATGGCAGCGTGCGGTGGGTTTGCGCCCAGGCACCGAGGTACGGTGAGTGCACATGCGACACCGTGGTCACGTCAGGCTGTTGCTGGAACAGTTTGGTGTAACGGCCCAAACCGCCCTTGCCTTTGCCAAGAATCACGTTGCCGGCAAAGTCGGTAACGGTGGCTTGCAGCGGCTTGCGGTAGTTCCACGGGCCGCCATAGTTCACCGACACCAACAGTTCCTGGCCCGGTACGCGCTCGATAAACCCTACGGTGCCGTTGGCGGTAATGGTGTTGGTTTCACGGAACACGGTGAAGGCCGCTTCAGCCTCGACCAGCACCTTGTCGACAAAACTTTGCAGTGCTTCGCTGATCGGTTGTTCGCTGATCGGCTTTTCATTGATGAGTACAGTCATGGCAGTTCTCCACAGTCAGGCGCGGCGCTTGGCCAACAGTTCATGGGCGGCTTGCAGGGGGCGCGGATCGACCCAGTCGGCGATCGAAAAATCGCGCTCCAGGAAGCCGTGCAGGTACAGAAAGTCTTTTTGAATATCGAGAAATTCCAGACGCTGTGTCGACAGGTCTGGCGCCAGCGTGGTGTGGAATTCACCCCGGTAGGCTTCGGCGACACCGGCACTGCCGGCACGGGTTTCTTCTTCGAGAATTGCGTTCAACGCATCGCGATTATTGGCCGCCCAGTCGGCGGCGCTGAGGGTTTGCGCGAGAAAGCGCACCACCAGGTCGAAATGGTTATCGAGCAGGCTCTGGTGAACCGTGATCGGACGCGGCGTACCGTTGTTAATGCGAAAACGCGGCTCGGCGATCAGGTCCAGATCGATACCCACCACCAATCCGAGACGGCGCGCGGCGTCGGCCGCCGACGCCCCTTTGACGTACACCGCATCCACTTCACCGCGCACCAGGTAATCAAGGCCTGACCACAGCCGCTGCAAACCTTCCTGCGGGTTCGCTGCCTGCTCCTGATTCTGCAGGGCGACTTCCACCAGGTGGACATCATCGAAACCCAACCCTGCCAGGCTCAACGCCCCTTTGTAGCCGTGCAGGCTCATGGCACGAGCGATGCTCCCGGGACGGTTTTCACCCCAGGCCGGAAGCGCCAGGCGCTTGCCTTTCAAGTCTTCCGGGCGGCGAATACCGGAGTCGGGGCGTACCAGTATCGTTTGCCATTCTTCAATCCAGGTCAGGCCGATCAAGCGACTCGGTGCACCCGCCGCTCGCGCCGCCAATGCGGGTACATTGCCGCCCTCGCGAAACAGCCCTGGCAGCTCATGATCGTAATGGTGATGCCCCAGTTGACGAGCCTCTTGCAAGGTCGAAACCGGCAGCCCGTCGGCAGCGAATTCTTCGCTTAACCAACCGAGTTTGTAAGCAATGCCCGAGGCGGTTGGAACCGGGCAGCGGGTGAACCAGATCTGATCCAGTTCGGCCTGGTCAGCAGGCCGGGGTTGTTTGGCAGCAAGCGTCATGGGCAGCTCCTTGGGTTGAAACGTCGGTAGCGGTGACTGTTGCCAGGGCTATTGCAGCGCCCGTGCCAACAAGCAAAAGCCCCGGTTTACAGGGCTTTGCGCGTCACTTCGAAGAATTGCCCAGGGCTGATTGCTGAACGGCCAGCAGGTTTGCACGTGCACTGCTGCTCATGCAGCAGTGGCCATGACTGTGTTGCTTCTGGAGCAGCACACGCTGCGCCTTACCCGCGCCAAACCCTGCGCAGGGCAAGGTTTTCGGCCCTTGGCGCAGAACTTGCTCAAGGCACTTTCAATGCCCATACAGGCCCATCAACAAAGGTAAAACCATGAGCAAGGTTGAACACGATCCCGCCGGCCACCTGACACAACACCAGGCCCCGATCCGTCTGTTAAGCAGCGAAGCGCAAGCCATCGAAGTCGCACGGGAGATTGCCGTAGAAATTGCCGAAATCGCCGCCGATGCCAGTCAGAACGGCCAGTTGCCACGTCGCCAGGCACAGCTGTTATCCGACAGCGGCCTGACCGCTATCGGTGTGCCGCAAGCGTTTGGCGGCCTCGGCGCTTCGGTAGAAACCATCGTCGAAACCGTGCGCATCATCTCGATAGCGGACGGTGGCGTGGGCCAGTTGCTGCAGATTCATAACGTGATGCTGCGCGGCATTTTCAGCGGCTACCCCGATGACATTCGTGATCGCCTAGTGCGCGATGTGCTGGCCGGCAAGCGCTTCGGCAACGCCTTGGCTGAAGTAGGCGGTAAAAATAAATTTGCCCTCAAGACCCGTGTCGAACGCCGCGCCGACGGCAAGCTGATCCTTAACGGCAGCAAGTTCTACTCCACCGGTTCGTACCTGGCCGAGTGGATCTCCCTGACCGCTGCCAGCGATGACGGCGGCGCCGGTGTACTGCTCAACCGCAATGCCCCAGGCCTGACGTTGGTGGATGACTGGGAAGCATTCGGTCAAAAAAACTCGGTCAGCGGCACGGTGATTTTCGACAACATTGAGCTGGACGAAAGTTTTGTGTCCCAGCGCAAGGGGCCGATGAAACGCACCGGTCTGACCTTCCCGCAGATTCTTCACGCCGCCATCGATACCGGCATTGCCGAAGGCGCGCTGTCGGCTGCCGTCGAATACCTCAATCAACATGCCCGGCCATGGGTGGAAAGCGGTGTCGAGCAGGCTAATCAGGAACCGCACATCATCAAGCAGATCGGCGAATACGCCGTGGCGCTACGCGGTGCGCAATCGTTACTGCGGGACGCGGCGCGGGTGTTCGACCAGCACGAACTGGACCCGGAAAACAAAGCACTGCAGGACGAGCTAATCCTGTCGGTCGCCACCGCGCGTGCGCATTCGGACGCGGCCTCGCTGAAAATTTCCAGCGACATTTTCTCGCTGCTCGGCGCCAGCTCATCGCTGAGCAAATGGAACCTCGACCGGTTCTGGCGCAACGCCAGGGTTCACACCACGCATGACCCTGTCCGCTGGCGCTTGCATCACGTCGGCAATTACTACCTCAACGGCGTTGACCCGGGCGAGTACACCGCGATTCTCAATGCCAAGGAAAAACAGGGTGCCACGCATCCCGCGCGTTGATCGCACCTGGACCCTTAAATCAGAGCTTTTTCATGATCGAAAAACACCCTCTCTTGCGCAGCCTGGCGATTTACCGGGAGATGCCCTGGCGCTTCGTTCTGGTGGCGGCGTTGTACATTGCAGTAAACCTCGGGCTGGTCTGGCAGCAATGGCTGATCGGGCATGCCGTCAATGATGTCAGCGCCGGGCGCGCCGTGGTGCGGTTGGCCGACGGCAGCCTGGACGCCAGCCTCGGTTGGTACTGGCTGTGGCTGATGCTCGCCGTGGCGCTGGGCCGCGGTGTGTTGCAATACGCCGCCAGCGTGCTATCGCTGGTGCTCAGCCAGGAACTCCTGACGCGCTTGCGCGAACGCATCCTGCAGCAGGTGCAGAACCTGCACCTGGGTTACCACTGGCAGCACGGTATGGGGGAAATGATCACCCGCACCACTCGCGATGCCGACAAGGTTCGCGACGCGCTGATCAGCTTCTGGCGCCAAGTGCTGGAAACGCCGCTGGTGGTGTTGGCCACGGTGGGTCTGCTGAGCTGGTACGACCCGCTGCTGGGGTTGGTGCCGTTATTGTTGACGGTGGTCGGCCTGTGGATTTTCGTGCGCCAGACCGAGCGCCTGGTCAGCCTCGACCGGGCGGTCGGCGAAGCCTATGACCGGGTCAATCAGGACCTCAGCGAAGGCATTGGCGGCGTACGGGTGATCAAGTCATTTGGTCTGGAGCACAGCCGCATCCAGCGTTTCGCCACGCAAGTGAACGTTTTCGCCGAGCACGCGCGGCTGGCCCTTGCCTACTCAAGTTCACGGATACCGCTGCCGCAAGCCGTCGTCGCACTGGGCCATGTGTGGATTCTGGTCTACGGCGCGCACCTGGTCGCCGACGCCCGACTGGGTATTGGCGAGCTCGTCACTTCATTGTTGATTGCCACCACGCTGGTGTTTCGCATCGAAGGCATTGGCCGTGTGATGCAGACCTTCGCCGATGCGCGTTCGAGTGCCGAACGTATCTGGCAACTGCTCGACGAACCGGCGGCCATCCGCAGCGGCCCTGCGACGTTGCCCGATACAGCGGTGGGTTTGAAACTGGAACGGGTGAATGTCAGCGCGCCCGGCGGTGGCCGGGACATTCTTCACCACTGCTCGCTGACGTTGCAGCCTGGTGAAATTGTCGCCCTGGTGGGTGCAACCGGCACTGGCAAAAGTGTGTTGGCGAGTCTGTTACCGCGTCTGAGCGATGTCAGCTCCGGTGCGGTTCTGCTGGGCTCTGACAGCGCTGGCTGGCAGGACATCCGTCAATTGAACCTGGACCAGGTTCGTCGCCGGGTGCATGTGGTGCCACAGGAAAGCTTCCTGTTTTCCGACACGCTGGCCGCCAACCTGCGCCTGACCGCGCCGCACGCCAATGATCAACAGTTACGCCACGGCCTGCGCCTGGCCGCTGCCGACGATGTGCTGCAGCGTTTGCCACAAGGTTTGGCCACCCCACTGGGAGACCGTGGCGTGACGCTGTCGGGTGGTCAGCGTCAGCGCCTGAGCCTGGCTCGCGCCCTGCTCGGCGAACCGGACATTCTGTGCCTGGACGATGCCACCAGCGCACTGGATGCGATCAGCGAGCGTCAGGTGCTGAACAACATTCGCCAGCTGCGCCGCGATCAGGGACGTGCCACTACCTTGCTGGTGATCTCCAGCAAGCTGTCGACCATTCTTCTGGCAGACCGCGTGTTGATGCTGCAGGACGGCCGGATCGCCGCCGATGGCACGCACGCCGAACTGCTAAAAACCAACCCGGACTACCGCGACTTGCTAGGGATCGATCATGGCTAACCCAATCGCCGGCAAAGCCCTGAGCGACATTGAAATTGAAGAAATGCTGGCGAGGAAAGCCCTCGACCGCAGCATGTTCAGTCGTTTATTGCCGCTGCTGCGGCCCATTCGGCGGCATATTTTCGGGGTCATCGGCATCGAAGTGCTGCTGGTGTTCACCGTGTTTTTACGGCCATGGTTTGTCCGTGAATTGCTCGACCGAGGGTTGATTCAGCAAAACGATCATTGGTTGCTGGATGAGCGCTTGGTGCTGTGGCTCGGGTTGGGGCTGGCGGCGAGCTGGCTGGGGCGTTTTCTGTTGGCCGGTATTTCGCAATTCGTTGCCGGCAGTGCGGCGATCCGCGTGCTCAACGACTTGCGGGTGCGAGTGTTTGCCCACGTTCAAAGCCTCAGTGTCAGCTACTTCGACCGAACCAAGGCCGGGCGAATCATTTCCCGCGCCGACCGTGACGTCGACGCGCTCGAACCCTTATTGATTCAAGGCCCTCCCGAGTTGCTGGGCGCGTTGCTGCGCTGCGGCCTGGCGTCAGTGATGTTATGGCGGATCGACCCGCGATTTTTCCTCAGCCTGGCCGCCACCGTGCCCTTGCTCGTCTTGGCGACCTGGAGTTTCAAACGCATTTCGCAGCGCAACTGGTCGAAAGTCGCGGAAAACCGCAGCCGCTTCACCGCGCACCTGGTGGAGAGCGTCAGCGGTGCGCGCATGTTGCAGCAATGCGCCCAGCAAGCGCCAAACCTGAGGCGTTATCGCGGTCTGCTGGAGGATTTTAATCAAGCGTTGATCCGCGGCAGTTTGCGTTCCAGCTGGTTTGCCCCCTTCACCGCACTCCTCAGCTCGGCCGGCATGGCGCTGCTGTTGCTGGTGGGAGCTTTTGGCCTGGCGCAGCAGGACGTGACCGTGGGCCAGGTCGCGGAAAGCCTGTTTTATGTGTTCCTGTTTCTCGGGCCGCTGCAAGAGTTGTCGGACCTGTTCGAGCGCTACGCCACGGGTTCGGCCTCGGCGCAACGGATCTTCCTGCTGCTGGATACAAGGCCCGACATCAACGACAGCACCGCCCCTCAAAGCCTGAACAGGGCCCGTGGCAACGTGAGCTTCGAGCGCGTGCGGTTTGCTTACAACAGCGACAGCCCGTCACCGGTCATTGATGATCTGGACCTGCACATTCCGGCCGGCGAAGTGCTGGCAATCGTCGGCCCCTCGGGGCATGGCAAAAGTACCTTGGTGCAGTTGCTGACGCGTTTTTACGATGTGCAATCGGGCGTGGTCAAACTGGATGACATCGACATTCGTGACCTGACACAGCATCAACTACGGCGTAATGTCGGTGTGGTATTGCAGGACAACGTGCTGTTCAGCGGCAGCATTCTCGATAACTTGCGCCTGGCCGCGCCGACTGCCGACGACGCCTGCCTGATTGCCGCCGCGCGTGAGTTAGGCGCGGACGAAGTGCTGGAACGCCTGCCCCATCAATACCAGACCGAAGTCGGTCCGCTAGGCGCGCACCTCAGTCACGGCCAGCGGCAATTGGTGTGCCTGGTGCGCGCCTACCTCGCAGACCCGGCAGTACTGGTGCTGGACGAAGCCACCTCGGCCGTCGACATCCACACCGAGCGCCGTATTCAGCGAGCGTTTCGTCGCCTGTGCGAAGGGCGTACCGCGATCATCATCGCCCACCGTTTGGCGACCATTCGCGACGCCGACCGCATCGCCGTGATTCGTCATGGGCGCCTTGTCGAACAAGGGCCTCACAGCCAGTTGATCGACCAGGGCGGCGCGTATGCGGCGTTGTATCAAACCTATCTGCGCAGCGCTGAAGCGGGTGCCTCCATCGACGATATCGTCGCGACGGCCTGACCACCTGCATGCTCACGCGCCGCGTGGGCATGCAGCCTGTTGCGCCCCCAGCAACCATTGCTGACGGGGTGCTGCTACAGAAGCACCTCGCCCGTTCAAGGCCTGCCGCGAATCGTCAGACACCCGCCGCTGCGGGTCGAAACCGCTGCAACCTTGCATGGCATGTCCGTTGCAATCCTCCTGACAACACGTCTTCGCACCTGCGCGACGCGACGCGTACTTGAATCAGGAGCATTCCATGAGCACTGAGTTTTTCTGGCGCCTGCCACTCGGCACCGATGGCCCGCAGTTGACCACCGACAAACACAACCGTGGCAACCCGCACTACCGTCCTGGCCATATCGCACCGGGTCGTTTGCCGAACGGTGAGCCCGATGACTTCACCTACATCGACTACATCGCCCAGGTCGCCAAAGCCGCCGAACTCGCAGGCTTTGAAGGTGCGTTGCTGCCCACCGGTCCCGAGCCATGGATTGCCGCCGCCGCCCTCGCCCGTGAAACCCGGCGCATCAAGTTCCTGATTGCGTTCCAAGCCACCTGGACCCTGCCGGCCTACGCCGCGCAGCAAGCGGCCATCCTGCAAAACCTCAGCCGCGGACGCCTGGAGTGGAACATCATCACCGGTGGTAACCCGGCCAGCCAACGGGCTAACGGTGATTTTCTCGAACACGACCTGCGCTACAAGCGCACGGGTGAGTTCCTCGACATCATCCAGGGCCTCTGGCAGAACGAACGGTTCTCCTACGATGGCGATATTTACCAATTGGAAAACGGCAGCCTGCCGCACGGGTTGCAGAACGAACGCAAACCCGGTGTGTATTTCTCGGGTTTCTCCGATGCGGCGCTGGGTGTGGCGGCTAAACATGCCGACGTTTATCTGAACTGGGCCGAGCCCATCGACAAGCTCAAACCGCACATCGACCGGGTGCGCGAACTCGCCGACAAACAAGGACGCAGCGTGCGTTTCGGCTTGCGCGTGGACCTGTTCGCCCGTGAAACCGAAGAGTTGGCGTGGAAAGACCTGCGTCGCCAGTTCGACAAGCTCGAAGGCAAGAGCAGCACGGTCGCCAAGGGCTTCACCAGCGGTTCCGACTCGGTCGGCGCGGCGCGGCAAACCGCCTATCACCAAAACGTCGATCGCTTCGACGACCTGATCATCGGCCCCAATCTGTGGGCCGGTTTCGCCAAGGCTAAACCGGGGCCCACCGTAGGCCTGGTCGGCAGCCATGAAAACATCGCCGAGCGCCTGGTGGAATACCGCGACGCTGGTTTCTCAACCTTCATCCTCGCCGGCAATCCGCACCTGGAAGAGGCGTTGCGTATCGGCCAGGAAGTCTTGCCGCTGGTGCATCAACGCCCTGCCGTCGAACTGGCCACTTATTCAAAAGCCAGCGCCTGAGCGCTGCGGGAGAATCATTGATGACTCAACCCCTCGACACCCTCTGGTACACCCGCTGTCCGGTCCCGACCGGGCTTGGCATCGCGGTGCAAAAAGGCTGGTTGCAAGACACCGTCGGTGCGTTAGGCACTGAAGTTCAATCGTTGCGCGAATCCACCGACAAGGCTGTGCGCGAATCGCACTTCGATCACACCCTGCGTAATTCAGTCCGCCATGGCGGCAATATCCCGGCCATCTGGGCTCGGGCCCAAGGCCGCGAAACCCGGATTATCGGTCTGTCGTGGGCCGATGAAGTGCAATTGATCCTGACCCGCGCTGACAGTGGTATCCGCACGGTCAAGGACCTCAAGGGCCGCCGTTTTGGCCTGCCGGACTGGGCTGGCGCGCAAATAGATTTCACCCGTGCCCAAGCGCTGCGCGGGTTGGAGAACGCGCTGAAACTTGAAGGCTTGCAAGTGGGCGATGTGCAACTGCTGAACTTTCGCTATGAAGGCACCTTCAGCGACCCGCAAGTCAGCACCGTCAACGGTACGCCGGTCAGCACGCAGCGCGTCGAGGGTCGTAACCTGGAGCTGGTGGGCCTGCTGCGCGGAGAGGTTGACGCGATTTTCCTCAAAGGTGCCAGCGCGGCCCGCCAGGCACACGAGTTTGGCTTGCACACAGTGATCGATACCGGTTCACACCCCGACCCGCTGATACGCAGCAATAACGGCACGCCGCGCACACTGGCCGTGGACCTTAACTTGCTGGACAACCACTTCGACGTCGCTACCGGCATTCTTGATTCGGTACTGCGTGCCGAACAATGGGCCCACACCCACCCGGAAGAAACACGCCGCTACCTCGCCCGCGAAACCAACAGCAGCGAGTATTGGGTCAGCGCCGCGTATGGCGAGGACGCCCATTTGCGCCTGCGTACCGCGCTTGATGAACAGGCGATAAATGCCTTGCAGGACTTCACACACTTCTTGCACCGCTGGCGCTTCATTCCGAAAACCTTCGAGGTGCGCGACTGGATCGATCAGCGACCGCTCAACGCGTTACTGCAATCCCACACCGCACTGGCAGGCTAACCCGCCAGGTGTCATGGACTCGAACTGAAGACCTTTATGAGCAAACCACTCGATACGCTTTGGTACACCCACAGCCCAGTGCCGACCGGCCTTGGCATCGCCGTGCAATCCGGTCGGCTGGCAGAAGCCTTTTTGCCGTTCGGCACCAACATCCAGTCACTGCGCGAGTCCAGCGAACGGGAAGTACGTGAAGCCCATTACGATCACCACCTGAAAAACTCGGTGCGCCACGGCGGCAACATTCCGGCCATCTGGGCCTACGCCAGTGGCGTGCAAACCCGAGTGTTGGGGTTGTCCTGGAGCGACGAGGTACAGTTGATCCTGACCACTGCGGAAAGCGGTGTGAACAGCGTTCGCGACTTGAAGAACCGCCGCTTCGGGCTGCCGAAATGGGCCAACGTCCAAATCGACTTCACCCGTGCGCAAGCCCTGCGCGGGCTGGAGAACGCGCTCAAGCTTGAAGGCCTTGAAGTCGCCGACGTCGAGTTGGTGGACTATCCCTACGGTGGCACCTACAGCGACGACCAGAAACAGCACGTTTTCGGTTCGGAGGTCAGCCTGGGCGTGACTCGCTTCAGCCGTCGCAACAACGAACTGATCGGCCTGCTGCGCGGCGACATCGATGCCATCTTCCTCAAGGGTGCACACGCCGTGCACCTGGCCAACGAGTTCGGTTTGCAGGTAGTGGTCGACACGGGTTCGCACCCAGACCCGTTGATTCGTTCGAACAACGGCACGCCACGCACCCTGACGGTGGACACACATCTGCTGCACGAGCATTTCGATGCCAGCGTGAAAATTGTCGATACCGTGCTGCGCACAGAACAATGGGCCTGGGCCAACCCGGATGAAACCCGACGTTTTCTGGCCCGCGAATTGAACACCAGCGAATACTGGGTTGCCGCCGCTTATGGCGAGGACGCACACCGCCGTTTACGCACCACGCTGGATGCGCGTTCGATTGAAGCACTGCAGGATTTCACTGACTTCCTGCATCGCTGGGACTTCATTCCCCGGCGTTTTGATGTGCGCGACTGGATCGATTTCAGCGTGCTGGAAAAGGTAATTGGTTCAACGTCGCGCCTGGCGGTGTAAATCGTTGTCACCCACGCCTTGGAGTTGCTGATGCAGCAGCAGATTTGCACTCGATCTCTGCTGCTGCAGCAACACCCGCCAAGCAACTTCTGCTGAATCCATGACAGGCTTTTAAAGCCTTGTTTTCACTGATTGCGCCACGCCTCCGAATACGTTTTAGATCGCAGCTTTTAAGTCAATAAATAGCGTTATTAATCAATAGCTTAATAAAACCAAACACCCCTGAAAAACACTTGGCACGATCTCTGCTCTAGCCCCTTTAGCGAAACTTTAAAGGGGAGATTAAAATGCATAAACTCAATCCAATTGCCAAGGGTATCTGGCTGACTTTACTGCTGGCCGGGGGCGGCGTCAGCGAGGGTTTGCTGGCAGCGCAAGCGACAGACAGCGACGCCGACAAAAGCAGCACCGAGCCTGCGCTTAAAACCGTGACCGTCACTGCTCAACACCGGGAAGAAACCCTGCAGGAAATTCCAGTAGCGGTGTCCGCGGTACAAGGCACCAGCCTGGTGGCCGATGGTGTGCGCAACATGGGCGACATCCTGACATTCATTCCCAACGCGTCGGCGAAAAACCCCGACGGTGATGGTCGGCCACGCTGGTACATCCGTGGCCTGGGCACCGGCGATACGGGCGCTGCCACCGTGTTCCCGGTGGGGATCTACGCTGACGACGTGTACCTGAACGCGCCGATTGCCGGCGGCGGTCCGTTGTTCGACCTGGAGCGCATCGAAATCCTGCGCGGCCCACAAGGCACGCTGTACGGCAAAAACACCACGGCCGGCGCGGTGAATATCATTTCCAAAAAGCCGTCCTTCGACACCGATGGCTTCGGTACGATCGGTTTTGGCAGCAAGAACGAGCGCATCGTCAGCGGTGCTATCGGCGGTGCGCTGGTGGATGAAAAACTGGCGGCTCGCGTCTCGCTGTACTCCGAGGAACGTGATGGCTTCCAGAAAAACCTGGTGGATGACCACACCTATGGCGACGTCAACAAGAAAGCCGTGCGCCTGCAGTTCCTGGCGCAGTTGAACCCCGACCTGGACGCCTTGCTGAAAATCCACAGCCGCGAGTTCAAGGGCGACGGCAGTAACGGTTCGCTGCCGGTCGGCCGTTACTACAATGTCGGTTATCAGAGAGCGAACGGACGCAACATTGCGCTCAACGTTGATGAAGACGCCAAGCTCAATCACGACGGAACCTCGCTGACGCTGAACTGGCACCTGGGCGATTACACCCTGACGTCCATAAGTGCCTACGACTACATCCGCGGGCAGTCCACCAGTGACGCCGACTACACGCCCTATGAGGTCAACGGTGCAGCGGTTTCAGACAACAAATACGCGCAGTACTCGCAAGAAATCCGCCTGGCCTCACCGCAACAGGAAACCTTGCGCTGGCTGGTGGGCGCGCATTACTTCCACGAAGACCTCGACAGTTCTGCCCAGCGTTTCATTACGCCTGGCCCGACACCCAACGGCACAGGGTCGAACCAGACTGGAGGGGCAACCGACTTGCGCGACCTGAACTACGACCACACCACTGATAGCTACGCGCTGTTTGGCAACCTGACTTACGACTTCACCGATGATTTCACCGTTACCGGTGGCTTGCGCTGGACCCAGGAAAAGAAAGACATCGACCTTGACCTGACCCAGTTGACACGCACCACTGCCAATGGCCCGCTGGTGGCATTGGGCGGCGTCGGCACCAATGGCAATCGTCAGGAAAACAAGACCTGGGAAGCCTGGACGTATGACCTGACGCCCGAATACCGGATCAACGATAACGTGCGGGTGTTCTTCCGATATGCCCACGGCTTCCGGTCCGGTGGTTTTAATACCGGCCTGTCGACCAGCCTTGCGCAGCTGACCACGGTTGACCCGGAGCAACTCGACGCGTACGAAATCGGCCTCAAGTCCGAGTGGTTCAACCATCGACTCACGGCTAACGCCAACATTTTCTACTACGACTACTCGGACATTCAGGTCAACCTGCTGACCGTCAACAACGGGGTGCTGACCACTGCGCTGACCAACGGCGCCAAGGGTACGGTCAAAGGTGCCGAACTGGAGCTGGAGGGCCAGCCGACCGATTACCTGCACCTGCGCGCGGCGGTGTCGTTCCTCGACACTGAATACACCGACTTTAAAAACACCAACCCCAACACCGGAGCAGTCACTGGCGATTACAGCGGCAACAGCTTCGTGCGCTCCCCGCGCAACGTGGTGTCGCTCGGCGCCGATTACACCTTCCCGCTGGAAATCGGCGGCAAGTTGGTGGCGGGCGGCGATGTCAGTTACCGCGACAAAGAGTACTTCCTGGCGGACCGTCAGAGCAGTGTCGACAAAACGCTCAGCCAAGCGCATTACACCTTGGCCAACACTCGCCTGACATGGTTCAGCCCGGATGAAAAACTCAGCGTCACCGGTTTCGTCAATAACGTCACCGACCGTCGTTATCAGGTTCACGGCCGGCCAAACGGTACGCTCGGCCAATACGTCATCACCTACGGCGACCCGCGCACCGTGGGCCTGAGCGTCACCAGCCGCTTCTGATAAATCCCCTTAGCAGGCGCTGCCTGGTCGGCGCCTGTTGATCCCCTCTGCCCTCGAAAGGAATCCCGTTATGTTCCATCGCACTCCGTTGGCCGGCGCCGTCGCGCTGGTCATTGGCAGCTTTGCCGTGCCTGTCGTGGCGGCCCAGACCCAACCCTCCGCCAATAGCAGCGAGCCTCTCGATACGGTGGTGGTACTCGGCACACGCCGCAGTGATGTGACCGCCCTGGAAAGCGCCGCACCGGTAGACGTGTTGTCTGCCGCGCAGCTGGAGCAGACCGGCGCCAGCGACTTGTCGGGCGCCCTCACCGCCCTGTCACCGTCGTTCACTTACCCGCAATCACCGCAAGGCGCATTTGCCGGCTCCATCGCCCAGGGCGCTTCCTTGCGTGGCCTGGCGTCGGACCAGGTGCTGGTACTGGTCAACGGCAAACGCCGCCACACCAGCGCCAACGTCACCCGGCAAAGCCTGGTCAACGGACGCGGTGCGGCGGCGGTCGACCTGAGCCTGATTCCGCTGAGTGCGATCCAGCGTGTCGAGATCTTGCGCGATGGTGCCGCGGCCCAGTACGGCTCCGACGCCATTGCCGGGGTAATCAACATTGTGCTCAAGGAAAAGGATGACGGCGGCAACCTGGGTTACCGCTTTGGTGGCTACGACAAGGGTGACGGTATCCAGCGCAAACTCAGCGGCTGGAAAGGTTTTGCCCTGCCCAACGACGGCTTCCTGACCCTGAGTTTCGACGCTGGCAGCCAGGACCCGGCCAGCGACACCAACCCCGACAACCGGATCTTCTACCCCGGCGATACCAGCATCAACACCGCGCGTGAGCAGAATAACCGCTACCGCACCTGGCGTTGGGGCGCGGGCAATGTGTCGGACCAATACAATTTTGCCGCCAACAGTGAAATCGGCATCGGTGAAGGTTTGACGGCCTATGGCTTCGCCACGTATTCGCACAAAAACACCGATGCCGAAGGCTTTTTCGACCCACCGACAACGCTGCGCAATAACTACAGCTCGACTGCGCTGGCACGCTTTCCCGACGGGCGCTTGCCGATCACCCGCTACTCGTTGGAAGACTATGCGTTGACCGGCGGCCTGCGCTATGAAAACGAGCAACTTGGCGCGTTCGACTTCGCGGTCAATCATGGCGATAACACGCTGGATTCCACCGACCGTAACGCGATCAACCCGAGCTGGGGCGTCAACAGTCCAGAGAAGATCTACACCGGCCAACGTGATGCCGACCAGACCAACATCACGCTGGACTGGGTGCGCGATTTCCCGACTGACCTGCTGTTCAAACCGCTGACACTCTCTGCCGGCCTGGCCTGGCGCAAAGAGAACTATGAGCTGAGTGCCGGCGATGCAGCGGGCTGGCAGAACGGGCCGTTGTTCAATACTGTCGACCCGATTACCCGTCGACGCATTCCCGGCTACTACTCAGGCATCACCCAGGTCGACGCCGCCTCACTGGACCGTACAGTGCTGGGCGCCTACGTCGATGTCGAAGGCCAGATCACCGAGAAGTTCCAGGCTGGCGTCGCGGTGCGCAGCGAGCACTATTCGGACTTCGGCGACACCACCAACGGCAAGCTCTCGCTGCGCTACGACTTCACGCCGCAGATCGCCGCACGGGCCACGGCCAGCACGGGCTATCGCGCGCCGTCGCTGGTGCAGAGCGGTTTGTCTTCGTTCAGCGTGCAGGTGGTGGAACAGCCACCGGGCAGCGGTAATTACGTAGAGGTGCAGCAACGCACGCTGCGCGCCGACAGCCCGGAAGCCGCACTGCTGGGCGGTAAATCGCTGAAACCCGAGGAGTCCACCAGTTACTCCCTTGGGCTGGTGTGGCGTCCGCTAAGCAATGCCTCGGTAACGCTGGACGCCTACCGCATCGACATCGACAACCGCATCACCCTCTCCGATCAGTTGCCGACAGCAGTGGTATCACCGATCTTTGCCGGCACGCCTTACGCGAATATCCAGAGCGCGGCGTTTTACACCAACGTCGCGGACACCCGCACCGATGGAGTCGAGTTGACCGGCAACTATCAGGTGGACCTGCAACGATGGGGACGCCTGAACCTGAGCAGCGGTTACAGCCAGAACAACACCAAAATCACCGCGCTGCGCGACGTCGGCAACATTGCTGGCTCGCAGATTGTCGGCCGCACCACCCAAGGCCTGATCGAAGACGGCACCCCAAAAAACAAGCTGATACTCAGCGCCAACTGGCTCTATGACCAATGGGGCGTGACCGTGGCGCAGCGCCGCTACGGTGAATGGAAAAGCCTGAACGCGACCAACCCGACGCTGGACCAGACCTATAGCCCGCAATGGGTAACCGACCTCGACCTTTCCTACACCTTCAACAAGGCGCTCAAAGTGTCGGTGGGCGCGATCAACCTTTTCGACACCCATCCCGACAAGGCGGATGGCGCGCAGTTGTACGGCGTACCGAAGTACTCGATCACCAGCCCTGAAGGTGCACAAGGCGCGTTTTACTACACCAGCGTCAGCTACGACTTCTGAGCTGAAAAAGGCCCACAGGAAACCGGCTTGCCGGTGATGGCGACCGTGAAATCGCCATCGCTGGCAAACCAGTCTCCTATAGGATCGGGTGAGGATCACGATGCCGGGCATTCGCATATTTTGTAGGAAACCGGCTTGCCGGTGATGGCGACCGTGAAATCGCAATCGCTGGCTAGCCAGTCTCCTACAGGGCCGGGTGAGGATCACGATGCCGGGCATTCGCACATTTTGTAGGAAACCGGCTTGCCGGTGATGGCGACCGTGAAATCGCCATCGCTGGCAAGCCAGTCTCCTACAGGGCCGGGTGAGGATCACGATGCCGGGCATTCGCACATTTTGTAGGAAACCGGCTCGCCGGTGATGGCGTCTTCTCAATCGCAGGGAATTGCTGGTTGGGTGTTGCTGTGGCAGCAGCGGCTGTTGGCAGGGCATCAATGGATAGTGTTGTAGCTGTCGTTATTGCTGGCGGGTCAATGTCTACAGGTTGTACACCGTCCTGTGGGAGCTGGCCTGCCAGCGATAGCGTCACCCCGTTGCAGCACACATTGCGGCACTGGCACAGCTCTTGCGATACCGCTTGGGTACTTCGCCGAATTAAGACCTGCCATGCCCATTCACCGTCTGTTGTCGTCTCTGACCTGGCTTATCTCCCCCGCTGCCCTGTTGCTGGTGTGGGCACTGGTGGCTGCGGCCGGGATTTTTCCGCGTAACCTGCTTGTGCCACCGGCACAGGTCTGGCAAACCTTCGAAGCCCTGTCCGTCAGCGGCGAATTGCTCGAGCACCTGCTTAACAGCCTGTCGCGACTGGGGCTGGGTTTCGCCATTGGCTCGCTCTGCGGCCTGGCATTCGGGGTACTGATGGCGTTGTCGAAGAACGTCGAGATCTACTGCTCAGCGCTATTCCATACGCTGCGCCAGATCCCCAGCATCGCGCTGATCCCGATGTTTGTGCTGCTGTTCGGCATCGATGAAACGTTCAAGATCATCATCGTCGCCAAGACTGCATTTTTCCCCGTTGCGCTGGCGGCCAGCGAGGGCGTCAAAGCGATCCCGCGCAGCTACTTTGAGGTTGCTGACGTCTATCGCCTGCGCTGGCCGACATTCGTCCACGAGATCGCCCTGCCCGCCGCCGCCCCTGGAATCATCACCGGTTTTCGCATCAGCCTGACCCGCGCCTGGGTGGTGTTGGTGGCGACCGAATTGCTGGCGGCCGACAGCGGCCTGGGACAGATGATTGAAATGAGCCGCCAGATGTTGCGCATTGATGTGGTGATGGTCGGCGTGGTGGTCACCGGTGTGATCGGTTTTGTACTGGATTTTAGTTTTCGCCAACTGGAACAGCGGCTGTTCCGCTGGCAGACCCGCTAGGAGCCGTGAATGTCTGGTTTTTTCAATAAAGCACGCGGCCTGTTGTTGCCACTGTTGTTGATCGGTGGCTGGGAATTGCTGTCGAGGCAGGACGCCGCTGGCGCTTACGCCTTTGTGCCGCTGTCGACAATTGGCTCGGCGCTGATCGAGCTGTTGGCCAACGGCGAGTTACTGGTGAACTTGTGGGCCAGCCTTGCCCGCACCACCACCGGGCTCGCGTTCGGCATTGCCTTCGGCGTGCTGCTGGGCGTGCTGATGGCGCTGTCTACCGTGGCCAATCGGTTGATCGGCCCACTGTTCCACTCGATCCGCCAGGTGCCGATGCTCGGCTGGATCCCGCTGATCGCGATGTGGTTCGGCAACGGTGAATTCTCCAAGGTGCTGATTGTCAGTCTGGCGGCGTTTTACCCCATGGTGCTCAACACCTATCAAGGCTTCAGTCACGTGGAACAGCGCTACCGCGAAGTCGGCCACGTGCTGGTATTGAGTCGTTGGCAGCAGTTCTGCCACGTGTTGCTGCCCGCAGCACTGCCCAGTATTGCCACTGGCGTCTTGCACGCTTTGGCGTTTGCCTGGGTGACGGCCGTCGGCAGTGAACTGTTCCTGTCTTCCGGCGCGGGCCTGGGCAATTTGATGATGAACGCCGAGGCCGGCTCACGCATGGAAGTCATTGTCCTCAGCGTACTGTGCATCGGCCTCTGCGGTTACTTGATGACCCTGCTATTCACTCTTCTGAGCCGCCACCTGCTGCGCTGGCGCAACACTCGTTGAAAGGCCAATACCCATGAACGCAATTGCCCAATACGCGGAGCAACACCACACTTCATTGCAATCCGGTGCGCTGGATATTCGCGGCCTGAGCAAGGCTTACCGGATCGAAGGCCAACCGCTTCCAGTGCTGCAGAACATTGATCTTCAGGTGCGCCCCGGCGAGTTCGTGAGCATCGTCGGTGCCAGTGGCTGCGGTAAATCCACGCTGTTACGGCTGATCGTTGGCCTGGAAGCCGATTATGAAGGCGACATTTTACTGGACGGCAAACGGATTGTTGGCACCAGCCTAGAGCGCGGAATCGTGTTTCAGGACCACCGATTATTCCCGTGGATGACCCTGAGCAAAAACATTGCCCTGGCGTTGAAAAACCATCCCCTGTCATCGGCGGAAAAAGACCGGTTGGTGGCCGAACACATCGCCTTGGTCAACCTCGACGGTTTCGAAAACGCCTACCCGCATCAACTCTCCGGCGGTATGGCGCAACGTGCAGCCATCGCCCGGGCGCTGATCAACAAGCCGAAAGTATTGTTACTGGACGAACCCCTTGGCGCGCTGGATGCCCTGACTCGCGTGCGCCTGCAACACGAGTTGCAGCGCATCTGGGTGCAACAGCGCTGCACCGTCATCATGGTCACCCATGACATCGAGGAAGCGTTGTACCTG
This sequence comes from Gordonia sp. IEGM753, assembly GCF_050321825.1. Taxonomy (NCBI): domain Bacteria; kingdom Bacillati; phylum Actinomycetota; class Actinomycetes; order Mycobacteriales; family Gordoniaceae; genus Gordonia; species Gordonia sp. IEGM753. The sequence goes on from NZ_JBNQGB010000001.1 coordinate 2,256,443, forward strand.
GGCGACCGGGTGATTGTGATGGACGCTCATCCGGGTCGCATCAAGCACGAAATCAGAGTTGACCTGCCTCATCCCCGCGACCGCAGTTCGACTATTTTGCAGGGCTACAAGGAACAACTGCTGGAGGAATTGGTGGGGCACTGAACATTTAGTTGGTGCTCACTATCCATTTTTGTGGGAGCCGGGCTTGCCCGCGAAGGGGCCGGCACATTCAACATCAGTATTGGCAGACACATTGTCATCGCGAGCAGGCTCGCTCCCACATTTGATCGGTGTCGAACACTTGGTTGGCGTTCACCACAAAACCTATGGGAGGGGGCTTGCCCGCGATGGGGCCGGCACATTCAGCATCATTATTGGCAGACACATTGTCATCGCGAGCAGGCTCGCTCCCACATTTGATCGGTGTCGAGCACTTGATTGGCGTTCACCACAAAACCTGTGGGAGCAAGCTTGCTCGCGAAGGGGCCGGAACATTCAACATCATTATTGGCAGACACATTGTCATCGCGAGCAGGCTCGCTCCCACATTTGATCGGTGTCGAGCACTTGATTGGCGTTCACCACAAAACCTGTGGGTCTGTGTCGAACACGTGGTTGGCGTTCACTACAAAACCTGTGGGAGCGAGCCTGCTCGCGATGGGTCGATCTATTCGAATCAGGTGGGAGTTCACCAAATTGCAGGCAAAAAAAAGCCCAGGCAGCTGATGGACGCCTGGGACTCAAAATGCATAAACCGTGGTGGTGAACGCGGGGCGGATATTACGGAATATTTCGACATGTAACAAGATATTTTTATTAACCATAAAGTTACTAAGGTCGATAACCTGTTAAATATCCACAATTTTTTAAGGGGTGATTATAAAAACCAACGGTATTCACGCGCGTTGATATCTTGCATGAACGCCAAATGGTCTTGGCGTTTGTTCTCGCAGTAGACATCAACAAACTCGGCGCCCAAGCCTTCGCGTAGCTGTGCGTTGGTTTGCATGGACTGCACCGCTTCAAGCATTTGCGTTGGAAAATCGATACCGCTGCTGCGGTCTTCGTTGAGAGGCGCAATCGGTTCACGTGCGGCCTCCAGGCCTTGCTCCAACCCCACCAGAATCGCTGCCAATACCAGGTAAGGATTGGCATCGGCGCCGGCAAGCCGATGTTCAACACGCAGATTTCCAGCGTCCGATTCGGGCACCCGCAGGCAGGCGTCGCGGTCTTCAAAACCCCAGCTCGCGCGGGTCGCGACGTTGACGGTGCCGCTCAAGCGGCGCATGGCATTGTGATTGGGGGCGAAGATCGGCATGCAGTGCGGCAACACCTCAAGGCAACCCGCCACGGCATGACGCAACGCTCGCTGCTCGTTCGCAGCCAGCACGTTATTCCCGGCTTCATCGTAAAGGCTCACATGCACATGCATGCCGCTGCCGGGATGCTGCAGGTAAGGCTTGGCCATGAAACTGGCGCGGTAATTGTGCTTGAGTGCCACGCCACGCGTGCTACGGCAGAATAAGGCGGCCCAATCGGCGGCACGCAAGCCGTCGTCGAGGTGGCCAAAATTGATCTCGAACTGACCGGGGCCGAGTTCGGCGGTGATCACCGTGGCATCGACGCCTTGCGCCCGTGCGGTCTCGACCATTTCATCAAGCACAGGGGCAAATCGTGACAGCCGTTCGATGTGCATGTTCGGCTGATCGTCGGCGTCGTCGGTCAACGGATCCCGGGCGAACTGTGGCAAGCCATCACGCAATTGACGATCGAACAGATAAAACTCCAGCTCGAACGCCACCACCGGGAACAAACCTTTGCCAGCGAGGCGCTGCAGCACGCGCGCCAGGACTTCTCGCGGTTCGAATTCAATCGGTTTTTCAGTGCCGTCGGAGGTGATCAGCATCTGCCCCAGCACTTGTTTTTCCCACGTTACCGGTTTCAATGTCCCGGCCACCAGGCGACGCGGCGCATCCGGGTCGCCATCGTTGAAACAGTAGTCGCCAATCTTGAACAGCCCGCCCTGGGCGCCCAGCAACACGCAGTTTTGCGGCAGCTTCAGTACGCTGCCCGCAGCCACTTTTTCCAGCATCTCGATCGGGTAACGCTTGCCGTAGAAATGCCCCGGGATGTCCAGGGAGATCAGGTCCACGTAACGCACATCGGGAAATCGCTGGCGAAAGTTTCGAACCTCGGCCAGCAGATCTGAGCACACAGCATCCATCATGGTGTTCCTTGTTGTTTTAATCAGGTGTAGACCCACAGGACCCGGGTGAGATGGTCGGTTAAATTGCCATAGCGGCAATGGGTATGACTGGCCAGTTGAAAGCTGTCGCCGACGCCCAGCGTCACCGGTAGATCGTCATCCAGCCACAGCGTCAGTTCCCCTTCGAGGACATAACCGCCCTGCTCCGAGCTGTCATTCATGTGCCGGTCACCGCTGCTGGCACCGGCCTCGAGTCGGCTTTCGAGCATCGAAAAAGAGGCGCGCATTTTCGGCGAGACCATGATGTCGGTGATCCCGTCGGCGTAATACAGGGTGCGACGCTCGTCCGGGCGGGTGACCCAGGGCAATACCTTGGGTTTGGGCAGGCTGTAGAAATAAGTGGTCGGCACGCCAAGGGTTTCGCTGATGGCGGTCAGGTCCGCCACTGTGGGGCGCGACAGCCCACGCTCGACCTGCGAGAGGAAGCCGACGGAGCGCCCGATCTTATCGGCCAGCTCTTTCAACGTGTACTTTTTGTGTTTGCGCAGGTCCTGAATCAAGATCGCCAACGCTGATATTTCTTCTTGCATGTCCATCGATGGCTTCCAGTAAGGGTGCGGTTCAAAGGCTGTCGCGTAATCGATACCAGGCCTTGCCGATAGCTTCCAACGGGGCCGCCATGTATTGGCCGCCGGGGAAGCTGTCGTTGATCAACCCTTCGTACAACGCCAACTCATCTGATTGACCGAGTATTGCGTCCGATACGGCGCGTGCCGCGGCCAATGTCGGCAGCACACCGTGGCCGGAATACCCCTGCAGCCAGTACAACTCGCCGCGCCGGCCAATGTCCGGTGTGCGCTTGAGGGTCAGGTCTATGTGTCCGCCCCAAGCGAACTCCAGATCCACGCCTTGCAACTGCGGGAACACGCGCTGCAGAAAGGGCCGCGTGGCTGCCGCGATGTCCTTCGGCATCCCGCCGAGGTAGGTACAACCACCGCCGAACAGCAACCGGTTATCCGGCGTGCGCCGGAAGTAATCGAGCACAAACTGGTTGTCGGTAACGCACACATTGCCCGGCAACAGCGAGGTTGCCAGCTCTTCAGAGAGCGGCGCGGTGGCTACCTGGTAAGTGCCGACAGGCAACACGCGGCTCGACAGCGAGGAGTCCAGCCGATCAAGGTAGGCGTTGCAGGCCAGCACCAATACATCGGCCCGAATGAGCCCGCGTTCGGTGGTAACCACGTAGCGATCACCCTCCTGGCGATAGCTCAGCGCTTTACTTTGCTCATGAATACTGCCGCCGGCTCGCTCAATCGCGGCAGCCAGGCCAAGTGCCAACTTCAATGGGTTCAAGTGCCCGCCTTCAGGATCGAACAACCCGGCCTGATAACGATCACTGGCCACCCATTGCGGCAATTGCTCACGCGGGATGAATTGCAAACCGTCGTGCCCCCATTTATGGCTCGCCTCGTGCTGCCAATCCGTCAGCAAACTCACCCGCCGCGGCAACACCGACGTCCACAGATGACCGGCCCGATAATCACAATCGAAATAGTGCCGACCCGGCAAATCGCGCAACTCCCGCGCGGCCCAGCGCATGCCATCCCACAAACGCCTTGCGCGTTCATAGCCCAGTGCAGCCTCCAGCGGCGGCATATCACACGACCAGCCGAGAATCGCCTGCCCGCCATTGCGCCCAGAGGCTGCCCACGCCACTCGACTGGCCTCGAGCACGGTGACGCGTTTGCCGGCCAAGGCCAGGCGCAAGGCCGTGTGCAAACCGCTGAAGCCGGCGCCGATGATCACTACGTCGGCTTGGTGCTCACCTTGCAAAGCCGCCCGATCCACCAAACGATCCGCACAGGAATGGGCGTAATAGCTGTCTACGTGGTGGGTGGATTGCTGAAACATGCCGGCCTCGTGAAATTTTGTATTTTTAATTTCATGAAAAAATACAGACTTAATTTCACAGACGCAACTTTTCGGGGCACAAAAAATCCCGCCAGCGAGATTCCTGGCGGGATTTTCCTGGACTGGCTGCGTTATTCAAACGCAGCTTTCGGCCACTCAGGCAATCGGTATCAGCGGATCTGCAGCGGCCCACGCGGATTCACGATTGGCCGCTGGAGGGTAGATCCACACCGTGTTTATCTGGGTCTTCAGCGACTTGCCTTCCTGCTTGACCAGTTTGACCTGGCGATCCCAGCCTTCGGTGTAAACCGCGCCCCAGGCCCCCAAATCCAGGCACGTCACGTACTTGGGTTGACGGTAGGGTGTCGGGGCCACGCCGAGGATTTGCGCGGCGACATTATTGCCGGCATGACGCCCCAGGACGATGGCGTGCTGACAGGTCATCATTGCGAAATTGCCGATATCATCAGAGGCCGCCCGGGCGACGTCTCCGGTCGCAAAAATGTGTTCTTGGCCGACGACTCTCAAATTGCCATCCACGTGCAGGCGCCCCTGCTGATCGCGCTCGCCAGGAATTTGTTCGGTCAACGAACTGGCCCGCACACCGGTGGTCCAGACCACCGTTTTGGCATCGATACGCTGACCATCGGCCAGGGTAACGCCATTGTCATCGACGGAAACTACAGAGGCGTTCAACCGCCACTTCACGCCCAGTTCGGTGCTGGCATCAGCGATCGACAGGCTGATTTCTTCGCCCATGGACGCACCGATCTTCTCGCCACGGTCAACGATAATAACGTTGATATCAGCTTCGTCTCCGAGAATGGCACGCAAACGAGCGGGCATTTCAGTCGCAGTTTCAATCCCGGTAAAACCACCACCCGCAACCACCACGGTGTTTCGAGCGCTGCTTTGTGGCAGGTGCACCAAGGATTCAAGGTGCTTTTCGAGGCGCACGGCGTGTTCGATCTGGTCAACGTCAAAGGCAAATTCCGCGACACCCGGCGTATTCGGCACGGCGAGACGGCTGCCGGAAGCCAGAACGAGTTTGTCGTAGCTGCGCACCTGTTTTGCCCCAAATTCATCGACGTAACCCACACGCTTTTGCTGCACGTCGATGGTCTCGGCAGCGCCCTTGATGAAATTGACACCTACGGCATCGAACAGCTCGCCAATCGGTGCGGCCAGTTGGTGTGCGTTCGGCTCATAAAAGCGCGGACGCACTCGTAGCTCCGCCTGCGGGGCCAGAACGGTCACTTCAACGTCGTTATGACCGTGAATATCGAACAGGCGCGTGGCGCTCAACGCCGTCCACATGCCACCAAAACCTGCGCCGATTACCAAAATGTGCTGTTTCATCTATCGCTCCAAAGGGGGGAAGACCACAAACGAATGGGGGAAGGTCACGCTGAGTGCTTGGCACTGCCAACCGAACAACTACGACTATATTGATCCTAGTTAATTCACGCAATCGGTTTTTCCCGATCTAAACAATCGAGCGTTGCGATGCGTCACCGAAATCCTCTCGAAACGCCCACAGGCCATGACGCAACAACCCAAACAAAAAAATCGGTCGTACCCTGCAGCCGTTGCCTGCCTGATAGAGCACTGCTAATATTGACGACTACTTTTGTCGGAGATTTATATGTCTCTTTACAGCGCAGGCGTTGAATACGGTATTCATTGCCTGATTTTTTTGGTGGGTAAAGGCGGCAACACCCGCGAGGCGAGCGTGCGCGACCTTGCCGAACTGCAAGGCGTGCCGCTGGACTATCTGGCGAAAATATTCACCAAACTGGCCAAGGCAAAACTGGTGGAAGCGACTGAGGGTGTGCGCGGCGGTTTCAAGCTTGCCCGCCCTAGTGATGAAATCAGCATCCTGGACATCGTCAACGCCATTGACGGCCGGAAGCGCATTTTTGAATGCCGCGAGATTCGCGGGCGCTGTGCCTTGTTCGACGGGGATGCACCCGACTGGGCACTGGAGGGTCACTGCGCAGTGCATAGCGCCATGATGACCGCACAAAAACGCATGGAAGAAGCACTCGCCCAGCAGACTATTCTTGATCTTTCCAGAAAGCTTGGACGCAAGGCGCCCGAGGATTTTGGGGCGAAGGTGGACAACTGGATAAGCGAACGCCGGGACAGAAAAAACACTGCCCCGGCACCCGACGACCAGGCGATTCAGCTGACCGACATCACCGACTGAGCCCTACAGGCAATCATGCACGGCCTTGCGCAACGCACCTGACTTTGCCCAGGGTGGGCCCTGGTAAAGCGACACATGGCTGCCATCCTTTGATTTGACGACGTCGAGGATTTCGTCAGCCGTGATGACGCTGGGCGCCTTGATCCGGTAGCCGTTGGAAATGCCTGTCTGGGTGGTATTGGAGACCTGCTCCTTCCACAGCGGCAGCACACAGGCCGCGAAATCCTTGGGCGGTTTTGCGCTGTACTTGCTGACGTTCGGCTCACCGGGCACCAACGATGCGGGCAACGAACACCCCGCCAACAATGACACCATCACTACGCCAATCAACCGGTGCATGGGCCTTCCTTAAGTATTGAAAAACAAAATGTAGCGCGTCGCCCCGCAGACATCCATTCAGCGCACAATTTTAAACAACTCGCGCTGATGATCAGGCTCCCGCGCATTTTCGCAAAATGCGGATATCGACTTGCCTGTTTCGGCTTTTTTGCCCTCCCGCCCTTCCCTACAGTCAGTACGACTTCAAAACAGCGAGCATTGCTCGCCCCGTTCAGGAATCGTACATGTCCAGTCTGTCTTTGCGTATCGAACGGATCGACCCGCTCACCCCCAATATCCGCCGCTTGATCCTGGTGCCTGATGCCGGACACGCATTGCCCGGTTTTACGCCCGGTGCGCATATCGAACTGCAAATCCCCGGTGAAAAACCTTCATGGCGCGCCTATTCGCTGGTCAACCTGCCGGAGGCCGGGCATTACGAAATCGCCGTGCAACTGAAAGAGCAAAGCAGCGGAGGATCTCGCTGGATTCACGCACTCCAGGCCGGCCAACAGGTGGCGGCACGCGTCCCGAAAAATCACTTCCCGCTACTGGAAGACGCCGACGACTACCTGCTGATCGCCGGCGGCATAGGCATTACCCCGATGCTCGGCATGGCACGGGCGCTCGCCGCGCAAGGTCGCCCTTTCACCCTGCATTACGCAGGACGCGATGCGACTCGCATGGCGTACCTGGAAGAAGTGCGGACGGTGCACGCGGCGCACTGCTGGATCAGCGGTGGCGACCCTACGCGGCGCTTGCCGCTGGCGACCCTGCTGGGCTCCCCAACGAGCGGCCGCCAGCTATACGTTTGCGGCCCCAAATCGATGATCGCCAACGTGCTGCACATCGCTTGTGAACTCGGTTGGCCGGATCACCAGGTGCACAGCGAACTGTTCATCGGCACGCTCGAGACCGATGCCGACAGTGGCTTTGAAGTGGAATTGCGCGCCAGTGGCGTGACGTTGCTGGTGCCGGCGGGCAAGAGCGTGCTGGACGCCATGATCGAAGCCGAGCTGGACCCGATGTTTGATTGTCGTCGCGGTGACTGCGGCGTGTGCGTGGCTCAGGTACTGGAAGGCGACGCCGAACACCGCGACATCTGCCTGTCGGAACGCGAGCGCGCTGGCGGCAGTTTCTGTACCTGCGTATCCCGCGCCAGCAGTGCCCGGTTGGTGCTCGATTTGTAACGGCGGTGCTGCACAGCGTGCACCCGTTTATGGCTATTGAAATGGAGAAAACATGATTCCCTCGAACGAACAGATCGCGGCACTGGTACGCCATGACAGCGTGCATAAAAGTGTCTACACCGACCCGCAGCTTTTCGATCTGGAAATGCAGCGCATCTATGGCCAGGCATGGATTTACGTCGGCCATGAAAGCCAGGTCAAGCATGTTGGCGACTACCACACCACGCGCATCGGCGATCAAGATGTAATTCTGGTTCGTGGCGCCGACAAGCGTGTCAACGTGCTCTACAACCGCTGCCCGCACAAGGGCGCCAAACTGGTGGCCGAGGGCGATGGCAATGTCGGTAAATTCTTCCGCTGCCCTTACCACGCATGGACCTTCAAACTCGATGGCCAGCACCTCTCTGCGCCCTTGAAAAACGCCTTTGAAGGCACCTGCTTCAACCCGCAGCACCCCGACTTCTCGATGGTCGGGCTGGCGCGTGTCGACAGCTATCGCGGTTTCGTATTTGCCAGTCAGATCGATCACGGCCCCGATCTTCAAAGCTTCCTCGGCGGCGTTATCACCTCCATCGATAACCTTTGCGACCGCTCCCCCGTAGGCGAAGTCGAAGTGGCCGGGGGCATTTTCCGGGTGATGCAACGTTCCAACTGGAAGGTCTTCTACGAAAACCTGCACGACACCATGCACGCCCGCGTCACCCACGAATCATCCGTGCAAGCGGCCCGTAGCGAAGCCGAATCGCTGGGTGAAATGCCTTTCGAACTGCTGATCATGGATGGCAACGGTGAACCGTATGACTTCTGGGAAAAGCTCGAATTACGCGCCTACAACAATGGCCACGGCTACATGGAAGCGATTTTTGACCCCGCCGCCGCCGAGCGTGATGACGTCGCCAAGGCGCATTTCGAGTGCCTTAGCCAGGCCTATGGTGAAGAACGTGCGCGCAGCATTCTGGGGATGAACCGCCATAACACGGTGATCTATGGCAGCGGCTCGCCGCACACGGTGTTCATGCAGTTCCGGGTGATCCGCCCCATGGCCGTCGACCGCACGCTGGTGGAAATCCAGACCTTTCGCTGCAAGGGCGCACCGGACGCCGTGTTCGATCGTGCGCTGACCTATGCCAACGTGATCAACTCACCATCGTCCAACGTCATGCCCGATGACGTCGAAGTCTATGCCCGTTGCCAGGAAGGCAACATGACCCGTGGCGGCGAGTGGATCAGCATGCACCGATATGTCGGTACCGACCAGGTGCTGGCTGATGGCGCCGTCTCGACCAATGGCACCAGCGAGTTACCGATGCGCAATCAGTTCGCTGCGTGGAAGCACTACATGACCGCCACCCTGATTGCCAAGGAGAGCACCCATGCTGCTTGATCGCTCGTTCGACGTCTCGACTCAAGCCTTGACTGCGGCCCAGGTGCCCAGCGAAACACTGCGCCAGATCGAACAATTCCTGTACCGCGAAGCCCGTCTGCTGGACGAGCGACGGTTCTGGGAATGGGATCAATTGTTCACGGATTCGGGCATGTATTGGGTGCCGCAAAAACATGGCCAGGTGGATCCGTTCGAACATATTTCGTTGTTCTGGGAAAACCGCATGCTGCGCGAAGTCCGCATCCGGCGGGTGGAAAACGTACGCAACTGGTCACAGCAGCCGCCCACGCAAACAGCGCACCTGGTGGGCAACGTCATGGTCGAAGGCCTCGACAGCCAGGGTTTGCTGGTGGTGAGTGCGACTTTCCAGGTCAGTGAATGGCGCCTGGAACAGCGCCAGCTTGCCGGACGCTACACCTACAAGCTGGCCACCCAGGACAGCGGCGACTGGAAGATACAGCTCAAGCGCGTCGACTTGATCAACTGCAATGACGTGTTCGCCAACCTGGAGGTGTTTGTCTGATGACGCGCCCAACCGTGCTGGCCCTGCATTATCAGAACGATGTGTTGCACCCCGACGGATTGATCCGGGTCGGCCTGCGAGCCGACGACCCCGCACGCAATGCGCTTATCGATGCCGCCAGCAGGTTGCAGCACGCGGCACGCGCACGGGGCTGGCCGATCATTCATGTGCGCGTGGCCTACCGCCCGGACTATGCCGACCTGCTGCAGAACGCGCCAATCCTGCGCGCAGTGGCGGCCAGTGGCGCTGTGCAGGAAGGCTCGTGGGGCGCGCAGTTCCATGATGTCTTGGGCCCACAGGAAAGCCCCGATGAGTTCATCGTCACTCACACTCGCATCAACGCGTTTTACGGCACACCACTGGATATTTTGCTGCGCCGGCTCGATGCGCAGCAATTACTGATCGCCGGAGTCGCTACCCATTCAGTCGTGGAAAGCACGGTGCGGCACGCTGTCGATTGCGGTTTTGAGGTGACTGTACTCGCCGATGCGTGCGCTGCAGCCTCACCCGCGACGCATCTGGCGGCCCTCGAAAGCATGCGCTTGATCGCCACCATCAGCGACGTCAACAGCGTTCTGGAGCGCACGTCATGAAAACAGTCCCGACTGCCAATCTTAACGGCCGGGTGGCCATCGTCACCGGCAGCACCCAAGGCCTGGGCACAGATATTGCGCGGCAACTTCTGCTGGCCGGCGCCAGCGTAATGCTGGTGGGGCGCAACCGTGAAACCGGCGCGGCATTGGCTACAGAGTTGGGTGAGCAGTGTCGTTTTGTTGCGTGCAACGTCGAGCTGGACGAGGACATCGACGATTGCATCGAGGCAACGCTGGCAGCCTTTGGCCGGCTCGACATACTGGTCAACAACGCCTGCCTGTACGACGATCAGGGCTTGTTGTCAGACCGCGCGCAATGGCTACAAACGCTTAACGTGAACCTGATCTCTGCAGCCATTTTTGTGCAAAAGGCCGCGCCGCGAATGAGCGACGGCGGCGCCGTGATCAACATTGGCAGTACGGGCGGCAAGTTTGGTGCGGCCGGGCGTGCGCTGTATCCGGCGTCCAAGGCCGGGCTGCTGCAACTGACCCGCAACCTCGCCGTGGACCTCGCGCCGGTGTCGATCCGAGTGATCAGTGTTTCGCCGGCCTGGACCTGGTCGCCTTCGGTGGCCAACCTCAGCGGCGGCGACCTTGCGGTGGCTGACCGTGTTGGCGCTACGTTTCATCCGCTGGGACGTGTCGGCCGAGGCGATGAAGTGGGCCAGGTCGTCGCCTTCCTTTGTAGCGATGGCGCCTCGTGGATCACCGGCGTGGACATTCCGGTGGACGGCGGCTTCTCGATCCTCGGCCCCGACCAAGGCCTGTCGCCACGCGTGTGGTTCGAGCGACTGCGTGACCTTGGGTGAAAGGTCGGATAGCCTCCAGCATCCCTTTCGCAACGTTATAAACAAGACCAACTGATGAGTCGATAACGAGGAAATGACATGGGCAAGATGATCGATGTGAAGGCCAGTGACGGCAGCGGCACGTTCGCCGGCTACCTGGCACTCCCCGCTAGCGGCAAAGGCCCGGGCGTGGTGATTGGCCAGGAGATTTTTGGCATCAACGCCAACATGCGCCAAGTGGCAGACTTCTATGCCGAGGAAGGCTACGTCGCCTTGGTGCCGGATCTGTTCTGGCGCCTGGAGCCCGGTGTTGAACTGGGCTACACCGAAGCCGATTTCGCCCGTGCAATCGACCTGTTCCAACGCATGGACATCGATAAGGCTGTCGACGATATCGACGCCAGTTTCAAAGCACTGCGCGGCTTGCCTGAAGTCGATGCGGCAGGCCTTGGCTATGTCGGATTCTGCATGGGCGGCAAGCTCTCCTATCTGACCGCGACGCGTACCGAGGTCGCGTGCTCTGTCGGTTATTACGGGATGGGCATCGAACATTTACTGGAAGAGGCCAACCAGATCAAAGGGCGCCTCGTGTTGCATTTCGCAGAGCAGGACGGGTATTGCGATGCCGATGCCAGGGCGCTCATCAGCAAGTGTCTGGCGGGACGCGACAAGGTCAACATTTACACCTACCCCGACGTCGACCACGCCTTCGCCCGTCATGGCGGCATGCATTACAACAAACCGGCCGCATTAATGGCGCACGAACGCAGCATCGCCGCGCTGAGACAGGAAATCGGCCCGCACTACAACCTGTCCGATCTCTGGGAAAAACACATCGAGTTTGAGTTCGCCGTGCGCGATGTGCCGGCGACCATGGCAACCATGGTGGCTGAACCCTACGTCAACCACATCCCGACCATGACCGGTGGCGTTGGCTACAAGGAGTTGAGCCGTTTTTATCAGAACCATTTTGTCCATGCCAACCCACCCGACATGAAACTGGTGCCCATTTCGCGCACCGTGGGCGCTTCGCAAATCGTCGATGAGTTTGTGATGTGCTTCACCCACACCACCGAAATCGACTGGATGCTGCCTAACGTCGCACCCACCGGAAAATACGTCGAAATCCCGATGCTGGGCGCGATCAAGTTCCGGGGTGACAAACTTTGCCACGAACACATTTACTGGGACCAGGCCAGTGTGCTGGTGCAGATCGGCCTGCTCGACCCGACCGGCCTGCCCGTGGCCGGGATCGAATCCGCGAAGAAGCTGCTCGACGAACAATTGCCGTCCAATACACTGATGGGCAATTGGCCGAATAGCGCCCCGTAGGAAACCGGTTTGCCGGTGATGGCGGTCTCGAAATCACCATCGCTGGCAAGCCAGTCTCCTACGGATCGGTGGTGAATGCCGGCATTGATGTGGTTAACCCAAGTCCCGTAGGAAACCGGCTTGTCGGTGATGGCGGTCTCGGAATCGCCATCGCTGGCAAGCCAGACTCCTACGGATCGGTGGTGTATGCCGGCATTGATGCAATAACGCAAATCCCGTAGGAAACCGGCTTGCCGGTGATGGCGTCCGTAAAATCGCCATCGCTTGCAAGCCGGTTTCCAAAGGGTTGGGGGGTCGAGAGCGCGTTGCTCAGTTGATCTTGCCGCTGGCAGTCTGGTGCGGCAGTTCGCCAAAACGTTCGCGGTAGTAGCGGGCGAAACGTCCTAAATGGCCAAAGCCATGCTCTAACGCCACTTCGGTGATGCTCAAGTCGCGACGGCCGAGCAAACATTCACGCACCGCCTCTAATCGCAGGTTGCGCAAACGCTCCATGGGAGTTTGCCCGTAACAGCGTTGGCACAGGGTGTTGAGGCTGCGTACGCTCATCCCACCTGCTGCTGCCAACTCCCCCAACGACAGCGTTTCGCCCATATGGCCTCGCATCAAACCCTCGATTTTCTGCAGCTGACGCAACGCCTGGCGCTGTGCCGCAGATTCGACGACTGTGGCCTCGGCGCACTCGACGTGTGGCGGATGGGTCAGTAAAAACAGCGGCAGGCTTTCTTCCAGATGCCGCAGCCAGTGAGCGTGTACAGGGTCGCCAGCACTGGCACCCAATTGTTCGAGCAAATTGTCCACCAACCGCAACCAGCCACGCGCCTGGCCCGTGTCGAGCCGGTAAGCCGCCGGCAATGAGAAATCTGCAGCCAGCCCTCCTTCGTCCACCAACCGCTCCTGCATCAGACGCAACAAACTGCGTGGCACCTTGAGCAACAACTGTTCGCAGCCGCTGTGCCACACCAGCCGCGCCTGGCGGTTTGGCGAGAGGACCGCTACCTGCCCCGCTTCCAGCTCTAGCGCCAGCCCATCACACTCAATACTCGCCCGTCCGCGCAAAGGCATTTGCATCAACACGAAATCGGTGAAGGGCCTCGGCCGTACTTCAACCTCGGCGCCGTAGCGCAACACAAACAGTTGGCAACGCCCGACCTCGGCACGGAAAAAAGCAGTGTCGACATTGTCACCACGCCAACTGAGGTCGTGCTCCACCAGCTCGCGGGCAAGCAGGCGATGACTCTCTGAGCGTGAGCGGCTGGTAAACACCGGGGTTTGGCACAGGCGAGAAAGATCGAGCCGGGTGCCCACGTCTTGCGCAGGCTGCGCGAGTAAAATAGCCATGGCTCAGAACGACCGGTTACGGCGCGCTTCGTTGCGCTGCAGGGTCATGCTCGGTGTTTCATCGAACAACTTGCGGTACTCGCTGGAAAAGCGCCCCAGATGCGTAAAACCCCAGCCCATGGCAATCACCGAGATATTGCGCGCCGAATTGTCCTCCAGGATTTCCTGACGCACCGCGCCCAGGCGATGCTTTTTCAAGTAAGCCATCGGCGACATGCCGAAGTACTTCTTGAACCCCTCGAACAACTTGAACCGCGACACACCCGACACGGCCTCGATGTCTTCCAGGTGCAACACTTCGCGAGCATTGTCGTGAATGTATTGCTTGGCGCGAATCAGGTAATGCGGCAGCTTCACCCCAAGCACATCACGCAGCTCCTCCGAATAATTATTCGGCTGGGCGAGGATCAGGCCCTTGATCAGCGAGCTTTCAATGTCGCGGGTGAAAAACGTCTGGTCATACAGCTCTCGGCTGCGCTCCAGCTCGCCGATAAAGTAGCGCGCCATCCGCCACCACGAAGCCGAAGATCCATTGACAGCGTCCATCACCGGCTCGAAGCGCAGCGGCATTTCAAGTGGCCGTTGCAGCATGTCTTCGAGAGATTTGCGCATTGCTGCCCGCGTGATAACCACCTGGACCTTGCGGCAATCGCCGGCAATCGACAGCTCCTGGTTTTCATGCGGAGAGACGATGATCCCGCGATCGGCATCGGACGTGACCTGGCAACCATTCTTGCTCAAGTGTTGCTCGCCCACCAACGGCAGGCTGAGGCTATAGCTGTTCAGGTGGTCGACATCTTCGATGCCGACAGTGACGTCAGTGCCGTACTCGATGATGCCCAATGTGGTGGACATCGATTTCAGCACGTTGCCGCTGTGATGGAACTGAATGCGGTTAGGCGTGCTGGTCTTGAGCAAGTGTGGGCCGCAAATGCCGGCCATCCATTGTCGTGCGCCATTGAGGTCATAACGTTCGATACGAATGTCTCGAACATGTACATCTTCAGTTGTACTCATCACGGGCACCCACGGCTATTTTATGGGCGCGCTCTAACGGCACGCCTTTGACGGGAGAAAGAGCAAGCTTCATGCCGCTCACTGCCCTTTGGTCGGTTGCCGAAATATGCGGATAACATTCACCGAATAAACGGACAGAAAAGCTTCTGCCCGAGAAACTCCCGACTGCCCTTTTCGCCTTTGCGCGCCCTAAACATGGGGGATGCGCTGCAAAAAAGTGCATTCACGACTCGGTCGGCACGAAGGTCATGCACCGTCAGGAAAGTGTGGTTGGGTATTACCTGCCCAGATGCCCAGGCAGGTGTTACCCCCGAGGGGCGTTTTATGCCTACCAGAACTTCCAGGTGTAGGTGGTGATCAGGCGGTTTTCATCAAAGTTATTGCCCTGGTGAAACTTGACGTTGATGTTGCGCAGCTCCACGCCGAGGTTCTTCAGTGGCCCCTCCTGAATCACGTAGGAGAGGTAGATATTGCGCTCCGATTCACTGTTATCGCTCAGCGCACCGCGATCGATCCCGCTGCCGCGCATGTAGCGCGTCATCAGTTTCAGACCCGGCAAGCCCAGGCCGGCAAAATCGTAGTCGTAACGTGCCTGCCAGGATTTTTCGTTCGGTTTGATGAAGGCAATGGCGGACCAGTTCACCAGGTAGGGTTGCGGCGCATAGCCGTTGAGGGTCGGGAATGCGCTGTCGCCGAGCATCCGCTGGTAACCCAGGCCAAAGGAGTGAGCGCCTTTGCGCACGGTGGTCATGATGCCGTAGGAGCGGTTGTCGATACGCCCGTACAGTGCGTCGCCATCCTGCTTGTTGTTGAAGTAGCGCAGGTCGGTTTTCAGGCCGTAACCGGCGCCCAGATCGGTAAGGTAAGTACCGCCCAGGTAGTGCTGTCGGTAGATGTCTTCGAGTTGGCCGTAGAAGTAAGTGCCGGTCAGCGACGGGGTAAACGCATAACTCGCCCCACCGAAGTTCAGACCGTCACTGCGACGCTGTATGTCGGGACCGTTGAACAGGTACATCTTCTCGCTGTTGGAAGATTCCCGGCCGCTGATCTCGGTGAACCGCCCGCCCGTGAGCGTCAGCTTATCGACCTCTTTGGACTCGATGAGCGTGCCGTGGTACGTGGTCACCAATTGTCTTGAATCGTCCATGTACGCCACTGGCAGCGTGGGTCGATGCTCACCAAATTTCAGCTCGGTCTTGGAGTAACGGACTTTGGCTGTGTACCCGCCACGACCGTAGTCGGTTGCCTGTTCGTGCTTGCTCGTGCTGTAAGGAATGATGCTGTCCGGCCCCCTGCCGCCACCACCGTCGAGTCGGTAGGCGTACTGCGTCGAAGCGTCCAGGCCAAATTGCAGCGGGCCTTCTGTGTAGCCGGAAATGAAGCGCAGATCAAAACCCTGGGTCCAGCTACCGACGCGAGAGTTCTTCGGGTTCTCGCCTCGAAAGTCGCGGTCAATGTAGAAATTACGCAGGCCCAGCCCCAAGTGACTGTCTTCGACGAAATCCGCCTGGGCCATCATCGGCGCAAACATTCCGGCCAGGCTGGCGGTCTTTACACATCGGGTTAACCAACTCGCTTGAAACATGACATCTCCCTCTTATTTAATGCGCGAACACATTAATTAGCGGTGTGACCAAAGCGATCACCCCAATAGTTGGCAGTTGTTTCTTTATTAAAATATTCAGCGTCAGTTGTTATAGGCAACGTTTACACAGCCGGTAAACATCGAGGCCGATTAGGCCGCATTGGCCACAAAGTCTCTATCCTGTTATTTCGCTACTCATATCCACTTACTTGGGTTTATCACCCAGCACCCTCGCCATAAAAGCCGCAGCGGCCAGCCTGCAATGCGCCGCACTGCGCCGCCAAATTTTACGGACTGTGTTCGCCAACAAAGCGGATAGACCACAACGCGCGCAACTTATTAAATGCCAGCACGAACAACTTACTGAATGCACGAATTAGCCCGATGCAACGAGGTATCGATTAATGAGCAGTGCAAAAAGCGTCGAACAATGGAAAACCTTTATTGAAAGCTGCCTGGACTTCCGTCCCGCAGAAGGCATCTTCCGAATCGCCCGGGATATGTTTACCGAGCCGGAACTGTTTGATCTGGAAATGGAACTGATCTTCGAAAAAAACTGGATCTACGCTTGCCATGAAAGCGAGATCGCCAACAAGCATGACTTCATGACGATGCGCGCCGGCCGCCAACCGATGATCATCACCCGCGACGGTGAGGGCCAACTCAACGCGCTGATCAATGCTTGCCAGCATCGCGGCACCACGCTGACCCGCGTCGGCAAAGGTAACCAGTCGACCTTTACCTGCCCTTTCCATGCCTGGTGCTACAAAAGCGACGGCCGCCTGGTGAAGGTCAAAGCCCCCGGTGAGTATCCCGAAGGTTTTGACAAAGCCACCCGTGGCCTGAAAAAAGCCCGCATCGAAAGCTACAAGGGCTTCGTATTTATCAGCCTTGATGTCAATGGCACCGACAGCCTCCAAGACTTCCTCGGTGACGCCAAAGTGTTCTTCGACATGATGGTCGCGCAATCGCCAACCGGTGAACTCGAAGTGCTGCCGGGCAAGTCGGCCTACACCTACGACGGCAACTGGAAACTGCAGAACGAAAATGGCCTGGACGGTTATCACGTCAGCACCGTGCACTACAACTACGTGGCCACGGTGCAGCATCGCCAACAGGTCAACAGCGAAAAAGGCAGCAGCAACAGCGGCACCCTCGACTACAGCAAACTTGGGGCTGGCGACGCTGACACCGATGACGGCTGGTTCTCGTTCAACAACGGCCACACCGTGCTGTTCAGCGACATGCCAAACCCTTCGGTGCGCTCCGGCTACGCGACGATCATGCCGCGCCTGATCGAGGAATATGGCCAAGATAAAGCCGAATGGATGATGCATCGCCTGCGCAACCTGAACATCTACCCGAGCCTGTTTTTCCTCGACCAGATCAGCTCCCAACTGCGGATCATCCGGCCTGTGGCCTGGAACAAAACCGAAGTCATCAGCCAGTGCCTCGGGGTCAAGCATGAGTCCGACGCAGACCGGGAAAACCGCATTCGCCAATTCGAGGACTTCTTCAACGTCTCGGGGCTCGGCACCCCGGATGATCTGGTGGAATTTCGTGAAGCCCAGCGTGGTTTCCAGGCGCGGCTGGAGCGCTGGAGCGACATCTCGCGCGGCCACGACAAATGGGTTACCGGCCCCACTCGCAACAGCGAGGCCATCGGCATCGAACCGGCATTGACCGGCACCGAATTCACCCACGAAGGGCTGTACGTCAACCAGCACAGCAATTGGCAGAAATTCCTGCTCAAGGGCCTGGACGCAAAAGCCCTGAAACTGCGCGAGGTATGAGCATGAATCCGCAATTGCAGTACCAGATTGAACAGTTTTTCTACCGTAAATCCGAGCTGTGCGACGCGCAGGAATGGGACGCGTATATCGATCTGTTCGACGAAGGCAGCGAGTTTCACCTGCCGCAGTGGGACTCCGAGCACGTCTACACCAAAGACCCGAAGCGCGAGATGTCGTTGATCTACTACGCCAACCGTTCAGGCCTGGAAGACCGTGTATTTCGCCTGCGCACCGGCAAAGCCGCTTCGGCCACGCCCATGCCGAGGACGCTGCACATGGTCAACAACGTGCGCATTACGCCGACGCCGGACCAAGGGCTGGAAGTTCGCCTCAATTGGCAAACGTTGTTCTACCGCCAAGCCACTTCCGAACAGTTTTACGGCCGCGCCACGTATCAACTGAAACCGGTTGGCGATAGCTGGAAGATCACCCGCAAGCATGTGCTGCTGCTTAACGACACCATCAATTCGGTGCTCGATTTCTATCACCTCTGATTGGCGGAAGTCCGGATCATGAGTCACAAGGTCGCGTTCAGTTTTGCCGATGGAAAAACCTTGTTTTTTCCGGTACAGACCAATGAAATCCTGCTCGATGCAGCACTGCGCAACGGCATCAATATCCCGCTGGACTGTCGCGAAGGCGTCTGCGGGACGTGTCAGGGCCGTTGCGAGTCGGGGCAGTACAGTCAGGACTACGTCGACGACGAAGCGTTGTCGGCGGAAGATTTGCGTCAGCGCAAAATGCTCACCTGCCAGACCCGGGTCAAATCGGACGCAGCGTTCTATTTCGATTTCGCCTCCAGCCTGTGCAATGCCGCAGGGCCGGCACGGCTCAAGGGCATCGTGCGGGCTGTCGAACAAGTGTCGCCGAACACCGCAATCCTGCATCTGGACGCTGGCGCCGACGGCCAACAGCTGGACTTTTTGCCCGGCCAATACGCGCGGCTACAAATACCGGGCACGCAAGGCCAGCGTTCTTATTCGTTCGCCAACCGCCCCAACAGCAGCAATCAATTGCAATTCCTGATTCGCCTGCTCCCAGACGGCTTGATGAGTAATTACATCCGCGAGCGCAGTTTGATCGGTGACGAAATCATGCTGGAGGCGCCACTCGGTGCGTTCTACCTGCGCCACGTCGATAAGCCACTGGTACTTGTGGCGGGCGGCACCGGACTTTCAGCGTTTCTGGGGATGCTCGACGAAATTGCCGAGCGTGGCGGTTGTGGCCATCCGGTGCACCTCTACTACGGCGTACGCAACGCCGCCGACCTTTGCGAGACCGCGCGCATCGCCGCCTACGCAGAGCGCATACCCGGCTTCCGATTCATTGCGGTCGTCAGTGATCCGACGCCCGAATGGGATGGCAAGCGCGGCTACATCACCGAGCATTTCGACGTCGCCGAATTTCGGGACCAGGCACTGGACATGTACCTCTGCGGCCCACCGCCAATGGTCGAGTCGATCAAGCAATGGCTGGCCGAACAAGACCTGAACCAGACGCACCTGTATTACGAGAAATTTACCGAGAGCAACACCTGACCCTTGACCAATAAAGGGGCGGTTGTGGCCAGGGCGCTTGCTTGCTGGATTGCGCAGCAGTCTCATCGAGCCGCTTCGCGCGGCGGCAGCAAGCGCCCTCGTTACAGAAAAGCCCGACGCTATACCAATCATTTTTTTACTGCCCTCCACTAACAACTACGTCACGCGCGATGCGGACATCATTAAAGGCGGCACTATGAAAAAACTACTCGTGGGTACACTGCTGGCGGCCAGCTGCGTGGCCAGTTTCATGGCTCAGGCGCAGGACCCGGTACGCATTGGTTTTATCACCACGTTGTCGACCCCCGCCGGTTACCTCGGCGAAGATTCGCGTGACGGATTCCAACTGGCTATCGACCAGGAAGGCGGCAAACTGGGCGGCGTCCCCGTGAGCCTGATGGTCGAAGATGACGGCCTGCAACCGGCGCGGGCCAAGCAAATCGTCGACCGCATGAGCCTGGACGGGGTTTCGTTGTACACCGGTGTTATTTTTTCCAACGTACTGGCGGCCGTGGTCAATACGGCGACCAAGGACGGCTTCTACATCAGCAACAACACCGGCCCTTCGAGCCTGGCGGGTAAGCAATGCAAGGCCAACTACTTCGTGGCCTCGTACCAGAACGACACGATCCATGAAATGGCCGGTGTCGCAGCCAACGACCTGGGCTATAAAAAAATGGTGATTCTGGCGCCTAACTACCAGGGCGGACGCGATGCCCTGGAAGGGTTCAAGCGCACGTACAAAGGCGAAGTCACCGAGATCTACACCAAGCTCAACCAACTGGATTTTTCGGTGGAGCTGGCGCGGGTTCGCTCACTCGCACCGGATGCCATTTTCGAGTTTCACCCAGGCGGTGCCGGCATCAACTTCGCCAAGCAATACGGCAGCTCCGGGCTGAGCAAAACCATCCCGATGGTGGTACCGGTGTTCTCCATGGATGAGCGCATGCTCGCCGCCACCGGCGACGTCGCCAAGGGCATGAACATCGTCACCTTGTGGAACCCTCAATCGCAGAATCCGGCCAACCAGGCGTTCGTCAAAGCGTTCAGCGAAAAATACAACCGCGTGCCAACCGTTTATGCCGCACAAACCTATGACACCGCACGCCTGATCGGTGCCGCGCTCAAGACAGTGAACGGTGACGTGAAAGACCCTGCGGCCTTTCGCAGTGCTCTGCGTAACGTCAAGTTCGACTCGATACGCGGGGACTTCGCCTTCGGCAAAAACCAGCACGCCGTCATCGACTGGTACCTGCTGCGCGTAGAAACCGATGCCAACGGCAAACTGGTGCAAGTGCCCGTCAAAACCATCGCCAAATCGCAAGTGGACAGCTTCGCCGCCGAATGCGCCCTGTGATCCGAACTTTCTGTCTCGTGCCCGCTGGCAGCAGCGGGTACTTTTCACAGGATTACCCAGCATGCTGCTATTCGAACAAATACTTAACGGCTTGCAATACAGCGCCCTGCTGTTTTTGCTCGCGTCAGGCCTGACGCTGATCTTCGGCATCATGGGCGTCATCAATCTGGCTCACGGCGCTTTTTACATGGTCGGCGCGTTCTGCGCCGCCTACACCGCCTCGGCCAGCGGCTCTTTCTGGCTCGCCGGGCTGGCAGCGCTTGTAGGCTCCGCGTTGTACGGGCTGATGATCGAAACCAGCATCATGCGCAGGCTGTACAACCGCGATCACCTTGACCAGGTGCTGGCAACGCTGGCCGTGGTGTTTTTCACCAACGAGCTGATTACCGTGCTGTTCGGGCGCAGCCCACCGGCGATGCCAACACCCGAGTGGTACGGCACTTTCGTTGAAGTGCTGCCGGGGTTGATGTACCCGGTCAGTCGCCTGCTGTTCATCGCTGCCGGCGCCTTGGTAGCGATTGCCATGTGGCTGCTGATCAACCACACACGCTTGGGAATGTTGATCCGCGCCGGCGCCGATGACCACGAAATGGTCGGCGCACTCGGCGTGAACATTTCGCGCCTGTACACCCTGGTATTCGTCTTCGGCTGTGCGCTGTGCGGGCTCGCGGGATTCATGGCCGCCCCGCTGCTGTCGGTAGAAATCGGCATGGGCGAGAAGGTCTTGATTACCACGTTCGTGGTCATCGTCGTCGGCGGTGTCGGTTCGGTCCGCGGCGCACTGGCCGGCGCGTTATTGATCGGCATGGTCGACGGGCTCGGTCGCGCCTACATCCCGCAGCTGCTCGACCAATTGTTGCCAGCCGAGGTCAGCGGCACCTTGAGTGGTGGGCTGATTTCCGCCAGCGCCTACATCGTTATGGCCGTGGTGCTGCTGGTCCGTCCACGCGGCTTGCTACCCGCACGCGCCTGAGGAGAAAAAACATGTCTCGCCGAGTCATTATCGACCTGCTTTGCCTGGCGACATTCGCCCTCTTGCCGTTGCTTGCCTCAATGCTGCACGAGCCGTTTCTGGTCAGCCTGTTCACACGCCTGGCGATCTACGGGATGGCCGCCGCCAGCCTCGATTTGCTGATCGGTTATGGCGCAATGATCAGTTTCGGCCATGCCGCGTTCTTTGGTCTGGGTGGCTATGTGGTCGGGGTTATTGGCTTCCACACTTCACAGGCCATGCCACTTTGGGGCTGGGACGGTTCCACCAGCGCGCTGATCGTGTGGCCACTGTCGCTAATGGTGTGCGCGTTGTTTGCGTTGGTGGTGGGTTATCTGTCGCTGCGCACCAGTGGCGTGCAGTTCATCATGATCACCTTGGCGTTTGGCCAGATGCTGTATTTCGTCCTCAGTTCACTGTCGTTGTACGGCGGCGACGACGGCATTCTGCTCAATGAACGCAATACCTTGCCCGGCATGGACATGGAAAATCCGGTGCAGTTTTACTACCTGTGCCTGGGGTTGCTGGTGGCGTGGCTGTTGTTTTGCCGACGCTTGGTCAACTCCCGTTTCGGCTATGTCTTGCGCGGGCTCAAACAAAGCGAACGGCGCAGCATCAGCCTGGGCCTGCACCCATTGCGCTATCGCCTGAGTGCGTTTGTGATCGCCGGTATCGGCGGCGGGCTCGCCGGTATTTTGTGGGCCAACTATGCGATGTTCGTCAGCCCCGACATGGGCGCCTGGCACAAGTCAGGCGAGTTGATGGCGATGGTGATTCTGGGCGGCGTCGGCACCCTGCTCGGCCCGGTCCTGGGCGCAGCAGTGTATCTGGGCCTCGAACAAGTGCTCAGTCTTTGGACCGAGCACTGGTTGTTGATATTCGGTCCGTTGCTGCTACTGGTGGTGTTATTTGGCAAGAAAGGCCTGTACGGGTTGCTGCTCAGTCCTTGGCCACGCAGGCGCAAAGCCGCGCCAACCCCTTCCATCATCGCCGGCGGCGACATCAGCGAGGCGCGTTCATGAATCCGCAACTGTCGATTCAAGGCCTGGAAAAAACTTTCGGTGCGGTCAAGGCCACCAACAACGCGAGTTTTGACATCGCCCCCGGTGAACTGCACGCCATCATTGGGCCCAACGGCGCCGGCAAGTCGACGCTGATTGCGCAGATCGCCGGTGAAATCCAGCCGGATAAAGGGCGGATTTTCCTCAATGGGCAGGACATCACCGCTGTGCCGGCGCATAAAAGACCGGGCCTGGGCCTCGCCAGGGCGTTTCAAGTCAGCCAGTTGTATGCGGATTTCACCTTGCTGGAAAACGTGGCGCTGGCAATAGCGGCGCGTAATGGCCAGACCTTTGGTGTCTGGAAACCGCTGACTACCGATCGCAGCCTGCTCGATCCAGCAGCCGATTATTTGCAGCGTGTGGGCCTGGAAGCGCGTGGGCCGGCGCTGGTCAGTGAGTTGTCGCACGGTGAACGGCGTCAATTGGAGATCGCATTGGCATTGGCACAGGAAGCTTCGGTGTTGCTGCTCGACGAGCCGATGGCGGGCATGGGTGCCGAGGAGTCGGCGCGCATGACGCAACTGTTGCTGGAACTCAAGGGGCGTTATTCCATCCTGCTGGTGGAGCATGACATGGACGCGGTTTTCGCCCTGGCTGACCGGATTACCGTGCTGGTCTACGGCCAGACCATCCTGACCGGCAGTGTCGAACAGATCCGTAACGACCCACACGTCCGTGCCGCCTACCTGGGAGAAGAACATGCTTGAAGTCAGTGGATTACAGGCTGGCTACGGCCTTAGCCAAGTGTTGTTCGACATGCACCTGACCATCGAACAGGGTCAGGTGGTGTCGTTGATCGGCCGCAATGGAATGGGCAAGACCACCACCGTCAAATCGATCATGGGCCTGCTGAAACCCAGCGCAGGCAGCGTGTTGATTCATGGCAAAGAGATGCGCGGCGCGGCACCTTACCGGATTGCCCAGGCGGGTTTGGGACTGGTACCTGAAGGTCGACGTGGCTTTGGCAGCCTTAGCGTGCGGGAAAATCTGTTGGCGACCGCCACCCGGGGTAAATGGGATCTGGCGCGTATTTATCAGCTGTTTCCGCGGTTGCAGGAGCGTCAAGACCAGCTGTCGAAAACCCTTTCCGGCGGCGAGCAACAGATGATGGTCGTTGCCCGTGCCTTGCTCACCAATCCGCAACTGTTGATCCTCGATGAAGCCACCGAAGGCCTGGCACCGATTATTCGTGAAACCATCTGGAGCTGTCTGGCGAGTTTGAAAGCCGAAGGTGAAACGATCCTGGTCATCGACAAGAATCTTAAGGAAATGGCGCGCGTGGTCGACCTCCACCACATCATCGAAAAAGGCCGCCAGGTATGGCATGGCACACCCGCGCAACTGGCCGCCACACCGGATTTGTCTCAGCGTTATCTCGGCGTGTAAACCCTGACGAATGTGCGCGCGACACCGCTCCGGGCGGCGTTCCTACGATTGCGGTGTGTCAGCCAGCGCTGATGTTGGATGTGCTGGCGCCATCGCGAGCAGGCTCGCTCCCACAAGGTTCTCTGTTGCCAGCGGAATCTGTGTCTTGCTGCAAATCCCCTGTGGGAGCTGGCCTGCCAGCGATGGCGATCCAATGTTCAGCATTGATGTCGACTGACCCACCGCGATCGCGAGCAGGCTCACTCCCACAAGGTTTTTTTGTGGCCGATGCAGGTGTGTTCGACACAAATCTACTGTGGGAGCGAGCCTGCTTGAGGCTTGGCTATTGCAGCGGCGAGAAGCTTGCCGGCAGGTAGATGGTCGAGTGCATGTCGCGCAGTTGCGGGCCGGAGTTTTCGGGAGGCCAGACGCCGTCTTGCACGGCTCGGGTGCGCACATCCAGGCGTTGCTCAAGCGTTGCATAGGGCCAGATGTGCAAGTACCGCGGCAGGTTGCCGTCGGTGGCGTAGAAAGCGCCGTAGACTTTTGAATACTGCTCGGCGGTTCTGGGCCCTACCGCTTTTTCCCACCCTTGAAGCGTCGGTGCCAGGCCTGCGGGGACCAGGTCATAAACCCGCAGTTCGTAAAAAGGGCCGTGTTGGCCGGCAGGCAGCGGATCAATGAAGGGAAACAGCGTGTAGTTCTCAACCTGCATGTGTGTCACGAATTCATTAATGCCAAACGCATCAGCGCCTGCCAAGTAACGCTCACGCTCAACCTGGCGTGCCGACTCATCAGTAAAGCCGCGCAGCACCGCGATCTGGTTCAGCGGACCGATCTCGGAAGCCCAGCAGCCCATCAATCTTGCGCTGCCGTCAGTGTTCGTCAGCGGCTGTTCCAGGCGAGCCATGGCGTTGGCGACAGTGCGAACCCGCACCGTGAATGTGATCAGTTCAAAAAACTTCATGACAACCTCGGATCAAAATCAGACTCATACAATTCACGGACGGCGGCGCTCAAACAAAGCATCACCGTCAAGGTAATTAAGGTGGGTGCAGCCCATCAGATTCAGCGTCAGCTTCAGTTCGTCGGTCAGCAGATCCAGCGCTCGTCCGACGCCCGCCTCACCTGCTACGGCCACGCCGTAAAGGGTGGCGCGGCCAAGCATCACAGCGTCTGCGCCGAGCGCGCACGCTTTGACAATGTCGCTGCCTCGGCGAATGCCACCGTCCAGCAACACGCTGAGTTTGCCTTTCGCTTGCGGGGCGATGGCCGCTAATGCATCAAGACTGCTCAGCGCACCGTCCAGCTGACGACCGCCATGGTTGGAGACCACCACACCGTCGAGCCCCAGTTCTATTGACCGCTCGACATCGGCCGGGTGCAGCACTCCCTTCAGCAATAGTTTCTCGCCCCATTGGTCACGCAAACGCGCCAGCATGTCCCAGTCGAGCAAGGTGTCCATTTGCTTGCCGATAAACGCCATCGACCCGAGCGGGCTACGTTCACCCTCAGGCAGATAGGGTTCAAGATTGCCCATGCCCGGCAACCCCGAAGGCCACATGACCTGTTTCAACCAGCGCGGATGACGCACCACATCAAACTTGCTGCGCCATGACAGCTGCCTCGGTCTGACGTAACTGCGCCGGTCCCACTCGCGATTGCCCAGCACCATGGCATCGCACGTCAACACCAGGGTTTTACAACCCACCGCTCGGGCCCGGCGCAGCAAGTCGCCTTGCACCTGCGGATCTCGCATGGCGTAGAGCTGGAACCATAAATCCACGCCAGGCACTGCGGCCGCCAACGCCTCAAGAGACGTATTGGAGGCTGTACTCAAGCTGAAAGGCAGCCCGCGTGCGGTCGCCGCACGCGCCAGGTGGATGTCGGCATCGCGGTGCAACAAGCCGTTATAGCCGGTGGGCCCGATCAGCATCGGCAATGGCAGCACCCGCCCGAATACCGCGCGATGAGTGTCCGGGGCATGGCACGGCACCATGGCCTTGGCGTGCAGCCCATACCCGCTGTACGCATCAAGATTGTCGCGCAATGTCAGCTCCGACTCCGCACCGCCGCTCAAGTATTCCCAGGCAAAATGAGGCAGACGCTGTCGCGCCATGTCAGCCAGTTCAGCAATGCTGTGAACGCGACTCAAATCAGTGCCGGTGTGAAAATGGCGCATGGACGTTCCTCGAATCAAGCGTTAAAAACGCTGCAAAAAAAAGCCCGGGAGGAGTGATCCGGGCAAAAATAAATCGGTTGCCTGCGCACCGATTACGCCCTGATGCGCGGGCGTAACCGGCAGCCGCGAACGGCTTGGCAGTGAATCAGAACTTCCAGGTGTAGGTCGTGATCAGGCGGTTTTCCTGATAGTCCGGCCCTGAGGCGCCGCCATTGCCATAACGGGTCTTGACGTCGATGCGACGCCATTCGAAACCGACGTCCTTGAGCGCGCCACTTTGCACCACGTAACCCAGCACAATGTTGCGTTCGCTCTCGACGTTCTGATCCAACGCATTGCTGCCGCGATCAACGCCAGTACCACGGATGTAACGCGTCATGAACTTCAAGCCCGGCAGGCCAATACCCGCGAAGTTGTAGTCATAACGCAGTTGCCATGAGCTCTCGTTCGGTTTGACGAAGGCGACAGTCGACCAGTTCACCAGGTAGGGTTGCGGCGCATAACCATTGAGCGTCGGGAACGTGGATTCGCCGAGCATGCGCTGATAACCAAGTCCGAACGCATGCGCACCTTTTTTAAGGGTCGTCATGACGCCATAGGATTTGTTGTCGATGTTGCCGTACATCGCTTTGCCGTCTTCACTGTTATTGAAGTAGCGAAGGTCTGTCTTCAACCCGTAACCGGCCCCCAGGTCATGGTTGTAAGTCATCCCCAGGTAATGTTGCTTATAGATGTCTTCCAACTGACCAAAGAAGTAGGTAGCCGACAAGTTCGGGGTGAAAGCATAGGTCGCGCCGCCAAAATTCAAACCGTCACTGCGGTGTTGAACATTGGGCCCGTTAAACAAATACATCTTCTCGGTATTGGAAGACTCCCGCGAACTTATCTCGGTAAAACGGCCGCCCGTCAGCGTCAGGTTTTCCACGTCCTTGGATTCAATCTGAACACCGTGGTACGTGGTAATCAACTGCCGCGAGTCATCCATGTAAGCGACGGGCAATGTGGGGCGCAACTCACCGATTTTAAGTTCGGTCTTGTTGTACCGCACCTTGGCCGTCAGCGCTGCACGGCCGTAGTCCCGAACCTGCTCACCCTTGCTGTAGTCATACGGGATGATGGTGTCCGGCCCCCGGCCACCACCGCCGTCAAGGCGATAGGCATATTGGCCCGAGAAGTCCAGGCCAAACTGCAAAGTCCCTTCGGTGTAACCCGAGATGGCGCGAAAATCGAAGCCCTGAGTCCAACTGCCTACGCGCGACTGGGGGGCATTGTCCTGTTTGTAATCACGGTCGATATAAAAGTTTCGCGTGCCCAGACTAATCTCGCGATCGTTGATGAAGTCAGCATTTGCAACCAGTGGTGTGAAGATCCCCATCACAGCCGCAGTGGTGGCGCCACGGCTTACCCAGCTCTTCTGAAACATCAAACTTTCCTTCTCTTTTTTGCATGCACAAAGGCACGGCTAGTGGAAGCAGATCAAATCAGCAAAAGTGCAACTTTGGCAGTCAATCCACAGTATTGTTTTTATAACCACTTACTGCAAAAAAAGTACAACACAGTCATTCGCTGCTACGGCGACAACCGCTTTATAGTTATGTTTAATCGTTTTACACACCTGAAACTTTTTTGCCGCTTACTGTTTAGTCATTGCTCAGGAGGTGGACTTCGATGCATCACTCAAATGGTGATAAGCGCGATTGAAATACACCAGGCCTTCCTGGCTTTCACTGTTGCGAATACCCAGCACTTCGCAATAGAAAATAGTGTGTGACCCCACTTCATGGGCCTGGGCGATGCGGCAATCGAAACTCACCAGCGCTTCATCGAGCAATGGCGCACCGCTTTCCAGCGTGCTCCACGAGGCACAGGCAAAACGCTGCTCGGTGTCGAGATTACGGTTGGAAAAAGCACCCGACACTTCCAGGTGGCCTGGGGTCAACACGTTAACGCTGAGCACGCCGTTGCTCTTGAAATGCACATTGGAAAACGACGAGCGATTCATGCACACCAGCAAGGTCGGCGGCTGGTCGGTCACGCTGCACACCGCCGAGGCGGTGAAGCCATAACGACCTGCCGCACCATCGGTGGTGATGACCGAAACGGCGCCACCGAGCATTGCCATCGAGTTACGAAATCCAGTTGTATCGACCATGGTCTTACCCTCCGGTCTATCAGATATCCAGCACAAGTTTGTTCGACTTGGCTCGGGAACAGCACACCAGAATCTGGTCATTAGCGGCTTTTTCATCGTCCGTCAGGTAGACGTCGCGGTGGTCGGGTTCGCCTTCGATGACGTCACACAAACACGTGCCGCACACGCCCTGCTCACAGGACACTTCAATCTTGATACCCACCGCCGTCAGCGCATCGACGATGCTTTGGCCTTCGGCGACCTGCACCGTTTTGCCGCTGCGTTGGGCGACCACTTCAAAACCGGCGCCGGTGGCATCCACTTCAACCTGAAAATATTCGCGGTGCACGTGGTCATCGGCATATCCCCGTTTCAGGGCCTCGGCGATGACCCAATCCATAAACCCCGCAGGGCCGCAGACATACACATGCACACCGGCCTGCGGCGTGCCCAGCACCTGCTGCAGGTCGAGTTTCTGTTCAGCCGCCTCATCATCGAAATGAGTGCACACGCGGGAGGCAAACGCCGCGTCACCCAACTCCTGGAGAAAGGCGCTGCGACTGCGCGAACGGCCGCAGTAGTGCAATTGGAAATCACTGTCGCGAGCGTTCAGCGCATAGGCCATGGCAACCATGGGCGTGATACCGATGCCGCCGCCGATGAGAATCGATCGTTTGGCATCGCTGGCCAGTGGAAAGTGGTTGCGCGGCAGGCTGATCTCGATCTCGCGACCTTCCTGCATCAGTTCATGCACGGCCACCGAACCGCCGCGTGAGGCCGGGTCCTTGAGCACACCCAAGCGGTAAGCGTCAGCATTGGCTGGATCGCCGCACAGGGAATATTGACGAACCAGGCCCGTCTTGAGATGGATATCGACATGCGCGCCCGCCTCGAAGGCGGGCAGAGGCTGCCCCGACGGATCGCTCAGATCCAGTACGACGACACCTTCGCCCTGCTCTTCGCGCTTGCGCACGACGACTTTCAATAATTGATCGCTCATACAGGATCGTCCCGAATTCGTTGTAAGGGAGCGAATGTTCGCCCCCCGCTGCTTTTTACAAAACGTGCAACTGACCCGGTCAGCGCATGAATATCCCGCCGTTCACATCCCAGGTTGCCCCAGTGGTGAAGTAGGCGTCTTCGCTGGCCAGTTGCACGATCAGCTTGCCGATGAAGGCAGCGTTGCCCAGCTGCTTCACCGGAATCGCCTCGATCAGCTTTTCCAGACGGTCTGGCGGTACGGCAGCGCGCACGGCTGGCGATTCAATCGGGCCAGGGGCAATCGCGTTGACCGTGACCCCCGACGCCGCCAGCTCTTTGGCGAAGATCTTGGTCAACGTAATAATTGCTCCCTTGGACGCGGCGTAGTGCGCACCGGTCGCGGTGCCGCCGTTCTGCCCGGCCAGGGAGGCCATGTTGATGATTCGCCCGTAACCCTGAGCCGCCAGGTAGGTGCCGAACACTTGGCAACCGACGAACGTCCCGCGCTGGTTGACGCTGACCACCCGGTCGAACTCCTCCGGGCTGATTTGCATCACGGGTGTGGTCATGGTTATCGCGGCGTTATTGACCACCACCTGCAACGCGCCCCAATGCGCCACAACGGCCGCCAGTGCCGCTTCGAAATCAGCCTTGCTCGACACGTCGAGCTTGAGCGCCAACACGCGCTCGCCGCTGGCGTCGAGTTCGCTGGCAGTCGCCTGCGCAGCGTCCAGCGAACGGTCGCTGATCACCACGCGGTAACCGGCGGCCAGCAGCTGTTCGGCA
Organism: Gordonia sp. IEGM753; assembly: GCF_050321825.1. Lineage (NCBI taxonomy): Bacteria > Bacillati > Actinomycetota > Actinomycetes > Mycobacteriales > Gordoniaceae > Gordonia > Gordonia sp. IEGM753. Next base: position 2,287,004 of record NZ_JBNQGB010000001.1, read on the forward strand.
ATACTTTTGCCCAGCCCCTGGGCCGCGCCTGTGACCAATGCAACCTGTGTCATGGCAACGTCCTCAGAGGATGTAACCGATACCGGCGAGGGTATCGGTCGAATTGATGAGCTGAATCAGCTTGCGCTGGATTTTGAAACTGTCGCCGTCACGCACCAGTTGGAAAGTGACGTCGGCGGTGTACTGCTTGAGCACGTCCTTGCGGAACTCACGCAGGTTCTGCGCGCACCGCACGGTCACAATCGCGTCTTCATCCGACAGCACCCGAAAACGCGACTGGCTGCGCACGGTCCGCGCTCGCGGGGTGGTCGAAATCGACTCGCCGCTGGTCAACCGGGTCACGCGCAACTGACGCATGTGATGGTCGTCATAGGCGTAGTTCAGGGTATTTTCGAAATCGGTTTCCAGTGGGTCGATCGGGATGATGTACGTCGCCGACTCGGTCCACAGGTCGAGCCACTGCACGAAGTCGCCGTGGTCGAGCATGTCCGCTTCCTGCCAGATGAATGCGCTGACTTGGTTAAGCAATTGCAGATTGATCATGGTGTTCTCCGTCGACTCAGGCCGACATCATCTTTTTCCACTGCTGGTAACCAGCGCGCATGCCGGTTTCGGCGCTCACATCGCTGACCAAACCGTCCTCACTCTGCTTCTCACCCGGCAAGCCGCGGTTGAGCATGATCCACAGGTCGGTGCCGGCACTGGCGCCACGTTGCACGCGTTCCCAGGCTTCGGAATCGTCCGGGGTACCAAAACCCATCGGGCCCTGGAAGTGCTCATGCAGGCGCAGGCGATAGCGGTTGGCCACGGCCGGGCCGCCATCCATGGTGATCACGGCGTGATGAATTTCGGTTTCGTTGACGGCAATCGGTTGCAGCACCCGGAAGAACGCCATGGAGCAGGCAATATTCGGGAACAGGTTGAGGTTGAAACCCGAACCGCCCACGGCACGCACAATGCGGCGCACGGCTTGTTCTTCCTGGCCTTCATCGCGCAGCTGCTGGGCGAGGTCTTCAAAACGCTCGGGGATCGGCAGGTCGAGGTTGGCTTCGAGGTCGATCAGGTCCGGGATCATCACCATCACACTGTGACCGTTGCCCAGGTCTTTGACGTAACCCGGCCCTTCGACGAAATCGAACAGGGCCAGGGTTTGCTCATCCACCGACGACAGGAACGACTTGTGAACCAACGGAAAGTGGTAGGCGTCGGTGGTGTTTTCCAACTGGATTTTCCAGTTGCCAGGGAAGCGGAAGCGATGTTCGCCGCCGACCTTGACCGGGTAACCGGCGCCCTGCTTCATGAACAGATCGATCCATTTTTTAGCCGGGCCGAGGTAATCGGCGAGCGGCTCGATATCGTCCTTGAAGGTGGCGAAGATCATGCCGTTGTACTGCTCTACGCGCAGGCTCACCAACGGCAACTCGGCCTTGTCCAGGCAATCGGCATAGCTTTCCGGATGCGGAACACCGCGCAGGCTGCCATCCAGGGCATAGCTCCAGCCGTGGTAGGGGCAAACGAAACTGTTGGTCTTGCCTTTTTTGTGCTCGCACACCGTCGCGCCACGATGGCGGCAACGGTTCAGCAGCACATGGACTTCTTTCTTGCGGTCACGCACGACAATCACCGGCTGCTTGCCGACATAGGTGCTCTTGTAGCTGCCTGAGTCAGGAATCTCGCTGGCGTGCGCGACCCAGATCCAGGTGCTGTAGAAAATTTTCTCCAACTCGTCATCGAAGATCTTCGCGTCGGTGTACAGCGAGGTGTGGACGCGGTCATGCAAGACCAGGTCGGCCGGACTGGTTTCCAGCGTTACGGTGTTTATCAGGTTGCTCACGGTTGCTCCTCGTCGGCGTGGCCCGCCGACTCTAAGAATTCTGGGTGCTACTTGTTGTGACTGTCGGGCGCGTCAGATTGACCGGGCACAGGCAGGTGCGCGTCGCTGTTCCAGTTGCCCACCGGGCGGCTGAACAGGTTCTCGGTCTGGAAGTGCGCCATGCGCCACTGCCCTTGCTCCATGGCGAACCGCACGGTCAGACGGGCGCTGTTGAGGTGCGAAGCACCCGAGGCAAATGTCGAGGTTTGCAACATCACCCAACTGGCCTCTGCGACCTCACCGCTGACCCGGATCAGCTCCGAAGTCAGGAAGTGCACGTTCAGCGAAAAGTGCGCCGGTTCGACCATGTAAGTGGCAAACATCGCCTTGATCGCCTCGCGCCCACGGTAACCACCAAAGCTGTTCTGGTACTTGGCACCCTTGCCCTCCCAGACCGCTTCGACGGTGAACAAACCGGCCAGTTCGTCGAGCGGGGAACCCACGCCCAACTCGTCGCACAGGAACATGTAGCGGTTCATGCAGGCGCGGATAGCGTTCTCGCTTTCCAGCTGTTCCAGCCGTTGTTCCAGTGCCCGGATATGCGCTTGTGGTGACATGGCGATGGCTCTCGATTCAGCGCTGGATGATCAGTTCGCGGCCGGTACGGGCCTCGACTTTGCAGTACTTCCAGAGTTTGTAAGGGCCGTCGCCCACCGACGTGGTACGAAACAGGTTGCACGCCGCGTGCACGGTTTCGATGTCTGGCACGTCCGCCAGCAAGTAGGTGGTCCAGGGCCAACCGGCAGAGGGGCCGACCATGCTCTGATCGTCGTCCATGTTGCCCAGTACGGTGACGCCCGGCAGATCGGCGATGCCGTTCCACATGGCGCCAAACGCGGCCCAGACTTCCAGCGCCTCAGGACGTGGCGCATCGAAGAAGTTCTGGTTGATGCCGATGCAGAACAACACGCGCAAGGCTTTTTTATCGGTCATAGGGTTCACCCAATAGTCATTGAAAAAAATTACAGGTAGCCAGGCAGCGGCTTGTTGCCGAAGAAAATCGCGCCAGCGTTCTGGTAAGTCATGTCGCCCATGAAGGCGTGCTGTGTGATGACCTGGGTGTCGTTGACGAAACGCGACAGCGGGCTGGTGCGATAAACACCGCTCATGCCCGAAAGCATTTGTGCAGTACGCGCCACATCGGCCGCCACGCGGGTAGCGTGAGTCGACGACAAGCGCAGCATGTTGGTTTGCTCGACAGTCACCGCATCGCCTGCCAGTACACTGTTCCAGGCGTCGTCGATGGACTGGTAGAACCACGAACGGGCGGCGCGCAATGAGGCTTCGGCCTTGGCCATTTCGACCTGAGCCAGCGGCCGGTCGGACAACGACGGCGCACCGGTTACCGAGATCCGGCCACTGGCCATGCCGCTCAGTTCATCGAGTGCTGCACGCGCAACGCCGAGGCCAACCACCGACAACACTTGAGTGGCAAATGACAGCGACGGATAGCGGAAGAACGGCTCGTCCAGGTTCGAAGGACCGCCACGAACGAAGGTCCACTCCTCCGGCACTACCACGCCTTCAACCACAACGTCATGGCTGCCAGTGCCGACCAGGCCGACGACGTTCCAGGTTTCCTCGATGCGCACTTTCTCGCGCGGCATCACCGCCAGGCGTGGCAGACCGAGCATGTCGCCGTTTTTCGGGCTGATACCCACACCAATCAGGGACGCGCCCATGCAGCCACTGGAAAATTTCCAGCGGCCGTTTACTTCAAGGCCACCCTCGACAAAAGAGGCCGGTTGCGGTGGGAAAATCCCGCCGGCAAACACCACGTCCGGGGAGTCGGCGTAAATTTTCTTGATGGTTTCCAGCGGCAGCGCCGCCAGGTAAACCGGGCTCATGCCAAAGCTCGCGACCCAACCGGCCGAACCGTCGGCGATGGAAATGTCTTCGACCATCTGGCAGAACTCGGCGGGCGAACGCTCGTCACCTCCGAAGCGTTTTGGCACCAGCGCCCGATACACACCCAGCGTGCGGAACTGCTCGATGACGTCCTGGGAGATGAATTTTTGCTGATCGAATTCTTCGTGTCGGGCCCGCACACGAATGTCGGCCAACAGCGCTTGAAACGCAGGGTTTGCGGTGATCGGCACGCAGCGCTGGTTGCTCGGTTCGCTTGGCGCAGTCATGGGTTTCTCCATAGTAAGCATGTCGATTAGTCTTCCTGGCGCCGGACCAGCTCGCGGGCGACTGCACACAGCAGTTCGTCTGCGCCATGGGCGGCAATGAGTTGGAGGCCGACCGGCAGTCCTGATGCGCCTTCCAAAGGAATGCTCAGGGCCGGGTGACCGGAAAGATTGAAAGCGCGTACCAACGACGTCATGCCCAGCGCGGCGCGAGTGTCGGCGGCGTCAGCCACCAGCAGCGGGTATTCGGGCATGGTTGGCATGGCCAGAATCGGGGTGATGGCCAACGCTGCATCCACTTCGGCGATGAACGCTTGGCGGATGATTTCGGCTTCTGCAACTGATTCGGCAGTGGTCAGGCTGGCGGCGCGCAGACGGTCGGCGACATCGTTGCCGACACGGCCGGTTTGCAGCAGATGGCCGCAAGCAGCAAAGGTTTCGGCGTTGATAACCACCATGCCCGCGCCGTAGGCGGCGAGCATTCCAGGCAGCGATTGCTCGACCAGTGGAAAGCGCGAACGCTCAAGCGCGGTGTTCACTGCGCCATGGATCTGATCGTTAGCGTGTACCGCCACCACACCGATAGAAATGTTCTGCGGCAACGCTACTGATTTGAACGTCGGGTCGATGGCTTGCATCCCTTGCACCAGACGGTCCATGTCTGCAGCCAGCGGACCGACACAATCGAGTGTGCTGTGCGTCGGCATGACGCCTTTGCGGCTGACACGGCCAAACGTCGGTTTGAGGCCGAACACGCCGCAGCAAGCAGCCGGAATGCGTACCGAACCGCCGGTGTCGGTGCCCAGCGCGAAGTCGCAGAGCCCTGCCGCCACGGCCGCAGCCGAACCGCTGGAAGAACCGCCAGGGATGTAACCCGGATAACGCGGATTGGACGCAGTGCCAGTCCATGCATTCAGGCCGGTGGTGCCAAACGCCAATTCATGAAGGCTGGTTTTACCGGTGATCTGGCAACCCGCATCCAGCAGTGATTGCACCACCTGAGCGTGCTCGGTAGCCGCCGGCGCGTCGGCCAATGCCTGACTTGAAGCACGGGTCGGATAGCCGGCGATATCGATGGTGTCTTTCACCATGACCGACAGACCGTTCCTGCCTATAGCTAAATCCTCGACGACGATCGACATGCTTATTACCTGCTTGTTATGTCCCGACAGAACACTTGCCCTCTGCCTGAAGGCGTGGGCAATTGCTTAAATCTAAAATCGTAATATTTACGTGAAATGTCAATTGAATTTTACCAAATTAAAGAGTGTGTATTTTCGGTGCATATTTCCGTCGAACGCACCGATGACGTGCAATTTGGTAACACCATGATCAAAACCTTATAAATTCATTAACTCGATTAATATCGTTATAAATCAGATAGTTGATAGATTTTACATACCTATTCACTTGGAAACATTTGGAAAATTCAGCGCGAGAGATCACCTGAACAAAAAAATCATAAAAATAAATAAACGCTGAAAACTGGCGCAAATAACACCTTAAAAAACACCTGTTTTTTCATTTTTTTTGTGGCGTTTTTTCCGCATAAAAAGCCACCCTTGATCCAGATCAAGGCCTTGATCGGCGTGGCGTGCTGGGTATTTTTCAGGCGTTTGAAATCATTCATGCCGGGCGTTCAAAAGCGCTTGGCCGTATCGCCTTGTCGTGCGCAAGCCGCAGACCCTCGGTAACGGCGTTTTGCCATCTCTGGAAAATTTTCTGGCATGCAATCTGCTTTTGCCCTGTTCGCCCTCGATCGATTGCACATGGTCGACCGGTACCCACACGCTCGGTAACACGCGATGGGTACCGCAGCAGTTCGCCAAAAAAATACAGGCCGTACCTTGGGCCGTACTCGCACCCCGTCGTGTCGAGGCGGCTGGCCAATTAGCCTTTTGCAGCGCCTTGCAACTCTTCGGAGAAAGTCATGCTTTTCAGAAAAGCCGTGTCCACGTTGTTGTTGAGTGTCGCCTGCGCCGCTGCCGCGCAGGCTGAAGTGAAAGTCGGTGTGATCACCTCCTCCACCGGCCCGATTGCATTGGTCGGGCTACCCCAGAAAAACACCATCCCGTTGCTGCCAACCCAGGCTGGCGACCAAACGGTGAAGTACATTTCTCTGGATGATGCGAGCGATCCAACCGCGACTGTGAAGGCGCTGAAAAAGCTGATCGACGAAGAAAATGTCGATGCGATCATTGGCCCAAGTGGTTCGCCTAACGCCATGGGCGTGATCCAGTTTGTTGCCGAGGCTGGCGTGCCGTTGCTGGCGCCGGTAGGCACTGCGGCCGTGGTGCTACCGATGACCGAACAGAAGAAATGGGTGTTCAAGACCACGCAAAACGATGATCTGATCGCCAAGGCGCTGTTCGAACACATGGATAAAAAAGGCGTGAAGACGCTGGGCTTTATCGGCACCGCCGACCCTTACGGCGAGAACTGGGCCAAGGTGATGTCCGGCCTGGCAACCGAGCACAACATCAAGGTTGTGGCCAACGAACGCTTCCAGCGCCAGGACACTTCGGTGACCGGGCAGAGCCTGAAAGTGCTTTCAGCACGCCCCGACGCAGTATTGATCGCAGCCCCGGGCAGCTCTGCCGTGATGCCGCAAACCACCCTCTTCGACCAGGGTTATCGCGGCCAGGTCTACCAGACCCACGGTGCGGCGCTGCAGGACTTCCTCAAACTGGGCGGTAAAAAGGTCGAGGGCACTATTCTGGCCGCCAGCCTGATGTTGGTGCTCGATGAAATCCCGGACAGCCACCCTTCGAAAAAAATCGCCAGCGAATACACCGCAGCCTACGAAAAACTGAACGGCAGCAAACCTGCAACCTTCGGCGGCAACACCTTTGATGCCGGCCTGCTGTTGCAGCAAGCGATCCCGATCGCCGCCAAAAAAGCCGCTCCGGGCACCCCTGAATTTCGCGCCGCATTGCGCGATGCGCTGGAACAAACCCACGAACTGGCCGGCACCCAAGGCGTTTACAACATGACGCCGCAGGATCACAGCGGTTTCGACGAGCGCGGTCGTGAGTTGATCCAGGTGAAAAACGGCAACTGGATGCTGCTACACGACAACTGATCATCTCGATGGGCCGGTTTGCCCAGTGTTTGCCCTGCCTGCCGCGAGCACACCTCGCTGGCAGGCACGCTTGATATTCAATCTGTAGAAAAGAGTTCCCATTATGAATTTCCAGATAGCCATGCTGCTGGGCCAGGACGGTATGACCAACGGCGCGATCTACGCGCTGCTGGCCCTGTCGATCCTCCTGGTGTTCACCGTCACCCGGGTGTTGCTGATTCCCCAGGGTGAATTCGTTACCTACGGCGCCTTGACCATGGCGACCTTGCAGGCCGGTCACCCGACGGCGTTGGTCTGGCTGCTGCTGGGCTTGACGCTGGTCGATTGCACCCTCGATATCTGGGGAGCTGCGCGTGCGAGCCACGCGTTTCGTTTTCCCAAACGCATACTGGCCAAACTGGGCTACGCCGGCCTGATGGTGGTGCTGATCAACACGCTGCCACTGGCCGATCTGCCAATGGCCATTCAAGCGCTGTTGACGCTCGCGCTGGTGGTGCCGCTGGGGCCACAAATCTATCGGTTGGTATTCCAGCCGATTGCCTCGGCCAGTTCGCTGGTGCTGCTGATCGTATCGATCGCAGTGCACGTCAGCATGGTCGGCATCGCCCTGCTGCTGTTCGGCCCGGAGGGTGCGCGCACCCGCCCGTTCTCTGAAGCCGGGTTGGAACTCGGCCCGATAACGTTCAATAGCCAGACGCTTTGGGTGTTGGCCGTGTCATTGGGGCTGATCATCAGCCTGTATCTGTTTTTCGAACGCACGCTGTACGGCAAAGCCCTGCGCGCTACGGCGGTCAACCGGATGGGTGCGCGGCTGATGGGCATCTCGCCGACGCTGGCGGGCAAATCGACCTTCATGCTGGCCGCATTGATCGGCACCCTCTCGGGCATTCTTATTGCGCCGATCACTACGCTGTATTTCGATTCCGGTTTTGTCATCAGCCTCAAAGGTTTCGTCGGCGCCATCATTGGCGGGTTGGTCAGTTATCCAGCCGCGGCCCTTGGCGCTTTGGCGGTGGGTTTGATTGAGGCGTTCTCGATGTTCTGGGCCAGCACCTACAAGGAAATCATCGTGTTCACGTTGATTATTCCGTTCCTGATGTGGCGTTCGTTCACCAGCCGTCATGTGGAGGAAGAGGAATGAATCCGCGTTACTTGTTACTCGCCTTATTGTTAGTGGTCGGCGTCGCGCCGCTGCTGTTACCGCCGTACTACGTAACCCTGCTCAACTACATCGGCATGTACGCGCTGGTGGTGCTCGGGCTGGTCCTGCTGACCGGCGTGGGCGGCATGACCAGTTTTGGCCAGGCCGCTTTCGTCGGACTGGGCGCCTACACCTCGGCGTACCTGACCACCACTGAACAGCTACCGGGCTGGCTCGCCTGGGCAGGAACATCGCCTTGGCTGACGCTGTTGGTGGGCATCGTATTGACCGCCTCGGTGGCGCTGATTCTTGGCGCGCTGACACTCAAGCTGTCGGGTCACTACTTGCCGTTAGGTACGATTGCCTGGGGCATTTCGCTGTATTACCTGTTTGGTACCGTGGATTCGCTGGGCGGCCACACCGGCGTCAGCGGCTTGCCGTCGGTGTCACTGTTCGGCCTCAAACTGGACAAAGGCGAGAAGATTTTCTACCTGATCTGGGCCGTGCTGTTGGTGGCGATTGTTGTCACGCAAAACCTTTTGAACTCACGCGAAGGCCGTGCCATTCGCGCACTCAAGGGCGGCCAGGTGATGGCTGAGTCAATGGGCGTGAATACCTTTCGCTCGAAGATGGTGATCTTCGTTATCTCGGCGGTCTTCGCCGCGATTTCCGGCTGGCTCTACGCCCACACCCAACGCTTCGTGAACCCGACGCCATTCGGTCTGAACATGGGCATCGATTACCTGTTCATGGCGCTGATCGGCGGTGTCGGCAGCGTATGGGGCGCCCTGCTCGGCGCGGGCATTCTGACCATGCTCAAACAATGGCTGCAGGATTGGTTGCCACATCTGCTGGGCAACACCGGCAACTACGAAACCATCGTCTTCGGCATTTTGATCGTAGTGCTAATGCAGCGTGCACCGGGCGGCCTCTGGCCGTTACTGACCCTCCTGGTACCGACGCGCTTCAGAGTACGCGCCAAGGTCCACAGCCTGGATGCAAGCCCAGAGCCGTTGCCGCGCCGACAACTGCCGGAACACGGCGAGCTGATCCTGGAAGCGCGCAATGTGACCAAGCGCTTCGGCGGGTTGGTGGCGAACAACGACATGAGCCTGGAAATTCGCTCCGGTGAAATCCTCGCCCTGATCGGCCCCAATGGCGCTGGCAAAAGCACCATGTTCAACCAGCTCTCCGGGGTCGATACACCGACCTCCGGCGAGGTGCTGTTCATGGGCCAGAAAATCAATGGCATGAGCTCGCGGCAAGTGGCGCGCATGGGCATGAGCCGGACCTTCCAGCACGTGAAACTGCTGGGCAACATGAGCGTGCTGGAGAACGTGGCGATTGGTGCGCATTTGCGTGGCCAGCAAGGTGTGCTGTCGGCGGCATTGCACCTGGATCGTCGCGAAGAAGCCGAATTGCTGGGCGAAGCGCGGCGGCAACTGGAGCGCGTCGGGCTCGGTGATTACCTCAACGAAGAGGCTGGCAGCCTGGCATTGGGTCAGCAACGGATTCTGGAAATCGCCCGTGCACTGTGTGCCGATCCATGCCTGCTGCTGCTCGACGAGCCCGCCGCTGGTTTGCGCCTGAAAGAAAAAGAAGCCTTGGGCATTTTGCTCAGTCGCCTGCGTAACGAAGGCATGGCGATCTTGCTGGTAGAGCACGACATGGACTTCGTCATGGGCCTGGTCGACCGCGTGGTGGTGATGGAGTTTGGCCAGCGTATCGCTCAAGGCCTGCCCGAAGACGTGCAGAAAGACCCTGCGGTGCTGGAAGCCTACCTGGGAGGAGTTGAATGATGAACATGCACGTAGAACCACACGCCGAACCGCGCAACCTGGTCCGCGATGCCGTGCTGGACATCAAGGACCTGAGCGTCGCTTACGGCAAGGTCGAAGCGCTGAGCAACGCCAGCCTGACAGTCGGCAAGGGGCAGATTGTGACGGTGATCGGCCCCAACGGGGCCGGCAAAACCACCCTGCTCTCGGCCATCATGGGCGTGCTGGGCTCCAAAGGTCAGGTGAATTTCGACGGCACCCTCGAAAGTTTGCCGGAAGTGGAAGTGATGGTTGCCCGAGGCCTGGGCCTGGTGCCCGAAAAACGCGAGCTGTTCACCAGCATGAGCGTGGCCGACAACCTGCTGCTGGGCGCTTTTCAGCGGCACCGTCGAGGCGACCGTGGCTACAGCGAGACGCTGGGCGAGGTTTATCAGCTGTTTCCACGCCTGTGGGAGCGCCGCGAGCAACTGGCGGCGACCTTGTCTGGCGGTGAGCGGCAGATGCTTGCCGTGGGCCGCGCGCTGATGGCCAAGCCCAAGCTACTGATGCTGGATGAACCCAGCCTGGGCCTTGCGCCGCTGATCACCCGGGAAATTTTCCGGATCATCACCGCCCTGCGCGATCAAGGCGTTTCGATTCTGTTGGTTGAGCAAAACGCTCGCGCCGCATTGCGCGTCGCGGACTACGCCTATGTGCTGGAAACCGGGCAGATCGCAATGCAGGGACCGGCGCAGCAACTGGCTGATGATCCGCGCGTGATCGAGGCGTATCTGGGGTTGGCCAGCAAGCATCAGGAGATGCTGGCGACTTGATGACGGGCTGATAAAGCTTCGCGAACAAGCCCGCTCCCTCAGGGGCTTGAGCGCCAAAAATCTTTGGAGTAACGATGAACGCTTCCCCTCTGCGCATCTGTATTGCCGGCGCTGGAGCCATTGGCTGCACCTTGGCCGTGCGCCTGTCGATAGCCGGCCAAACGGTAAAAATACTGGCTCGCGGCGATACCCTGGCGACCGTGCGCCGCGACGGCATTCACTTGTCAGACCTGGACGGCAACCACCATGCCCGACCGGATGCCAGCGACGACGCCGCCAGCCTGGGTGAGCAGGACTTGATTTTCCTCTGCACCAAAGCCCCGGCGCTCGAAAGCCTGCTGCCACAAATCCAACCGATGGTGGGTCCCCAGACCGTGGTGATACCGGTGGTCAACGGCGTGCCCTGGTGGTACTTCCACGGTGAAGGTGGCAGGTTCGACGGGCAACGGGTGCAGGCAGTCGACCCGCAATCGATCCTTGGCGAAGCGCTGGATCTGCGGCATGTCATCGGTTGCGTGGTGTTCATTACTGCCCGGTGCACGGCTAACGCCGTGGTCGAATCACGTACACCGCACCTGATGATTTTTGGTGAGCCCGATAACAGCCTCAGCCCTCGGCTGGAGCGCATTCGTGCGCTGATCGAAAGCGTCGGTATCGAAGCACGGGCGACTGACCGCATCCGCGACAACCTGTGGACCAAGATCATCGCCAACATCACCTCCAATCCGCTTTCGGTGATTACCGGCGCCACGCTAGAGCAGCTCTACGGATTGCCGGAATTGCGTGACCTGGTTCGCACCTGCCTGCAGGAAACACTGCTGACCGCCGCCGCACATGGCGCCCGCGTCAGCATCGACCCTCACACTTTTTTCGAATTGGGCGCCGGCATGGGTGCGGTTCGCACCTCGATGCTGCAGGACTACGAAAAAGGCCGCCCGCTGGAGCTGGCCGCGATCGGTGATGCGGTACTGGAGCTGGCCGATTGCATGTCAATTGCGATGCCGGTCACGCGCAACATCATTGCCTTGGCGCGCTTTCGCGGCGACCAGGCCAGCCATTGAACTTCAACGATAAGGATTGCGAAATGAACCCAGGCACCCAGGACAAACCCGATCATTACAGCGACGAAGAATGGGCACTGCGCGTGCAGCTTGCGCATTGCTACCACCTGGTGGATTTCTTTGGCTGGACAGAAACCATTTTCAACCATATTTCCGCACGTTTGCCCGGCCCGGCCCATCATTACCTGGTTAACCCATTCGGGCTGAACTACACCGAAGTCACGCCACACAACCTGCTCAAAGTCGACCTGCATGGCAAGAAGCTTGAAGACTCGCCTTACGACGGCAACCCGGCCGGTTTTGCCTTGCACAGTGCGGTTCACGGTGCCCGGCCCGACATCCAGTGCCTGATCCATACGCACACCACGCCGATTTCGGCCATCGTCATGAAGAAGGCTGGTTTTGGCCACAACGACTTCTACGGCGCGCAACTTTACGGACGCATCGGGTACCACACGTTCGAAGGCATCACGCTGTTCGACGATGAGAAAGCCCGGATGATCGACAGCCTGGGCGACAAGCACATCCTGGTGCTGCGCAACCATGGCATTGCAGTCGGCGAAAACAGCATCGCCAAGGCGTTCTTCCTGTTGTGGACCGTGCAGCGCGCTGCCGAAATCCAGTGCCAGGCCGGTGCCTTGGGCGGTGAAGACAACCCGCTGCCGGAAGAGATCAGCCACAAATGCGCCGACCTCACCGCCATGCTGATTCGTGACAGCGGGTTTGCAGTGAAATTCTTCGACGCGATGGTTCGCAAAATGCGCGCCGCACGCGGCCAATGCTGGTAACCGCGGGAGCGCATCATGGTCAGGTCAATGGTAACCCCACGTTCGCCCGCCTCCCCGGCAGTGGAAGAAGTCCCCATTTCACGCCTGGATACCCAAGGCCATTTGCTCGGCTGCAATGACGCCTATCTCACGCTTTGCGGTTATTCCAAGGGCGACTTGCTGAACCAGCCACATGAGCTGATCAACCACCCGCTGATGCCAAAACGGGTGATCGAACGCATGTGGCAGACCTTGCGCAGTGGCGTGCCCTGGACCGGGCCGTTGATGGGACGTGACAAACAGGGCATGACCTTCTGGTGCAACCTGTACGTGGTGCCTTTGTTTGAGGCGGGCCAGTTGAACGCGTTGGGCACGGCCTATCATCCGCTGGATCGCGAGCAGAGCCTGCGCGCCGAGAAGCTCTATCAGCGCTTGAACGCTGGCCAAAGTCCATTGACGCTCGGCCAGCGCCTGCAGGAAATCGCCAGCACCCAAGGCATTGCCTGGGCCCTGGGCGCGGCCGTCACGACGGCGACAGTGGCCGGCAAAATCGATCTGGCACCGGGGTTGCTGGTGCTCGGTGGTTTGGTTGCGGCGGGTGTGCAGTGGCGTATCAAGCAACGCATGGACGCGCGGCGCATCATGGCGCGTCATGAACTGGTCTACAGCGATGCGTTACTGGCGCCGCTACAAGGCGACTCCGGCGAAGTGGCCGGCCGCTTTGACATGGCCCTCAACAGCCAGAACACCCGCATGCGCACGGTCATGGCGCGCATTCAGATCAATGGTGAGACCGTGCGCAAACGCGCCGAAGAGTCCGCGCAATTGGTTCAGGTTCAATCGGGTCACCTGCAACGTCAGCTCGAGGAGGCCGAACAATCGGCCGCAGCCGTGCACCAGATGAGCGCCACCATTCAGGAATTGTCGCGCAATCTGCAACAGGCTGCCGAAGCCACCCAGGCCGTCGATCGTCTGGCGCACGAAGGTGACCGGATTTCCGATCAGAGCCAGCTATCCATGTCGGGGCTGTGCACTTCGGTTGAGGAAATCGGCGTGGCCGTCAGTCGGCTGGCGGAGTCTATCGAGTCCATCAGCGGTGTGGCCCATGTGATACGCAGCATCGCCGAGCAAACCAACCTGCTGGCCCTCAATGCCGCTATAGAAGCAGCACGCGCCGGCGAAAGTGGTCGTGGTTTCGCGGTGGTGGCCGATGAGGTTCGTACGCTCGCGACCCGCACGCGCGAATCTACCGAGCAAATACAACGTTCAATCGAACAATTGCGCGACGGCAGCGCGCAAGCGCTGGTCACCGCACAACGCGGCGAGTCGGCCGCACGTGAATCACGCGAAGATGTGACGCAGGTCCAAACCGCGCTGCGGCGCATTTGTGATGAGGTCGGGCAGATTTCCGGCATGAGCTTGCAAATGGCTTCGGCCATCGAGCAACAAGGCCAAGTGGCGCAGGAAATCAACGGTCAGATCTCCCAGATCGTGACGCTGGCACACACCAGCAACGAGCAATCACGGCGTAGCACTCAAATTGGCGAAGAGTTGCACCAATTGGCCAACTCGCAGCTCGATCTGGCGCAACGTTTTCTGCAAGGCTGAATCAGCCCCGCCGAAAACGCCTCGCCTGACCCGCTCCTGGCACGCCCCGGTGTGCCTGCTGGTTTTTTGCAGCGGGCGGCGCGACAATGGCGCCCGCCATTAAACCCAGCTATTTAGAAAGACTACGTAAACCTCTATGACCACCCCGAAAAAGCGCCTCAGCCGATACAACCCCGCCAGCGAGGACTTCAAGAAGGAAGAGTTCCCCTTTTACTGGCTGGCTCGCCTGCATGGCCGCTATTCCATGGCCATGGAAAAAGCGCTGAAGAAAATCGACATGGACATTCCCCGCTGGCGAATTTTGTTCATTCTCAAAGAGAACGGCGAATCCAGTATCTCGGAAATCTCCATTCACGCCATTGCCAAGCTCTCGACCATCACCAAGATTGTCTACCGCATGAAGGCTGACGGCCTGGTCGAAACCAACACCAGTGCCAGCGATGGCCGTGTGACCCAGGTTTCGCTGACCGATGTCGGGCGCCGCACCATCGAAGAAATCCAGGTCGGCACCAGCGATATCTTCCGCACCAGTTTCAAGGGCCTGACCGAAGCCCAGATCACCAAGCTGAACGGAACGCTGGAGATCATCTTCAACAACTTGCCCGAAGACTGAACGCCCGCAGCGGGGGTTCGTGTTCACGGGGTAACGTTGCCATCGCCGGCCTCCGGGTACGACCGCGTATTAAGGTAGGTCATCCAGCGTTCGTACGCTTCATGCTGCCATTGGCTAACCCGCTCCCATTCCGGACCGCTTAACTGGTGGGCAGAAATCAGTTTCATCATTTCCGTGGTGGCCGCGTCCAGATCAACGATCAACTGGTGGGCTTGAAATCTGAAATCGTCAGTAGTTGTCATATGAAGTGGCCTCGCCCTGGCGAAAAATTTCTACTTCAGTACGACATCGGGCATGCTGCTGCGCATTCACTCTCCCGACCAAAGGCAACGCCACCAAACGGGAAGAACACCACACCCCAGCGGTTCAAATGGGGTTAATCTTTAGTAGCGAAAATTATCGAGAACCCTGCAATGAACAAACCTGTCTGCGCATTGGTCGTTTTGCTGAGTGCGCTGGGTGGCTGCACCAGCGATTCGTACGTCTACAAGGACCAACCGCTGGTCGATCAAGTGGACACCGGGATGACCAAGGAACAAGTGATCAAAATCGGCGGCCAGCCGTTGTCGATCTTCACGCGAACGGCTCAATCCGGCACCTGTTTTGACTATATGTTTACCAATCACGGAAAACAGCAGCCGTTTAACGTCAGTTTTGATGGGCGGGGCAAGGTCGATCACACCAGTTTCATTTCGTGCCCGCAGTGGAATGCCATCCAGGAAAAAGCCAAAAAACCGCACAAAGCCGCCAAGCAGTCCGGAATGGCGCCTGTGGGCTACTAAGCTGCAGCCCTGACAGACAAAGCCCCGGGCTACCGGGGCTTCAAAACACACTTCTTTAGCGATTATTCGCCGGTGGTACGGTTCGCGCCTTGTAGGCGGGAAGCGCCGCCGCAAAGGCCAGTGCCTCTTCTTTGCTGCTGAAGGCGCCAAGTCGGTCACCTTTAGTGCACACACGCCATGGGCCATTGTTTACGCTGAGTACGTCATAACCGTTCATGTGCATTTTATTCAGCATGGGAACGCTCATAGTCACCTCCATTCAGGCAGTGATAGACGGGATCGACACGTCTACCTTACACCTGCCCTTCGCCAAGATGCTGACCAGACGTCGCGCCAGCATTTCGACATCAAGTTGCACTTTCCGCCGTTGTCACAACTCCAACCTACTGAGAACAGGCACTCCAGGCATGCGGCCTGAATATTGCATTTTTATGACTGTTTTGTGACAAGCAGCCATTGGGTAACACATGAAAGTACGGGCAACAGTCATTTGCGAGCAGGATCGACACATTCTGCTGGTGCGCAAACCAAGGTCCAGGTGGACACTGCCGGGCGGAAAAGTCGAGCGCGGAGAAAGCATCGCGGGTGCCGCTGCGCGTGAATTGCAGGAAGAAACCGGACTTGGAGTCGACGGTTTGCTGTACCTCATGGAACTGGAGTCGGCCAGCACCCGGCACCATGTCTATGAAGCATCGGTGATTAATCTTGACGATGCCCGCCCACAAAACGAGATATTCGATTGCGTTTGGCACCCATTGGAGACGGTGCACAACCTCAAGACAAGCGACGCCACGCTCAGGATAGTGAAAGCGTTCCAGCGTCGCCTGTAGGCACTTCAGCCCTGGTCGCCGCCACCGACAGGCATCACCATGCCGGTGATGTAGGACGCGTCGTCGCTGGCCAGGAACAGAATTGCGCCCGCCTGTTCATCCAGCGTGCCGTAACGCTTCATCAAACTGCTGTCGATGGTCTGGTCGACAATCTGTTGATACCAGATTTTTTCCTGTGCACTTTGTTCGGCACTGTTACGCGGTACAACCCGTGGCGGTGCGTCGGTACCGCCGGGTGCCGTCGCGTTGACCCGCACGCCTCGTCCCGCAGTTTCAAACGCCAGGCAAGCGGTCAACGCGTTGACGCCACCCTTGGCCGCGCCATACGGAACGCGATTGACACTGCGCGTGGCAATTGACGACACGTTGACGATAGCGCCACTGCCCTGCTCAAGCATGATCGGCAATGCCGCATGACAGCACCACAGCGTCGGGAACAACGAACGCCGCACTTCGGCTTCGATCTGCGACACCTCGTATTCCTCGAACGGCTTGGCCCAGATAGTCCCGCCGACGTTGTTGATCAGCACATCCAAGCGGCCGAAGTGTTCGACAGCGGCCTGCATCACGCGGCTGCATTCCTCGTATTGCTCAAGGTCTGCGGTCAGGGCAAGCACCTCGCTGCCCTGCCCTAACTCTTTTTGCACCTCGAACACCAGATCGGAACGATCAACCAAAATCAACCGCGCGCCCTCGGCCGCCATGCGCTCGGCAACCCGTCGACCAATGCCTTGCGCGGCGCCGGTAATCAACGCCACTTTGTCGTCAAATCTGTTCATGCATACCTCTAGAAAGAAATCCTACCCTGTGGGAGCTAGCCTGCTAGCGATGAGGCCAGTACACCCAACATCATTTTCGCCGTCCAAACCACCCTCATCGGATCGCCGCCCGGAGCACGCTCACCCCTGCAGGCAAATTCATTCAAGCCGCGCTGGCGGCAAATTTCTCGTAGTAGAAGTTCGTGGGCGCAATCCCCTGTTCACGGATGAACTGGCTGACGGCCTCGACCATCGGTGGCGGGCCGCACAGATAGACATCAACGTCGCCACCGTTCAAATGTTGTGGTTCGATATGCTGGGTCACGTAGCCTTTCAGCGGGTGCTGGCTATCAGGACTGGCCACGCACGCGCTGAAGCTGAAGTTGTCGATGCGTGCAGCGAACGCTTCGAGCCTGTCCAGTTCAACCAGATCGAAATCGTGGGTGACGCCGTAGATCAGATGCAACGGAAATTCACTGCCCTGCTCGGCGATTTTTTCCAGCATGGCGGTGAACGGTGCCAGGCCTGTTCCGCCAGCCAACAGCAACAATGGCCGGCGAATATCGCGCAGATAGAAACTGCCCAGTGGCCCGGCCAGGCTCATGCTGTCGCCCGCTTTCGCGATGCCGGTCAGAAAACTGCTCATCAGTCCGCCGGGCACATTGCGAATCAGGAAACTGACCTCGCCATCGCGCTGCAATGAACTGAAGGAATACGCGCGAGTGTGCTCGCTGCCGGGAATCCCCAGGTTCACATATTGCCCCGGCAAAAACGCCAGCTTACTCAGCGCCTCACCCTTGACCGACAGGGCGATGGTGCTGTCGGACAACTGACGCACAGCGCTGATGGTGGCCTCGTAACTGGCCTGGCGCGTACGACAGACGTCCGAAGACGCCGGCACACGGACCACGCAATCGCTTTGAGCGCGCATCTGGCACGTCAGGACAAACCCTTGTTCGGCTTCTTCGGCGGTCAGCGCATCGTCGATGTATTCCTCGCCGAGGTCATAACGACCCGCCTCGGCAAAACACTTGCAGGTGCCACAGGCGCCATCGCGGCAATCCAGCGGAATATTGATGCCTTGGCGGTACGCCGCATCGGCCACGGTTTCGCCGACATTGGCGTCGATGAATCGGGTAACACCGTCTTCAAAATTGAATGCGATTGAATGCGTCATGACCGCTGCCTCACAAGTGGTAAACATCGATGACCTGGCGAACGTAATCGTTCTTCAGGATCACTTTCTTGGCCTTGATCAGCGGGTTTTCGCCGCGCACGTCGAGGGTGTAGAAACTGCTGCCGAAATAGCTGTCGACGGTCTTGTAGCGAAAGCTCAGGGTGTGCCAGTTGAAGCGCACTTTGCACAGACCGTCAGCCTGTTCGATCAGCTCGATGTTGCTGATGTTGTGAGAGGTGCGAGTGTCCGGCACGCTGGCGCTCGAACGCTCGGTCTTGATGCGAAAGATACGGTCTTCCAGGCCGGTGCGGTTGCCGTACCAGATCAGCGAGATTTCCCGCTGCGGGTCTTCGGTCAATTCGTCATTGTCATCCCACGACGGCATCCAGAACGTCGCGTCCGGGGTGTACAACTCCAGCCATTCATCCCACTGCCGATCGTCGAGATACCGCGCCTCGCGGTAAAGGAAATCACGCACGGCGTCAAAAGTGATGGTCATTACACGGCCTCCACGGCAATCAGCGCCGACTGTTCAGCGGCCAGTGCCTTGAGCATGGTTTGCTGCCAGTACTTGTGCTGCAGCACGAACAGGCCTTCGTCTTCGGTGCGCACGCCACTGAGCAGCGGATGCAGGTCTATCTCCTTGGCCGCCTCATCGGCGCCTTCGACCCAGTGCTCGGCGCCTCGGGACATGTCATTCCAGGCAGGCGTGCTGCCCTCATAACCCATCTGGCACGAGCGAAACTCTTCCAGATCATCAGGCGTGGCCATGCCGCTGACGTTGAAGAAATCCTCATACTGACGAATCCGGCTCGAACGCGCGGTGTCGCTTTCACCTTTGGGGGCGATGCAGTAAATCGTGATTTCAGTGCGGTTGACCGATATCGGCCGGGCAATGCGTATCTGCGAGCTGAATTGGTCCATCAGGTAGACGTTCGGGTACAGGCACAGGTTGCGCGAGTTCTCGATCATCCAGTCGGCGCGAGCCTTGCCGAAATCCTGCGCCAACTCATCGCGACGCTCGTACAACGGACGGTCCTCGGGGTTTGCCCAACGGGTCCAGAGCAACATGTGGCCCTTGTCGAACGAATAGAAACCGCCGCCCTGCTTCGCCCAACTGCCAGCGCTCATGGTCGGGTTGGTATCGCCGGCCTCACGCTGCTTGCGCTGGTTTTGGGTGGCGGCGTAGTTCCAGTGCACCGAACTCACGTGATAGCCGTCGGCGCCGTTCTCGGCGGTGAGCTTCCAGTTGCCTTCGTAAATGTAACTGGAGGAACCGCGCAGCACTTCCAAGCCATCAGCGGATTGATCAACGATCATGTCGATGATCTTCGCCGACTCTCCAAGGTGCTCAACCAGCGGCACCACGTCGGCCTTGAGGCTGCCAAACAGGAAACCGCGATAGGACTCGAAACGCGCGACCCTGGTCAGGTCATGCGAGCCTTCGCAGTTAAAACTTGCCGGATAACCCGCCGCCGCCGGGTCTTTGACCTTCAGCAGTTTGCCGGAGTTGTTGAACGTCCAGCCATGGAATGGGCAGGTGTACGAACTCTTGTTACCGGACTTGTGCCGGCAAAGCATCGCACCACGGTGGCTACACGCATTGATAAAAGCGTTCAACTCGCCATCCTTGTTGCGCGCGATAAAGATCGACTGGCGCCCCATGGTGGTGGTGTAGAAATCATTTTTGTTGGGGATCTGGCTTTCGTGCGCGAGGTACAGCCAGTTGCCTTCGAAGATGTGTTGCATCTCGAGGTCGAACAGCCGCGGGTCAGTGAACATTTCGCGCTTGCAGCGGTAAATTCCCTGTTCTGGGTCTTCTTCGAGCAGGGAGTGCAGGTATTCGGGTTGCAGGGTCATGGCCGCCGCCTCCATTGTTTTTATTCAGGCAGTGCCATGCTAGGACGCGCGGATCGGGCGGACTATCCACGGGGTGCAGACCTTTATCCGTTTAGTGCAAAGCGGCGATGAATAAAAACCCGGTCAGTGTCGACGCTTGAGCGTGTCCGACGGTAATTCGCCAAACTGCTTGCGATAGCTGTCGGAAAATCGTCCCAAGTGCAGAAAGCCATAATCCATGGCCACTTCCGTTACGTTGCGCACGCTGCAGGTCGGGTCGCTCAGGCAGGCGTGAATACGTTCCAGACGTTTTTGCCGAATGTAGTTTTTTGGCGTGGCACCGGCGTTGCGCTCAAATAACCCGTACAGCGAACGCAGGCTCATGCGTGCCTGACGCGCCAACTCTTCGCTGTCGATGTCCTGCTTGAGGTGGCGGGCGATGTAATCTTCCAGCACCTCGAACGTTGCGGTGTGTGAACCGAGACTGATACGGCTGACGTTGGTTTTCATCAGGCTGAGCATCTTGCTGACGATGATCTGCGCGTAATGTTCCTGAACTTTGGGGATCGGCTCACCGGTCTCGGCTTCCTGGCAAATCATCGCCAACAGCCCGACAAAACCCTCCAGCTCATTAAGTTGGTAACGGTTCTCCAGAAACCGTACGCCCTGCCCCGGGTACCGCCAGCGCTGCTCATCACACACTGACTCCAGCAACGAGGTGGGTACTTTGACGATGAATTTTTCGCAATCGTCGGAGTAAGTCAGGTCGACCGGATCGTCCGGATTGATCAGCAACAACTCGCCTGGCGCAAAGTAATGTTCCTGGCCGTGGCCGCGCCATAGGCAATTGCCACGCAGCAAGACTTGCAAGTGATAGATGGTTTCGAGTGCGCCGGAAGTGACCCGCACGCTGCCGCCGTAGCTGATGCGGCACAGGTCCAGGCTGGCAAATTTTCGGTGATTGAGGCTGGCCAACGGGTGACCTGCACGAGGCATTAAAATGCAGTGATTGCCGACGTGCTGATTGACGTAACCCGACACCGCATAGGGATCGGCCTGGTCAAATACACGGCTGCGCTGACTCAACAGTTGCGTTTGCATCATCAGGTCACTCTCATTTTTGTTATAGGTAACGAGACTTGTAGAAGCGAGCCTGCTCGCGAAGCAATCTGTCAGTCAAAAAATTTTTTGAATGTCAGACCGCATTCGCGAGCAGACCCGCTCCCACAATGGCTCGGCAATCGAGTGATCAATCCTCGAGTGCGCGAACCCGCTCTTGACGCTGCTGCTCTTCAGGCTGGGCAGACGACTGCAGGGTGAAATCGAATTCGATTTCGGCGAAACGGCCGCTCACACCGTGGGCCGCCGCACGCTGCTGATCATCGCTGAAAGTGATCGGCGCGATCAACTCGTCACGGGTGGCGTATGCGAAATCGTCATGCAGGTACTGATCGCCATCGAGGTTGATCTGGGTGGTCAGGTGGCGATGATCGGCCGCCGAAATGAAGAAGTGGATGTGCGCCGGGCGCTGGCCGTGACGGCCCAGTTGATCCAGCAGTTGCTGGGTCGGACCGTCCGGTGGGCAGCCATAACCCGACGGCACGATGCTGCGGAAACGATAACGACCTTCGGCATCGGTAACGATACGACGACGCAGGTTGAACTCAGACTGAGTGCTGTCGAAGTACGAATAGGTGCCGCCCGTGTTGGCGTGCCAAACGTCTACCACGGCGCCGGCCAGCGGTTCGCCAGCGGTATTGAAGACTCGCCCTTGCATGAACAGCGTCACGCCTGGATCGACGCCATCGTCAAGACGCGCTTCGGCTTGCGACAACGGCGCACCGGCCACGTACAACGGGCCTTCGATGGTGCGTGGCGTGCCGCCGGATTTGCCGGCCTGCTCGTCTTCAGCGTCCATCAACAGGTCCAGGTAGTGCTCCAGGCCAAGGCCGGCGACCAGCAGGCCAGCCTCTTGACGCGAACCCAGCACGTTGAGGTAGTTGACCGCTTTCCAGAACTCTTCCGGGGTCACGGCGAGGTCTTCGATGATGTTCACCGAATCACGCAGGATGCGGTAAACCAGGGCCTTGGCGCGTGGGTTGCCGCCGTCGTTGAACAAGCCACTGGCTTCTTCAAGAAACTTCTGGGCGCTGGCAGTGTGGGAAATCTTGACGTTCATGGTGGTTCCTCATCTTGTAATTATTAGCGTTCACGCTGAGCAGGCTGGGCTCAACGGTCATCCTCACGGATGGAAGACGGATGACGGCACATCGCGGTGACTTCGATCACCATGTACGGGTACAGCGGCAATTGCATCAGCGTGTCGTGCAGCTCCTGAACGCTGTCCACATCGAACACGCTGTAATTGGCGTAGAGCCCGGCGATGCGCCACAGGTGACGCCACTTGCCTTGGTCTTGCAGACGCTGCGCCAGGGCTTTTTCGTCAGCCTTCAACTTGGCGGCAACTTCCGGATTCATGTCGACCGGCAGGTTCACGGTCATTTTTACGTGGAACAGCATGATGCATTCCTCAGACGTTATGAAGGACGGTGGATGTCTTGTCGCGACGGAAAAACGCCAGGCGGTCTTCATCGAGGTTCAGGCCCAAGCCCGGTGTGTTTGGAACATGCAGCTCAAAATCGCGATACACCGGCGGCTCGCTGAGGATGTCTTCAGTCAGCAGCAACGGGCCAAACAACTCGGTATCCCACGCCAGTTTGTTCAGGGTAATAAAGGCATGAGCTGCGGCCATGGTGCCGATTCCGCCTTCAAGCATGGTGCCACCATACAGACCGATACCGGCCGCTTCAGCGATGGCAGCGGTTCGCAGCACGGCGCGCGGGCCGCCGTTTTTGGCGATTTTTAGGGCGAAAATCGACGCGGCGCCTTCGCGTGCCAGATTGAACGCGTCTTCCACGCACTCGATGGATTCGTCGGCCATGATCGGCGCCGGGCTCATGGCATTCAGGCGCACCATGCCCGTGCGGTTATTGCGCGAGATAGGCTGTTCGATCAGGTCGATGCCGTTGGTCCCCAGAATACGGCAGGCGCGTATGGCCACTGCTTCATCCCAAGCCTGATTGACATCGACGCGCACACTGGCGCGGTCACCCAGGGCTTTCTTGATGGCGATGACGTGCGCCAGATCGCGGTTGACTTCACCGGCACCGATTTTCAGTTTGAAGATCCGGTGGCGACGCAGGTCGAGCATTTTTTCCGCTTCGGCAATGTCCTTGTCAGTGTCGCCACTGGCCAGGGTCCAGGCCACGGGCAGCGCATCACGCACGCGGCCGCCGAGCAATTCGCTGACCGGCAGGCCCAGGCGCTTGCCTTGCGCGTCGAGCAACGCGGTTTCGATACCTGATTTGGCGAACGTGTTGCCACGGATGCTGCGTTCCAGACGCAACATGGCGGCGTTGACGTTACTGCTGTCTTGACCCAGCAACAGCGGCGCGAAGTGCCGATCAATGTTGGTCTTGATGCTGTCAGGGCTTTCGTTGCCGTATGCCAGGCCACCGATAGTGGTGGATTCGCCGATACCTTCAATGCCGTCGGCACACCGCAGGCGAATCAGCACCAGGGTCTGATTCTGCATGGTGTGCATCGCCAGCTTGTGCGGGCGGATGGTCGGCAAATCGACGATGATCGTCTCGATCGATTCAATGGCTGTTGCAAGCATGTCGATACCCGTCAGGTTCTTGAAGTTCTGAAACCGATTCTGGTACGGCTTTTTTTACGATGCCAATATAGAATTGGTCTGACTTGATACCTTAAAGGTATGCAAACCGGTTTTCGGAGGCCTCATGGAACTGCGTCACCTGCGGTATTTTCAGGTGTTGGCTCAAACGCTCAACTTCACCCGTGCAGCCGAACTGCTGCACATCGCCCAACCGCCACTGAGCCGCCAGATCCAGCAACTGGAGGACGAGTTGGGGGTGTTGTTGCTGGAACGTGGCCGGCCGCTGAAACTGACCGATGCCGGGCGCTTTTTCCATGAGCACTCCACTGCCCTGCTCGAGCAACTGAACAAGGTATGCGACAACACCCGGCGCATTGGCCTGGGGGAAAAAACCTGGCTGGGAATTGGTTTTGCGCCGTCGACGCTCTATGGCGTGTTGCCGGAGCTGATTCGTCGCTTGCGCAGCGGCGAGCCTCTGGAGCTGGAATTGGGGCTGTCTGAAATGACCACCAAGCAACAGGTGCAAGCACTGAAGGCCGGGCGCATCGATGTCGGCTTCGGGCGTATCCGCATCGACGACCCGGCCATCGTTCAGACCGTGCTTACCGAGGACCGATTGGTCGCAGCGCTGCCCGCCGGGCATCCCCTGCTCGGCCGGCCGATCAACCTGCGTGAACTGGCGAAAGAGCCCTTCGTGCTGTACCCGGTCAACCCGCGCCCCAGCTACGCCGATCACGTTATCGCGCTGTTCGAATCCTATGGCGTGAACATTCATGTGGCGCAGTGGACCAACGAACTGCAAACCGCCATTGGTCTGGTGGGGGCGGGAATTGGCGTGACTCTGGTGCCGGCCTCAGTGCAATTGCTGCACCGCGACGACATTGGTTTCACACCGTTGCTGGAAGATAACGCGACCTCGCCGATCATTCTCAGTAGGCGCGTGGGCGACGTATCGCCGGGGCTCAATCACTGTTTGCAGATGATTGATGAACTGTTGCCGCAGCACAAACGCTCAACCGGCGAAGGCCCGGCGTCCGGCGCTCAACTCCACGCGTAACTCACCCACCAGGTCGGAGATGGCGCGTACGCTGTCCAATTGGGCAATCGATACACCGTTGATCAACAGTTCAACGCGCCCATTGGCGGGTTCGTAAACCTCGATCCGCAACAAGCCGTCACTCTCCGTGCATTTGCAGGACAGTGGCGTAAAACCGGACTCAACAATGTTGCAAAGGACTGAAATCGGAACCATGGCCGACGCCTCGGGAGCGGTTGATCGGGTTTAACCCAGTCAGAATAGATGCCCTTTTCCGATTCTGCGCCTGTACAGCCACACAATAGTGTTAGCTGCGTCGCACTTTTAAACGGTTCAGTGAGAATCACCGTCCCAGATCCAGTTCCAGATCCCCGGCAATTTGACCGATTGCGAGCTGTCGGCGACGGTGCGCGCCATCGCAGCCTTGAGCAATTCGCCCTGATCGTCATAAAAAGGCTTTTGCGCCAGTTTCACGCCGGTGGCGTTGGCGCTGTCGATGAGGATTTGCAGGTATTCGCGGGTATGCCGGGCGGTATAGCGATTAAGGTCATGGAACGTCACCACCACCGGAATCACCCCATCCACCGTCGGGATCTCGCCCAACGCGATGCGCTCACGAACTTCCGACAGTTGACGCAGCATGTTCGCCCGTCGCCGAGGGCTGGCGTTGAAGCCCCAGATCTTGCCGTCATTGGCGCTCAAATCGGTCAGCAACACGTGCATGCCATGCCGTTGATACGCTGCAAACACCCGTTTGTCATAGTTCCAGAATGGCGGACGCACCAGTGTCGGC
The DNA here is from genome assembly GCF_050321825.1 of Gordonia sp. IEGM753. Classification (NCBI taxonomy): domain Bacteria; kingdom Bacillati; phylum Actinomycetota; class Actinomycetes; order Mycobacteriales; family Gordoniaceae; genus Gordonia; species Gordonia sp. IEGM753. The sequence continues at coordinate 2,312,765 of NZ_JBNQGB010000001.1, forward strand.
GGCGCGCCGGTAATCGCCGCAATGTCGGCACTGCCTTTGGTCAGCGATTGTTCCAGCTGTTCCGGGCTCAGGGAGCGGTGATTGGTGTGCCAGTGCGTGGCCGTGTGGAAACCCAGTATTTGGCCGTCGGCATGTTCACGGTGCATGACCCCGCGACCGATATCGCTGTCGCCCGCCCGTGGCGCGCCGGTTTGCACGAAGAACACTGCTTTGATGTTTGGCAGCAACGGATTAGTCGCCAGACTGTCGAGCACCGTCATCGTCGGGTTCCAGAAACTCGAGGCGCTGGGACCGTCATCAAAGGTCAGCAAAAAACGGATGGGCGGTTGAGCCTGCAGGCGCTGTGCGGTCTGTGGCGTCATTTCGATGGGAGCAGCAATGCACCCCGCCAAGCCGACGGCGATGGCGAATGCAGATAGAACCTTGAACAGTTGTTTCATGTTTTGCCTTGGGCCAGACCGTTGCGGTCATCACGTCAAACGGCAAAAATCCTTCGCCCATTTATCCATCATCGGCCCGCAGATCGCTGCGAGCCGAGGTTGGATAAGGGTACACAGTGTTTGGTTCCGGCGCTCCCCGGCATCGTGGGTCAGTGAGTAAAAGACTGCTGGAAGGTGTTGTCGATAATCGGTGCCGTGTTGAACGCTGTCGGCAGCGCCTTGACCTTGAACAGGAAATCCGCAGTGCTCTGCAAATCTGCCGCTGCCTGGGCATCGACCGGGCCGACGGTCATGTGGGCCTGGCGCAACCAATGCCGCGACACGTCCCGGTCCAGATTGGCCTTCTTCGCCCACAAATCGGCGTATTCGTCGGTGTGGTTATCTACCCAGGCCCGGGCTTTTTTCAGGCGCACGAGGAAATCGGCGATGGCTTCACGCTTGCTCTCGATTGAAGGCGTCGAAGCAGCGATAGCGCTTAGGCCGGGCATCAGGTTTTTCGCGGTGAGAATCGGCCGCGCCCCGGAGAACACAATCTGCTGCGAGATGTACGGTTCCCACACCGGAAACGCGTCAATGCTGCCCTGAGGCAATGCGGCGGCAGCATCGATCGGCATCAGCTTGACGAAGTCGACGTAGTCTTCCGGCAGGTTGGCATTTTCAAGCGCACGTAACGTCAGTTGTTGGCTCCAGGCACCGGGCCAATAAGCGACTTTTTTGCCTTTCAGGTCGGCAATGGTTTTGACCGGGGAATCCTTGGGCACCAGCAATGCAATGGTGTCTGGGTTCTGCCGCGACACGCCGATCAACTTCACTGGCGCCTGTTTGGCGGCCAGGAACAAAAAGCCCGAATCGCCCAGGAAACCGAGGTCCAGCGCGCCGGTATTCAGTGCTTCCGCCAGCGGTGCGGCAGCCTGGAAATGCTTCCAGTCGACCTTGTACGGCGCCCCTTCGAGCACACCTGACGCTTCTACCGAAGCGCGAACGTTGTAGTAATTCTGATCACCGACGTGCAGCACAACGGGGTCGGCAGCGTAGGCAAGCGGTGCAGCGAATAATGCGCTGGTCAGCACACTTCGCACGAAACGGGAGAGGTTCATCGGTCATTCCTGGCGAGTTAATTGGTTAGACGATAACGCTCTTACCGGGCCATTTTTAAATTCGATTTAGCAATAAGCTAATGATCGCGCGTTGCCACTGTTCGCCCAGCAACAGCGACTCAACAGACTGCACTCTGCGGGACATTCGACTGACTCCCGCGGCTATCCCCCGAGCCCGTAAATACGTGAAACGGCGATGTGGCACAGAGCCTGCAATATTCCTTTTATGCAGGATGCATTCACGGAAAATAAATATTTTGACATAAGAATCTCGTCGCCTTGCCCGGAGCCGTCTCATGAAACCGATCTTCACGCTGTCCAGCATCAGGTACCTGTTAAGTGCCTGCGCCCTCGCCCTGACCCTGCAACCACAGGCTCACGCAGCGGAGGCGCCGCCGAAGGAAGTGCACCTGGACTACGCCTATTACTCGCCAGTCAGTCTGGTGCTCAAGCATTTCGGCTTCCTGGAACAGGCGCTGTCGCAGACCAAAGTCAGTTGGGTCCTGAGCCAGGGCAGCAACCGCTCGCTGGAGTACCTCAATAGCGGCGGTGTCGATTTCGCCTCCTCCGCCAGCCTCGCCGCCGTCCTGAGCCGCGCAAACGGCAGCCCGATCAAATCGGTGTACGTCTATAGCCGTGCCGAATGGACGGCGTTGGTCGTGCGCAAGGACTCGCCCTATAAAACCGTGGCTGATCTGAAGGGCAAAAAAATTGCCGCGACCAAAGGCACCGATCCGTATCTGTTCACGTTGCGTAGCCTGCAGCAGGCAGGCCTGAGCAAAGACGACGTAGAACTGGTGCATTTGCAGCACCCGGACGGGCGCACCGCATTGGAAAAAGGTGACGTCGATGCGTGGGCCGGGCTCGATCCGCACATGGCCGCCAGCCAGGTGCAGGCCGGATCCCGGTTGCTCTATCGCAACACTGATTTCAACAGCTACGGCGTGCTCAGCGTCACCGACACCTACGCCAAAGAACATCCACAAACCATCGACACTGTGTTGAAGGCGTACGAAAAGGCCCGCGAATGGGCAGTGAAAAACCCTGATGAACTGGCGAAATTACTCGCTGCTGAATCCGGCCTTCCGTTGGAAGTGGCCACGCTGCAATTGTCGCGTACGGATTTGAGCAGCCCACAGCTCACCGCCAAGGATGTCATCGCCTCCAAGGCTGCCGCGCCGATCCTGGTTTCCGAAGAACTGGTGCGCCGTGGGGTCAATGTCGACCAGGTGATCGATCAATTGATCGACACCCATTCGAAAGAAACCGTGGCTCGTCAATAAACAGCCTAGAACGGGAAACACCGAATCCGCGCCCGTCGCGGATTCGTGGTGACTGGAGACATTTCATGACCAGCAAAAGCAAAGACCTGCCCGCCAGCCTGGCATTGCCGGTACCCCAGCGTTCGCCCAAAACCATGAGCAACGCCTGGCGTGTGCGCCTTAAAGGGCTGGCATTGCCGGTATTGATCGTGATCGTGCTGGAGTTCGTCGTACGTATCGGCTGGCTCCCGTCCTATCAAATGCCGGCGCCCAGCGACATCGCCCTGACCTTGCGGGACCTTGCTGAAGGCGCCTTGTGGAAACACATCAGCGCCAGCGTGCTGCTGGGCTTCGCCATCGGTGCGGGTCTGGCGTTGGTGTTCGCGGCATGGGTGGGTCTGAGCCGTGAAGCCGAGACCTGGCTGGAGCCGACATTCGCCGGTTTACGTTCGATCCCCAGCCTGGCGTGGGTGCCCCTGTTGTTGCTGTGGCTGGGCATCGACGAGACCTCAAAAATCGTCCTGATCGCCATCGGTGCGTTCTTCCCGGTGTACCTCAACGGGGTCGCAGCGATCCGTGACATCGATCGCAAACTGGTCGAAGTCGGGCAAATGTACGGTTTCAGCCGCCTGCGCCTGGTGCGACGCATTCTGCTGCCCGCGGCCCTACCCGGCCTGTTCACCGGGTTGCGTGCCGGCATGAGCCTGGCCTGGATGTTTTTGGTGGCCGCCGAGTTGATCGCCGCCACCAAAGGTTTGGGCTATTTGTTGAGTGACGGTCGCGAGACGTCACGTCCCGACATCGTGCTCGCGGCGATTATCGTCCTGGCGCTGCTGGGCAAGATCAGCGACGGCATTCTGGCCGGGCTGGAGAAACGTTTCCTGGCCTGGCGTGACACGTTCAACGGCCAAAGCGCAGAGGATTGAACCATGACCGAACACCTGCTGGACATTCGCGTGGAGCGCAAAACGTTTGCCACTGCCACGGTGTTGAAGCATATCCACCTGCAACTCAAACCACGTGAAACCGTCAGCCTGTTGGGGCCAAGCGGCTGCGGTAAAAGCACGCTGCTGCGGATCGTCGCCGGCCTGGAGAAAGACTTCGAGGGCGAACAGCAGAGCCATGCGGGTGAGGTGGCGTTCGTGTTTCAGGAACCTCGTTTAATGCCTTGGCTGACGGTTGAGCAAAACATTGGTTTTAGCGCCGATAAGCATTTTGATCGGGCCTGGGTCGCGCAATTGATCGATGAAGTCGGCCTGACCGGGTTCGCGCACGCACTGCCCAAAGCCCTGTCCGGTGGCATGGCACAACGTGTGGCCATTGCCCGTGGCCTGTACTCTCGACCGGACGTGCTGTTACTCGATGAACCCTTCAGCGCGGTAGACGCTTTTACCCGCATGAAATTGCAGGATTTGTTGCTGCAACTGGCTGAACGCCACGCGATTGCCTTGTTGCTGGTCACGCATGATGTCGATGAAGCGCTGTACCTTAGTGACCGCGTGTTGGTCATGGACAATCGCCCCAGCACCTTCCGCCAGGAACTCTCCGTGCAACTGGCTCACCCGCGTGATCGACGCGACCCGCTGCTCGCCAGCCTCAAAGCCCAATCGCTGACCGAACTGCAACGCGCCCACGTCATCTGACACCGGCCAGCGATGGCGTCTTCGGAATCGCCATCACCGGCAAGCCGGTTTCCTACGGGATTTGCGTTCGGGGCACCACCCCCGGCATCACCCCCGACCCGTACGAGACTGGCTTGCCAGCGATGGCGCCCGTGAAATCGCCATCACCGGCAAGCCGATGTCAGTGCCAAGCTCTATGCTGAACGCTCCAGCACGAGGGTTTGTCGATGTGTGGACGATTGTCGCAATACCGGGGTATTCATGATTTTGTGGCGGCGCTGAGTATTCCTGATGCCTTGATCAATCACGTCGGCGATCAGCCGCTGGGGCGTTATAACGCTGCCCCGACCGCGCAACTTGCCTTGCTGCATATTGAAGACGATCACCTGCACGCCGATTCGGTGCGCTGGGGTTGGCGGCCGCACTGGGCGAAGGATCGGGCGCCGCCGATCAACGCGCGGGTAGAGAAAGTTGCCCACGGCGCGTTCTTTCGGGCGATCTGGCCACACCGTGCAATTGTGCCGATCGATAATTGGCTCGAATGGGTTGATGAGCAGGATTCAACACGCCAGCCGTGGCTGATTCGTCGCCAGGACCAGGCGCCGATCTTCTGCGCTGCGATCAGCCAGTTCACCGCCCGTGGCGAATCCAGGGGTGACGACGGCTTTGTCATTCTCACCGCCGACAGCGCTGGCGGAATGCTCGATATTCACGACCGGCGCCCCGTCGTGTTGTCGCCCGAACTTGCCCGGGAGTGGTTAGACCCCGCAACTCCAAAAGAACGTGCTGAACAGATGGCATTATGCCAAGGCGCAACCAGTGACGTTTTTGAATGGTACAAAGTGGGTAAAGCGGTGGGTAACGCCAGAAACCAGGACGCCTCTCTGATCAATAAAATAACCTGAACTTAGATTGCAACACGCCGTACCGCACAACGTTACACTCGGTGTTTCAATAACGAGACACTTTTTAAAAGTATCTATTTTGATACATAACCGCCGGTCTGAGATTCTAAAGGTAATACATACATTTAGAATAACTACCGATAGCATTTGTGTCGCATTTCCACTGGCACGACCCAGTTGACCGCCGCGTCAAAAAATAAGGAAATCCCTACAACTAACAAGCCTTGCAGAGAATTAACTTGCGCGACGATTTTTCAACTAATCAAGTCAGCGGGCTGGCTTGCGTCTATCTGTCGATGACAGAACGTTATGAACTCGACTGTTACATAGGGCAATACATCAAGACCCGAGAACTGCGTGCCGTGCCCGATATCAGCAATACCTTGCGCTCAACCCTCGCCGATTATCCGGGCCAACCTCCGGTGATGGTCAACGAATTGAACGCCTGGATCGACAAGACGCTGGGTTATCGTGCCTGTCACCCCGAGTTTCTGCAGTTCGACGACGCCTGATTCGACTCGCGCACCCCAAAAAAGCCCCGAAGGCAATTCGAATGCTGCTCACTTAAGCGATACCCATTCATTTTGTGGCGAGGGGATTCATCCCCGTTCGGCTGCGCAGCAGTCGTAAACCCAGCACACGCGGTGTACCTGCTACACCTGGGTTGCAGCTTTTGGGGCTGCTGCGCAGTCCAACGGGGATGAATCCCCTCACCACAGAATGCTGTTTGTCTGAAGATCGTCTAAGTGAACAGCATGACGAAAACAATTCGGGGCTTGGTTGTTTCCGGGGGCCATCAGGGTTTCAGCGGAATATCCTGATCCCGATCCGAAAGCTCTCGACTGTCGTCATGCTTCCAGGTCTGGGAAGAGCGCTTCTTTTCACGCTCTATTTCTTCTTCCGTCGGCTCATCCACATCGTCATCCGGCTCTGGCGGCTTCTGTTCATTTGCCATGTTCACCTCTCTTCCTGAAGGGATCAGTCATTTACTCAGCGTAGAACACATTGGCGCGTGCGGCTCAGAGCCACCCGCGCAGCAAAAAGAAAAAGCCCATGCTCAACAACATACTGAGCAAGGTATTGCGGGTGTACAACACCAGCCCCACCGCCACCAGCGAGCTGATCAGGTAGGGGTTATCCCACTGCAGATTCAGTTGCTTATCAGGCATAAAAACAATCGGACCGCAGATCGCCGTCAGCATCCCCGGCACTGCGAACCCCAGGAACTGGCGCACATTGCTGCCGAGACGCACCGGCAACCGGGGCTCTAGAAATACGTAGCGGTTGAGAAACACCAACGCGCCCATCCCGATAATCACCGCCCAGACCATCATGCTGTTTGCCTCACATGGAATTTGTTGCAGATAAAGCCTGCGGTCATGCCCGCCAGCCCCGCCAATACCAGCGCTGAACCCCAGTGCCAATAGCTGAACAGCACCGAACAAAACAGTGAAACGGCCACGCACACCACGGTCGGCACGTTGCGTACCACGGGCGTGATCAAGGCAATGAACGTCGCGGCAACCGAGAAATCCAGCCCCAGGTGTTCGAGCCCCGGAATGCTTCTGCCCAACACAATGCCGGCCAGCGTGAACAGGTTCCAGGCAATGTAGAACGTCAGGCCGACGCCCAGCGCGTACCAGCGATTGAACTGCTGTTTGTCGTGCTGACTGACCAGCGCGAACAATTCATCGGTCAGTAAAAAGCCCAAGCCTGCGCGCCAGCGACCCGGCAACGGTGAAATAACCGAACGCATGCTCATCCCGTAAAGCAAATGCTGGGAGGTCAGCAACAACGTGGTCAGCAGGATCGAAAAGATTCCGGCGCCACCCTTCAGCATGCCGATCGCCACCAATTGCGCGGCACCGGCAAATACGATGCTCGACAACCCCTGCCCTTGCAGCGGTGTGAGATTGGCCTCGATGGCCATGGAACCCGCCAACAACCCCCACGGGGCGGTGGCTAAAGACAGTGGCATGATCGCCAAGGCGCCACGCATAAACGCGCTGCGCGGCAGGAGTGAATGGGACATAACGCTCTACAGGCCGGGAATGACAGCGAACTGTGCCAGCAGTCGCGGCCGATGGCTTGAACAATCTTGCGCACTTTTAACGGCCTGATCCATTCATCGGCTAGACGCTTGTTTCAAAACCGTAGTAGCAACATGATGGCGCAGCATTTTTTCATTGAGGCCCCTTCATGAGCACCGTCGACACTGACAGCGATGTCTACAAAACCCTGCTTGAATCGACCAAGGCGATTCCTTGGCGCATCGACTGGAAAACCATGACCTTTAGCTACATCGGTCCGCAGATCGAGCGTTTGCTGGGCTGGAAACAGGACAGTTGGCTTGGCGTGAATGACTGGGTTGAGCGCATGCACCCCGATGATCGCGAGTACGTGGTCGAGTTTTGTGTCTCGCAATCACGTGCCGGGGTAGACCACGAGGCAGATTATCGAGCGCTGACCGCAAGCGGCGACTACGTGTGGATTCGCGACGTGGTGCACGTGGTGCGCAAGGACGGCGAAGTGGAAGCGCTGGTGGGTTTCATGTTCGACATCAGCGAGCGCAAGAAGACCGAAGAGCATTTGATTCGGCTGCAAAAGCAGCTTGAAGAATATTCGTTCCAGGACGGCCTGACCGGTATCGCCAACCGGCGCATGTTCGACACCGTGCTCGAACGCGAATGGAGCAGCGCGCAACGCAGCGGTCTGCCGCTGTCGCTGTTGATTCTGGATATCGATTACTTCAAACAATTCAATGACCACTACGGGCACATAAAAGGCGATGAATGTTTGCGCACAGTGGCGCAAACCTTGTCGCTGGCGGCTAACCGACCACGGGATTTCATCGCGCGCATCGGTGGCGAAGAGTTCGTTTGGCTGCTGCCGGAATCTGACGCCGAGTCGGCGCGTCTGGTTGCCAATAAATGCCTGCACTTGATCCGTCAGCAGCACATTGCTCATCAATCGTCGCCCGTTTCACCCTTGCTCAGCCTCAGCGTGGGCGTCGGTACCACCAAAGTGAAGCCGCAAGCAACGGCACTGGATTTCGTCGAACAGGTCGATAAATTGCTGTACCGAGCCAAACACAACGGGCGGATGCGCGCAGAGTTCGCTGATTTTCGCGATTGACAAAAACCGCGCCGGCTTTTAAAACTGAGCGCCTCATTCAGGGTGTAAGTAAATATGTTCGCAACGTTAACGCTCAACACTGACGCTATTGGCTTGATTGCCAAGGCGCAAGGTTGCGTTGCGCACGCCCCTAAATCGAAGAAACAGTCGCTCATGTGACCGGGGCTCGCTGTCCCGTCAGATGAGCTGACAGGACATTGAGCGCGACGGGCACCCTTCCCCCTGCTTACTTCCTTCTACGCTTCTGACGGTGACGAAATCGGTCAACTTTCAGGAGTATGTTTATGTCAGCGTTTCAAGGTATTTGGGTTCCCATCGTCACCCCGTTTCACAACGGTGCCATCGACTTCGCGAGCCTGCGTCGACTTGTCGGCCATTTGCTGGAAAAAGGTATCGCCGGAATTGTCGTCTGCGGTACCACTGGGGAGGCGGCAGCGCTGGGGAAGCACGAGCAACTGGCCGTGCTTGATGCCGTGCTGGAGTGTGTGCCGGCGCAGCAGGTGGTGATGGGTCTGGCCGGCAATAACCTGACCGAACTGCTGCAATTTCAGAGCGAAATACTCACGCGCCCAGTGGCCGGTTTGCTGGTGCCGCCGCCGTATTACATTCGCCCGTCCCAGGCCGGCCTGGAAGCGCTTTACAAAACCGTGGCCGATGCATCCAGTGTGCCGCTGATTGTGTATGACATTCCGTATCGAACTGGGGTCGCGTTTGAACAGGCGACCCTGCTGAACATCATCGCTCACCCGCAGATCGTTGCAATCAAGGATTGCGGCGGCAATCCGGCCACTACTCTGGCGCTGCTGGCCAGCGGCAATGTCGACGTGTTGTGCGGGGAAGACGCGCAGCTGTTCAGTGCGCTGTGCCTGGGTGCCAAAGGTGCGATTGCGGCTTCAGCGCACGTTCACCCTGAACGTTTCGTTGAGTTGTACCAGCAACTGCGAGACCAGCAATTGACCGACGGCCGGGCGACGTTCTTCACACTGTTGCCGCTGATCAACAGCCTGTTCATGGAGCCCAATCCAGCCCCGGTGAAAACCGCACTGGCGCTTGAAGGCCTGATCGCCGACGAGTTGCGCGCTCCGATGCAATGCAGCAGCGCAGCCATGACTCAGCGTTTAAAGGCAGTGCTCGCGGCGTTGAACCGCACACATCGATAGAGCGCCAGCCAGCCGTGCGCGTAATATGTAGCGATTCGCCTAACGTGCCAGGGAGTGAACATGCTGTACCGGATCGCTGCGGACGGGTTGGTGCTGTTTCATCTGCTGTTCATTCTGTTCGTGCTGTTCGGCGGGCTGTTGGTGCTCAAATGGCGCCACCTGATCTGGTGGCACCTGCCCGCTGCGACGTGGGGAGTGATGGTGGAGGTTTTCCACCTGACCTGCCCGCTCACCTACTGGGAAAACCTTGCGCGGGACGCCGCCGGGCAAACTGTGTATGGCGGCGGTTTCATTGAGCATTACGTGTTGCCGGTGATTTACCCCGCTGGCCTCACGCCCACTATTCAGTTGGGCCTGGGCTGCGTGGTACTGGTCATCAACCTGTGGGTGTACGTGCGGCTGATCAGGTTGTGGCGGCTACGGCGGGCCGCTTGACGCAGGGTCGGGCTTAGTTGGCAATCACACTCATGTTCCGACCGCTGGCCTTGGCCACATACAACGCCTTGTCTGCGGCGGCGAGAAAGTCATCAGGGTGAAGCTGGGTTTCTGCTTTATAGGCGCAGACACCCAGGCTGACGGTGACCGTTCCTTCAACACCTTCGCTGTGCAAGATCCCCGCCTCTTGAACCGCATGGCGAATTTTCTCCGCCACCAGAAACGCGCCCACATAGTCCGTGCCGGGTAACACCACCGCGAACTCCTCGCCCCCATAACGGGCGGCCAGATCCCCGGGTCGCTGGATATTTTCTTTAATGATCGCGCTGATCTTGCGCAAACACACGTCCCCGGCCACGTGCCCGTATAGGTCATTGAACCGTTTGAAGTGATCGACATCGATCATCAGCAGCGCCAGTTGCACTTGGGTGCGCTTGGCCCGCCCCATTTCCGAGAGGATAAAAAGATCAAATTGACGACGATTGGAGAGCCCGGTCAGCGCATCCTCCAGCGCCAGCAATTCCAGGCCGCGATTCACTTCGAGGAGTTTTTCCTGCGCGTCCAGCAGCACCGCCTGCACCTGATTCTGCTGCCTCATCAGTCGGATCAGGCGATAGCTCAAAACCCCCAGAAAACACAGGAGCACAGTGACAATACCCGCGCTGAGCATTGATTCCTGGCGCCATCCCGCCAGCACTTCATCCTTGTCCAGCGCCACAAAAATGATCAGCGGATAACCTTCTACCCGTTGAAAACCGACCACTCGCTCGACGTTATCCATCACCGACCTGACGGTTGCCGTGCCTGAGTCGCCCTTGGGCAGCAGTTGAGTAAATAACGGGCCCTTGGCGACGCTACTGCCGATATCGGCCTCATTGAATGGCCGCCGCGCGACAATCGTGGCGTTGTCTGCGAGCAGGCTGATCACGCCGTTATGGCCCATGTCGATGCTGTCGTAGAGGTCCAGGAAGTGGCTGAGGTACAGGGTTGCCAGCGCCACGCCGGCGAAGCTGCCGTCGGGGTGATTGACGCGCCGTGACACGGTCATGATCCATTCACCGCTGGAACGGCTCTTGATCGTCGGGCCAATGTGCGGGCCACGATCGGGATTATTCAGGTGAAACTGGAAATACTCACGGTCGGCGTTATTCGCTTGCGGCAAATCAGCGCCGTTGGAGTTGACGATCCATCGACCCTTTTCGTCGTACACAAACAACCCGTGCAACTGGCGCAACTCGCTGCGCTGGGCACTGAGCAAACGTTGCATCCGGGGCTGGCGCGCCTGCTCGACACCCTCGTTCTCCAGACGCTCAACCAGCGTCAGCAACAACGTATCAGCCTGTTTGATCGACGCGTGCGCTTGCGAAGCCAGGGTTTGCGCAAGGTTGGACATGGCCACTTCCTTGTCGCGCAAATGGTATTGGCGTGAATTCCAGCCTTCCCAGATAACAATGCTGGTCATGGCCAGGCACACCGCCACCAGCAGAAACACCACGTGGCGGATCTTCAGGCGGGTCTTGACGTGTTCAGCGCCCGGTAACGCACCGGGCCGGGCATTCTCAAGACGCTTGCTGATGGACAATTGGCCCATGTCGTTCCTTTACGCTCAGGGTTTAGGCATTTGTTTCACGGCCTCGATCCACGCCGGATTCAACTGCGTCTGTTCGGTATCAATACCCAACGCCTCCATGTGCGCCTTGTGCTGCTCGATTTCACGGTTCAGTTGCCCATGATCACTTGAGTTACCGTCGAGCAGATGCATCTGAGTTAAGCCTAAATGATAAAAACGTAACAATTTGATTGCGCTCGGGTCGTCCTTGGCCACCGCGTCCGTCACCTGATGCATGACATTGGTGATGCTCATCAGGCTGCGCTTGAGCTGCCAGCCATACACCGCCGGCGCCATCCATTGCTGGGTCCAGAACGTACCGCGCATCAGTGCCGCCATCAGCAGTACCGCGACAAACACACCGCCGACGTTGAAGCGCATGTTGTCACCGCCAGGCTCGCCGAACAGCGTAACGGCCAGGGTCGCCAGCAGCATCGCCAGCGCCAGGAAAATCAGGGCGATGATCACCGTGCTGCGCCGCGTCTGTTGTCGATAGGTCTGGGCGTTCATCGGCTTGATTTCGAACATCGCGTCGGGTTTCCTTGGGTCATTGGCAAAAAGACTGCGGGGCATTATCGCCTCCCCGAGGGATTTAGCTATGCTGGGGCTCCTTTTCATCTTTTCATCGTCAAAGGGGAACATGGCGATACCTCGCAGTTCGTGCCATCTTCTTTATTGGAAACACACTATTCGGATGCCATTTGCCAATCCTCGGGTGAACGACATCGTTTTAAGGATCATTGAATGACCCAAAGACACGTAATCAACGCCTCCGTCAGCCCTAAAGGCAGCCTGGAAACACTCTCCCAACGTGAAGTACAGCAACTGAGCGAAGCCGGATCCGGCAGCACCTACACCTTATTCCGCCAGTGCGCCCTGGCCATTCTCAACACCGGCGCTCACGTTGATAACGCCAAGACCATCCTCGAAGCGTACAAAGACTTCGAGATTCGCATTCACCAACAGGATCGCGGCGTACGCCTCGAGCTGCTGAACGCCCCGGCTGACGCCTTCGTCGACGGCGAAATGATCGCCAGCACCCGCGAAATGCTCTTCAGTGCATTGCGCGACATCGTCTACACCGAAAATGAACTCGACAGCCAGCGCATCGACCTGAGCAACTCCCAGGGCATCAGCGACTATGTGTTCCACTTGCTGCGCAACGCCCGCACCCTGCGCCCAGGCGTCGAGCCGAAGATCGTGGTGTGCTGGGGCGGCCACTCGATCAACACCGAAGAATACAAATACACCAAGAAAGTCGGGCATGAACTGGGCCTGCGCAGCCTCGACATCTGCACCGGTTGCGGTCCTGGCGTAATGAAAGGCCCGATGAAAGGCGCCACCATTGCCCATGCCAAGCAACGCATCCATGGCGGACGCTACCTCGGTTTGACCGAGCCCGGCATCATCGCCGCCGAAGCGCCAAACCCGATCGTCAATGAACTGGTGATTCTGCCGGACATCGAAAAACGCCTCGAAGCTTTCGTTCGTGTAGGTCACGGCATCATCATTTTCCCGGGCGGCGCTGGCACGGCCGAAGAGTTTCTGTACCTGCTGGGCATTCTGATGCACCCGGACAACGAAGGCCTGCCCTTCCCTGTCATCCTCACCGGGCCGAAACACGCAGCGCCGTACCTGGAACAGCTGGATGCGTTCGTAGGCGCCACGCTGGGTGAAACGGCCAAGCAGCATTACGAGATCATCATCGACGACCCGACAGAAGTTGCGCGGCAGATGACCCAGGGCTTGAAAGCGGTCAAACAGTTCCGCCGCGAGCGTAACGACGCTTTCCACTTCAACTGGCTGCTGAAAATCGACGAAAGCCTGCAACGTCCGTTCGATCCAACGCACGAAAACATGGCCAACCTGAAACTCAGCCGCGACCTGCCGCCCCACGAACTCGCCGCCAACCTGCGCCGCGCGTTCTCAGGCATCGTCGCTGGCAACGTCAAGGACAAGGGCATTCGCCTGATCGAAGAACACGGTCCTTATCAGATCCGTGGCGATGCGGCGGTCATGCAGCCGCTGGATCAATTGCTCAAGGCGTTCGTTGCCCAGCACCGGATGAAATTGCCCGGCGGCGCGGCGTATGTGCCGTGTTATCAGGTGGTTGCGTAGTTATATTTTCTGAGTGATAACCGTGCGAGCCGAAGCAAACGCTTCGGCTCGTTGCATTCAGGGATGAGGTTTTTCACACCAAACGAGCAGCCAATGCCTTGGCCTGGCTCGCGACATCGGTCACCGCCGTACTCTCCCACCACATTCCGCGTAATGGCGGGCCCATGGCGAACAATCGACTGGCCACCTGGCCATCGGCAGCCAGCACGGCGCCATCCACTGCAGCCGCAATTCCCAGCGCCAAAGGCCCGGGCGAAATCAGCCCGCGTGCCAATAATTGCTGCGGCAAGCGTCGCGCAACCCTTCGCCAGTCGTACTCGATGCCACTGGAATTGATCAACGCCGCACCGCTGACCACCGAGGTAGCAGCCTCACCGCGCCGACGAATGCGAATACTGACCCCATTCCCCGGATCAGGCGCCAGCCCTTTGAACGACGCCGCCTGAATTCGCAAACGACCTTCATCGTGCAAGCGCGCAACCAACTCGGCGCTTAGCGGTGGCGAGCGGTGGTGATGACTTTCCCACCACGGCCGAACATGCCGCACGAACTGTCGACGCTGCACATCGGTTGCCTGATTCCACAAACGGCCAATGTGCGCCCGCACGGTGTCGAGCGGCGCCTGCCAGTCGACGCCTTGCGCAATGGCATCCCGGCAATGCGCACGCAGCGCGCGCAGCAATTGCCTGGGTGTGCGCAGGTTGTGATCTTCGGCGAGAAAATCCACCCAGGCTGGCGGCTGACGGCGTACGTGCGGCAGCAAGCCATGCCGGGAAAACACTTCGATAGGCCCTCGATGCCCGGCCTGTTCCAACGACACCACGGCATCGACCATGGTCAGGCCCGAACCGATGATCAGCACTGTCGACTGCGGGTCGAGTTGCTTCATTGCCGTAACGTCCCAAGGGTCGAGCGCGGCCGCATTCAAACCGCTCGATTCAGTCTGTGGCGTGCGCGCAGCGGGGAACATTCCAGTCGCCAGCACTGCCAATGAGCCCTGCAGGCGCTGCCCGTCATCCAGTGTCAACTGCACAGCATCGTTCAATACTTGCAGGTCCACAGCCTCGGCGCGCACATGCGTAACGGTTGAGCCGTTCAGCGCACCCAGCGCTTGTGCTTCGGCCAGCCGTTGTTGCACATACACACCAAACAGGCCCCGAGGCGGGAACAGTTCACTGATCGGCACGGGTTGCTCGAACGACTCCGGCCAGCCACCCGCTGCAATGTAGTCGGTCAGCCATTGGGTCAAGTCGTCAGGGTTGTCCGGGTCGACGCTCATCCGCGCCGCGTTGCCGTTGAGCGTATGGCCCAGTTCGACCGCGCTGTACGCCTCACCGCGCCCCAGCTCTGCGCGCGGTTCGATCACCAGCAGTGAACGTTTGCCGGGCAGGCGCAACAACTGCGCCGCCAGCATCGCGCCGCTGAGGCCACCACCGATGATCAGGACATCTGCGTGACGGCTGGCATCGGTCGCCTGTCCGTTTTGGGGCTCAATCATGCGGTTCTCACTGATCACTGTTTTAAGCGCCACATTAATAGGTTGGTTGGGTATCAGGAAGCTCAGGTGCTGGTCACGAGTGAGCCTGGCGCACATCCAGACCCTGTACCGGGCAATGATAGGCGCCAAATCTTCGGAGGATTCTCAAGCAGTACCAAAGTAGGACGCAGGATAAACGCCGCCCTTCACCGGGCAACTGCTCGCGCAACGTGCCCGCAACGGATCCTGTTTTGTCCACTGCGTGTTTCTGCAGGAGTCATGCCTTAAATTATTTTGTTTTTTTTCAAGGCATTAAGAAACAATCAGAGAATTGATTACAACGTTAACCGGGCAAAGTGTCGATTCACTGTTGTTCGGCGAACAGTTAGATTACGACGTGGGTTATCAGTACGGGGACGCCTGTTGCCGAACCTGCATCTGAGTCATTCCACGGAAGAATGTCCCCTGACGCCATTGAATGCTGCCGGGTATCAACTCCAGATCCAGACTTATCAATGAGGGCAAGACCAGCCGAAGCTGCATTCTCGCCAACTGTACTCCCAAGCAAGAATGAGCCCCCTGAATAAAAGCTAAATGCCGCCCTGCGTCACGTGTGATGTCCAATCGGTCCGGGTCGGGGAAAACCCGTGGATCACGATTGGCTGCCGCCAGCGAGAGCACCACCCGCTCTCCCTTGCCAATCCGCTGGCCTCGGATCTCGACTTCCTCCCGCGCAAATCGCAGCACACTGCTGGCACCCCCATCGAATCGAAGCATCTCCTCGACTGCAGACGGGGTCAGTTCCGGGTGGTCGCGCCATAGCGTTCGTTGATCCGGATTGCGCATAAGGGACAGCATCGCATTCCCGATCGTGTTGCTGGTGGTGACAAATCCTGCCAGGAAGATAAAGACGTACTGCGCCACCAACTCGTCTACGCCAAACCCTTGATCAAGGAATGTGCGGGGGCGAAGAAGATATTCATCGCTCTTGCGATCCGACCGGGATCGTTCGATATGCTCACGCATATAGACGCTGAGCTCACGAGCACTGTGTTCATACCCGCCCTGCAAGGCCTCCAAAGAGGTTGACGCAAGCACTGGGTCATGGAACGCGCTGAGATCCAGCAGTGAACCCACGTCCCGGGCCCAACGCGTCAGACGCGGCACATCGTCGTGGGGCAGTCCCATGATCTCGGCGATTGCCAGCGCTGGCACCGGCTCCGCGACATCCGCGATGATATCGGCCACAGCTCGTCGCCCCATTGAGGAAACGGCATCCGTGACCAGCTCACTCACTTTTGCGCTCCAGCGCTCTAACGCGGCAGGTCGGAAGAAGGGAGCGAACTGACGTTTCATACGTAGATGGGCATCACCTTCGGACAACATCATGAAACCTTTGAACAGCATCGCGGTGCTCTTCGCTAATCGAAATGGAGCAGGCGAACTTAACCCATTCACCGCTGATCGACTTCTGTCGACGCGCAACAAGGCTGAAGAAAAGCGAGGATCCTTCAGCACAAAGCTGACATCCTCGTATCGTGTCAGCCAATGATGTCCGCAGGTATTTCTGCAAATAGGGAATTCGTCCTGAAGACGCCTCAGGGCAGAATGTGGATTGGCCACGAAAGCGCTATTCCAACAATTCAAGATCGCGTTCTCGCCCATTACTTGCACTGGGCTGACAGCCGCAGGCCCGCGTTCGCCGGTGTTGGTTGCGACGCGCCAAGGGATGGAATGAGCATCAACGAGCAACGCGCGCAAATTTGCACCCAGCACTTGCACCTGCGGCGGGAGCAACATGGTTAAGTGATTGCCAGGCACCTCAACGAGCATTAGCTGTGGACATAGCTCGCTCCAGCCAAATCCAGGTTTGTCATTTTCCCAGGAAGTTCGCGCAGAGTGCATAACACCCAAGGGAAAACCGTCGAGCGCGCGCATTAGAGTGATGGGCACGTTCAGTGGCCTAGGGCGATAGGCCACCAGCGCTGCCATATTCGCGAGGTAAACCTGGCGCACCTTGGCATCGGGCAAATGAGTCGCGATGGAAGAGTCGGTATTTGGAGTGAATATTGCTTGAAACTTTGATAGCTCATGATTCGCCATCACATCGGGAGATTCGTCCTTATGAAGCAAAATCTCTTGTGGGAAAGCCGTATCAAGCAGGAAAAGATGCGCAACTCGCCCTCCGATGTCCCGCAACTGCTGCGCGATCTCGTAGGCCACTAAGCCCCCGAAAGAGTGGCCGGCCAACAAGTATGGTCCTTGCGGTTGAATTAGCAGGATTTCCTCAAGGAAGTGCGCCGCCATGTCCTGAACCGACACTAATGGCACGCTGCCTCGATCCATGCCTGACGAACGAAAACCAATTACCGCTCGATCCGAACCAAGCTGCGCGCTGAGTGCGCTTAAATAGGATGATTTTCCGGGCGCCCCCGGTACCAGGAACAATGGCGCAGGCATTTTCCAGCCTGGCAAGACTTGGACGCACCCGGGGTTAACGCCGTGCACTGACTCCTTAGCCTCCGCGAGTGACCTGACCGCGCATTTCTGTCCACTGAGCTGACTCATGGCTACCTCTGCACCGTTGGTCGCACCGCTTTCATTGTGACCTTTGTGCAATCACGGTTTCGCCTAGGCGCAGGAATGCGGCAAGCCGGAAACTTTCTTCAACCGGACTCGCTCGACAACTGTCTAGACGAAGTGAAAGCCATGCCAGAGCCGGTACGAGATTGTAGTAATGCTCTGAGCTGCATTTGAGGTGCTATCACCTGACCCGTCTACTGGTAGAAATAACAGGTAGGTCACCGTTTCTGATGAACGGCTATCAGCTTTTAGATCACGACGTTTCGCACAAACCGCGTCGCCACCGCTCCTTCGTTGCGATAGGAGTGCGGCTGGTTACTGGCAAACATATAAAACTCGCCCGCCGCGATTACATGCGGCGTGTCGCTGAGTAACAGCGTCAGGCAACCTTCGAAGACGTAGATCTGTTCGCTCCAGCCGTCGGCATCCGGTTGGGAGGGGTAGATTTCGCCGGGTTGCAGGCACCATTCCCACTGCTCCACTTCGCGGGTGGCGGTGGCTCTCGACAGCAGCACGGCTTTACTGCCGGGTATCTTGCCGGCCCAGGCCAGCTCATTGATGCGGCTGTGATCCCGAACGTCCGGAGCCTGGATCAAATCGCTGAAGGCAACGTCCAGTGCTTCGGCCACACGGTCGAGGGTGGTGAGGCTGACATTTTTTTCGCCAGCCTCGATGGCCACCAGCATCCTGCGGCTGACGCCGGACTTTTCGGCCAGCGTGCTTTGGCTCATGTCGGCGGCATGGCGCAGGCGCCTTACGTTCTGACTGACGTGCTGGAGAACTGAAGCCCTTTGCGCAGAATCTTTGTGCACTATATTGCTCACTTGGTGGGGTTGGGCAGTATACTGCGCAACATTCGACGCATTGTGCGTCGCCCTCAGGTAGCGCGCAAGGTTATGACGTCGGTGAACTCCTCCCAGGCTTCTTCCCGTTTCTCAAGGTTCAGCAAAGCCGAGTGCGTGCTGGTGCTGATCACCATGGTCTGGGGCGGGACCTTTTTGTTGGTACAGCATGCAATGACGGTCAGCGGGCCGATGTTTTTTGTCGGCCTGCGTTTCGCGGCGGCGGCAATCATTGTGGCAGCGTTCTCGTGGCGCCATTTACGTGACCTGACGCTGTTCGAACTGAAGGCCGGGGCCTTTATCGGGGTGGCGATCATGCTCGGTTATGGCTTGCAGACGGTTGGGTTGCAGTCCATTCCCAGCAGTCAGTCAGCGTTTATTACCGCGCTGTACGTGCCTTTTGTTCCGTTGCTGCAATGGCTGGTGATGGGTCGTCGCCCGGGGTTGATGCCGAGCATCGGGATCATGTTGGCCTTCACCGGTCTGATGCTGCTGTCGGGGCCGGCCGGGGCTTCGTTCAATTTCAGCCCGGGTGAAATCGTCACCCTGATCAGCGCCATCGCGATTGCCGCGGAGATCATTTTGATCAGTACCTATGCCGGTCAGGTTGATGTGCGGCGTGTGACAGTGGTGCAACTGGCGACCACGTCGGTGCTGGCATTCTTGATGGTGGTGCCGACCCAGGAAGTCCTCCCGGATTTTTCATGGTTCTTGCTGGCCAGTGCGTTGGGGCTGGGCGTGGCCAGTGCGGCAATTCAGGTTGCGATGAACTGGGCGCAAAAAAGTGTCTCGCCAACGCGGGCAACCTTGATTTATGCCGGTGAACCGGTGTGGGCCGGCATTGTCGGGCGCATCGCGGGTGAGCGCTTGCCGGCGATTGCGTTGCTGGGCGCAGGTTTGATTGTAGCGGCGGTAATTGTCAGTGAGCTGAAGACCAAGGGTAAAGCCAAGGCTGCACCAGCCGAAGACGCCTTGGAGCGCGAAACTCAGGGTTGAAGCTCCCTTGCTGCCAGGCGAGCCACGTACTGTCCAGGCACGAGCCAAATCTGGAGTACGCCTTGCCGCTGATGGCGACTTTGAGGGCGCCATCGCTGGCAAGCCAGACTCCTACGGATCGGTGGTGAATCCCGAATTTATGTGGTTAACGCAGATCCCGTAGGAAACCGGCTTGCCGGTGATGGCGATTCCAAAAACCCCATCGCTGGCAAGCCAGACTCCTACGGATCGGTGGTGAATCCCGAATTTATGTGATTAACGCAGATCCCGTAGGAAACCGGCTTGCCGGTGATGGCGATTCCAAAAACCCCATCGCTGGCAAGCCAGACTCCTACGGATCGGTAGTGAATCCCGGGGTTCATGCCCCGAATATTTACAAAAACGGCACGCCTGCGTTGAGCACACCGTATACAAAGCTTTGAAACAATGTGAAGCAGGCTTTTTCCGTCTACCTTGTAGGATTCTGCGACAGCTTGGTGTTTGGTAATCCGGGAGGTGGCACGTATGATGCTTCACAAACTTCCGCAGATTAGAAGCCTATGTCCCTGATAGTTCTACTGCTTCTGCCGTTTATTGGCAGCTGCGTGGCGGCCTTGCTGCCGC
The DNA here is from genome assembly GCF_050321825.1 of Gordonia sp. IEGM753. Classification (NCBI taxonomy): domain Bacteria; kingdom Bacillati; phylum Actinomycetota; class Actinomycetes; order Mycobacteriales; family Gordoniaceae; genus Gordonia; species Gordonia sp. IEGM753. The sequence continues at coordinate 2,333,049 of NZ_JBNQGB010000001.1, forward strand.
ACAACGCGCGTAACACCGAATCTTTACTGGCTGGCCTGGTCGCCTTGATTGGCACCATCCAGGTCGCACTCTTGTACCCGCAGATCGCCCACGGTGGCGTCATCCGCGAAGAATTCTTCTGGTTGCCCAGCCTGGGTTTGAATTTTGTCCTGCGCATGGATGGTTTCGCCTGGCTGTTCTCGATGCTGGTGCTGGGCATCGGTACGCTGGTGTCGTTGTACGCCCGCTATTACATGTCTCCGGACGATCCGGTGCCGCGTTTCTTTGCGTTTTTCCTGGCGTTCATGGGCGCAATGCTTGGGTTGGTGATCTCCGGCAACCTGATTCAGATCGTGTTTTTCTGGGAGCTGACCAGCCTCTTTTCGTTCCTGTTGATCGGCTATTGGCATCACCGCGCCGATGCCCGGCGCGGCGCCTATATGGCGTTGATGGTCACGGGCGCAGGCGGATTGTGTCTGTTGGCGGGAGTCGTACTGCTCGGCCATGTGGTCGGCAGCTACGACCTGGACAAGGTCCTGGCCGCCGGCGATCTGATTCGCGCACATGCCCTCTATCCCATCCTGTTGCCTCTGATTTTGATCGGCGCGCTGAGCAAAAGCGCGCAATTCCCCTTCCACTTCTGGCTGCCCCATGCCATGGCCGCGCCGACACCGGTGTCGGCGTATCTGCACTCGGCAACCATGGTCAAGGCTGGCGTGTTCTTGCTGGCGCGGCTCTGGCCGTCGTTGTCCGGCAGCGAAGAATGGTTCTACATCGTCAGCGGCGCCGGCGCTTGTACGCTGTTGCTCGGCGCGTACTGCGCGATGTTCCAGAACGACCTCAAGGGGCTGCTGGCGTATTCCACTATCAGCCATCTGGGCTTGATCACCCTGCTGCTGGGCCTGAACAGTCCGCTGGCAGCCGTGGCTGCGGTGTTCCATATTCTCAACCACGCGACCTTCAAAGCCTCGCTGTTCATGGCCGCGGGGATCATCGACCACGAAAGTGGCACCCGCGACATTCGCAAACTCAGCGGCCTGATCAAACTGATTCCATACACCGCCACCCTGGCCATGGTCGCCAGCGCCTCGATGGCCGGCGTCCCGCTGCTAAACGGCTTCCTGTCGAAAGAGATGTTCTTCGCCGAAACCGTGTTCATCAACGCCACGGCCTGGGTCGAAATGGCGCTGCCCATCGTCGCCACCATTGCCGGCACTTTCAGCGTTGCCTATTCGCTGCGCTTCACGGTTGATGTGTTCTTCGGCCCAACCGCCACCGACCTGCCGCACACCCCGCATGAGCCGCCACGCTGGATGCGTGCACCGGTGGAACTGCTGGTGTTTGCCTGCCTGGTGGTGGGGATTTTCCCGGCGCAAGTGGTCGGCCCGTTGCTGGCCGCCGCCGCCCTGCCCGTCGTTGGCGGCACATTGCCAGAATACAGCCTGGCGATCTGGCACGGCTGGAACGCGCCCATGATCATGAGCCTGATCGCCATGTCCGGTGGCATCTTGCTGTACCTGATGCTGCGCAATCAGTTTAAACGCGGGCGTTTCAAATACCCGCCGATCATCGGCCGCTTCAACGGTAAACGACTGTTCGAGCGCAGCCTGGTGATCATGATGCGTCTGGCGCGTCGTCTCGAACGGCGGATCAGTACCAAGCGCCTGCAAACCCAGCTGTTCCTGATGGTGCTCGCGGCAGTGCTGGTCGGGTTTATTCCCATGTTCCATAGCAGCGTGAGTTGGGGTGACCGGCCGAAAATCCCGGGCTCTATCGTCTTCGTCACCCTCTGGCTGCTGGCGATTGCCTGTGCACTGGGCGCGGCGTGGCAAGCCAAGTATCACCGGCTCGCAGCCCTGACCATGGTCAGCGTGTGCGGCTTGATGACCTGCGTGACGTTCGTCTGGTTCTCGGCGCCGGATCTGGCGCTGACGCAACTGGCGGTAGAAGTGGTGACCACGGTGTTGATCCTGTTGGGCCTGCGCTGGTTGCCTCGACGGATCGAAGAGGTGTCACCGCTGCCGAGCAGTTTGCGCAAAGCGCGTATTCGTCGCCTGCGCGACTTGTTGCTGTCGATTGCGGTCGGTGGCGGCATGGCGCTGCTGTCGTACGCGATGCTGACACGCCAGACGCCTAACGATATTTCGTCGTTCTACCTCAGTCGCGCCCTGCCCGAGGGCGGCGGCAGTAACGTGGTGAACGTGATGCTGGTGGACTTCCGTGGTTTTGACACCCTGGGCGAAATCACTGTGCTGGTGGCGGTGGCCTTGACCGTGTTCGCCCTGTTGCGACGCTTCCGCCCGCCCAAGGAAAGCCTGCAATTACCCGCACAACAACGCTTGCTCGCGCCGGATGTGGTCACCGATCTGGTCAACCCGCGTCACGCCAGCGACACCGCGCTCGGCTTCATGATGGTGCCCGCAGTGCTGGTTCGCCTGCTGCTGCCGATTGCGTTTGTGGTGTCGGTCTACCTGTTCATGCGCGGCCACAATCAACCGGGCGGCGGTTTCGTTGCCGGGCTGGTGATGTCAGTGGCGTTCATCCTGCAATACATGGTTGCCGGCACGCAGTGGGTGGAGGCGCAAATGAACTTGCGCCCCTTGCGCTGGATGGGCACCGGGCTGCTGTTCGCCACGGTCACTGGCCTGGGTGCAATGGCGGTCGGCTATCCCTTCCTGACCACTCACACCTGGCACTTCGAACTGCCGGTATTGGGTGACATCCACGTGGCCAGTGCGCTGTTCTTCGACATTGGCGTGTACGCGGTCGTCGTCGGTTCGACGTTGTTGATCCTCACCGCCCTCGCCCACCAATCGGTACGGGGTCACAAGACCGCTGCCCTGCCCAAATCCGTCGCCAGCAAAGGAGCCGTCTGATGGAAGAAGTCATCGCAATCGCCATCGGCGTCCTCGCGGCGTCCGGCGTCTGGCTGGTGCTGCGGCCACGGACCTTTCAGGTAGTGATGGGTTTGTGCTTGCTGTCCTACGGCGTCAACTTGTTCATCTTCAGCATGGGCAGCCTGTTTATCGGCAGGGAGCCGATCATCAAGGACGGCGTGACCCAAGACTTGTTGCACTACACCGATCCGCTGCCGCAGGCACTGGTACTGACCGCCATCGTTATCAGCTTCGCCATGACGGCACTGTTCCTCGTGGTACTGCTGGCTTCGCGCGGTTTGACCGGGACCGACCATGTGGATGGCCGGGAGCCTAAAGAATGAATGCGATGACGCACCTGATCGCCGCACCGATTCTGCTATCGCTGCTGACCGCCGCCCTCATGCTGATGCTGGGAGAGAAACATCGGCCCCTGAAGGCCAGGATCAACCTGTGCTCCAGCCTGCTGGGGCTGGGCATTTCGGTACTGCTGCTGCAATGGACGCAAACCACTGGCGTACCCGGCTCCATTGGCGTGTATTTGCCGGGCAACTGGCAGGTTCCGTTCGGCCTGGTGCTGGTAGTCGACCGTCTCTCGGCGATGATGCTGGTGCTGACCGGCATCATCGGTGTCAGTGCGCTGCTGTTCGCCATGGCCCGTTGGGACGGCGCCGGCTCAAGCTTCCATGCCTTGTTCCAGATCCAGCTGATGGGGCTCTACGGCGCTTTCCTGACGGCCGACCTGTTCAACCTGTTCGTGTTTTTTGAAGTGCTGCTGGCCGCTTCCTATGGCTTGATGCTGCACGGGTCGGGCCGGGCCCGGGTGTCTTCGGGGCTGCATTACATCTCGATCAACCTGCTGGCCTCGTCGCTGTTCCTGATTGGCGCGGCGTTGATCTACGGTGTCACCGGCACCTTGAACATGGCCGACCTGGCATTGAAAATTCCGCTGGTGCCTGAAGCGGACCGTGGCCTGTTGCACGCCGGTGCGGCGATCCTCGCCGTGGCGTTTCTGGCCAAGGCCGGCATGTGGCCTCTGAACTTCTGGCTGGTGCCTGCCTATTGCGCAGCGAGTGCTCCAGTGGCGGCGATGTTCGCGATCATGACCAAGGTCGGCATCTACACCTTGCTGCGCTTATGGACCCTGCTGTTCTCCGGCCAGGCAGGCGCGTCGGCCTACTTTGGCGGCGATTGGCTGATCTACGGTGGCATGGCAACCATTGTTTGCGCCGCCGTGGCGATTCTGGCCGCACAACGCCTCGAACGCCTGGCCAGCCTGAGCATTCTGGTGTCGGCCGGGATTTTGCTGGCGTCCATCGGTTTCGCCCAGCCCAACCTGATCGGCGCAGCCCTGTTCTATCTGGTCAGCTCGACGCTGGCGCTGAGTGCACTGTTCTTGTTGGCAGAGCTGGTCGAACGCTCGCGGTCGGCCAATGAGATGCCATTGTTCGACGATGGCGACCTGATTGCGCGGCCACTGGAATCGTTGCAGCCACCCAAAGGCATCAACCTCGACGACGAACAAAAAGCTGTGGTCGGGCAAGTCATTCCCTGGACCATGGCCTTCCTTGGCTTGAGTTTTATTGCCTGTGCACTGCTGATCATAGGCATGCCGCCGCTTTCAGGCTTTATCGGCAAACTCGGCCTGCTGCATGCCTTGCTCAATCCGCTGGGCCTGGGCAACGGCGGTGACGAGCCGGTATCAAACGCCGCATGGGGTTTGCTGGCGCTGTTGATTATTTCCGGGCTGGCGTCGCTGATTGCCTTCTCACGCTTGGGTATCCAGCGTTTCTGGACGCCGCAAGAACGCCCGTCGCCGCTGCTGCGACGCTTCGAATGCGTACCGATCATTATTTTGCTGGGGCTGAGCGTAGCGCTGGCCTTCAAGGCCGAACCGCTGCTGCGGTATACCCAGGCCGCCGCCGATGCCCTGAACAATCCGCAGCAATACGTTATGGCCGTGCTTGGCACGCGTGCGGTACCCAGCCCTGAATCCAAAGCTGCGATGCTGGAGGTGCAGCCATGAAGCGCCTGTTTCCAGCCCCCTGGTTATCGCTGGCACTGTGGTTGTTGTGGCTGCTGCTGAACCTGTCGATCAGTCCTGGCAATCTGCTGTTGGGTGCAATCCTGGGGTTTAGCGCGCCGCTGATGATGCGCAAGTTGCGTCCACTGCCGATTCGCATTCGTCGGCCGGGCGTGATCCTGCGCCTGCTGTGCGTGGTCGGGCGAGACGTTGTGACGTCCAACCTAGCCGTCGCCTGGGGCGTGTTGAATGCCGGTCGCCGCCCGCCGCACTCACGCTTTATCAAAGTGCCGCTGGAGCTGCGCGACGCCAATGGCCTGGCCGCGCTATCGATGATCACCACGGTGGTCCCCGGCACGGTGTGGTCGGAACTGGCGCTGGATCGCAGCATTTTGTTGCTGCACATATTCGATCTGGGTGACGAGGCGCGGTTTATCGAACACTTCAAGGCGACTTACGAGCGCCCATTGATGGAGATCTTCGAATGAGCGAATTGCTGTCGAACGCGATTTTGCTGAGCCTGTTCATCTTCTCGATGGCCATGGTGCTGACGCTGATTCGCCTGTTCAAAGGGCCATCCGCCCAAGACCGGGTTCTGGCACTGGATTACATGTACATCGTCGCCATGCTGATGATGCTCACGCTGGGCATTCGCTATGCCAGCGATACGTACTTTGAAGCGGCGCTGCTGATAGCGCTGTTCGGCTTCGTCGGCTCGTTTGCCCTGGCCAAATTCCTGCTGCGCGGCGAGGTGATCGAATGAATGCTCATTTGTCTTTATGGATTGAGCTGCCGGTGGCGATTCTGCTGGTGCTCAGCAGCATGTTCGCGCTGATCGGCGCGGTCGGCCTGTTGCGCATGAAGGATTACTTTCAGCGCATGCACCCGCCAGCCTTGGCCTCAACGCTGGGCGCGTGGTGCGTGGCATTGGCCTCGATCATTTACTTTTCGGCGCTCAAGTCAACGCCGGTGCTGCATGCCTGGTTGATACCGATTCTGTTGTCGATCACGGTGCCGGTGACCACCCTGCTGCTGGCGCGCGCCGCCTTGTTTCGCAAGCGCATGGCCGGTGACGATGTACCGGCCGAAGTCAGCAGCCGGCACAACAGGGTGGCCCCGGATCAAATCCAGGCGACGGCCAGTAATCCGGCACCCAACACCACGCAAAGCGGTGAATAAGCCCAGGTATCCAGCCTGGCAAATCGCGAATCCTTGACCTGCTTGAAAAAGCCCACCAGGTTCGAGTCGCCTATCGCGCGGGCGAACATCAACATCGCAATGGCACTGATAACCCACTGCAGCGACCAATGATGAACATAGGGCAGGTACAAACCCACCCGCAGGCACACCAGCATCGCGATCAGCAATAACCCGACGGCCACCAGCAACGTGGCAAAGCCTGAAGGTTTGAAGGCCAGCCGCGACTCGCGGCCCTCCTCTGCCGGTATTCGCGGTACCGCTGCTTCACTTCCCAAGGTGCCACCCGCTGCCCAGTACAGGTGGACCAAGCTGATTAACATGAAAATTGCAGCCATCCATTGCGCGATAAGCAGGCTCATAAATTCAGACATCCAGCGTAAAATGTCGCAGCAGGATGAACCTCCCCGCGCGTTTATGTAAGCGCAGTCTCAAACGAGGAGGAACACGGACTTGGCCGGGGCTCATTTCAGTTCGGCTGAGACTTTATCCGCTACGTCTTTGGGTACCCATGCCTGCCACACTTGCGGGTGCGCCTTCATGAACGCTTCGGCTGCCTGACGCGGTGCCGTATGTTTTTCACTCATATCAGCCAATGCCTTGTTCAGCGGTTCGATCGGCAGGTCGACCTTGGCAAAGAACTCGGCAATTTGCGGGTACTGTTTCTGAAAGGGTGTAGACACACCAATCGACAGCTTGGAGGCCAGAGAGCGCGTAGGTTTCGGATTTTGGTTATCGGCGTCGGTCAGGGTTTTCCAGGCGTCTGCATCAAACGGTGGCTCTTGCAGTTGAACCAGTTTGAAGCGGCCGAGCAACGGCGTAGGTGACCAGTAATAGAAAAGGATTGGCTTGCCGCGACGAATCGAGGAGCTGATTTCCGCATCCAGTGCAGCCCCCGAACCGCTGCGGAAGTTCACGTAGCTGTCGTCCAGACCGTAGGCTTTGAGCTTCTGCTTGTTCACCACCTCAGACGTCCAGCCGATGGGGCTGTTGAGGAAACGACCTTTGCCGGGAGACTCCGGATCGCTGAACACGTCCTTGTATTTGGGCAGGTCACTGACGCTGCGCAGGCCCGGCGCCATGGGTTTGATGCCCCTGGCCGGATCGCCCTTGATCACATATTCCGGCACCCACCAACCTTCAGTAGCCCCTTTGACCGTGTCGCCCAGGCTCACAACTTTGCCTTCGGCCTCAGCCTTGACCCAGACCGGACTACGCCCCGCCCATTCCTCACCGATGACCTGAATGTCATTGCTGGCCAGCGCGGTCTCCAGAGTGATCGTCGTGCCGGGCAGCGTATCGGTCGGTAGCCCGTAGCCCTTCTCGACGATAATTCGCAGGATGTCGGTGATCAGGCTGCCGCTTTCCCAGTTCAGGTCGGCAAAATGAATAGGTGCCTGGGCCGCGAATACCGGAACCGGTGAAGCGAGTAAACCCACAGTGGCCACACTAGCGGCCAGCAACCGTCGAAGTCCTTTCATGCTTTTGCACCTCGTGCTGTTCACAGCAATAGCAGGATGGCCTGGCGAAGACCGCAAGCCTCAAAATACTCAGTCAACTGACTGTAGTAGAGGTTCCTGCTTTCGAGGGGTGTGAATCAATATTCGCAACTTTCCAGTTACGGCAACGCCATCACTCGCTGGCTTTGAAGCTCACCAGTTCGCCTTTACGCCACTTGGCAGCCTTGGCAGTGACCGCTTTCAAAGTCTTGGTCAAACCTTCCTGCAGTTGCTGATTGGCTGCAAACACCGTGACCACGCTATGGCCTTCCTTGAACACAATGGCGTGGCCATCCGCCGTGGTAACGAACGCGTAATCACCCAGCCCGTACACCGTCAGTTTGATGTCACGGAACTTGATGTCCAACTTGCCGCCTTCGCGACTGGGTAATACAGAAGCGCTGAAATGATCGCCGACTTTAAGTTTAAGCCCCGGTTTGTCATCGACAACCAGCGCCTCCTCGGTGTCGATTTCAGCGATGTAAATGCCTTCAGCGTTCTGCTCGGTGATGTAAACAAAACGCGACTGAAACTGTTTAACCAGCTTTGCGCGCAGATCACCCAGCACGAACAAAGCATGCATATCGAGATTACTTACTGCCAAGGAAACATCCCCACATTTGAAAATGATGCCGCACACGAAAAAGGCGCACGGCAGAAAAAAGCGGCAATGCCGGAGGTGTAGCCAAATGAACCTGGTTGAAGTCCCGGACGAGCAGAAAGCTCATCCGTCGCGAGGCATGAAAAGACTAATGGAATGTCACTCGCGTCGTCTTGCCTGGTGTTGGTCAGCGCTTGAGGACAAGCACCCTTTTTACGACCAGAGAAAACGGACTATCAACTTTAAGGAAAAAACGCTTCAAGAAAAGCACTTTTCCGACATATTGCCCGCAAAAAATTGATTTAGATGAACAGCGATCTCCAACCAGTGACGGTGATTCTAGAGCAGCCAGGCTCATCGAGACTACTCAAAACGACGGACATACGTCGGCTAATCAGAGAAAAGGACTTCATATGTGCACGCTGACACACTTTACACCGCCCATAAATAGAACCTTCGCCGCGTATTCGCGGCAGTCAAGACAACCCGAGTCAAACCCTGCGCCCCACAGCCGGCCAAGGTTTCAGGTAGTTCTGGCAGGCAACGCTTTCTTTCATATCAAGGAAATTTCCTCGGGACACGTAAGAGGTTTCCGCAGCGACCACAACGAAGCGTGCGCACTGGCTCGTTCTCTTGAATGACAGCGTTACCGACGTTGTCCCATTCATAGCAATAGGCGTTTCGTCATGCCGGAGACTTAACTCAGCCGCCGGCAAGCAACTACTGCCATACTGACCGGCCAATGAAACCCGTCCTCAGGCCGGACGGTGTTTACTACAACATAATATTTCCAAGGGAAGGCTGCTACGTGACGGAATTTGATATCGGTGAATTTTTTATCCGGGGCGAAGCCAGAGAGGTCGACGGTGAATTCCAGGCAGTGATTGTCATGCGCACCAAACCGCCGCTGACGACCGTGACGTATCATCAGGTCGAAAAGGACCGCTGGTTCAAAACCTCGGAAGTGGCCGCCGTTGCCGCCAAGGAAGCCGCTCAGGCATTGAAGACTGCTGTCGATGAAGGCGCATTGAAAGCCTGACACCCGGGTTTGCAGTCTATGCTCTCGCCTGCTGCAGAACATCGATCGAACTCCTGAAGCGCGGCCACCTCAGATGCAATGTGCCGCATTTCAGATCTCGTACTCGACGCGCCCCGCAAGGAGAAGAACATGGATTCACCCACACACGACTTGAAAGGTTTGTTCGACCAACTCGGCCTGGATTCCAGCGAGAAGGCAATAGACGATTTTATTGCCCGCCATTCCCCTCTGCCCGACGACAAAAAACTGATCGATGCTGACTTCTGGACGCCGCAGCAAGCAGGCTTCCTGAAAGAACAGCTGCGTGAAGACGCCGATTGGGCGCGGGTGGTCGACGACCTTAACCTGCGCATGCATCAGACTCACTAGCCCCCCGATTTAATGCAGGTTGTCTGGCCTGGCCGCGTTTAAACGCGGCAGCCAGGCAGCCCTGCAGTTTTCGCCGCTTCCTACCTCGCACTCTCCGGTTTATACCCCAGGCGCAAACCGCCCCAATGCCTTCCCTTGAGCATGATCGGCACCGAAAGGTCGTGCATCAACTCGCCTGTATCACGGGTGTAAGTCTGTAGCAAAACCGCCTGTTGATGGCTGCCACAGCGAATTCCGGTGCGGTCGGCAAACTTGCGTTTGGTGCGGTTCTGCAGGCTATCCAGTTGTACGTCGCCAGTCAGTGGCTGGCTGAAAATCTTGTTATGGGTGGGCACATAACCCTGCTGCGTGCAGGCAATCGCAAACACCAATCCCTCATGTCGCGGCAATAGCGCCTCTTGGATCGCCGGTAAAACCTGGTCGGTATAGCGGTCAAAACGGGTCTGGTATTTAGCCGGCGAGGTGTTGGGGATGGGCTGGTAGTTGCGATCGAACAAGTCATCGAGACTGGCGCGTCCCTCATCGATATCCGCTTCGAAGCGCGCTGCAATCTGAGTCGCACCCTCGCGCGCCAGGTCATAAATTCGCTGGTGATAGTCATCCAGGCCGACTTCGGCCAGACGCTCGCTGATGGTTTCTGCCTGGCCTTCCATTTGCACCGCGGCTTGAGCCAGCCGTTGCGTTTGCTGATCACTGATCGCCAGGTCGCTGCGCATTTGTTCGATGGCATGGAACAGGCTGTCAAGTTGCTCGCGATTGGTCTCGGCGCCTTTGGCAATTTCCCCAACCTGACTTTCAACGCCGGCAGCCAGGCGCGCGATGTTTTCCAGGTGCTGGCCAGTGTGCTCGACCTGCTGGACGCCAATGTCGAGGTCGCTGGACAGTTGGCGGATCTGCTCCACCACTTGCGCGGTGCGCTGCTGGATATCGGCCACCATCTCGCCGACCTCGCCGGTGGCCGTTGCGGTACGTGCCGCAAGGCCGCGAACCTCATCGGCAACCACCGCAAACCCGCGCCCGTGCTCACCGGCACGAGCGGCCTCAATCGCCGCGTTCAATGCCAGCAAATTGGTCTGGCTGGCGATGGACTGAATCACCAGGGTGACGCGCTGGATATCGTCACTGCGCACGCTCAGGGCCTCGATCAGCTCCCGGCTGTTGCTGGCGCGCTGGCTGAGTTGATGCATGCGAGCGATGGACTCGATCAACTCCGTACGCCCCGCCGCACTGCTTTGATTGGCTTCACCGGCAGCGCTGAGCGCTTGGCGGCTGAGGGTTGAAGTGGCCTGTTCGGTGGCGATCATCACTTCAGCGTTGCTGACAATCTGCGCCGCTGCGCTGAGTTGCGATTGCAGTTTATCGGCCAACTGCTTGACCGAAAACGCCACGCCAGCCGCCGATAGCGCGTTATGGCTGGTGGTGTAGGACAGATCACGCGTCAGTGTGGCGATGGCACTTGCGGAGTCTGCGACGGGTATGGGGTGTATCGCGCGCGAGCGCAACCGAGGCAGCCACACAATCAGCACGGCGGATGGCAGGCAGACGTAAAGCGACCAGCCGCCCAACGCCATGCCGCACAACAACAGCATCAGGGCGATGCTTTGCAGTGTCGGCGTCAACCAGCGGTGTTTTGACACTAAAACTGGTGCAGGCACTGGCCCAACCAGAGATCCGTCTCTCGTCATCTTGTCACCCCACGCGTCTTCTAATTGTTGTCTCTGCATTAAACGCCACTACAAGGCCATTATCCATGATCCATTAGTAGTGGGCATTGCAGCAGGTCAATAGAAGTGCAGCACTTTTGCGCAGGCGAAAAAAAGCATCGCGGGCCAGCCTTGCTCCCGAAGGAGTGGGCTTGCCCGCGATGCGGGACGCTACGAAATCAGGCCTGACGCTGGTGCTTGTCGATCTGTTCGTGACGCTCTTGTGCTTCGATGCAGTACTTGGTGGTCGGGCTGATCAGCAGGCGCTTCAGGCCAATGGCCTCGCCGCTGTCGTCGCACCAGCCAAAGCTGTCTTCCTTGATGCGCTCCAGAGCCTGTTCCAACTGAGGCAGCATGCGCTGGTCGCGATCAATCGCGTTCACCAGCCAAGTACGCTCTTCTTCAACAGACGCGGCGTCGGCCGGATCGGCTGGAGTGTCCAGGCTCTCGATGGCGATGCGGTTCTGCTCGATGCGCTCGTGGGTTTCGACTTTCATGTTTTGCAACAGCTCAGAGAAAAAAGCATGTTGCTCGGCATTCATGTAGTCATCCGCCGGCATGGCCAGCAACTTGTCCTTTGTCATTGATATCTCTATAAAAAAACGTGCATTAAGGCGAATTAGGGAGCGTTCCGGCGGACCTGAGTCGGCCATCGGAAGGGCGCCGTTTATTCCAAGCGCCACCCGGCACTCAATTTACGAGGGGCGGCAGTCTAAGGCCGACTTGCGGCCTCTGCAATTGAAAAGACAGCGAATTTGTCCGACAAAGCTTCGAAAGTGCTCTATGGCAGCCTTTGCGGTGGTTATCGGAGTGCGTTTATAGCAAGAAATTCAACCGAGCGGCTTTATATAGAAGACAAACGGACGCGCCACGCGGGTCAGGCGTGGCGCATTTACGGGGTAACTTCAAGCTCAGCGCTTGAGTTTGCGCTTGTTGCGGTATTGGTCGATGACCACCGCGACCACAATGATCAGGCCTTTGATGATGTCCTGAATATAGGCATCGACGCCGACAAAGGTAAAACCACTGGCCATGACCCCAAGGATCAACGCGCCGATGACGGTGCCGGTGATGCGCCCTACTCCGCCGGCAAGGCTGGTACCACCGATGACCGCTGCGGCAATCGCGTCCAGTTCATAGGACATGCCCATCCCGGCCTGGCCAGTGGCCGCACGCGCCGAAGCGACGACACCCGCCAACCCTGCAAGCAACCCGGCGATGCTGTAGACGATCACCAGATGGCGTTTGACGTTGATGCCCGAGGTACGCGCCGCCTGCATGTTGCCGCCGATGGCGTAGGTGTACTTGCCGTACTTGGTGTAGCGCAACGCAATGTGAAAAATCACCGCGACCACCAGGAAAATGATCACCGGCATCGCGCCGTGTCCGATTGCCGTGTAGGAATCGGACAACATGCTCACCGGTTGACCTTCGGTGTAGAACCGCGCCAGGCCACGCGCCGACACCATCATGCCGAGGGTGGCAATAAAGGGCGGAATCCCGGTGATGGCAATGATGCTGCCGTTGATCGCGCCTGCCAGTAAGCCCACGCCCAACCCGGCGATGACCGGAATCCACACCGGCAGGTCGGTCAGTGAGGGAAACACGGCACGGGCAAAGTCCGAGGTCTGGGCCAGGCTGGCAGCGATCATCGCCGATAACGCGAGGACTGAACCTGAGGAAAGGTCGATCCCGGTGGTAATGATCACCTGCGTCACGCCGATCGCCAGCAGACCAATGATCGAAACCTGCAGGATCATCAGCACTAGGCGTTGCGAGTTCATCAGGAAGCTCTGGTCGCGGACGATCCAGCCGAAGACTTCAAACACCAGGCCGATGCCGATCAATACCAAAAAAATACTCAACTCGGTGGGAAAGCGCCGGCGTCTCTTGACCGGTGCCGTGGCTGGCTTGTTTTCCAGAATCGCGTTCATAACTACTCACCCTTCTAAAAAATCCGTGTGCCGGTGTTCAGTTTTTATTTAATGGTGCAGGGACATGCCCGAGGCCAGTTGCATCACCCGCTCCGAGGTCGCCTCGGTGCGATCGAGGGTGCCCATCAGGTCGCCCTCGTGCATCACCATCACGCGGTCGCTCATGCCCAGCACTTCGGGCAACTCCGACGAAATCATGATCACTGCCATGCCTTCGCTGGCGAGCAACGAGATCAGCCGATAAATCTCGACCTTCGCGCCCACATCGATGCCTCGGGTGGGCTCGTCGAGAATCAAAATCCGTGGATTGGTCATCAACCATCGCGCCAGCAAGGCTTTCTGCTGATTGCCGCCAGACAAGGTGTCGATGCACTGTTCGAGCGAGGGGGTTTTCACCCGCAGCTTCTTGCACATGTCTTCACACAACACGCGCAGGGCTTTCTGCTGGATGAAACCGTGCCCGGCGTAATGCGGCAGCACCGCCATTTCCATGTTTTCCAGCACCGACAGGCAAGGGAACAGGCCGCTGAGCTTGCGGTCCTCGGTGAGCAGCGCAAAACCTTTCTGGATAGCCACGTGCGGGTCGCTGATGCGCACCACCTCGCCATCAAGCCGGATTTCGCCGCCGTCGCTTGGAGTAATGCCAAAAATCGCTTCGGCAACGTTGGTTCGGCCCGAGCCCATCAGCCCGGCAATGCCCAGGATCTCGCCCGCATGCAGATCAAATGAAACCCCTTTGAAAATACCCTCAAGCTTGAGGTCGCGGACCGACAGCAGCAGATCACCAATCGGCTTCTCGCGCACCGGAAACAACTGGCTCAGCTCACGGCCCACCATCATCGAAATCAGGCTGTCACCGTCCATGCTGTCGGCACGTTGCAGGCCGATGTAGGCACCGTCGCGAAACACCGCCACTTCATCGGCGATGGCGAACACTTCATTCATTTTGTGAGTGATGTAGATGATGCCTTTGCCCTGGCGCTTGAGGTCGGCAATGATCGAGAACAGATGCGCAACTTCCTTGTCGGTAATCGCCGAGGTCGGTTCGTCCATGATCAGGATGTCGGAGTCGTAGGACACCGCTTTGGCGATCTCGACCATCTGCCGCTCGGCGATGCTGAGGTTGCCGACATGTTCTTCGGGATCGAGGTTGATGCGCAGCCGTTCCAGCAGTTGCGCGGTGCAGCGGTGCATTTCGCGGTGATCAATCATGTGCAGGCCGTTGAGTTGCTCACGACCGATCCAGATGTTCTCGGCGATGCTCATGTGCGGCATCAGGTTGAGTTCCTGGTGGATCATCGCGATGCCGGCCTGAAGCGCCGCCAGTGGCGTTTCGAAAATCACCGGTTTGCCTCGCAGGCGCAATTCGCCGGCGTCCGGCTGATAAATGCCGGCGATTATTTTCATCAGGGTGGATTTGCCGGCGCCATTCTCGCCCATCAACGCCAGTACCGACCCGGGACGCACCCGAAGCTGCACGTCGGATAAGGCCACGACACCGGGAAAGCCCTTGCTGACGTTGACGATCTCCAGCAAGTACGGCTCATCGACAGGTAATGCAGTGGGCTGGACACCCGCCAACGGGGTGCTGGAAGCAGTCGCTGAAGCGAACATGATCAGGTACTCCATCAGCAAGGTCGCGGTCGCCACCTTGCGTACTTATTGTTGTTATTGAACGTACGGACTATTTGAAAGTGTCGACGTTTTGCGGAGTGATCAGGCGGTATGGCACCCAGACGTTCTGCTCCACCGGCTCGTTTTTAGCCATTTTTACCGCCGTGTCGATGGAACCGTCCGCCTGACCCTTGGCGTCCTGGAACACCGAGACCGCCATGTTGCCTTTCTTGATCGCGTTCAAGCCGTCCGGCGTACCGTCGACACCGGCAATCAGCACACTGCCCTTCTCGACACCCGCTTGCTGCAGGGCCATGCCGGCGCCAATCGCCATCTCGTCGTTGTTGGACACAATCGCATCGAACTTGCGGCCCTGGGTCAGCCAGTCATTGACCAGCGTCATGCCTTTATCGCGCAGCCAGATGCCGGTTTGCTCTTGTTCGATCTTGATGTTCGGGTACTTGGCCAACACCTCTTTTACGCCTTTGGTGCGGTTGGTGGTGGAGTTGTTGGCAAGGTCACCCAGCAAAATCACGATGTCGCCTTTGCCGCCCATTTTGTCGGCCAGGTATTGCATCTGCATTTGCCCGGCTTCGAGGTCGTTGGACGCCACGGTCACCACGCCTTTGGGCAGGTTGAGGTCATCGGGACGCCGGTTGACGTACACCAGCGGGATGCCAGCCTTGACGGCGGCTTCGGTGATTTTTTTGGTGGCTGCGGTGTCCACCGGGTTGACCACGATGGCATCGACTTTCTGGCTGATGAAGCTTTCGACCTGGCTCAGTTGCTTGACCACATCGCTGCGTGCGTCTTCGAATTGCAGCTTCACACCGTCGGGATAGGACTTGGCTTTCTGGTCCATCGATTCACGCAGGTAAGTCAGCCAGGTGTCATCGAACTGCGACATGCTGACACCGATTTTAATGTCGGCCAGCGCAGCACCGCTGGCGAACATCAGGGACAGGGCAAGTGCGGTGAAACGGATCTTGGTCTTCATGAAAAGTCTTTCTCCACATTCTTGTTGGTCTTATGGATGAGGCGTGACGATTTTCAGTAAGCGGACAAGCGGAAAAGGATTAAACGTAGCGCGTGGCAGGTCGCTGGAAACGACTCTATTGGAATATAATTTCTATATCAACTCATTTTAGAATTTTATTCTAATTTTTTTCCATGGCTTTCGACCGGGCTCAATTCCACTGTTTGCTGGCGCTCTGAGCTAAGCCGCGCAGCGTCTAACACGCGGGTGGTCGCCAGCGCATCGCGGGCATCAACGGGCGGCGGGCCACCGTCGCGCAACGCCGTTTGCAGTTGCAAATAGAACTGATGCCAGCAACCCCGTTCGGAAGGAACACGTTCGCGCACTTCACCCTGCTCGAACCAGCCCCAACGCCGGTGCTCTTCCACGCCCCAGCGTTCGCCCTCAGATTTTGGGGTGAGCCCGGCAAGCGTCAGCGCTTCCTGGCCGTCCAGCCCATCGACGCTGTAACAGCCTTGCGTCCCGGTTACCCGAAACCTTGGCCCAGGAGTGTTTTGCAGGCAACTGCCGCCCAAGTGCGAGATCACACCGCTGGCATGGGTTAGCGAAACGAAAAAGCCATTGTCGTAAGCCTGGTCTTTTTCCAGGTAATCCAGTTCGGCGTACACCCGCGTGACGGGCCCAAACAGCAGTAACGCCTGATCCACCAGATGACTGCCAAGATCGCGCAGGAATCCACCACCGCTGCCGTTGTTCACCGACTGCGGCGAGTAACGTTCCACACGTGATTCGAAACGGGTGATCTGGCCGAGCGCGCCAGATTCGATCAGCTTGCGCACCGTGAGGAAATCCGAGTCCCAGCGCCGGTTCTGATAAACGCTAAGCATCACGCCTTGGCGCTCGGCGGTGGTAATCAGCGTTTGTGCCTGCTGCGCATCGGCGGCGAACGGCTTGTCACTGACCACCGCCACGCCGTGCTCAAGACCGTCGAGCACCAGCGCCGGGCGGCCCTTGAGCGGCGTCGAGATCACCAGTACGTCGATGCCGGCCTCTACCAATTGGCCGATATTGTCGAAGGCCGGCACGCCCGGGTATTCAGTCGCCAGCAGCTGTTTACGTTCCGCCGAACGCGTGACCACACCGACAAATGTTGCCGCGGGCAGGCTGCTGATCAGCGGAGCATGGAAAAACCGGCCGCCATGGCCGTAACCGACAAGTCCGATACGCATGTAGTTCTCCTTAAAGATGAACACAGCTCCCGAGGGAGCAGCGACTATTCAACCGCACAATTCACGGGTGACGCGCTCCAGCATCATTCGGCTTGACTCGTCCGGCCGATCTTCCCAGGCGAACACCGAGACGGTGGCAATGCCATCGAACTTGATCTCGCGCAATGTGCCGAAAAACGCGTCCCAATCGACTTCGCCCTGCCCGATGTCCAGGTGTTGGTGCACCGTAGCGGTCACGCCCGGCGGGTTGACGATGTAGCGCAGGTTCGATGAAGCCTTGTGGTTGTAGGTATCGGCGATGATCAGATGGCTGAGCTTGGAGCCGGCGTACTTCAGCATCGAGGCGATATCGCCTTTGCCATCGTCGTAGAAAAAGGTGTGCGGCGCGGCGTACAGGTAGTTGATCCAGTCGCGATCGAGGCCGCGAATGATGTCCACCGACTCGTTGTTGCGCTCGCAGAAATCGTACGGGTGAGCCTGGATATCGAGCTTGACGCCTTGGCGTTCGAACTCCGGCATCAGTTCATCCATGGAGCGCATGAACTGGTTTTCGCACACCAGCGGGTTATCGGACTGCCCGGTGAATTCAGTGTTGACCAGCTCGCAGTCCATCTCCACGGCAATCTGAATCGCGCGTTTCCAGTTGCGCACCGCCGCCACGCGCAAACCTTCGTCGGCAGCGGCCCAGTGGTACATCGGTAATAAGGAAGAGAGTTTGACCCCGGTGTCGCTCAGGGCTTTGCGAAACTCCTTGATGCGCGCCTTGTCGACACGCGGCGCCTTGTAGAACGGCAGAAAGTCTTCCCGGGGCGAGAGTTCGATGTGTTGGTAACCCAACTCGGCGACCTTATCGACCATCTTGCCAAGGGACAGATTGCGGTACATGTAAGGGTCCAGTGCGATGCGCATGTTCTTGTTCTCCTTTACCCGAAATCGACGCCGCCCCCTGTAGGAGCGAGGCTTGCTTGCGAAGGCGGTGTGTCAGGCGACATTAACGTCAACTGTGCCGCCGTCTTCGCGGGCAAGCCTCGCTCCCCAGGGAATAAGGGTTAACCGTAAAAGTGTGGGCGCGCCGGCAGGCTGACTTTTACGATCTGGCCGCTGTTTTGTGCCTCGATGCAGGCATCCGCCGCCACCGCGGCTGCAAAACCGTCCCATGCCGAAGGCCCGCCGACCTGGCCGGCTCGCACACCATCGATGAACGCCTGCAACTCGACGTCGTACGCCGCAATAAACCGGTCCTTCCAGTCCATCAGAATCGCGTTGGACAACTTCGCCCCGCTGCGCATCTGAACCTGGGATGGCTCCGGCAGTTTGGCAATGCCGGTCTCGCCCACCACTTCGCACTGAATGTCATAGCCGTACTGACAGTTGACGAACACTTCAACGTCGATGCGTGTGCCCTTGGCGGTTTCCAGCAATACGATTTGCGGATCTTTCAAATGCGCGAGTGCTTTGCTGCTCTTGCGCGGGAACACCACTTGTACCGATACGTAATCGTCATCAAGCAACCAGCGCAGCACATCCAGCTCATGAATCAGGGTGTCGGTGATTGCCATGTCGGTCTTGTAGTTCTCGCCCACGCTCGGGTTGCGGTGCGCGCAGTGCAGCATCAAGGGCTCGCCGATCTGGCCGCTGTCGATCACCGACTTCAACGCGCGATAACCTTCATCGTATGGACGCATGAAACCGACCTGCACCAGGCGTTTA
Source organism: Gordonia sp. IEGM753 (assembly GCF_050321825.1). NCBI lineage: Bacteria > Bacillati > Actinomycetota > Actinomycetes > Mycobacteriales > Gordoniaceae > Gordonia > Gordonia sp. IEGM753. Next base: position 2,351,798 of record NZ_JBNQGB010000001.1, read on the forward strand.
CCGTGCGCCACTTCGGCCTCGACGATGCTGCGGCAGCCTTGCGCGGTCACCGCCAACGGTTTCTCGCAGAACACCGGTTTGCCGGCGGCAATCGCGGCCAGCACAAACTCTTCATGGCTCGGCCCCCAGGACGTGACCAGAATCGCCTCGACTTGCGGTGACTTGATCAGCGCGTGGCCATCGGGGTACACCTCGGCGGTCAGTTTCAGGTCGGCCACAACCTTGGCCGCTTGTTGCAAGTTGATGTCGGTGACGGCGACCACCTGGCTGTTGAGCAAGGTCTGGCTGCAACGACGAATGTGATCCTGGCCGATGGCCCCGGTACCGATAACGCCTAATTTGAGAGACATGCAGGGACTCCTGGAAATAGTGTTGGCAACTGTAGGGAGATCAGTACTGACGGGCCTTGGCCAGTCGTTCATTCAAGGTCTTGGCGACCGCATCGGTGCGCACGCTGGTGGACACCTGCGCCACGCCGACCCGCCACCACGACAGGTACTTGTGAATCATGGTTTTGGGCAGGACCTTGATGTCGATCAGCGTCGACACGCTCTGCAACCGTGCATCGGCCAGCGCAGCCTGCAGTTCTTCGACAGTGTTCACTGTGTAGGTCTTGCAGCCATAGGCCGCCGCACTCATGGCGAAATCCACCGGGACGAAACCGCCATCGAGCTTGCCGGTCTCAGGATTACGGAAACGGAACTCGGTGCCGAAGCTGTCCATCCCGTGTTCCATCTGCAAGTTGTTGATGCAGCCGAACGTCATGTTGTCGAGCAGCACCACGTTGATCTTGCGACGCTCTTGAATCGAGGTTGCCAATTCGGAATGCAGCATCATGTAGGAGCCGTCACCGACCAGGGCGTACACCTCACGCGCCGGCTCGGCGAGTTTTACGCCCAGCGCCGCGTTGACTTCGTAGCCCATGCACGAATAACCGTATTCCACGTGGTAGGTATTCACCCCTTTGCTGCGCCAACTGCGTTGCAAGTCGCCCGGCAAGCTACCGGCGGCGGCGACGATGATCGCGTCGTCGGCCAGGGTTTCATTAAGCACGCCCAATACACGGCTTTGCGTGAGGCACGAGCCGGTCAGCTCGATGAATTCGCGCAGGACTGCCGGGTCCATGTGGTCATTGATTTCCGGGACGAAATCCCGGCCCTGATACTCGACCTGATAGAGCCGATCAACCTCCTCATCCAGTTGCGCCTTGGCCTCGCGCGGCTGCTCGCCCCACGCACTGCGGTAATCGCCCAACACATCACTCAATGCCTGAAAACCACTTCTTGCGTCTGCCAGCAGTTGCACACCATCGAGTTTCAGCGCATCGCAAGGGCTGATATTAAGGTTGAGAAACTGCACCTCAGGGTGCTGGAACAGTGATTTGGAAGCCGTGGTGAAATCGCTGTAGCGGGTGCCGACACCGATGATCAAATCCGCGTCCTTGGCCAGCAGATTGGCCGCCAGGCAACCGGTTTCGCCGATACCGCCCATGTTCAGCGGATGGCTTGAAACGATCGCGCTCTTGCCGGCCTGGGTTTCAGCGAATGGAATATCAAAACGTTCGGCAAACGCCTGAAGGGCCGCATTGGCACCGGAGTACTTGACCCCACCGCCGCAAATGATCAGAGGCTTGCGCTTGCCGTTGAACAACGCCAGGGCATCGCCGAGCATCGCTTCGGTCGCCGGGCGACGCTCGATGCGGTGCACGCGTTTTTGCAGGAAGTAATCGGGGTAATCATAGGCCTCGGCCTGCACGTCCTGCGGCAACGCCAAGGTCACGGCGCCGGTTTCGGCGGGATCGGTGAGCACGCGCATCGCATGGATCGCGGCCGTCATCAGTTGCTCGGGACGGTTGATGCGATCCCAGTATTTGCTGACAGCCTTGAACGCATCGTTGGTGCTGATGCTCAAGTCGTGAAACTGTTCGATCTGTTGCAGCACCGGATCTGGCTGGCGACAAGCGTACACATCGCCGGGTAACAGCAGCAGCGGTATGCGGTTGGCCGTCGCCGTGGCGGCAGCGGTCAGCATGTTTGCCGCGCCCGGGCCGACCGATGAAGAACACGCGTAAATCTTGCGCCGCAGGTGCTGTTTGGCGAAACCGATTGCGGCGTGCGCCATGCCTTGTTCGTTGCGGCCCTGATGCACGATCAGGTCGCCGCTGTCCTGCTCCAGCGCCTGCCCCAGACCGAGTACGTTGCCATGGCCGAAAATGGTAAAAATCCCGGCAACGAACTTGCTCTGGACACCATCGACCTCGATGTACTGGTTATCAAGGAATTTCACCAGGGCCTGAGCCATGGTCAGTCGTGTTGTGGTCATGTTCAATCCTTCAATACACGAAGAAACTTTTGTGGAAGCGAGCTTCTGTGGCAATCCGGCTGCGAGCTTTTGTGGCGAAGGAATTCATCCCCGATGGGTGACGACGGCTGCGCAGCCGGACGGGGATAACCCCCTTACCACGAGCCTCACACTCCATCGCCCTGCACCTCGAGGAGAAATTTCATCAGCCTTGAGTTTTTTGCAGGTGCGCCATGCTGGCGCCGATGGCCTGCTGGATATCCGCCAGGCCATGCACGCTGTCGGCAAACGGTTCGAACGACAGGTAGCCGCTGTAACCGGAGCTCAGCAGGGTGTCGATCTGCGCCGCATTGCCAAGGATGTCGCCCTCGCCCACCAGCACTCGATGGCCATCGCGGATGCTGTTGAGCGGAGCGTCGGCATCTTCCACGCCCGAGATGTGCACCAGCCCGGTCAGCGCCGGAAAAAACGCCTGCTCGCCGGCCAGATGATGGTGAAAGGTATCGTGCACCAGGCGGAATACATCCAGGCCGCCAATGGCCTTGATCGCCTCCACTGCCGGTGCTTTACGGCGCAGCGAGCACTCCTCGAAACCCAGCGGCTCGACGAAGCCGAGAAGGCCGTGATCACGTAAGACAGGCGCCAGTGCGCTCAATGCGGTGCGCAGGCCTGAGGCGCGCTCGGCCTCGCTGCGCGGATCGACGCGGTCGTTCAACGGGCACAACACCAGCCCCTGCGCTCCGCAATCACGGGCATACGCCGCCAGTTTCAGCGCTTGCACACGGCGCTCGTCATTCCACACATCGAAGGGGTACAAGGCGTTGATCGACAACACGCTGATGCCCTTCGCTGCACACAACTCACGCACTCGCTCGGGTGGCGTGCCGTCCTCGATCTCGACCCCTTTGAGGTCGTTGCGGATTTCGATGGCGTCAGCCTTGAGCGCCACCGCCAGTTCAATGAACTCAGGCAGGGACAAGCGTGGGGCGACCATACGGTTCAGGGCGAAGCGCAGGGGTTTGCTCATTATTGTTGTACTCCGCAAGTGGAACTACTTGGCAGTCGGCATGCTGAATTCAGGGCCTTTGGCGATGCTGTCAGGCCAGCGTTGCATCACGCTTTTGTAACGACTGTAGAAACGAATGCCTTCTTCACCGTAAGCGTGGTGATCACCGAACAGCGAGCGCTTCCAGCCACCAAAAGAGTGCCAGGCCATCGGCACCGGAATCGGCACGTTGATGCCGACCATGCCAACCTTGATCGTGCGAGCGAAGGCGCGGGCAATGCCGCCGTCGCTGGTGAAGCACGACACGCCGTTGCCAAACTCATGGGCGTTGATCAGTGCGATCGCACTGGCAAAATCCGGCACCCGCACGATGCCCAGCACCGGACCGAAAATCTCCTGCTGGTAAATACTCATCTCGGTGGTGACGTTATCGAACAGTGTTGCGCCGACAAAAAAACCGTTCTCGGCACCCGGCACTTTAAAATGGCGCCCATCAACGATCAGCTGTGCGCCTTGCGCCACGCCCTGGTCGATAAAGCCTTCAACCTTGGCCTTGTGTTCGGCGGTCACCAACGGTCCCATGTCGCTGTCACCCAGCATGCCGTTGCCGACCTTGAGCTGATCGATGCGTGGCAGCAGTTTAGCGATCAACTGATCGCCAACATCGCCGACCGCAACTGCAATCGAAATAGCCATGCAGCGTTCGCCGGCAGAGCCGTACGCCGCGCCAATCAATGCGTCGGCCGCTTGATCGAGGTCGGCGTCAGGCATCACGATCATGTGGTTCTTCGCCCCGCCCAACGCTTGCACTCGTTTGCCGCGCGAGGTCGCCTGCTGGTGAATGTACTCGGCAATCGGCGTCGAACCGACGAACGAAATGGCCTCGATATCCGGGTGTTGCAGCAACGCGTCCACCGCGACTTTGTCACCCTGTACCACGTTGAACACACCGTCGGGCAAACCGGCTTCGGTCAGCAACCGCGCCATCAGCACACTGGCGGAAGGATCACGCTCGGAAGGCTTGAGGATGAAGCAGTTACCGGTGACCAACGCCAGCGGGATCATCCACAGCGGCACCATCACCGGAAAATTGAACGGCGTGACACCCGCGCAAACGCCCAGCGGCTGACGCAGGTTCCAGTTATCGATGCCGCCACCGATATTGTCACTGAACTCGGTTTTCAGCAGGTTCGGCGCACCGCAGGCGTATTCAACGATCTCGATGCCGCGGGTGACTTCGCCCTTGGCATCGGAGAACACCTTGCCGTGCTCGCGGCTGATGATTTCTGCCAATTCATCATGATGACGGTCAAGCAATTCCTTGAACTTGAACATCACCCGCGAACGGCGCAGCGACGATTGTTCGGACCACGCCGGGAATGCTGCAAGGGCTGAGGCAACCGCGTCGTTCACCGTTTTCTCAGTCGCAAGCCCCACGCGGGCCTGAACGCTGCCGGTGGCGGGATTGAACACGTTGCTGAACCGCTCACTGCCGTTGTCGCATACCTGACCGTCGATGTAGTGGCCTATGACCTGGGCGTCGCTCATTGTTATTCTTCTCCTTTCAAACCGTTGGAATTCAAAGATCCAGCAACCAGCTGTGCTGTGGATCGTTATGGAACTGCCACACCCGTTTCGGGCCGGCCATCACGTTCAGGTAATACGACTCGTAGCCATAGGGCACGCTGACCGGGTGATAACCCTTGGGCACCACCACCAGGTCACTGTTTTCCACGGCCATGGCCTGATCGATACTGCGATCGTCGGTGTAGACCCGCTGAAAAACGAAACCCTGAGGCGGGTTGATCTGGTGGTAATAGGTCTCTTCAAGAAAACTCTGGTGCGGTAAATCGTCAGTGTCGTGCTTGTGCGGTGGGTAGCTGGACGAATGCCCGGACGGCGTGCGCACCTCCACTACCAGCAACGAATGCGCAGGCTCGGTGTCTGGCAGGATGTCGCACACGTAGCGGGTATTGGCGCCCTTGCCGCGCACGCTGCGCTTCATGGTTTCAGGTCTGATCAGCCGTGGGCCAAGGCCATTACCCGTGGCGCCGGGCGCGGCACACACTGCAATCTGCACTTCACTTGAGGCGATAACCTGAGCCTGACTGCCAGGGGGCAGATAAGCGGCGAACGGCGATTTGTCGTCGAACACCGACTGCCGATCACCGATATCTTGCCAATCGAAACTGCCCTGCCCCGGCGCTTCGCCCTTGATGCTGGCGCGCCCACTGAGCAACACCAGGCACAGCTCTTTATCACCGGCGGCCACCGGCAAGGATTCACCCGGGCTCAGGCGATAAGCCGCGAAGCCTACGTATTCCAGCGCTGCGGCGCCCAACTCGACCATGGTCTGGCCCGACGCGTTGCTTTTAACCAGCAGGCTCATGACGCGATCCTCTCATCGAGCAACGCACGCAAAGTGTCGTAACCTTTTTTGGCGTAGACGTAACTGGGCGCAACGGCTGGGTCCTGCTCGGCTTCGACCACCAGCCAGCCGTGATAGTCGGCAGCCCACAGCACGTCGAGCAACGCCGAGAAATCAATGTCGCCATCGCCCGGCACAGTGAAGGTGCCGTTGATGATGCAGTCCGGAAAACTCCACAGGTTGTTGCGCGCCAGTTGCACCACCGGTTTGCGCACATCTTTGAAATGCACGTGACAGATGCGCTCGATGTGTTTGCGCAGCACCTGCAGCGGCTCACCTCCGCCCATATAGCAATGACCTGAATCGAACAACAGGCCGACTTCGCTGCCGGTCAATGCCATCAATTTATCGATGTCGGCCGGCGACTCGACGTAGGCGCCCATGTGATGGTGATACGCCAACCGTACACCTTGGGACAGGGTGAAGCGTGCCAGCTCAGTGAGCTTGTCGGCGTAGGCCTGCCAGGCCTGTTCGGTGTGGAAACGCGGGCGCTCGACCAGTGGAATGCGCTGGCCCTGAATCGAATCGGCGACTTCGCCGTAGACCAGCACCGTGGCGCCGTTCTTGGCCAGCAGTTCAACGTGGCTGCCGATGGCATCGATTTCTTCGGCCACCGAGCGTTGCGCCAGTCGGCTGGAGTACCAGCCAGACACCAGCGCCAGGTCATAGGGCCGCAGCACGTCACCGACGCCTTTGGCATCTTTCGGGAATTTACCGTTCAGCTCGAAACCTTCGTAACCGATTTCACGTCCTTCGCTCAGCGCGGTGCTCAGCGGCGTCTCGCCGCCGAGCGACGGCAAGTCGTCGTTGCTCCAGGAAATCGGGTTGATGCCAATTCGAATAGCGGGCATGGCTGCACCTTTTATTGTTTTACCTAATCATTGAATGCGGCACTCAACCCTGTGGGAGCGAGCCTGCTCGCGATAGCGGTGTGTCAGGCGACTTTAATATTGACTGTCAGACCGCAATCGCGAGCAGGCTCGCTCCCACAGGTTCAGTGTTCACACATTGAAAATGTTCAGCTCCGGGCTGTGCGCCAGGCATCGATCAAGCCAACAAACGTGCCCTGCACTTGGCGGATCAGTGTTTCGTCGTCGATTTCACCGGCCATCCACGCGCGGCTCGGTTCCTGGAAAATCGTGCGGCCCACCGCAAAACCGCGGCAAGTCTGGCTGTGGCTCGCTTGCACGAACCCTTCGGCCAGCGCTGCTGCTGGCGCGTTCAACCCCAGCAGCACCACGCCTCGGCAATACGGATCTCGCTCTTGAATCAGCTCGTCGAGCTGTTTCCATTCGGCGGCGCTTTGCGCTTCGATTTTCCACCAGGCCGGATAAATGCCCAGGTTGTAGAGGCGTTTAAGCGCGCGATACAACACATCCGGGTGCGTCGACGGATGGTCCTTGGGCGGAATGATTTCCAGCAGCAGTTCATGCCCGCTGACTTGCGCGGCCTCGTACAAACCCTTGATCTGCGCTTCCTGCTCCAGACGCAGCAGCGGCTCGTCGTCCGGGTGAAATTGCACCAGGCACTTGATGATTTGTTCCTGCGGCCAGGCAATCAGGTTGCTGCCGATAGAGCGACCGTGTTCGAAGGCCAATGGCCGCGAACCCTGTACCTCCACCGGTCGCGCAACCCACCAGCCACGACCTGTCGCAGCGTTCAGCGAATCCTGGCCAAAGCGCTGATCGGCCAGCAGCCCGACATCGGCTTCGATGCCTTGCGCCTTTAAGTCAGCTTCGACCCGCTCCACAGCGTTGATAAAAAGTTGTTTGAGTTCACCGATACTGCTGAGCTCACGCCCGCCCTTCTGCGCCAGCTCGACCAATTGCCCGCGATGGTCGAAGGCAAAAATGAACAACTGCTTCCACTGTTTGCGCGGCACACTTACTTGGTGCAAACGCTGCAATACCGCGTCCTGATCCGGGCGCGTAATAGGCACCGGGCTGCTGAACAGATAGTCGAGTTCGGCGCGGGTCGGCATTGCCGGGGCACACGCATGGCGCGACACCACCAGGCCTCCGCAGGCATTGGCCAACTGGCAGCAGCGCTCGTCACTGGCATCTTCCAGCCAACCGGCGAGGAAACCCGACATAAAGGCATCGCCGGCCCCCAACACGTTAAGCACTTCTACCCGAACCCCGGGATACAGCGCGCCATCTTCGAGGCGCACCGGAATCACCCCGTGAATCACGGTGCAGCCTTGCGGGCCGAGCTTGACCACCAACGTTGCAGCGCTCAGGCGTCGGACATTGCGCAGCGCAGTGAGCAAATTTTCGGAACCGCCAGCAATCAGGAATTCTTCTTCAGTGCCTACGATCAGGTCAAAACGCGGGAGGATTTTTTGCACGTGTTGGCTGACGTTCTGATCAGCGACAAACCGCGTTTCACCGTCGGCCTTCCCCGCCAGGCCCCAGAGCACCGGGCGATAGTCGATGTCCAACACACGTTTGACGTTGTGCTTTTCGGCGTAGTCGAGCGCCTGAATGCTCGCCTTGTAGACCCCGTCGGTAGAGAAATGAGTGCCAGTGATCAGCAACGCTTTGCTGGAGGCAATAAAGGCTTCGCTGATGTCCTCGGCACGCAGTGCCATGTCGGCGCAATTTTCACGGTAGAAAACCAGCGGAAAGGTTTCACGGTCCTTGAGGCCCAGCAGCACCATGGCGGTCAGGCGCTCTGCATCGACTTTGATACCGCTGACATCACACCCTTCACGCGCCAGGGATTCCAGAAGGAAACGCCCCATGTGATCGTCCCCGACCCGGCTCAGCATCGCCGACTTGAGGCCCAATCGAGCCGTGCCAAACGCGATGTTGGCGGATGAGCCACCGAGATATTTGGCGAAGCTGCTGACATCCTCCAGCCGCGCCCCGACTTGCTGCGCATAGAGGTCGACGCCAAGGCGCCCAAGGCAAATCAAATCCAATTGACGCCCACTGGCAAAACGAGTCTGGCCCATGCTGGCTCCTGTTATTTTTATCAGCCTGCGCTCGGCGCCTTGGCGGCGCGGAACACTGTTGGTGGACGCAGACTAAAACGTTCCGGACCGAACAATCAATATTTATTCCAAATATTTTTTACGTGGAATATTTTTTCCAATAAACTGCGGTACGAGCGTTCCAGACGCAGTACATCGTTTCAGCAAGCCTGTTGGCGACCGTCAGCCGGGATTTTCTTGTGGCCTACCCTGTAGACTGCGCACAGCCAACCTATTGTCTGGGGATGACGTTTCCTGATCCCTATAAGAACAAGCCAAAAGGATTTTTTATGTCCCGCACCGATCAGCCGGCCACGAGCGAGAACACGCCTGAGAGCGATCTTGTCAGCCCCCCGATCAATGCCGAGCGTTTGCTGCAGCTGATCACCAATGAATACGAAAGCCTGCCGCGCCAGCTCAAACGCATCGCCAGTTACATGAGCCAGCAAAGCGACCGGATCATGGTTGACCGCATCAGCGATATTGCCCGCGAATGCGAAGTGCATCCGTCGGCCATCGTGCGGTTTTCCCAGCGTTTCGGCTTCAGTGGTTTCAGCGAAATGCAGACGCTGTTCCGCGAGGCGTATACGCACAAGACCACGCCGGTGCAGAACTACCAGCAACGCATTCGCAGCATGATCGCCAACAAATCGCAGAAGGCCAGCGGCGGCGACCTGGCCCGCGAGTGCATCGACGCGACCCTGTCGGGCATCGAACGACTGGGCCTGGAACTTGACGATGCGGCCTTCGACAAAGCCGTGGACCTGGTGGTGAATGCCGATAACATCTACGTGGTCGGCGTGCGCCGTTCGTTTGCGGTGGCCGATTACCTGGTTTACAACCTGCAGCACACCAACAAGCGCATTCACTTGGTCTCGGGGCTGGGCGGCAGCTATCGCGAGCAGATGCGCAGCGTGCGCGCCAACGACTTGGTGATCGCCATCAGCTTCACGCCGTACGGCAAGGAAACCCAGCACTGCCTGCGCATCGCCCAGCACCACCAGGCCAAAACCCTGATCATCACCGACAGCAACCTGTCGCCGCTGGCCAAACGCGCCAACACCGTGCTGCTGGTGAACGAAGGTTCCTCGTTCGCTTTCCGCTCGTTAAGTGCGACGTTGTGCCTGTGCCAGGCGTTGTTTATTGCCGTGGCATATCGCCTGGAACTGAAGGTCGACGAAATTCACGAACAGGTCGGATTCGACGATTAACCCGCCACCGTTTGCAGCTCGCTGAACCTCAGCTAATGTTGTCCATCCGAAATGGACATCTGCTGGAGGGTTTCAATGAAGTTGATCGGCATGCTGGATTCACCCTACGTGCGACGCGCCGCCATTTCTGCCAAATGCCTTGGCATTGAACTGGCACACGAATCGGTTTCGGTGTTTCGACACTTCGATCAATTCGAGCAGATCAACCCGGTGGTCAAGGCACCCACGCTGGTGCTGGATGATGGCGAAGTGTTGATGGATTCAACATTGATCATCGATTACCTGGAGGCACTCGCCGGGCCGGGTAAAAGCCTGATGCCCGCCCACCTCAATCAACGCGTACGCGCCTTGCACCTGATCGGCCTGGCACTGGCCGCGTGCGAGAAATCGGTACAGCTGTACTACGAACGCAATCTGCGCCCGGCCGAGATTCAGTTTGAACCGTGGGTGGAACGGGTCGAAGGGCAACTGGCGGCAGCGTATTCGGGACTCGAACGCGCACTGGAAAAACAGCCGCTGCGCACTGACGGTTCGATTGATCAGGCGGGCATCACGCTGGCGGTGGCCTGGAGCTTCACCAACCTGGTGGTGCCGGATCAGGTCGACGCTGGACGATTCCCGCTGATCAGCGCCTTCACCGCGTACGCCGAAGCGCTGGGTGTATTTGTCAGCACTCCAATTGAGTGACCCTTTAAACCAAAACGCCGCTTCTACCTGAGGTAGAAGCGGCAGAGGCATGGGCCTCAGAGGTATTGCATCAATGCATGAACAGGGCGATCAGGATGATGATCGGGATCGGTACACCGAGAAAGAACAACAGTAATGAGCGCATGAGGTTTCTCCTGGTTTAGCGAACTGGGGGCAATGAATTTGGGGTGACATAAGCATCGGATTCGACATACACCACCGCGTCCCGGCGACGACCACCGAAGGTTGCGGCGAAGCTGGCGAAGAACGCGCCGATCAGCAGTGCAACAAACATCCACAGTGCAGTCATGGCAGCGACTTTGGCAGCGGTGTCAGCAGCTTGTTGAGCAGCCTGCTTGGCATCGGCCAATGCTTTTTGAGTGCGAGCGTAGACTTCATCGACACGGCGTTCAGCATCGGCTTGCGTCAGGTTGGTCCGTTGCGCCACCAGTTGTGCCAGGTAAGTACGGTCTTCAGCCGACAATTGGCCGCCGTTGCTCAGGCTCTGCACAAAGATCCGGGTCACGGTGCTGCGGGCAGCATCATCACCCACCGCGGCAGGACGATCATCGCGGAACAGGCTGTCGACAAAGTAGCCAAACTGATCACTGTCAGTCTTGTTGGCAGCTGCGCCTGCGGCTTGAGTAGCTACACTGGCAGCACCGCCGACAGCACTGGCGCCGGCATGTATGCCACCGCTGACGATGCTGCTGACCGAACCGATAACCAGCACCGCCGTCACCAGCGTTGCCACGCACCACGACAAAAAGCCGTGGGCAGTGTCGCGAAAGTACACTTCATCGCCATGCATGTTGGCCCATTTCACACGTAGCCGGCCGGCAATATAACCACCCAGGCCTGAGGCCACTATTTGGGTGAACGCCAACCAGACAATGGTTGAAATGCCCAAACTCTTGGCGCTTATGCCTTCATTGGCCCAAGGCGAAACGGCGGAAAAACCCAAACCGAAACCGAGCAATACCAGGATCATCGATAACGCCGCAGCGGCAGCCGCACCGGCGAAAATCGCGCCCCAGGAAACGCCCGACAGCGTGCTTGATTCTTCTGCGGCAGGATAAAAACCATCAGAGGATCTATTCATTGTTGTAGCGCTCCAGGCAGGAAAGATGTTGTTACAACTTGTCGCTGGAGTAATTGCAGCAGGCGTGCCATTCGCCAGTTTTAAATAAATACTTATAATTCAATGGGTTATAAAGTTTGAACTTATAAAAACCATGCAATTTGCAATACGGCGTCGATATCAGCGGGTTTTATGCATTGCGCGGGGTTACTTGCGTTTGTAGCTCTTGTTGCCACTGGGGGTCAGGCAATAAACGCCACCTCTAGGCCCAGTGCAAAAGGTGCTGGTACCGCACGCGCAGCCATCGGCGCTTTGCAACAATGCATTTGGACGAGTGGGGTTAGTTGAGCCATAGAGGGCGGAGCAACTTTTTTTCGACGCGCTTATGGAGCCGTCATTGCACAGGAAAAGCTCACCGTCACAACGATCGATACCGCCCTTCTTCCCGGAGCATGGTGTATTGGCAGCCAGCGCGAACGAGCTGAACAGGCACATGAACAGCAAAAACATCAGCATCCAGCCGCACCGAATTATAGTGCCCACATTGCAACTCCTTATTGGTGGTATGGCCTTATGATATCAATTCTCAAGGTACAGCAATGCGCCAACATGAAAGTTAATTTAAAACGTTGCAGGCGATTCTTGGCAAAATGCCTGCACCTACGCCATGAACTAACTATCAGGCCCGCCCTATGACCCGTATCTTGACCATCGAAGACGACGCCGTGACTGCTCGCGAAATAGTGGCTGAACTGAGCAGCCATGGGCTGGACGTGGACTGGGTGGACAATGGGCGCGAAGGGCTGGAACGAGCTGTCAGTGGTCATTACGATCTGATTACCCTCGACCGCATGCTGCCCGAGCTCGACGGCCTGGCCATTGTCACTACGCTGCGGACCATGGGCGTCGCCACGCCAATTTTGATGATCAGCGCCCTCTCCGATGTCGATGAGCGTGTTCGCGGGCTGCGCGCCGGCGGCGATGACTACCTGACAAAACCGTTCGCCACTGACGAGATGGCAGCGCGGGTCGAAGTGTTGCTGCGCCGCCAGAACACCGTCAGCGCCCAAGCCACAACCCTGCGCGTGGCCGACCTGGAACTGAACCTGATCAGCCATGAGGCCAGTCGTGACGGTCAACTCCTGACGCTGTTACCCACCGAGTACAAGCTGCTGGAATTCCTGATGCGCAACACCGGGCAGATTCTGTCGCGGATGATGATTTTCGAGGAAGTCTGGGGCTATCACTTCGACCCCGGCACCAACCTGATCGACGTGCACATCGGCCGACTTCGCAAAAAAATCGACCCGCCCGGCAATGTCCCGTTGATTCGAACCGTGCGAGGCTCGGGTTATGTCATTGCTGAACCCCTCTAAAGGCTGGCGCTCTTCCAGCAGCCGTTTGCTGGCGCTCTACAGTTCACTGTTCGTGGCCTGGAGCGGGATTCTGATGGGGGTGATGTATTACGAGGTTTCCGGCTACCTGGACAACCTGGCCAAACACTCGTTGATGCAACGTCAGCACCTGTTTTCGCGCTTCTCTGGCGAACAATTGGTCGACGCCCTCGCGGCCAGCATGACCTTCGATATTCGCGGCATCGACGCCTATGGCCTGTTCGACCAGGAGCATCGTTACATCAGCGGCGCGCTGCGTGACATGCCCGAGGAACTGCCACTGGACGGCAAGATTCACATGCTCGAAGACTGCGCCGAATCCGATGACCCGACGCTGCCCGCCGACAGTTGCGACGCTGTGGCCACGCAAACGCTGGATGGTCGCTGGCTGATCCTGGTACGCGATAACGGCTCGCTGTTCGCGGTGACGCGGATCATTCTTCACGCCTTGTTCTGGGGCGTAACCCTGACCATTCTTCCCGGTATTGCCGGTTGGCATTTGCTGCGGCGTAGGCCGTTGCGGCGGATTCGAGCGATCCAGGCCAGTGCCGAAGCCATCGTTGCCGGCGATTTGACCCGGCGCTTGCCCTTGTCCAATCGCCGCGATGAACTGGACATGCTGGCGGCAATCGTCAACGCCATGCTTGAGCGCATCGAGCGCCTGATGAACGAGGTCAAGGGTGTGTGCGACAACATCGCCCATGATCTGCGCACCCCGCTCACGCGTCTGCGCGCGCAGTTGTACCGAATCCAGCAGCAGGCTGACGAGGGTTCGACACTGGCCGTGCAACTCGATTCGGTGCTGGGTGAAGCCGACACCTTAATGGCGCGCTTTCGCGGATTGTTGCGAATTTCCGAACTGGAAGATCGCCAGCGGCGTTCGGGTTTTGTGCAACTGGATCCGCTGCCGCTGCTGCAGGAACTGCATGACTTTTACCTGCCGCTGGCGGAAGAAGGCGAACTGGTTTTTCATCTGCAGCTACCAGACTCGTTGCCACCGCTCAATGGTGATCGCGCGTTACTGTTCGAGGCCATTGCCAACCTGTTGAGTAACTCGATCAAGTTCACGCCGATTGGCGGCGAAGTGATTTTGCGCGGGGTCAACGATGGCGGGCATACACGTATAGAAGTGCTCGACTCCGGACCAGGCATTGCGCTGGCCGAACGCGAGGCGGTGTTCCAGCGTTTCTACCGTGCCGAGGGCGGCAATCAGCAAAGCGGTTTTGGTTTGGGGCTGTCGATTGTGGCCGCGATTGTCAGCCTGCACGGCTATTCGCTGGACGTGGGCGAAAGCCCATCGGGCGGCGCACGGCTGGTGCTGGATTGCCGGCAGAGCCTTATTTCGAGTAACTGAAACAGACTTTTGCGACTGCTGCGCAGCCGAGCGGGAGCAAGCTCCCTCGCCACAAAGCTGAGCCACACTCCACGCTCCTGTGGCGCAGCCGAGCGGGAGCAAGCTCCCTCGCCACAAAGCTGAGCCACACTCCACACTCCTGTGGCGAGCGAGCTTGCTCGCGCTGGGTGGCGCAGCCGCCCTCATCCAGGCACCGCGTTGTTCCAGACCTACTGCGCCATTCAGGTTTACGACTGCTGCGCAGCCGAGCGGGAGCAAGCTCCCTCGCCACAAAACTAAGTAGCACTCCACACTCTTGTGGCGAGCGAGCTTGCTCGCGTTGGGTGGCGCAGCCGCCCCTAAGCAGCCGGCCACATTGATCGCTCGTTACGCAGGAAAATTGGCCTTTAGCGCTTCAACGCCGCCGCCGTAAACGCCGGCAAACAGCGCTTCCACTTCTTGCTCAGTCACGCCTTTTGCCTTGAAGCGCCCCGACCACGTTACTCGTGCGCCCTCGCCCTGCGCTTCCACCAGGATAGTCGCCAGGTAATCCGTGGCGGGAAACGGTCCCTGCACAATCGAGTAGCTGTACGTTTTGCCCGCGTTATCAAATGTCTCCAGGCGCTCGACCACCACCGCGCCGTCCACCGTTTGCAAGCTGCGCACACGCCCGCCTTCACTGAGTTCGCTTTTTGCTATCAATGGCAGCCAGTCCGGCAGCGAGCCGAAGCCGCCAATCAATTGCCACACCTGGTCGGCCGAAGCCTTGATTTCAATAGATGCTGATGCAGTGGCCATAGAGGTCAGTTCTCCTGATGAATAATGAAGTCGGCGCTTCTGGTCACTCATAGTTGACCAAGTAAGCCAGGATCGCCACCCCGCGACCCCATCTCGTTTCGAGATGGCACCATCTGAATTCAGCACTGCGAGTGTTGGCCCCAGCCTGACTAAGATAAGCACCAGCTCCCGACAAATGCCGCTTACCACCGCGCGGCGCACAATAACCGGAGATTGCTCGATGACCCTTACTGTTGCCGGCGAAAACCTGCCGCTTCCCGATAGCTTGCGTGAACAACTGAGCCAATTGCTGGGCTCACGATTTTCTACCTCGGCCAGCGTGCGCGAGCACCATGGCAGCGATATTTCCGCGCTAGACCCGATGCCACCGGACGCCGTGGCATTTGCCAAGAGCATCGACGACATCGTCAACATCAGCCAGGCCTGCTATCGCCACGATGTGCCGATGATTGCCTATGGCAGCGGCACATCGCTGGAAGGCTGGTTGCAGGCCTCTCATGGTGGCGTGAGCATCGATGTGTCGGGCATGGACCAGATCCTGGAGATTCGTGTCGACGACATGGACGTCACCGTCCAACCCGGCGTGACCCGCAAGCAGTTGAACGCAGCGCTGCACGGCACGGGTCTGTTCTTCCCGATTGATCCCGGTGCCGATGCTTCGCTGGGCGGCATGGCAGCGACCCGCGCCTCGGGGACCAACGCGGTGCGCTACGGCACCATGCGCGAAAACGTGCTGTGCATGACGGCTGTGCTGGCCGACGGTCGCGTCATCAACACCGGCGGACGCGCACGCAAATCGTCGGCCGGTTACGACCTCACGCACTTGCTGGTGGGCTCGGGTGGCACGCTCGCGACCATTGCCGAGTTGACCATCAAGCTGCACCCGATTCCCGAAGCCATTTCAGCCGCCGTGTGCCGCTTTCCAAGCGTTGACCATGCGGTACGCGCGGTGATTCAGACCATCCAGCTCGGCGTGCCAATTGCCCGCATCGAACTGCTCGACGCGCTGACCATCCGCGCCCTGAATGCCTACAGCAAAACGCAATGGCGTGAAGCTCCGTCGTTGTTTTTCGAATTACACGGCTCGCAAGCCAGTGTCGAAGAACAGGTCGAAACCGTACGCATGGTCGCAGACGAACACCAAGGGCTGGACTTCGAATGGGCGGTTCATCCGGAAGATCGCAGCCGGTTGTGGCAAGCGCGGCATGACGCCTATTTCGCCGCCCTCGCCTTGCGCCCGGGCTGTCGCGCCTTGACGACCGACGCGGTTGTGCCCATCTCGCGCCTGGCCGAGTGCATCGAAGCCACCAATGCCGACCTGACTGAAAACGGTTTTCTGGCCCCGATTTTCGGGCATGTCGGCGACGGCAACTTCCACGCACTGATTCTGGTTGATCCAGACAATGCCGCTGAAGTCGAACGCGCCGAAGCCATCGCCCACCGACTGGCCGAACGCGCCATTTCGATGCAAGGCAGTTGCACCGGGGAACACGGCATCGGCTTGACCAAACAGCATTTCATGGCGGTTGAACACGGGGTAAACGCAGTGGACGTCATGCTCGCGATCAAAGCGGCGCTGGACCCGAAACAACTGATGAACCCTGGAAAGATTTTCCCTCGCGGCCAATTGCCAGGCTGACGCGCGGTACCATCATCGGCCACGCACGTCAGAGCCCGGCAGGGAGCGCTCATGGAAATTCGCCAGATAAAATACTTCGTCGCGGTCATCGACTGCGGGAGCCTGTCCCAGGCTGCCCGCCAAGTGCACGTGGCGCAGTCGGCACTGAGTAAACAGATGTCGGCGCTGGAAGATGAGCTGGGGGTTCAGCTGTTCCATCGCAGCCACAATGGTGTAATCGCCAGCGACGCCGGCAAAGTGTTTTATGAGTATGCACAGGGCATGCTCAAACACCTGAGCGATGCCCGTGCAGCGGTCATCAGCAGCCCGGGGGCGGTGAGTGGTTCGATCGTCGTGGCGTTGCCGCAAAGTGTCGCGACCATTCTTGCCATGCCGCTGATGCGTGCCGTGGCTGCGCGTTATCCACTCGTGTCGTTTCACCTCAATGAAGAGCTGACCGGCAACGTCATGGATCAACTGGTGCACGGTCGCGTCGACCTGGCCGTGTTCACCTCCCTCGGTTTGCCGCCGCAAGTGCAGTTCAGCCCATTGATCGAAGAAGACTTTTACCTGATCCACAGGGCCAACGCGCCCGATGCGCCGCCGCCCGGTGAGGTATCGCTGGCACAAGCGCTCGCCCGGCCACTGGTGTTCCCCAGCCAGGCGCATGGCCACGCCACACGCATCCTCGTGGAGCACGCACTGAAGCAACACGGGCTGCCGCTGGGCGACATTGCGATGGAGGTCAACTCAGTGCACATCCTCAAAAGTGCAGTGGAGGCCGGAATCGGTCACAGCATCATGCCGCTGAACCTGGCCATGCGCGAAATTGAAGACGGGCGCCTGGTAGCCCATCGAATTGCGGCCAAAGGCTTGTCGCGCACGCTGGGGATTTGCAGTTGCACGGCGATGCCCACCAGCCATTTGAAAACACTGATCGGCGAGCTGATCCGCGAAGTGGTGTTGGGCATGTGCCAACGCGGTGAATGGCCGGGAAGCCGCGTCATCTGATCAATCAACCACGCTTTCATGACTGCCCCTACAACAACAAGAAAGAGGCTTGAGATGAACACACAACCGCCGCTCCCTGGCGCAATACCGGACCACGCACTGCACGCGGCCTACCGCAAAACGGCGTGGCGGATCATTCCGCTGCTGATTGTCTGCTACCTGGTGGCCTACCTGGACCGGGTCAATGTCGGCTTCGCCAAGTTGCAGATGCTCGACGACCTGAAGTTCAGCGATGCTGTTTACGGCCTGGGTGCCGGGGTGTTTTTTGTCGGTTACCTGATGTTCGAGATCCCCAGCAATATTGCGTTGCATCGCTTTGGCGCGCGCCGCTGGATAGCCCGGATCATGATCAGTTGGGGCCTGCTGTCGGCGGCGATGATGTTTGTCGAAACGCCCATGAGCTTTTACCTGCTGCGCTTTTTGATCGGCATTGCCGAAGCCGGTTTTTTCCCCGGGATTATTTTTTACCTCACGACCTGGTTTCCCAGTCACCGCCGTGGCGTGATGATTTCGCTGTTCATCGCTGCCTTGCCGATTTCGAGCATGCTGGGGTCGCTGATTTCCGGTTTGATCATGCATAACCTCGACGGCGTGGCCGGTTATGCGGGTTGGCAATGGCTGTTTGTGATTGAAGGGTTGCCTGCGGTAGTGCTCGGCGCCGCAGTGTTTTTCCTGCTGCGGGACCGTATCGCCGACGCGCACTGGCTGAGCCCCGAAGAAAAACGCGGGATGCAGGCAGCGCTGGATCGTGAAGCCAGCGACAAACCAGGGCATTCGGTGCGCGATGGCTTGTTCAACCCGAAGATCTGGTTGCTGGGTGCCGTGTATTTCTGTCTGGTGTTGGGCCAATACGTCATCAGTTTCTGGATGCCGACCATCATTCGCGACAGCGGCGTCGCCGAACCGTGGAAGATTGGCGTGCTGACCGCAATCCCCTACTCCGTCGCGGCGATCAGTATGGTCATCGTCGGGCGCAGCTCAGACCGTCACCGTGAGTACCGCTGGCACCTGGCGATGTGTGCCTGCATCGGCGCGGCGGGAGTGGTATTCGGCACGTTGTTCGGCGCTAACCTGATATTGGCGATGGTCGGCCTGACCATCGGCACCGCCGCGATGATCAGCAGCCTGCCAGTGTTTTGGGGCATGCCCACCGCCGTGGTCGGCGGTGCAGCAGCCGCTGCTGGCATCGCATTGATCAATTCGCTGGGCAACGTCGCAGGGTTCTTTAGCACCATTGTCGTTGGCTGGCTGACTCAGGTGACCGGCAACACGCAAGTCGCGATGTATTTCATGGCCGGCGTGCTGGTCATCGGCGGGCTACTGGGATTAAGCGTCTCCCAGGCACGAAATACTCCGGCCCGCGAAGCGGGCGCCTACAATTAGGTAAAGGGAACTCCTGGCGACCGCCAGGCATCCTAAGAATGTAGTACACCTTTTATGCTTCAGGCTGTCGGAGGACACCGTCATGCGCCGTCTGATTCTGATTTCCTCGTTAGTGCTGTGCTTACCGTTCGGTTCGGCTTTTGCCAAAGTGGACGCCGGCGATGTCGCAACCTCGGCCGGGGTTTCCGCATCGCTGTACTCAACCTTCAAAGATCACAAACTGATGATTCCCGCAAAAGACGACGCCTCCAGCTTCATTGCCAGTGGCGGCGCGATTCGCGGTGTTTATCTGGAGTCGGTGATGCAGAAAATTCGTCAGGACAACCCTGGTCTGAACGCCAGTGACGAAGACCTGGCCACAGCGATCCTGGTTCAGGAAGGCGTTGCTACCGGGCAATGAATGTGAAGTCTTCACATACGGGCTGTTAACGCGTGTCTAGCGTTTTCAGCCCCGTGGAATGCACATGAAAATCTCGCGCGGCTTAGCGATTACAGCTGTTCTCTCCACGCTCGCGTACCTTGCGCTGGCCGTTTGGGGAATGGGTGGTTTTAACGCTTTTTTCTCTCATGCCTCGCTGGTAATCGTTGCCGTCGCCACGATGGCCATGGCAATTGCATCGCTGTACACCGAAGTCAATTTGAGTTCCGGCGAGCACGAAGACCGAGGGAACCGGTGGGTGTTGCCGGTGTTCGGCGTGATCGGTTTATTGAGCGGGTACCTGCCCGCCTACACCGACCGGATCGAATTCTGGACCTTCGGCGGCGAAGGCGTGCGCTGGATAGGCGCGGTGGTGTTCTGCATCGGCGGTGCATTGCGATTGTGGCCGGTGTTCGTGCTAGGCAAACGCTTCAGCGGTCTGGTCGCTATCCAGCCCGGTCACAGCCTGGTGACGCACGGAATCTACCGAACCCTGCGCAACCCCAGTTATTTGGGCATATTGGTCATCGCCGTCGGCTGGGCACTGGCGTTTCGCTCAGGGGTTGGCCTGCTGCTGGCGGCACTTACGGTGATACCGCTGATCGCCCGTATCCACTCCGAAGAAGCGCTGTTACGCGCGACGTTCGGCAATGAATACGAGGCGTATTGCAGCCGCAGTTGGCGCTTGATTCCGGGGCTGTATTAGTCAGCGTGAAGCAGGCGAATGTCACCGTTGGAGTCTGCCTGTACCGTTACCGATTCATAGTCGGGCATTGTTTGGTGCGACGTCTTTATCGGGTGCTGATGGGTCGAGGTGATGATCAACAGGTCGGCGCCAGAAGCCTGCGCTGCAAGAATTCCGACTTTGGCATCTTCGAATATCAGGCACTGGGTCACATCGACACCCAGCCGTTGCGCCGCCAGCAGAAAACCTGCGGGGTCGGGTTTGCCGGCACTCACCTCTTCGGCGGTAATCATTACCGCAGGCTCCGGAATACCGGCCGCCGCCATCCTGCGCAACGCCAGTTTTCTGGGTGCAGAGGTCACAATAGCCCATTGATCGGCAGGCAATGACTTCAGGAATCGCGCCGCGCCAGCCACCTCGACGATGCCTTCCACGTCTTCGGTTTCGGCCTGGGTCACCCACGCCGCTTCAGCGTGCGCATCTATACCCGGCAATCCCTGACGGTTGACCGTGTCGATGGCGCGGGCACCGTGAATCGTCGGCAGGAACGAGGCCACCTCTAACCCGTGACGTACTGCCCACTGGGTCCAGATGCGTTCGGCGGCGGCGATGGAGTTGAGCACTGTACCGTCCATATCGAACAGAAAAGCGCGATAGGGGGTATCGAACACGGATTTTTGAGCAGACAAGGGAGAATTTCCTAACGCAAGAGCCGGACAGGTTTTGCAGCAATGTACACGACCCATGTTCTACACAGTGCGGTGAGACTTCAATGCACCTTCGACACAATCCAGTAATTGCCCGAGCGCCCACGGCTTCTTGATAAACGAAACCTCGTGCCGCACACCGGAACTCTCCGGCGTTTCAAAACCAGACATGATCATGATCGGTTTATCGGGCCAGCGGTCGCCGAACTCGTTCGCCAAATCCGCGCCGTTGCGCTTGCCCGGCATGGTGATGTCGGTGAGTAAAAGCCTGACTTCGTTCGAATGATCTTCCAGGTAAACCGCTGCCGCATCCGCGCTTTGCTGCGGCTGGACAACAAAACCTTCGTCCTGAAGAATTTCGCAGAGAAATTCAAGGATCAATGGATCATCCTCAACCACAAGAATCAACTCGCCAGGAAGCTGCTCGCCCGCCGTTGATAATGGACTCATAACCGTGCCACTCCCTGATTGCCTAATGATTTCGCGGGCTCAAATCCGCTGCCTACAGGTATGAGCAGCGTATTGCGGGGAAATTCATTTTTGATACAACCAGGCGACGAAAATCAATTAAAGCAGCGTGAAACGAACACATCATGCGGGAATGACTGCAACCACATTCCCGCATGACGGTGCTGGATTACTGCGACATGTCATCCTTCTTCATTGTGTCTTTGGACATCGCGTCTTTCTTCATGCCGTCCTTGGACATGGTGTCTTTTTTCATCGCATCCTTGGACATCGAATCTTTGGTCATGGCGTCCTTTTTCATCGTGTCTTTCTTCATGGTGTCTTTGGACATCGAGTCTTTGCTCATGCTGTCGTTGCTCATGCCGTTGTTGGTGGTATCGGCGGCAAAAACACTGGCAGCGCCCACAGCGAGGCACATGGACAGAACGACGGTGGTCAACTTTTTCATGGTGTAACTCCTTGAAGCACAGGTTGCGAATGAACGCAGCGTGAGCTGCGCGGTGAAGTAGCCAGGCGCCGTCAGCTGCCACCGAACCAGTTGTAGCCCTGGTCTTCCCAGTAGCCGCCGCTGTAGGTGTTACTGACGAAAATCGCCTGAATGTGTTTGGGATTCTTGTAGCCAAGCTTGGTCGGCATGCGCAGCTTCATCGGGAAGCCGTATTCGCGAGGCAGCACCGCGCCGTCATAGGTCAGCGCCAGCAGGGTTTGCGAGTGCAGCGCGGTGGCCATGTCGATGCTGGTGTAGTAGTCGTCGGCGCATTTGAAACCGACGTATTTAGCGTCTGTGTCCGCGCCGACGCGCTTCAGAAAATCACTGAAGCGCACGCCGCCCCAGCGGCCGATGGCGCTCCAGCCTTCCACACAAATATGCCGGGTGATTTGCTCGTTCTGGGCCATGGCGCGCAGCTCTTCGAGGCGCCAACTGCGTTTGTCGGCGACCAACCCGGTCACTTCCAGCCGAAAACCTTGTTCCTCAACCGTGGGCGCTTCATCGATGCCGTAGAAGGCATTGAACGGAAACGGCCGGGTAATCATCGATGCCGGGTAAGTCGGCGCCAGTGCGTTGGGATTGAACAGCCAGCCCTGCACCCGGTCATTGAGCCGCGACATAGAGGACAGCGCGGTGTCCACGCTTTCGTTATCGGTCAGGTTGCAGCCCGACAACATCGCCACGCCGCCGAGGGTCAGGCCACGCATCAGGAACGAGCGCCGTGAGCGGTCTTCGATCTGTGGTGCGAGAATTTTGCGGGCGTCCTTGAGAATGGATGATTCATCCAGGCCTTCTATGCGCTTTTTCATACGTGCTCCTTGCGCCCGAACAGCATGGTCAACAGTGTCTTAGGAACCAGCGCGACCATCACCAGGTGCACCGCGACGAAGGCCATCAACAGCGACATGGCGATGAAGTGCACATGCCGTGCGGTGTCGTAACCGCCAAGTAATTCTCGCAGCAGCGGGAATTGAACCGACTTCCACAACACCAGTCCCGAGACCACCAGCAGCGTGATGTCGAGCATCACAAACAGGTACGCCACACGTTGCACCTGGTTGTAGTGGCTCAAGTCGGCGTGCCCCAGCCGCCCTCTCAGCGCCGCCCAAAGGTCATGTGCCAGCCCCTTCGGCGACACCGGAAAGAACCTTCGTGCCAGGCGGCCACTGCTCAAATTGATGATCAGGTAAATGAGGCCATTGATGGCCAGGAACCACATCGCCGCGAAGTGCCATTGCAATGCGCCGCCAAGCCAGCCACCGAGCGTAATGCCGTTGGGAAAACTGAAACCGTAAAGCGGCGAGGCGTTATAGATGCGCCAACCGCTGGTGACCATCACCAGCACCGCCAAGGCATTCAGCCAGTGAGTCAGCCGTAGCCAGCGCGGATGAGTGCTGACCGTGGAAGAGGCAGGTATCTGCGACATGGTGGGCTCCCGGCGGTTGTTGTTGTTCGTTGGGGCCGAGTATGGAGGCCGACTGATCGCCAAATCCTCACGTAAAGTTAAATTAAACGTGATAACTCCAAAGCTTGGCGCCATCCGCTTTTGCGCGGTAAATGTGGTTAAAATGCCGCCCCCTCAAATAGCCGACCCAGCCCGATGAACTCACAAGCGCTCGCCCTGCTCCACGACCACCTGCTGACAGCACTGGCTGCGCCTCCCGCAGAAACCCGTCGGTTGTTCCACGGGCGCGGGCGATGCTGGCCGGGACTGGAGCAGTTGACCGTCGATTGGTTGCAGGGCGTGGTCCTGGTATCGCTGTTCAAGGAGCCGGAAGCGGCGCAACTGCAAGACTTGCAGCAAGAGTTGATGCAGCTCACGCAGTCACCGGCATGGGCGACATCCGGTGCGCACACCCTGGCGTTGCAACATCGCTACCTGCTGCAAAGCACCACCGAATGGCTACTCGGGGAGGCGCTTGAAGAAAGGGTCATCACCGAGGGTGGCTTGCGTTATCGGGTAGACCTGGGCCGCAAACAAAACACCGGGCTGTTTCTCGACATGCGCTATGGCCGTGACTGGGTAAAGGCCAATGCCCAGGGCAAACGGGTATTGAACCTGTTCGCCTACACCTGTGGTTTTTCAGTGGCGGCCATCGAGGGCGGCGCCTCGCACGTGGTCAATCTGGACATGTCGAGCCCGGCGCTGAACCGTGGTCGTGATAACCACCGACTCAACTCACATGACATGAGCAAGGTGACGTTTCTGGGCCACGACCTGTTCAAGTCCTGGGGCAAAGTGATCGGCAAGGGTCCCTATGACCTGGTGATCATCGACCCGCCGTCCTTTCAAAAAGGCAGTTTTCTGCTGACCAAGGACTACCAGCGCGTGCTGCGTCGGTTGCCGGAATTGCTCAGCCCGCAAGGCACGGTATTGGCGTGCATGAACGACCCTGCATTTGGCGCCGACTTTTTGATCGATGGCGTCACGCGTGAAGCGCCAAGCCTGCGCTTCGAACAGCGGTTGCAGAACCCACCCGAATTTCCGGATGCCGATGTTGAATGCGGGCTGAAGGCACTGGTGTTTCGTCAATAAAGCGTTTGCGGCTTAACGCGGTGTCAGCACCAGGGCAAATAACTCTCCGTGCCCGGTCACATTGAGCTTGTGATAAAGATTGCGCCGATGGACCTTCACCGTTTCCGGGGAAATATCCATCTGCTGAGCGATTGCCTTACTGGAAAAGCCCTGCAGGATCAGCCGCGCCGTGTCGACCTCGCGCACTGTCAGGCGCGCATCGAAGCGATCCAGCAGGCTTGCCAGATCGCCTGACACAGCCTCCACCGCCGGACCTTCCGGCGCCATCAATTGCAGATGCCGGCGCATGGCCGCCAGCACCCAGTCACGCACACTCAGCAGGCGACCTTGTTCTTCGAGGGAGAAACCTGTCGAGCGTCCCAGTGACAAACCGAGCACGCCACCACCGCCGATATTGACCATGTATTGCAACTCATCCGCGCCCACCACCGAGCGGAAATAACTCAGGTAATACTCGCTTTGCTGAAACTGGTCGGGCGCCACTGAGTCGAGGCTGTGCAAACCGTCGGCTATGCCGGCGCAGGCAGCCTGATAAAACGGATCGAGCAAATACATGCCGGCGCGATAATCGGCCAGTTCTTCCTGTTCGGCGCCGATGGCGCGGTAATCGAAATCAATCAACAGGCGCGGCACACGCCCAGCCTGCATCACCGCCACCAGGGCGTTGTCCAGCGGCACCAGCAAACGCAGGGTATCGACCATTGCACGCCAGAAACCCTCCTGCCCCAGTGCACCAAATACCCGTGCCAGCCCATGGTGCAGCGGTAGCTCTTTTAACAACGCGTCCACGCACTACCCCTTTCGTGTAACCCATGATGGGAATGGGTGAAGATCACCCGGATCGATACGCTGCGTACTCTTGAACATCACCGGCCTGCAGCAGGCCAGGAGTGCCGCATCATGAGTCGTCGCCGCTCGCCTTTCAATCCTGGATTGTGCGCCTGTTTATGCGTTTCGTTGTCGGCGGTTGCCGCTGATGGCCCGACCGTTCACGTCTATAACTGGTACGACTACATCGGCCCTACAACGCTGCAAGACTTCAAGCGCGACACCGGTATTGCGACGGTCTACGACACTTTTGACAGCGGCGAGGTACTGGAAGCCAAGCTGATGACAGGCCACAGCGGTTACGATGTGGTGGTGGCCAGCAACTTCATTCTACCGGCGCTGATCAAGGCGGGTGCGTTGCAGAAACTGGATCGCAGCCAGTTGCCCAACCTGCATCACATCGATCCGGTGCTCATGGAAAAACTGCGCGCCAATGACCCCGACAATCAATACGCCGTGCCGTATTTGTGGGGCACCGACGGCATTGGCTACAACGTAGACAAGGTTCGCCAAGCGCTCGGCGAGCAGGCCCCGGTGAACTCCTGGGACCTGTTGTTCAAAGAACAGAACCTGGCGAAGCTCAGCCAATGTGGCGTAGGGATTCTGGATGCTCCGGCAGAAGTCATGCCCATCGCCCTGCACTACCTCGGTTTGTCGCCCAATAGCAGCAACCCCGCCGATTATAAAAAAGCTGAAGCACTGCTGTTGAAGCTGCGCCCCTATATCACTTACTTCAACTCGTCGAAGATCCAGACCGACCTGGCCAACGGCGATATCTGCGTCGCACTCACCTGGTCCGGCACGGTGTTCGGTGCCATGCAAGCCGCCAATGAGGCTGGCAAGGGAGTGAAAATCGAATACAGCATTCCTGTCGAAGGTGCGCCGTTGTGGTCCGACAACCTGGTGATGGTCAACGACAGCAACAATCCCAAGCAAGGCTTGGCCTTCATCAACTATCTGCTGCGCCCGGAAGTCATCGCATCGGCGACCAGCCTGGCACTCACCGCCAATGCCAACAAGGATGCAACCGCATTGCTCTCGGATGAGGTGCACAAATTCACCAACATCTATCCCTCGCCCGAGGTAGTCGCCAAGGCGTTCACCCTGCAACCGCAGCCCCATGAGATCGAACGTGTGCGCACGCGCTCGTGGAGCAACATCAAGAACGGCAACTAAGCCGCACCCAGCCTTTTTCTGTTTAACCTGCCCGAGTATTTACCCATGCAACCACGTGCCCGCGACCTGAACATTCAGTTCGGCCAACTGCAACCTGGCCCCCTCAACGCCATCACTGACGTGCCCGGTGTGCGCGTCGGCCACAGCAACGTGCGAGGCCGCACCGATGGCGGCCGCGACATCCTGACCGGCGTCACGCTGATCGAACCGCGTGCCAGTTCTACCAGCCTGCACCCTTGTTTCGCCGGGGTGCACGTGCTCAACGGCAACGGCGACGCCACCGGTCTTGAGTGGATTCGCGAAGCCGGGTTGTTGACCAGTCCGATTGCCTTCACCAACACCCACAGCCTGGGTGTGGTGCGCGATGCGCTGATTGGTCTGGACCGTGCGCAACAACCGGACGACGGACGGCTTTATTGGAACATGCCGGTGGTACTGGAAACCTTTGACGGCCTGCTCAACGATATCAACGGCTTCCATGTGAAACCCGAGCATGTTGCCGAAGCGATGCGCGCAGCGACCGACGGCCCGGTAACAGAAGGCTCGGTCGGTGGTGGCAGCGGTATGATTTGTCATGAGTTCAAGGGCGGCATCGGCACCGCCTCACGTCGCCTGAGCAGCGCTGATGGCGGCTGGACAGTAGGCGCTATCGTCCAGGCCAACCATGGCATTCGCAACGAGTTGCGGGTCGACGGTTACCCGGTCGGCCGCTACATGGAGCAGGCTGATTCGCCGTTCCTCAAGGCGTCCTTGCCGCATCCGGGCATGGGTTCGATTGTCGTGTGCCTGGCCACCGACGCCCCTTTGCTACCCCATCAATGCACACGCCTGGCGCAGCGTGCCAGCCTTGGACTGGCCCGCACCGGTGGTGGCAATGAAGATCACAGCGGCGACATCTTCATCGCTTTCTCCACCGGCAATCATGTGCCTGCAGCCGCGTATGAAGGCAAAGGTGCGCCGACCAGCGATCACCTGAGAATGGTCAACAACGATCACATCAGCGAGTTGTTCCTGGCGGCAACCGAGGCTGTCGAAGAAGCCATCATCAATGCCCTGCTGGCAGGCGAAACCACTGAAGGCAATGGGCATGCGGTACCAGGGCTGGATGCCGATACGCTGCTGCAAGCCCTGCGCCGGGCCGGTTGGCCGGGCGCTGTGTAGGCACAGGCTTGCTCGCGGTGATGGGTCAGGTACAGTGATTGTGACTGACACATCCTCGTGAGCACGCGTGCTCCCACACACGTTTGCGGAGTGCCGAACATGCCGGGCAGCCTTATCCAGGAGCAACTCGAACAGCTGCGGCAATTAATGGCCGGGCAGCCATTTGTGGTGCTGACCGGCGCGGGCATCAGCACGCCGTCGGGCATTCCGGATTACCGCGACAACCAAGGCGTACGGCGTGGCCGGCAACCGATGATGTATCAGGAGTTCCTCGCCGCTGCCGACGCCCGGCGGCGCTACTGGGCACGAGCGATGCTCGGCTGGCCGCGAGTGCAACAGGCGCGGCCGAACGTGGCTCACCAAGCCTTGGCACAGCTGCAAGGCGCCCGACAGATCAGCGCGCTGATCACGCAGAACGTCGATACCCTGCACGATCAGGCCGGCAGTCATGACGTGATCGAGCTGCATGGCAGCCTGCATCGAGTGGTGTGCCTGGACTGCAAAAAGCACAGCACGCGCGATTCGATACAGCAGTTGATGGCGGCACAGAATCCGTACCTGGCGGGGGTCGATGCGGTGCAGGCACCCGATGGCGATACGCTGCTTGATCCGGCCTTCGAGGCACGTTTTCAAGTACCGCATTGCCCGTATTGCGCAGGCGACAGGCTGAAACCGGACGTGGTGTTTTTTGGCGAGAATGTGGCACAGGTCACGGCGGCCAAAGCAATGGCCGCCGTTGAACAGGCCTCAGGATTGTTGGTGGTTGGTTCGTCGTTGATGGCTTATTCGGCGTTTCGCTTGTGCCGGGCGATTGCCGATCAGGGCAAGCCTTTGATCGCGATCAATCTCGGAAAAACCCGCGCCGACGACATCCTCGATCTGAAAATCGAAGCCTCGTGCGAGGTGCTATTGCCGCTACTGGCACAACGTTTATCGGATGGATAACTGCTGCCCCAAATGGGCTTCCTTGAACACATCGAACAATGCTTGCGCCGCGGCCGACAACTCGACCCCAGGCTTGGTCAACACGCCAATTGACCTCTCTACCGGGTCGCGCAGGGTAATGCAGCGCGCACCCAACTCTTGCATCTGCCCCGCACACAACGCGGGTACCGCGCTGACACCCAGGCCACTGGCGACCATTCTGCCAACCGTCGCCAATTGATGACTTTCAAACTCCACCGGTAACTTCATGCCTCGCGCCTGCAAGTGTTCTTCGAGCATTACCCGCACCGTCGAAGGTCGTTGCAAGGTAATGAACGGTTCCTTGAGCAAGGTCTGCCAGTCAATGTCCTCCATGTCGGCGAACGCTGAGTCCTGCGGCACCACCGCCACAAACCGATCCATGTACAACGGTGTGAACGCCAGCGAAGTGCTCTGCGTGGGCTCGAACGCCACGCCCAGCTCAACCTGGCGGTCACGTACCATTTCCAGCACCTGCTCGTTGATTACGTCGTTCACCGTGACGTTGACTTTGGGGTAGCGCGCGCGGAAGGTCTTGAGAATCGGTGGCAGCAGGTTACCGGCGAACGACGGCATTGCCGCCAGCGTCACCCGGCCTCGCTGCAAGGTAAAACGCTGGCGCAGTTCATCCTCGGCATTGTCCCAATCGGCGATCAAGCGACGGGCCAGCGGCACCAGCGACTCGCCTTCAGGGGTCAGCGCCACGTTGCGTGTGTTGCGGGTAAACAGCCGTCCACCCAGGCCCTCTTCCAACGCCTTGATGGTCAGGCTCAACGCCGATTGCGACAGATGCAGGCGTTCGCAAGCGACAGCAAAACTCAGGCTTTGGGCCACGGCCAGAAATGCCCTGATCTGCTTGACTGTCATCACCGCTGCCTCCAACATTTTACGAATCATTGATTGGTGAGTTTTATCTATCAATCAACCTTAAAAATCAACTTAACAAATAAATCCACCAGCGCGACACTCTATTCCATACGGCTAGCCAGCCGCCCACAAAGAATAAAAGAGGTGCATATGGCAGGTTTCGACAAGCGCGTGAGTTCCTACGAGGAAGCACTGGCAGGTCTTGAAGACGGCATGACCGTGATCGCCGGTGGCTTCGGCCTGTGCGGGATCCCGGAAAACCTGATCGCTGAAATCAAACGCAAAGGCACGCGCGACCTCACCGTGGTTTCCAACAACTGCGGCGTCGATGGTTTCGGCCTCGGCGTGCTGCTGGAAGACCGGCAGATCAGCAAGGTGGTGGCTTCTTACGTCGGCGAAAACAAGATGTTCGAAGAACAACTGCTGAGCGGCGCCATCGAAGTGGTCCTGACCCCTCAAGGTACCCTCGCTGAAAAAATGCGCGCTGGCGGCGCCGGCATCCCGGCGTTCTTCACGGCCACCGGCGTCGGCACCCCAGTGGCCGATGGCAAGGAAGTTCGCGAATTCAATGGCCGCAAGTACCTGATGGAAGAGTCCATCACCGGTGACTTCGCCATCGTCAAAGGCTGGAAAGCCGACCACTTCGGCAACGTCATTTATCGTCATACCGCCCAGAACTTCAATCCGCTGGCCGCCACTGCCGGCAAGATTACCGTGGTTGAAGTCGAAGAAATCGTCGAACCCGGCGAGCTGGACCCGGCGCAGATCCACACCCCTGGCATCTACGTCGACCGGGTCATTTGCGGCACGTTCGAGAAGCGCATCGAACAGCGCACCGTGCGTAAGTGATCCCCTGCCCCCGGACCTGAAGGAAGAATAACAATGGCACTTTCCCGCGAACAAATGGCTCAACGCGTCGCCCGCGAAATGCAGGACGGCTTTTACGTGAACCTGGGCATCGGCATCCCGACCCTCGTTGCCAACTACATCCCCGAAGGCATGGAAGTCATGCTGCAGTCGGAAAACGGCTTGCTCGGCATGGGTCCTTTCCCGACCGAAGAAACCATCGATGCCGACATGATCAATGCCGGCAAACAAACGGTGACGGCCCGTATCGGCGCGTCGATTTTCTCCTCGGCCGAGTCGTTCGCGATGATCCGCGGCGGGCATGTCGACCTGACGGTACTGGGTGCCTTTGAAGTCGATGTGCAAGGCAACATTGCCTCGTGGATGATTCCCGGCAAACTGGTCAAAGGCATGGGCGGCGCCATGGACCTCGTGGCTGGCGCTGACAACATCATCGTGATCATGACCCACGCCTCCAAGGATGGTGAGTCCAAGCTGTTGGCCGAATGCAGCCTGCCGCTGACCGGTGCCGGGTGCATCAAGCGTGTGTTGACCGACCTCGCTTACCTTGAAATCAAGGACGGCGCGTTCATTCTCAAAGAACGTGCGCCAGGTGTCAGCGTCGAAGAAATCGTCGCCAAGACCGCCGGTAAACTGATCGTTCCCGATCACGTTCCAGAAATGCAGTTCGCTGCCCAGTGAGGAATCATTCCATGCAAGACGTCGTCATTGTTGCCGCTACCCGCACTGCCATCGGCAGCTTCCAAGGTGCGCTGGCGAGTGTTTCTGCGGTTGACCTGGGCGCGGCGGTGATCCGCCAGTTACTGGCACAAACCGGTCTGGACCCAGCATCAGTCGATGAAGTGATCATGGGCCAGGTGTTGACCGCCGGCGCCGGGCAAAACCCTGCACGCCAGTCTGCGATCAAGGCTGGCCTGCCGTTCACCGTGCCGGCCATGACCCTGAACAAAGTCTGCGGTTCGGGCTTGAAAGCACTGCACCTGGCCACCCAGGCCATTCGCTGCGGCGATGCCGAAGTGATCATCGCCGGCGGCCAGGAAAACATGAGCCTGTCCAACTACGTCATGCCAGGCGCGCGCACCGGCCTGCGAATGGGCCACGCGCAAATCGTCGACACCATGATCAGTGACGGGTTGTGGGATGCGTTCAACGATTACCACATGGGCATCACCGCCGAAAACCTGGCTGAAAAGTACAGCCTGACCCGTGAACAGCAGGATGCTTTCGCCGCCGCCTCGCAACAAAAGGCCACGGCTGCGATTGAGGCCGGGCGTTTCGTCGACGAGATCACGCCGATCCTGATTCCTCAGCGCAAGGGCGATCCGCTGTCCTTCGCCACCGATGAGCAACCACGCGCCGGGACCACGGCTGAAGCACTGGGTAAATTGAAACCGGCCTTCAAGAAGGACGGCTCGGTGACTGCCGGCAACGCGTCTTCGCTGAACGACGGCGCTGCCGCGGTGATCCTCATGAGCGCCGAAAAAGCCAAGGCCCTTGGTTTGCCGGTGCTGGCGAAAATCGCTGCTTACGCCAATGCCGGCGTCGATCCAGCGATCATGGGCATCGGTCCGGTGTCTGCAACCCGTCGTTGCCTGGACAAGGCCGGTTGGACTATTGATCAGCTCGATTTGATCGAAGCCAACGAAGCATTCGCCGCCCAATCGCTGGCGGTGGCCAAGGACCTGGAATGGGACTTGAACAAGGTCAACGTCAATGGCGGCGCGATTGCGCTGGGCCATCCGATTGGCGCATCGGGCTGCCGGGTGTTGGTCACCCTGCTGCATGAAATGATCAAGCGCGACGCCAAAAAAGGCCTCGCCACGTTGTGCATCGGTGGTGGTCAGGGCGTGGCACTGGCCATCGAGCGAGCGTAAAGCGTTCAACAGGCAGTGCGGGGACCCACGAAGAACCGTTCACTGCCTGGCAAAACACCCGGTGCGACTCACGTCGCACCGGGTTCTTTTTGCCTGTGTTTTTTGAGGCGACATCGAGGCTGAATGGGCCGCCCGCATCGCGAACAGGCTCGCTCCCACGTTTGGATCGTGGTTGGACACGACGTTGATTTACGTCAGGAACTGAACAATCAGCCAACTGTTCGCCGCACTGATGACCACGAACAATCCCCATGCCAGCACCCGGGTCGGTAACCGATTCACCAATGGCCCCATCAATCGATGATCGTTGGTCATACGAATCAGCGGGTACAACGCGAACGGCAATTGCAGGCTCAGCACCACCTGGCTCAGCACCAGCAACTTGCCGATGGCATTGTCACCCATCAGCCACACGCCGATGAACGCAGGGATCAGCGCCAGCCCGCGTGTGATGAGCCGTCGTTGCCAGCACGGAATCCGCAAGTTCAGGTAACCCTCCATGATCACCTGACCGGCGATGGTGCCGGTGAAGGTCGAACTCTGTCCCGAGGCCAGTAACGCGACACCAAACAGCACGCTGGCCAGCGCGCCACCCACCAACGGGTCGAGCAAATGATAGGCATCCTGGATGTCCACCACATCACTGTGCCCGGTCTTGTGAAACGCCGCTGCCGCGAGAATAAGGATCGCCGCGTTCACCAGCAGCGCCAACGCCAGCGAGCCGATGGTGTCGATGCGCGCCAGTTTCACCGCATCCTGCTTGCTCGCGAGGTCGGTGCCGATCATCCGCGTTTGCACAATCGAGGTGTGCAGGTACAAGTTGTGCGGCATCACGGTGGCGCCGAGAATCCCGATGGCCAGGTACAACGGCGCGGCATCGGTGATGGCTGTAAGCGAGGGCACAAAACCACGGGCCACGTCCGGCCAATAAGGTTTGATCAGCAACAGTTCGACAAAAAAACACACGCCGATGGTGCTCACCAGCCCCAGCATGATCGCTTCGAGCCTACGGAAACCCCGGTTTTGCAGGGCCAGGACCAGCAGTGTATCGAACGCTGTCAGCGCGATACCAACGGTCAGCGAACAGCCGAGCAATAGGTGAAACGCCAGCGCACACCCGAGCACTTCGGCGAGGTCGGTGGCGATGATTGATATTTCCGCCAACACCCATTGGGTTAGCGCTGCCGGTTTGCTGTAGCGCTCGCGCGACAACTGCGCCAGATCACGCCCGGTGGCAATGCCCAGCCGTGAACACAGGCACTGCACCGCCATCCCCGCCAGGCTTGCGAGTAGCACAACGAACAACAGGTCGTAGCCAAAACGCGAACCGGCTTCGATTGCAGTCGCCCAGTTTCCGGGGTCCATGTAGCCGATAGACACCAGCAAACCCGGCCCTGCGAAGCGCAACACCCGTTTGAAGAATGAAGCGCTGGGGTCGACGGCAACGCTGCCCGCCACTTCAGGGGGACAAAACGGCGCGGTGGCAACTGTGGGCAAACTGAATTTCACGCGATGTACCGTCAACAGAGGATGGGTCGCAGTTTAGACGTTTCAAATGACACGCCCAAGAAGCAGATGCCCGGTTTCAAGCACCCTGACGGCGGAAAAACAACGTGACCTGACCCAGTTCGACACCAAACTTGGTCATCGCGGAGCGATTGGCCATGGTGTTTTCGTCGAGCAGGTACATCCAGTCGTCAAAATGCACCTGATAAACCTTGTCATCCACAGGGAGGTTCAGCACGTAGCGCCAGTGCAAGGCATTGCCGGCGACCTCGCCCATCGACTCGCCCACCACGTCACCCGCCGTACCACGCCAGCGCCCGGCACCCTCGGGATGCAGCGTCCATACACGCGTCTGTTTGCTGCCGTCGCTGTAGGTGAAGTCTTCATGCATGATCAGGTTTTTGCCCTCCATGCGGCTGTTGATCAGCACATGAAAGCGCTTGATCACTTCGCCCGAACGCTTCTGAAAAATGCCCCAGCCATCCACTTTGCCAACGAAAAAACCCGGTAAATCGAGCTTCGGGTTTTCTGCACTGTAACGCTGCACATCGACCCCGCTGCAACCCGCCAGGCAGATGAACACGACGAGCAAAAGTCTTTTCAACATGACGGCATCCTTATGGCGTGACGGTGCCCAGCAATTGCTGACGCAGCTCTGGGTTGCGGGTGCGCGGATCCAGCCAGATATCGAAGAAGGCGCGGGCAAACAACGGGTCTTTCACTTCATGCTGCAATTGCTGCCCGACAAAAAAGCGTGCGCCCTGCCCCGGCAAATAGACACCCGTGATGCGGGTGCCGGGTTGCACATCGACAAACGACTGTTGCATCTGCGCCTGCCATGCCGCCAGTTGTTCGGCGCTGACGGCGTTACCGGACAAACGCTTGATTTCGTCGACACTGGCTTGCACCAGGTCGTCACGGGAAATCTTGCGTTGATAAATCAACTCGAGGGCAAACGGTTGGTCACGGGTCAACGGCCGCTGCGCGCTCCATAGTCGGGCGTTGTACACATCAAAACCGTACAGGCTGAACTCGCCAGCGCCGATGATTTGCGCGCCGGGCAGCGCTTCCTGCCAATTGGCGAATGCACTGCCGCCGAGAAATACCAGCAACCACAAGCCGTGCCGTAGCGGTGACCGTTGTCTGTTCATGGCGGTTTTGAGACTTCGTATGTGCCTGATAAAAACTTATACGCAAAAGGTTGTTTTGTACAATTATTTGATAGTTTAGTTTTGTATACAAAAACCATCAATCGGTAGAGCAATCCGTCGCTCGCATGCTAACGTTGGCCTCTAGTTCAGGTCGGAGGTGCGGGCGTGTTGATGCTCAAGTTGCTGGTGATTCCAGGATTTCTACTGCTGATTTCACTGGCAGGTAAACGTTGGGGCCCCAGCGTCGCCGGTTGGCTTTCGGGATTGCCGGTGGTGGTCGGACCGATTCTGTTGTTTCTCGCCATTGAACAAGGCCAGGTATTCGCCGCCCAATCGGCGACGGCAGCATTGTCGGCAATGTTTGCGATGATCGCTTTTTGTGTCACTTACGCGCAGCTCGCACAGCGCGCCCGATGGCCGTGGGCGCTGACGGTTTCGTTGCTGGTGTGGGCGACGGTCGCGGTTGTGCTGTCGTTGCTCCCTTCGTCCCTGGTGTTTTCAGTGATAGCTGCGGCCTCGGCGCTGCTGGCGGCACCCTATTTGTTTCCCGCCGTGCAGCCCGTCATTTCGGGTACCGCACCGAAGTCGGACAAACTGCTGCTGCGCATGATTGCCGGGGCCTTGCTGACCCTCGCGGTTACCTTGTTGGCCAGCACGGTCGGCGAACGCTGGAGTGGTTTGCTCGCGGTGTTCCCGGTCCTGGGCAGCGTAATGGCGGTGTTTTCCCAGCAAACCCGAGGGCCGGCATTCACCGCGGCGCTGTTGCGGGCCACTGCAACTGGCATGTACTCGTTCGCGTCGTTTTGCCTGGTGTTGGCGCTGGCATTGCCGGCCTTGGGCTGGAGCGCTTTTGTGTGGGCGGTACTGGTGTCAGTCGCCATGCTCGGCGTCACCAAACGCTTGCTGGCGAAACCCGCCCGGCCCGCAGCGTGCTGATCAACACCGCGCCAGGGTTGAATCTCAACTTCCGCCACCCGGCACTGGAATGCCGCGCAAACTCCATGGGATGATCGCCACAACGCGTGACCATCCCTGGAGAGTTCGAATGTCGTTAGTGAGTAAGAAAGCTGTTGTCCTGTTGCTGGCGGCAGCTGCAAGCCTGGGTGCCTTGAACGTACAAGCGGCCAAAGCCACGGCTGCCAGCAACAGCGGCTCGGTGCAGAAAGTCTCGATGCTGGGTGGCAAGTTCACCTTCACATTGCCTAAAGGGTTCACCGTCACCCAATTGCCAGCCGGCGACCCTGCCGCAGGCACGGCCGGTGCGACGGGTACCATGTACACCAATACCGAGACCAAAACCGTGGTCATCGCGGCGGAAAACACTATTCCCGGCGGCGCTAACGTCAAAGACAACGACGGTACGTTCCTGGATAACGCCTCGGGCGACTTCATCGCCCAGCAAGCCAAAGCCCTGCCGGACTTCAAGTTGGTGAACGAAAAAGCCTTCTCCAAGAAGAGCCCGGGCCTGGGCCTGCGCCAGATTGACAGCACCGCAACCCAAGGTGGCGGCCCGACGCTCGACACCACGTTGCTGACCGCGTCCGGGACGCGCATGGCACTGGTACAAGTGGTGTCACGCGCCAGCGACAAAACGGGTCACGAAGCGCTGGTCAAGCAGATCCTCGCCGAAAAGTAATCGCTATCAAGGATTGAGGCGCTGCAACCAGGCACTCAAATCCTGTACCTCGGCCGCACTGATGCTGTGGCCGAGGCCTTCATAACCATGAAACTCCGGTTTGAGCGCCAGCTTCTGCAGCAGGCTGTTGGCGTCAGTGCCGTCCTGGTAGGGCAAGCGTTGGTCTGCCGTACCATGGCCGATGAAAATCGCCAGCTGCTGACGTTTATCATCCGGTTTGAGTTCGGACTTGAGCACCGGCAGAATCCGCCCGCTGAGTGCAGCAATCCCGCCCACGGCTTCGGGATGACGTAATCCCACTTCGTAAGACATGATCGCGCCCTGGCTGAAGCCGACCAGGAATACCTTGTTGGCCTCGGTGTGATATTTCTTCGCGGCCTGCGCCACGAAATTCAGCAGCACCTGGCCGCTGCTCTTCAAATCATCGGTCTCGCCGTTATAGGCGCCTTCGCCTTTCTTGCGAAACCATTGATAACTGCCTTCTTCGAGTTTTACCGGTGCCTGAACCGACAGGTAGTTGTAGTTCGCTGGCAAATCATCCTTGATTCCAAACAGATCCGCCTCGTTACTGCCGTAACCGTGGAGGAAAATCACCAAGGGTTGTTGCTTCGAGTCAGGATTGGCCTGCTCCAGGTATTTGAGCGGCAGGTCGTTTTGCAGCGGGGTTTGAGCGTGGACAACGGTGGACGCCAGCAGCGTCAGCAGTGCGAGAAACTTCAGCATAAACCTTCCTTCACAGAGCGCAGGATTCGGGGAGAGCCTAACACTGTGTGAAGGTCGGGGCATTCGGCTGTGGCTGATGCCGACGTTAATCGTTGATCAGTTTGCCGACCCGAATCGGTTCACGTCCCGCGACTTTCGCCTGCCAGGTGCCGGGTTGGGTGTAACGACCACGGTCAATGGCAAACAACACGCCACAGGTCCCGGCGCGCACCGTCGTAACCCGGTCGTGCAACGGGTCTACCACTTCGAACAGCGCATCCCCCTGCTCCACCCATTCACCGGCGTCGCGCAGGAAACTGACTACACCGTGATGCGGCGCAAACAAATATTCGGTGCCTTCGAACGGCATGCCTTCGCAGCATTCGCTGGGCGCCGCAGGCCAGGTGCCGCTGATGAAGCCTTGCTCGGCCAGGAAACCGAGAATCGCCTCGCAGTTGGCTTGAGCCTGTTCGACACGCGTGTCGCCCATGCTGCCCAACTCCAGCGTCGTCGCCAGATTCGCCGGCGGTATCGCAGCGCCAGGGAACGCTCGGGCCAGGCGTAACCACGGTGAAGAACACGACTCATCAAACGAACTGCCGCCAGAATCCTCACAGAGCAACGCCACACCCGCCTTCAACCGCGCCGCCAACGACTGCCATTGAGGCCAGTGTTGCGGCAAGGCATAGAGGTGAATCGCAGCATCAAAGTCGCAGTGCAGGTCCAGCGTGATGTCGGCATCACAGGCGTGGCGCAACAGCAAACGGTGCATGGCTTCCAGTTGCGAGACCGGCGCTGGCAGGCCATCGAGAACCTGGCACATGGTTTGACGAATCAACGCGATGTTGGCGTGGGCATCTGCACCTAATTGATCACCGATCAACGCCGCGACTGGTGTGCTGAGTTCGACGAACGAGCGGTTGAAATTCTTGCCGCTGCCCAGTTCGAAGCGGCCCATGTGGCTGCCTTGAAGGTGCTGATCGAGACCGATCGGGTTGGCCACCGGGACCAGTTCGATCACGCCTTGCAACCGGCCTAGGGTTTCAAGTTCGCCCAGACGCTTCTTCAATTCCCAGGCAGTGCGCATGCCCGGCAGTTCGTCAGCGTGCAGGCTGGCCTGAATGTAGACTTTGCGAGCGCCGGTGCCGTAACGAAACACACTGAGTGTGCGTTCGGTCCCCAGGTGGCTCCAGGGCAATGAATGGTCGATGCGTTGCATGGGAACTCCTCAAAGCTTGAACCGCGAATTCACCCGTGGGAGGTCGACGTGCCGGCGATGGCGATTTTTCCGGACGCCATCGCCGGCAAGCCAGTCTGCTACGGATTGGGGGTAAATGAGCGTGCATAAAAAATGGCAACCGGTTCAATGGTTGCCATTTTCTGAACGACGGTGTTACTCGCCGTAAACGTCAAACTTGAAGTACTTGTCTTGCACTTGCTTGTACTTGCCGTTGGCGCGGATTTCAGTAATGGCCTTATTGAACTGGTCAGCCAGTGCAGTATCGCCTTTACGCACGGCAATGCCGGCGCCGCCACCGAAGTATTTCGGATCGTTGTATTCAGGGCCGACGAAAGCGAAACCCTTACCGGCGTCGGTTTTCAGGAAGCCATCGTCCAGGTTTACCGAGTCGGCCAGCAGCGCGTCTACGCGACCGGAGACCATGTCCAGGTTAGCTTCCTGCTGGGAACCGTAACGCACCAGGATGATACCGGCCGGTTGCAGCACTTCAGTGGCGAAACGGTCGTGGGTACTGGCGCGCAGCACGCCGACCTTCTTGCCTTTAAGATCGGTCAGCGGGTCTTTCACATCGGTGCCTTCCTTCATCACGAAGCGCGCCGGGGTGTGGTAGTACTTGATGGAGAAATCGACGTTCTTCTTGCGATCGTCAGTGATGGTCATGGACGACAAAATAGCGTCGATTTTCTTGACCTTCAGTGCCGGGATCAGGCCGTCGAACTCTTGCTCGACCCAAGTACATTTCACTTTCATCTGCTCGCACAGCGCGTCGCCGATGTCGACGTCGAAACCGGTAAGCTTGCCGTCAGGTGTTTTCATCGAAAATGGCGGGTAACCGGCTTCAATGCCGATGCGGATCGGCTTGGCGTCTTCGGCCACAGCGGTCAGGGACAACAGCGACAGTGCCAGGGCACCGAACATCACTAGCTTCTTCATTTATAACTCCTGTGTGCGGAGGCTTTTATTGGCAGCGTTCGATTGGTAGCTTTCGGCCGGTAGCTTTTTTCTGTGTAAAAGCCGAAGTGGCCGGCAGTCTAGAGCGGCTTCAGGCGGGTAAATTGTGTATAAGCGACAAATACTTACAGAAAGGTGGCGCATGTGACTAGCGTACTTAACAGGTTAAACCTGATCCAGCATCACCCTGCCGAAGGCCCAGGCGCAATTGGCGAATGGGCCGCATCGCGAGGCATCGCACTTGAGGTGTTTCGCGCCGACCTGGGTCAGTTGCCAGCGGTGAGCGCAACACCGCTGATCTTGCTCGGTGGCCCCTACGAATCCAACGCTGGGCCAGCATGGCTGGCGTCTGAACGACAATGGCTCGCGGGCAGCCTGAGCCAAGGCGCACCGGTATTTGCGATCTGCCTTGGGGCCCAGTTGCTCGCGCTGAGTCTGGGCGGAACAGTGCGCCGGATGGCGCGCTCTGAAACGGGTTGGACCACCGTCAGATTCGCCGATGGCCAACAATTGAAGGTGCTGCAATGGCACGAAGATGCAATCGGCCTGCCGCCCACTGCACGTTTACTTGCCAGCAGTGATCAATGTGAGCAGCAAATGTATTGCGTCGGGACGACACGGGTAGGCCTGCAGTTTCATCCCGAGTGGAACGCAGAATCAGTGGCAGTGCTCAATGCGCATTTTGCCGAGGAATCGCCGTTGCCGCGTGGTGAACACGACAGCGCCGCCTACACCGCCGTGTACCACTGGCTGCAGGCAACGCTGGACGAATGGTGGGCACACGCCGCGCCAATACCTGAATAAGCGCACCTGACAGCTGTCGAGGGGAGCGAGGCTGCGCCCCCTCAAATCCATTCAGCATTCACAGCCAATAGCGCCTCTTTCGCCGGATGTCAGCGCAACACTCA
The DNA here is from genome assembly GCF_050321825.1 of Gordonia sp. IEGM753. NCBI lineage: Bacteria > Bacillati > Actinomycetota > Actinomycetes > Mycobacteriales > Gordoniaceae > Gordonia > Gordonia sp. IEGM753. The sequence continues at coordinate 2,392,157 of NZ_JBNQGB010000001.1, forward strand.
ATTGGAATCCTTCATCCAGCCACCCCGTCACCCCGCCGATCATCTCCTTTACCGGGTAACCCAGCGCCGCCAGTTTCACCGCGGCCTTGTTGGCACCATTGCAGTGAGGGCCGGCGCAATAGACCACAAACAGGCTGGTTTTGGGGTATGCCGCCAGCGCCTCGCCCGTCAGTGATCGGGTGGGAATATTGATCGACCCCGGCACATGGCCACGCTCGAACGCCAACGGCCCGCGCACGTCAACCAGCACAAAATCAACCTCGCCCGCCGCTTGGCTGCCGTGAACGTCGGAGCAATCGGTTTCGAAGGTCAGGCGATTGCTGAAGTGCATAAGGGCAATGGCTGAGGGAGCGGCAGGGATTTCGCGAACCAGGCTGGTCATTGGCGGTACTCCGGACATCAGTGAATGTGCAAAGACTTTATCCGCCGAGCGCACACCGCTAAAGTGGCGCACAAGACACTTACCGGGAATTTTCCGCCAAATGCAGCCTAACCCTGGATTGGTCGCGATTCTGGCTTACGACGGCCTCTGTACGTTCGAGTTCGGCATTGCCGTGGAGATTTTTGGCCTGGCGCGACCGGAGTTCGACTTTGCGTGGTACACGCATCGAATTGTCGCCGTGGACAAGGGGCCGATGCGCGCCTCAGGTGGCATTCAAGTACTGGTCGACGGCGGCATGGAACTGCTGCAAGTCGCGCGCACCATCATCATTCCCGGCTGGCGCGACCGCAGCGCGCCAGTGCCCGAGGCGTTGCTTGTCGCGTTGCGCCAGGCGCATGCCAATGGCGCACGGTTGCTGTCGATCTGCTCCGGCGTATTTGTATTGGCCGCCAGCGGTTTACTCGACGGCCATGGCGCCACCACACATTGGCGTTACACCCGCGAATTGGCCGAACGCTTTCCCAGGATTCAGGTGGACCCGGACGTGTTGTATGTCGATTCCGGCCAACTCATCACGTCTGCAGGCAGTGCCGCCGGAATTGATGCCTGCCTGCATTTGGTGACGCGGGACTTTGGCACTCAGGTCGCCAACTCGGTAGCGCGACGGCTGGTGATGTCACCACAACGCACGGGCGGTCAGGCGCAGTTTATTCCGACGCCGGTCAGCCCCACGCCGCGCAGCGATCTTTCTCGTGTCATGCAATGGGCTCGCGAGCGCTTGCACCTGCCCCTGCAAGTGCGCGAACTGGCCAACGAAGCGGCCATGAGTGAACGAACGTTCCTGCGCCGTTTTACCGAAGCCAATGGCCAGTCGCCAAAAACCTGGTTGCAGCATGAACGCCTGGCCCGCGCGCGCGAACTGCTGGAAAGCACCCGCGAGCAGACCGAGCAGATTGCCCTGCGCTGTGGTTACAACTCGGTCGAGAGTTTCAGGGTGGCGTTTCGCAGCGTGGTCGGGGTGCCGCCGTCGGTGTACCGGGAGCGGTTCGGGCGTGCGGTAAACGTTATTTCCTGAAGGGCTTCAAGGTTTGCGTAACAGGTAGGTGTCCATGATCCAGCCATTGGCCAGTCGCGCGGCCTTGCGCACTCGCTCGATTTCATCCGCCACGTCCTTCAGTTTGCCGCTGATGAGAATCTCATCTGGCGTCCCCAAATAAGCGCCCCAGTAAATCTCGGTTTGCGGATCAGCCACCTGATGGTAGGAATCCTCGGCATCGAGCATGACCACCAAGGTGTCACTGTCGCTCACCTGCCCGGCCGCCAGGCGTCGGCCAGTGGTGATTTCAACCGAGCGGCCGATGCTGTTCAACGGCACTTTATGCTGCGCCGCCAGCGCTTGAACGCTGGTGATGCCGGGGATGACTTCAAACTCAAAAACGCAATGGCCTGACGCCAGAATCGCCTGCAGGATTCTGATGGTGCTGTCGTACAGCGCCGGATCGCCCCACACCAGAAAACCGCCGCACTGTTCGTCGGTCAACTCTTGGTTGATCAGGCGCTCGAAGGTCTGTTGCTTGGCATGGTTCAGGTCTTCGATGCTGGTGTGGTAGTCCACCTCTGCGCGTTGGCGCTCGGGGCTACGGGCTTCGACAAAACGGTAGTCGGGATCGGCAATGTAGCGTTCGCAAATCTCGCGGCGCAGGTCGATCAGCTTGTCTTTGCTGTGACCCTTGTCCATGAGAAAAAACACATCGACCAGGTTCAATGCCTTCACGGCTTGCATCGTAATGTAGTCGGGGTTGCCGGCACCGATGCCGATCACCAGAAGTTTTTTCATGAACGACGTCCTTCGGGATGAGTGCCGGGTAAGCGTAGCCGCCATCGGCCGTTGAATCGCAACTCGATGATCGCCAGCGGCTCGACGTCGATCTGGTTAAACGCTGAACCGTGCAAAACCTGCATCAGCGCCGCGCGAATAACAAATGGATGAGTGACAGCAACCACGTGGCCCGGCGTCGACGTCAGGGTTGCCAGCCACGCGGCCAGTCGCTCACTGAGGTGCGCCACCGACTCACCGCCGTGGGGCGCAGCGCTTGGGTCATCCAACCACGCACGGAGCGTTTCGGGTTCGGTTTTTTGCAATTCGTCGATCTGCGCGCCGTTCCAGCGGCCGAAATCGCAGTCCTTCAGCGCGCTGACAATTTCGACGTCACTGCCAAATAACGCAGCGGTTTGCAGACACCGCTGCTCCGGGCCGCACACCAGCCGCGGTGCACGCTTGAATTGATCGCTGCGCGACCCCCTGGCTGATTGCCAATCCATCTCCACCGGTTCATCTGTAGGGAAACGCGCGAGCTTTTGCGCGACGGTTCTCGCGTGGCAGATCAGGGTCAAACGGGTCGCCTGCACGGATAATCACTCGGTCAAAAGAAGCAAACGGCCCTGCGCCGTCAGTCAATGCGCAATTGTGCCGTAAGAAAGGTGAACCGGGTGGGTTTCGTTTCGGTTCACAGCGGTGCATTTCGCCCTGCAAATATGACTATTTCTGACACGTAATTCGGATGCGGCCTACAAGGTCGATCCGCATGGCTGTAGCCCAATACCCACGGGCAATTCCTCTGTTTTCAGGCCCCTTCTTGCCAGGCAAAAATTCGCTAGACAGGCTCTGCGCATTGAACAAATACTTGTTAAACGGTGCGTTGAGCCTAATTTTATTGACTCATCCAGCAGGGCGTCTGGAGGCCCTCTTCATCACCCAGAAGAACAAGCGTGGCGACTGATAAGTACTCAGCGAGCACTCGATTCATGCGTGGAAACCGACAGTGATTGTCAGGTTCAGTGTTTGGCGCTGGACCCTTTAATACAGGAGTTGATCCATGCTGGTCCTACGTCCAGTGACGTTAGCCGATTTGTCCCGGTTGCAAAGACTTGCCCGCGAGAGCCTGCCAGGCGTGACGTCTTTGCCAGACGACACCGAGAATTTGCACACGCGAATTCTTGACTCCATCGCCTCATTCAAAAAAGACGTGCAGCAACATGGCCCCGAGAATTACTGCTTTGTGCTGGAGGATTTAAGCAGCGCACGCCTGATCGGCTGCTCACAGATTCTCGCTACCGCAGGCCTTAGCGACCCGTTCTATAGCCTGCGCAATCGCCTCTTCACCAGCGCCTCACGCGAACTGAACATCGAACACGCTGTGCCAGCGCTGTCGCTGTGTCATGACCTCAACGGCCACACCCTGCTGCACGGGTTTCACATTGCCCCCGAATGGGCGGGCACGGAATATTGCGAACTGCTGTCGCGAGCTCGCTTGCTGTTCATCGCCGCACACGGTCATCGTTTTTCAGAGGCGGTGATCAGCGAAACTGCAGGCTTCAGCACCGACGAAGGGCAGTCGCCGTTTTGGGATGCCGTGGGCATGCATTTCTTCGACTTGCCCTACCTCGAGGCACAACGACTGTGCAGCCTGGGAAGCCGCACGTTCCTTGCCGAGTTGATGCCGCAATACCCGATCTACGTGCCGATGCTGCCTAAAGAAGCGCAGGACTGCATCGGCCGAATCCACCCCGATGGCCAGGACGCTTTCAATACCCTCGAACGCGAAGGGTTCGAGACCAATAGCTACATCGACCTGTTTGACGGCGGCCCGATGCTGTATGCACACCTTGCCAATGTCCGCTCTGTGGCGCAAAGCCGAACCGCGCGGGTCGTATCGAGCCCGCTTATCGATGCGCGAGGCCGCTATCTGGTCAGTAACGACTCGGTGGTCGATTACCGGGCGATCGTCGCCGATCTGGATTACAACGACGGGCAACCGGTGGCATTGAGTGCCGACATGTGCGCGGCGCTGAACCTGACGTACGCCAGCCATATCCGGCTGATCGCCCTGTGAGGCTCGACTCCGCAAGCGACAATCGACACTGCCCAACCAGGCGCGAACAGGGAGCGGCCGCATGATTGTCCGCCCGGTGAGCATCACCGACCTGCCGGCATTGTTGCCATTGCTGCAGCAGGCCGGTGCCGGTGCCGGCTCCAGCGCCGTACCTGACCGCGAAGAACGCCTGGCTTACCGGATACGCTGGGCACAGCGCACCTTCGCTGAACAAGTCGAACGCTCCGACGCCGATTACCTGTTCGTGCTTGAAGACGATGATCAGCAAGTGCTGGGAATCAGTGCGCTGGCCGGGGCTGTCGGCCTGCGCGAGCCTTGGTACAACTATCGGGTGGGACTTACGCAGGGGTCATCGATCGACCTGGGCATACGGCGGCAGATTCCGACGTTGTCGCTCAGCAATGAAATGACCGGGCAATCGCAACTGTGCTCACTGTACCTGCGACCGGATCAACGCCTGGGTGCAAACGGCCGCTTACTCTCGCTGGGACGTTTGCTGTTCGTCGCGCAGTACCCGCATCTGTTCGGTGACAAACTGATCGCCGAGTTGCGCGGCAGCACCGACGATAACGGTGGGTCGCCTTTTTGGGACAGTCTGGGCCGACACTTTTTCAAGATGGATTTCAGCCACGCGCAACACTTGTCGAGCCTGGGCAACAAATCATTTATTGCGGAATTGATGCCGCGTCAGCCGCTGTATACGTGCCTGCTTACCGAACAGGCGCAAGCCGTGATCGGCAAAGCACACATCAACACTGAAGCGGCACTGAAGATCCTCACCGCCGAAGGGTTTGCCCATCAAGGCTACATCGACATCTTTGACGCGGGGCCATTCATCGAAGCGTCGGTGGCGAACATCCGAACCGTGCGTGATAGCCAGTTGCTGATGCTGGCCATCGGCAAACCCGACGACCGGGCGCCACGATGGCTGATTCACAATCGACGCCTGGAAAACTGCCGTATCACCGTCGCTGCGGCACAGTTGAGGGGGGATGGCCTGATCGTCGACCGCCTGACAGCCAAACGCCTGCAGCTGCAACCGGGCGATTCGGTGCGCGCCGTGCCATTGCTCAATCAACACCCTTGATCGCGGGCCGGTTGAACGCGAGCGGCGTCCAATAACGGCTCCGTTCAGGCCCCGACTGCAAATTCGTCATCATTATTAAGCCGCTCGCGTGATAGCCTTTTGTTTCTTCGGCGTTGACACTTTTGTTCAGGCCTTTCCATTCCATTGGTGGAACTCATATGTCCAGGCTTTCTCATCAAGATTTGCGCCGTAACTTCCGTGAGCTGTTTGCTTCCAATACCTGCTACCACACCGCGTCGGTTTTCGACCCGATGTCGGCACGCATTGCCGCAGACCTGGGTTTTGAAGTGGGGATTCTTGGCGGCTCCGTTGCGTCGCTGCAAGTACTGGGGGCACCCGATTTTGCCCTGATCACCCTCAGCGAATTCGCCGAGCAGGCCACTCGCATTGGGCGTGTCGCGCAACTGCCGGTGATTGCCGACGCCGATCACGGCTACGGCAACGCGCTGAACGTAATGCGCACCATTGTCGAACTCGAACGCGCCGGCATTGCCGCGCTGACCATCGAAGACACTTTGCTGCCGGCACAATTCGGCCGTAAGTCCACTGACCTGATCGGTGTCGCCGAAGGCGTCGGCAAGATCAAAGCAGCGCTGGAAGCACGGGTCGATTCGGAAATGGCCATCATCGCCCGTACGAACGCGGGGATATTGCCGGTCCAGGAAATCATCAGCCGTACCCAACAGTACCAAAGCGCCGGTGCGGACGGCATTTGCATGGTGGGCGTGCAGGACTTCGACCAGCTAGAGAAAATTGCTGAACATTTGACCGTACCACTGATGCTGGTCACGTATGGCAACCCGGCACTGCGCGACGACAAACGCCTGGCCGAACTGGGCGTGCGGGTTACCATCGACGGCCACGGCGCCTATTTCGCGGCGATCAAAGCCACGTACGACAGCTTGCGCGAACAACGCCAGATCTTCACCCAAGCATCGGATTTGAGCGCCACAGAGCTGACGCATACTTATACGCAGCCTGAAGACTACATTCGTTGGGCTGAAGAGTTCATGCGGGTTAAAGAGTGAATCGGTGGCGAGAGGCACGCCTCTTGCCCTGCTGATTCCAGGCTCTACACCGGGTCCATCATGGATTGATAAGGCAGGCCGCCACCGCTGCAGATGACTCGGTTGCGCCCATTCGTCTTGGCTTCGTACAGCGCCTGATCCGCGTCGTTTAACCACAGGGTCGCGTCGACATGCACAGAGTTGAACGCGGCGAGCCCGATACTCAGGCTGACTTTCAAGGCCGGGCTGTGCTCGTAACCCAGCGTTGCGAAGCGATCACGCAGGGCATCCATGGCATCGGCCGCACTGTTGAGCGGCAGATCCCTGAGAATCACACAGAACTCATCACCACCGTAACGCCCGGCAACGTCCGCGGCCCGCAAGTTTTGCTTGAGTATCTTGCTTAGCTGACGCAGCACGATGTCCCCGGCAACATGGCCATAGGTATCGTTGATGATCTTGAAATGGTCGATGTCGATCAACGCAATCGCCCCGCCCTGGTTCTGCTGTTTGCAACGCTGGAATTCAACTTCCAGCTGATCTTTCCAGGCGCCATGGTTCAGCAGGCCGGTCAGGCTGTCGGTGCGGCTGAGCGCCAGCAGTTCCTTTTTATGCTGGCCCAAAGTGTGCGCCTGACGAAAGCAGATCCAGCCCAGCGCCAGCGGATACAGACATAGCAACGGCAAGCAGGCGTACAACTGCTGTGCACTGGTTTGCGGAATGAACGCCGGGGTGAAAATCAGCGCGCCGACGCCAATCCCCAGGACCTGCGCGACAGTGCCGGCCAGCAGGAACCGCAGGCCGCCGATGGCGACATTGTTCATCGCCATCATCGAAATGGTCGTGGCGCTCGGCAGCGGGTTGAAGTGCATGGCCGCCACCCAGAAGCCACCCAAAAATGCATCTATCAGCAGGTTGCGGTGTTCGGCGTGGTAGGGAACCTTCGACCGGCGCGCCCATTGATAAGCCAGATGCGGCCACACGAGCGCGTTAAGCAGCATCAACAGCCAGACCCAAGGCGCCGGATCCAGCGAATACATCGCCACACTCACGCACAACAACCCCAAAGCTAACCCCAGGGTTCGTGAGGTGTAGAGCCTCCTGGCCAGTGAAAGTCCTTTGCCGGACGCTTTTCCCATAGGGCCTCTGTGCCACTCGATAGAACCTGATAACACCCGGGTTGCGTGTGTGTTGGAAGTCTAACAGGGCAACGGCAAATAGCCATCACCGGCCGGCAGTCTGAATACCCGCACATACGCGTCACGCGGTGGCTAAATGTTTGGCTATACATGATGAGAGGATTGAATTCGCCACGGCAAAAAAAGGAGGCCCATGCAAACCTTTCAAGTGTTGATCATTGGTAGCGGGTTTGGCGGCCAGTGTGCGGCGGTCAATTTGCTCAAGGCCGGCATCGACGATTTCCGCCTGCTGGAACGGCGCGATTTCCTGGGTGGCACCTGGTGCCAGAACACGTACCCGGGCGCGGCAGTCGATGTGCCCTCGCCCCTTTATTCGTTGTCTTTCGCCCCCTATTCCTGGACGCAGATGTTCGCTGACCAGGCAGAGCTGCATCAGTACACCCAACACGTGGTGCAGCACTTCGGCCTGCGAGACAAAGTGCTGCTGGGGACCAATGTCGAGCGTGTCGAATGGGATGAAGATGCCAGGCATTGGGTGGTGCATACCGCCAGCCAAGGGACGCTCCATGCCCAGTTCCTGATCAACGCGACCGGGCCTCTCAGCCAGCCGGTCATCCCGCACTTCGAGGGGCAGGAGCGCTTTGAAGGCATGCATTTCCACACCAACAACTGGGATCACACCTACGATTACCGGGATAAACGCGTGGCCATCGTCGGCAGCGGCGCCAGTGCCGCGCAAGTCATTCCGGCCATTGCACCCGACGTCGAACACTTGCACGTCTTTCAGCGCACCCCGCACTGGGTTTTACCCCGGGCCGATCGCGTTTTTGGTCCTTTCCAGCGTTGGCTGCTGCGCTTCAAACCGGCTTATAAAATGCTGCGCTGGATGATTTACTGGCAATTCGAAACCCGGGTCATCGCTTTCAAATACTCGAAACCAGCCATTCGCCTGGTACAGCGACACGCCCTGCGCTTTCTCGAACGGCAAGTGCCCGACCCCGAAACCAGGCGAAAGCTGACGCCCGACTTCACCATCGGCTGCAAACGGGTGATTGTCTCGAGCACGCTGTACCCGGCATTGGGTCGCAGCAACGTGACATTGCACAGCCGTGAACACGCGATTGCCGCCATCGATGAAACCGGGATCGTTACCCGGGACGGGGAACACATCGACCTCGACCTGATCGTCTGGTCCACCGGTTACGACGCCACCGACGGGGTGATTTCCTATCCGGTCAGTGGCAAAAACGGCACCCTACTCAAAGATGTCTGGGCGCAATACCCACGCGCCTACCTCGGCACCAGCCTGCCGGACTTCCCCAACCTGTTCATCATCACCGGCCCCAACACGGGCATCGGTCACACGTCGGCGCTGTTTATCATCGAATCGCAGATGAATTACATCCTCGACTGCATTCGCACCGTGAAAAAACAAGGCTTGCGCAGCATCGAAGTGCGCCCTGAAGCGGAACGTATCTACACTGAGATGATTCATCGAGAGATGGAGCGCACCGTGTGGAAGTCCGGGGGTTGCCATAGTTGGTATCACAGCAAGAGTGGTCATGTGATTGCCATGTTCCCGGGGTTCAGTTTCAGCTACCACCGGTTGACCAGGGCGCTGAAACCTGAAGACCACATTCTGTCTTGAACACGAACAAGGAAGACATCTGATGCTGATCCTGGTTGTCGCAATCGCGGTTTTTGTCGCCTGGAGCTGGCTGAGTTACCCAGCCATCGGCCATTGGTTGTATGACCTGAGCATGGCCACCGAGGCCAAACTGTATCGGCTGCACAAAATTGTCGTGCCCATCGCCGAGATGACGGTCTCGACCTGGCAGGGCGGCCCGTATGAAGCCTCCAGCAGCGTGCTGATGCTGCATGGATACAGCGCCGACAAGAACATCTGGCTGCGCTTCGCCCGGCATTTTGTGGGGAGCTATCGAGTGATCATTCCTGATATTGCCGGCCATGGTGAAACGGGCTTCAAGGCTGGTGGGGGTTACGACATCGCCGTGCAGGCCAAGCGGATGATCCAGTTACTGGATGTCTGCGGCGTCGAAAAAGTGCATGTAATCGGCAATTCCATGGGCGGTTACATCGCAGCCTGGCTCGCGGCCACTTATCCGGAGCGCATTGCCTCGGTTGCCCTGATCGACCCGGCAGGCGTCACTGCGCCGGCGGCGAGTGACCTCGAGCGGCAATTGGCCAAGGGCCACAACCCTTTTCTAATCAACTCGAAGGAAGAATTTCGGCGTTTTTACGCCATGACCATGGCCGAGCCACCATGGGTGCCCGGCGTGGTGCTGGACGCCATCGCGCAACGTTACGAGCAACAACGCGATGAGCTGGAAGAAATATTCAGGGACTTTCGCGCCAGCCCGCCGATGGAGCCGAAACTGCCCGACATCAAGGCGCCCGCGCTGTTGCTGTGGGGCCGCAAGGATCGCCTGATCGATGTCAGCAGCGTGGCAATCTGGAGCAAAGGCATCGCCGATCTGCGCGTGGAAATCTGGGACGGTATCGGTCATATGCCCATGGTGGAGGAACCGTCGGGCACGGCGCGTTTGTATCGAGAGTTTTTGGCATCTCACCGCGCGCAAAGCCCTCAGGATGAACGCATGCATTGATCAATCAGTCCTTGGCAGACTGAAGTTCAGAAGATTCTTCGTTTGTCGGCGTCGTTAAAGGCTGCGATCTTTTCCCACATCCTTTTACGTCGCCGCGCCAGGAATTTTGCAATGAGCCAGCAACCCTTCGTCAGCCCTGACCTGATCCGCCAACGCTTCTCCAAAGCGATGTCCGACATGTACCGCGAAGAAGTGCCGCTGTATGGCGCGCTGATGACGTTGGTGGAAAACACCAACCGCCACGTGCTGGACAGCGATCCGCAAATAGCCAGGCAGCTGCACAGTACGGGCGAAATCGAGCGCCTGGACCTGGAGCGTCATGGCGCGATTCGCGTCGGCACCGCCACAGAGCTGGCAACCCTGGCCAGGCTGTTTGCGGTGATGGGCATGCAGCCGGTCGGCTACTACGACCTGACCCCGGCCGGTGTACCGGTGCATTCCACGGCGTTTCGCGCCGTGCACGAAACCGCGCTGCAGGTCAGCCCGTTCCGGGTGTTTACTTCGTTGCTGCGACTGGAATTGATCGAAGACCCGGAGCTGCAGGCTTTCGCGCAGTCAGTCTTGAATAAGCGCTCGATTTTTACCCCGATGGCGTTGACCCATATCGAACACGCAGAAAACGCTGGTGGCCTTACCGAACAACAAGCCGAAGACTTTGTAACTCAGGCACTTGAAACCTTCCGCTGGCACCACAGCGCCACCGTGACTGGCGAGCAATATCAGAAACTCAGCGCTCAGCATCGCCTGATTGCCGACGTGGTGGCCTTCAAGGGCCCGCACATCAATCACCTGACCCCGCGCACGCTGGACATTGATCTCGTGCAGGCACAAATGCCTGCACACGGCATAACCCCCAAAGCAGTGATCGAAGGTCCACCACGCCGTCAGTGCCCAATCTTGCTGCGTCAAACCAGTTTCAAGGCGCTGGAGGAGCCGATCGCCTTCACCGATCAAGCCGATATTCGTGGCAGTCACAGCGCTCGGTTCGGTGAAATAGAGCAGCGCGGCGCCGCACTGACGCCCAAGGGGCGAGCGCTGTACGACCGTTTGCTGAATGCTGCACGGGATGAACTGGGCGAATTCCCCAACGAGGCCAATGCGGCACGCTACAACGCGCTGATGACCCAACATTTCAGCCAATTCCCGGACACCTACGAAGGCATGCGCCAACAAGAGCTGGCGTACTTTCGTTACTTCGTTACCGAAAAAGGCCTCGCGGCGGACACACTGCGCGAAGCGTCACTGGAAGATTTGCTCGGCAATGGTTATCTGCGGGTCGAACCGTTGGTGTACGAGGACTTTTTACCCGTGAGTGCCGCGGGGATATTCCAGTCCAATCTGGGCGACGCGGCTCAAACTCACTACGGTGAACATTCCAACCAGAAGGCGTTCGAAAATGCCTTGGGGCGGCCAACGATCGATGAGTTGGCGTTGTATGCCGAGACACAACGGCGCTCGATTGAACACTGTTTCGGGCAACAGGCTCGATAAATCAACACTGACTGCAGGAGACAGGCTCGCCACCACGGCCAGCCTGTCTCCGCAGTTTTTTATTTCAACGCCGCCAACAGTGCTTCGGCGGCGGCTTGCGAGGACGCCGGATTTTGCCCGGTCAGTAGCAAGCCGTCCGCCACGACATAGCTCGCCCAATCATCGCCCTTCGAGTAAATACCGCCCTTCTCCTGCAGCATGTCTTCCACCAGGAAAGGCACAACCTTGGTCAGTTGCACCGCCTCTTCCTCGCTATTGGTGAAGCCAGTGACACGTTTGCCTTTGACCAGCGGCTGACCATCGGTGCCTTTGACGTGACGCAACACTCCCGGCGCATGACACACAGCCGCTACCGGTTTGCCTGCCTTGTTGAATGCCTCGATCAAAGCAATTGAAACCTTGTCCTCAGCCAGGTCCCACAGTGGCCCGTGACCGCCCGGGTAAAACACGCCGTCGTAATCTTCAGGCCTGACCGTGTTCAGCAGAGCGGTCGACGCCAACGCCGACTGCGCAGCCGAATCCTTGCGAAAGCGCTCGGTGGCTTCTGTTTGCGCATCCGGTTCGTCACTTTTCGGGTCCAGCGGTGGCTGGCCACCTTTAGGCGAAGCCAAGGTCAACTGTGCACCCGCGTCCTTGAAGACGTAATACGGTGCAGCGAACTCTTCCAGCCAGAAACCGGTTTTCTTGCCGGTATCACCCAATTGATCGTGGGACGTTAAAACCATCAGGATTTTCATGTCGCTCTCTCACCATTTTCGGTTTTTGGGGCGCTTGTTGCGCATGGACTGTTTGATTGACCGCTCGGTGCGGGTGTTCGTTTCACGCGGATCAGCGTTGGGCCGTTAGCTGCGCAATGTTGTGGCGCAAAACCTGCAGCCCTGCCCTGAGCTGAGTTTTTCAAGGTTGCCTGCCTGCTGCGCAAAAGCTTGCACAGTTCTACGCAGATTGCTGCTCATACGTGCTGTCACACGCGAGAAAAACGATGGGCCTTACGCCCAAAAAACTAATAACCAATTGATTTAAATCACTTTTAACAAGAGTGGCACACGCATTGATAACTGTTGAATACCACTGACGACAAAACCGTCTCAGCGGGAACCTCATCGATCAAGCAAGGAAAGCATTCATGGCCACACCTGCCTACATGTCTATCACCGGAAAACAGTCGGGCCTTATCACGGCCGGGGCATTCACTGCCGAATCCGTCGGGAACACCTATCAGGAGGGTCACGAAGATGAAATCCTGATCCAGGCTTTCGAGCACGAAATCATCATTCCGCGTGACCCGCAGTCCGGCCAGCCAACGGGCAGGAGTATTCACAAACCATTGGTCGTTACCAAAGTTGTCGATAAGGCCTCGCCGTTGTTACTGCAGGCTTTGGTCAATGGCGAGAAAATAACTTCAGCCGTCATAAAGTGGTACCGCACCTCGGCTGAAGGCAAGCAAGAGCACTACTTCACCACGACACTTGAAGACGCACTCATCGTTAACATCAAAGGCAAGATGCATCACTGCCAGGATGATGCAATGAAACACTTCACCCAGTTGGAGGAGGTGTATTTCAGCTATCGAAAAATTTCCTGGGATCATGTCGGCGCCAATACTGTGGGCAGTTATGACTGGAGGGATGAAGAAGGGAACAGCTGATGTAATATCAAACCGTTGATTATTTAAACAAAAAAAAGGACGACCCTGGGGTCGTCCTTTTTTGTTGCCTGCCGCACTGCTAAAACGCATCGACAGACCTGAATCAAGCGTTCGCCCAGTGTAATGGCCTGGCAATCCATGCACCGGTAAAGAGCCCTGACACTGAGCGAACGTTGCGTATATTAATGCAGACTGCAGAATATGTCCGCATCAACAATAATGAAATTTATCGACATAATGTTTAACAAAATGTCACTTGAAATACTATTGATGGAGAATTTGGCAAAACGTACTGACTCGACCATAAACTCGGGGTTGACCTTATACAAAAGCCCTACAAGAGCAACCCACTCGTAGAATTGACGACAAGTTTAATGGGCTGTTGTGACTTTCAAAATGTCGGTGTAGGTAACCACCACACTTTGGCCAACTTTCAAATCCTTCAGTTTCGCCTGAACTTCCGGCTTCACTACGTCGACAGTTTTTGATTGTCCGGCAGGATTTTCAAACGTCACTTGATGTTTTTTCAGATCAATATGGGTGATTTTCAGTTGCACCTGGACCTGACGGTACGCCTCGCCGCCCGGGTTGGGATTATCTTTGGTGGCACGGATGTCACCCGTACGCTCGGTGGTGCCGGGCAGGCCTTTGTCGACATCAGTGTCGAGGTACGCCGCCACTGAATGGGTAACCTGAACGCTGACTTTATCACCCACCTTAAGATTCCCAAGGTCCTTGGCCTGATCGCTCAGCTGCACATGAACCTGCCTTCCTTGCGCACCTTCCAGTACAACCTGATGCTTGTCGGCGTCGACCGCCAACACTTTCGTTGTGACCTGATCCGCCTCAACCACAGCAGACAATGGAATGTCCGCTGCCATGACGCTTAGGCTGGCGGTGGACAGCAGGGTCGCGAGGGTAACGGCTTTGGTCAGTTCGTGGAGTTTCATAGGCAGTACATTCCCTGTGATTGATGGCGGCGAACGGTCCTGAACCAGAATTCAAACCGTCCGTGCCTAGGAGCGTAGCTGCTGATCACGATTTTTTTGCGGTTTCTTGCGCAGTGGAATCGCCACTGCCGGTGCCTTTGCTGTTTTCCTTGCGCCGCTTGGGATCCGTGGGGCGAAGCGCATCGTTGTCGCGCTCGACTTCGCCGGGTGGACGCGGCTCGTCGGGGTGTTTTTCATCCGGCACAGTGTTCATGAAGCCTCTCCTCATGCACGTGGATCGTCGAGTTCCTGGGCGACATTCACGGCGGGTGAGTCGCGGTGGGATTGTTCGGCCTGGTCTTTCAAGCCCTGCCACTGTTGGAGATCAATGGCGCCCTGCCCTAACAAATCGTCGGCTACACGCAGCAATTCGCTGTAATGGGCATCAGGGGATTGTTGCCAATAAGCCTTGTCATCAAACAGGCGTTGCCATGACGCAAGGTCTGGCAGCTTGAGGTCATCGCTCATGACGAACTCCTAAACAGGGGCTGGTTAGCTTAGGAGAGCGCCGCGCAACCGAGAGTTCCGATTCAATAACCGGTCATTTCCAGATACCCCTGGCCGCCATGACTGCCGCTCAATTGCACCGGTCCTTCCCAATACGGGATGCGCAGATCCATCCAGGCATTCGGATTGAGTGCGGTGGTGGTGATATCCAGGTGCTTGCCCGGAATTTTAATCGACCAGCGCACCGGCATCGAACGCCCGGCCACCCGGGCAGTGTCTTGCGGAGTGAGGCTGATGTCGCCGGCACGCAACAACTGCGTTTGCCCGTCGGCGTCAATCCAGGTGCCAGTGAGGTAAGGCTCGCCATCCTTTTGTCGCATTCGATACAGCATCACGTTCTCGCCGCTGTCCAGGTGCAATGAAAACCAGTCCCAACCCGTTTGGTTGACGGTCAGCGGCTGGCTGCTCCACTCGCGGTCGAGCCACGCCGGGCCACTGACCTGCCAGGTTTTGCCGTCAATCTGCAGCGTACCGCTGGCCTGAAAAAAAGGCTGGCTGTAGTAATACGACGCCTGCCCTTGTTCGGATTTCTGGCTGAAACCTTGGTCGCCCTGCAGTACCAGAGGCCGGTTGGAGGTGAGGTGCAATTGGTAACTGAAATGCTGGTCGCGGGCGCTCAGTTGAAGATCGGTCAGCGCATCGGAGCCCTGGCTGGTGAAGTGCCAATCGTCGATCCATGCATTGAACGGCGTGAGGCTGACGCCGGCCTGCCCGACACCACCACGGGCATAACGCTCGGCGGCGTGGTGCACCGTGGCGGCAGTGACCGCCGCGTGCCCGAGCCAGATCGTCTGATTGCCCCAGCCCGGCACTTCAGGCCCTGCTTTCAACGCACTGCGAAACAACGTCCATTGCACACCGAACGCCTGCCCTTTGTCGTCCTTGAGGTTGGCGGTGACGTACCACCATTCAATGCGATAGCCCTCGTGGGCCGCGTGATCCGCCGGGAAGCTGAAGACGCGACCGGGCACCACCGGGGTAAAGGTCGATGCTTGACTGCCCAGTCCGGCGAAGCCTTTTTCGGCGGGTGGCGAATTATCGCAACCGCTGAGCAACCATACGATCAAGCACACGCCGAGTTCAATCTTCATGCGCAAACGTCCTCAGCAGATCGGCCGGTTGTGTGCGATACAGCGAATACAACGGCCACGCCGACGCCAGCAATGTTGCGAGCAAGGCCAATCCCGTCAACTGCAACAGTTGCATCGGGAAAACCCGTAAGGGCAAGCGCCAGCCGAAGGCTTGCACGTTGATCACCGTGTCCAGGCACCACGCCAATGCGATGCCCAAGGGCAACGCCAGCACCAAGGTCAGCACCGCCAACAGCCAGGTCTGGCCCAGGTTGAGCAGCATCAATTGGCGCCGTGTAACGCCTAGCGCCCAGAGCGGCGCGAGCTGTCCGAGACGGCTTTGGCTTTGCGTCAACAGGCTGATGAACAGTGCGACCCCGGCCACGCCCAGGGTCAGGCTGTTCAGCGCCGCCGTGGCGGCGAAGGTCCGTTCGAAGACTTGCGTCGACCAGCCTTTGAGCCGCGCCTGATCAACGATGCGGCTGTCATCCAGGGCAAAGCGAGATTGCAACGCAGTAAGGAATGCGGGAATCGAGGCCGGTTCGATTCGCAGGTTGAAACGGTTGGGCGTCAGTTGCGGCCAGATGCGCAGCAAATGGTTGGCATTCACCAAAACGTGGCCCCTTGGGTTGCCGTAGTCGGCATAGATCCCGACGATTCGCGGCGACCAGACTCCGTTCGCCACGGGAATGGTCAAGTGATCGCCAAGGTGCACCTTCAATCGCCGCGCCAACTGCTCGCTGAGCATCAGGGTGTTGTCCTTGGCGAGTCGGTCCCAAGGGTTACCGCCCACCGCTTCCAGTAACGGCCAATGTTGACGGTAAGTCGGGTGATCGATGACGCCAAAGACATCCGCCGGCCAGCCTTGCAATTCCACCGACACTTGCCAGTTAGGCAGCACCGCGGCGACCGAAGGCTGTTGTTTGAGCCAGGTATACAGCGCTCGCGCCTGCGTCGGGTTTTGTGGATTGAGGTACAGCTCGGCGGTCAGCCTTTGTTCGAGCCAATCGCTGAAAGTCTGACGAAAACCGGCAGTCATGCTACCGGCGCCGATGTTCGCCGCGAGGGCCAACAGCAACGCCATCAATGCCAGGCTCAATGCTGGCAGTTGCTGACGGCAGTCAGCGAGAAACCACTGGCCGAGCACCGAACGCCGACGCTGCAACAACAGGTTCAACAGCGCATTGAGCAGCACCGGCAGCGCCAATGCCGCGCCGATCAACAGCGCGGCCATCAGCACGAAACCGCTGGCCAGGCTGTCTCCCCAGGTCAACGCAAGCAGTGCGATAGCCAGCGCAATCGTGGCCACCCACCCCTGCCGCCGCAGCCAGCGTGCGTGTGCCTGGTGCCACGCTTGCGGGTCCGCCAACGCCAGCAACGGCAAACGTGCTGCCCGTAACAGGCTGTTGGCGCCCGCCAGCAACGCACCCAACACACTCAAACCCACGCCACTGAGCCACCACCCAGGGCTGAGGCTCAACTGCCCCGGCACTTCGGCGCCGTACAAACCGCGCAAACTGGCCGCGACGTCGGGCAACAGCACGCCGGCCAGCAGGTAACCGCTGGCAACGCCAGCCAGGCCACCGATCAGTGCCAACCCACCGAGTTCGACGGCCAGACAAGCAATCAGCATGCGTGCGCTGATCCCGCAAGCACGCAACGTGCGGAGCAAGCCTCGACGCTGCTCCAGCGCCAGACCGATCGCGGCGTGCACGATGAACAGGCCGACCACGAAAGACAAGAAACCCAACGCATCAAGGTTCAGGTGAAAGCTTTCGGTCAGGCGCGACAGGTTGTTTTCTTCGCCACTGGATTTGAACTGCAGCTGCGCCTTGAAGGCATCCGGCACTGGCGCACTGAAATCCTTGGGCAACAACAGCCGCGAAACCTGGCCTGGCAATTCGAGAACCTGCTGGGCAAAACCGATATCTACCAACAACACCCCAGGCGCCATGTCGGTTTGCACGTGCAATGGCGGAACGGTTTGCCCGTTCGCGGTGGTCGGCGTATCGCCCTCGTGCAACCCGAGTGCTTGCAGGGTCTGCGGTGAAATCCAGGTACTGCCCGGCGGGCTGAAAAATTCGACAATGCGCTCGATGGCCAATGCTTGGCCCGCGACGGCAGAACCGGGCGGCAGCGAAACCGGCTCGATCCCCATCAGTTGCAAACGCTGGTCGTCATGCCCCTTGAGCACCACTCGCCCCTGTAACACCGGCGACACCGGCCATCCGGCGCGCCGCAGGTCCACAAACAATTGCTGGGAGAACGTACCGCCGCCGGGCGCACCGAGGCTGGCTTGTGGCTCGCCGCCGATCAACTGGCTGGCCCGCGCGTAACTTTCCCGGGCCTGGCTGTTCAGCGCCTGCACCCCGGTCAGCAAACTGGTGGCCAGCCACAGTCCGGTCAACACACTGAAAAACTGTACCGGGTGCCGCCGCCAATGGCTGAGCAGCGCGCGCATCGCCTGAAGAAAAACCCGCACCTCAGCGCGCGTCCGTGTCGGTCAAGCGGCCACGGTGCAGCACCACTTTTTCTGCCAGGCGATCGGCGACCCGATGACTGTGCGTAACCATCAACAGTGTGGTCGGGCTGTCATCGAGCAATTCCAGCAACAGCTTCAACACCTCATCACTGGTCGCTTCATCAAGGCTGCCGGTAGGCTCGTCGGCCAACAACAATTGCGGTTGCGACGCCAGCGCACGGCCGAGTGCAACCCGCTGCTGCTGGCCGCCGGACAGCTGTTCCGGATAACGCCGCAGCAAGTCTTCCAACCCCAATCGATGCACCAGATGCGCCTGCCAGCGCGGATCATGCCGACCGGCCAGGCGCGCCTGAAACGCCAGGTTGTCTTCGACCCGCAAACTGCCAATCAGATTGAATTGCTGGAATACCAGACCGATTTCGGTCCGCCGCCAACTCGCCAACTGCGACTCGTTCATCAGGTCCAGCCGATGCTCGCCACTGCGGATAGTGCCGCTATCAACCTTGTCCAACCCGGCAATCAGGTGCAGCAAAGTGCTTTTGCCACTGCCTGACTCCCCCATCAACGCCAGGCTGCTACCGGGTTTCAGGCGCAAGTCGATGCCTTGCAGCACCGGTAATGGCCCTTGCGCGGTGGCAAAACTTTTGAAGACATCCTGGACTTCAAGCATGGGGCAACCTGCTAAAGGAAAGTGCGCGAAGAATAGCGGGCCAGACTGTTTTTTGTTGGTTGACGATTGCAGTCGGGTCCAATCACCAGTGCGCGGCGCTGCCGAAAAAAGTGTAAGAAATGCCTGAACCACCACTCAAAAGCCAAATAAATGCCGCCTAAAATATGACAGTGCGTCATCATTACTCTCCGATGGAAATCAGCACTAACAACCGTCTATCGCCTAATAGGACGGGCCAATCTCCCTGCTGAATCGGGTTATTTCATTAGCAGCAAACACTTGATGGCCATTAGCCCCAAGCCAACAAACGTGCCTATCACCGCAACATGTCAGTTTGCTGACACTTTCCACTCAATTTACGCTATACCCCTTTTGACAGTTTGGTTGTTCTGCGGTCGGGCATCACCTGTGATCGATACACCTGGAACCTTGAGAGGGCAGCGTCATGGCGATCAAGCAGTTGTTCAAACGCACCAGCGGCTGGCTCTACCTGAATTCGCCTGTGGGGCGTCATCAATTGCATGGCGCCGGGGTAATTTTGAAGTTGCACCGCGTGCTGGCCAACGACCGGGCGGCAGACTTGCCGCATCGCAACGAGCTCAATGTGGGGCCCAAAGCGTTCGAGCATTTGCTGGTTTGGCTCAGAAAGCACTTCGACTGCGTACCGCTGATGGAGATTCTGCAACCCGGGGCGTTGAAATCGGAACGGCCCAAAGTGGCGCTGACCTTCGACGATGGCTGGCGCGACAACGCTCTGAATGCGTTCCCGCTGCTGCAAAAACATCAAGTGCCGGCGAGCATTTTCCTGTCCACCGATGACATTGGCCGTCGCCAGCGCCTGTGGTGGGAGAGCCTTGGCGAAACGCTCTGGGAAAGCCACGGCGAAAAGGCTCGCAGGCACCTGATCGAATGCCTGCACAGTGTTGGCCGGCCACTGCCGGTGCTGATGGATGACCTGGACGCGCAACGGCGCAGCCTGACGTTATTGCGCTACCTGCAAAACCTGAAAACCCTGGCACCGGAGGTACTCGGCCGATTGATCGATGAGTGCCCACCAGAATCACTACCCCAGGCGCTGGACTGGCAGCAAGTGCGCTCGATGGAAGCGTCGGGACTGGTACGTTTTGGCGCTCGCGGCGCCAGCCATGCAGCGCTTGTTGACCTCGACAATCAGCGTTTGCACGAAGAACTCAGCCGCAGCCGCGATGCACTGTTGAACGGGTGTAACCGACCGCTGCCCGTTTACTGCTACCCCAACGGCGACCATGACGCCCGCGTGCGCCAGCAGGTCGCCGACCACGATTACCCGTTTGCACTCGGCACCGACACAGGCCTCTATCGCGGCGCCGCCGACCCGATGGCCCTGCCACGTTTCGCCGTCCGCCAACATACCGCGCGCAACCCGGAACTGCTGTCCTGGCGCATCCATCGCGGCGCCCGCCCGTGAGTGGGCAGCGCACGCTTCAGGACCTCACTGCCACCCACGTGAAGCACAGTGGCAATTGCGCCTTTTGCTGTTGGTACTGGTCGTAAAGCTCTTCGCGGTTGGAATGCGGGTATTCCTTGAAATGGCTGATCTGTAATCCAGCGTCGATGGCGCCGGTGAACATCGCGCCCAGCGTGTGCACGAACCAGTACGAAGGCGCGGACTTTTGCTCGACTTTGCCTTCATAGACAATCGGTTGATCCTGCACGAAAGGTTCGCTGCGAAAGTAAGCGCTTTGCAACGAAAACGGGTCGGCGGCCTCAGGGTCGAACATCTCCAGGAAAGGATGGGTTTCGTACACCACCAATGCGCCGCCGGGCTTGAGAATTTTCGCAACGTGGCGGAAAAATTCGCTGATGTCCGGCATCCAGTTCAAAACACCGATGGTAATCAGCGCAAGGTCAAACCGGTCGTGCAATTCAGACGGCAGGTGATGCACATCGGCCTCGATGAATTGCGGCGCATGCGGCGAACGGGACGCCAGCTCCCTCGCTTGATCTAGAAAGGCCCGGGATTGATCGATACCCACGACGCTGCGCGCTCCGAGTGCGAACAACGAAAGGCTTTCGCGGCCGTTATTACAACCCACTTGCACCGCGTCTTTACCCTGCACACCCACTTGTTCCAGCACTTGGCGCAGCGTGTCGTCGATGCAGCAAAAATCGCCGTGGCTGACAGCTTTTAGCCGGGCCTGCCATTCAGGGGTGTCTTTGTGGTGCCGGGCGGAGTCGTTCCATGCATCGCGATTGCTGGCGATGGCGTGTTCTTTTGTAGGCATATCCATTGCGCGCTCCAGAGCTCGAGGTCTTGATTGACGGGCACGAGTCTAAGTGAGCGTTTTGCAAAAACCCATTGGGTGTTTGTTTGAATGTTGTAAGCCTTACACGCCGTCCCCGGCCTGATCCAGCCGTTCACGCAAGAACTCGATCAGCGCTTGTACCGGTCGCGAACCCTGGCGATGCTGGGGATAGACTGCCGATAATGTCAGCGCCTCGGGTTGAAACGCTTCCAGCACCGGCAGCAGCCTGCCGTCCTTCAGCGCCTCAGCGACAATGAACGTCGGCAGGTACGTGATCCCCATTCCGGCAACCGCCGCATCGCGCAGCAACTCGCCGTTGTTCACCCGCATCCGTCCCGTGACGTGCACCACCAATGGCTTGCCCTTGCCAACGAAACGCCACTGCACCTGGCGCCCGTGGCCGTAGGGCAGGCAATCATGGTGCTGCAACGCTTCGGGCTGCAGCGGCGTGCCGCGCTCGGCGAGGTACGCCGGACTGGCACAATACACACGCTGGATCGACGCAATGCGACGGGCGATCAATGTCGAGTCTTCAAGCAGGCCGATGCGCAATGCCAGGTCATAACCTTCGCCGAGCAAGTCCACCGGGCGGTCGCTCAAATCCACTTCCACCGTCACGCCGCGATAACGCTGCAGGAACTCCGGCAGCAAACTGCCCAGATGCGCGACCGCAAACGACAACGGCGCACTCACCCTAAGGGTGCCGCGAGGCTCGGTGGTCTGGCCAGCGATGCCCTGCTCCACCTGTTCGATGTCGTTGAGCAGACGCAACGCCGACTCGTAATAACTCTGGCCCAGCGGCGTGACGTCCAGGCGTCGCGTGGAGCGATTGAGCAAGCGCACTCCCAAACGTTCTTCGAGCTGCATCAAGCGCCGACTGACGAATTGTTTGGACAGCCCCAATTGATCGGCTGCCGAAGTGAAACTGCCAGATTCCATCACCTGGCAAAAAATACGCATATCTTCGAACGGATTCATTGTCACAACCAGGTGGACAGTTCACCTGTTTATAGACGTTTTTTGTTTTACCGACACTATTATTCGTCGCTCCAGGACAGACGCCAAACGTTCTGGCGATGGCGATTCCAAAGACGCCATCGCTGGCAAGCCAGGCTCCTACGGTTCGGTGGTGCATGCCGAAATCCGACGGTGCATGCCGAAATCCAACGATTCGGTGGTGCATCCCGACATTAATGGCGGTAACGCAGACCCGTAGGAAACCGACTTGCCGGTGATGGCGATTCCGATGGCGCCATCGCTGGCAAGCCAGGCTCCTACGGATCGGTGGTGAATGCCGACATCCGACGGTTCGACGGTGCATGCCGAATTCCTACGGATGGGTGGTGCATGCCGAAATCCTACGGCTCGCTGACGCATGCCGACATTGATGGCGGTAACGCAGACCTGTAGGAAACCGGCTTGCCGGTGATGGCGATTCCGATGATGTTCCACCAGGCTGGGGGAACATCACGATGGCGCCATCGCTGGCAAGCCAGACTCCTGCAGTCGGTTGCTGATTACTTCGAGGTCAGTGCCGAGTAGCTGTTCATCAGATTGCGGTAATTGGGAATGCGTGGCGACAGCAGGTTGGCAAGGCCTTCCATGTCATTGCGCCAGTCACCCTGTAGCTCGCAGGCAACCGAGAACCAGTTCACCAGTTGTGCACCGGCTGCGGTCATACGGGCCCAGGCCGCTTGCTGCACGGTTTGGTTGAAGGTGCCGGAAGCATCGGTGACCACGAACACTTCAAAGCCTTCGGCCAGCGCCGACAATGTCGGAAAGGTCACGCAAACATCAGTCACTACACCGGCGATAATCAGTTGCTTGCGGCCAGTCGCCTTGACGGCCTTGACGAAGTCTTCGTTGTCCCAGGCGTTGATCTGGCCGGGACGTGGAATGTAGGGCGCATCCGGGAACAGTTCTTTCAACTCCGGAACCATCGGCCCGTTCGGCCCGTTTTCGAAACTGGTGGTGAGGATCGTTGGTAATTTGAAGAACTTGGCCAGATCCGCCAAGGCCAGCACGTTGTTCTTGAATTCGTTCGGCGAGAAATCCTGAACCAACGAGATCAGACCCGTTTGATGGTCGACCAGCAGGACCACTGCATCATCTTTGTTCAGACGTTTGTACGTAACGTTGCTCATGTGAAACTCCTCGGTGGATGGGTCGTACCACTGCGCCGATCAGGAGGCTGCCGGCGCTTTTTTTATGTCAGAAAGCGAAGCATGAGCAGCCAAAGGCGCCCCAGAAACCTGCGAAGTCGCTGACAGGAGCATTCGATAAACGTGCTTTTTCATGATGATGGGAATGCACGCCGCACGGCCCGCTGCAATGGTGAACCTGTGCCTGCATCGGCGACGTCGGACGAAAATGACCCGGCACCTTCACCACCGGCGACCAGTCCGGCAGTACTGGCACGCTGGCCGGCCCCAGTTTTTCGAAATCGCCAGCGGCGTAAACCACTTTGCCGCCGACCACCGTCAATACCGATTCGATCCACTTGATCGCTTCTTCGTCGACATTGAAAAAGTCTGCGCTCAGGGCCGCCACGTCCGCCAATTGGCCGACCTTGATCATGCCTTTCTTGCCTTGTTCGGAAGAGAACCAGGCACTGCCGTGAGTGAACAGCTCCAGCGCCGTCTGCCGCGACAGGCCTTCGGCGTGCAACTCAAGCCCACCCACGGTGCGCCCGCTGACCATCCAGTACAGCGAGGTCCATGGGTTGTAACTGGACACCCGCGTGGCATCGGTGCCGGCGCCCACCGGCACTCCCTCAGCCAGCATGCGCTTGATCGGCGGTGTCGCTTCGGCAGCTTTGGCGCCGTAACGCTCGACAAAATATTCACCCTGGAACGCCATCCGGTCCTGAATCGCGATACCGCCACCCAGCGCCCTAACCCGCTCGATGTTGTGCGGCGTGATGGTTTCGGCATGGTCGAAAAACCAAGGCAAACCGTTAAACGGAATATCGCGATTGACCTTCTCGAACACATCGAGCATGCGGCTGATGGACTCGTTGTAGGTGGCGTGCAATCGGAACGGCCAGCGCTGCTCGACCAAGTGCCGAACCACGGGTTCCAACTCGGCCTCCATGGTGTGCGGCAGGTCCGGACGCGGCTCCAGGAAGTCTTCGAAGTCAGCCGCCGAGAACACCAGCATTTCCCCGGCGCCGTTGTGTCGCAGGTAGTCGTCGCCCTGATGCAGGGTCACGCTGCTGGTCCAGTTCTTGAAGTCGGACAGCTCTTCCTTGGGCTTCTGGGTAAACAGGTTATAGGCGATGCGAATGGTCAATTGCTGGTCCTTGGCCAACTGCTCGATCACCTGATAATCGTCCGGGTAATTCTGGAAACCGCCGCCCGCATCGATGGCACTCGTGAGGCCGAGACGGTTGAGTTCACGCATGAACTGGCGGGTCGAATTGACCTGATACTCCAGCGGCAACTTCGGCCCCTTGGCCAGCGTCGAGTACAGAATCATGGCGTTCGGCCGTGCGACCAGCATGCCCGTCGGCTCGCCATTGGCATCGCGCACAATCTCGCCGCCCGGCGGGTTTGGCGTATTGCGGGTGTAACCGGCAACGCGCAACGCCGCGCGATTGAGCAAGGCACGATCATACAAATGCAGCACAAATACCGGCGTGTCCGGCGCGGCCTGATTCAATTCTTCAATCGTCGGCATGCGCTTTTCGGCGAACTGGAACTCGTTCCAGCCACCGACCACTCGCACCCATTGCGGAGTGGGCGTGCGGTCAGCCTGGTCCTTGAGCATGCGCAGCGCATCGGCAAGAGACGGTACGCCTTCCCAGCGCAATTCAAGGTTGTAGTTCAACCCGCCACGAATCAGGTGCAGGTGCGAGTCGTTGAGGCCGGGAATGACGCAGCGGCCCTTGAGGTCGATGACTTGAGTACCCGAACCTCGCAGGGCCATGGCCTCGGCATCGGTGCCGACCACGACAAAACGTCCGTCGCTGATGGCGACCGCGCTGGCGAGTGGGTTGGCACGGTCAACGGTATGGAATTGGCCATTGAACAAAATCAGATCAGCGTTCATCGCGTTTCCTTGGGCAAAGAGGCATGAGAAAGCCAAGGCGCGAACAGGCGAGTCGCCATCGGCATGAACAGGTACACCACCGACAACACGATGGTCAGCGTGATCAGGAAAGTGGCGACCACGTAATTCGAAAGCATCGCGTTGAGTCGCAGCAGCGGCCCCCAGATCAGCGGTACCAGCAAGGTATGCGGCAGAATCACCAGTAACGTGACGACAGCCTGTTTCCAGCGCGGCGGCGGTGGCGAGGCGGCATCGGCCTGTGGTGCGAACCAGAATTCATTGACCGGGTTGACCTCGGTTTGATCACCGTCCGCCAGCATCGGCATGGCTTCCTTGACCAGTGCCAGCCGTTGCGGCGAATCGAGCCAACGCTGCATCGCGTCAGTGGAGCAAAAACGCAGAACGCAGGTGTACAGGTCGAGCCCGGCGTTTTTACCGCGCATCACGTCCACACCCAAGTGGCCGTCCTGCTGGCCGGCAATGCTGACGATATTGCGCAGCCAGGCTTCGTAAGGCACCTCGAAACCCGACTTGACCCGGTGCTTGATCACCAGGGTCACGACCTCGTCGAAGCCTCGGGCAGGTGTGTCAACTAAGTTCGATTCAGGCATAACGCAACACTCCGGAAAAACACCGGTGACGATGCACCGGAACGTGATTGGATAGTGCTGGGGTAACTGCAGGGAAAATTGAATGTACGTGCTCTTTTTGGCGCAACAGCTTTCAACAGCACATACACCGCAGGTGATAAGCGTAGGGGCCGAATCGCAGCAGCGCATCGCTGTTTAAAAACTCAAGGCAGCTCATGCACATTCACGTGCTGAAAACCGGGCCCGACTCGCGGGGGCGACTCAGTCCCCGACACGAGTCCATCCAGGCTTGCGCAGCGCCATTGCAAAGCGTTCTCAACTATCTTGGCAGGCATTGGTGACGGTACAACTGCGACGGTGGGAGCGTCACGGCCATTGCGGTGCGCACAACGGACAATTTCACCTAACTGAACTGCTCGCGATACTGGGTTGGGGTCAACCCGAGCTTGTCACTGAACAAAAACCGCATGTGCCGAACACTGCCAAAACCACTTTTGAAAGCGACGGTCTTGAGTGGCAACTCA
Organism: Gordonia sp. IEGM753; assembly: GCF_050321825.1. NCBI lineage: Bacteria > Bacillati > Actinomycetota > Actinomycetes > Mycobacteriales > Gordoniaceae > Gordonia > Gordonia sp. IEGM753. The sequence continues at coordinate 2,418,598 of NZ_JBNQGB010000001.1, forward strand.
CTGGTTTCCAGCAGGTTTCGAGCGTAGTCGATGCGTGCGCTTTGTAAAAACTCCATGGGCGTCATCTTCACTTCCCGTGCAAACACCCTGGCGAAGTGACGCGCACTCATGGTGGCCATACTGGCCATGCGTTCGATGCTGAAGGGTTCATCAATGCGTTCGAGCACCTGGTTTTGCACACGGGTTATAGCGGTTTCATGAGGCGACACTGCCGCCATCAAGGGACTGAATTGGGCCTGACCGCCCTGACGTTTCATTACCACCAGCAACACTTTGGCAACGTCCTGGGCGACTTTTTTGCCGTGGTCTTCGGCAACCACCGACAACGCCAGATCGATACCTGCCGTCACGCCACCGGAGGTAATCAGGTTGCGGTCCTGCACGTAAATCTGATCGGTTTCGACGGTCACCTTGGGGAAGGCTTCAATCAGCCGGTCGGTGTAATGCCAGTGTGTGGTCGCCCGGTAGCCGTCGAGTAGACCGGCGTGGCCCAGCACAAACGCGCCAGTGCAAATCGAGCCATGCCGCTCGGCCCGCGACACGGCACCCTGCAGCCACCGGAGCAACGGTGGATGCTTTTCGTTATAGGCGCCGGGCCCGCCAGGCACCAATAACAAGTCATACCCTTCAGAGGCCTGATCGATATGGCGATCTGTCTGAACGCACACCCCGTTGGAGGCGCGCAACGCGCCATGCTCGGTACCGATGGTCGACAATTCATAGCGCTGCTCAGCGGGTAAGTATCGGTTGGCGATGGAAAACACTTCCATCGGGCCGGCCATGTCGAGCAGAAGGAAGTCGGGAAACAGCACCATTGCCACGGTTTTCATGGGTTGAACGTCGCTGAAGTCATCAGAAAGTGGATACGTGCAGTATGGCCAATTACCACGCAATCGGCGGATGAGAATGCGTGATCAAGCACACAATATTGTCAACCTGATCAGGACAGTATTTCAATTTTCATCTACTTATTGCATCCAGCAGTAACCATTAACCTTCTCCTCAACCGGACGAATAAACGTCCCCATGGGAGATTTCATCATGCTTACCCTTCGTAAAGCTTCTGATCGTGGCGCGGCCAATCACGGTTGGTTGAAGTCGTACCACACCTTTTCTTTTGCCAACTATCGCAACCCGAAAGAGCAAGGGTTCTCTGACCTGTTGGTGATCAATGACGACCGCGTGGCGGCGGGCAAAGGTTTTGGGCAACACCCGCACCGTGACATGGAAATTTTCTCTTACGTGCTTGAAGGTGCTCTGGAACACAAGGAACGCTGGGCACTGGCTCGGTGATCCGCCCAGGCGATGTGCAACTGATGAGCGCCGGCAGCGGCGTGGCGCACAGCGAGTACAACCACTCAGCCACGCGGGCGGTGCACTTCCTGCAAATCTGGATCGTGCCCGACGCCAGTGGCGCCAAACCACGCTATCAGCAGGAGCACTTCAGTACGCAAAAGAAACGTGGGCGCCTGCAGCTGATTATCTCGCCAGATGGCGCTGAAGGTTCACTGTGTGTGCGTCAGGACGCCCGGGTGTATGCCTCGCTGATCGACGGCAAGGAAAGCGCCACGCTTGAACTGGCCAACGACCGCTACGCTTATGTGCACGTTGCCCAAGGCAGCGTCGAACTCAACGGCGTGCAGTTGGCCGAAGGCGATGGTGTGCGGGTTCGTCAAGAGCAAGTACTGACCCTCAATAACGGTGTCGACGCCGAGGTGCTGGTGTTTGATTTACGGCCGCAGGAGTTACCGCAAATGCCATGATCGACAACGGCCCGAGGACCTCAAAACGCTCGGGCCTGGTTCGTACTGGCGTAAGGCTTGTGTAGAACTGAATCACCGACACCTTGATGCGGTCCCATTGATTGAATGTTTCCACATAGGTAGATGAAATGAGCTTGCCCAACGAGATGACGCTGATTGAAATCACCCAACCCGGCGGACCTGAAGTGCTACAGCCACGCCAGGTACCCGTTCCTGCTGTGGCGGCCGGTGAAGTGCTGATTCGTGTGCACGCCGCCGGCGTCAATCGCCCGGATGTGATACAGCGCTCCGGCAAGTACCCGATGAAACCCGGCATGAGCCCGATTCCCGGGCTCGAAGTGTCGGGCGAAGTGGTGGCGATGGGGAATGGCGTCAGCGACTTCATCGTCGGTGACAAAGTGTGTGCCCTGACCAACGGCGGCGGGTATGCGCAGTACTGCGTCGCTCCGGCCGGCCAGACGTTGCCGATACCCGACGGGATGGACTGGGTACACGCGGCGGCAGTCCCGGAAACGTTTTTCACGGTGTGGGCCAATCTGTTCGAAATGGGAGGCGCCAGCAAGGGCCAGCGCGCATTGATCCATGGTGGCACCAGCGGCATCGGCACCACCGCGCTGATGCTGTGTCGCGAATTCGGGATCAAGGCGTTCGCCACCGCCGGCAGTGAAGAAAAATGTGCGGCGATCCGCAAGCTAGGGGCTGAAGCGATCAATTACCGCGATCAGGATTTTGTTCAGGTCATTCAGGAAAAAACCGCCGGCAAAGGGGTCAATGTGATCCTCGACATCATGGGCGGTTCTTACCTGAATCAGAACATCGCAGCCTTAGGTCTTGAGGGCCGGCTGGTGATGCTCGGTTTTCTGGGCGGTGCACGTGCCGATGACGTCGATTTGCTGGCAATCATGGCCAAACGCGCGACGATCACCGGCTCCCTGCTGCGCCCACGCACCACTGCAGAAAAAGCCTCGATCGCTGAACAGTTGCGTGAATACGTATGGCCAGTGCTAGCCGCCGGACGTTGCCTGCCGATGATCGACAAGGTTTACCCACTGGCGCACGCCTCGCAGGCTCATCAGCGGATGGAAGCAGGCGACCACATTGGCAAGATCGTATTGCAGGTCAGCTAACCTGCCCTTCCCTAAATTTGTGCAATGAACGCCCGGTTTCTCAAGAGGAGAGCCGGGCTTTTTCATGCAATTTTCTTGTACAGTTTGATCAGCAAACATTGCTAATAACTCAATAAATGCTGATATGTTTAAATAAATTCTTATACGTAAATTTTTTCATGTATAAGAAATGGCGTAGCAATAAAGCGGGATACATGTCATAAAGCCATCAGTCGAATTAAAAGCCTGAGCATCAGGCTTCGATTCGCTGCACCCGCTCCAGGAGGGCCACCATGCAAGAACATCAGTCGGAAACGAATCGCTTGGCCGCGGTACAAGCCCTGGAATGGCTGAAGACAGCTGAATCTGAAAACTTCGACCGTATCTGCCGTTTGGCGGCGGCCTATTTTAAAGTCCCGACGGTGTTGATTTCGCTGGTCGAGCGTGACCGCCAGTGGTTCAAGGCAAAGGTGGGTTTCGATCGCGACGAAACCCCTATCGAGCAATCCTTTTGTGCTCATGCCATTCACGAGCAAGGTGTGTTTCAGATCCGCGACGCAACGCGAGATGTGCGTTTTTGCGACAACCCGTTGGTGACGGCGTCCCAAGGTGTTCGGTTTTATGCCGGGGCCCCGTTACGAACACGTGCCGGGCACGCCATCGGCAGCTTCTGCATCATCGACAAAGAACCCAAAGAGCTGACCAACGATGAACGCGCGGTCTTGCAGGACCTGGCGGAAATGGTGATGGCGCAAATCGAACAGCGCCAACTCAACGATTGCCATGACTCGGTCAGCGGTCTACCCAACCAGCGCCAGTTTTTTGCCGACCTTAATGATTTGAGCCTGCAACCCGACTGCAAACCCCGGATGTTGGTGTTAATCAATGCGTTTGATTCAAACCTTGGGCAAGACCTGAGGCTGGCGCTGGGCGCCAGCGCAACGCAGTCGATGATCCTCGAAATCGCCCGGCAACTTAATAAAAATCTGGCCGGCGTCAGTTGCGCCTATCACATCAATGAACGGCAATTTTGTTTCATGCTGCCGACCGCAATGCTTGATTGCGAACGGTTCGTTCACCAATTGATCGACGGTCTGCGCCTGACCACTCAATCGGACAGCACCCTGACCAGCCCTTCACCGCGAGCCGGCATTGTGATTTTCGAGCACGATGCGTTCTCCCACGCCGACCTGCTGCGCAAAGCAATGCACGCGGTAAAATCAGCTTACGAAACCAATACGCCATGGGCGCTTTATGATGCGGTGCGCGACCTTGCCTGGCGCCGCGCGTTCACCCTGGCCGAAGATTTGGACCGGGCGCTGAACTCCGACCAGATGTTTTTGATGTTTCAGCCGCGCTTCAATGTGCTTGATGGGCGCCAGGTCAGTGCCGAAGCACTGCTGCGCTGGAATCACCCGGAACTGGGGGCAGTGTCGCCGGCCGAATTCATACCGGTGCTGGAACGTAACGGGCTGATCCATCGCGTGACGCAATGGGTGATCGTCAAAGCCTTGAGCGCCATGGCCTTGTGGGAAGACGAGGATTGCCGGATTTCGATCAACCTGTCCCCCAGGGATTTCGACGATAGAACAATTTGCAGCACACTCAACCTCGCCTGCCAGCGTTTCGGTATAAACCCCCAGCGGCTGGAAATCGAAATTACCGAAGGCGAATGGATACGGTCCAATCCCCAAGTCATTCAGCAGCTCCATGAGTTGCGCGACTTGGGAATGGATGTGGCGATTGATGACTTTGGCACTGGCTACAGCAACTTCGCTTACCTGCACGAAATTCCAGCCAATGTGATCAAGCTCGACCAGTCGATTGTCACCAACCTGCCCGACAGCCCGCGCAATCAGGTGATCGCCCGCTCGATTCTGCAACTGGCCAACGACCTGGGTTACCGAACCGTGGCCGAAGGCATCGAGAATGCACAATGCCTGGCGTTGATTGCCGAGTATGGTTGCGCCGAAGCCCAACGCTACTTTTTTGCCCGCCCGATGACGCATGAGCAGTTCACGGCGCACAGCAAAATCGGCCCCTTTGCCATGCCGCCGCTGCCAAGCCAGACATCGCTGAAAGTCGTGGTTGCAATCGATGCCGGTCCGCCGATTGAAAGCGGACAGCCATGGAGGGCGGCTCCATAAATGTGCGTTCGGCGCGGACTGCCCATCCGTTTCAATCAGAGGTCCGGGCACTTCGCTTTTGCAGTAATTTGCATCAATTACGCTTGCACGACCGTCGAAAAACTCACCCGATGCCCGGCGCATCTGTTAAAACGCGAACTTCATGTCTGTACCGGTGCCCCCTTCAATGCCCTCATCCTTGCTGAACCGCCTCGGCCGACGCTGGCTGCCACTGGCGTGCATGGCCGCACTCATAGTCGGCTTGCCGGTAGGTTGCGGCGTGCTCAAGTACAAGGAACGCGAATTGTTGTTTCGCATCGAGCCCGGAACCGCTGGCTGGTATCGAGGCCTGCCGAACGATGTTCAAGAGTTCGATATCAAGCCTTCGAGCTTCAAGGGAGGGCAAAACCTGCACGCCTGGTGGTGGCCGGCCGCCCGTCGTGATGCACCGTCCATTTTGTATTTGCACGGTGTGCGCTGGAACCTGACCGGACAGGCGTTCCGCATCGAGCAGTTACGGGCCATGGGCTATTCAGTGTTGGCCATCGATTACCGCGGGTTTGGCCAAAGCAAGGGCGACCTGCCGTCGGAGGCCAGCGTTTATGAAGATGCGCATGCCGCCTGGGACCGCTTCGTCGAGATGCAACCAGACCCGAAAAAGCGGCTGATCTACGGCCATTCGTTGGGCGGCGCGGTGGCCATCGACCTCGCGGTAGACCTGGCCACTCAGGCGAAAAAGGACCATGTAGCGGTGCCGGCTCGCGGCTTGGTGATCGAATCAACCTTCACCTCGCTGGGGGATGCCGTGGCGCAAGTGGCGGACAACAACCTGCCGGTGAAATGGCTGCCGGTGCGCTGGTTGTTGTCGCAGAAATTCGACTCCATCGACAAAATCGTCGACATCGACATGCCGCTGTTGGTGGTTCACGGTTTGGCAGATCCGTTCATGCCCTCGCGGTTCAGCCAGCAGCTGTTCAATGCCGCCAGCGAACCCAAGCGCCTGCTACTGGTGCCCGGTGGCACTCATAACAACAGCATGAGCCTGGGCGGTACTCAGTATCGCCAGGCACTCGACGGCCTGATGAAGTCCAAACCACCACAAGTCGCCGGGCCTAGCGGTACCCCTGGGCTTGCAGGTTGAATAACTGCGCATAGCGCCCGCCGGCAGCCACCAGACTGTCGTGATCACCGCGCTCCAGAACCGTCCCCTGATCCAGCACGATGATGTGATCGGCATTGCGTACGCTGGAAAACCGGTGGGAAATCAACAAGGTCATACGGCCCTCGGTGTGCTCGCTGAAATGCTCGAACACTGCCGCTTCCGCCGCCGGATCAAGGGCTGATGTCGGCTCATCGAGGATCAGGATGTCGGCATTGCGACGCATGTAAGCGCGGGACAAGGCGATTTTTTGCCACTGCCCGCCCGACAGCTCCTGGCCACCGGCAAACCAGCGCCCCAATTGCGTGGCATACCCTCGATCCAGGCGTTCGATGAAAGGCGCCGCCATGCCCTCGGTCGCCGCTTCCTGCCAACGCTGCTCGTCGCTGAACGCCAACGTATCGCCGACGCCGATGTTCTCGCCGACCGTGAACTGGTATCGGATGTAATCCTGGAAGATCACCCCGATACGCTGACGCAGTGCATTTTCTTCCCAGGTTTGCAGGTCGCTGCCGTCGAGCAGAATACGGCCCTGATCGGGACGGTAGAGCCGGGTCAGTAATTTGATCAACGTGGTCTTGCCCGAACCGTTTTCCCCCACCAGCGCCACGCTGTGACCCGGCACCAGGTGCAGGTCGATGCACTCCAGCGCAGCACGGCTCGAACCCGGATAACGAAAGCCCACGTTCTCGAAACGCAACCCATCGCCCGGCACCGCGCCCACGGTCAGGTGCCCGCTGTCGGCGACCACCGGTTCTGCCAGGTATTCATAAAGGCTCGACAGGTAGAGACCGTCCTCGTACAGGCCGCTGATGGCGCTCAAACTGCTGCTGACCGAGGTTTGCCCCTGTTTGAACAACACCAGGTACATGGTCATTTGCCCAAGGGTGATACTGCCGTGAACGGTGTCGACCACGACCCAGGCATAAGCCAGATAAAACGCACTGGTGCCCAGCAGCCCAAGCACAAAACCCCAGCCATCGCGGCGCAGCGTCAGGCGACGATCTTCGGCATACAAACGGGCAAAGGTTTCGCGGTAGCGCTTCAACAGCAGCGGCGCAAAACCGAACAGCTTGACCTCTTTGATATAGCCCTCGTGGGAGAGCAGCGTCTCGATATAGCTTTGCTGCCGACTCTCCGGCGCGCGACGGGTGAACAAGCGAAACGCATCCCCGGAAAAGTGCGCCTCGGCGAAGAACACCGGCAACGCGCCAATCACCAACAGCACCAGCGCCCACGGCGAAAAATGCACCAGCAACACGCCGAAGCTGATCAACACGATCAGGTTCTGAATCAGCCCCAGCGACTTCATCACCAATGCCAACGGCCGGGTCGACGCTTCTCGCCGAACCCGAACCAGTTTGTCGTAGAACTCGGAATTCTCGAATTGCACCAGCGATAACGTCTGGGCTTTCTCCAGAATCATCGTGTTGACCTTCTGCCCCAGCTGAACCCGCAACAACGATTGCTGGACTGACAGCGCACGCTGAGTGCCCGACAACAGCGCCAGCACACCGGCCTCAAACAACACGTAACGCACCACTGGCCACAACGGCGCACTGCCCTGCTGTGCGTGCAACTGCATGGCAAACACCACCGCATCGACGATGCGCTGGCCCAGCCACGCGGCGAGCGCAGGCAGCACGCCAGCGATCAGCGTCGCCAGTACCAGGCCCAGAAACAGGCCACGGGAAGTCCCCCATACCAGCAGCAAGGCGCGTCTGGCCTGGTCCAATAAGGAAGCGAAGCGATTGAGTGCCGCAGGCATAGGGGAAACTCGAAAATGTCGGTGAAACAACAAGGCGCCATATTACTGCAGTCGCAAGGCCTCTAGCCTGATGGGTTCAACCTGCCGCCGGCGTCTCGACCTTTTTCGGGGTCGGCGGGCACACATCGATCCCGGCCAGGCTGGCACGCGGTACGAATTGCACGGCTTTGGACTCGGCTTTCCACAGCCGCACAAAGTAAATCCCATCGGCCTCGGCGATAACGCGTAACGGGCGACTGAAGCCCGGCCTGCCGGGGTCCGTTATGCCGTCGAGCCCTTTACTCTCGGGGCCAAAATTCAGAATCGCGCAATGACGTGCACCGGACGCAGAGACCTGAAACGCAAACCCGCCCAACTTGGCGCCTGACGGTGGGTACAAGCCCAACCCGATCACCAGCAGCAGGACAGCGCACGCGATCAGCGCAACCGGATTTTCATGGCTGCGCATCTTCACCACCAACAAGGCGCCGAGGAGCTGGACGACCCATACGACCATCAGTTCCACCAACATCAGCGGCACGATCCACCCGATATTGTTGACGTACTGGCCAGCGATATCGATGACCACAATGGTCACCTGAAGAATCACTATCACCTGAACGAAGGCAGACATTACACAGGCGACACGAAAGTCCATCGACATCGGCCCCTCGACACCCAGCGTCATCAGCCAGCAGTAGCAGGCGATGGTCAGCACCGTCCCGACTGCGGCCGCGCTTGCCCACCAGACGTTGGCGGAGACCTCGGCGCCAATCACGCTAAGCAATGCGCAAAATGTTCCCAGGATCACCAGGCCGCCCGCCCAGCGAGCCAGCAATCGCAGGTGGCCTGCTTTGCGCTCAGGGTCTTGATGATCGAAGCTGAAGTCGTCGCTCAGGCGCCTGCCCGAATCATTCAAGCGGTGAAACAGGACGAATATCGGCATCAGCACAAACGCCACCAACATCGTGATGATGAACACCAATAATGCGGACATGACCGGCAACGCGGTGATCACCGCAGAGGACGTGACGCTGAGCGGGATTTTCTCCTCCTGGATGTACTGGTACAGATACACCCCGGCCATCAGCAACACACCGACGCTCAAGGGCCAGGCGCGCTCGTTGAGCCACAACAGATGGCTGCTTAATTGGGCAAAACGGTCGGGCGAAGTACGCTTGGATGGTGCAGTGATGGGTTCAAAATCAGTCACCTCAACGGCTCCTTTAGTGGGTAAAGCGTCCTTTTCTCAAGCATGTTCACCTTGGAACCGCGCCCGATAGCGCCCCGGGCTCTCCCCGGTCCACTTCTTGAACGCGCGATGAAACGCACTGGGCTCCTGAAAACCCAAACGCTCGGCAATGTCGCCGATGCTGGCCTTGCTCTCGCGCAATTGCTCAAAGGCGACACCGCGCCTGACTTCATCTTTGATTTCCTGGTACGAACAGCCTTCACGCTCAAGTTTGCGGCGGAAAGTGCTTGGGCTCAGGTGTTGCTCCAGGGCAAAGGCCTGCAAGGTCGGCCATTCGCTGTAATGGCTGTTGCGCAAGCGTTGATGAACCTGTGACGCCAAGCCGTGTTGATTGCGAAAGCGGATGACCAGCCATTGCGGCGCGGTGCGCAGGAATACTTTCAGCGATGCCAGGTCCTGAACCATCGGCAGTCGCAGGTAATGGCTGGCAAATTCGATTTCGGTACGCTCGGCGCCAAACGTCAGGTTGGGGCCCCACAGCAAGCGGTCATCGCTCAGCGGCACACGTTGGTGACGGAAGTCTGCGCGGTCGATGGGAATGCGTCGTCCGCCGAGCCAGCACATCAGGCTGATCATCAGTACCAGGAAGGTTTCTTCGCCAAAGCGGCTGATGTGCTCGTCCTGCGCGCAACTCTCAAGACTGATGACCGCACGTTTGCCGCGAACGGTCAGCGTGCCGCGAAAATCTCGCAGGAACAACCCGAAATTGGCCAGGCACTGGCGCATGGCTTTGTGCAGGTCAGGCTCTTGAATCAACGCGCGACAGATCAGCGCGAAGCTGCCCGGCAGCATGCCATGGGAGTCGAGCGCGAAAAACTCGTCGTTCAGCTCCTGGATCAGAATCAACCACAACGCAGCAAACTCACTCGCCGGAACCCGCGCCGTTGGCTGCTCGATCAGCACCGGGTCGATGCCGGCCTTTTCCAGTACAGCCCTCAAACGCTGCGGGTTTCCCCGCAGCCCATGGATCATGGCCTGTACGAAGTAGACGGCTACTGAGTCCTTTTCCCGCATATGAACGCTTCTCCCCCCCATCACCTGAAATGGCAAAAAACACCAGCGCCGTTGAACAGTTTCGGCATAGGACAACCGCCCGGCCAGCTCTAGACTCGGCGCCAATAGTACGCTTTCGGCCGCAGTCTCGGCCAAGGTATCGCACGGCTGGATCGGAAGGATCGGAACATGAATCTGCAAAACATCGGCGTGATCGGCGCGGGCACCATGGGCAACGGCATTGCACAGGTCTGTGCAGTGGCGGGTTTCAACGTGACCCTGATCGACATTTCCGAGAGCGCTCTGCAAAAGGCTATCGCCACCGTCGGCAAAAACCTGGATCGACAAGTGGCCAAGGAAACGCTGAGCGAACAGCAAAAACTGGCCGCCCTCGACAAAATCCGCACCAGCACCGATTACAGCAGTTTGCACAATGTGCAGATGGTCATCGAGGCCGCCACCGAAAACCTCGACCTGAAACTGCGGGTATTGCAGCAAATCGCCGCGCAAGTCAGCGCTGAGTGCGTGATTGCGTCCAACACCTCGTCGCTGTCCATTACCCAACTGGCGGCCAGCGTCAGCTCACCTGAGCGGTTCATCGGCCTGCACTTTTTCAACCCGGTGCCGGTGATGGGCCTGATTGAAGTGATTCGCGGCCTGCAAACCAGTGACGCGACGCATGCGCTGGCGCTGGACATGGCCACCACACTCGGTAAAACCGCGATCACCGCCGGTAACCGTCCGGGGTTTGTCGTGAACCGGATTCTGGTGCCGATGATCAACGAAGCGATCCTGGTGTTTCAGGAAGGCCTGGCCAGCGCCGAAGACATCGACGCCGGTATGCGCCTGGGTTGCAACCAGCCCATCGGTCCGCTGGCGCTGGCAGACTTGATCGGTCTGGACACGTTGTTGTCGATCATCGAGGCGTTTCACGACGGGTTTAACGACAGCAAGTACCGCCCTGCGCCACTGCTCAAGGAAATGGTCGCCGCCGGCTACCTGGGACGCAAATCGGGGCGCGGTTTCCATGCCTATGCCTGAGCGTTGCACGCGTTTTGCCGAGTACCGGGACAAGGTGCTGGAGTTGTTTGCCAGCAAGGGGTTCGGGCAGGTCGGCATGCGCGAGCTCGCGACGTGCCTGGGGCTTTCCCCGGGCTCGCTGTATCACCATTACCCAAGCAAGCAGCACTTGCTGCTCGACCTGATCGAAGAGTTTTACGAAGAGCTGCTGGCATCGCTGGGGCGCATTGCGCAAAAGGCCCCGGCCAAGCGTGACAGGTTGCAGGCTTTGATTCAGGCACATTTGACGCTGCATCAGGAAATGCCCTGGCATTTTCGGCTGGTGGAGCGTGACAGCAGTTGCCTGAATGAAGAGCAGCAAGAGCGCGTTCGAAAGCTGCGCGAACAGTACGAACGCGTGTTGCTGAAGATGGTCGGTGTGCGCTCGCGTTTCAGTGAAACAGGCCAACTGGCGGCCGGTCACGCCATTGCGTCGCTGCTCAATAGCGCTCCGAGCTGGCTGGCGCAGCACACGCTGGACGAAGCAGAGCGCAATGAGCTGCTGGAAAACCTGGTTTGTGGCGCCATCGAGCGGCTGCTGGCCCCGCGGCGCTCTGTGGAAGCGATAAGCCTCGCCCGCCCTATAGAAAAAACATCTAAAAAATCAGCGACGCTCGCCCCGTTTTAGGTCTTTGCTACCCGGGCCAATGTCCATCGGAACTCGCAGGCAAACCTGACGTTCAACCGATGTGTGCCTTTCAATGACCGGGAGCGCAATCATGAAAATCAATCCCTACCTGATCTTCAACGGTGACTGCAAAGCGGCCTTCACCTTTTACGCCAACAGCCTGCAAGGGCAAATCGAAGCCATGATGACCTTCGGTGAGAGCCCGGCGCGGGAACACGTGCCGGCGGACCTGCACAACCTGATCATCCACACCCGGCTGGTGGTGGGCGATCAAGCGATCATAGGCTCGGACACTACGCCGGATCGTCCCACGGACGAGATGGCGGGTTGTTCCATCTCGCTGAACGTCGAGAGCATTGCCGAAGCTGAACGGATTTTTAGCGCATTGGCAGAGGACGGCACTGTGCAAATGCCGCTGGAAGCGACGTTCTGGGCCGCGCGATTCGGCATGTTGACCGACCGGTTCGGCGTGGCATGGATGGTTAACTGCGAAAAAGACCAGTGAGTTTTTTTACCGGTGATGCCTGGAAGCGAACCAGAAACCGCAGGAACGAGCCTGCTCGCGATGACCGTTAACGATACTGCGTGACCTGAATAAACGCGTCGTATCGGAGTCCATCGCGAGCAGGCTTGCTCCCACACGGGACGTTGTTACGGGCAAAATGTGCGTTGGTCACGGTCAATACTGTGGGAGCGAGCCTGCTCGCGAAAGGGTTGTGCCAGGCGATATCAAGGGTGAATGCCAGTCAGCCTTCGCCAGCAGGCTGGCTCCCACCGTTGTATTTTTGCCGGACTCGGAATTGGTGTGCGACGCCGATCCAATGTGGGAGCGAGCCTGCTCGCGAAAAGTGTCAGGGCAACGCGTTGATTCAGTCACTGCGCGTGATCGTTGCCGACCATCGCGAGCAGGCCGGCTCCGTCATGCTGCGTCAGAGCTTGGCGATCGAGACTTCGGTGGATTTTACGAAGGCGATTACTTCACTGCCAATCTTCAACTCCAAGTCGCGCACCGAGCGCGAGGTAATCACCGAGGTGACAATTCCGGAAGCGGTTTGCACATCGATTTCGGAAACCACTTCGCCGTGCACAATTTCCTTGATGACGCCCTTGAACTGGTTACGGACGTTGATCGCTTTGATGGTCATGATGAGGCTTCCTGTTTGATGTCGAGCCGATGCGCACGGGTGTGCAGGCCTTCAAAATGCACGTCGCGAGCAAACATTAAAAGGAATATATAATTATCTATTTATACCTTTCAGGAATATAAAAGCCTGACCGTTATCCGACTACTTGATCCGATAGTGGAACGTATTGCGCACGGCAGGGACCGCCACCGCTCGGCCATCGATTATTCGGGGCTGATAACGAAAGGTGTTGGCAGCGGCCAGTGACGGTCGCATGAACATCGGATGGCAGCCTTCGAGCACGGTGGGGTGCTCGATCAACCCTTGTGGGTTAACGGTGTATTCCACGGTGCAATCGCCTTCGATGTTTTTATCCAGCGCACGCTGCGGATAGTCCGGCGCCTCTTTGCTCAAGGGCAAGTATTGACGACTGTCGGCGACGGCCTGAGCCGCTTGCTGACGAGCGCGCTCGGCGGCCAATCGCGCCTGCTCAGCGTGCTGCGCCTGTTGTGCCTGTTCATTCGCCAGACGCTGCTCCTGCGCCTCGCGCTGGCTTTTTTCTGACGCCAGGCGCTGGCGTTGCTGCTCCGCCTGAACGGCTTGTTTTTTGTCTTCGACCCGTTTGCGTGCAAGTGCCGCCTGTTCAAGCTTTTGCGCCTGGACCTGCGGATCGGCCAACGGTTTTACTGGCGCCGCCACAGTGGGCTCGGGCGGTGTCGGCGCCCCTGCAGCGGGCACCGGCAGCGGTTCGGATACTTGAGGCGGCGCTGCCGGTGACACCACCACCAGACGGGTTGTCAGCACCTTGGGCGGCTCGACGGCTGGCTTCTCGACTGACCAGCCGTGAACCAACAATGCGAGGGCAAGCGCATGCAGGGCCACCGCCAGGCTAGCAGCCAGGCCGTTGCGCCAGAACTCGCTGCGATTAACACTCTGCCATTTCAAGGACGGGGTGTCCATGATCATCGCCGTCATTGCGGGGCCTCGGTCACCAGCCCAAGGTTGCTGACCCCGCCCTGCTGCAGAGCGGCCATGGCGGCGACAACGCTGCCATAACCGGCGTCTTTGTCGGCACGGATGTACACCTGCGTGTCATGCCGCTCGGCAACGATCTGCGCCACCTTGGCCTGCATATCGTCAAGCGAAACGGCGCTGTCGGTCTGGTGTTGCGTGTCGAGTTCGCCGCCAAGATTCCAGTAATAACCACCCTCGGCTTTGACCGACAAGGTCAGAATTTGCTGGCGATTATCGGTGGCCAGCGCTTCACTCGCGACCTTGGGCAGTTCGATCTTCACGCCTTGGGTGAGCATTGGCGCGGTGACCATGAAAATCACCAGCAGCACCAACATCACGTCGATGTAAGGCACCACGTTCATTTCGGCCTTGGGCCCGTGTTTGCGTTGCGGTCTGACGAGCATGCTCACTCTCCTCTCAGGCGGCAGCCGCCAGGTTCAACGGCGCGCCGTGTAACGTGCGATGCAGACGTACTTGCAGCTCGTTACCGAAGGCGTAATAACGCGTCAGCAAGGTTTGGCTGCGGGACGAAAAACGGTTGTAGGCAATCACCGCTGGAATCGCCGCGAACAATCCAATGGCGGTCGCGATCAAGGCCTCGGCGATACCCGGTGCCACCGTGGAGAGCGTCGCCTGCTGCACTTGAGACAAACCGAGGAAGGAATTCATGATGCCCCACACCGTGCCGAACAGGCCGATGTACGGGCTGACCGAACCCACGGTGGCGAGAAACTGCAACCCCTTCTCCAGCTGGATTTCCTGCTCGCTGATCGCCACATAAAGCGAACGCTCGACCCCTTCGAGCACCACCTCGGCGGTGTTTGCGGAATGCTGTTTGAGGTGGCTGAATTCCTGATAACCCGCCTGGAAAATCGGCTCTACGCCGGCCTCGTTATCAGCGCTTCTCGCCGTCTCCCGGTACAACGGCAACAGCTCCGGCGCAGTACGAAAACGCTGCACGAAAGCGTTCATCTGCCGCTCGCGGCGCTGCAGGACACTGCCGCGCTGGATGATCAGATACCAACTGGCGATCGATGCCAGCAACAGGATAAGCATCACCGCTTTGACCAACAGGCTCGCGTCGCTGATCAGCCCCCAAATCGTCATGTGTTCCAGAGTGGCCTGCATGGTGAAACTCCTTGTTTGGCGCTCGCAGGCCGTCGATGCGCGACGGCCATTGAGCTATTCGATGAAAAAGTGATGACAGGGTGATGACTGAACGGGTCAGGGCAACTTCAGTGTTTTGGTGACCTCGGCCCAGGGCACGAATTTGAAATTCTGGGTCTGCTCGGGCATGCGTTTTCGGCCGTCCTGCACCACCATCATGCCCGCGCTCCAGGCACCGCCAAGGTTGACCGAAGTGACTTCCAGGCCATCGGTTTCGGAGGCGCCATCGATACCGGCCTCAGCGTTGAGGCCCACTCGGAACGCGCCTCGAGAAGCGAACGGTGGCTCGGCATCCAGCACCAGATAGCTGTCATTGCCCTGGCTTGAGATCACCAGGTAGTCGTGATCGGGACTTTGGTACAGCGCCAAGCCTTCGATATCGGCATGCAGCTGCGGTCCGACCTTGATCACGCTGCTCAACGTCGCCGGCTGATCGGCGCGGGCGTCAACCGCCCACACGCCCACATCCTCCTCACCCAGAAACAAGCGTTGACGCTGATCGTCGGCGACGCAGCCCTCAGGCTGGCTATCGACTTTGAACTGGCGCACCAACTCACCTTGCACCGCGCCATTCGGCGCACTCAGGCGGTATTGCAGGAAGGTGCCGTCCTTGTCATTGGCAATCGCGTAGATTTCACCGCTGGCAGGCTGGAACAGGCAGATGCCGTAGATTTCCTTGAGCGGTGTGGGGATTTCTCCTGCTTCACGCAGCTCGCCGCTTTGGCGATCAATGCTGAACACGCTAAGGCTGTTGTGATCGCGATTACTGGCCACGGCAAGGTCGACAGTGTGCTGGCCGAGCTTGAAGTTTGGTCGCACGTCGACGTTGTTCAATCGTCCTACCGACAATTCCTGCTGCAATTTGCCTTGCAGGTCGTACACCAGCAGACCCTGTTTTTTATTGGTGCCCAGCACGCGACTCAGGGCTGGCTGCTGCGGATGAATCCAGATGGCCGGGTCGTCCGCCGCATCGCCCTGGCGTCCCACCGGATCACTCTGGACTATCGCCGGCACAGTCGGCAGCACGGGCGCCAGGGGCACCGGCGTTGGCTGCCAATTCAGCTCGCCCTGATACAGACGACCGCTGTCATCGTCGCGCACCACGACTTGCAGGCCTTTAGCCGTCGGGCGCACGGCCAGGTTTTGCGGTTCTTTCAAACCTGTCAGCGCCACGGTGGCTTGGGCAATCCAGCGCTCACCTTGCTGCTGATAGAGGTGCAGTTGCGCGGCTTTGGGGTCGAGTGCGACAACGCCACCGGGCACCAGTGCCATGGCTCCCGCCATCTGCTTGATCTCGCCATAAGGGGCACGCATGGCCACTGGCGAACGCTTCACATCGGCTTCCGGATGCGCGGAGTAAGCCCACCAACCGACGTTTTCTTCATTGACCACCAATAGATGGGCGCCGTCATCGACCTGGCAATCGGTGGCCGACGGTGGCAACGGCAGACCGCGGACCTTTTGCGGTTGTGAATTTATTGTCGCGCCATTGCCGACCAACCACTGCTCGCCCTTACCCTCCTCGCCCACCAGAAACACGAACAGGTTGCTCGCTTCATCGCGGTACAGGCACACGCCATTCACCGGGTAATCACGTGCCGGCAAATACACCGGTTGGCCCCAACTGCGTTTGCCGGGGTCAAGGTTGATCAACACGGCTTGCTGGCGCTCGTTGTCGAGACTTGCCACAAGCACCTGCTGCCCGGCGGCACGGCTGTCCACGCTGCTGAACGAGCCTTTGAGTCGCGCCAGTTCGGCACCTTGTGGATCAAGCAACAGCAAGCCATCACGCAGGCTTGCAGCCAGACGCTCGGGCCCCAGATTTGCTGGCATAAAAGCGACTGCATCGACCGCAAGGCTGGGCGCCCACGGCTTAAGTGCGAGGCTCGGCGCGGCCGCCAAAACCTGACCTGCGGCGAGGGTGATCAGTGCGGCGAGAATGCTGCGTTTGGGTAATAACGAAAGGCTCATCAACGGGCAAAGTCCATGTCATGGGGTGGCAGCATCTGGCTGCCACCGCGAAATTTAGAAGTGGGTGAAGGTCAAGCCGAGCTTGTAGGTCGGGCCGTATTCTTCGTACTGGCCGTTGTAGGAGCGGTTGCCGGTGTAGACGAAGTACGGCTGATCGGTAAGGTTCTGCGCCTCGAAACTCACCTGCAGGTTTTTGCTCAGCGAGTAGCGCGCGCTGAAGTCGACGAAGGTTTGCGAATCGACGTGCAGGTCGTGGGCTTTGTCGTTGATAGAGGCCAGCTCGAACAGGTAATCCGACTTGTAGTTGGCCGACAGTCGCAGGCTCACTGTGTCGTTCTCCCAACCGAGCATCAGGTTGCCGACAGTGTCGGACTGATTGGGCAAATCGATGCCGCGCTTACGGTGGGTGCCACTGGCCGCGTCGAACCCCTTGATCTCGGCGTCGGATCGGCTGAACGTGGTATTGGCGCCCACCAGCAAGCCATTCCACGGCGCGGGCAGCCAATCGAATTTCTGCGAGTACGCCAGTTCCAACCCGTAAAGCTTGGCGCTGTCGCCGTTGGCAAACGTGTGGGCTTCGGTGAAATCAACCCACTGCCCCGTGCCGGCCAGGTCGGTGTTGTAGACGAAGTTCTTGATGTCCTTGTAGAACACGAACGCCGAAACGGTGCCGGCACGTCCCATGAAGTGCTCGATACCAAGGTCGAGGTTGCTCGACTCCAGTGGTTTGAGTTCCGGGTTGCCGAAGGTTGCTTCGTCATCGTCAATGATAAAACCTGGCGCCAGTTGACCGAAGGTCGGGCGCACCACGGATTTGGTCCAGGCGGCGCGAACCTGGGTGTTCTTGTCCAGCTGATAGCGAGCATGCAAGCCTGGTAACCAGTGGTGATAACGGCGTTTGGTGTCGGTTGCCTGGAACTCGCCGTCCGTGGCGCCGGTGCCCTTGGCCTGGAACTCGGTACCCTCGTAACGCAGGCCGGCAATGAAGCGCCAGTCGTCGATGTCGAGGGTGTTCATCAAATAGCCGGCGTTAATGTCCTCACGGATTTTGAAGTCGTTGACCCGCGACTCGGTCTCGTCATAAAAGTCCGCCCGGTTCAACCCGCCGATCAACTGCTTGATGCCACTGCCGCTGATGCCCGGCCCGAACTGCCCGAGGCGGTAATCGACGTTGCCTTTCTGGAACCGCGTGAGGTTGAGTTGTTCGTCACTGAAACCCAGGTCATCAAAGTCTTCATAAACCCAGGCATCCAGATCATTGTCCTTGTTGCGTCGGCTGACCTTGCCGCCGAACTTGACCTGTGATGCATAGCCTTTGAAATCGTAATCCCGGGCCAGATCCAGGCGCAGGTTCTTCTCGGTGTCGGTGGTTCGCTGTTTTTCCCAGTCAACTTTATCGAGGCTGAAATTCTCGGGGTTGTAGAAGCCCTGCCCAATCACCGGGCGGGGCTTTTCGTTGTCGTAAAAGCCGCTGTCGGCAAAGTCATCGGCGCCGTCGAAAGCAGCATTGGCGATATGGCCAGGGCTGTCTTCGCTGGAACGGCTGTAACCGGCCTGACCGCTCAAGGTCCACAGACCGAACATGCGTTCGCCACCGAGTACGTAGGACTGAATTTCCTGGGTTTCTTCACGCTGTTTGAGTTTGCGCGAACCCTCGGTATCACCTGCTTCACCTGCCGCCAGTGGATCGGCAAACTCAAAACTGGTGGAGTTGCGGGTTTCGCTGTCCTTGTAGCGGCTGTACAAGGTGCGCAGGTAGTAGCTGCTGAGGTCGTCGGGTTTGTAATCGAAGTTCAGGCCACCGCCGGTTCGCTCGCGGCTGATGTCGTAGTCGCGCTGCTCGAATTCCTCAAGTTTGGCACCTTGCTGAAAATCCCAGGCGCCGCCGGTTTCAACGTTGTCCGAACCAAAATCGCGTTTCTGCCAGCTCAGTGCCGCCGCCACACCGAAGTTGTCGATACCGTCGCCAAGACTGAAACGATTACTCGCCGCGCCGGAAAACTTGGGACTGGTCTGACGGGTGTTCTTGTCGTAACTGGCCTCACTGCTGCCGGTGTAGAACAGGCCTTTGTGATCGAAGGCCGAGAGGCTTTTGACATCGACGGTGCCGCCCAGGGAGTTGGCATCCATGTCCGGCGTCAGCGTCTTGATCACCGATAACGACTGCACCAGCTCTGACGGCAATACATCCAGCGCGACGGCGCGGCGCTCGCTTTCCGGCGAGGGCACCAATGTACCGTTGATGGTCA
Source organism: Gordonia sp. IEGM753 (assembly GCF_050321825.1). Classification (NCBI taxonomy): domain Bacteria; kingdom Bacillati; phylum Actinomycetota; class Actinomycetes; order Mycobacteriales; family Gordoniaceae; genus Gordonia; species Gordonia sp. IEGM753. Next base: position 2,437,956 of record NZ_JBNQGB010000001.1, read on the forward strand.
CGCTGTTGAGGTCCGGGCCCAAACCGCGAACGCTGACAAAGCGCCCTTCACCCTGATCACGCTCAACACTGATCCCCGGCAAGCGCTGCGCCGCTTCGGCAACGTTTTCATCGGGCAACTGCGCCATGCCATCGGCATGCACCACACTCTTGATGCTGTCGGAACTGCGTTGCTCCTTCAGCGCTTTATCGATGCTCGCGGCTTGCCCCACCACTTCGACGTGCTCGGTATTCGTCGAGCTTTCGGCAGCGCTCAGGCGTTCACTGGTCATGGCCATGGCTAACGCTGTGAGGGTAAAGCCGAATAACCCGGCGGTGCTGCTGCGCTTGTACATGAATGTCCTCCCCCAAGAGCCCGATAACGCCAGGCAACAGGCCCGGCAACTGAGAGCGCAAGCTAGGGTTGGGGGATGACGGTTCTGTGACAGCGGTCGGCCGTGAGTCCTGTAAACCGGTGTTTCAATGGCCATCGGGAGCTGAACTGAGCTGATATGACCCACACCCGTATTCGGCCCGCTCGGCCACCACTGCGTAAACGTTGCGCAGAGGTCGCCCGCACCTTCACGCCAGCGCACCCGAGGTAAAAAAAACCATGGGCCGGGTGAGCTGATTCGACCCATAGCGATCTTTCAACCCGGTCACCCCGCTGTCATAAACATCTGCTGTGCTGACGCGCATCGCCTCTACTTCAAAGGATCAAGGCCATGTTCTCTGTGCTCAAGCCTCACCGCTGGAAGCTCTTCTCGCTGCTGCTGGCGGCGAACCTCGGTTTGCTTCTGTACCTGGCATGCGGCGAGTTGAAAAGCATCAGCGAATGGGTATGGCTGGACATCGTTGGCGAAGGCGGAACGGCATTGTTGGTTCTGCTGTGGCTGGGGTTGGTGCTGAAAAGTCGCCCCGCTGGACGCGTCACCAATTACCTGGCACTGGGCCTGAGCTTCATCTTTTTTTCATGGTGGATCGACAGCCTCGACGAGTTCATCCGTCTGCCCGATAGCATTACCTGGGATCACTGGCTCGAGTCCGGTCCGATGCCGGTGGGGATGATTCTGCTGACCATCGGCATCTATCACTGGCATCGCGAACAACTGGCGATAAGCGCCCAGATGGAGAAGCGCGAAAAGCTGTTCCGTGAACACCGTCTGTTCGACAAATTGACGCCGCTGGGTGGCGCCGATTACCTCAAGCGGCAACTGGTTGCCAGCCTTGAAGAGAGCCATCGGCAACAACAGCCGTTGTCACTGCTGGCGCTGGACATCGACAATTTTGCCGCAATCAATCAAACGTTCGGGCATGCCGAGGGCGATGCGGTGTTACAGGCCCTCAGTCATCTGCTGTTGCTGAATCTGCGCCGCCAGGACTTGCTCTGCCGCTTGGCCGGCGACCGTTTTGTGGTGCTGCTGCCCAACACGGGCGAAAGTCAGGCACGGCTATTGGCGCTTGAACTGCAACACGCCGTTCAGGGACTGGCGCATAAAACCCGCCAGCACAGCGAGCGCGTGCATTTGTCGGCAGGCACTGCGGTGGTCATGGCCATGAACGAGGAGCCGGATGCCCTCCTCAAGCGCCTCAACCTCGCTTTGGCCCGAGCCAAGCAGCCACTGGCAAGAACGGCCTGAGGCTCGGCCATGACCTTAAAAACCACGTGGTATGAAAACGACAGCCGTTTTATTCCGGCGCATTACCAACCGGCGACCCTGATTGATCTTGCCCTGTCGCGAGACATCGACAGTCATCGCCTGCTGCGTGGCACCGGACTTTTTCATGACGACATCCTTGCCGGCCAGACCCGGCTAAGCCCGCAGCAGTTTTTTGCACTGATCGCCAACAGCCGACGCTTGCTGGATGCCGACGACAGCAGCTTCCTGTTTGGGCAACGCTTGCTGCCGGGGCATTACGGCCCGGCCAGCCACGCGCTGCGCCACGCACAAAACCTGCACCAGGCGCTCGAGACGCTGGTACGGCAGCAGACGCTGCTCAGCCCACTGGTGACTCCGCGACTGCTGCTGGATGAAAAACACGCCTATTTCTATTGGCTCGACAGCTGCGGCGCGAATGAACAATGGCGCTTTTTGCTGGAAGCGAGCATGACCTCAATCGTCGCCATGAGCCGCTCCCAGAGTGGCCAACGCTTGCCGTGGGAATGCAGTTTTAGCCACGCTGAACCGCGATACGTCGAGCAGTATTGGGTGCATCTGGGCGAACACACGCAGTTCAACCGGCCCTTGGACATGATGCGTATTCCACGCGAGCACCTCGCACAACCCTGGCCAAATGCATCGACCACCGTCGGCCAGGTCGCTCGCCAGGAAGCCCAGCAGCAGATCCACCAGTTGGGCTTTGCCTCAAGCTTCGTCGACTGCCTGTATCACTACCTGCAAACCCACGTTCGAGAAACGCCCAACCTCGAACAAGCGGCCCAGGCCTTCGCCATGAGCCCGGCCACGCTCAAACGCAAACTGCAAAAACATGACACCGGGTTTCAACAGCAGGTTGATCTGGTGCGCAAGCACGTGGCGTTGTACCTGTATCAGATCAAGGGTTTCAGCAACGAACAGGTCGCCGACTACTTGAGCTTCAACGACGCGGCAAACTTTCGTCGCTCATTCAAGCGCTGGACGGGCAGCACGCCGAATCTAGTTCGGCAGTTGTTTGGTACGGGTTGACGTCAAAAGCCAACCAATGGATCCACTGAATGAATATTTCCTGAAAGTACAGCGTGAAAGTTGACTTAATGGATCCATATAACGCCTAATGGATCCATAAGATCAAAAAAAGCCCTGACCCGGAGATTTTCATGTATCCAAAAAACACGTGGTACGTTGCCTGCACGCCTGATGAAATTGCTGAAAAGCCACTTGGGCGGCAGATTTGCGGTGAAAAAATAGTGTTCTATCGGGGCCCGGAAAACAGGGTCGCTGCCGTAGAAGACTTTTGCCCTCACCGCGGTGCACCGCTGTCGTTGGGCTACGTCGAAAATGGCAATCTGGTGTGCGGTTACCACGGCCTGGTGATGGGATGCGATGGCAAAACCGTCGAGATGCCAGGGCAACGCGTTCGCGGCTTCCCGTGCAACAAGTCTTACGCGGTGGTCGAGCGTTATGGCTTTATCTGGGTTTGGCCGGGCGAGCAGGACAAAGCCGATCCGGCATTGATCCATCATCTGGAATGGGCCGTGAGCGATGAATGGGCTTACGGCGGCGGACTGTTTCACATCGGTTGCGACTATCGCTTGATGATCGACAACCTGATGGACCTGACGCACGAAACTTACGTGCATGCTTCCAGCATCGGCCAGAAAGAAATTGATGAAGTGCCTCCGACCACCACGGTCGAGGGTGATCAAGTGGTGACTGCGCGTCACATGGAAAACATCATGGCCCCGCCGTTCTGGCGCATGGCGTTGCGCGGCAACAATCTGGCCGATGACGTGCCTGTGGATCGCTGGCAGATCTGCCGCTTCTCGCCACCCAGCCACGTGCTGATCGAAGTCGGCGTGGCCCATGCCGGAAAAGGTGGCTACCACGCTGCGCCCGAGTTCAAGGCATCGAGCATTGTGGTTGATTTCATCACCCCGGAAACCGACACCTCCATCTGGTATTTCTGGGGCATGGCCCGCAACTTCAATCCACAGGACGAGGCGCTGACGGCAACCATTCGCGAGGGCCAGGGCAAGATTTTCAGTGAAGACCTGGAAATGCTCGAACGCCAGCAGCAAAACCTTCTGGACCATCCTCATCGCAATGTTCTGAAGCTCAATATTGACGCGGGCGGCGTGCAGTCGCGACGCGTCCTCGACCGGATCATTGCCGGCGAGCGCGCCCCCGAACCGCAACTGATCGCTAGCGCCCAATAGCTGAAAACGGCGCGGCAACGATTGCCGCGCCAGCCTTCGTGCGTATCAACATTTTAAGAATAATGAGCAGCGACCACTGCGATGGTAACGCTGCGAGGATGAAGCATGATTGATGTGGTAGTGGTATCGCGCAAAGACGAAGCGCAAGGTATTTGCAGCTATGAGCTGGCCAGCATTGATCAAGGACCCCTGCCCGCTTTCAGCGCTGGCGCACACATCGACGTGCACCTGCCGGGTGGCCTGATCCGGCAATATTCACTGTGCAACCATCCTGAAGAACAGCACCGCTATGTGATCGGCGTACTCAGGGACCCCGCCTCACGCGGCGGCTCGCAAAGGCTGCACGAATTGATCAACGCCGGGGATCGCTTGCGCATCAGCGAGCCGCGCAATTTGTTCCCGCTGGCTCACCAGGCAAAACGCAGCCTGTTGTTTGCAGGCGGCATCGGGATCACCCCGATTCTGTGCATGGCCGAACGACTGGCCCACAGTGGCGCCGATTTCGAAATGCATTACTGCGCCCGCTCCAGTGAGCGCGCTGCGTTTGTCGATCGAATTCGCCACTCGGCATTCGCCGACCGGGTGTTTCTGCACTTTGACGAGCAACCCGACACCGCGCTGAACGCCGCTCAAGTATTGGCCAACCCGCAAGACAATGTTCACGTGTACGTCTGTGGCCCCGGCGGTTTTATGCAGCACGTACTGGACAGCGCTCGCGCTCAAGGCTGGCAGGAAGAATTGCTGCACCGCGAGTATTTCGCCGCAACACCAACCGACACCAGCCAGGACGGGAGCTTTTCGGTCAAGGTCAGCAGCACCGGCCAGGTGTTCGAGATCCCGGCCGACAAGACAGTGGTGCAGGTGCTGGAAAGCCATGGCATCGACATTGCCATGTCCTGCGAACAAGGTATTTGCGGCACTTGCCTGACCCGCGTGCTGGACGGCGTGCCGGAACACCGCGACCTGTTCCTGAGCGAGGAGGAACAAGCGCTCAACGATCAATTCACTCCGTGCTGCTCGCGCTCGAAATCACCGTTGCTGGTGCTGGACATCTGACGCCACGCCCTTTCACTCCGAGCGGTGAATAACCTTCATCCGCTCGTCTGCTGTCGCCGAACCGAATATTTCGGCGTAGCGCAGAGTAGCGTTGGCGTGCTCGCGCATAATGGCTTCAGCACGGGCGCCCTGACGACTGATCAGCGCATCAAACACGGAATGGTGCTGCATATGGGCGTAGTTGAAACGCCGATACTCGCGGACCATGTCTTTGCGATCCACTGCCAGCGCCGTCACCGATGCAAACGGCAAGTGATCGTTGCGTGCCAACGCATCAGCGATGGCCGGGTTGTGGCTGCCTTCGACAATCACCTGATGGAAGCGCATGTTGAGGTCGTGATACACCTCAAGATCATCCTCGGTCACAAATCCTTTATCGAACAGCTCATCGCCTTGCTGCAGGCATCGCTCCAGAATCACTCGCCCTTCTGGCGACAGCCCGCGCTCGGCAGTTTGCCGCGCCGCCAGGCCTTCGAGCACACCGCGCACTTCGACGGCACCCGCAATGTCATCGGCGCTGACCGAGCGCACTTGAAAGCCTCGACCACCAAACCGCACCAGCAGGCCTTCCTGCTCCAGCGTGCGGAACGCCATGCGTACCGGCATCCGTGATACCCCGAACAGCTCTGCCGTGGGTATCTCCATCAACCGCTCGCCAGCCGCCAGTTCGCCAGAGGCAATCATCTTGCGCAGCGCTATCAGCACCAATTGGCCAGGCTTGCTCATCCAGGCAACTTCCAGAAAAACGTGGGCCGCCATAGTAACGCATGCATTGCACCCGCTGCAGCCAACTGATCGTCAGGCACAGAAAGCCCCGCGCCTGATTCAGGCGCGGGGCTGTGGCCCTACCGGTGTTCAGAGCGACAGCGGGTAACTGACGATCAACCGCGTCTGGTCGAAATCGCTGTTGAAGCTGCGACGGTTGGTGGCGTTGTTCAGCCGCACGCTCAGGTTTTTAAGCGAACCGCTTTGCACGGTGTAGCCAAGTTCGGTGTCACGCTCCCACTCCTTGCCGCCGCTGCCGACCTTGGTCGTGGCATTGTCGCCATGACCGTAACGCACCATCGCCAGCAGACCGGGTACGCCCATCGCCGCGAAGTTATAGTCGTAACGTGCCTGCCATGAGCGCTCGTCGGCGTTGCTGAAGTTACCGTTGTACATGTCGTTGCCCAAGGTCCGGCCACTGCTGCCGTAAACCGACATCCATGGGCTGTCGCCACTGACTTTCTGCAGCCCCAGGTAGAGCGTATGGCCGCCCGTTGCCGCCGAAAACAAGGCATAGGCGGTGCGGCTCTGGATGTTGCCGATGCGCGCACTGCCGTCATCCTTGTCAATGAAATAGCCAAGGTTCGCGCCCAGCACCCAATCACCAACCGGCTGTTTATGCAGCAGGTTGAAGTAGCTTTGCTGATAGATATCTTGCAGCTGTGAATGCCAAATCCCCATCAAGGTACGTTGCTGATTGAAGCGATATTCGGCCCCGGCGTAGTTGAACTTATCCGAGGTCACGCCCGGTGCAGCCCACGCCGACAAGTCCTGCATGTCGGAAGAATTGCGCAAGCTGACCGATGAATATTGACCCGCCTGCACGCCCAGCCCTTCGATCTCTTTGGAGACCAGCATCGCGCCGCGAAAGGTCTGCGGCAACAGGCGACCGTCGTCGTAGCGCAGCAGCGGAATATCGGGCATCAATTCGCCGACTTTCAGCTCGGTCGCGGAGAAACGCATTTTCGCCGCCACCCCGGCCCGACCGTAATTGTCGGCGGCCCGACCATCGTCATGCACCGGCAACAGTTCCGAACCACTGGCCAGGCGACTGCTGTCGAGCTTGACCCCGAACATGGCGATACCTTCGGCACCGAAACCAATGATGCCTGGTGTGTAACCAGAGCTGAACTTGAGAATAAAGCCTTGGGCCCATTCATCGACCTTGCTTTTACTCGCGCCGGGGTCGCGAAAATCACGATTGAAGTAGTAGTTGCGCAGCGTGAGGTCGGTGGTCGAATCCTCGAAAAAACCATTCTCCTGCGCCATGACAGGCGCGCAAAGTGCCAACGACAACGAGGCACCCACCATCGACGAAGGGCGTACACAGGCAGTCATCTTCATTCTTATTGTTCTCCGTTTTTTGAGCGCAGCCGCTCCCCGCAGCTGATAAGCCCGCCCATTGAGTGCGTGAGGAATGTGCCCGCCAGCGACGGGCATAAATCAGTGGGTTACAACATCGAGGGAGAATCAGCCGCCACAGGGGCGGCCAGATTCAGGCTTGCGCCAGCGCCGCCTGCGGTTGCGCCCTGCCCGGTTTGAGCAACAACAGGCAACCGGCGGCGATCACAAACACACTGGCAAATACGCCGTACAAGTGCAGCGGTTGCCAGCCACCGTCGAGCAGGAAGCCTGCGACTATCGGTGACAGGATGGCGCCGATACGGCCAATCCCGATGCCCCAACCGACGCCGGTGGCACGCACCGAAGCGTCGTACACCACCGGCGATAGCGCGTAGAGACCCGCCACGCAGCCATTGGCAAACAGCCCGATCAACAGCCCAAGCCCCAGCGCCGCCATCACCGAAGACGCGGAACCCACAAACAGTACGAGCAAGCCTGCGGTGATCAGCATAAACAGCGACAACACCCTGGCCAGCGGCCAACGCGATGACAAGCCACCGATCAACGCCGCACCGAAGATCCCGCCGACACTGAGCAACACTCCGCCGGTAATGCCTTGCTGAGCGGACAGCCCAGCCGACACCAACAATTTAGGGGTCCAGCTCATGACGAAATAGAAGCCGAACATCACCAGGAAAAACAGCAGCCAGATCACCAGTGTGGTGCGGCGCATCGATGGCGACAGCAGTTGTGTAAAGCTTGCGGTAACGCCAGGCTGGCGAGCCGTTATCGGTGGCAGTTGATTCAACGTCGGTTGCCCCATGCGCAGCGCCAGCCGATTGATTCGTTGCAAGGCTGTGGCCGGACGACGCGCGAGCAGGAAATCCAGAGACTCAGGCAGCCAGAGCAGCACCAACGGTATGACGGCCAGGGTCACGATACCGCCAAACAGGAACACTGAACGCCAGCCCCAATGCGTGAGCAGCCACACCGCCAACAAGCCGCCCAGCGTTGCGCCAAGGGCATAACCTGTGGACTGCAAACTGACCGCCAGCCCGCGCCAACGCTTGCTGGAATACTCGCTGGCAATCACGTTGCTACTCGCCAGGATGCCGCCAATCCCAAGACCGGTCAGCCCCCGAAGCAGCGCCAGTTGCAGCGGTGTCTGGCTCAGCGAAGACAGGAGCATGCCAATACCGGAGATCACCAGGCAGAGCAGAATCAATGGGCGACGACCGAAACGGTCAGCCCATGGCGCGATAAACAAAGAACCCGCGGCCATGCCAAACAATCCGGCACTGAGCAGCATCCCGATTTGCGCACCACTCAGGCTCCATTCAGCGGACACCGAAGCCGCCGTGAACGCCATCACCAGCACATCGAAACCATCGATCATGTTCAGGACGATGCAGATGCCCACGGCGAGCCACTGGAAAGTCACCATCGGGCCGTTATCCACGGCGGCTTTCAGGTCAATACTCATGACAAGCACTCCGCACCGGGGAGGCGCGAAGGCGCGTGGCAAAACACGCTGTTTGAAGTGGTGCACGCAGACATGCAGCGAGCAGAACCCAGGCAGTTCTGCACCCTTGAAGAGCCATTCATGACGAAACCCTTTTTGTAGTTTTTATGAGGGACGGCCAGGATGGGCTCCTACCGTGCCAGGGCGCTAATCAACCAGCTAATGGATCCATAGACAAGAGGGCTGAGCCTCATTTCTGCAGGAGAATGGCGGAAAAATCACTTCAAAAAAGAATTGAAACTATATTTTTTGTTTATTTTTCAGATAGTTAATAGATAGACACGGACAGATTATTATTGGGCGATTATCGGCCAACATCCGTCAACACAAGGGTGAAAAGATCATTTGCAAGGGGTAAACCGCAACGGACCGCGCCTATTGGATCCACTGAATAAAATTTTGCACCCGTAGGAGCCTGGCTTGCCAGCGATGGCATCATCGAAATCGCCATCACCAGCAAGCCGGTTTCCTACGGGGCTGCGTTAACGGCATAAATCCAGGATTCACCACCGAACCGTAGGAGCCTGGCTTGCCAGCGATGGCATCTTCGAAATCGCCATCACCGGCAAGCCGGTTTCCTACGGGTTTGTGTTGGAACCATGAATGGCGGCATTCACCACCGAACCGTAGGAGTCTGGCTTGCCAGCGATGGCGCCTTCGAAATCGCCATCACCGGCAAGCCGGTTTCCTACGGGGCTGCGTTAACGGCATAAATCCAAGATTCACCACCGAACCGTAGGAGCCTGGCTTGCCAGCGATGGCGTCTTCACAATCGCCATCACCGGCAAGCCGGTTTCCTACGGGGCTGCGTTAACGGCATAGATCCAGGATTCACCACCGAACCGTAGGAGTCTGGCTTGCCAGCGATGGCGTCTTCGGAATCGCCATCACCGGCAAGCCGGTTTCCTACGGGGGCCGCGTTAACGGCATAAATCCAGGATTCACCACCGAACCGTAGGAGCCTGGCTTGCCAGCGATGGCGATTCTTCTTCAGATTTTCGCAAAGCGCTCAATCCGCGCCCCACACAATCCGTGATTTTTGGACGTAAAAAAGCCGCGAGTGAATGCGGCTTTTTTGTACCTCGACTACCTGAGATTAGCGTCCGATAGCCCTCGCCGCGTCGGCGGTGTACTGGTCGGCCGTGAATTTACCTTCGTTGAGAACGGGGCCTTTTTTCGCTTCGTTAGACATGCCGTAGCCGGTGTATTGGCCGGAGTTCAGGTCCATGAAAAACTGCGAGCCCGCCTGCCATCCGCTCATATCAGGGTGATAGTAGTAGTTGACCATGGCGTGCTTCCAGAGCTGCCCGCGAGCGTCGTAGTTGTCGGCCATGACGGCGTTCCACGTGTCTTCGTCCAGAAACAGCACTCGCTTGCCATAGACATGGCGATAGCCTTCTTTCAAGTCAGCTTCCAGCACCCAGACTCGACGCAACTCATAACGCATGACATCCGGGTTGGGATGATTAGGGGTCAAGATGTCAGCGTACTTGAGAGTCCCCGCATTAGGCTTGAACGCGTTGGCCGGGGAATAGATCTCACGCTTGCCGATGAGTTTCCAGGTGAATCGCTCCGGTGACCCGTTGAACAAGCGATCCTCGTCGACAGTCATGGTGCCGTTGGTGCCGATCATTGGCTGATCGTAACCGTAGCCCGGCAGTTGCCGCACACGCCGGGTCGACGGGCTGTAGGACCAGGCTTGACGGGAGTCGGTGACGAAGTTGTAGGGTTCGTGGGAAATGCTCAGCGTACCGTTGTCTCGAGCCGGTTTGAGCGTCATGTTGTTGCTCATCGCCTGAATCTTGCCGTCGGTACTCGGTTCTACTGTGGGCGAGTTGGCTTGAGACAGGTTACGTGCGTAGGCGCGCCCCCAACCGATGCTGCCGTTGGGCAAGACCGAGGCCAGATCGGTGGTTTTTTCTTCGGTGTATGCACGTGCTGGCAGTTGATGGTTCCACAGCAATTCCATGCCACTTTTCGGAATAGGGAAAGGCACCTGACCCAGCCCTGTGAAACCTCCTCCATCGTTGACCAGTTTTGCGTGCAGCGCATTGTCCATCACGCGGCGGCAGACGTAATCCGGATAGCGAAAATCGCGGTGGCCCGGATAGATGTTCATCTTGTAGGTGGTCGGGTATTTCTTCAGCAGTGCCTTCTGCCCTTCGGTCAGGTGCGCCTCGTACTGGCTCATGTTCTGCGCAGTGATCACCAGGATAGGCTTCTCCGCTGCGTAGGGATCTACAGGCTGGTCGCCTGAGAATTTCACATGGTTCCAGCCCGGCACTTCGCCCAGGTATTTGCCGGTATAAGGCGGTATGGTGCCCTCGGCGTTACCGGCCTGCTCGGCGCCAACGCACGTCAGCTCCTTGCCCAATTTGGCGGCTTCTTGAGGCGACACCTCGGCCTGCGCATAACCAATCAACCCGCAATTGGATGTGAACGCGACCGCGAGCATGAGACCTGTTCTTGTTATTTTCATGTATTGCCTCCTTCGCTGATAAGGCTGTTTGGTAGGGGCCCATTGTTCTTGTTCTGCCGGCCCCAACATCGTCCGGAAAGACTACGAAGGCGTTATGCGCCTAACTTTTCTTGCAGTTGCGCCTTGAGTACCTTGCCGGTGGCATTACGTGGCAAAGGCTCCAGCATCCGATAAACCTGAGCCGGCACTTTGTAGGCGGCCAGGCGCTCGCCGATGAAGGCGCGGATTTGAAGTTCCTGAGGCAGCGTTGCTGACTGACCATGCACAGCCAGCCCCACGGCCTCGCCCAGCAACGGATCGGCAATCGCGAACGCAGCAGCTTCCAGAACACCTGGCATGTCGAGGATGCAGGTCTCGATTTCAGCGGCAGATATCTTCTCGCCACCCCGGTTGATCAGCTCCTTTACACGACCAGTGATGGTGAGAAAGTCCTCGTCGTCGAGGTAGCCGATGTCGCCCGTGTCGAGCCAGCCGTCACGCAGGCTTTGCACGGTAGCTTCGGGTAAATTCCAGTAGGCGCTCATCAAGGTTGGCGAACGCAGCCAGATCAACCCACGGCGGCCCTTCGGCTCCGGAAGGTCCGGGCTGGCGCCGATCCGGATATCGACAATCGGCAGCGCCCAACCGGCTGTCGCGGGCTTGTAAACGAACGGATCGCCACCAATCGCCGCGCCGATGCCGTTGCTTTCAGTCAGGCCGTAGCCAGCGCCGCCAATACTGTCAGGCTTGAGCTTGAGCATGTTGTCGAGCACCGACCCGGACGATGCGCCACCGCCCAGCCCCAGACCGAACAGACTGGCGGTGTGCTCACCGCCAAAGCGCGGCGATGCCAGCAATTGCTGCATCATGACCGGCGCCCCATTGAACTGAGTGCAGCGCTCCTCGCGAATCAGGTCGAGCGCCTGCTCCACGTCCCATTTGTACATCAGCAACAAGCGCCGCCCGCTGCGTAATGCCGACAAAAACTGCGCATGCAGGCCGCTGACGTGAAACAGCGGTACTGCCATCAACGTAGTCGGCGGATAACCGCTGTTGATCACCACGCTGATACGCTCGGGCGAACTCATGGCGCAAAATGCGCCTTGGAAATCCAGAGCGAAAAGCGCTTGGCAGATCGCTCGATGGCTAGACACTGCACCCTTTGCACGGCTGGTGGTACCAGAGGTGTAGAGGATCAGCGCTGGTGCGTCGGGGTCGATTGCAAACGCCGGCAGTGGCAATGCCGGGCTACCGATCAAATCTTCGAAACGCAGGCAATGGTCGGGCAACGATCCGTCTTGGTTGCCGACTACAATCGTCGCTCGACGCTCGCGGCCCAGGTCTTCTCGCAGGGTCTCAAGGCGCGCTTCATCGCACACCAACACGCGCGAGCCACTGTCCTGCAGCGCGTATTGCAACTCATCGCGCAAGCCCCAACTGTTGAGTGGCACACACACCGCACCGCAACGCTGGATGGCGGCAAAAGCCACCAGCCACGCCGGCTGGTTACGCATCGCGATGGCGACTCGCTCGCCCGGTTGCAGGTCAAACCGGGCAACCATCTGCCCGGCGAGCCGATCAACCTGCTCGAAAAACTGGTTAAAGGTCAGACGTTGCGACTGCCAGATCAGGAACTCGCGATCACCGTGCACACGACCGGCGTCCAATACCTGAAGCAGGTCGTGTGCGGCGTGGCGAAAGTAGCGCGGTGCACCGTCATCCGGCGTTACCACTTCAAACGGCGCACCGGGGGCGATCAGTTGCTGCCACGCGGTTTGCCAACGTTCAATGCTCATCTGTGTGTTTCTCCAGGACAGCCAGGTTCGCACGCGCCAAGGCATGCACCACAGGTCCTACGCGTTAGCCAAATACCGTTCGCAATGGAAGTCGCGATCACCCAGGCAACTTTGGGCAACGCGGACGCGCTTGAGATACAGGCCTACATCCAGTTCGTCGGTAACGCCGATACCGCCGTGCATTTGCACGGCTTCGTTGGCAACCTTGATGGCCGTATCGCCAGCCTTCCATTTCGCCAGGCTGACCAGTCGCGCGCGCTCGGTGAGATCGACGGTAGCGTCGTCCAAAGTCGCCAGCGCGGCCATCAGGGCGCTGCGGCTGAGCGCCAGGTCGACGTACAGCTGCGCAGCACGGTGCTGCAGGACCTGGAAGGTGCCGATCTGGGTATCAAACTGCACCCGGGTCTTGAGGTATTCAAGCGTGGTGTCGAACAGTTGCTCGGCCATTCCCAGCAGCTCCGCCGCGAGACAGGCACGGCCTCGGTCCAGCGCGGTTTCCAGAGCGGGCCAACCCTCACCCACATTGCCCAGCAATGCTTCACTGCCCAGTAGCACGTGCTCCAGCTGCAAACGAGCGCTGTTGCGCGAATCAATCAGCGGCAATGCACTGACGGTCAAACCCGGTGTATCGGCCGGCACCAGGAACAGGCTGATGCCCTGCGTTTCGCCAGGCTGCCCGTCGGTGCGTGCCGCCAGCACATAGGCGTCAGCACCAAGGCCATCGACCACCCAGAACTTCTCACCGTGCAAGCGATAACCATCGCCTTCGGCTTTCGCTTCAAAGGCAATGTGCTTCGGGGCGTGGCGCGAGCGTTCGTCCACGGCCAGGGCCAGGCGTTGTTCGCCGCCTACCACTGCTTGCAACCAGTGCGTCTGTTGCGCCGAGTTACCCGCCAGATGCATGAGCGAACCGCCAAGCACTACGCTGGACAACAGTGGCGTGGCGGACAGATTGCGGCCCAAGGATTCGAAGATCGGCCCCAGTCCTTTGCAGCCAAAATCCAGGCCGCCAAATTCTTCAGGAAAAGGAATCGCGCTCCAGCCCAATTCAACTGCCTCGCGCCACAGCTGCGGCTCGAAACCCGTCGTCACGGCATCATCGCGCAAGCGGCGCTGGGCGCTGACCGGGCTGCGAGCAGCGAGAAAGTCGCGGGCACTGTCGGCCAGCAAACGCTGTTCGTCGCTATAACGCAGGCTCATGACGGTGCTCCTGTTTTCACGGAAGGTCTCTTCACTTCAGGCAAACCAAGCACACGCTTGGCGATGACGTTGAGTTGAATCTCCGAAGCCCCACCAGAGATGGTCAGCGCGTAGCTGTTCAGCCAAGCACGGGTGATTGCCATTTGCTGTTCACTGAACGCGGTGCTCTGCCAACCAAAAGCATGCCCGGCCATGGCATCCAGCAGCACTTCGAATTTGTCCCGCTCCTGCTCGGTGTGTACCAGCTTCATGATCGACATCAGGCCGCCGATGTCATCACCGGCCCTCGCCTCTTCACCCATCCGGCGCACGGTCAGGTTGTAGGCGTGCTCGTTCATTGCACACGCAGTGGCGCGTGCCTGCAGCGCGTGTTCACTTTGGCTCTGCGGCGACGCCACGTATTCGCGCATCAACGCCAACAAGTCAAAGTGCGACGGCAGACTGAACTCGCCGAATTTCGACATCGCTTTGCGTTCGTGTTGCAGCAGGTACTTGGCCAGGTTCCAGCCACCGTTCAGTGGCCCGATCAGCTGGCTCTTGGGTACTTTCACGCCATCAAAGAACACCTGGCAGAATGCTGATTTGCCGCTGATCAAATCGATTGGCTGCGCCTTGACGCCAGGGCTGCGCATGTCCAGTACGATCAGGCTGATGCCTTCGTGTTTCGGCGCACTGAAGTCGGTACGCACCAGGGCATACATCCAGTCGGATTTGTCACCGTAGGAAGTCCAGATCTTGCTGCCATCCACCACAAAGTGGTCGCCGGCATCGCGTGCGGCCATTTTCAGGCTGGCCAGGTCAGAACCGGCGTTCGGCTCGGAAAAACCCTGGCACCAGCGCACTTCTCCGCGAGCAATAGGCGGCAGCAGATCGCGTTTCTGCTCGTCGCTGCCGTACGCCAACAACACTGGCCCGAGCATCCATATGCCCAGATTGATCTGCGGCGGTCGGCATTTCAGTTTGCGCATTTCGCTTTCGAGAACTGCCAGTTCTTCGTCATTCAGGCCGGCGCCGCCGTACTCAACAGGCCACTCAGGGCAAAACCAGCGCTTGTCGCGCATGCGCTCGAACCACACACGTGCGTCTTCGTTGGGAAATTGCGGGCTCTGGCTGCCCCACACCACATCGCCCTCGGCCATGCCAGTGCGCATCGATGGCGGGCAGTTGGCCTCCAGCCAGGCACGGGTGTCGTGCCGGAATTGTTCGATAGTGCTCATGAAAGTCCCCTCGACACGCCCCGAATCGGGCGTGTACGGATTTTTGTTGTGGTGGACGAGCGATTAACGTTGCGTGCGCGGCATGCCGAGGCCGAACTGGGCGATCAGCTCACGCTGGATTTCATTGGTGCCACCGCCAAACGTCAGCGTCACCGAACTGCGCAACTCGTATTCCAGATCCCCCTGCAACAGCGTCGCTGCCGAGCCGCTGCGCATCGAACCGTTAGCGCCAAGGATCGCCGCCAGTTTGCGCAGGATTTCGATGGCCGATTCCGAACCAAACACCTTGGTGGTCGAGCTCAGCGCCACGTCCATGCGATCACGCTCCAGGTCGGCGGCGATGCGCATGTTGATCAAACGCATCGCCTCCAGGCGCGCATAGCACTCAGCCATGGAACTGCGTACCCATGCCTTGTCCATGGCCCGATGGCCCTGTTCATCGCGGGCTCGAGCCCACTGATAAACCCGGCTGAACAGCGCCACCACTTTGTCCGACCATGCGCCCAGCCCCAGACGCTCATGGTTCAACTGCGAGGTAATCAGCTTCCAGCCCCCGTGTAATTCGCCCACCAGCATTTCATTTGGCACCCGCACGTTGTCGTAGTAGGTGGCCGTGGTGGGAATGCTGGTGGTAGGAATCAAGGTGTGCGAGAAACCGGGTGTGTGGGTGTCTACGATCAGCAGCGAGATACCTTTGTGACGCGCCTGCGACGGGTCTGTGCGCGCTGCCAACCAGATGAAATCGGCAGACTCTGCGCCTGAAGTCCACAGCTTGTTGCCATTGACCACGAAGCCCTCGTCGTCCTGGCGGGCACTGGTTTTGAGTACCGCCAGATCGCTGCCCGCTGCCGGCTCGGAGTAGCCGATGGCGAACATGATTTCGCCCGCAGCAATGCCGGGTAGAAAACGTTCCTTCTGCAGGTCGCTGCCGTGGGCCATCAGGGAAGGCCCTACCGTGCTGATCGTCACGAACGGCAGCGGTGCACCGGCGATGTTGGCTTCTTCAAAGAAGATCAACTGTTCGGTGGCGCTGTAACCCTGGCCGCCATGGACCTTGGGCCAACCCACCGCGAGCCAGCCATCGCGGCCCATCTGGCGAATGGTCTGGCGAAACAGCTCGCCGCCCTCCTTGCCACGTAACTGAGCGCGCATGTCCGCAGTCATCAGGGACTGGAAATAGTCCCGCACCTTGAGGCGCAGGGAATGTTGTTCGGGAGTGAGGTCGACGAACATCTGCTGCTCCTTAAGCTGTGCCGAGAATCAGGCCGCTGGTGGGTACGCCGGTACCGGCGGTGACCAACACGTTCTGCACATCCGCCACTTGGTTGACCGCGGTGCCACGCACTTGGCGCACGGCTTCGGCAATACCGTTCATACCGTGGATATAGGCTTCGCCAAGTTGCCCACCGTGGGTGTTGATGGGCAATTTTCCGCCTCGGGCGTGATGCCCGGCGCGAATAAACTCCTTGGCTTCACCGCGTTTGACGAAGCCGAATTCTTCCAACTGTGGCAATACGAACGGGGTGAAATGGTCGTAAATCACTGCGGTCTGAAAAGACTCTGGACCGAGGCCGGACTGGCGGTACAGCTCGCGAGCGACGACCCCCATTTCCGGCAGCCCCGTAATGTCTTCACGGTAGAACGAGGTCATGCTTTGCTGACCATGGCTGATACCTTGGGAACCGGCCTTGATGGTCACCGGTTTCTGCTGCAGGTCACGGGCGCGCTCTGCCGATGTGATGACCATCGCAACGGCGCCATCCGACTCCTGGCAGCAATCGAGCAGGTGCAGCGGTTCGCAGATCCAACGCGAGGCCTGGTGTTCTTCCAGGGTAATCGGCTTGCCGTGAAAAAATGCCTGGGGGTTGGTCGCAGCAAAATCCCGCGCTGCAACCGCAATTCGGCCAAAGTCTTCGGAGGTCGCGCCATAGGTGTGCATGTAGCGCTGGGCGAACATCCCGACCCACGCCGCAGGCGTATGAAAACCTTGGGGCATGTACCAGCCGTAGTTGACGTTGTCGAAGGTCGGTGCCGCCGCGAAGCCATAGTTGCCGGTGCCAAAGCGATACCAGGAACGTTCGTTCATGGCCCGATACACCACCACCACTTTCGCCATTCCGGTGGCCACGGCCATCGCCGCGTGCATCACGGGTCCGCACGCCGCGCCGCCACCATGAGGCACTTGGGAGAAGAACTTGACGTCCTTGCAACCCAATAGACGGGCGATTTCGTATTCTGGAACCTTGTCTACCGAGTAGGAACTGAAGCCCTCGACCTCGCTTGGGTCGATGCCGGCGTCCTTGAGCGCACTCAAGGTTGCCTCCATGGCCAGGCGCAATTCGGTGCGTCCGGAGTTTTTGGAAAATTCGGTCGCGCCGAGGCCTACGATCGCAGCGCGTCCGGAAATCGATGAATCAGTCATCTGTGTCTCTCCGACTGCCAGGGCAAGACCAATGCGACCGTACCGGTCACATGGTTGCCCATTGAATTTTTGCCGTTCAGGGTGATTTCCACCGCGCGGGTATCGGCGTCGATATGGGAAACGCTGCCGCTGAACGTCATGCAATCACCGGGATAATTCGGCGCGCCGAGCTTGATTTTCAGCGAGGAAAATTGCGCCAACGGCCCGGCCCACTGCTCAATGAATCGCTGCACCAGTCCGTTGGTGGTCAATATATTCATGAACACATGAGGCGACCCCAGGGCACGCGCCGCCTCGGCGTCGTGATGGCCTGGAAAGTAGTCACGCGTGGCAATCGCCCCGCCGTTGATCAGGGTCACCGTGATAGGCACCATCAGTTCCGGCAACAACTCACCGGGGTGCACGTCTTCAAAGCGCTTGGTGTTCTTCGAGGTCATATTTCCATCCCAGCTTGTCGTTATCGTTGAGCCAGTCACCCAGGCGTTCCAGGCTTGCCGCCGAGCCGCCTAAGGCAAGACAGAGGCCGCGGCTCCAATAGAGAAAACGGTGAATCGGGTACGTCAGATCAACGCCGATGCCGCCATGTACGTGCTGCGCGACATGGCCGATGCGGTGCCCCGCCTCAGACGCCAGCCAAGCGGTCGCCAATGCTTCACAGGGCGCCGGCAAACCAGCATCGAGGCGATACACCAGTTGCCACAGCACCGTACGCAGTGCTTCGACGGCGATGTGGGTATCGGCCATGCTCATCTGCACCGCCTGGAAACTGCCGATGACCCGTTCGAACTGTCGGCGTTCGCTGACATACGCCACGGTGCGGCGGACCTGCTCTTCACTGACGCCTAATTGCAAGGCTGCCAATGCCGCCACACTGCGCGTTTCCAGCCACGCGACGGCCTCGACCGGCAAAATCTGCGCTGCGCTCACAAACAAATCTTTGATGTGCAGGTCAGCCACAGCCTCGCCGTGGGTCAGTACGGCTGAAACCCGTCGTACTTCGGGTAGCGACAGGTCCAACAGCAACAGCCGCGCTTGTCCCTCGACGTCCACCAATACCAGTGCAGCCTGTGATTGATCGCCCGATGCCAGGGCTGCGACCCGACCGCTGATCGACCAGCCATCGGCGCAATTTCGTGCGTGCAACTCGATGCCCAAAGCGCTGCTCAATGCATCGATGGACAGACTCAACAATGCCTCGCCGGAGGCCGCTCTAGCGACCCAGCCCGCACTGTCGAGAGGGTCGAAACGGGCCAATGTGGCGGCGGCCAATTGATGACGCCATAACGGCACCTGGGCCAAAGCCTTGCCTTGTGCTTGCAACACCAGCATCAGCTCCGTCATGCCCAAGCCACTGCCGCCGTACGCCTCTGGAATGGCCAAGGCATGCAGCCCCGTCTCGATGCAGAGCGTCCAAAGCGACGCCATCATCGGCTCGCCACTGGTGTCCCACTGGCGCATGAAATCGTCATGGCAATGAT
Organism: Gordonia sp. IEGM753; assembly: GCF_050321825.1. NCBI lineage: Bacteria > Bacillati > Actinomycetota > Actinomycetes > Mycobacteriales > Gordoniaceae > Gordonia > Gordonia sp. IEGM753. Next base: position 2,457,069 of record NZ_JBNQGB010000001.1, read on the forward strand.
CGACAAACAGGCCGTCGGCCATTTGTGCGATGGCGCGCTGGTCTTCGCTTAATTCGAAATCCATGGTGGCTCCTATGCCTCTACTGGCCGGAACAACGGCAGGGTCAACTGGTCGTCGAAGGTCTGGAACTCAACCTTCAAACGCTGGCCGATCTGTATTTGCTCGCGCTCGATACCCACCAGGCCGGCGATCAGGCGCACACCTTCGTCAAGCTCGATCAGACCAATAGGGTTGGGGTAATCGAACGGCGGCACTTCGGGGTAATGCATCACCACAAACGAATACAGCGTGGCGCGTCCACTGGCCTCAAGCGTGTCCCACTCAAAGCTGTGGCACTCGATGCACACCGGTGCCGGTGGGTGGCGCAGAGTTTGGCAGGCACTGCAGCGCTGGATCAGTAACTGGCCCTTTTCGCAACCTTCCCAGAAGAACCGGGTGTCATCACTGATACCCGGCAACGGACGCTTGGGCTTAGCCGGTGCTGAATCAACACTGGCAGGCACTTGAACCTTGGCCGCGCGAAATTTGAATACGCGAAACAGCAACTCGCCCACTGGTTCGTCGCCACCGGCCTTTTCGACGAAGTGACTCATGACCAGGGTGACGAAAAAGCCGATACCCAAGCCGGTAGTTTTCTCGTCGCTGACCGAGTCAAGACGCGTGGTGTAGTACAGCTTTTCACCGAGCCGCACAGCACGGGTAAAGCTCAGCTCTGAATTCACCGCCACCGTGGAGGCGTAGCCGTAGGCTTCCATTTCCTTGAGCACTTCGTACGGGTTCTCGTCGGTAGAGCCCGGCGGGTAGTTGTTGGCGTGCAGACCTTCCATGGTCCACACCTGCAACATCGCGGGTGGAGCAATCAGTCCCTCATGCTCAGTGTCCAGCGCAAAGGCTGGATCGACGTACAACGGGTTGTCCACACCCATGACCTCGCACCACTGGCGAATCATCGGTGCGTTAACGTCGTCCCAGGCGTACACACGCCCGTACTGGCGGCCCACCAGGGCGCGCACATTGGATAGCAATTGTGGATCAGCCAAAGTCGTCTCCTTCACATTGAAGGCGGCCACCGAACCCGGTCGCCGCAATAGGTCGATCAGGTGGGCAGAACCTGCGCGGCACCGAGAAATGCCGGACGCTCGCCACCGCCATGCAGCAGCAGGTTGCAACCGCTGGCGTAACTGGCCAGCGGTGAAGAGATGTACAGGCAGGCGTTGGCGATGTCTTCGGCCACTGCCATGCGCGCTGCCGGGATACCGGCAGCAACGGCAGCAATACCGGCCTCGGAGCCGTAGTGCAGATGTGCCTGTTCGGTCAGTACCAGTCCCGGGCTCACCGCAACCACTCGCACCTTGGGGCCCCACTCCACCGCCAACGATTGCACCAACGCCAGCACGCCGGCCTTGGCCGCGCCGTAAGCAGCAGTGCCTGGTGAGGACCGCAGTGCGCTGATGCTGCCGATAAACACGATGCAACCACCCTGCGCCTGTGCCTGCATCAGCCGGTTGGCGTGCTGGGCCACATTGAGCGGGGCGATCAGATTCAGCCCGATGATGCTTTCATGAAACCTGGGCGACGCCGTGGCTGCGTCGGTGGCGGGACTGCCGCCCGCATTGTTGATTACCACGTCGAGGCGACCAAAATCGCGCTCGATGGTGGTGAACAGTCTTTGCAGGGAATCGTGGTCCCGCACATCGGCGGCAATGAACGTAGCGCGCTTGCCGCCCAGCATGGGTAACTGTTCAGGTTCACGCCGGGCACACACGATCACCCGTGCGTTCGCGGCCAGATACCCCAGCGCAATACCGGCGCCGATACCTTTGGTACCACCGGTGACCAGCACCACCTTGGCGCTGTAATCAAGACCCGAGTGCAGCTCCATCATGTGCTCCTTTTCTACTGACAAGGGTCACTCTATGGACGAATCCGGGACCAAACTACGTCTGAACGGACGATGAAAATTTAGCCTCGCCAACAGGACACTGGCCTTCATTCACACGTTGATGGTCTTTGAGGATGCCCATGTCCGACTCAAGTGCTGCACCGGTTTTGCTCGAACGCCCCTTGCCCGGCGTTGCTTTGCTGCGGCTTAACCGCCCCTTGGCGAGCAATGCCTTGAGCCTTGAATTGCAGGCGTTACTGTCACGCCACTTCAGCGACCTGGCGGTCGACCCCCAGGTGCGTTGCATTGTGATGACGGGCGGTGACAAGGTGTTCGCAGCCGGAGGTGACATCAACAGCATGGCCGGCGTCGGCGCCATCGATATCTACAAGCGCCACACTGAACGAGTCTGGGGTCCAATCCAGCATTGCCCGAAACCGGTGATCGCGGCGGTATGCGGTTACGCTTACGGAGGTGGCTGTGAGCTGGCGATGCACGCAGACCTGATCGTCGCCGGGCGCAGTGCACGCTTCTGCCAACCGGAAATCCGCATCGGCATCATGCCTGGCATCGGCGGCACCCAACGGTTGGTGCGTGCGGTGGGCAAAGTCAAGGCAATGCGCATGGCACTCACAGGGCAACCGATCACGGCTGAAGAAGCCTGGGTTGCGGGGTTGGTCAGCGACCTGGTGGATGACGACCAGGTACAAGCGTTCGCACTGGAGTTGGCGCGAGTCATCGCGGCAATGCCGACCCTCGCCGCCGAGCAGATCAAGGAAGTGATCCTCGCCGGAATGGACGCCCCGCTGGAGGCGGGTCTGGCCCTGGAACGCAAGGCCAATGCCCTGCTATTCGCTTCAAGGGATCAGAAGGAAGGGATGCAAGCATTTATCGACAAACGAACCGCGCAGTTTGAAGGGCATTAATCGCCGATTTCACGAACGCCATCGCTGGCAAGCCAGGCGCCTACGGATCGCGGTGTATGCCGCAATTGATAGCGTGACACATACCCGTAGGAAACCGGCTTGCCGGTGATGGCGATTCCGAAGACGCCATCGCTGGCAAGCCAGGCGCCTACGGATCGCGGAGGATGCCGCAATTGATGGCGTGACACATACCCCTAGGAAACCGGCTTGCCGGTGATGGCGATTTTGGTGGTGAGTGCTGTGATCAAGAGCGTTTACGCAAACCCGCCGACATCGTTGCGCAGGGTGGCTGCAGCCAACCCGATTTCAACAGTTGCCTGGGGCAAGTGGCTGTTTGAGCAGGCGACTGCGGCGCCGGCACGACGACCGGAAAATACGCAATCGGCCAGCGACAGTCCGCTGATGTACAAGTGCGAAGGAATGCCCAAGGCGCTGCGCCCGGCGGCGTACAGACCACTAATCGCAAGGCCTTGCTTGTCCAGTACCGCGCCGCTGCGTTCATCCACGCGCAAACCGCCCAAGGTCAAGGCACCCAAAGGAAATACCGGGTTTGTGACGGAAATATCACAGGCATAGAACGGCCCCTTTTCAAGCACCTGACGCCCGCCTTGGGATTTGCCGAAGGGTTCTGGCGCCTCGCCACGAGCACCGGCGTTGGCGGCCAATACCGAGGCACGCAACACGGCGGGGTCCATCGCGGTTTCACCCGCCAACTCACTCAGGGTCTTGCCTTTACGAACCTTCAACAGCATCAGCGCCAAGGCAGGAAAGCTTTGGAACCACCAATAGCCACCAAACAATGCCTCACGAATCGCCTTCTTGCGCAACGGCGCATCCAGCACCAGCCACGCTTTGCCCCCCTGCTCTTCCATCAACGGCTGGCCGAGGGTGGCACCGTAGACTTCTTCGTTGCAAAAGCGCTGACCTTCAGAATTGACGACGATACCTTTGTGCCAGCTATACGGCGGGTTGATAAAGCGCCACGCCGACACTCGCTCAAGTCTCGAACCCTGACCACCGACACTGACACCCAGACGCAAACCACTGCCGTCACAGCCCGTGGCGCCGACCTTGAAGTTGCGTCGAAATTTCGGCGCATGCTGTTCAACCATCTGGCGATTGAAGATGAAGCCGCCAGTGCTCAGGATCACTCCTTTGCGTGCCTGAACTCGCCGAGGCTGGGCGAAATCGCGTTCGAGCTGGCTGACCTTCTGGCGTAGCTTCTTGCAATAGCCGGCGGCGAAATTCTGTAGCCTTTCAGCACGGGCAGCCAGACGCGCATGCAGTTCGGCCTCCTTGCTGCCTTCGGGCAAGCACCATAACTCCATGCCCAACACCCGCCCCTGGAAATCGATCACCAACCGCCGCGCCGCTGCTTGCAACAGCGTTCGCGCCCCGGCTTTCAGGCACGCCGCCTTGAGGTGTGCGTACAGCACCGCGCCGCACTGCCCTTTGCCCACGGTGCGATGGCCACGAGGTGCCGGCGGCAAGGGACCGGCATGATCCGGCACCAATTCGTTGCCCGAGTAATAGAGAAAATAGCCATCGGGCGGGTATGAAGTTTTACCACCCGGTGGCATCTGATGGGCATACGGCGCACCGTGGCTTTCCAACCAGTCAAGGTTGCTCACGCTATCAGCACAAAAGCGTCGCAAGGTGTCGTCGCTGACAACGCCCTGGGTCTCATGCTTGAGATAGTCGAACATGGCTTCGGGGCTATCGTTGAAGCCCGCAGCCTGCTGATGCCGAGTGCCACCACCGGCGTACACCACGCCACCACTCTTGGCGCTGGCGCCGCCGCCGGTGAAACGGTCGGCAATCAGCACATCGACGCCTTGGTCAAGAGCCTCCAGAGCAGCACACGCACCCGCCGCTCCCCAGCCGACGACCAGCACATCGCAGTGTTCATCCCAGGCCACGCTGTTGCTATCCGCCACCTGCAACGGCGGCAGCACTTCGGTGCTCGGAATGTTATCGGACATTGACATAATGGCTCCTAGCGCTGGCTGGCGAGATGATTGGCGGCGACATAGCCGAAGGTCATTGCAGGCCCCAAAGTGCCGCCCGCTCCTGGATAACTGGTGCCCATCACCGAAGCTGAACAGTTGCCGATGGCGTACAAGCCGGCGATTGCCGTGCCGTCATCGCGCACCACCTGTGCATGCTCGTTGGTCAACAGGCCACCCTTGGTCCCGATGTCACCGGCATCCAGGCGCATGGCGTAGTACGGCCCTTTGCGCAGAGGAGCCAGGCAGGGATTCGGCTTGACGTTACAGTCGCCGTAATAGCGGTCGAAAACGTTCCCGCCTCGAGCAAAATCGAGGTCAATGCCGGTGCCCGCATACGTGTTGACCTTGGCCACAGTGGCCTCCAGACCCGCACTGTCAACGCCGATTTGCCGGGCCAGACTGGCCAGGGTGTCGGCCTTCCAGTACAGATTGTTCAGCCACTCTTTGCGCAGGCGGCTATCGGGCATGACCTGCCCCGGCATCAACGGGCCCATGGCGTAGTTGAAACGGAAATGAGCGTCGAAAATGACCCAGGCTGGCACCGATTTGCCACCCGATATCTGATTGTCCTGGTGCATGGCGTCGACAAACTCCAGATACGGCGCCGCCTCGTTGACAAAGCGCTGGCCCTGACCGTTGACCACGATGGCGCCGGGGAACGCCCGTTCGGCAAAAATCCCTCGTGGCTTATCCTCACCCGGCACAGCAATGGTCGGCGCCCACCAGGCCCAATCCATCAATGCAGTGGCGGCACCTTGGGCCAATCCGGCTTCGAGCGCTGCACCCGTGTTGTTGCCTGGCGGCGTCGCGCTCCAGGCCCTGCGGGTTGGTTTGGGCAAATACTGGTCTCGCAGGGTTTGATTCTGTTCAAAGCCACCTGAAGCCAGGATCACCCCATGGCGCGCATACAGTTGAACCTCAGCGCCGCCGCGCAACACGCTGACACCGCTGACCCGACCATTTTCGGTAATCAACCCGCAGAAGTCGGTGTTGAGCCACAGCGGCACATCGCGATCCATCAGCGAGCGACGCAAGGACGCCACCAGCGAACTGCCCAAGGAAGCGCGGCGATCCATTTTGCTTTTGCGTCGCCATTTGAAGTCCAGTTTGTAGCGCAGCATGAGTTTCATGATCAGCAGGCGCCAACCAAAGCTGCGAGCCATGGCCTTGTGCGCATCGCGAGCGGTCCAGGCGATACGCCCCATCAGCAGCGTCGAAGGCGAAGGCTTGCGCAAGTTCACCAGCTCCTCTCCCAACAGGCTGGTGTCAAAAAACTCCGGGTCCAGGGTCCGTCCACCGTCCAGCGAGCCCGGCAAATGAGGGTAGTAGTCGGGGTATTTCGCCGCCACCGCGTAGCGCACTCGGCTGATACGGGTGAGCTGCTCGATCATCTTCGGCGCGTTGTCCAGGTAAGCGCGCAGGCGCGTTTCACTGACATGCTCGCCCGCCGCTGCTTTCAGGTAGGTCAGCGCCGTGGCGTAGCTGTCGTTGCCGTTGATGCGAGCGAAGTAATGATTATTGGGTATCCAGATGCCGCCCCCGGAGATCGCCGAGGTGCCGCCGTACTGGTTGCTTTTCTCCACCAGCAGCACGCTAAAACCCTGGTCGGCGAGGAACACCGCCGAAGTCATTGCACCTGCTCCCGAACCAACGACAATCACGTCGTAGTGGGTCTGAGACTGAACTTGAGCCGTCATTGTTGTTATGCCATTAGCTGAGGTCAGAAAGAACCGCCGACGACGCAGCGGGTGCGTTGGCGGATTGCAGCCCATGATCAGGGTTGCGAGGAGCCAGGTTCATCGTCAAAGCGGACTAGGGCGATAACGATCAACCCCCGTATGAGCCAGGCTTGCCAAGGATCAAGCCTGGCTCATACGGGATGAGGGTTACACGGTGGCGCGCCTGGCCGCCCACGGATGGGCTTGTTCCAATTGGCTGGAAAGTCGCAGCAGCACATCCTCACCGCCTAACCGTGCGGTAAACATCATGCCCACCGGCAAGCCGTCAGCACTTTCACCCAGAGGCAGTGAAATGGCCGGTTGGCCGCTGACGTTGGCCAGCACCGTAAAACCGGCACTGCCCATGGCATGCTGCGCATAACTGTCCCAGGGTTGATCCAGGGACAACAGGCCCAGTTTCGGAGTCAGGCTGCCGGTGACTGGCGATAAAATCACATCGTAGCGATCAAAGTACTGGTCCATCGTTGCGCCGATGCTCTCGAACGATTGGCGGGCACGGTACAAATCCTCTGCACTGGAGTCTTTCGAGCGCTCCAGGTTGACCATGGTGATTTTCTCAAGGTCCTGGGCGGTCGCAGCCCTCCCCAGTTCTTGTTCGCGGTCGTGGATCTGAGTGCGAAGTGCGGTGCCGATCACCCTGCCATGGGCACCGAACAACTGCCGCGGGTCCACGTTGAGCGTTAGCTCGTCGAGTTCATGCCCGAGCGCCAACAGTTGCTTGATCGTCTGTTCCAGCGTCGCGGCAATCGCCGGTTCCAGAGGGGCTCCAGTTAGCGACTGACGTACTACCGCCACGCGCAATTTGCCGGGGTCGCGCTGCAGCTCATCGACATAGGGCCTCACCAGCGGCAAACACCAATAAGGGCTGCCCTTTTCATGGCCCTGACCGGCATCGAGGAAAAGTGCGGTATCGCGTACGGTGCGCGATACCACGTTGGCCACGCTTGCACCAAACCATCCCTCGAAATGCAGTGGTCCGCTAGGGGTGCGGTAGCGGCTGGGTTTAAGCCCGACCACCCCGCAATATGATGCTGGAATGCGGATCGAACCGCCGCCGTCGGTAGCATGTGCCACAGGCACGATCCCCGCCGCCACCGCCGCCGCTGCGCCACCGGACGAACCGCCGGCGCTCATGGCCAGGTTCCAGGGGTTATGGGTTTGGCCCCAAGCAAGCGATTCGGTGGTGGTGGTCAAACCAAACTCAGGGCACGCGGTCTTGCCAAACGGCACCGCGCCGGCCTGCTCGTAACGGGTAATCAGGGTGCTGGTGCGAGTGGCCGGTGGCGAATCCTTGAACAGCCGGCAACCATTACTGGTAATCGTGCCTTGCACGGCGGTGTTGAGATCTTTGATCAGGAGAGGCACGCCGGCCAGTGCGCCCTGGTTTTGCGTACCGGCCGCGCGACGCTGGGCGAGCAAGGTGCGGGCGTAGTTTTCATGCAGCATGTTCACTGCGTTGACCTTGGAATGAACCTCGTTGTAGCGGGCCAGCGCCGCCGCCAACAGATCCTCTGCACTCAGCGTGCCGCTACGAATCGCCGTGCTCATCGCCCAGGCATCCATGGCTTGGTAGTCACTGGCCGAAAGCCCTTCAGCGCGAGCGTCGGCAAAGCGCCCCAACAGCCCGACGCCAACCGCCACGCCAGCGGCCTTGAGCACGCTACGGCGGGGCCAGCCGGTGGTGGTATCCAGTGGAGAATTGTCGTGATTATCCATAGTGATGATCGAGCCCTCATTGATGATTATTGTTTTTAATGTCTGTTGTCGGATCGCGTCATTGTGCTTCGCCGGTACCGAGCGCCTGTGTTCAAGCGACCTTGAAGCGTGCGGACAACTGATCCAGCTCCCTTGCCAATTGTTCCAGATCCGAGGCCGCCATCGCGCTGCGCTCTGCATTGGCCGACAACGCACCCGTGCCATTGGAAATACTCTCGACACGAGTGACAATTTCCCGCGTTACGCGCACCTGCTCCGTGATCACCGTCGCGATGGTGTCCACGCTGCGAATAACGTCATCGGTGCCGCTGCGAATCTGCGCCACCGAATCCCCGGCCTCATGGGCGAGACTCACGCCGTCACGCACCCGGCTGACCACGCGGCCCATGCCATCGACTACCGCCAAGGTTCCGTCTTGAATACGCTGCACGGTAAGGTCGATTTCGCCGATGGAACTCGCGGTGCGCTGGGCCAACAGGCGTACCTCGTCGGCGACTACGGCAAACCCTCGACCGGCCTCGCCAGCCCGCGCGGCCTCGATGGCAGCGTTCAGCGCCAGCAGGTTGGTCTGCTCGGCAATGCTGCGGATGACGTTGAGCACGTGACTGATCTCGCCGGAATACCCTTCCAGCTCGCGAATATGCACGGTGGTGTCACTGATCACATCGCTGATGCGATTCATTTCCTGGGCCATGTCACGAATAAATGCCTCGCTTTTTCCCGAGCGTACCGCTGAATGCTGAGTGATGCTGTGCGAGACCTCGACATGGTTTTCCACTTGGTCAATTGCCCCCGAGAGGTTCTCGACCGTCCGGGAAATGCCGCGCACCGAATCCGCCTGCTGCTGGGTGGCCAGGGAAGAAAGCTCCGCCGATTCTGCCATGTGCACCGCTTCGCGACTGACACGCTGCACCAGTTCGCGCATCTGCGAGATCAAACCGTGCAAGCCGTCACGCATCAGGGCGATATCGCGAAGCATCATGGCGAATTCGTCACCGCCCTTGATCTCGATGGGTTGCAGCAAATCGCCGCTGGCGATGGCCCGCACGCTGGCAGCCGCTTGGGCAAAAGCGCGTTTGAGACGGCGCAAAGTGGAAAGTGCCGTCAAACTGCCCGCCAAACCGCCCACCATCGCCAGCACGAGGTAAGCCAACAGGGTCGAGCGATAACGACGCTGCGCCGTCTCATAGGCGCGCGCAGCGTCAGCCTTCTGTAATGCCTGCAATTTGCCCAGCTCGGCGACAGCAGCGTTGCCTTCAGGCTCGGCCATGCGCAGAAAGGACAAGATGCCAGACAATCGAAAATCGCCTGCACGCAACGATTCCAACAGGATGGCCAGCTCTTCGCTCCAGGCCTGATAGTGCTTGTCGAACGCATCCGCAGCCTGCTGCTCTGCGTCGCTCAATGACCGTTGGCGATAGCTCGCCCACACCTCGCCCAGCGATCTGTCGTTGCTCTCGATAGCGCCAAGAGTGACTTCCACCGGACGGTCGAACGCAGACATCAGTGGGCCTTCCGGGTCGTGCTGGATCGCCAGCAGCACCAGCCGCCGGCTTTCATCAAGGCGATGTTCGATGTCGCCAAACATCAACAGCGTCGCCAAATTATCCTCGTTGATGGCCCGCAGACTATCGCGGGCCTGATGCAAGCCATAGGCGCCCAACACGACTGCCATGACAAACAACAACGTCGCCAAGAGCGCCCAGAGCCAAAGCCGCTGGGCGATAGTAATTGCCTTGAACATATTGGATGGCCTGTCTCATCGGGTGCAGGGCGCGCGAAGGCACCCGGCTGCGTATTAGTCGCAAGTTACGCCGGCCAGCATGGCCGCCAGATAGTGCTCGCCATACGGCGGCAACAGGCCCCACTCGCGACGTGGATCATGAGTTGAAGCCTTGAACACCGTGCGCATATGGCTGAATTCGAGGAAACCTTCGCGGCCGTGGTAATGGCCCATACCGGATGCGCCAACACCCCCGAAGGGTGCGTCGTGTAACGCCGCATGCATCATCACTTCGTTGAGGGTGACCCCTCCGGACACTGTGTTTTCCAGCACATGACGTTGCTCCTGCGCGTCTTCGCCAAAGTAGTACAGCGCCAGCGGACGTGGCCGTCCGTTGATCTCGGTAATGACCTGATCGAGGTCGTCATAACTCAGCACTACCAGCGCCGGGCCGAAGATTTCCTCCTGCATGATCAAACTGTCCGAAGCCGGATTCACCACCACTCGCAACGGACGCCGACGGTCCTGCGAGTTCACTGCCAATGGTTCGGGCAGACATTCGATGCGCGCCCCCCGTAACTCTGCGTCCTGGACCATGCCTTCGACGCGGTCCAGATGACGCTGATTGACCACCGCCACCACGTCCGGGTTGCCCAACACGCTCGGATTGAGCTCACTGTAGCTATTGCGGAGCGCATCGAGGAAAGGTTCAAGCGACGCCTTCGGTACGTACACAACATCCGGATTGATACAAATTTGTCCGCCGTTGCAGGCTTTGCCCGCGGCAATGCTGAACGCTGCTTTGTTCAAGTCGGCGCTACGCGAGATGATCACCGGCGACTTGCCGCCCAGTTCCAGGGTCACGGGCACCAGGTTTAGCGCGGCATTGGCCATCACCCGCCGGCCAACCGCTGTGCTGCCGGTAAACACCAAGTGATCAAAAGGCTGGCGGCTGAACGCTTCGCCCAGATCGGGGCCGCCATTCACCACCGCCACGACCAGTGGGTCGAGATGTTCGGCACACAAACGCGCCACCAGCGCGGCGGTACGCGGCACCACTTCAGAAGGTTTGAGGATGGCCCGGTTACCTGCCGCCAGGACCGAGGCCAATGGGCTGAACAACGTGAACAATGGCGCATTCCATGTACCGAGAATGCCGACCGTGCCTTTGGGCTGATACATGACCCAGGCTGCAGCGCCGAGTTGATCGTACGGGCTGAACATTTGGCGCGGTTCATCCTGCATCCACGTCTGCAAATGGTCGCGGGCATATTTGAGCGAGGCCAATGCGCCCAAAATATCGTTCATCAGAGAAAACCCCGCAGGCCGCCCTCCGAAATCCTGGTCGATAGCCGTGGTCAACGCTGCGTGGTTGTGCACCAACAGGTCGATCACTTGCTGGAGTCGCTTCCGACGCGTATCGGCACTGACGCTGCCAGCGCTGGCAAAGGCATGCTTTTGTCCCGCCAGCAGGCTGGAAAGCTCTTGGGAGGTAGACGTGGCAGAACTCATTGTTATCCCCTTGCAGGTTGGCTCGATGGCCATTGAGCGCCCGATGCGCCTGACGCCACCCTAGCCTCGGGTCTGCCTGCGCCGCCTCGTCCAATCGGACGAGGCCCTGCATTAGTGTTAGTCCGTTGAGACGATGTTGGACGGATGCAAACGCCCAATACTGGCCATACGAAAACCCCCACCCATGAGGCCAGTCATGGCAACGCAAAACATCAGCTTCGATCCCCAGGCATTTCGTGCAGCCCTCGGCACATTCACCACCGGGGTAACGATCATCACCACACAGACCGAAGACGGCTCGCCCGTGGGCATCACCGCCAACAGCTTCAACTCGGTTTCGCTCAACCCGCCGCTGGTGCTCTGGAGCCTGTCCAAACAAGCCCGAAGCCTGCCTGTGTTCAGCAGTGGCAAGCACTGGAACGTGCATGTTTTGTCCACGGAGCAGGAAACGCTGTCGGGGCGTTTTGCGACCCAGGGTGAAGACAAGTTCGCCGAGATCGCCCTCGACGATGGCGTCAGCGAAGCCCCCTTGCTGCAAGATTGCACGGCACGCTTCCAGTGCCGCACCGCGTTTCAGTATGAAGGCGGCGATCACGTTATCTTCGTCGGCGAAGTGCTTGCCTTCGATCACAGCGACCGGGCGCCGCTGGCCTTCCAGAGCGGCCAATATGCCTTGGCTACCCGCAAACCACGCAGCGAGTTGCGCCTGGCTACCACACCGCCACCGCCAGAGTGCAGCTACACCGAAGACCTGCTGGGCTACTTGCTGGGGCGCGGGCATTACCAGGTTCTGAATGAGCTGCGGCAGTTATTGAATAGCCAGCAGTTGGATGAACAGACATTTTTCGTGCTGTCGATTTTGTGTATCCGCGACAATCTCACGCTGGAAGAAATCAATACCTTTGTCAGCTACACAGGCCGCGTAGTGACGCTGGCCAGCATGCGTTTCCTGGAGCGACAGCGCCTGGTGGCATTCGAGGGCCCGGCAGATTCCCTGCGGTTTGTACTGACGGCCGAGGGCCGGGAGGTATCGGTGCATCAGCTGGCGCTGGCAAAAGCCGTGGAGGAAGACCTGTCGGCCAAGCTTGGCGCTGCCGATGCGCAAGCCTTGAAGGTGTTGCTCAAGCGGCTGATCGTGGTCAGTGACCCAGGCTTGCCAGACCTGTGGGCACCGCGATGACAGTCGCCGCAGGGGTCTTGCCACCGGTCAGGGTTGGCTGGGGCAGCCACGGCTTGTTGCTGCTGCTGGCCATGGTATTTGCCGACAATTTCGTCGGCCGCCAAATACTCGCCGTCATGGTTGAACCGATCAAATCGGAGTTCGGCGTCGGCGATACCGCCATCGGGCTGATCTCGGGCCTGGCATTCGCGGCAGTCTATGCATTGATGGGTCTGCCAGCAGGCAGGCTGGTGGACCGCATGCCGCGTATCCGTTTGCTGGCAATGTCCTGCCTGCTGTGGGCGGTGGCGACCATGGCTTGCGGGCTGGCGGGTAGCTTCCTGGCGCTGGCCGTTGCGCGAATGTTGGTGGCGGTCAGTGAGTCGCCGACCACCTCGGCTTCGTTGTCGTTGATCGCTGACCTGTACCCGCCACAACGTCGTTCATTTGCCATCAGTTGTTTTACTGCAGCGCCTACGTTTTCTTCGATCATCGGTTTGAGTATCGGGGCCTGGGTGGTGGAGCACTATGGCTGGCGCAGTGCTTTTATAGCCCTTGGAGTTCCCGCCCTGGTGTTTTGTGCCATTTTGGCCTTTTTCGTGCGTGATCCGCAGCGCGGCCGGTGGGACCTTGCACCCCACGCTCATCCGCAGCCAGCACTGCTTGGCATGGGTGCCGAAGCGCGCAAACTCTGGGCGCTACCGGCCTACCGTTGCCTGATCCTCGCGGGCGGTCTGACCACGCTCAGTTCCTACGCCATCGGCATGTGGAACACCAGTTTCCTGGTGCGCTCCCACGGTTTGTCGCTGCAGCATGCAGGCTTGTTGGCGGGCGTGATCTGCGGGACGTCGGCCGGCATCGGCGGCCTCTTCAGTGGCTGGTTGAGTGACCATCTGTGCCGTCGCAATCCACACTGGCAAGTGTCCATTCCGGTGCTTGGCCATCTGGCGGCGATCAGCGCGCTGATTCCGTATCTGCTGTGGTCCGACGCCTTGTTGGTACGCTTGGGTGACGTACCGATTCCAACCGCGATGCTCTGGTGTGCCCTGTATTCCTTCTTTGCCGTGTGGTGGGTCGCCCCGTCCTACAACCTCGTCACCCAATTGGTACCTCCCGGTAGACGCGGAACTGCCATGGCGTTGCAAACCATTGTCAGCACGCTGCTCGGGGTGGGTGTAGGACCGCTACTGACGGGTTTGTTGAGCGATATGTTGCTACCAATGCTGGGACAGGAATCACTGCGATACGCGCTGTTACTTGTTAATTTACCGATCATCGGCGCGGTGTTGTTGCTGATGTGTGTGGCCAGCCACGCCTCCAAGACGGGCTATCGTCACACTCCAGAAGCTCAATCCGCCTGAAACGATTCACCACTCGTGATCATTGATCGCGACCACTGTCGAACCTTAGCCGGACACCAGCGTCGGAGTTAGTGCATCATTGCCAAAACTCCCCCCCGAGGTGCCCGTTTGAAAGCTGCCATCATCAAAAAATACCGTCTGATCATCAAGACCATGGGTTATGTAGGCTGGGCGTTGTTCTGGTTGCTGCTGTGGGACATAGCCGTCACCGTGGATTTCATGTTGATTCTCAACACCAAGATCAACCTGCCGCTGATGCCCCTCACGTTGCTGGGCTCAGCGTTGGTGGTGTTGATCAGCTTTCGTAACAGCAGTGCCTATAACCGCTGGTGGGAAGCACGCACGTTGTGGGGGGCGATGGTGAATAACTCCCGCAGCTTTGCGCGGCAGGTATTGACCCTGCTGGATGACCCGGGCCATGAGGTCAACCCGATGAAGGCGACCCTGCTGCGCCGTCACGTGGCGTATGTGAATTGCCTGGCGGCGCACCTGCGTGGCCAGCCGTGCCCGGATGAAATCCGGGGCTTTATCCCGGACGTGGAATTCGCGCGCAGCGGCACCACCAATAACTTTGCCAACGATATTCTCAACGGTTCTGCGGCCCTGCTGGTCCAGGAATACAAGGCCGGGCGACTGGACAGTATTCGCCTGACGCGGCTTGAATCGACCCTGGTCGATTTGTCCAACAGCCAGGGCGGGATGGAACGGATCGCCAACACACCGCTGCCCTATCCTTATGTGTACTTCCCTCGGCTGTTTATTTCTCTGTTCTGCCTGATCGTGCCGGTAGGACTGGTGGAATCCCTGGGCTGGTTCACCCCGCTCGCGTCGACCGTGGTGGGCTTCATGTTGCTGGCCATCGAACGCATCGGCACCGATCTGCAAAGTCCGTTCCGCGATAGCGAACACCAGATCCAGATGGAAGCCCTGTGCGAAACCATCGAGAAAAACCTGCACTCCATGCAACGTGATTCGCTGGGAAGCGATCGCGTCAACTAAGCTCAAGACGCAAGGCGCTAACAAAAAAAACCGGGAAGCGGTGAATTATTCCGTGACTTCTTGTATCTGACCCAAAGAACGCGTGCCAGTAAAACGATGGCATCGAAATGGACAGCGACAGAGTAATTGGCATGAAATCACGTAAGAAAGCCGTCAGCCCCATCGGACTGCAAGACATCACCATTGTCGACGACGCCAAGATGCGCAAGGCAATTACTGCCGCCGCGCTGGGCAATGCCATGGAATGGTTCGACTTCGGCGTCTATGGTTTTGTCGCCTACGTGCTCGGCAAAGTGTTCTTCCCCGACGCATCGCCCAGCGTGCAGATGATTGCCGCGCTGGCTACCTTCTCGGTGCCCTTCCTGATCCGGCCGCTGGGCGGTCTGTTTTTTGGTGCGCTGGGCGATAAATACGGCCGACAGAAAGTCCTGGCGGCAACCATCGTGATCATGTCTCTGAGCACTTTTGCCATTGGCCTGATTCCCTCCTATGCCTCGATTGGTATCTGGGCACCCATCCTGTTGTTGCTGGCGAAGATGGCCCAGGGCTTTTCGGTGGGCGGTGAATACACCGGAGCTTCGATCTTCGTCGCCGAGTACGCGCCGGATCGCAAACGTGGCTTCCTCGGCAGTTGGCTCGACTTCGGCTCAATCGCAGGCTTCGTGCTTGGCGCAGGTTTGGTGGTGATGATTTCTTCGGTGATCGGTGAAGAAAAATTCCAGGAGTGGGGCTGGCGCCTACCCTTCTTCCTGGCACTGCCGCTGGGCATGATCGGGCTGTACTTGCGTAACGCTCTGGAGGAAACCCCAGCCTTCCAGCAGCACGTTGAAAAACTCGAGCAAGGTGATCGCGAAGGCTTGGCGCGCGGCCCGAAAGTATCTTTCAAGGAGGTTGCCACCAAGCACTGGCGCAGCCTGATGACGTGCATCGGCGTGGTGGCGGTTACCAACGTCACCTATTACATGCTGCTCACCTACATGCCGAGTTACCTCTCGCACAACCTGCACTACAGCGAAAACCGTGGGGTGCTGATCATCGTCGCGATCATGGTCGGCATGTTGTTCGTACAGCCGCTGATCGGTTTCGTCAGCGACAAAATTGGCCGCCGGCCCTTCATCCTGTTTGGCAGCATCGCGCTGTTTTGCCTTTCGATTCCGGCCTTCATGCTGATCAACAGCGGCAAGCTCGGGCTGATTTTCTCGGGCCTGTTGATCATTGCCGTCATCCTCAACTTCTTCATTGGCGTGATGGCCTCGACGCTGCCGGCGATGTTCCCCACCCACATCCGCTACAGCGCGCTGGCCAGTGCCTTCAACGTCTCGGTGCTGATCGCAGGCCTGACCCCCACCGTTGTAGCCTGGCTGGTGGAAAGCACCAACGACCTCTACATGCCCGCCTATTACCTGATGGTGATTGCCGTGGTGGGCCTGGTGACCGGCATCACCATGAAGGAAACAGCAAACAAACCCTTGCGCGGCGCGGCCCCGGCGGCGTCCGACCTTGAGGAGGCGCGCGAGTTGTTGCAGGAGCATGAAGACAACATCGAACAGAAAATCGAAGACATCGACGCGCAAATCGCCGAACTGGAAGCCAAGCGCGAGAACCTGGTGCAACAGCATCCGCGTATCAACTGACTGGGCATCAGTGGCGGCTGAGCCCGCCACTGATCTCAACGATTCGCCAGTCGATACATCAAGGCCCCCACGACTTCCCCTTCGGCTTTCAGAACATAGATCTTCATGCGTTCGTTAGCGCTCAGGCCTGCGAAAGACGCCTGATTGATTTCGCGATACTCAGGTTTGGATGGAAACCCGGTGATTTGCAGAAACAGCAACGATGCAGGTACAAATGCCAGCAAAAGGAGCGACGTTATGAACCCGGTCAACATTCGAACCCTGCAACGCAGCGATGCCGAGGCATTGCTGCGTTTTGAAATTGACAATCGTGAATGGTTCGAGCGCCACATTGACTCACGTGGGTCGCAGTTCTATTCGGCGCAAGGCGTCAACGAGCACATTTTGGCGTGTTTATCCGATTTTGCCGCCGGTATCTGGCACCCGTTTGTCATCGAGGAACCGGGCGGCAAAATAGTCGGCCGGGCGAACCTGAAAGGCATCGACAGTGCCGGGGGTTCGGCGCAAGTCGGCTACCGGATTGCTCAGCGCGCGTGTGGTCAAGGGCTGGCCACGCTGGCGGTGCAGCACCTGATCCAGCAAGCGCAAACGGTCTGGAGCCTCAAGCAATTGGTGGCTGAGGTGTACGTCGCCAATATCGCCTCGGCCAAGGTTCTCAAGCGCTGCGGTTTCTTGATCGATCACGTGACGCATAAGGACGGCACAGAGCATGGCTATCGGTTTGGCCTTTCGATATAGCGCGCCTCTGGGCGATATTTGAAATGCACGGCATTGCTCGATAGAGTCGCACCCCAACCCGGCCAACGGTGCCGCAGGTTCGTAGTGAAAAGGGGTTGCAGTTGAACCAACAGACATTGTCCCAACGCCTGGAGCGCGTGGCCGCCCAAGTGCCGGCAGGCGCACGGCTGGCCGATATCGGCTCTGATCATGCGTACTTGCCTGTAGCCCTGATGCGCCGTGGCGGCATCGCCTCGGCCATTGCCGGTGAAGTGGCATTGACGCCGTTTCGCGCGGCTGAACGCACGGTGCGCGAAAACGATCTTGAGCAGCGCATTACCGTGCGCCTGGCCAGTGGCCTGGCAGCAATCGAGGCGCACGATGCGATCACCGCAATTACTATTTGCGGCATGGGCGGCGAGACGATCCGCGACATCCTCGACAGCGGCAAGTCGCGCTTGAACGGTGGCGAGCGCCTGATCCTGCAGCCCAACGGCGGCGAGCAGCCCTTGCGTCAATGGCTGATGGAAAATGACTACCGCATCCTGTGCGAAGAACTGCTGCGGGAAAACCGCTTCGACTACGAAATAATCGTCGCCGAGCGCACCGGACCCGTCACGTACAGCGCAGAGCAGCTATATTTTGGCCCAATGCAGATGCAGGCCCGCAGCCCGACGTTCCTCGCCAAGTGGCAGCGTATGCTGCGTCAGAAGCAAAAGACCCTGAACAGTTTCGCCCGCGCCCGACAAGCCATCCCTGACGAAAAAGTGCAGGAAACCGCTCGCCAGGCCCAATGGATCACCGACCTGCTCGCCCCGCTCCCCGCAGTCTGATACAGACTCAATAACAACCAGAAAAAATTGGTGAGGACCTGACCTTGAGAACGTTTGACCTGATCCGCGACGCAGTTTTGCCGGACTTCCGTGACCGGGTGGCCGAATACCTGGTCCAGTACGAAACCGTACTGCTGAGCGAAAAGCCAGCCGACCCGGAGTTGGCTAGAGCCACCGCCAATCAGTTACGCGGTTACCTGCGCGGCTTGAACACCACACGGGTGCTGGGCATGGCGGACTGGGAAGAGCTGGATCGGCGGGTAGTGGATACCTGGCTTTAACGCGTTGCGTCGTCGCGGGACGTCTTGATGCCGGTATTGCGCCAATAAATAACCCGTGCACGCTTCACTCAGCCAACACTTGCTTGAGCAAAGGATCATTCAGGTACGCCACATTCAGTCGGGTCCAAGGGTTCACGGTCGATTGCACCGGGGAGAAAATATGCCCCGGTGCGATCATGAATCCCTTGGGCAGCAGCCTGCGCGTCAGCTCCCGGGCATCGTCGACTTGTGGGAACCTGGCCCACAGGTAAAGGCTTTGTTCAGGGCGGGAAAACACTTCGGCTCCGATGTCGTCGAGTAACTGCAAACCCTGCGCGGTCGCTACTTTGGCGCGTTCCTGCAACCGGACCAGGTGCCGTAGGAAATGCCCCTCCTGAAGAATCACATCCACCACGCGCTCGCAGAACTCGGACGAACTGGTGTGCAACAGCATCTTCAGATCGCCCAGTTCATCGATGACTTCTTTGTTGCCGGCAATGAAACCGACCCGCAGTGCCGCCGATATCGATTTCGAAAAACTGCCCACGTACAGCGTGCGTTTCAGTTGGTCCAGCGCCGACACCCGAATCGCCGAGGTCGGTTTGAAGTCTGCGAGGGCGTCATCGTCGACCAGGATCAATTGATGCTCTTCGGCGATTTGCACCAGTTGATGCGCCTTGCTCGGCGAGATGTCAGAACCGGTCGGGTTATGCCCCACCGACTGGATGAAAAACAGCTTGGGCCGCTCGGTTTTCAGCAGTTGCTTGAGTACTTCCATGTCCGGCCCGTCAACCCTGCGCGGTACCGCCAGCATGCGCGCACCTTGTAATTGCAGCTTGCCGAACAGCGGATAGTAACCCGGGTTTTCCACCAGAACGCAGTCGCCAGGGGCAACGAATCGGCGAATGATCAGGTCCAGCGCATGATTGGCGCCGTGGGTGGTCACGATCTGGCGTGGCGTGGCGGCAATCGTGTAACCGGCAAGCTTTTGAGCCAAATGCTGGCGCAGGGCGGCGTTACCCAATCGATTGCCGTAGCGGAACAGGGTGGTGACACCGGTGCGCATGATCTGCCGGGTAAAACGGTCCAAGCGCATGTCCATCAGCCACTCGACCGGGGGGAAACCCTCACCCAACGGCGAATGCCCAGGCTCGCGGACAAACTGCTGGCGCATCAGCCAAATGGTGTCCATGGCACGCGCATAGGGTAGCGGCTCTTCCGGTTCGGAACTTTTCGCCGCCCCGGTTTTGACAAAAAAACCCTGCCCGTGTCGCGCCTCTACATAGCCTTGGGTAGCTAGCAGCTCGTAGGCGTTGATCACTGTATTTTTCGAGTAGCCATGCAGGCGCATGCATTCGCGCAGCGACGGCAAGCGGTCGCCGACACGGTAACTTCCGTTGACGATCTGCTCGACAAGTGTCGCGGAAAATCGTTGAGCGAGGGTTTGATGCGCCATGAAAGAGGTCTCACCGGTGGCCAGACAGTTGAGGGTACAGTTTAGGTACTGTCTGTCAAAACTGTACCTTCTTTGTCGGCGATGCGCGGTTTAAGTTAGGCCCATCAATGACAAGAACTTGAAAACAGGACCTCCTTCATGAGTATCGACTCACGCCTCCCCATGTTCCGGGGCATGTCCCCTTCTGCTCGCCTCGAACACTTGCAAACAGTGCTTGGCCTGCCTGAAGCCGACGTCGCGTTACTGCGCGATCCGGGCGCGCTGTCACTGGACATCGCCAATGGCATGATCGAAAACGTGATCGGTACATTCGAATTGCCGTACGCGGTGGCCAGCAATTTTCAAATCAATGGCCGGGACGTCATCGTGCCGCTGGTGGTCGAGGAACCGTCGGTGGTAGCGGCGGCGTCGTTCATGGCCAAACTGGCGCGTGAAGCGGGCGGCTTCCACACCTCAAGCAGCTTGCCGCTGATGCGCGCTCAGGTGCAGATCGTCGAGGTCTCGGACCCTTACAACGCAAGGTTGAGCCTGTTGCGCCGCAAGGACGAGATCATTGAGCTGGCGAACCGCAAGGATCAATTGCTGAACAAACTCGGTGGTGGTTGCCGGGACATCGAAGTACACACGTTCGCCCAAAGCCCTCGCGGCCCGATGCTGGTGGCGCATTTGATTGTCGACGTGCGTGACGCCATGGGCGCCAATACGGTGAACACCATGGCCGAAGCGGTAGCGCCGCTGATAGAAGAAATCAGCGGTGGCAAAGTGCGTTTGCGGATTCTTTCCAACCTTGCCGACCTGCGCCTGGCGCGCGCGCAAATTCGGATTGCTCCAGCCTTGCTCACCACGCCTGAGTTCAAGGGTGAGGATGTGATTGAAGGCATTCTCGACGCCTACAACTTTGCCGTGGTCGACCCCTACCGCGCCGCCACTCACAACAAAGGCATCATGAACGGCATCGATCCGCTGATCGTCGCCACTGGCAACGACTGGCGCGCGGTAGAGGCCGGCGCGCATGCCTATGCCTGTCGCGACGGTCACTACGGCTCACTCACCACGTGGGAAAAGGATGCGCAAGGCAACCTGGTGGGCACCCTGGAAATGCCGATGCCGGTCGGCCTGGTCGGCGGCGCTACCAAGACCCATCCGCTGGCTCAATTGTCGTTGCGCATTCTGGGCGTCAAAACCGCTCAGGAACTGGCAGAAATCGCGGTCGCGGTGGGCCTCGCACAAAATCTGGGAGCGTTGCGGGCACTGTCCACCGAAGGCATTCAGCGCGGGCACATGGCGCTGCACGCACGCAACGTCGCACTGTCTGCCGGCGCACACGGTGATGAAGTGGACTGGGTAGTGAAACGCATGGTCGAAGCACGCGATGTTCGTGCGGATCATGCCAGCCAACTGCTGGAAGATAAGCGCGCACAGTGATGAATGCGCGCTACTTGCACCTGTAAACGGGACTGATCTCTTCACGTCTATAACAACAACAGCCTATCAAGGGCAGTGGGAGAAACACATTGAAGGCCGATCTCTATGAAGTGTGGGGCGACACGGTCAACAGTCGCCATCTGATCGGCGCCATCGTGATTGGCGCCGTCATCAGCCTGAGCGCGTTTTTCCTGGCGCAGCATATTCTGCTGGGCCTGGTCGAGTCGGCGCAGATGGCGCGGGCCTACGCGATGCTGGTCGGTATTCTGGGTTGCCTGGCGGGCGGCGCGGTCAGTGCCGCGTTGTTCAAACCCAAGCGCATTGTGGTTGAGCATCATGCTGACCCGGCCCTGCGCGCCGAGGTGCTGATGGACCTGCAACGTGAATTCGGTGACCTTGGCCAGATCGCGGATCTGCCGCCGGCCGTGATCGAAGAGCTGCGCGAAATGGACTTGCTGGACCTGTTTGCCAATCACGAAAAAGCGCAACGCGAAGTGTCGGATCTACCGCACACACAAGCACGCGAAGCGCAGTTGATCGGCAAAGGAGCCCGATCATGATCGAGCCTCTGATGGATACCGTCCTGATCGCATTAGGCATGGGGATTGTCGGCGCGGTTATTTTTGCCGGCATCGGCCTGATCTCGGGCAGTGACGAAACCACCACGCTGGCCCCGCTCACCTTACTGGTGGTGTTGCTGGGTGTACCCGCGGCGGGCGTGCTGACGTTTTTCCTGGCCGGCGCGGTCGCCAAGCACATGACACATGCTGTCCCCACGGCGCTGCTGGGCATCCCTGGCGACACCATGGCGACGCCGCTGATGCGTGAAGCAAACTTCCTGCGCAACCTGGGCGTGCCGCACATTGCACTGCGCAAGATGATCTCCGGCGCAGTGATCGCGGCGCTGATTGCCGTGCCGATGGCCGTATTGTTCGCGGTGTTGCTGGCGCCTTTCGGTGATGTAATCAAACACGCTGCACCGTGGGTTTTTCTCGCCGCTGCCATCGCCATCGCTTACTTCTCTGCCGGTCGCTGGGCCGCTGTACTGACGCTGATTCCGTTTGTCATGGTGATCGTCGGTTTGCAAAGCCTGACCGGGCAATACGGGGTCAAGCTCAGCGTCAGCTACTTCCTCGGCATCGCCATCGGCCCATTGATTGCCGCATTGTTTTCGATGCTGGCGCCAGCGGAACGGGAAAAAATGCGCCGCGACCAGGTGCGTACGTTCTCGCTATCGCCAGACGTTAAAAGCTGGGGCGGTTTTTTTCCTAACCCGCTCAAAGTGCTGGACCGCCAGCAAAGCGGTTGGACGGCCATCACCGCCGTGGTGTCCAGCGCGACGTTTGTGTTCAGCCCGGTGGCGATGACCGTGATCATGGGCGAGATTGTCGGCGCCCGGATCAAGCATGTTTATCACCGCCTGACGACTGTGATCACCGCGCGTAACGGGGTGACCGAATCCACCTACATCGCTGAAGCACTGATCCCGTTGATTGCCTTCGGCCTGCCGCTCAGCCCGGTTGCCGCAGGCCCGGCAGCGCCGTTGTTCAACGCCCCGCCGCGCTTCACCGTCGACGCCGCAACAGGCCAGGTGCACAACCTGCATTCGCTGCTCAGTACCTGGGAGTTTCTGGGCTACGGCATGCTGGCGGTGGTGATCGCGATTCTGATCGCCTACCCCTTCACCATGAATTATGCCCACCGCGCAGCGTCCTACGTGTCGCGCAAAATCAGTCATGAAGCGGTGATAGCCACCTTCGTCGGGCTGATCCTGGTGATCGGCATCTGGGAAGGAGGTGCGCTCGGCCTGCTGGTGATCATCACCGTGGGGCTGCTGGGAGGTTTTCTGTCGCGTTTTCTCGGGTTCAACATCGGTGTGCAATTCATGGGTTTCTATACCGCGGTGCTTACCGTACCGGCACTGGTTGCGCTACTGGGTGCCTGAAACATCGAACACAAAAACAACAATCACGATTACCAGGACCTCATCATGCACAAAAACATCATTGCCTTTTTAGGGCTGGCACTCAGCGCCGGCATGGCGCTGGCAGAGGACGCATCGCCCCTGCCCGCCTTGAGTTACGCCGCTGCGGGCCAGCAACTGCAAGCGATACCTGCGGCGGAAAAGGACCTGCCCACCGTCACCGCTCAAACCTGGTTCAAGGTGTCGGATAAAGGCCTGCAGCTGGAAGGCCCCTCATTCGACCGTCAAGGCAACCTGTTGTTTGTGGAGGTGTTCGGCGGGCAAGTGCTGAAGGTCGATACCCAAGGCAAACTGAGTGTGGTGGTGGCAAAAAATGCACTGGGCTCAGCGGGACTCGCGGTGCACAAAGACGGCCGGCTATTTGTCGCAGGCCTGGGCAATTTCAAGGACAGCGGCAACCTCACAGCCTACGATGCGGACGGTTCCAACCCGCAAACCCTGATTGCCGCCGATAAAGGGTTTCTGGTCGACGACCTGGTGTTCGATGCCAGCGGCGGGTTCTATTTCACCGATTTCAAAGGCACATCGACCGAACCCACCGGCGGCGTTTACTACGTCAGCCCGGACTACAAAAAAATCGTGCCGATTCTGCCCAAACTGGCAATCGCCAACGGCATCGCCCTGTCGCCAGATGGCAAAACCCTGTGGGTCACTGAGTTCGCCACTGGCCTGCTGCACCGCATCGAGCTGAAAGACGCGACCACCATTGCTCCGTTTGGCGAAGCGGTGGTCTATCGCTTCAACGGGCCGTCGCCAGATTCGATGCGTGTCGATCACGATGGCAATCTCTATGTCGCGCAATACAGCCAGGGCCGGGTATTGGTGCTAAACCCGAACGGCTTGCCGATTGGGCAAATCCTGATTCCCGGCCGTGAAAACGGGCACTTCCTGCGCTCGACCAGCCTGGCGATCAAACCTGGAACCAACGAGGTGTACCTGGTCGCGAGCGATGGTGACCTCGGCCAAGGTTCAGCCATTTTCCGCGCCCGCGGATTTGCGAATGCCCTCAAGCTGTATTCTCATCAGTAGCCAATCGCGCCCTATCGAGCACTCGCTTCAGGTGCCGAACAAGCGCTGAATCACTCGCTGCAAGTGAGTGTGCATTGCCTGGCGCGCGCCCTCTGGGTCGCCCGCCACGATGGCCTTGACCACGGCGTCGTGTTCGCGATAAATCGTCTCGAAACGCTCCGCCACCGGCTGATCATTGAGTTCGCGCAACGTGCGAATACTGAACTGGATCGGCTGGATGGCGGCGGAGTAAGTGGTCAGGAAAAAACGATTGCCGGTGGCGCGGGCAATCGCCAGATGAAAAGCAATGTCCTCATCGATGGCCACCTTACCGGTCTTGATAGCTTCAGCGAACTCACGATGCCGGCGCTCGATCTCCTCGATCGCCTCGGGAATTTGCTGGCGTGCGGCCTGGCTGGCCAGCTCGCTTTCGAGCACGCAACGAAATTCGAGAAACTGCCGCACGTCCGGCAAGTTGCGCAGCGCACCGAAGCCGAAAGCCACGCTGGGTGCGTTATCCCTCACAAAATGACCCGAACCTTTGCGCGAATGAATGCGGCCTTCTGCCCGCAGCCGCGCCAACGCCTGACGCAACACGGGGCGCGAAACACTGTAGCGCTGTGCCAATTCGGTTTCGCTGGGCAGTCGCTCATCGACCCCCCATGTGCCCTGCTCCAATGTTGCGAGGAGCTGACGATAGACGTCTTCGCTCATCGATTCAGGCGGATTCTTAGCGTTTGTTTCCATGTGTTTTTCTTCAAAGCTGTAAACCAGGTTGGTTACCGCGAACGCTAACACATGGCGCAGGCAATGCAAATTTTCGGGCAGATCATGGTTGACAGGTAAAATATCGGTCGATATGTTGGCTAACAGCTTTTACAACCTGTAACTTCTATAAACCACGCTTAACCGTTCGGCTGCCACCGAGCGGAACCGCGCCATAACGACAAGAGACCCTGAGCATGAGTGTTTTAACCCCGCAAATTCGCACGGCACTGATGGCGATCAGCACCGCGACATTGGCGACAGCCCTGTACAAACGGGGTCTGCGCCAACAGTTCGTGCACAACGTACATCCCCTGCGCCCACTGACCCAAAGCATGGTCGGCGAGGCATTTACCTTGCGCTACATGCCCGCTCGTGAAGACTTGAATGGACTGGAAGCCTTCCGTGACCGCGAGCATCCACAGCGCAAGGCCATCGAAACCTGTCCGCCAGGTGCCGTGTTGGTGATTGACAGCCGTAAAGATGCGCGCGCCGCATCCGCCGGCGGCATCCTGCTGACACGCCTGATGCAGCGAGGCGCGGCCGGGGTCGTCACCGATGGCGGATTTCGCGACTCCAGCGAAATAGCCACCCTGCCAATGCCGGCGTTTCACCACTGCCCCAGCGCACCGACCAACCTGACGCTGCATCAGGCCATCGACATCAACGTGCCCATCGGTTGTGGCGATGCACCGGTGTTCCCGGGCGACGTGGTGGTGGGCGACAACGATGGCGTCATCATCATCCCGGCGCACCTGGTGGCGCAGATCACTGCCGAGGCGGTGGAGATGACCGCTTTCGAAGACTTCGTGACCGAGGAGGTTCGCGCGGGCGCCTGCATCTTCGGCTTGTACCCCGCCACCGACGCTGAGACCTCCGTACGTTTCGCCGCCTGGCGCCAGGCAAACGGTCGCTGAGTCCACGCCCACGCACCCCATCGTGTTCAGACGTCGACCCGACAACAACTATAAGAGGTCACCATGAAACTATTCGGCCGCCGCCCTCAGGGCGACAGCAGTGATCGACCTGCAACTCATGCTCGCTACTGGATATTGGCAGTGCTGTTTTTGGTCACGGCGCTTAACTACGCAGACCGCGCGACATTGTCGATTGCAGGCTCCGCGCTCTCGAAGGAACTGAGCATCGGCCCGGTTGCCCTGGGTTATCTGTTTTCGGCATTCGGCTGGTCATATGTCATCGGACAGATCCCCGCCGGTTGGCTACTTGATCGCTACGGGTCGAAGTTGATCTATGGCGTGAGCCTGTTCGGTTGGTCGGTGTTCACTTTGCTGCAGGGCAGCGTCGGCGTGTTCCATCCAGAGCATGCATTTTTTGCGCTGTTCTTCATTCGTTTCATGCTGGGTTTGCTCGAGTCTGCAGCGTTTCCCGCCAACAACCGCATCGTCGCGGCATGGTTCCCGACCTCGGAGCGCGGCACAGCCACCTCGATCTTCAACTCGGCGCAATACGCTGCGGTGGCGTTCTTTGGACCGCTGATGGGGTTGATCGCCGCCCACTTTGGCTGGCAATACATCTTTTTCTTCATGGGCGGCCTCGGCATTTTGCTGAGCCTGGTGTGGCCGAAGATGATGTACGACCCCAGCCGTCACCCTCGGGTGAGTAAAAGCGAGCTCAACTACATCAGCACCGGTGGCGCGTTGGTGGACATGGACCGCAACCTGGACCGTCGCCGCACCCACACCCGCATCGATAGAAAACAACTGTACAAACTGCTTTCGCATCGGCTGTTCCTTGCGGCATATGTGGGCCAGTACGCGATCGTGGCGCTGACCTATTTCTTTATCACCTGGTTTCCGATGTACCTGGTGCAAGAGCGCGGGATGTCGATCATCAAGGTCGGTTTCGTGGCGGCCTTACCGGCCATCTGCGGTTTTGTTGGCGGGCTGACCTGCGGCGTGCTGTCTGACACGCTGTTGCGCAAGGGCCGCACAGTGACCACCGCACGCAAAACCCCTTTTGTGTTCGGGATGCTGTTGGCAACGTCGATGGTGGCCTGCAACTACGCCACCGAGGAATGGCAGATCATTGCGATCATGGGCCTGGCGTTCTTCGGCAAAGGCCTGGCAGCCATCGGCTGGGCCGTGATCTCCGATGCAGCGCCCAAGCAAATCACCGGCCTGGCCGGCGGTGTTTTCAACGCAGTGGGCGCGGTTGCCGGCATCATCACGCCGATTGCCAGTGGCTACATCATTGCCATCACCGGCTCGTACGCCGGGGTGTTGGTGTTCGTCGCGGCACATGCCTTGATCGCGGTACTGGCTTATCTGTTCCTGATGGGGAAAATCGAGCGCCAGCAGTTGGGAGAGGGAGATGCAACGCAGGAGCGTTTGCCGGCCGAGGCCTTGAATAACCGGGCGTAACTCAATATCGGGCTGGCATTGAGCGCTGGAACTGGCATTTGCCAAGGCCCCAGGCACGGCTCGGTGCCGTGCCTGGTTCACGTTCGACGATAGGCGTGTCGAAGGCGTTCAGCGCTTACTCGCCATAGATATCGAAGTCGAAGTACTTCTTACGAAGGGTGTCGTAGGTGCCGTTGGCGCGAATCGTGGCTAATGCCTGATTGAACCGCTCAGCCAACGGGTCGCTTTTGCGCACGGCAATGCCGATACCGCTGCCGAAGTATTTTTCTTCGGTGAAATTGGGGCCGACGAACTCAAAGTCTTGCCCTTCGGGACGTTTCAACAGGCTCTCATCAATCACCACTGAACTGGCCATGGTTGCATCGAGGCGCCCGCCCAACAGGTCGAGAAACACTTCGTTCTGCGAGCCGTAGCGAATGATCTCAGCGCCGGCCGGGGCAAATTTTTCGGTGACGTAGCGATCGAAATTGGTGGCCCGTTGCACGCCGATCCGCTTGCCTTTGAGCTGAGCGGGAATGTCGGTGATGCCGCTGCCCTTCTTGAACACCAGGCGTGCCGGAATCCGGTAATAACGGTTACTGAAATCAACCGACTTCATTCGTTCCGGGGTCATGGACATCGACGAAATGATTGCATCGACTTTTTTCACTTTGAGCGCCGGAATCAAGCCGTCGAACTCTTGTTCCTGCCACACGCACTGCACTTTCATTTCAGCGCACAGGGCCTGGCCGATGTCGTAGTCAAAACCGACGATCTTGTTGTCCGGGGTTTTTGATGCAAACGGTGGGTATGCCGCCTCGATGCCCAGGCGCAGGGGTTGCTCAGCCGCCTGCACGCTGGCGCCCAACGCCAGTAAGGAAACCAACCCGACTTTCAAAAAAACGCTTTTCAGCTTCATTCATAGCTCCAGATGCGATGTTATTAAGATCGGGCGCTCCGCGATGGAAGACGTCCGTTATGGCAGCGGCAATGTGAGCGTGCGGGAGTGGCGACTCTACGGGTCACCTGCTCCATGGCTGCACGAGGCGTGAACCCGCGCAGCGGTTACAGCGAGTTCGTTCAGACGGCGGCGGTGACGATCAACTCCAGCAGGATCTGCGGGTCGTCGAACATCACTTGTGCGGTGGCACGGGCCGGTGTTTGTGCGGCATCGACCCAAGCGCTCCAGGTTTCATTCATGCCGGCGAAATCGGCGCTCATGTCTTTCATCCAGATCTGCACGCTAAGCAGTCGGCTCTTGTCGCTGCCGGACGCAGCCAACAACTCATCGACCCGTTGCAATACCTGGCGCGTCTGCCCGCGAATGTCCTGGTTGCAATCGGCAGCGACGATCCCGCTTAGCCAGGCCACGCCGTTATGCACCACGCTGCGGCTCAGACGTGGGTTGCTTTCGATGCGTTGAATGGTGCTCATAAATGCTCCTGGGTGTGGGGTGTCTCGGTGGACAATTGGGCCAGCGTGATAGGTTTGAGCGGCGACCGGATGCGGTAGTAACCGACCTCAGCCGGTGAGACCTGACGCTGTTCGGCGATGATTTCGGTGACACTTAAACCGCACAGGCGGCCCTGACAAGGGCCCATGCCACAACGGCCGAAAGCCTTGGTCTGATTGGGTCCGAGGCAACCGAGCGCCACGTGATCGCGGATCGCGCCGGCGCTGACTTCTTCGCAACGGCAGACAATGACCTCGTCGGCGGGCACGCGGTTTTGCAGCAGTGGCCGGTACAACGCATCGATCAATGGCCGCGCCGCACGTTGGCGACGCAGGGCTTTTCGATAGGGCTCGGCCAGTCGCGGCAGTTGCTGCGCATCGAGGGCTGCGCACTTCGCGGCAATCGCCAGGCCCGCCAGACGCCCTTCCAGACGCGCGACCTGAGCGCCGCCGATAGCACCGCCATCACCGGCGATAAAAATCCCCGGCAGGCTGGTTTCACCCCACGTGTCGCGGCGTGCGACCCAGCACAATTGTTGTTCGCACCAATCGTGTTCAAGGCGTAACGACCTACTGATTTGAGTATTGGGCACCACGCCTTGGTGCAGCAGAATCAATGCGGCGCGAATGCTGAAATGCTGGCCGCCACTGTCGAAATTGAGAGCGCTGGCGCAGGTCTCTCCTTCAATGCGCAGATCACGGGCATTGCGATAATGGCGGACCCCGGCGCGTTTCAATTCGGCGAGCAATTGCAAGCCCTTGAGCAAGTCGCGCCAGCCGCGTAAAGCACCGGGAACCTGGCGCCAGGCACGCAGCACGTCGCCCTGGCCACTGGTGTCGACCAGCGCTTGGATAGCAATGCCGGCGCGCAGGTATTGCACGGCAAGCAAGTACAACAGCGGGCCGCAGCCCGCCAGCACCACCGGCCCTGCTGGCACCAGCGCCGCACTTTTCAGCAAAATCTGCCCCGCTCCGGCCGTCATCACGCCGGGCAAGGTCCAACCACGAATCGGCATCGGACGTTCGAATGCACCGGTGGCGATCAGCATATGACGCCCCTGAAGGACCTCGGCACGGCCATCAACCAGGTAATGCACGTGACGTTGCGGCGTCACTTGCCAGATCGACGCATTGGCCAGGTAATGCGCTCCACACGCGAGAAATGCAGCAGCAAGTTCGGCGCCCGCCTGATAGTCAGGGCCCAACACCGTGCGACTACGCGCATCGGCCTGCACGATGTTGCGATAAATTTGTCCGCCGGGAGTGCCCTGTTCATCCAGCACCACCACGGTGAGCCCGTGTCGAGTGGCTTCAAGTGCCGCACTCATTCCCGCAGGGCCGGCGCCGATCACCACCAGGTCAAACACGTGATTATTCATGCGTGTCTTCCTCGATACCGTGTAGAAGATCCCGAGCACCGCACTGCCTGAAAACGCGCATGCCCGCGCTGACCTGCAGCAAGCACGCCTGACAATTGGCTTGGCCGTCGACTTCGACCAGGCATTCAAAGCACACGCCCATCATGCAATACGGCGCACCGGGTCTGCCGCTGATAGCACTTTCACGGGTATGCGTGACGCCACTTTGCAACAATGCCGCAGCCAGTGAGATGCCGGCAGGCACGTTGAGTGGCGCGCCTTCGAATTGAATTTGTACGGTGTTTTGCGCGGGGCCCAAGGCCCGAAACAAGCTGTCAGCCGGCATGCTTCACCTCCGGTTTGAGACTGAAACGCTGCAGACTGAAGGGCCTGACAGCAGGATCGTCGAACTCACCACCAATCCATGGCGCCAAGCGCAGTGCGTGGATTGCCGCCAGCGTCACACCGCTGTGGCAACTGACCACAAACGCTCCAGGGCAACGCTGCGACGCTTCGTAAATGGGGAAACCGTCGGCACTCATCACCCGCAATGCACCCCACGCTCGAACCATTCGCACCTGTGCCAACTGCGGAAAACACTGCACCGCGCGACGTGCGATGCTCGCCATCACTTCACTGCCGGTACCGTCGTCCAAACCGACAGACTCGTGGGAGTCGCCTAATTGCACCGTGCCTTCGTCGGTCTGACGCACGTAAGTGGTGGGGTAATGCAGAAAGGGTTTAAGGCGCTCGGTGACCAGAATCTGCCCGCGATTGGGGCTCACCGGTACGTCCAGACCCAACGCAGCGCCCAACGCGCGATTGCCTAGCCCCGCCGCCAATACCAGTTGATCGGCCTGCCAGCATTGGTCAGCGGCCCGCAACTCGAAACCCGAACCTCGCTGGTCGATGGCGCTTACACGGTGCCCGTTGATGATTTTGACGCCGCGCTTCCTGCAGGCAGCGTACAGCGCTCGCAGCAATTTCAGCGGATTGACGTGGCCGTCCATAGGCGAGTAGCAGCCACCGACAACGTCCGGCCCCACACCCGGCAAACGGCTGCGCAGTTGCGCCGGATCCAGCAGCTCGAATGGGTAATCACCGTTCAGCGCATCGCGAAGCCAGAGCAGGCGACGACTTTCTTCGGCCATTTCTTCATCGCTCAAACACAGCTGAAAACCGCCGGGCTGGCGCAGATGGATATCGATGCCGGTGTCGGCATGTAGCGCTGCGGCAAACCTTGGCCACAGCGCCACCGAGTCGCGCGTCCACTGCGCATACGGGCTCATCCCGTAACCCTTGCCTTGCACCCACAACAAACCGAAGTTGCCACGCGCCGCCCGAATCGCGTCATCGCCCTCATCCAGGACGCTGACCTGGCGACCGAGCATGGCCAGCCCATAGGCAATGGACAAGCCCACCAAACCGCCGCCAACGACAACCACATCAGTTTTTTGCATGAGTACTAAAATCGCTCTATTGACGTTGAATAAACACCTTCAACGCAGGGTTCTGGCCTTTAAAAACTCGATAGAGAAGATCCTAGACAGCTGACAGCGCATTGAAAAATGCTTTATTTTGGCAAGCCCATGTCTTTTGGTTATGGGCTATTTATAGGGAATCGCCATGAACCTTCGTCAGTTGGAAGCGTTTCGCGCCGTCATTCTGGGCCAAACGGTAACCCGCGCCGCCGAGATGCTGCACATCTCGCAGCCTGCAGCGACGCGCCTGATTGCCAGCCTTGAGGAAGACATCGGTTTCAGTTTGTTCAACCGCATCAAAGGTCGCCTGCAGCCCACCGCCGAAGCGATGACGCTGTATCAGGAAGTGCAGCGCTCACTGATTGGCGTCGACCGTATTGCCCGCACCGCACAGGACATCCTCAGCCTCAAACGCGGCTCGCTGCACATCGCCTGCGCGCCGGCCATGGGCTTGTCGTTCCTGCCGCGCGCCATCGCGGCGTTCATGGCCGAGCATGGTCAGGTGCAAATTTCGCTGATGGTGCTGTCATCGCGTGAAGTGGTAGACCTGGTGGTGGGTCAGCGGTGCGACCTGGGCATCATCGTGTTGCCCAATACCTACCCGAGCCCGCGTGCCGAAAAACTGCTGGCGACGCGGATGCTCTGCGCCCTGCCCGCCGGCCATCGCCTGCAGGACAAAACCACAATCAGGCCAGAAGACCTGCAAGGCGAGGCGTTTATTTCCTATCCGCAATCGATCGGTTCGCGCCAACACATCGATTCGATATTTGCCGCACACGGCGTCGAACGTGAGCTGCGCCTGGAAACCCAATTGTCGCTACCGATGTGTGCCTTCGTCGAACAAGGCCTGGGCGTCGCGCTGGTCGACGCCATCAGTGCCGTGGAATATCGCGGTAGCGGCATCGAGTTCAGGGCATTTGAACCGGCGATAGAAATGGACTTCAACATGCTGCTGCCGATTCAAGGCTCCGCGTCAAAGCTGCACATCAGCTTTCTGGAGCATATGCAGCGTTTTATCGCGCGTGAGGTGCCTGAGGAGTATCGGTTTTAGAGTGATGTAAAAAATAATGGTAGCCTGAGACTGCGTCGCAAAAAAACCAATTGTTAAGCGAACGAACCATATGAAAAACAAAAGCGAATTAAGAAAGGCTTACGCTTTCTCCATCAAAGGACCCATGGCGAAGATTACTCTGCTAATGTCGGTCGTGTCGTTGGTACGGTTTTCAATTGATGTATTCAGTCTTCCCATGACCCAACTAATCAACAATATAATTAAAACGTACAAAGTCGTCTTCCATACGTGCTTCGATTTGATTTTTGCTTGGGTACCCTTCTCTATACCCGATGCAGCCAAAGACCTCCTAATTTTCTATTTCCTTTTTGGTTTTATATATCAGAAAATAATTTTCAATAAGTTGTATTTCGACTACAAACACCCTTGGATCATCCTGCACAACTATAACAACAGTAAAATAAAATACTTTGCGAAGTCGTTTTTACTAGCAATCAAGGCTGTATTTTTATGGCCTATTGAATTACCCACATTACTTCACAAACCTTACCTGATTGTTTTCTACGGGGCTCATGGACCTTCAGCCTTGTCGTTTACACATCAAAAACCAGACCTGACTAGTTTCCGTGGAATGTATTACGGGGACGGCAGAATCATGATGCTGTTTCGGTTAGCTTCCATACTCTTGGGTGCAGCAGGTATTTTAGTGCTCAACTATGCCTTCAGCATTTAAAGGACACTAAATCGGCGAAGCCCGTAGACGCAAAAATGGTCCTTGTCTTCAGCTATGAATGGGCAGCGCCAAGCCAAACAGCACAAAAAATCCACCGCAGACTTTATTGAACCGGCGCCCGGTTCGGGCCAGCCAGGGCCTGACCCGGTGCGCGGCGCTGGCGACCATGTATTCAACGACAAACTCCACCACGGCGTAAGTCAGCGCGATGGCGATGGTCTGCGCAACGATGCTCCTGTGCGGGTCCAGGAAAGGTGGAATAAACGCGGTGAACAGCAGCAGCGCTTTGGGGTTGGAAATGGCCGATACCAGCCCTTGGCGGAACAGCGACCACTGTCGAAAATTTGTGCTGCCAGGCGTATCGAGCGTGACGGGTGGAGACCGCCACAACCCGAAGCCCAACCAGATCAGGTACAGCCCGCCAACGACTTTCAGCACGGTGAACCAGGTGGCCGATGCCTGAATCAGTGCCCCCAATCCCAAGGCGCAAAGCGACAGCACGATTGCAAAGCCAAGCACGCCGCCGGAGATAGTGAACAGCGTTTTACGACTGCCGTGAATGGCGCCATGGGTCAGCGCCAATAACGCATTGGGCCCTGGCACCACGGCTATGCCGCAGCAGGTCAACAGATAGAGCAACCAGGTCTCAAAGGGCATGATCAGATCCAGATGTATTGATTCAGGCCAGTATCTTGCGTATTAACAAAGGTCATGAAAAGCGCATAATTCA
Organism: Gordonia sp. IEGM753; assembly: GCF_050321825.1. Classification (NCBI taxonomy): domain Bacteria; kingdom Bacillati; phylum Actinomycetota; class Actinomycetes; order Mycobacteriales; family Gordoniaceae; genus Gordonia; species Gordonia sp. IEGM753. The sequence goes on from NZ_JBNQGB010000001.1 coordinate 2,491,304, forward strand.
CGTCTTAGCCATTCGATTAGCGAATAGAGGTAAACCCCCATGCCAGCGAGCGATTTGCAGATCGATTGGCTCAAGTGCTTCGTGGCCGTGGTGGATGCAGGTTCGCTGTCTGGCGCCGCCCACGAGGTCAACCGGTCGCAGTCCGCCGTCAGCATGCAGATGAAAAAACTGGAGGCCGCATTGGGTCGGCAGTTATTGAGCCGTGGCCCGAGGCACCTTCATCTGACCGCTGATGGCCAGACCCTGCTGAGCTACGCCCGGCGCATGCTTGCACTTCATGCTGAAACCCAAGCGGCTTTTCACGGTGAAGAGCTAACCGGACGCATCCGTCTCGGCGTGGCAGAGGACTACGCGGCAAAGTACCTCACGCCTCTTTTAAAGCGTTACTCGCCACGCTACGCAGGCGTGGACATTGAGCTGGACTGTGAACAGTCGACCGCGCTGATCCCGCGTGTACGTAGCGGCGACCTTGATCTGGCGCTGGTGTCCAGAGACTCGCCCCAAAGCGGTACATTTCTCTTCAAAGAACCCATGGTATGGGTGGGCTCGCCCCAGTTCGAATTGTGGCGGCGAGACCCGATACCTATCGCGGTTTACGAAAGTGCGAGCCTGGCACGGCGCAACGCAGTGAACTCGCTGAGCCTGCAGGGACGGCAGTTCAAAGTGGTCTACAACAGCTCCAGCCTCGCCGGCCAGATGGCCGCAGTCGAAGGCGGACTCGCCATTGCCGCGATCACCCAGTGCACTGTGCAGCCATCGCTTCAGGTCTTGAGTAGCGAGCACGGCTTGGGAAGCATTGAGCCCATGGAGGTTTCAATCCTGCGCAGCCGTGCTTCTCGCGGGTCAAAAGCGGTGAACAGCCTTCATGCGTTCATCATCAGCGCGCTAAGACTTCAGCCGTAGTCAACGTTGCCTGGGCAATCACAGCGCCGCTACTGCGTCATAAGCCAAACGGGCAACGCCGGGGAGGACTTCAGTGCCTTCGGACATCGCTTGTCCTTGGGTAAATACCGAAAGGGTAAACGCCTGGCACATGCCGCTATGCCCCTCGGGTAACTCGATATAACCCAGGTCATGGCGCCGGTAACTGGCCAGTGGGTCGCCGGTCCAACCGGTCCAGCCAGCCTTCGAATGAAGCCTGGCTTGCGCGGGCAATCCAGCGCCGAAATAACCATTGATTTGCGCCGCAGGCTGCGCGGCGAACTCGGCGGTTAGAGGTCGATGGAAGCGTGCAACCATGTCCCGGCAACGCTCGGGGGCGGCAATCGTGCCATTGAACAACTCGAACATCAGCCGTGCCGCCGCGTTACTGCTCAAACGGTTATGGTTGTTCCCGCCAAAGGTCACAAAGGCTTTTTCACGCCCATAACGCTCATCGTCCATCAGCTTCTGGCAAAGATTTATATCCAGTAACTCTGGCCACCCCAAGGATATGAAGTAGCGATTAACCGCTTGCCGGCGATGGGCCCAAGCCATGAACGCTTCAGCAGACAGCAACGTATCGCCGGTAGTCTCGGTGATCAAATCGATGACGTAATTAGTCGCGGTATTGCTCGACCAGATGATCATGTCGCGCATCGCCCGCTCCAGATCTTCATGGGGCTGTACCTGACCATTGGCAATACAGGCATCCATTGCCACCAGGTAAAACGCCTTGACCACGCTGCACGGATAGAACTTCTGGTCGCCACGGTAGGCAAACCCCTCCGGACGACTGGGTTTCCCCTGCTGGGTGAGACGCTGGGGATGCAGCAACAGGGTCACCCCCAAACCGTCGTCACTCAGCCCGATAGCGCGATAGTTCGCCAACGCTTTTTCAACAAGTTGTTCCCCCAGCGCCTGGCTGCGGGTGGTGGTGTCAAAGAACATAGCGTGACGTCTCCTGATTCAGGTTTTCGGGCGTCGGTTCATACGGGTGCAGGCAACGCACCCGATGCTCGGCGGAGTATTGGGTAAGCGTCGGGATCGCTTCGCGGCAAGCGGCAGTCACCCGCGGGCAACGGCTGGAAAAAGCGCAACCTGGCGGCGGGTTGTGCGGGTCGGGCAACTCCCCCTCCAGACCCGGCGCGAGGTTGCGCTGCTCTGGATCCGGCAGCGGGATCGCTGACAGCAGCGCACGGCTGTAGGGATGCATGGGCTGATCAAACAAAGTATCCGCGCCCGCCAGTTCCATCATCTGCCCCAAATACATCACCCCGATGCGTTGGCTGATGTGCCGCACCACGTTCAGGTCATGGGCGATAAACAAAAATGCGACGCCCATGGTTTCTCGAATTTCTTCGAACAGATTGATGATTTGCGCCTGCACTGACGCATCCAGCGCCGAGACTGGCTCATCTGCGACGATCAATTGCGGGCCAACCGCCAAGGCGCGGGCGATCGAAATACGCTGGCGCTGGCCGCCACTGAAGGCGTGTGGCAAGCGATCCTTGAGCCTGGGTGGCAACCCCACCGTCAGCAACAAATCGTCAATGCGCTCATCGCGCTCCGACTTGTTTGCCCCGATGCCATGCACCTTCAACGTTTCATCCAAGGTCTGGGCCAGGGTCATGCGTGGGTTCAGTGACGAGTACGGGTCCTGGAAAATCATCTGGATCTTGCGACTGATCTCGAAGCGGTTGCCCAATTCGTTGATCGGCCGGCCGCGCCACAGAATTTCCCCGCTACTGGGAGGATGCAACCCCACCAAACAGCGACCCAGCGTGCTTTTACCGCAACCGGACTCACCGACCACGCCGAGTGTTTCTCCTTCGCCAATGCTGAACGACACATCATGTACCGCCTGCAGGCTTCGCCCGGGTGTGCGCGTCAGCAGATCAACCAGGCTTCGCGGTGTGTCGAAGCGTTTATGCAAGTGCCTGACTTCAAGCAACGGCGGCTCAATTGGCTTCACCATCCCAGTTTCTCCTGATGCACGCAGGCACTCTGGTGGTCCGCTCCGACCTCACGCAGCAAGGGCTCGCCTTGCGCACACAACGCCGTGGCGAACTCGCAGCGTGGGCGAAAACGGCACCCTTGTTGCGGTTCCGCCAGGTTGGGGGGCGCGCCGGCAATCGGCTTGAGCTTGCTGCGCTTACCGACGTGGCTTGGCAGCGCTTGCAACAAGGCCCGGGTGTAAGGGTGCATGGGACGTTTGAACAAGGCGCGGGTACTGCCGATTTCGACGATCTTGCCGGCGTACATCACCGCCATCCGGTCACAGGTTTGCGCCACGACACCGAGGTCATGGGTAACCAGCAACACGCCCATGCCGGTTTCATCACGCAGACGCAGCAGCAACTTGAGGATTTGATCCTGAATGGTGACGTCCAACGCTGTGGTGGGCTCATCGGCAATCAGCAAACGCGGGCGGCACGCCAAGGCAATGGCAATCAATACTCGCTGGCGCATACCACCGCTGAACTCATGAGGCCAGGCATGCAGGCGCTGTTCTGGTGAGGTCACGCCGACCAGACGCAATAAATCAATACAGGCTTCACGCAGTTGCGCGCGATTCAGCGTGCGATGTCGACGCAAGCTTTCGGCGATCTGATCGCCGATACGCATGGTCGGATTGAGAGCGGTCATTGGGTCTTGAAAAATCATCGCCAGTTTCTCGCCCCGTACCGCCATCATTTCACGATTGTCGAGGCTGGCCAGGTCCTGGCCTTCCAGCAAAATCTGGCCGCTGGCAATCTCGACTTCGGCGCCACCAAACAGGCGAATGACCGAACGGCACGTGGTGCTTTTGCCGCAACCAGACTCACCCACCAGCCCGAAAATCTCCCCAGACTGAATCTCGAAGCTGACTTGATCGACCGCCGTGACCCGCTGCTGGAATCCCGGAAAGCAGGTGCGCAGTTCTTTGACCTGCAACAGAGGCGCTAGGGATTGATTCATGCTTTTGGCCTCAGAAAGTTATCCAGTCCGTCGCCGAGCAGCGCGAAGCTGATGCCGACATAAACAATGGCCAGTCCTGGAAACAACGAAATCCACCAGCCATCGAGAATGAAATTGCGCCCCTCGGATATCATCACGCCCCACTCCGGGGTGGGCGGTTGAATGCCCAGGCCAAGAAAGCCCAGTGAGGTGACGGCGAGAATGGTCAGCACCACGTCCGCCATCATGAACACAATGGCAGGAGTGATCACATTCGGCAGCACATGCCGCAGGACAATCCGCAAGTGGCTGTAGCCCAATACCTGCGCCGCCTGAACGTATTCCGCGCGCTTCACCAGCAACACTTCGCCGCGCACGATGCGCGCAAAGGAAATCCACACCACCACGGTGAAAGCGATGTACATATTGCCCACGCTTGGCCCGAGCGAGCCGACGATGGCGATGACCAGCACGTAAAACGGGAAAGCCCAGAGGATATCGACCAGACGCATCAGTAGCGTGTCGACCCAGCCACCCAGGTAACCGGACACCAGCCCCACGGTTGTGCCAATCAGAAACGGCAGAATCACGCAGATACTGGCGATCTGCAGATCGATGGAGATGGCGTGCACAACCCGCGAAAACACATCGCGACCGAGGTCATCGGTGCCAAACCAATGCTCGGCACCGGGCGGCATCAACGCGAGGGTGAAATCCACTTCCAAGGGATCGTTGTGCAATAAAAGCGGCCCGAGAAAACCAGCCAGCAGCAACAATGCAATCAGCAACAGGCCCGCTTGCAGCGCATGGTTATGGCGCAAGCGTTGCCGTGTTTCAGCACTCAAGAATTGGCTCATGACAGTTTTACTCGTGGGTCGGCAATGACGTACGCCAGGTCCGTCAGCAAGTTGATCAGTACGACCAATACGGCGAAGGTGACGGTCAGACCTTGCACCATCGGGTAGTCACGAGCGCTGATGGATGAAACCAGTAAGTTGCCCAGCCCCGGAATCGAAAAGACCGATTCGATGACCACCGTGCCACCGATCACCCAACTGGTGTGCACCCCCAGAACCGAGATGGTGGAGAGCAATGAGTTACGCAACACGTGTCGCAACAGCAATGCGCTCTGACCGATGCCTTTGGCGCGCGCAGTGTCGATAAACTCGGCGGACAGCACACCGATGATCGAACTGCGCATAGAACGAATCGTCAGCGCGGCAGTACCTAGCGCAACCACAAACGCCGGCAAAAACAGGTGATGCAAACGCTCCAGAAAAGTGTCGCCATAACCGGAAACCGGGAAGATTGGCCAGTAGATACTGAACGCCAGCACCAGCAGCACACCGATCCAGAATGCGGGCATCGACATTGCCATGACGAACAGCACCTTAATCAGATGATCGAAGAAGCCGTTACGACGCAATGCACTGAGGAATGCCAGCGGCACCGTCATCAACAGCGCCAGCACGGTGCTGAAACCGACCAGCGCCAACGTTGCCCACAGACGCTCCCAGATCAGCGGACCGACTGCCGTTTTATAGGCAATGGAGCGGCCGAAGCTACCCTGCAGGCAGTCACCCAGAAAATGCAGATACTGCAGCCACAATGGCTGGTCGAGACCCAACTGAGTCGTCAGCTTTGCGATCTCTTCAGCGCTGCCACGGTTACCCAGAATCAGCGTTGCCGGATCGCCAGGCATCACTCGTAATAACAAAAATGCGATCAACGTGATGCCCAGTAATACGGGGATCAACTGCAATAATCGTGAAAGGCAAAAACGTAATATCTGCACCTCGAACCTCACATCTGTCAGCTATAACCACGTTGCCAGAAACGACACAAGCGCCAAGCGGCGGCGCTTGTGGTCCACCCGGTTACTTGACGCTCACATCCTCGAGGCGATAGTTGGACGTTGGCAGAACCTCAAAGCCTTCTACGTTCTTCCTGGCTGCGTAAGGTGCTTTTTGGTGGTAGAGGAAAATGAACGGCGCGCCATCATGTACCCGCGCTTCGATCTCCTTGAACTGCTTGCCACGTTCTTCACCGTCGGGTGTATTGCGTTCCAGCTCGTACAGTTCATTCACCCGTGCGTCCTTCCAGCGCGTGTGCATGGCATCTGCCCTTTCCGGGTTGACCGAGGTGAAGCCCACCAGTTGGTCCGGGTCGATGGTGTCACTGGTGGTAAAGCTGAGTGCCATCTCGTAATTACCGGATTTGGTGGTACTGAACTGCGAACTGCTTTCAATCAATTGCAGCTCCACATCAACCCCGATTTTCTTCAGCGAATTTTGAATCACACTGGCCACCTGGCGGTGTGTGGCATCACCGGAAGCCACCAGCATTTTGGTTTTGAAACCACCCGCCAATCCAGCTTCGGCCAGCAGCGCCTTGGCTTTTTCAGGATCGTAGGGATAGGCACTGATGTCAGTATTGTTGTAAGCCATCACCGGCAGCGGCGACGTCGCGACGCTGCCATTGCCACGCAATACGCCTTTGATCAGCCCATTTTTGTCGACCGCATAGTTCAGTGCCTGGCGCACGCGCACATCGTCAAAAGGTTTGACCTGGGTGTTAAGCTGGATCAATTCGGTACGCAGGACATCGGCTAGACCGACTTTGAGGTTGGGGTCGCGCTTGAGCTGATCAATCTGGTTGAACGGCACGCCTACGATTGCATCCAGTTCACCGGCCTGCAATCTCAGCGCGCGGGCGTTGTCATCGGCGACGATGTTTATAACGGCACTGTCCACCTGTGGTTTTTGCGGGTTCCAGTAACCGGGGTTTTTATTCAGCGTCATCTTCTCGCCCCGGCGCCATTCGCTGACCACGAATGGGCCGCTGCCAACCGGTTTGTCAAAGAAAGCATCGCCCTGCGCTTCCAATGCTTTGCGCGGCAAAATCGAGGCGCTCCACATGGCCAGGTTGCTCAGCATTGGAGTGAATGGCTTGTCCAGAGAGAAGTTGACCGTGTGCTCGTCGACAATGCTAAAGCGAGTGATCGGCCGAAAGAAACGTCCCCAGTCAGAGGTCTCGCTGGCGGCGCGTTTGAGGGAATACACCACGTCTTCAGCCGTTACCGGCTCGCCATTCGAGAACTTGGCATTGGGACGTAAATGGAAAGTGTATTCCTTGCCGTCGGCTGATATTTCCCATTTCTCGGCGAGCCCGGGTTCAACGCTTTTGCCGTCCTTGCCGGTGCGCACCAACTGATCGAAGATCAGCAGTTCGGTCCACAACGCTGCGTTGTCATTGGTGTGAATCGGGTCAAGCGTCAGCGCATCGGCCGCAATCCCCAATCGCAGCGTAGACGCCAGCGCATAGGAATCAGGAAGCAAAAGTGCACTTGCGCCGGCCAATAGTACTGCGCAGGCCAGTCGTGTTTTCCCACTTATCAAATCAACCTTCCTCATCCTAGCGCTCTCCGTTTTTATGATTCATCAGGGTCGTATTGCACTGCAGGTTATGGGCCAACCAAACGGTCGGCGTTAATAAATCAACACACCTTGTTTGCCCTGAAAGGTAGCAGGTCGATCTCTGGCTGTTCACCACAAACCAGGGACGCCAATGCACGACCGCTACCACACGCAAGCGTGAAACCCAACGCGCCATGACCGACGTTGAGCCACAGATTGCGCCAGCGAGTGACGTCGATAATCGGTTTGCTCAGCGCGGTGGCTGGGCGCAATCCGGCCCAAGGAGTCGCGTTCGCCAGTTCCAGCTCAGGGAAGGTTTCGCGCACCTGCTTTTTCAACAGGTCGATGCGCAACGGATCAATGCGGTCATCGCCGGTGCCCATGTCAACCATCGCCGCCACGCGTAGCGATTGCCCCAGCGGCGCATAGACCACCTTGCGTGCGCTGTCGGTGACACTGATGGCTGGCACCGTTCCAGCACTTTTTTCTGTCAGCAGTACGTCCAGGCTGTAACCCTTCAACGGGTACAACGGCAGGTGTATCCCCAACTCTTTGAGTAGCGGACGGCTTGCGACACCCGAGCAGATCACCACGCCATCCACCTGCAACTCACCTTGCGTGGTCACGACCGCAGCAATGTGCTGGTGTTCACGACGCAGGCCCGTCACCTCGGTGTTAAACAGTGTCTGAACCTGCCCCGTCGCCACTAGCCGGTCGAGCAGACCTTGGGTGAAAAGTCGACAGTCGCCGACCTCCTCGCTGGGCGTGTGAATCGCCCCGGCGAGCGCCGACTCAATGTGACCCAGGGCGGGTTCCAGTGCCACGCACTGCTCGCTGCTCAGAGCATGCTGCTGCGAACCGAGCGCTGCCTGAAAGGCTACCTGTTGCATGCCCTGCGCAAAGGATTGACGGTCTCGATAGACGATGAGCTTACCGTTGCGCCGGTAGTTGAATTGCAACGCCTCGCGGGCTATCAATTGGTGAACCAACTCACGGCTGTAGTACGAAAGCTCGAGTAATTCAGCGGTGGTCTTGCGGCTTCGACCCAAAGTGCAGGCCCGCATGAAATTCAAGCACCAGCGCCACTGATGAAGGTCCAGGCGAGGATGAAAACGCAGCGGTGAATCGGCATTCATCAACCAGTCAGGCAGGTTACCCAGCACGCCAGGCCCCGCCAATGGCGCTACATAGCTGTAACTCAACTGCCCGCCGTTGGCGAAACTCGCGCCATGGGCCGCCGCCGCGAGACGATCAACCAACGTAACCTTCAGTCCCTGCCGGGCCAGATACCAAGCGGTTGTCACCCCGACAACGCCTGCACCGATCACACATACATGCATTGCCACTTTTCCTGACGTCGCCGACCCGCTCACTGCAAGTCCGAGGCGCCATTGTTGACAGTCACAATTCACACCGTCCAATATCAATAGCGACCGCTTCCATAGCCTGGGGTTATGGCTTTAAACATGAGGCAAGCATGCGTTTACGCCATATCGAAGTGTTCCAGGCAATCCGCCTGACCGGCTCGGTCAGCCGCGCCGCAGAGATTCTGCGCATCTCCCAACCCGCCGTGAGCAAGACGTTGCAGCACATGGAAATGCAATTGGGTTTCTGCCTGTTCGAACGCGTCAAGGGGCGCCTGCAGCTGACCCATGAAGCGCAATTGCTGGGGCCGGAAGTCGAGAAGGTATTTCGCGAACTGGAAAACGTTCGGCGGCTAGCGCGCAACTTGCGCCAACACCCTGAAGGGTTGCTGCGCCTGGGCTGTGTGCCAAGCTTGGGGCTTAGTCTTTTACCTCAGGCCATCGCTCTGAGCCGGGCACGTCAACCGGGCGTGATGATCGATTTGCAGACCGGCCATACCGCTGGTTTGATCGCGAGTTTGCTGGCACGCGAAATCGATATCGCGATTGTTTTCAATCCCTCGCATCACCCTGGCATCCGCAGTATTTCACTGGGCGAATCGGAGCTGGTCTGCCTCAGCACCGATCCCGACACCTCCCCTTTGACACTCGATAGCCTGAGCGCGCAAAGCCAGATCCGCTTGCCTCAAGACGACCCCCTCGGCGGGTTGCTACCGTCACTGCACACCGATGAAGCACAGCCCACCGACAGCGCCATCAAGGTGCAAACCTACTACGTTGCCTGTGCGTTGGCGCAAGCAGGTTGTGGTTACGCCATCGTCGATTCATTGACCGCAGAGGCCATGCTGCGACCCGGTTGTTTTATTCGTCCGGTACGTCCGCGAATCCCCTTTAAACTGGCGGCGCTGGTGCACGAGTCCAATACCCTGTCCCAACTCGACCATGGTTTTATCGAACTGCTGCAGACCCTGGGTGGCAACATCAACCTGCCCGACGGTTAGGCATGCACCGCCGACCCGGAGTCTGGCTTGCCAGCGATGGCGTCGTTGGAATCGCCATCACCGGCAAGCCGGTTTCCTACGGGATTTGCGTTAACACCATCAATTTCGGCATGTACCACCGACCTGTAGGAGTCTGGCTTGCCAGCGATGGCGTCGTTGAAATCGCCATCACCGGCAAGCCGGTTTCCTACGGTATGCGAGTAGGCATCACTGGATAACTTCAGGTTATGGATGCTCGCGTTGTTTGTATTGGGCAAGTCGCAGGCCAGCCTCTAGAGTGAATGATCAACTCTGGATCAGGACATGGCCATGCAGATCAAACGAATTAACGTGAACCCAAGACTCAGTGGTGCCGTGGTTTTCGGCCATCAGGTATTCGTGTCCGGGCAGGTACCCGACAAGCGCGACGTCGACTGCGCCAGCCAAACCCGCGAGGTACTGGCCAAAATCGACACCCTCCTCGCCGCCGCCAACAGTGACAACAGCCGAGTGCTCAGTGCGCAGATCTGGCTGAAAGACATCAATCACGATTTCGCGGCAATGAACGAAGCCTGGAGCGCATGGTTGCCCGACGGATGTGCACCCGCGCGGGCGACCATTCAGGCCGACCTGGCCAGCAGCGATGTGCTGGTGGAAATCATGGTCACGGCGGCGGTCAGTGATTGAGCCGGTGCCCCAACGTTCTTGGAACCAGTCTCCCGGGCACGCCTATTCACTTGCAGATCATCTATAGCACGAGCACTCGGTGTAAGATCCTGATACCCGTAACGGGGTAAACAACCACAAAAAACGAGGCGATGCGGTCCCTGCAGGCAGCTTGTCGCCGGGCGCGTCGGGGATGCAGTCGAGGAGCGGTAACGATGGCGAAACTACACGCGGAAAAGTCCGCCTCAGGACGCCCGGCGAATGATCTACCGCCAGTGAAAACCGTTGGTTTCCTGGTCATTCCCAACTTCACCACCATCGGTTTCGCCTCCGCCATAGAAACGTTGCGCATGGCCAATCTGGCCGCGCGCAAACCGATGTTTCGTACCGTGATTATTGCTGCCAGCCTGGACCCGGTCATGGCCAGCAATGGCATGCGCATTCTGCCTGACCATGCGTTCACCGATGCCCCCAAACTGGACATGTTGTTCGTTGTCGGCTCAAACCCGATCGTCTCCAATCACAGCAGTCGGCCACTGCTTAATTGGCTGCGCAAGTTGGCGCACGACAACGTTCCACTGGGCGGGATTTGCACGGGGAGTCATTTGTTGGCGCGCGCCGATTTGCTCAAAGGTTATCGCTGCACGATTCACTGGGAAGATATCGAAGCGCTGAAGGAGCGTTTCCCGGGGATCATCATCTCCAATCAGCTGTTCGAGCTGGACCGTGATCGCTACACCTGCTCTGGAGGTGTGGCCTCCATGGACATGACCCTGCAACTGATTGCCCGCGAACCGGGTGGTCGGGACATTGCAGCCCATGCGGCGGAGTTGCTGTTGTGTGACCGGGTACGCAGCGCCCAGGAACAACAGCGTGTGCCATTGCGGCAAAAGCTCGGCACCTCGCAGCCCAAGCTCAGCCAGATGGTGGCGATCATGGAAGCCAATCTCGAGGAACCGGTAAGTTTAGAGGAACTGGCGCGATTGAACGAGGTGTCGGTGCGGCAACTGGAGCGCCTGTTTCACAAGCATTTACAACGCACGCCTAGCCAGTACTACCTGGAATTGCGCCTTGCACGGGCGCGACAATTACTGCTGCGCAGTGAATCGCAGGTTCGTGATATTGCCCTCGCCTGCGGCTTCATTTCGCCGGCGCATTTCTCCAAGTGCTACAGCCGTTTCTTCGGTGTATCGCCTATTGGTGAGCGCAAACAAGTGGCTGCCGTGCATTGACCAACCGTGCTCCTTCGCGAGCAGCTCGCTCCCACAGTCGTCCACTGCAGGAGCGAGGCAACCGGCGTATGGAGATCAGTCCTGCAACGCCTTATGTGCAGTTTCCCGGCTCATCAGCATCGCAATCAATGCTACCGCCGCTGCCGCCAACAGGTACCAGGCCGGTGCCATCTTGTTACCGGTCAGGTGAATCAACCAGGTCGCGATAAGCGGCGCGGTGCCACCGAACACGGCATTGGCGATGTTGAAGCTGAAGGCAAAACCGCTGAAGCGTACGCGGGTCGGGAATATCTCGGCGAGGAAGCACGGCAAGGTGCCGTCATTCATCGCCAGGATTGCGCCGAAAGCAATCTGGATCATCAGAATCACAATCAACGGCTGACTCTCCAACATTCCAAACAGCGGAAATGTCAGTATCAGGAACAGTACTGAAGCGGTCAGCAACATGGGTTTGCGCCCGAACCGATCCGACAGCTTACCCATCAGGAAAATCAGCCCGATATAAGTCGCCAGCGACATCGTCGACGCCAGGAACGAGTCACTCTCGCTCATGCCCATTTCCGTGGACAGATAGGTCGGCATGTAGCTGAGCAACAGGTAAAACGCCACAGCATTCAGGCAGGTCACACCGATCCCGATCATCACGCTGCGTCGGTGCACGGTCAGCAATTCACGCACCGGTGCACGGGTCGCGCACTCTTTCGCTTCAAGGCGTTTTTCCATCTCCAGAAACTTGGGCGTGTCTTGCAAACTCATGCGGATGTAGCGTCCCACCAACCCGAACGGTGCGGCCAGTAGAAAAGGCAAACGCCAGCCCCAGCCATGCAAGTCCTCGACGCTCATCCATGAGTGCAGGCCAGCGACAAACACCGCGCCGAACAGCAAGCCCGCCGCGGTACTCGCCGGGACGATGCTGGTGTACAAACCCCGTTTGCCCTCGGGAGCATACTCAGCGAGAAAGGCCGAGGCGCCAGCGTATTCACCCGAAGCAGAGAAGCCCTGGAACAAGCGAATCAGCAGTAACAAGGCTGGAGCCCACAGGCCGATATGGTTGTAAGTCGGCAGGATGCCGATACAAAAGGTCGATATCGACATGATCAGAATCGACCAGGACAGCGCACTGCGTCGCCCGTACTTATCACCAAAGTGCCCCCACACCAGGCCCCCTAGCGGACGGACGATAAACGACAGCGCGAACACGGCGAAGGTCGCCAGCAGCGCAGTGGTCTGATCGGTTTGCGGAAAAAAAGTCAGGGCAATCACGGTTGCCAGATAGCCGTAGGCCGCATAGTCGAACCATTCGACGAAGTTGCCCATGAAGCTGGCACTGGCTGCGCGTCGCAAGGCCTTGCGCTCGCACGTCAGTTCAAGTTTCTGCGCCATGGTCAGCGTCAGGCTTGGGTTTTGGGTGCTCATTGTGCACCTCCGGTGTAAGAGGTGCGTTTATCGAGGTAAAGCGTCGAGACGTAGAACATGACAAAACCCTCTATTGTTGTACTTGGCAGGGTTAAGGTTCAGTAAATGCTGCACGTTTTTTTATCGTGCATGCGTTGTTTTTTGGTCGTACTCCGCCGCCGGCGACGGTGGCATCCAAACAGGCCATGGTGCACAAAAACGCCGCACAGATTCACTGTGCGGCGCCGGGCCTTACTTCTTGATGATGTTGTGTTCCGGGCCATACGGGAATTTGGTGATATTTTCGCCGCCCTGTTCGTTGACGATCAGAATGTCGTGTTCACGGTAGCCACCGGCACCGGGGCGGCCTTGCGGGAGCATGATCATCGGCTCGATAGACACCACCATGCCGGGCTCCAGAACCGTGTCGATGTCTTCGCGTAATTCCAACCCGGCTTCGCGGCCGTAGTAATGGCTCAGCGTACCGAAGGAATGGCCGTAGCCAAAGGTGCGGTATTGCAGCAAATCGTGCGCCAGGAAAATCTCATTCAATTGCAGCGCGATGTCGCAGCAGCGCATGCCCGGTTTGATCAGTTTGAGGCCGGCCTCGTGCACTTTGACGTTAACTTCCCATAAGCGCAGATGCTCGTCAGAGCAGTGGTCCAGGAACAAAGTGCGTTCGAGTGCGGTGTAGTAGCCGGATATCATCGGGAAGCAGTTGAGGCTGAGGATGTCACCCTTGTTGACCTTGCGCGACGTCACTGGGTTATGGGCACCATCGGTATTGATACCGGACTGGAACCAGGTCCAGGTGTCCATCAGTTCCGAGTCCGGGAAGGTCCGGGCAATTTCGCGCACCATGGCCTGCGTAGCGTGCAAGGCTACTTCGTATTCTGGAACCTGGTCACGCAGGGCCTCGACGATGGCGGCACCGCCGATGTCCGCGACGCGTGCACCGTGACGGATGATCGCGTGCTCTTCGGCGGACTTGATCATGCGCATACGCATGCAGGGAGCGGCAATATCCACCATTTCGGCCTGCGGATAGCGACTGGCGAGTTTGTCGCGATTGAGCAGGTTCAGATGATCGAATTCGATGCCGATGCGCCCGGCCTTGGGCAAAGCCTGCTGGATCGCGACGAAGTAGTTGTCGCGCTGCCAATCGGTGTAGACGATGTTCTCGGTGCCGACAGTACGGCGCCAAGGCTGCCCACCGTCAATGTTGGCGCTGATGGTCACGGCGCTGTCCTGGGTCACGACCAGTGCGTACTGGCGCCCGAACGAGCAGTACAGAAAATCACTGTAGTAATTGATGTTGTGATACGAGGTGAAGACAGCCGCGTCGATATTGTTCTGCGCCAGATAAGCCCGCAATTTGGCCTGACGGTTAGCGTATTCCTGGGCCGAGAACGTCGGCTTCACTTGTTCGCCGTTCTTGATCTGGATGGTTTTCGGCATGTGCATGTCATTTATCCTTGTCATTGTTTGAACAACAGAAGGCGCCAATCTGGCGGGCCGCTGAAGATCATTCGAACAGATGCAAGGTGAGCTTTTTTGTGCGAATCCGACCTGTAGTTGGCCATACCCGCTGTTTGCGAAAGGCCTGCTCCGGCTACTTTCATGGCAGTCACAAAAATGCCCCCGCCAAACGCGGTTTACAGCCGCGTGGCGGGGGCATGGATAAACAACAACGCGGTCAGTGTGAGCGCTAAAGGCTGGCCTCGCTGCCTGGCTTAATCTGGCTTGAAGCAATAGGCAGCCAGTTTGTTGCCGTCCAGATCACGGGCATACGCCGCATAGGCATTCGGTGCCCAGCCACGTGGCCCCGGCAGGCCTTCGCAGGTGCCACCAGCGGCTAACGCGGCGGCATGAAAGGCGTCGATGGCAGCACGCGTCGGCGCCTCAAAACTGACGGTCACCCCATTACCGACGCTGGCAGGTGCGCCGTTGGCAGGTTTCAGAACGAAAAAAGACGGGGCGTTCTCGCCCCAGATAGAGCCATTATCTGCAAGATCCGCAATACGCTTCTGGCCCAGTTTGCCCAGCACGTTGTCGTAAAAACTGCGGGCTTTTTCCAAGTCGTTGGTGCCGACTGTGACGTGGGTAAATACACTCATTTTGTCGCTCTCTTTGTTAGAAACGAGGGGAGTTGCAGCGCCGCTTCACCCTTGCCTGCGGGGTTGGCGACCCGGCAAAGAATGTGCCCCGATCGTTTGAAAGAACAGCGATGTATCTGCATAAATCCCATGTCACAGGCGCATGAAAAAAGCGCGTTAGCCTCTGGCACACGTCTCGCTGACGACGCTGGCCTCCTGGCGCGAATGGCCGGCAATAAGAATGAACGCTACCGACAATAATGTGCACAGCGCCCCAAGAATGATCGACGCGGTGTAACTCTGGTAAAGATCGAACAGCAGCCCTGCCCCGCTCCCTCCGATCAATGCAGCCAACCCGACCGAAATGTACAGTGCGCCCAGAATGGCCCCAAGATTTGTAGTACCGAACCAACTCGCGGCCACCGAAGGATAAAGCGATATGCAGCCGCCATTCGCCACGCCGAAACAGAGGGCGAACAGTGCCAATGTGGTGAACGTATGGGCGGTGAGCCACAGCAGATTAAGCAAAACCAGCACTACCGTCAGCACCACCAACAAACGCAGCGCCCCCATCCGGTCACCCATACTGCCCAGGAATAACCGTCCGCTGATATTGCCGATGCCAATCAGCCCGATCAGCAGGTTCGCCTGAGTCGCGCTAATGCCGAACTGCAGCGCATAGGGATTGATGTGTACCAAGGCGAGAAACAACCCGACCGAGCCAAAGAAGATCGCTGCGAAGTACCACCAGAATCGCCCCGTGCGCACAGCCTGCGCCAAACGCATGCCGATGGGCGCTGCCGGGTGAGCGCTGCGCTCTGATGAAGCGAGACCATCCGGCAACAGGCCCAGCTCCTGGGGGTTGCTCCTGACCAGCGACGACACCAGCAGGCCTACCACCAGGATGGCCACGGCGAATATTTGCATCGTCGTCTCCCAGGAGAACTGCTGCATCAGCAGCCCGGCAGCTGTCGGCCCGACAAACGTTCCGACGCCGGTTCCCGCCAACGCCAGGCCCGAAGCCTTGCTGCGGTGCTTGATGAACCAGCGCTGGACCGCCGTCACAGTCGGTACATACACCAAGCCAACGCCCAACCCGACCAGCAAGCAAAAACACACCAGGAATGTCAGCAACGAATTCGCAGCGAGGCTTGCTAGAAAAAAGCCGAGCGCCATGCACACGATGCCGGCGCAAACCACAACCCGGGTCGATATGCGATCCGCCAACGATCCGGAAAAAACCCCGACTGCGTAGTAAATAAACGCGGTCAGGGAAAACACCGATGCGACGGAAAAGTGCCCGACATCGAAGTGGGTCTGGATCTGCGAAAAAAATGCGCCGAAGGAATAGGCGCCACCGAAAATAAGCGCGAGCAGCAAGTGTGCCGCAAGCACTACGTACCATCCTTGGAATAGCTTGGTTGTCATGTCCATTTACTCTCGGATCGATGGAATCTGGCAATGTATATACTTGTACATACATTAAAGCAATTTCTCTGCCAGCCACGTGCGATCAATCTTTGTGTGGCCTCAATAATGCCTGGAGGCCGCACACATGCTGGGCCAGCGACAAAAAAGGCGAGCAGCCGTTAGCCGCCCGATGGTTGGGTGTCTGAACACGGAGGGATTTTTTTACGCCCCGGGCGAGTACCCGGGTAACAAAATGCGTGGGGTGTGGCCCAGACGTCAGATGATCTGGCGATCCACCAGCGAACTGGCCAACAACGCCTCGAGCCCCATCGGCTTCGAAAAGTAATAACCCTGGGCCTGCCCGGCGCCCATTTCACGCAGCAGGATCAATGTCGCTTCGTCCTCGACCCCTTCGGCTACCACACTCAGATCCAGCGATTCGGCCATGCGCACAATCGCCCGCACAATCGCGCGGCTACGAGCGCTGGTGGTCAGTTCGAGGATGAACGACTTGTCGATTTTCAAACCACTGAAACGGTATTGATGCACGTAGCTGAGGGAAGAAAAACCTGCACCAAAATCATCGAGGACCACGGACATGCCGTTGTCGGCCAATTGCTGCATGGTCAGTCGGGCAATGGCCGGTTCGGCCACCAGCGCGCCTTCGGTCAACTCCAGGCAGATACGCGACGGCGCGACGCCATACCGCGCCAACAGTGCGAGTACATCGCTGGCGAAGTCCGGGCGCGTCATGCTGTAGCTCGAACAATTGACGTGCACCGGCGGCCAATCGGCATGTTCAGGTTGCGCGAGGATCACCGCAATGCTGGTGAGCATGTACAGGTCGAGTCGACCGATCAGGCGCAGGCCTTCCACGTCCGGCAAAAACTCGCCCGGCGCGATCACCCGACCGCCCGGCTGATGCCAGCGAATCAGTGCTTCAAGGGCCACCAGTTCACCGCTTTCAACATTCACAATCGGCTGGAAATAGGGCAGCAGTTCGTCGGTACGCTTCAGCGCATTGCGCAACGCCCCTTCACGCTCAACCTGGTCCGATACTTCACGGCGCACTTCCTGGTTGAACACCGCGTAGCTGTCGCGACCGGCACTTTTAACCCGGTACATGGCCGCGTCGGCATCGCGCAGCAAATCGGCGGGTTCGTGATGAAACTGACTGTCGGCGCTGACGATACCGATGCTGCAGGACGAAAATACTTCGTGGCCATTGATGAAAAACGGCAGGTCAAACGCCACCAGGATCCGATCGGCGATGTCGACCACAACCTCCAGCGGCGCATCGGGAGCGAGCACCGAAAATTCATCGCCGCCAAGGCGCGCCAGCATGTCGGTGTCGCGCAGACAACTGCGCAAACGGTGAGCAGCCTGCATCAGCAGCAAGTCACCAAAATGGTGACCGAGGCTGTCGTTGACCATTTTGAAACGGTCGAGATCGATAAACATCACCGCCAAGTGCCCGCCTTCGCTGCCAAACCGCGTCCAGGCCAGGTTGAGGCGCTGTTGCAGGTAGGTACGATTGGGTAGCCCGGTCAGTGCATCGTGAGAGTTTTCGTGTTGTAACTTGGCATTCGCATGATCGAGTTCACGCGTGCGGTTCTGCACCCGGGCTTCCAGTTTCAGGTTGGCGGCATGGATCGCCTCGGCGGCTGTGCGGCGCGACAACGCGGTGTCGATGTGCCGCGACACGAACGTCAGCAATTCCTGGTCACGCTGGGTATAGCCCACCTGCGAGGTGTAGCTTTGCACGGCCAACACCCCGCGCACCACATCGCCATCAAACAGCGGGATGCCCAACCACGAATAAGATCGCACAGACTCATGGGCGAGTTCGATTTCACCGTGCGCCGCCAATCGCTCAGCCTCGTGCGCGTCAATCAGGCAAGGACGACGCTGGCGGATAACGTACTCCGTCAAGCCACGGCGCCCGCGTCGCGCCGCCGGGCACGTTGTCTGCCGCTCATCGACGTAATACGGAAAAGTCACCTCACCGGTCGCGTCGTCGAACAACGCGATGTAGAAGTTCTGCGCGAACAGCAGATCACCGACGATCCCGTGCAAGGTTTGGAACAACTCGGCCATGTCGCCAGGCTGGCTCGACAGCTCGGCGATCTGGAACAGCGCACTTTGCAAATGCTCCGCACGCTCGCGCTCTGTCACTTCCTGCCTCAAGGCGTCATTGAGTGCCGAAAGCTCCAGGGTGCGACGCATTACGGTTTGTTCCAGGTCTTCGCGGTGCAGAATCCGGTCGAGTGCCATGGCCACGTGGCGGGCAACCACCAGAAACAAGGCACGGTCTTCGGCGCTGTAGGTACGAGAAACGTCGTAAACCTGCATCGCGAGCATGCCAAATACGTCATCCGATGCGTTTTTCAGCGGGGCGCCCATCCAGAACTCCGGACGGTCACCCACGCAATAGAAACGCCCTTCGGCCTGCGCCGCGCGAATGCCGGCGGCATCGATCAACAACGGCTGGCCAGACGTCAGCACCTGGCCGGTCAGCGACAAGTGAGAAGGATCTAGGTATTCGTAGTTTTCCGACTCCAAGGCGTCCACGTCGATGATGTCGACGTAATACGGGTAGTCGATTTTGCCGGTGTGCGGGTCATACAGCGCAAGGTAGAAATTCTCGGCATCGATCAGGCTCGCCAGCAGCTTGTGAACACCCACCAGAAACACCGAGCGGTCGCGGGTCGAGCTGGCCAGGTAGGTGATTTCATACAGCACACGCTGGGTGATCTGCGCCCGGGCCAACGCGTTGGTCTGCACCTGAATGCCCAAACGCTGGGCAAACTCGGCAAGCGCTGGTTGCGCCGCATCTTCAACCGGAGCGAGTAGCCATCCCAGCACACCTTCGCCTTGACCGGTCGGCCAGCGGTGCAAACGCCAATTCGAACAAAAGGCGTCGAACTCTTCACTCGAAACACTCGAAGGCCATTGCACCCGAGCGTCGCCCTGCCCCACCCAATTCATTTGTTCACCGGCGCGATAAACCGCCCACGCCGTGGTGTGATCCCAGTTGCGCGCTGAGTCCAGCAATTGTTCGATTGCGTCATTGTTGCCAGCGTAGGCCATGCCGACCGTATCCAAATTCCCTTTCAGTTGAGATGCGACATCGTCGCAGTCGTTCAATTGCCGCGGGGAGTCGGTTAATGGACGAATACTCATCAGCCCTCCCTGAGCCAAAACTGGCGCTACACATTAATGGGTTGCTGGCAAAATGCCGGAGAGCTTCTCGTTTAAAGCTTATAGCAATATTTTTCAACAGTTTTATTCACGCAGTGTCGACCCCGTCAGCACTGTCGACAAAACCAGGCATGACTCACTCACTGTGCCTGGCGTTGTTTTGCGCCAGCCAATACTCGCTAAACGCGCACATTGATCATGGATTGCGAACCTCTCTTGACCTCATCTTTACCTGAGGTTTTATAAAGAGGGTCGGTTTGCCTTTGCAAGCCGTCATTCGCAGCGCGAGTGAAGTCTCGACAGGGAGCTGACATGGACCACCGTAACGTGCCATCGGACCAACAACCGCCCAGCGCGCCAGAGGCGCAGGTAGCGGAACCGAACCATCGGTCAAACACTGGCTGGGCGGATCTGCTGTCCGGCGCAAATGGCGTGCGCTCGCTCGCACTGGCGGGTGGCGTGGTGCTGCATGCGATCAATGTCTACATTGCGACGACGATTCTGCCGTCCGTTATCAAGGACATCGGCGGCATCGACTATTACGCCTGGAACACCACGTTGTTTGTCGCGGCCTCGATCCTCGGCTCGGCACTGTCGGCGAGGCTGCTCATCGGCGCCGGGCCAAGGGGCGCATACATCATCGCCACGCTGGTGTTTGCGAGCGGTTCGTTTATCTGCGCGTTTGCTCCCTCCATGCCGATCATGCTCGCCGGCCGCCTGATTCAAGGGCTGGGCGGCGGATTTCTGTTTGCGCTTTCCTACGCCATGATCCGGCTGGTGTTCAGCGAAGCGTTATGGCCGCGCGCGATGGCATTGGTCTCCGGCATGTGGGGCGTGGCGACGCTGATAGGGCCCGCAGTGGGCGGCATCTTCGCTGAACTGGGCGCCTGGCGGGCGGCGTTTTGGTCGCTGATTCCGGTGGCAGCGCTGTTCGCTGTGTTGGCGGCGACCGTGTTGCCCAAGCGCAGCACAGACAAGGGCAAACGCTCGCCACTGCCCATCGCCCAACTGCTGCTTTTGACCTCGGCAGTGCTGGCCGTGTCAGCCGCCAGCGTCTCTCCTGTTTTCTCGCGCAATATTGCGGGCCTTGTCGTGGCTGCGGTCCTGACCGCGTTGCTGATATTCACCGAACGTCGTGCCCGCCATAAGCTGCTGCCCACCGGTGCGTTGCGCATGACCACTGCGCTCGGCGCCCTGTATGCAACGATGTCGCTACTGGCGGTAGTGGTCACCAGCAGCGAAATCTTCGTGCCGCTGTTCCTTCAAGTCCTTCACCACCAGTCTCCACTCGTTGCCGGCTACCTGGCAGCGCTGATGGGGGCCGGATGGACACTGGGGTCGATTGCCAGCTCCGGGGCAAAAGGCAACAGCATCCGGCGTGCGATTCTTGCCGGGCCTGTCCTTGGTGTGGCTGGCATGGTGGCGCTGGCCGTTTTGATGCGCATCGAAAGTGCGGGTGGCTGGCAATCCATCGCCCCTATTTGCCTGGCGCTCGTTGTGATCGGACTCGGTGTGGGTATGGCGTGGCCGCATCTGCTGACACGCGTGTTTCAGGTTGCACCGGCAGGCGAGCAGGATCTGGCGTCGGCGTCGATAACCACCGTGCAGTTGTTCGCCACCGCGTTCGGTGCGGCGCTGGCGGGCATGGTGGCGAACGTTGCCGGGCTCACCGACCCCGGAGGCATCGGCGGAACGATGAGCGCCGCGGGCTGGTTGTTTGCAGTGTTTGCATGTGCGCCAATCCTTGGCTTTATCACTGCCCTGCGGGTGGTTCGGCTGCACTCGGCAACCGGGAAGGTCTTCACGGAACGCGCACCCGGCTGAGCGCAGCGATCGATGAGTACGACGGCTCATAATGAGCCGTCGTCCATGCCCGCAGATGAGGTCAGTGACCGACGGCCGCAGGCTTGTCAGCGTCACGCGGGCCCGCTGTGAAACCATGAGCCCGCGCGCCCCACACAATCGAAAACCCCAGCACTACCAGCACGGCCATCGCCCAGGGAAAGGAGGCGACGCCCCACGTGTCCAGCAACACGCCACCCACCACACCACTTCCCGCAATCGCACTGTTCCAGGCCACTACGTTAAGCGACAGCGCCACATCTGCACCGTCCCCTGCCGCGTCCGCGAGCGCCGTTTGCAGCAACGTCGCCGCGCCGCCAAAACTCACCCCCCACACCGCCACACCGAGGTAGATCACCTGCGGCACGCTGCCCCAAAAACCAAACACCACACACACCAAGGCAAACGCCGCGAGGCTTACCAACACCGTTTTGCGCAACAACGGTTCAACCCATCTGGCCGTCAGCCAAATGCCCAGCAACGCCGTCGTGCCGAACACCAACAACACCAGATCCACTCGATCGCCCAGCCCCGCCGACGCCACGAACGGCGCGATGTAGGTATAGAGAATGTTGTGCGCCAGCATCCAGCTGATCACCACCGCCAGCACCGGCCGCACACCCGGCGTCGTCAGCACTGCGCGCAACGACAGGCGCTGGTGCGCGGCTTGCGGCGGATAGTCAGGGACTTTCAGTAAAACCCAGGCGATCAATACCAGCGTCAACGCCGACATCACGCCGAAGGTCGTGCGCCAACCCACGAGGCCACCCAGCCAGGTGCCCAACGGCACCCCCAACGACAGGGCAATCGGTGTGCCGACCATGGCCAGCGCCAATGCTTTGCCCTGCTGATGGGGCGCGACCATGCGCCGGGCGTAACCGGCCAACAAGCTCCAGGCCAACCCGGCCGCAACGCCCGCAAAAAAACGCGCCAACAGGGTCACGCCATAGTGTGATGACAGCGCGGTGATGGAGTTGAACAGCAAAAAACCAACGATGGTCAGCAGCAGAACGTTACGCCGACGCCAGCCGCGTGTCGCGATGGTCATGGGAATCACCGCCAACACCGAGCCCAAGGCGTAGGCAGTCACCATCTGGCCGGCCATGGACGGCGAAATCGCCAGACCTTCGCTGATCAACGGCAACAGGCCGGCGGGCAGCGTTTCGGTGACGATGCAGATAAAACCGGTCATGGCCAAGGCGAGCAACGCGCCGATGGGTAGGCGTTCGGGTGCGGCCGATAAGGCAATTGAGGGTGTCACGGGTAACTCCTTGAGCGGGGGGACTTCAGACTTAAATACTGATCGGTATAAATGTTGAGGGCGTCGGTGTCCGTTGTCAACGACTTATGTATCGATTAGTATTTATATCGTCATCCACAGGAGATTCGTCATGGCGCAAATGGGCCGCCCCCGCACCTTCGACCGCGACCAGGCCGTGGAACAGGCCTTGCACCTGTTCTGGCAATACGGCTACGACGCGACCTCGCTTGCTCAGTTGAAAGCAGGGATAGGCAGCGGAATCTCCGCGCCGAGTTTTTACGCGGCGTTCGGCTCCAAAGAGGCGTTGTTCGATGAGTGCGTGCAGCGTTACCTGGCGACCTACGCCCAAGTTACCGAATGCCTGTGGGATCAAAACCTGCCCCCGCGCCAAGCCATCGAGACCGCGCTACGCCAATCGGCGCGCATGCAATGTGAAGATGGCCATCCCAAGGGCTGCATGGTTGCCCTCGGCATAATGAGTGCACCGAGCCCCGAAAATGCACACTTGGCCGACGCCCTGACCCATTCTCGAACCCGCACCCGGGCAGGCATTCTGGCGTGTGTCGAGCGTGGAATCAGTGCCGGTCAATTAGCGGCCAATACCCATGCACCCGCAATGGCCACGGTGTTTGACAGCTTTCTGCAGGGTATTTCGATTCTCGCTCGGGATAACACCCCGCACGAAGTCATCGACGCGGCCATCACCCAGATATTGCGAACCTGGGACATCGCCGCAGCGACTCAACATCAGCCTGGTTGATCCACGACCTTTATCTGCGTCAGCCCCACAAGCTCGGCCTGCTCTAGCACCTCCTCCGGTGTGGCGTCTGCGTTGGGCATGATCAGGCTGTTCTCACCGTCGCCAAAGTGCAGCTGCAGCAGGTGCATCGCCGCCTCATGCAACGGCAACTGTCGCTGTTTGAGTTCAAATGTATGCGTGCGCTGTTCGCCGTTGAACAGGTAGTCGAGGGTGTACGAATGCATGGCTGAATTCTCTTTGTGGATAGGCGTCGCTAATCATCCTGACTTAAAGGTCAATTTTTAGTTCAAAAATCGGGTGACGACTGTCCACTCGAAAATGCTCAGCGCTTTGAATCAACCCGCCAGGCGCCAGGCGCCCGGCTTCGCGGGAAGCGGTGCGATCATTTGATCTAAGGCCGCCAGCGAATACCTCCGATCAAGATTTTCAACGACGGGCATTTTCAGGAATGACATGTTGCCCGCCATGCTTGGCGCACCACGTGGTTTTCCCGCTGGCACTGATGCCTTCAACCACCAAAATCATTGTTATACCTACTCCGTTAATTGCGTCATTCTTGTAAGCCTCCGCTACCCACGGGTCGATGCTGAAAATTATCCCTGAAAAACAGAACTTAGGCCTTGGCCTGATTTCTACTCAGCGAGCACAGCAGGCGCGGGAGACTGCAAAGCCTCTAATAATTCTAACTAACCAGCCGTAGATGAAACGGTTCAGGGCATTTTTCAGTGTCAGAAAATAGGGAAATTTCAGCGATTGCTGATCAGGTCGAATTGAAAAACGACCCACTAACGAAGTTCGCAAACGAGCGCGGTTCTCAGGTTTCCACAACAGTAAATCGCTCGATCGGGTACCGACCCGACATTGATGGTTTGAGAGCTATCGCCGTTTTGCTGGTATTGATATTCCACGGCGGGTTGTCGCTGTTTCCGTCCGGGTTCATTGGTGTCGATATCTTCTTCGTGATCTCCGGGTACTTGACCACCTCGATCATCCTCAAATCACTGGAGGCCGGCTCATTCAGCTTTGCTGGGTTTTACTCCCGTCGCATCTGGCGCCTGCAGCCAGCAATGATTGCGCTGATGCTGATGACATTGGCGCTGGCGGCATTTTTTTACTTGCCCCAAGACTTCATTCAATTCTTGAAAAGCGAGCGATACACTTCGCTGTTCATCTCAAACCAGTATTTCGAGCGTTCCACTACCGCTTATGCGGCAGACGATACGTCGAGTCTTTTACTGCTGCACACCTGGTCGTTGGCGATTGAATGGCAGTGGTACCTGGTGCTGCCGGTGGGCATGTGGCTTCTGCACCGTTACTGCACACAACCCCTATTCAAAGCCGCAGTGCTGAGCCTGACCCTCGGGGCGGCCGCGCTGTCGCTATACCTGTCGAGCAGGTTCCCGGACAAAAGCTACTACTTCTTCACGGCGAGGATATTCGAACTGTTGATCGGCTCGTGCGCTGTGATTTTCAGTGCCGACA
This sequence comes from Gordonia sp. IEGM753, assembly GCF_050321825.1. NCBI lineage: Bacteria > Bacillati > Actinomycetota > Actinomycetes > Mycobacteriales > Gordoniaceae > Gordonia > Gordonia sp. IEGM753. The sequence continues at coordinate 2,516,267 of NZ_JBNQGB010000001.1, forward strand.
AGTTCAATTTAAATTCGGTCTGCAAGAGTCTGCTGGGCGGTGTCTCTATAGCTGCGCTGTTTTATTGCGCCACCCGTGAAAACATTCTGATGGGCTTCCCGGACTACCACGCCATTATTGTGTGCCTGGCGACCGCACTGCTGCTCTGGCGCAGTGGTTCTGACGGGAGCCTGTCGACCAAGGTGCTTTCTTTTCCACCGTTGGTATACATCGGCACTCTCTCGTATTCGCTCTACATCTGGCACTGGCCGGTCCTTGCAACGTCCAGTTATCTGGGCTTTGAACACAGTACCGAATTGACCATTTCATACTTCATATTGACCTTCGCGCTGGGCGCTCTTTCCTACGTCACTATCGAACGGAAGTTTCGTAAGCCGCAGCTCGGATTGCGCACGACCATTGGCTTGCTGATTGTGCTGCCCGCCATTGCTATGTCCGCGCTTTATTCGTTGAGTGTCTCCAAGGGTGGATGGCCACAGCGCTTCGGCGCGGACATGTCTGATGTCTTCCACAAACTTGAGGCGATGACACCACCAGCCCGTTCGGAATGCCTGGGCAGCGGCAGCGATGATTCCGATACGCGTTGTGTTTTCGGGGCGCCCGGTGCAGAGGTTCAAGCCATCCTCATGGGTGATTCGTTTTCTAACCAGTACTGGGGCTTCGTCGACACCTTGGCGAAGGATGCGAACATTGCGGTGCTCGCTCGAAGTTATTCCGCCTGCCTGGCGCTACCGGACATTTACTTGTACGACTGGAGTAAATCCAAAGGCACTGTTTATAAAAAATGCCACGACAATGTCGCGAACTATTATGAGTTGATCAAAAAGAACCACTACAAGTACGTGCTCATCGGCCAAATCTGGGACGGTTACGCGAACGCGGCGATTGTGATGAAGCCGCAAGATCCGCGCAGCCCTCAGCTGTCTCATCAACGTTTTGAATTCGCGATTCGCCAGGCACTGGACATCATCGAGGAGTCAGGCGCGGTGCCGATATTCCTCAAAGCGATGTATCCGATGCCTCCAGGAGTCAACGAGTGTTTGCTGCAGCGGTTTGTTTTACGAGGAAAGATGGGCAGCATCGAGAGAACTGAATCCTGCAAGACTGTCGCCCGAGAGGAGGCAGAAAACCTTTGGATTAGTTCGCTGTTCACACAACTGGCGGTTGAATACCCGAACCTCATTGTGATTGATCCCAAGGATATTCAGTGCGACAGCACCTCGTGCGCGACCACTGTAGATGACGTTCCCGTTTATCGGGACATAGGCCACATGACCGACTACGCGTCGTTCAAATTCGGCGAAATCTACCTGAACAAGTTCGGTAACCCGCTGAGAGCACCTCAACAATAATCGCGCACGCAAGGAGCGGCATGAATGAACTGCCTGATACGAAACGCGGAAAATGCGGACGCACCCGCGATCAGTCGCCTCATCATCGGCACCCTGCGTGAGTCCAACGCCCAAGACTATTCATCAGACATCATCGCTCAAGTGGAGCACAGCTTTTCTCCACAGGCGATCCTGCACTTACTGGCCCAGCGCCGGGTTTTAGTGGCGACAGTCGACGAGCATGTCGTTGCAACCGCCAGCCTGGACCGCGACACCGTGCGAAGCGTGTTCGTCGACCCACGCTATCAAGGGACAGGTATTGGCCGGCAGTTGATGGCCAGCATCGAGTTGCTGGCCGCCAAGGGGGGCTTCGAACTGTTACGGGTGCCGTCTTCAATCACCGCGCAAGGGTTTTACGCGGGCCTTGGATTCATAAAACTCCGGGACGAATTTCACGGTGACGAGCGTACGATTGTCATGCAGAAAATGCTGGATCGATAGTGTTTGCCCAGGTCCGGGACAGCCATCGGCCAGAAGCAGTCGCTGGTAACTCCATCAACCAATTCGTAATGAGTGTCCTGTTGCCCGCTCTACCTTGTTAGCGCGGGCAGCTACAGGATGAGTGACTGCAAAACGCTACTCTGCCAACCCTAACCGCAGCCGGCTTCGATGGGATAAGCCTGCTTGCAAGGCAAATGCAACGATCACGGTAGAGGGCGCGGAAAAGCTGCTCAGGCCGCCACCGGAAAACATCAGTAAAAGACCTAATGCGGTAGCGCCAAACCAGGCCGTCAAGCCCACCGGGTTAAACGCAGCCACCCGTTCGAGTGCTGCCACGTCGCTGCGTCCATAGACGATCTGCGCCAGCGCCACCCCCACCCAGGCCACCACGAAAATCCCCTGATAGGCCAACGCCTTGAGGAGGTAGGCAAACACGTCCGCGAGCATCAACCCGTAGACGATCACCCCCACCGCGATTGCCCACATGAGGTACGAACCACGAAGGCCAAATCGTCCAAAAAACGCCTGCATGTTCAGGGTCGCCAAATAATAGTTGGCGGTGTTGATCCGGGTTTGCGTGGCCCAGACAAACAGCAATCCCCACAGGCCCATCAACTGCAAAATCGCCATCACCACCGAGACTTCGTTCAGCGCGCCTTCGTGGGGAATGCTGCTGACCAGGTAAATGCCGGCCGCGCCGTTAAGCAGAAACGTTACCGCGTAGAACGGCATGCCGAAGTTCCAGCGACCGTGGTACTCGGCGTCTTCAGGCTTGCCGAAGCGCGCATAGTCGAAGGTGAACAGCATCAACACCCAGACGCCCATGTAGGCGACGAAACAGTCCCACCAGCCAAAGGCACTGGGGGTTGCCGGGCCGAAATCCAGCCATTGCGGCTGGTAGCCATATCGGCTGATCGACAGCCCCACCGCCACCAGCAAACCACCGAGGTACACCGGCAGCAACACGCCGTTGAGCTTGTCCAGCCAGTGCTGCACGCTGCCAAGGATCATCGGCACGCTGTAGAGCACCACCGCCAATGCCGCCAGCGGATAGACCAGTTCCGGGTACAGGTGATTGAGCGCGACGGCGATCACCGAACCTTCGAACACTGCGTAGTAGATTGCGGTCGAGAAGAAAATCAACGTCGCCAGGCACGCCCCGGTGCTGCCGAACAACAGCCGTGAAAACAACGCCACCGACAAACCGCTACGAATCGCGAAGCGGCTGAGCACGCTGTTGACCAGACCATAACTGATCACCGACAGGACCATGCCGATCAGCGCATTGCGCGCACCGAACGACAACGCCAATGAAGCACCCACCACGATGTAAAACATCGCACTGCATACCGCCCACCAAGCCATGGTCAGGGACAAGCGACCCATGCGCGCTTCAGTGGGAACAGGATGATGCGCCGGGTCTTGCCCGGTTTGACTCGATTGCGATAAAGCAGCCATATGCGTGAACTCCAAAACCAGTGAACGGTTGAAGCGCGGGCAGCCGTCACCGCACCGAAGTGCGGCGTTGGCGTACCGTTTGGCATGGCCCGCGCTAGACGGCGGGCAGAATCAGGAAGGGAACAGCTTGCTCAGGCAGCTGAGTTTTTTCTTATAGGAACGTCGCGCTTCCAGCGCCTCTTCAAGGGTTACCGCGACGAAGCGGGCCTTCTGATTGGGTTGCATCTGGCCGATCAAATCGAGGTCGGCGCTGATCACCGTGCCAATCATCGCGTAACCGCCGCCGGACACCGCATCTCGGTGCAACACGATGGGTTCGAGCCCGGCGGGCACCTGGATCGAGCCGATCGGGTAGCAACTGTCGACGATGTTCGACGGATCGGAACCGGCGCCGAACGGCTGCTCCCGCGGCTGAAAGCTCAGCGCGCTGCCGCCCTTGAAGCGATAGCCGATGCGGTCGGCTTCCGAACCGACCGTCCACGGCTCAGCGAAAAAGCTCTTCGCTGCCGATTCGGTCAAGCGGTGGTAGTACAACCCGGGCACCACTCGCAGAGTGATTTCGCCACCCAGTGATTGCCGCAACGCCATGGGCAAACTGGCCCCGGCGCGGCTCTTGCCACTGGCGATGCCCACCGGCAATTCGTCGCCTGCAATCAGGCGCCGCCCCTGAAAACCGCCGAGCGCGCCCAACGCGTAGGTGGAGCGACTGCCGAGCACCACCGGCACATCAATGCCGCCAGCCACCGCCACATAAGCGCGGGCCCCGGCCTTGGGAAAGTCAAAGCGCAGCACTTGTCCGGCCTTCACGGTGAACGCAGTGTCGTGGTGCATTTCCACACCATCGACTCGTGGCGTCATGTGCGCGCCGCTGACCGCCACCAATGCGTCCTGCTGAAACTCCAACTCCGGCCCCAGCAGCGTGCATTCCAGCGCCGCCAAACCTGCCGGGTTGCCGACCAATTGATTGGCCGCGCTCAAGGCGTATTGATCAAGCGCGCCTGACGGCGGGATGCCCAAGTGGTAATACCCTTCGCGGCCCAGGTCTTGTACCGAAGTGGCGAGGCCGGGTTTGAGGACCTTGATCATGCCAACACCTCCTGCAACGACTTGGGATAGCCAACGGGATCAGCCAGGAACGCGTCCAGCGAAAACTCTACCGGCCTGATCCGCAGATCAAAGCGCCCCGCTTCCACTTCGGCCACCGCATGGTCGTAGGCTTCACGGTCCATCGGTTTGAACTGCACGATGTCGCCTGGACGGAAAAACACCATGTGTTCTTTCAAATACGCGAGGTTTTGTTGCGGGTCGTAGATCGGCGCTGGCGTGACACCGAACATCTGATAACCGCCGGCGCCGCGCACTGAGTAAATGCAACCAAAGCAACCGCCGTGACCAAGGGTCAATTTCGGTGTGTCGGTGCGCGGGCGCAGGTACTTGGGCACCTGCAACTGACGCTCGCGCTCGACCATCTGGAACATGAATGGCAACCCGGCAACGAAGCCGACCATCGAGACAAACCACGGCGCGCCACTGTGGGCCGCGATGAATGCATCGACATCGGCCAGACCGTTGATTCGAGCGGCGTATTCCAGGTCCGTGGCGCTCGGGTCTTGATGGCGGTCGCGAAACCGCATCAGGGTTTCGTGGGTCCAGGGATCGTTGTAGAGCACCGGAATCTCGATGATCCGCGTGTGCAACGTGCGTTCGGCGACGGCCCCAGCCTCGGCAATTTTTACTGCTTCGAGCAGGGTGTGAGGGGCGATGCGGTCCGGGTCGAAACGTATCTGAAAAGACGCATTGGCGAGGCAAATATCGAGCACGCCATCCAGCGCCAGCCGCTCCACGGCGCGGGTGACGGCCAGGCCTTTGAAGAACGCGTCCAGGGACATGCTGTCGCTGACTTCGGCGAACAAATGCTCATCGGCACCAAAGCTGTAGCGGATGGGAGTACTCATGCTTCACCTCCGCTGCGGCGCTCGGCCAGCCAGGTTTCCAGGGTGCCGGTGTGAAAGTCGGCACTGTGCAGCCACGGTTGTTCCAGCAATTCACCGTGCAGCGCCAAGGTGTTGGCCATGCCGGTGAGCGTAGTGTGCGCCACCGCCATTCGCGCTCGGGCCAAGGCTTCGGCGCGATCTGCACCGTGAACAATCAGTTTGGCCAGCAGCGAGTCATAGTACGGCGGCACGCGGTAGCCTTGATACAGATGCGTGTCGACACGAATACCCTCGCCGTTCGGCCAGATAAGTTCCTCGACCAGGCCCGGGCTCGGGAAGAAATCCCGCGCCGGGTCTTCAGCGTTCAGGCGCATTTGCAGGGCAGCGCCGTTGAGTCGGATGTCGCTTTGCTTGTAACCCAGCGGTTCGCCGCCAGCGATGCGCAACATGGCCTGGACCAGGTCGATGCCGGTGATCAGCTCGCTGACCGGGTGCTCCACCTGAATCCGCGTGTTCATCTCGATAAAGAAGAAATCGCGAGTGGCGTCGTCGTACAGGTATTCCAGGGTGCCGGCGCCCTTGTAGCCCAAGGATTCGGTCAGGCGCACAGCGCTTTCGCACAGGGTTTCCCGTTGCTGCTGGCTGAGGACTGGCGACGGCGCTTCTTCGAAGATTTTCTGCCGGCGCCGTTGCAGCGAACACTCGCGCTCAAACAAATGCACGGCGTGCTGACCGTCACCCAGCACCTGCACTTCAATGTGCCGGGCCTTGCTGATAAAGCGCTCCAGATACACCGCGCCATTGCCAAACGCAGCTTGAGCTTCACGCTGCGAACGGGGGAATTCTTCCCTCAGTTGCTCGGTGTTTTCCGCCAGCCGAATACCGCGCCCACCGCCGCCGGCCGATGCTTTGATCAACAGCGGAAAGCCAACGGATTCGGCAGCCTTGAGCGCCGATTCTACGTCGAACAGTTCACCCGGCGAACCCGGCACCACCGGCACGCCAGCGGCTTGGGCCGTGCGCCGCGCCTCGGCTTTATCGCCCATGCGCCGGATTGTCTGCGCGCTCGGGCCGACAAAAATGGCGCCAGCCGCCACCACGGCTTCGGCGAAATCGGCGTTCTCTGACAGAAAGCCGTAACCGGGATGCACTGCGTTGGCGCCGGTGGCCTTCAAGGCACCGAGCAAGGCCTCGACGTTCAGGTAGCTTTTGTCGGCACGGGCCGGGCCGAGGATGTGCACCTCATCGGCCATGCGCGCAGCTTGGGAATCGACGTCCGCCTCGCTGCACGCGGCAACGGTGGGAATGCCCAGTTCCTTGGCGGCGCGGATAATCCGCACGGCGATTTCGCCACGGTTGGCGATCAGCAATTTATGAATGGCGTGGGTCATGATCGCGCCCTCACTCGTCGTCGAGTGTTGCGACGACTTGACCCGGCTCCACCGGGTCACCGTCTTCTACCAAAAAGGCACTGAGGCGACCGGCCGTCCCGGCGGTCAGTTCGGAAAACTGTTTCATGACCTCGATCAGGCCAATCACCGTGTCGGCGCAGACCTGCGCCCCGACCTCGACGAAGTTCGCCGATTCCGGAGTGGCTTTGCGGTAGAAGGTCCCCGGCAACGGGGTGATTACAGTGTGTTCGGCCATGTCTGTTCCTCTTGGAATAGTTGTAGAAAGGCAGGCAAAAATGAATCGGTATGCGAACCCCGGCGTCTGCGCACCCGGTGTTCTCGTTGGGTATCAGCGAGGTGCGCGCACCTCGATTCCGGCGCTATCGAGCGCACTGCGTGTGGCTTCGACCAACGCCAGGGCACCCGGCGTGTCGCTGTGCAAACAGATGGAATCGAATTCAATCGCCAGGTCTTCGCCCTCAACCGTGCGCACCACGCCTTGCTGGCAAGCACGCAACACTCGGTCGGCGACGTGGGCCGGGTCGTAAGCCCGCACGTTGCGGGTGAAGACGATGGAACCGCTGAGGTCGTATTCGCGGTCGGCGTAGAACTCGCGGATCACCGGTTGGCCGAGTTCCATGGCAACCCGCCAGATCACTGAATCGGGCATGCAATACAGCAACAATTCCGGTTCCAGGCGCTGGAGGTTCTCCACCAGCAAACGGGCAGCCTCTTCGTCTCGGGCCAGGTGCATGTAGAGTGCGCCGTGGGGTTTGATGTGTTGCAGCGCCACGCCTTGAACCCGGGCCAGTTCACGCAGCGCGCCCAATTGATACAGCATGTCGTCCACCAACTCCTGGGCCGGAGCATTGATGTGCCGGCGGCCGAAACCCACCAGGTCGCGAAACCCCGGGTGCGCGCCGATGGCCACGCCCAGGCGCTTGGCCTGCTCGACCGTGCGACGCATCGTGGAGGGGTCACCGGCATGAAAACCGGTGGCGATGTTGGCGGAACTGATGAAGCGCATCAGTTCATTGTCGACGCCATCGCCGATGGTCCATGGACCGAAGCCTTCGCCCATGTCCGAGTTGAAATCTACTGCTTGCATGACGCTTGCTCCTGACGCTTGTGACTTCATGCACGCCAAGTTAGATTCCGGAATACCCCTTGGGAAGATCTATTATCAGAGGGGTCTTCTTCTGAAAAACAGATAACCTTTGAACAGTAAAAACCTCGTCAAACGGAGTGCCCATGTCATTGACCCTGCGCCAGGTGCGCTATTTCGTTGCCACCGCCGAGATTGGGCAAATCTCCCAGGCAGCGATTCATTTGAATATTTCTCAGTCGGCGGTGACCACGGCGATCAAGGAACTGGAAGGCATGCTCGGCACGCTGTTGTTCCAGCGCTCCGCGCAGGGCATGAGCCTGACCGATGCGGGGCGGCATTTTCTGAATCGCGCCTATGTGATTTTGCGCAGCGTCGATGACGCGTTGAACAGTCCGTTGCCAGACATCCGGGCCAGCGGCCTTTTACGTTTGGCCGCCAGCTACACGGTGATCGGCTATTTCCTGCCGCACCATTTGCAACGGCTGGAACACTGGCATCCGGACGTGGCCATCGAAGTTCACGAACAAGAACGGAGCGCCATCGAACAAGGCCTGCTGGAAGGTCGCTTCGACATGGCCGTCGTGCTCACCGCGAACCTCACTCACCCGGACATCGTCTCGGAAATTCTCTTCAACTCTGAGCGCCGGCTATGGCTGCCCAGCCACCACCCCCTGTGTGAACGCTCGGCGGTCAGCCTCGCCGACGTGGCGAAGGAACCGTACATTCTGCTGACCGTCGACGAAGCCGAACAAAGCGCGATGCGTTATTGGGAACACGCACACCAGCAGCCAAACGTGCGGGTGCGCACCAGCTCAGTGGAAGCGGTGCGCAGCATGGTCGCCAATGGCAGCGGTGTGGCAATCCTCTCGGACTTGGTGCACCGCCCGTGGTCACTCGAAGGTAAACGCATCGAAACCCTGACAGTCACCGACAAGGTGACGCCGATGAGTGTCGGACTGGCGTGGCATCGCGAGCGCGAATTCAGCCCGGCGATGCAGGCGTTTCGCAACTATTTCCACGATGCGTTTCTGGCGCCGCAACAGCTGTCTGCGCGGCGCTGAAAACAGCGTGATTCAGCAGCTACCTGTGAGCATTACTCCCCGCAGTCAGCGACCTGCTGAAGACAGCCACTCGACGGAAGTCGCAATTCGAGGTCGGGCAATCTTGTCATTTGCCAAGGCTTAGGGCAGGGTCGATATCACAAGATCTCTGCCAAAGGAGTCATCCCATGTCAAAGCTATACCCCAGTATCGATCCTGAGGGGCTGGTCGAGTACTCGGTGGTCTACACCGACCGCTCGCTCAACCACATGTCGCAGGCATTTCAAGGCGTGATGAAGAACATCTCCAGCACCCTGAAACAGGTGTACAACGCCCAAGCTGTTGCAGTGGTGCCGGGCAGCGGCACATTCGGCATGGAAGCGGTGGCGCGACAGTTTGCCACCGACCAGCAATGCCTGGTGATACGCAACGGCTGGTTCAGTTATCGCTGGAGCCAGATCCTTGAGATGGGCAACATTCCGGCGGCCACCACGGTACTGAAAGCCCGACCGCTCGACACCGGTCGTCAGGCTCCCTACGCCCCGCCCCCTCTGGACGAAGTGCTGGCAGCCATCGCGGCGCAGAAGCCGCAGATTGTCTTCGCCCCCCACGTTGAAACCTCATCCGGGATTATCCTGCCCGACGATTACCTACGGGCCGTCGGCGACGCCGTGCATGCGGTGGGAGGCCTGTTCGTGCTGGACTGCATCGCCTCGGGCACGCTGTGGGTTGATATGCACACATGCGCAGTCGACCTGCTGATCAGCGCACCGCAGAAAGGCTGGAGCGCCTCCCCTTGCTGCGCCCTGGTGATGCTCAGTGCCTTGGCCCTGGAGCGCATCGAACAGACGCAGAGCAGCAGCTTCGCCTGCGACCTGAAAAAGTGGCTGCAGATCATGCAGGCCTACGAACAGGGCGGACATGCCTACCATGCGACCATGCCCAGCGATTCCCTGGCGCGATTTAACGACGTGATGAAAGAGACGCAAGCCTACGGTTTCGACAAGGTTCGCGGCGAACAACAGGCGTTGGGTGATCGGGTGCGCGCAATGTTGACCGGCAAAGGCATCAAAAGCGTGGCCGCAGCCGGTTTTCAGGCCCCTGGCGTCGTGGTGAGCTACACCGATGATGCCGACATCAAGAACGGTAAGAAATTTGCCAATCATGGCCTGCAGATCGCCGCCGGAGTGCCGTTGCAATGCGACGAGCCGGCCGACTTCCAGACCTTCCGCATCGGCCTGTTCGGACTCGAAAAGCTGCAAAATATCGAGCGCACGGTCAGCACTCTTGAGCAGGCACTGGACGAGGTGATGGGTAACTAGGCCCTCATCGTACCCGCAGCACCGACCGAACGTGTGGATGGCAGAAAGGCATCCTGCAGTGGGCTTCGAGATGCGACGCAAGCGGTAACGTCGCACTCGCTGGCCGATGCACACGGGTCAGTTGGAAGGAATAAACAATCGAATAAAGGTCATCAAGCGGATGGCGTACGGTGACCGGGATAGCGAATTCTTTTTCATGAAGATCAAGAGCGTCTTTCCCGGGATTCCGTGAAGAACCATAAAAAAGGCCCTGTCCATCGCTGGCGGGTTGGAATAGGAGCGGCGTGTTGCCTGCTACACATACCCCCGGCGCATCAACACCATCAGGATGCTAGTCACCTGCTCATCAACCGTCTCACCCACTGCGCCGTCCAGGTGAATATCCGGCGCCAACGGCGACTCGTATGGCGAAGACAGCCCAGTGAAGTGTTTGAGTTCGCCCCTGCGCACTTTTGCATAAAGCCCTTTGACGTCTCGCTCTTCGCAAATGGCCAGGGGCGTGTTGACGAAGACTTCAAAAAAACCATCGCCAATCACCTCTCGTACCGCGCAACGGTCTTTAGCGAAAGGTGAAATCAACGCAGCGATTACGCAGACGCCCGAGTCGCGAAACAACCTGGCGACTTCGCCGACGCGACGAATATTCTCGGAGCGGTCCTCGGGCGAAAAGCCAAGGTCGCGGCACAAACCGTGGCGCAGTTCATCGCCATCGAGCACCACCACGCCTAGCCCTTGTTCGGCCAAACGGGATTTAAGATGCAGGGCAATGGTGCTTTTACCCGCACCGCTCAAACCGGTCAGCCAGATCACCGGAGGGCGCTCGATCAACCGCAGGCTAGTCATCAGTGGGATTCCTTGATGTCGAAGGTGTCAAAACCCGGTCTCCCGCCAGATCAATACCAACGCGGAGCGTATGAAGCCTTGCACCGGTGATTGCCACGCACCATTGATCACCACGTGACCACGCCAACTTTGCTGTTGCGCACGTTCTGGTGGTGGTTGCTCGCTGTGCAGGGTGACGCGGTACACCGAACGTTCCGGGATGAGTTTGCCATGTTTGATGCGTGTCAGCACGGAGCCGCCCGCCGCGCTGGAGAGCACGCCATTGGTCAATTGCCGGGTAGCGTCCTGTTCGATTGCGGTGATCCGCAGTGGCAGGTTGAGGCGGCTGTCGCCATCGGCGTAAAAACGTGCGGTGTCGCCAGCCTTGATCCGGCGCACATCGTCTTCATCGAGGTAGGTTTCCACGCGCCATCCTGCCGGATCGACCAGTGTCGCCAGACGCTCATGGTTGCGGACCCACACGCCTGCTTTCAGGCCAGGCTCGATGTTCTGCAGCACACCGTTGAACGGTGCCTTGGGCGAGTAGAGCGCCAGCTCTGCCTGTACGCCGGCGAGTTCGGCGCGGGCGCTGATTTCCTGCTGTTGCAGCACTTGCATGTTTTGTCGCTGCTCGGCGTCGATACCGGTAATTTCCGCTTGATGCCGCACGCTATCGAGTTTCACATGCGCGCGTCGCCAGCGCAGTTGCAAGTCTGGTGAAGCCAGTTCCAGCACTGTCTCGCCTTGCTGAAGGCGCTCACCATTAGCCCACGGCAAGCTTGCGATCTGCGCACCGGCAGGCGCGTAGACCGGGTAACTTTCAGCGGGGCGCAACAGGCCAGAGGCGCTAAGCCGGGTCGGCCACGGCGCGATCAGTAACAGTACGATGGCCAGCAGGATCAGTGCTGGCCGCCAGCGCCTCGCACGACCACCCCGCCCTGCGAGCAACTGCGGCCACTCTTTGATTTCCTTGTACAACGGCATCAGGACGAACCAGCCAATTTCCACGGCGAACAGCAGGATGCCGACCGCTTTGATGAAGAAGTGATAAACCAGGGCTGCAATCCCGAGGAACAACAGCAAGCGGTAGATCCAGGTCGCATAGGCGAACAGGATCAGGCCGACGGTCATTTTTCGCGAAAAATACTCAGGAGGTTCAAGGCCTAGACCGAACAGCCACTCGCGCAGGTGCCAGCGTGCCAGGGCAAACGAGCGCGCGTGCAGGTTAGGCATGTCCAGCCAGTCCGAGAGCAGGAAGTAGCCATCGAAGCGCATGAACGGGCTGCTGTTGATCGCCAGCGTGGCGATCCAGGTCGTCGTGGCCAACATGAATGCTATGGATTTGGGCAATCCTTCGGGCAGTAGCGCCCACGCCAGCGTCGCCCAGACCGCGACCACCAGTTCCGTCAACACACCGGCGGCGGCAACCTTGAAACGTTGCTGGCGCTGGCCCAGTTTCCACACTTCGTTGGTGTCGGTGTAGGCCATGGGGAACATCACCAGAAACGCCACACCCATGGTCGGCACCCGGCAACCAAAGCGCTTGGCCGTAAACGCGTGCCCCAGTTCATGGAGGATTTTGACGGCGATCAGCGCAACCCCGTAACCGACAAATCCCTGCCAGGAAAAGGTGTCCATCAGGGTCGAAGTGAAGCGAGTCCAGTCACGCTCTACCAGCACCAGGCCGATCACCAGCACCAACAGGGTTAACCCTGCAAAACCTCTGGTGTAGAGCGGCGCAACCCAGCCGAGGTGGCGTTGCAGCCAGGCATCAGGACGTACCAGTGGAACCCGAAAGAACAGGTAGCTGTGCAGCAACGTGCTGAACCAGTTGCCGCGCCTGCGGCTTACGCTTTCAGCCAACAGCCGGGCACTGTTCGGTGCCGGTCGCAGCAGTTGGTTGTCTTGCAGGAACTTCGCCAACGCCTGCACATCCTCGACCTCGGGATGCAGGGTCGTGTGCCGGGCAATGTCGGCGGCAATGGCCTTCGGTTCAGCCATTTGCCAACGGCTGATGATTTCAAAACTCAGCCAGTCGATACGGAAAAAGGTGTTGCGTACCGGGTCGTGCAGGGTCCAGTTCGGTTGCCCATCGTTGGCGGTCGGCGCGCCGAATAATTCCAGCTCTTCACGCAGCGGCGCAAGGTCAACCGGCGCCGGCTGAAGGTCCAGCATGGGGGCTGCGGCAAGCGGTGCGCTGGCCATCTCAGTGGCCAATCATCTGGCGAACAGCGGCCAATGGACGACGCAGCACCCAGTACGCCAGCGAGACGTGTTCGCCGCAGAGCTTGACCGTGCCCTTGAGGCCGACACGCTGGTCGGTCGGGGCGTCGAGCGTCGCGCGCATCCGGTAGGCATAGCTGCCATCGGGCTGCTGTTCGGCATCGTGCGCGACATATCGCAAACGCGCCGCCACCGACGAGAACGGGTTGGCGTTGAGGTACAGTTTGACCGCGGCGCCCTCCTCCAGAGGGATCGCATCACCCACCGCCAGCCACGCCTGAATGTCGACATCTTCCGGTACCGCAATGCGCATGATGCGCTCGCCGGTGGTCACCGGTTTACCGATCCACTCGCTGGGATCGTCGAACAAGGCGATGCCGTCCTGCGGTGAGACAACCCGCGAGCGCTGCAACTGCCCTTGCAAATAGTCCGCCTCCGCACGGCGCTCTTCAATACGGCCGGCCAGCGCTGCCAGCTGCGCCTTGGATTTATTGTCGTAAACGGCCATCTGCGCCATCTGCCGATGCTCGGCTTCAGCAGTGGCCAGCGCCTGGCGCGCCACGTCCAGCCGGCTCTGCAAGGTCGACTCATCGAAGCTGAACAACGCTTGCCCGGTACGCACCTGCTGGTTCGGCTGGACCATGAAACTACCCAATACACCGTCCAGCGGCGCACTGATTATCGCTGGGTGTGCAGGCACCAGTTCACCGGGGGCCAGCACGGTGAGTTGCACCGGCAGGCAGAGCAACATGCCCAACGCAATGACGCCAATGGTCACGCGCCCCGGTCGGCGCCGAATCTGACTTGGCAAACGCGCCAGACGACGGCGCCAGGAAACGGGTTCGGCCTGCAGGCGAAGCGCAAAGGCGTATTGCAGAATGTCGCGCCACTCATCGAGCAAAGCGATTTCATGCGAGGGCCAAGGTTCATCGCGAACCAACAGCAGCGCGCCATTCATAAGGTGGCCAGGCTTGACCTGAATCTGCATCGGCAACCACAACAGGTACGCTGGCAACCACTCAGCCCACTGGCTGGCCAATGGCGGCGGCAGATCATTGGCGGTGATGCTGCCACTCGGTCGCTGCTGGCCTTGCAGCGTTCGGCAGACCTGACTCACCCACTGCACGTAAGGCGCATTGGCTTCCGGTTGCACCACGCCGGACAGGGCCTGAATCCCGACCTCCTCCAGCCACAGTACAGCTTGGCGATAGGAGGCCAGGGCGTGGCTTTCATTGACCGCCAAAAAACCCAGCTCGACGCTATCAAGCGCATGCCGGGCCTGGTGCGATAACTGCGTCAGAGTGCTCAGCGCGTTGGCGCTGACAACCGGGTTCACGGAGGACAAATCGGTCATGTACGTCCACTTGCCCACAGCGCAGTACGACTGGCAGCCGAACGTAATTGCTCGCTCAAACCGCTACGCCCACGCGGTACGTCGGCGCTACTCTCGGCGGATTTCTGGTTGATCCGAAAGGTCACCTCGGCCTGATGGCCGCTGCTGTCCCTGGCGATCACCTTGAGCACCAATTCGCCCTTGAAACCGAGCGGTGGCGTGCCTTCGAACTGGCCCGTGGTGCTGTTGAAAGTCAGCCAGCCTGGCAACGCCCGGCCATCGGCTAGCGTGGCCTTGAGTACAATGCCCGGGTGCGGATCGCTATGGCCAAAGGCATCGGCCGGGACGCGGAAAGACAAGCGCTCACCCGGCACAAACGTCTGATCGTCCATGGCGTGGAAAACTGTCAGGCCTGCGTGCGCATTAGGCGAAATATCCACCGAGAAAATACCCGGACCGCCGTCAGTCCGCGTGCGCTCGAACTCACTAAACGGTGTCGGCGACAGCGGCGAGTAGCGCTCATTGACCGGGCTGAAGAGGCCATTGGAGGAGCTGAACGAAGCCCCCGTCCCTATCACTACCGACCCGCCGAGCCCGCCAGTTGGGTGCAGGGTGGATGCATCGCCGATCATCTGATTGGCGCTCCAGTCCGGCGCGTTGATCGTTTGTGACACCGTCTGGCTGACAATCGGCAGCGCAAGTGCCTGCGCCGCGTTGAACGGCGGCAGTGGATTGTTCGGCACTTGTGGATCAGGCACCTGCACGGGTACGACCGGGGTGATCGGAGCGGTCGTTGTTGTCGGTGTGGTCGGAACAGTCGGCGTGACCGGTGTGACGGGCACGACCGCAGCGGCGTTCACTTGCAGCGTAAAGGTACTGCTCGCCGAGGCTGCCGAAAGGTCTGTCGCCGTGACCACTATGCTCACGCTGCCCGCCGAGGTGGGCATACCGCTGAAAGTACCGGTCGCGCTGTTGAAGGTCAGCCATGCAGGCAATGGCGCCCCACCGACCAATGTTGCGGTGTAGGTCAGGGTGTCGCCGGCATCGACGTCGGTGAAGGTGCCCACGGGAATCTTGAACAGCAGCGGCGTATCGACAATTACCTGTTGGGTGCTCAGCGCGGTAGCAACCCGAGGCGCATCGTTGGCACCACGAATGGTGACCGTAAGCGTTGCGGAGCTGGTGGCCCCCGTGTTGTCGGCCATAGTGTAGGCAAAGGTGTCGGTCAAGGTATCGGCATTGGTGCGCAAGGCCTGCACCGCCGCATTACTGTTGTTGAGCGTGTAGGTGTAGTTGCCGTCGGCGTTGAGAGTCAGGCTGCCATAGGTCCCGGCACTCGCCGTGCCCAGGGTGCCACCTGAAATCGCCGTAACCCCTTTGGTGTTACTGCTCAAGTCGTTGTCCAGCACGTTGCCTAACGGGTTGACCCCGGCGCTGGCATTGGCCACGCCGCCCGCTTCGACGGCAATCGCCGTATCGTTAGCCGCTACCGGTGCCGAGTAGCTGCTGATGGTGATGGTGAACACTTGTTCGATAGAGTTGCCACCGCTGTCGGTGGTACGGATACGCACCGAACGGGTACCGTCGCCCAGAATCGCCGGGTCGTTGACCCTAAGGGTATTGCCGTTCACAAGCGAGAACGCAGCATTATCGGCGCCACCCGCGCCGGAGACCAACGCGTAGGTGAAGGTGTCATCCAGACTGGCGTCGGTGGTGGACAAGACGCCAACTAAAGCGTTGAGACCACTGGTGATCTGTACGCTGGCGTTGCTCAGGCTCAGCAGCGTCGGCGCATTGCCGTTGATCGAGTCATTGGCCTGGCTGATAAGTGAAGTAAAAGCGGTGTTGCGGTTGCCGGCGGCGTCACTCAATACCACACTCACCGGCAGGTCGTTGGCCGCAGCGAAATCGGCGCCACCCGGGGTCACCATGAAGTCTGCGGTATAAGTCGTGTTGCTCAGACGGACCAGGTTGCTCAGGGTGTAACCACCAACGGCGCCACTGACCAGGGTCAGGGGCGAGCCGCCATCGTCAGCGACGGTGATGGTCACAGTCTGGGTATCACCCACTTTGAGCGGCGAATTGGGCACACTGACAGCGGACACGCTCGGCGGAGTATGGTCGAGGGTGTAGAGCTGGCCAGCGGTGAAGCCGCCGGCGATGGCTGTGTTATTACCCGACAGGATGCCGGTGCCGGAGTTCTTCAGGTCCAGGCGTAAGGTGCCATCGCCGGACAGGCCGCTGACAGTGACCTGGTAAGTGTTGCCCGACCCGGTAACAAAAGCGATGCTGCCCGCAGCAGTCCCCGTTGTGCTCAGCACAAAGTCACCGGCATCGACGCCCGTGACAGAGGTGTTGAAGGTAACGTTGTAGGTCACCGATGTCGCCGAACCCGATACTGCTGCAGACCCGGCGCGGCTGATGGAGTCGACCTGCGGCACTACGCCCGCCACTGCCACCGAAGCCGCACTGAATAGCGTTTCCAGAGTGCCTCCCTGATCAGTGAAAGACACTTTATCGCGCACGTATTGGCCGACCTGCGCCGCCCCCAGCGTAAAGGTTGCTGCCGTGGCACCGGAAATATCGATCCAGTTAGTGCTGCCATCAGCCGACACTTGCCACTGATGGTTGAAGTTCACCCCGACCAGACCGTCGACATCGGCAATGCTCGAGGTGTTGGCACTCAATGCCTGGCCTTCGGTCGTGCTGCCCGACAGCGTCGGCGTGCCGGTCGGTGCATCGTTTACCGGAGTGATGGTAATGGTGAACGTCTGAGTACTGGTGTCGACGCCGCCATTGGCGGTACCACCACTGTCGCGCAAGGTCACGGTCACCGTCGCGACACCGTTGGCATTGGGTGCAGCGGTGTAAACAAGGTTGCCGTTGGCATCGATACTCGGCTGAGTACTGAACAACGCATTATTGCTATTGGTTACGTTAAAACTGAGGGTCTGCGACGACTCGTCGGCCGGTCCCTTGACCAGGTTGCTCGCCCAACCGTTCACGGTTTGTGGGCCAGCGTCTTCGTTGGAAGTCTGGTCCGGACCTTTGGTGAAGGTTGGTGCATCGTTGACCGCAGTAATCGAGGTGCTGATGGTATTGGTGGCGGACGCATACGCCGTGCTGCCACCGTTGGTGCCGGTGTCGGCGGTTACCCGCACTTCGGTCGCGCCCGAGGTGCTGTAGCCGGTGTGGGTATTGTCTACCGCCCGAACTGTCAGGGCAGTCGGCGTGCCGTTAAAGTCGGCAGCCGGGATGAAGCGCACCTGGGAGCCGGCCGACAGCAGCAATGACGAGCCCGAACTGACCGCGCCAATGGCGTACCAATGCGCGCCGGAGTCGACCGAATATTGCCAGACGCCTTCAGTCGCGGAGTTGGCTGTGTTGCCGGTGACCGCAATCCCACCCAACGCGGAGCCCGTGTCCGCATCGCTGAAGTTGATACCCGTCAGCGCCGAAATAGCCACGCCGGCGGGTGAAGTGGCGTCTTCCATAACCACGGGAATGGAGGTGTTGCCCATACCCGACGGCGCGTCATTGATCGAGGTGGCAACCACGCTGGCGGTGCTGGAGGTGGTAGCGACACCGTCGTCCATCTTGATGGTGAACGTCGTGGATTCTGTTGCACCCACGGCGACACGGTTGGCTGCAGGTTGATAAACCAGCGAACGCACGGCGGTTTGCAAATCACTGGCGCTGGCGGATGAATGGACATACGTCAGGCCGCCATCACTGGTGGTGAAACCGGAAGCGCTCAGCGAAGCCGTGGTAAATGCGCCTCTGCTCGCGCTGTCGAGCGTGATGGTCAGCGTCGCAGTGGAACCGGTGAGCGTGACACCGCTGAAAGGTGAAACCGTCGCGTTGTCGTTGACCGGCTGATTGCTGGCGGCACCACTCAATACCGGTGCGACATACGCGAAATCGCTGCCAGCGATCGAAGCGTTGCTCACGGCTGTGCCATCAAGGCCTGCGCTATTGCCGGTGCCGGTACCTTCGCCACCTTTGCCGGCGCCCGCTGCGTTGTTCATATTGGCAGTACTGGTAGCGTCCATTTTCAGGATGCCGCCGTTGTTCCAGATACCGCCGTAGGCGTTGCCACCGTTACCTGCAGCGCCGGCATTATTGGCCCCGTAAAAAACTGCCTGTCCTTTGCCGCTACCGCCGCCGCCACCGGCCGCCGCAAGGTTGCCAGTGATGAAGCTGTTGGTAATGACCAAAGTGCCGACGTTATAAATAGCGCCAGCCGCGTTTCCGCCAGCCGCACCGATACCGTTGTAGCCCGCGCCGCCGGCACCGCCGCCAATCATCGCGCTACCGCCCAGAGACGCCGAGCCGCCGTTGCCGCCTCCGGCGATGTAGGTGTAGTTGTAATTGGGGGAGACATTTTGCGGGACATCAGCAATGCCGCCGACGGTCGAACCGCCCGCGCCACCTGACTGCCCGTCTCGATACAACGAGCCTCCCGCCCCGCCTACGCCTGTACCGCCTGCCCCCTGATTAGCGGAAGGCGTGAGGACTCCGTTTTGAATGGCAACCATCGTGCCGCCAGCGCCCGAACCCACGCCGTTGTAACCGCCGCCGCCTCCGCCTGCACCACCAATCGTACCGTTCAAGTGGCCGCCACCCCCACCGCCAGCAGCCGCTTTGTTATCACTGATGGTGCTGTTGACGATGCTTAGCTTGCCGGCGTTATAGATGCCGCCACCCAGGGCATCTCCACCTTTATTGGCGGCCGCACTGCCGGCGTCGGACTGATCAAGGCTGTCCCCACCGTTGCCACTGACCAGGCCATTGGTGATGGTCAGGTTGTCGAGTTCAACACTGCCATTGCCGGCGTTGATGTGCAGGACCTGCGCCAAATTGGCGCCGCTGATGGTATGACCCGCGCCAATGATGCTGGTTTTATGGCCATCGGTAACCGCAAAAGTGAGGGTGTCAGCCGCCGAAGTGAAGGTGATATCGCCGGTCAGGGTGATGAGGTCGTCGACGCCATCCGTCACCGCGTTAGCCAGCGCAGCCTTCAAGTCAGCCAGGTTTGAAACGCCAATGGTCAGCAAACTGTGGTCGTAATCAGCCAGCTTCGATACGTCCAGCACCGGAGCGCTACTCAAGGCTCCGGTCGCAATTTCCAGGTCCCAGTTACCGCCATGGGCAACATCGCCGGTGGCGTCGGTCGAGGCCGCAACCACCGCGCCAGTGGCCTCCGCCAGATTCTGGATAAAACCTTGGCCTTTACTGCCGGCCCCGACATCGCAGCCATAGAGCAAGATCTCGCCATCGGCCTGCATCGCCGAGCCGATCTTGCCCAGTTCCGCCTGATACTGCGACATATCCCCCGCATGCAGCGCCGTGTTCCCCAGCAACAGCAAACCGCTGTCGCCGTGAGAGACAATGCTGATCGACGCGACGTCGTGCATGCCTTCCAGTGCATCGGCGATCTGCTTCACGCCGTCGTGGTCTGCATCGAGGATCACCACTTTCACATCAGCGCCTGCGGCCGCAACAATCTGCTGGTAATCCTGCACTCGCGAATCGACAAACAGCACCTTGGTGGCACTGTTGGCCAGACCGTCACTGGCGCGTTCGGCGGCCGCTGGCTTGACGGCCTCGGTGGCAGTTTTGCTGGTGTCTACGGGCTTCGCCGCGTCGGCAGTTGAAGGTGCAGTGCTGCGGCTTTCAGCCTGGGAAGCTGCCACCACACTGCCCAACTCGGCCACATGCGCCACCGGTGCTTCGGCGGCGACAGGCTTGACCGCTTCGGCGCCCGTGGCGACCGCCGCACCATCGAACATGATGCGCGCTTCCAGGGCCAATGGCGCCGGCTTGCGTCGTTGCAGGCCACGTGGCGCCTGAGAGGAAACCGGGTTGGAAGTGCGATCAGTAGTCATGGCGATCCTTGCAAAAATGCTGTGCGGCGCAGACAGACGGAGATTAGAAGGGTTATCGGTTTTGCATCAGTGTTACGTGAGGCCGGTCGTCGGTTTGGCGGCGATAACGTTGGCCGCACTGCCGTCCTGATTGTTCCAGAACGACAAGTTGCTGAACTGCTCGAACAGATCCGGCGGCAATATGGTGCGACGCGGTTGCAGTTCCACCTTGGCGCGAACCTTGTGCAAACCATGTATGCCAAGCGACGCATCGAACCCGGGAGCGTCGTAGCTCACCGCGTTGAAGTCATGCTCAAATTCTGGCTCGTCGATAAAACGGTAAATCAGCGGCATGACCTTTTGCGGCGCCTGCGCCAACAGATCGTAGTCAACAATCAGCAATGAAGAGGCGTGCTCGCCATAAAAGGCTTCCTTGAGCGCCGCCCACGGGAAGCCGACCATGCGGTTGCGCTGACCCAGGGTTTCGACGCGGCTATAGACCGTATTGCGCTCCACGCTGTCACCGAACAACCGCGTAATTTCGTAAGGGTTAGCGCGAAAACGCCGTTCCAGGCTGTCCATGATCCAGGCCACATTGCGCACACAGGCAATCACCTTCGCGCCCGGAAACTGATCGGCCAGCAGCGGCATCTGCCCACTCCAGCAACGATTGGTGTCGAACATCACCTGCTTGTCCGACTGGTCTGCGTAATAGGCATCAAATACGCCGCGCAACAGGCGCCGACGCTGGGTTTGATCGAGCATGGCCCCAAGCTCCGTGCCCGCGCCGAACTGCGCAAGCATGTTGCTGACCAACATGCCCACCGGGCTGCTCATGCCCGCATGGAAGCGTGGATTCTGCAGTAGCAACGCCGACAACAGTGTGGAGCCGGAACGTGGCAGGCCGGAGATAAAGTGAAACTTCTGCGCAGGTGAATTCATGGCGAACTCCTTGACGACTTATGGCGCGCTCGGTGGCGCCAGCAGCACGGTGCCGCTCATGCCGGCGATCAATTCGGGATGACGACCGTCGATGGTCGCCACCAGTTTTATCGACTGGCTGACTGGGTCGACACGCGCCCCGATACGCGTGATGCGAGCCGGGTAGCTCTTGTCAGTCTCCTCGATACGCAATTGCAGCACGGTGTCGGTCTTGAGCCAGGACAACCAGCGCGACGGCGCAAGGAATTCAATTTCCAGCACGCTGTCATCAAGGATGTCGAGAATGGCCTGGCCGGGTTGCGCAAACTGCTGTTCGCGCATTTTCTGCTCGGCCACACGCCCGGAAAAAGGCGCAGTAATGTTGCACTTGCCAAGCATGGTGCTCATCAGCGAAACATCGGCCTGATTCTTCGCCACCTCGGCTTCGGACACTTGCAGTTCGACCTGGCCGATGGAGTTCAGCTCGCTCAAGCGCTTGTTGGCATTCCAGGTCTTTTGCGCGGCGCTCAACCCGGCACGGGCCTTGTTCAACTGAGCCTGCTGCAAGGAACAATCAAAACCCACCAGCACCTGGCCCTTCTTGAAAGCCGCGCCTTCGGCCACTGGCAAACTGCTGATCTTGGCGCCGATCTCCGCCGCCAGGGTAGTGAACTGCCGAGGAGACAGCTGCGCACGAATGTCGCGAGCCTCACCCGCGGCGGCCGTCACCGTGGGCGCGACACTTGGCGTAGCGCCCGAGGGCACCAGAGCCGCGGGCTGCGGCTCGGCGGCCAACGCTGCGCTGGCACACAGCAATCCTGCCGCCAGCAGGCTGGTTTTTGCGGTGCGAAAACGCTTCATCACTTGACCTGCACTGCAGAGCCAGTCGAGCCGATATTGCCTTGGTCCCATTGCTGCAACGACAGCGACACAGCGTTTTGCAGCTGCGCCAGCGACTGTTGCTGCAGGTCACCGACTTGAGGTTCCATGCCCAGCGTTGCCTGCAATTTGCTCGCTGCAGCGTTAGCCACCGACAGCGCCTGATAACGACGCAACAGGCTGAGGATGGCCGAGGTGTTGCTGGCAACGGTGTCGAGTTTACTGGTGGTTTGCGCCTCGGCACGGTTAGTGTTTTGCGCATTCAGACGGTCATCGACTTGCCAGATGGCATCGGCGCGGTCGTATTGCTGCAAGGCGTTGGCGTACTGCAAACGAGCGATGTGCACCTGCGCCAACACCGCCATTTGCGTGGCCACACGACGTTGATCGGCCAGGCTGATGCCGGCCTTTGCCAGGCGATATTGCGACGGCGCGCTTAACAGGTTCATCAGATTGAAAGAAATCTGCGCACCCGCCTCGTTCCAGTTGTTGTTGATCAGGTACTTGTCCGAGTCATGACGCAGCGTGTAATTCAGGCTCAGATTGGGGAACAGTCGCAGCAGGGTCTTGCGGGTTTCCTGGCTGGCGATCCGCGAGTTGTAGTTCTGCTCACGCAGCTCGGCGTTCTGTGCCAGCGCTTCGGCCTCAAGTTGTTCAATCGGCAGATCGAGTATCTGCTTATTAAAGCGCTCGGCAGGTTCGACCACCTGCAAAGCCACACCCAGCGGTGCGTTGATCAGCGCCGCCAGTTCGATACGGGCGGTCGCCAGCTCCTGGTCGATGGCCTCCAGCAGACGCAGGTTTTCCAGAACCTGACGCTGATAACGCAGCGACTCGACCGGTGCGCGCAAACGCTCGGTTTCTGCCTGACGCGCATCAACCAGCGCCGACTCGGCCAGAGCCGTCACGTCTTTGACTTGCTGACGCAGTTTTTGCGCACTGGCAGTCCGCCAAAACGCGCTGCGCACGTCTTGCACCAGCACATGCATGGCTTGGCGGCGGCGCTCGGAGGCGATCATCACGCGGTCGCCGTTCTGCTTGGCGTTGTAGTAAGACAGGCCAAAGTCCAGCACGCTCCAGGTCAGGCCGAGGTCGGTGGTGGCATGGTGTTTATCACTGGAGATATACGGGTTGGCCAGCGAAGGCTGACCGGTGACCGAGTCCACCGCTTTGGTGATCGCGTACTCGCTGCGGTCGCTGTAACCGGCGGCGGCGATCATCTTGGGCAGCATATCGAAGTTGCCGACGTCGAACTGGTTCAGCGCCAGCGCCTCTTCCATCTGCCGCGAACGGCTGTCGAGGTTGTACTTCAGGGCGCGGGCGATGGCTTCTTCCAGGGTCAGCGGGCCAGTAATGGGCGCCACATCCTGCTGAGCGGTGATGGCGTCCTGTCGGGCCTGATCCTTGAGCGTGTTTTGGTCGAGCGGCTCCGGTGACAGGCTCATGCAGCCAGTCAACAACAGGACAGAGGTCAGCGCACTGAGTTGCAGCGCTGGACGAAGGCGAACCACGGTAGCCGATGAACGTGGAGCCACTGCGCTAAGGCGAAAATACATAAGATTCCCACTACCCCTGATCGAATAGGCACAAGGCCTATCACGGCGCCTATCGCCGCTAGTCAATGAGCGGGAAAACCCCGCTCGGAAAAATCCCTTTAGCTCTGCCCGACCGTTGCCAGTAATGCACGGTGTTGTGTAGAGGGACCACGATGCCCATCGTCAAATGCTTGATATCGATGCACGCAAAACAACCGTGCAAAAAACTTGCATCGGACACGTTATCGACCACTGGAAACTTTTCTGTACTGTGTTTATACGGTTTTTACTGTCGTACTGACTTGGCACTAACGTACTTGGCTATGTGCAGTTATCGCCCGTGCGTTAACGGTGGAAATCTATCCACTGCGCACAATGATGTCAATTTGATATTTTCGCGGTATTCGCCGGCGGTGTTGGCTATAAACGATGCCATGCAGCGGGAATGGCATTTGAAATGGTCAAACTATTACGTTGTTAAACCCAACGCTTAAATGCACCTGCAGACGCGAGCTTGTGCGCGATGGAAGTTAATGAGGACGTGTTTCT
Source organism: Gordonia sp. IEGM753 (assembly GCF_050321825.1). Taxonomy (NCBI): domain Bacteria; kingdom Bacillati; phylum Actinomycetota; class Actinomycetes; order Mycobacteriales; family Gordoniaceae; genus Gordonia; species Gordonia sp. IEGM753. Next base: position 2,540,481 of record NZ_JBNQGB010000001.1, read on the forward strand.
TTTGGATAACGACGCCACATCAAACTCCACCGCGAGCACGCTCGCGCCTACAACTACCGGTATTACTTTGGCAGGCTGCCGCTTATTAACGAAGCCAGTGTTTTAGCAGCGTCTGCCTCGCTGTGATGACCACGAACCATCGCCGTCGACAGTGCCTCGCCCGCACCGATCAAACCGATGCAACGCCGCTCAAGCTCGGCGCTAGATACGCTGGTAAACGGCTTCAGCACGGATGCAAAGAGTTGCACGTAACCATCGATCAGCTCCTGATACACCGCCTCCATTTCCTCGCTGCCCGCGAGCGCTGCGCCCACTGCATACCATTCGCCGCTGGTGTCGGCAGCGCAATGGATGTAGGTCGCGGCAAGGACTGCGATCACTTCCTCAAGGCTGCGCTCGCCGACAGCCAGCGCTTCACGCAGGGCGTTTGACTGGTCTATGTCCATTGCTTTGTAAAGTTCGATCAGCAACCCCGAGCGGGTTCCGAAATGATCGTAGGCGATCGGTTTGGAGACGCCTGCGCGTAAAGCCAGGTGCCCTAATGTCAGGCAATCCGCGCCCTCCTCTCGAATGATCACCCGCGCCGTATCCAACAACTGACAACGGCGCTCGGCTTTCGACAGCCTGCGCGAAGTGGACTTCAAGGGTGCGTCTTCACGCTCGTTCGTCATGTTCTGTGCCGACTCCTTGCAAAGCTACGATTAGTAGCTTAGCGTTATAAACCTACTATTGGTAGCTTTCTAACACGTAAAAAGGAGTCATAGCAATGTCACTGAATCCTGTTCTTTTGATCGGCGGCTCAGGCGTCGTAGGGCGCCAGACAGCTAAATGGTTTCGCGAAAGGCACCCGCAAGTACCGCTGCTCATCGGAGGGCGAAACCTGCAGACCGCACGCGATGTCGCGCATAAGGTCGGTGCCGCCCAGGCAATCGCAATTGACCTGGACAAACCGGGTCTTGGGCTGGAGGGCGATGTTCAAGTGTCAGCTGTGGTGATGCTGGCGCCAGACGAAGCTTTGAACGGCCTGGCCTACGCGCAAAATCAGCACGTTCCTTACCTGAGCATCGTCAACGGGCTGGTAGAAGTCGGCCCGGAACTCGCGCTATTTGCGCACCGGGCGACGGCGGCTCCGGTGATCCTGGCCAGTCACTGGATGGCCGGTGCCGCGATGTTTCTGGCGCTCAAAGCGGTCAGTAATTTTGATATCACGCATTCAATCAGGCTTGGCGCCATCATCGACGAGAACGATCTTGCCGGCCCCGCTGCGCTGGAAGACATGGCGCGAGTACATGACACCGCGCCTGCTGCGCTAGCCTTTGAGAAAGGACGGCGCGTCTGGCTATCGGGCGATGCCGTCAATGGCACCGTTCAAGCCATTGATGGTCGTTCGCTGGCAGCGAAGGCGTTTTCGACCTTCGACACCGCAAGCCTCTACAGTGCTACCGGCGTGCCGAACATACGCTTCGACCTGGTGACAGATGCGTCATCGCACCGGTTGAAGGGTGGCGAGACAGCAGCCGAAATTGTCGTGGAAGTCGAGGGAGAAATCGGTGGCAAAGCACAACGCTTGCGCGCAACGCTGGAGTTCAAGGAAGGCCTGGCGTCACTCACCGGGCTGTGCGTTGCACTCTCCCTTTCTTGCGCGTTAGGACTCAACGACCGCTCCCCGTCCACACCCGGGCTATACCTGCCGGAAATGCTCTGGGAAACCGAGGCATTCATCGATGTGTTGATCCGCTCGGGCGTGGAGGTGACTGAAGTGGCGCCTTGACGGACTCGGGCGATCTCGTGCCCTCGAAATCGCCATCGCTGGCAAGCCAGTCTACCGTTGCCTCAGGCTGCAAGCCGTAATGGATGGCTGGCGTAAACGTATTGATTGCCTGCGGGAGTCGGCGGCGCACCCGGTTCGGATGAGACGGAACCGATTGCTGAATTTTTCGTTTCGCATGTTCGCCATCGAGGTAATGGAGGACTCCCGATTTCAAAGGGGTTCTCCCTGTCCTCAAATCAAGCTACGTCATGCACCGAAATAAGAAAAATTCATTAATTTCATGCAGTTCCTCTTGGGAATGTAGATGACAAGCCGTTATTGGAGGCTGCCATCACCGGCCCCCAAGCCTGCGACCAATGCCTCAAGCAACACTTGAATCCGGGGCAGTGCTTGACGACTTTTGATCCAGGCCAGGTTGATCTCCATCCCTTCCATTGCCAGCTGAGGAAGCACTTCCACCAATGTTCCCGCTTGTAATTGTTGCTTCACCAGCCACGACGGCAGTTGTGCGATACCACAACCGGCGACTGCCGCCATCACCAGGCCGTCACCGTCGCCCACCACCAGTTGTGGGGTTATTGGCGTGCGCAACGTTGCATCCCGCTCGCCGGCAAAATGCCAGGGACTGATGTTCCCGTCCACCCAGCCATAGGCAATGCACTGATGCTGCTCAAGATCTTGCACGGAAAGAGGAATGCCCTTGCGGGCCAGGTACGAAGGCGACGCACAAAAAATATGCCACTCGCGCGCCAGAAGTCGCTGCTCGACTGTCCCCGGCCAGGTTTGCGTGCCGCCGATACGCACAACGATGTCCACACCTTCCTTGAATGGGTCGATGAAACCTTCACAGAAGGATATGTGCGGTATCAGTAACGGATGGTGTTCGACGAATGGCAGCAGGATCGGCAGCACCTGGACCCGACCGAACGCGCCTGGCAGGTCAATGCGCACACGCCCGCGAGGCTCTGAGTTATCGGACTGCAGTGACCGCTCGGCGTCTTCAAGGTCGGCGAGCACACCCTTACAGGTACGAAGAAAGGCAATGCCGGCATCGGTCAGCGCCAGTTTGCGCGTCGTACGTAAAAACAGTTGAGACTCCAGCCGTTTTTCCAGGCGAGCGATGCTTTTACTGATGGCCGAGGCCGTCAGGTTCAGTCGCTCGGCGGCGGCCGTGAAGCTGCCGGAGTCGCAGACACAGACAAACACATCAATACCCTTCAAGCGCTCGGAAGAAAACATAGATATCCTGTATTCGTGAACTGAGTTCATGCATCACGGTAAAAATCATCCTAAATCAGAAATCCGATCAACAGTAAACTGTCTCTCTCGGGTCGAGCGAGTGGCGACACCTGCCTTACTAACTTGATGATGAGATACGAATGCTGTCCACACTCAGAAGTTATCCCCCCACCGTAAACCTGCTGCTGTGTGCATCCTTGATCCTGACCCTCGCTCGCGCCACGACGCTGCCGTACCTGGTGATTTACCTGTCGGGCGCCTTCAGTTTGAGCATCGCCGATATTGGACTGGTGATCGGAAGCACGCTGATCATCGGTTCGCTGCTAAGTCTCTATGGCGGATTTCTGGTCGACAAAATGTCCAGTTACCGGCTCATTCTCAGCTGCTGCGGCGTGTTTGCCACAGGCTTTCTCGGGGCGTACATCGCCCCCAACCTCTGGCTGTTCTTCCTGTGCCTGGTGTTGATCAACCTGGCTTACGCGGTCATCGATATCGCTGTGAAAACAGGGTTCGCCAGTCGACTGCCTGTCGCTCAGCGAAGCGAAGTATTTTCGATCAAATACACACTGACCAATATCGGCTACGCCGTCGGTCCATTTCTTGGAGCCGCGATAGCCACGCTGGACATCAGCCTGCCGTTCCTGCTTTCTGCGGGACTTGGAGCAGGCTTCTTCCTGGTCTATTTCGTTTGGGGCGACAGAGACCTGAAGGTGACCGTTGAAGCTCAAAAATCCGCAGCATTTCTGACCGTGGGGAAATTGCTGCTCAAGGATTATCGGCTGGTGTGTTTCACGCTTGGCGGTCTGCTTAGCGCGGTGGTATTTGGCCAGTTCACTGCGTATCTCTCACAGTATCTGGTGGTCACCACCACACCAGAATCCGTCTATCGGATCATCAGTACCGTGGTGGCGACCAATGCGCTGATGGTGATTAGCTTGCAGTATTTCATCGGCAGGAAACTCTCCCACCGGCATCTGACGCTGTGGCTGATTGCAGGGTTGAGTATGTTCATGATCGGGTTGGCGGGTTTTGCGCTGTCGACTTCTATTGTGCTGTGGACCCTTTCGATGGCCATTTTCACGGTCGGCGAAATCATCGTATTCCCCGCCGAATACATGTTCATCGACAAAATTGCTCCGGAAAATTTGCGCGGCATGTATTACGGCGCGCAAAACCTGTGCAACCTCGGTGCGGCGCTAGGCCCGGTGCTTTGTGGAGTTGTGTTGGCGACCCAACCGCCCCACTACATCTTCTATATGCTTGAATTTTTCATTGTTGCCGGTGGGTTATTTTACTTTCTCGGTGCCGCAAGTTTTAGTGCCATCACCGGCAAAGCTGCTGTTAACAACCGTTCAACAACTCCCTGAAAATCATTCCGGAACTCCCCTCAAAGGTCCCAAGTCACAACTGGGTGCGGTTCGGTGCCTATCATGTTCATCATGATGTTGATGGCGTCGCACGAAGACGGCGATACCCCATTCGCCGACTCAGGAGACCACCATGTTCAGCAAACTCGACCAGCAATGCATCGACACCCTGCGCTTCCTGTCGGTGGACATGGTGCAAAAGGCCGACAGCGGCCACCCCGGTTTGCCACTGGGTGCCGCACCGATGGCTTATGTGCTGTGGTCACGTTGGCTCACGTTCAACCCGCGCAACCCTCAGTGGCCTGACCGCGACCGTTTCGTGCTGTCCGCCGGCCACGGCTCGGCGCTGCTCTACAGCTTGCTGCACCTCAGCGGCTATGAGCTTACGCTTGAGGATATAAAGCAATTCCGCCAATGGGGCAGCAAGACGCCGGGACATCCCGAGCGCGGGCATACGCCGGGCGTGGAAACCACCACCGGACCTCTTGGCCAAGGCCTGGCTAACGCTGTCGGCATGGCCCTGGCCGAGGCGCAACTCGCCGCGCACTACAACCGGCCCGATCACGAGGTGGTTGACCACCATACCTACGCACTTGTCAGCGACGGCGATCTGATGGAGGGCGTGGCGAGCGAAGCCGCCTCGCTTGCAGGACACCTCGGGCTGGGCAAGCTCACGTGCCTGTACGACGACAACTTGGTGACCCTGGCTGCCGGTACCGCCATGGCCTTCTCCGAAGACCGCGCGCTGCGCTTCCAGGCGTATGGCTGGCATACGGTATCGGTGGCGGACGGCAATGACCTAGCAGAAATAAATGCCGCATTGCAGGCGGCGCGAGAAGAAACCGGGCGGCCGTCGTTGATTCTGGTTCGCACACACATCGGCTACGGCTCACCCGAGCAAAATTCCTTCAAGGCACACGGCTCACCACTGGGTGCCGATGACGTGCGCAAGACCAAGGAAAAGCTCGGCTGGCCAACCGAACCTGATTTTCTGATACCCGATGCGGCGTTGACCCATTTTCGCCAGGCGGTCAACCACAGGGCACAGAACGAGGCAGCCTGGCAGGTGCGCATGGACGCCTACACCGAAGCCTTCCCAGCGCTTTCCCGCGAACTGCAGCAGCGTTTGAATGGCGAATTGCCGTCGGGCTGGAATGCGAATATTCCGCTGTTTGCCGCCGATGCCAAGGGCCTGGCGACACGCGACGCCAGCGCCAAGGTGATCAATGCCATTGCACCTCTATTGCCGGCACTCAGCGGAGGCTCTGCCGACCTCGATCCCTCGACGAAAACAATGCTCAAAGGCCTCGGTGATTTCAACCCGCCCGCCATGGCAGATACCGATCAGCAAGGCGCCGACACTGGCGGCTGGAGCCGGGCCGGTCGCAACCTGCACTTCGGTGTGCGCGAGCATGCAATGGGCGCCATCGTCAACGGTCTTGCTGCCCACGGCGGCTTTATTCCCTATGGGGCGACTTTCCTGATTTTCTCCGACTACATGCGCCCACCGATACGCCTCGCAGCACTCATGGGCCTGCACGTGGTGCACGTGTTTACCCACGACAGCGTCGCGCTTGGCGAGGACGGTCCTACGCATCAACCTGTCGAACAACTGGCGAGCCTACGCGCCATCCCCAACCTGACGTTGATCCGCCCCGCCGACGCGAATGAAACTGCGGTCGCCTGGCAAGTTGCGTTGACCACCCGTGACCGCCCTGTACTGCTGGTTCTGACCCGGCAAGCGTTGCCAACCCTTGATCGCAGCCAATTTGCCTCGGCGGATGGAGTGCGCAATGGCGCTTATGTACTCAGCGACGCGGCGAACAACCAACCCGAGCTGATCCTGCTTGCAAGCGGTTCGGAAGTCGCCTTGATCCTGGCAGCGGCTGAACGCCTGACGGGCGAAGGCATCGCCGTACGCTGTGTCTCGATGCCGAGCTGGGAGTTGTTCGAAGCGTTACCGCAGGCCGAGCGCGATACCGTACTGCCGCCAGCGGTCAGCGCACGATTGGCGGTCGAGCTGGGCGTGCGCCAAGGCTGGGAGCGCTACATTGGCAATGATGGCGACATGCTTGGTCTGGAACATTTCGGCGCCTCGGCACCGGCCGACGTCTTGCTGCGTGAATTCGGTTTTACCGTCGACAATGTCTATCTGCGCGCCAAGGCGCTTTTAGCACGATCGTAGAGCGTTGCTTAGCGCGGCCAAGGAACTGGAACGATATCGGGCTTATGCACCACCTCGGGGGCAACGACGCCCCCATTCACCTGGATTGACCGTGCAATCGCCGTTTGAAGCAAGCCAGTCGTTATTCAACGGGCCTACGGACGGTCGCTAGCGTCGCCTCTAAGTTGACTTCGCGGCTGCCACTGTGCGCTGCAAAATATCGACTCAGGTGACGTCCAAAACGGATACAGGGTTTTTCAATGAGGAACCAGGAAATACTGGCCAATGCAAGAGACACGGTGATCGTGACAGCCTGATTTGCATGAATACTGAATGTAGGAAACTCGGCCGCGATAACCTGTTGTATCGGCCATCCGAAAACATAAACACCATACGAAAAGTCACCGGGTAGCCGCATGGCCTTGATGGGTTCGGTGGTCATCAGCCAAAGCGCCGTGATCAAAAAGGCCGGATAAAATACAAACTGGAACGCTGACCCATGCCGAAAAATCCACGCAAACAGGATTAAACCGGCCACGACACGGATATCGATATTCGCCTGGTCCTTGTAAATCGCAAGGAGCGCACCAAAAGCAAAAAAGGCTGGGAGGCGACCACCGATATTGACGTTCATCAGGCCAATCAACTGAACTTCTTCTGGAAAAAACATTGAAGTTACAAGTATTGCAATAAGAACAACCGTCGCGAATAGCTTATTACGAAATACACCGCAGAGCCCTGCTGCCAGCAACATGGCATACATGATGAGTTCATATCGGATCGTCCAGATAGAGCCATTGGTCAGCGGGTAGCTGCTATGTTCAAATACACCAGGCAATGAATATTCGACATAGGGATGCCGAAATATCGCGATGAAAAGCTGACTGTCAGCAAAGTAACTATTAAGCGGCAGTGTGGTGAGTAACGGTCCCAGCAACAACACACAAGCGGCCGCACTAACAAAGAGGGCCGGGAACACCCGAAAAAAACGTGCCAATATAAAATTAAGCGGTGAACTATTGTTTATCCAGCTATTGGTTACAAGAATACCGCTTAAGAAAAAGAAGAATTCAACGGCCAGCGACCCCGAATAGTCAAAGCCAAGCAAATTCCCGATAGGTTCTGTCGTCGTGGACCCCGGTACAAGGGCGTAAGCATGGCCCCAGATGACTGCACACGCAGCGACGAGGCGCAGCAAATCGGCATTGTTATTGTCCCTGAGCAGCGCATGATTCAGCTTCATAGAATGGCTCTCGGAAAGTGTGCGCGATGGCAGGACCCGATAACCATTCTGGCAATTTTTCCAGTTGTGGTAGATGTGTCCGATTGGGTCTGAGTGTAGACGGCACCTCAACGTAACTGCTGAACATGAAAATAAAGTTATGTTACCTGTTCGCAGTTTTGGCGCATGACCGCCCCACACGCTTTGCCTCTATTCCCGGAACTTTTATCCCTATTAAACAAGGACAAAAGAATGCCAAGAATCTGGCGCTATTAAGATGACTTGTTGGCGTCGGCCGCGACACTTCCCGGCAGTCGGAAAACAAACGAAGGGGCGATTAAGTTTCCAGTTTTTTATCAATTGCTTGATCAAAGATCACCGGACCTGAGTTCGATTCGCCCAACGAATCTTGTGGATTGAGCAATGGGCACTCACCCATGGTTAAACATCCGCAACCGATGCAGCCCTCAAGGCTGGTTGACAGCGTTGTTAGCTGCTCGATGCGTCGCTTCAACGACGACGCCCAGGCTTTCGATACCGTTTCCCATTCCTTGGCGGACGCTTTGCGATCATGGGGAATGGGTTCAAGGGCTGTCTTGATTTCTGCGAGGGAAATCCCGCTGGCTTGCGCAATTCGAATAATCGCGATCCGACGCAGCGTACCGCGAGCGTAGACACGATGATTGCCGGAGGTGCGCTGGGACGCCAGCAAGCCTTTCGACTCATAAAAATGAAGCGTAGAAACAGACAACCCGCTGCGTTTTGCAACTTGACCCACGCTCAGGCTTTGATGATCGGTGATCTTTTCTTTCAAGGCTTTTGACCTCAAGTTTGGTTGAGAATTGAGAGTCTATCAATCACAGGGAAAAAGCACTTATCGAGTTCGTATCACGGTCGCATCCAGTGCCCCGACTGCGCGCCTGCCCCTGCAGAGTGAGCAGACAACTGCATTGTGCACCCTGATCATTCAGTGTGAATATTGCCGCTAAATCACACAGCAACGCGGAGGCTCAGCCGGTGAGCGCCACTTCTTCGATCTGGTTTTTTGTCGTTCCATTCGCCATCGCGGCAGCCATTCCCGGCCCTGCTCAGGGCGCTCTTCTGGGGCAAGTGGTGTCACGCGGCGCTAGGTCTACCCTGCCCTTCATCGCGGGTATGGTTCTGGGCAATGCTGTGTGGCTGTTGGTCGCCACACTGGGTCTTGCGGCATTGGCACTGCAGTTCGAATATGTGTTCATCGCGGTGAAATGGCTTGGTGTTGCCTTTATTTTATTCATCGCGTGGAGCCTGTGGTCGAAGAGCACTGAGCACGCTCCAGCGCTGCCCGAACGCTCGGCCAGTCGTGGGATTCTTTCAGGCGCCGTTCTGACCCTGAGTAATCCGAAGGCTGTTGTGTTTTTCGGTGCGGTATTGCCCCAGGCATTTGATCTGACAGCCTTGTCCTGGTCCGAAATCATCTTTATTACCGCACTCGGCGTCGGGATCGACCTTTGCATCCAGTTGGCTTATCTCGTGACTGCATCGCGAATCAAACTCGCCATCCAGTCACCCAAGGCAATGAAGCGTCTTAACAGAACGTCGGCGGGCGTAATGACGGGCTGTGCGGGCTGGATGGCCGTTTCGCACTGACCGCATGAGACAAGGCGTAGTATTCAACACCGTTTTATATTCATGGAGAGAACATTGCGGATCTACATTACGGGCGCTTCGTGTGCGGGCGTGACGACGTTGGGTCACACCCTGGCAACTTTGCTTGGCGTACAACATGTCGATGTTGACGACTTTTACTGGCTGCCCACGAATCCACCCTATACGACCAAGCGATCCCCCGATGAACGCGTTTGTTTGATCAATCAAACACTCGATGACGAAGGCTGGATACTGACCGGGTCTTTTGATGGCTGGGGCGATGCGCTGATAAGCAATGCCGACCTGATCATGTTCGTGACGACCACAACGCCTGTTCGCCTTGAGCGGTTAGCCAAAAGAGAAGCTCAGCGTTTTGGAGATCGCTTAGCACCCAGTGGCGACATGCATGACATACACATGGCGTTTCGTGAATGGGCCTCGCAGTATGACAACCCGCATTTTTCCGGACGCAACAGACAGCGGCACGAAGCCTGGCTTTCAGAGCAGACGGCGACAGTGTTGCGAATTGACGGGGAAAGCACCGCTGAAATAATGGCTGCAGATGCCATCCAGGGGATATCACAGATGCAGCGACGGATTGAGGCCGGGACGGCATGAGTCGTTCGTAACGCGATGCTGGAGATCGGGCGGAACCCGATAACTGAAGATCGAAACCCTTTATGTCGATAACGATTGGCTTGAGTCTGCCAAAATACAAAGCCCGCGTGTGCGGGCTTTGTGCGCGTTAGCCGTACACTTTTTCCACTCGGTGTTCTTTTGCGGCAAAGGCCACCAGAACGACCAAGATCGCGCCAAGCACTAACGAAGCACCGACGGTGCCAAAGTCCAGGCCACCTTTTTCAAGCGGTTTGGTCAGGAAGTCACCGAGGGTTGCACCGAATGGCCGGGTGAGAACAAACGCCACCCAGAACAACAACACCCCGGAAATACGAGTGTAAATCCTGGTAACTACCACAGCCATAATCGCCGAACCAATTAGCAGTGCACCACCGGCAAAGCCCAAGCCGGAATCATCCGCCAAATAGTCACCTAGCGCAGTGCCCAAGGTATTGGAGATCAGAATAGCGACCCAGTAGAACAGCTCGCCCTTAGTAGTATGGATATTGTTAACTGACAGGCTTTTTTCGCTAACACGCCAGATAGCGAACACCGTAATCAGCAGACTGATCAGAACCAGAGAACCCGAGGCATAACCAAGGCCGAGAGTGCGGTCCATGAAATCCGAGATTGTTGTGCCTGCGGTACTGGTGGAGAGAATTACGATCCAGTAAAGCACCGGGTTATAACGCTTGGAAAACAGCTGCAAGACGAGCGTCACCAGAAAGGCGCTGATCAAAATCAGCGAACTCATGGCATACCCCACATTCAGGGTCATAGACAGCAGGTCACCTGCGGTTTCGCCAAGGGTGGTGGCACAAATTTTCATCACCCAGAAAGCCAGGGTTATTTCTGGCAATTTGTTTAGTTTGACAGGCATGTTCATGAAGAAGACGCGTTCCTGATCAGGTAAAAGTGTGTGGGCATCGCGCTGAATAAACAGCAACGGGTCATGTATGAAAATAGCCAGCGAGCTAAGCCCCCCTATTGCGGGCGGTCGCAGCTTGCACAGCGGAAGGTCAAAAAACCGTTAAAACGAAATCAAAACTCTATTGAGTAAGCATGACTGCGAGGGCTGAGCACGCATGATTATTTAATTGAAGTTAAACCTAAACTTTAAAAACCATGTCGCGTAACTATTTATTCCACGCATTACCTCGCCCAACACCTCGACAGATAATGCGCAAATACCTTTCGGCAGCTCATATTTAATGGCAGTGCAACGCTGATAGCGCCCCTAAAACTTCCTGTCGAGCGCGCAACTTACACCTCAGCATCATCCCTGATATCAATAATTATCTTGTTATTACCGATACCATCCTTCGGTTACCAAACTTAAATTGCATGCTTTTTCAACAAGACCGAAACACACAATCCACGTTGGTTCATCTCGTCCGAAAAACTCAATCGGATACTTGCCCCGGTACGATCCGCTATCGCAGTAACGATCGACAAACCGAGCCCGGAACCTGCCTCATTAGTTCCCAGAGTGCGGTAAAACGGATCAAACACCAGAGGTTGCTCTTGCACGCTGATACCAGGGCCCGAGTCCTTGATTTCCAAAATCACCGTCTCCCGATCCAACTCGACCCTCAAGTCGACTCGTCCGCCCGCGGGGGTATACCGGATCGCGTTGTCCACCAGATTTTTGACCAGGATAAACAAGTCCATTTCGTTGAGGGTGACTTGCACGTCTTCGGTACTTTCAACACCGATGTCGATACCCTTGTGCTCCGCCAATGGCAACAAATCTTCCAGCACCCGACGAAAAACTTCATGGACTGACACGGATGTCTGCGATCGCTGAGCGATCGATTGTGCAGCCGCCAGGGTCAACAATTGCTCGATCAGTTTTCTGCTGCGCTCGATGCCCTCGGATAACGGCAAAAAGCATTCGTGGGCCGATGCCGACATTTCTTTGGACGACAACCGCTCTGCTTGCAATGACAGAGCCGTCATGGGAGAGCGCAGTTCATGAGCAGCATCGGCGATGAAACGTCGCTGCGTTTCCATGGCTTGCGCGACGCGCTTGAGCAACCGATTGATGGCCACGACGAAAGGCCGGATTTCGGTCGGCAAGTGATTTTCGTCGATTGGATGCAGCGCCTGCTGATCGCGTTGATCGATTTCGGCCGAGAGAGTCGCTATGGGGCGGAACAGCTTACGCACCAGATCACCCACCACCAGCAGCAGTACCGGAAACAGGATCAGAAAAGGCAACAGGCTGCGCCAAGCGCTTTCGCGCGCTTCTTTGTCACGCACGTCTGCCTCTTGAGCGACAACGATACGCTCGCCCCCAGCCAACGTTCTGACGAGTGCCCGGTACTGTTCACCAGCGATATTCACCGTGGACAAACCATCGGCCAGGGTTGAGGGAAAGGGAAACGGTAGTGTTATGTCGTCATTGCCAGTCGCTTTCCCACTATCAGCCAGGTATTGCACGATGACCCTGGATTCTTCATCGTCGCCAACCAGGCGTTCCTCAGTGGGATAACGCAGGGACATCTGCTGTCGATCAAACAACACCGCGACTTGACGCAGGGTGTCGTCCTGCATTTCGTGCACCTCGTTGAGTGAGGACACGAAAGCGAATACTCCAGCCACTAACGCGACGATCAGGATGGCCAGCGACAGCGTTACAGAAAGCCTTGACTGGACCGAGTCGCTCAAGCGCCCTTTGAAACCATCCATCCCATCCCCCTGACGTTTTTGATGACATGACTCCCCAGTTTTCGCCGTAGTGCATGGATCAGAAATTCCACCGCGTTGCTTTCCACTTCATTGCCCCAGCCGTAAATACGATCTTCAAGTTCGCTACGCGAGAGAATGGCGCCAGGGCGCATCAACAAAGCTTGCAACAGCGCGAACTCGCGACTGGAAAGCTGGATGTCAACGGTGTGCGTGGTCGAGGCTTGCTTAGAGAGCAGGTCCAACGATACCTCACCGTTATCCAGTACCGATTGGGCATTGCCGCCGCGACGGCGCAGTACGGCCCGCATGCGTGCCAGCAATTCCGCCATGACGAAGGGCTTGAGCAGGAAGTCATCGGCGCCGCCATCGAGGCCACGCAGGCGATCATCGAGGCCATCGCGTGCGGTGATGATCAGTAACGGCACCGGGTTGTTGCGAGCGCGAATGGCATCAAGCACATCGAGTCCGTCTTTCCCCGGCAGCCCGAGGTCCAACAACAGCAAGTCATAAGCCTGGGTGTCCACTGCCGCCAAGGCAGTGAGGCCATTTTTCACCCAATCGGTGGCGTAACTCGCATCGTTCAGCGCACTTTGAATGGCATCACCAATCATCAGGTCATCTTCGACCAGCAGAATCCGCATTTTGCGCTCCGGTTGAAAAGGCACGACGGTCATGACTGTCGTGCTTGCATTGAAACACCGGAATCGGAGTTTGTCCGCCGTCGACACCATGCCGATTCACTGTTTGCCTTTCATCGCATCGAAAGCGCTGAGCAAGTCGCCCATCGCCGCCTTGCATTCATCCTGCTTTGGCGAGCTGGCTCGAAGCGCGTCGAGCGCCCGGTCGATGGCCTTGTCCAGCACATGCCAGTCACTGGCGGCACGAGGTTTGATGCCCGCTTCGGCGGAGTCCCAAGAGGTTTCGAGATCCTTGATACGGGTCTTCGCCCCGGGCAGATCGTTTTTGTCGACGAGTACAGCCACCTCTGCAGCAATGGTCCGGAACTCACTCAGATCGCCTAGCTTAGAACCAGACTGAGCGGGCGCACTGATCGAGGTGGCGGTCTTGCCCGCGCCGGGTTTGTCCAAAGGTTTCGAGCAACCCGCTATGCTGCCGAACAGCATGAGGGACAAGACGATGGCGACGTGACGGAGTGCGGGTTGAAATAAACGCATGTGGATTCCTTGATAGGTTGCTGAAAGGTTACTGAGTGACAGCTTTACGGCTGCCAACGCTGAATTGAGCGACTGCCACCAACAGCACGATGACAATCAGGAAGATCGCGCTGGTCCAGGCAGCGCCCATGCCCAAGCCACCGTAAGTCTTCGCCTGGGTCAGCAAGTCACCGAGAGAGGCGCCAAACGGGCGGGTCAGGATGTAGGCGATCCAGAACGTCAACACCACATTGGCGCCCAGACGCCAGGCCAGCAGTGTTGCGGCAATCAGCACGCCGAAAATAATCGCACCGACGGTGAATCCCAGACCCAGCGCTTCAGTCGCCAAATCACCGGCGGCTGTGCCTAGGGCAAAGGTGCAGAGCACGGTTGACCAGTAAAAAAGCTCGCGGCGCGGTGTGTCGATTTCACGGATCGACAGGTTGCGTTCCACTCGATACCAGAGCAAAAAATTGATCGACAGCAGAACGGAGAACACCGCAGTGCTGACATACAGACTGATATCGAGCATGTCGGTCATGATGTCGGTGATCTGTGTGCCCACGATGCTTACCAGCACCACGTTCAACCAGTAGATCGAGGGTGAGCAAGCTGTTTTGCGCAGTTGAAAGAACAGCGCACACGCCAGTAACAGCGCCATGCCGATGCTGGTCCAGCCTGCACCGAAACCCGCATCTACCGCTAGAAAGTCGGCACCGGTTTCACCCACAGTTGTCGATAGAATCTTGATCACCCAAAAGGACAGTGTCACTTGCGGCACTTTATTGAGCCATTCGGCTCTTTCGGGATTCATGTTCGGTAACCTCTTATAAGCGACGCTGAACTGCGTAAATCGAAAGATACAGCGCAATACTTAGCGCAGACTGAGGGCTACCGATGTGCCTGCCAAAGGCGCCTTGCGGGATACAACGGCGACGTTGAGATCGATTCAACCGCTTGCTGATGCCCGGATGCGCAGTAGCAGCGCAAGCCACAGGCAATTAGCCATCCTCGCCACTTGCAAACCCCGACACACTTATTGAGAATGCGAATAGTTAATATTCATATGGCTGTCGCATGCCGAATCACAGCACCACCTCACGAGACAGCTTTCAACGACTCTACGTTGACCACCATCGCTGGCTTCAATCCTGGCTGCTGAGGCGTTTGGGGTGTCATGCCAACGCCGCCGACCTTGCTCAGGACACGTTCGTGCGCACGCTCAAATCGCCGCATCTGGGTGAGATTGATGAGCCAAGGGCATTCCTGTGCCTGATCGCCAAGCGTGTGCTGTGTTCCTTCTGGCGTGGCAATGAACTGGAGCGTGCTTACCTCGAAGCGCTTGCTGGCCTGCCCTGTTCGGTGGTGCCATCGGAGGAAGAATTTGCCCTTCTGCGCGAGGCCATCGAGGCGGTAGCCCTGATGCTCGAGGGCTTACCGGATAACGTTCGTCACGCCTTTGTGCTCAATCGGCTGGAGGGTATGACTCACCCCGAGATAGCCCGTGAACTGGGGGTTTCTGTTGCCACCATCGAGCGCTGGATCAGGCGCGCGGTCACCCAGTGCTACCTCGCCACCCTGAGGCTGGAAGGATGACGTCCTCTAGCGCCTCGCAACTGACCCCGGCGATACAAGCGGCCATCGACTGGGTGGTTCGGCTCGACTCCGGCACCGCAACGCCTGCTGACCGCGAGGCTTTCCAGAACTGGCTGGCATCGGCCGAAGAACATCGCGCGGCCTGGCAGTCGTTGAACAGCGTGATTGGCCTGCCGTTCAATCAGCTGACCGATGCCCAGCGGCATGTTCCGGGCAGCGCGCGAATCGCCACCCAGGTGTTACGTCAATCGGCGACAACCTTGAACAGACGCAGACTGCTGCGCGGCAGCGCGTTACTGATGCTTGGTGGCCTGATCAGCGCCTTCATGCTTGAGCGGCGCATGCCGCTGGAAGGTCTGTTCACCGATCTGTACAGCGCAACCGGTGAACGAAAACGTGTGTCGCTGGCTGACGGTAGCGTGCTGACACTCAACGCCCGCACCACCGTGGACGTGCAATTGAGCGCCGAAAAACGCCTGCTCCGGCTGCATCAGGGCGAGGTGTGCGTGCAGGTAGCTGCCGAGACCCGCAGGCCTTTCGAGATCATCACCGCTCAAGGCAGCGTCCATGCATTGGCGGCGAGTGTTGTGGTGTGGCAGCAGCCCGAGCAGAGTCTGGTCAGTGTTCAACAACAGAGTGTGCAAGTGCGCTCTCGAAACGCTCAGACCGTGGCGCTGCTCACCGGGCAGACGCTGCTTCTACGCAGTGATGCGCTGCACATGGTGACCGGTCAGACACGCAAGGTCGACGCCTGGATGGACGGCCTGCTGGACGTTACGGACGAATCCCTGGGCGCCGTCGTCGACGCTCTGCGCCCCTATCGTTACGGCATGCTGCGAATCTCGCCGGCAGCGGCTCGGCTGCGGGTATTTGGTGTATTCCCTCTCGACGACAGCGATCAGACGCTGCAATCGCTCGCGCAAGTCTTGCCGATTCGAGTGGAGCGTTATGGCCCGGTGACCTTGATCGATGTGAGCTGAAAATAATCGAAAAAATCCATGAGGTGAGTGAGGGGTTTTTCGCGCTCGTTGGACATAGCAGGAAACACTCAACCGATCCTGCAAGGAAAACCTCCCCAATGCGCGCAAAACTATCGCCTTCCGCGAACCTGGCCGTGGCCATCACCACGGCGCTCACCTGCGGCCTGACATCACTCTGGGCCCTCCCCGCGCTGGCGGCAGATGCCATCCAACACTACGAGGTGGCCTCGATTTCTCTCGAACAGGCACTGCGCCAGATCGCCCGGCAAAGTGGACGCAGCATCGTCGCCGACCCGGTATTGGTTCGCGGACGTACCAGCGGTCCGGTGAGCGGCGACTTCAGCGCTGAAGTTGCCGCGCAACGAGCATTGGACGGCAGTGGCCTGTCATTGCGCATTACTGAAAACGGTACGCTGACGGTCGAAAAAATCGAGGTACCGCCCGGTGCCGTGCAACTCGGCACCACTAACGTCAATGGCACGGGCCTGGGGGTCAATACCGAATACACCCGTTCCTACACCACAGGTGCGGTGACCATTGGCAAGAGCGAGCGCAGCCTCAAGGAAATCCCGCAGACAATCACGGTGCTGACCGCGCAACGGCTCAAGGACCAGAACATCACCACCCTGAACGACGTCTACAACAACGTTCAAGGGGTCGTCACCTACGGCGCGCTCAATGGCGACAACCAGCCTTACGCCCGAGGGTTCGAGATCGACAACTTCCAGATCAACAGTATTCCGATCCCGGCGGGCACCAACACCGGGATCACCTCGCTGAATTGGTCGGATCTGATTGCCTATGAACGGGTGGAAGTGCTCAAAGGCTCCGCAGGCCTGTATCAAGGGGCGGGCTCGCCGGGCGGAGCAATCAACCTGGTGCGAAAACGCGCCGGCGCCGACTTCAAGATCGACACCACCACTCAGGCCGGAACGTGGGACAACTACCGACAGGAAGTCGATATCCAGGGAGCGCTGAACGAGGAGAAAAGCGTGCGTGGCAGGCTGGCGACGTCATACGGCTCTCGTCATTACTTCTATGATGGGGGTAAAAGTGAACGGGCCTCGACCTTCGGCGTACTCGAGTTCGATTTGTCTCCCGACACCTTGCTCAGCACTGGCTTCACCTATCAAAACGCCGATAACCGCTCGACGATGGACTGGGGCCTGCCCAGCTACAGCAACGGCTCGAAGATCGACTTCAAGCGTTCCACCAACCTCAGTTCGCCGTCGGACTACAACGACGTCGAGTCAACACAGTACTTCGTCGACCTCAAGCATCAACTCAACGACGACTGGAAGATCACCCTCGCCGGCAACTACACGCGTTTCAACCTGGATGCGCTGTACAGCAACACCGGTGGTTTGATCGACCCGGTCGACAACTCCGGCGCCTACAACTGGGCCGAGGGCCGGGGCGAAAACAACTATCAGTACGACACCGACCTGTTCCTCAACGGTAATTTCGAACTGCTCGGGCGACGCAGCGAAACCATCCTGGGCGGCAACATTTCCCACAGCAAACGGATTGCGGGGCGCTACGACGTGACGAATTACGACGGGGCGTACGACTTCATTCCCGACATCCTGACGTTCGTCCCGCCCAAGTACGACCGGACCGACAAATATCGCACCACCACCTCGACGCTCGATCAGCGTGGCCTGTATGGATCGCTGCGCGTCAATGTGTTCGACCCGCTCGATGTGATCATCGGTGCGCGCGTCAGTTGGTGGGATTACGACCAGGACCAGCTCAACGAACTGAATGGCGTGCACAGCAAAACAAGCCAACAGACCAACGCGAAGGTCGTGCCCTTCTATGGGCTGGTCTACGCGCTCAACCAGGACTGGTCGGCCTATGCGAGCTACGCGGAAATCTTCACCCCTCAACTCAACTATGAAACCGCCTCGGGGAGCACGCTCACGCCTCGCTCGGGCGAGACGTACGAATTGGGCCTCAAGGGCGAGTTCTACGAGGGCACTCTCAACACCAATTTCGCGATCTATCGCACCCTTTACTCCGGCCGCGCCCAGACTGACCAAACACAACCTGCCACCTGCCGTTGCTACGTCGCCGGCGGCAAAGTGCGCACCGAAGGCTTTGAGGCAGAAATTTCCGGCAGGGTCATGACGGGGCTGGAGCTGAGCGCCGGTTACACCTACAACCGCAGCAAGTACCTCAAGAACCCGGATAACGTCGATCTGGAAGGCACCGCATTCCTGACGTCCATGCCAGAACACATGCTGCGCCTGTGGGCCAATTATCAACTGCCGGGCGAGTTGTCGAACTGGCAGGTGGGTGCAGGCAGCAATATCCAGAGCGGGGTTTACGGCCGCTACGTGGGGACGGCGCCAAGTGCGGGCATCAAGAACGAAACCGGCGGCTACGCAATCTACAACGCGCGCCTGGGTTACGACTTGAACAAGAACGTCAACCTGTCGGTCAACGTCGAAAACCTCTTCAACCGCGTGTACTACTCGCAGACCGGCACCCTCGAAAACAGCACCTACTACGGCAACCCGCGAAACCTGATGTTCACGATGCGTACCCGTTTCTGAGGCCGCTGATAAACGGCCCGACACCGACCAGTCAAGGGCACCTCTGGAGTTGTAGAGCTGAAGAACTGTAGAACTGTAGAACTGTAGAGCTGTAGAGCTGTAGAGCTGTAGAGCTGTAGAGCTGCAAAACTGTAGAGCTGAGGAGCTGTGAAGCCATAGAACTGTGGCGAGGGAGCTTGCTCCCGCTGGGCAGCGCAGCGGCCCTAAAATCAGGCCTGCGATGCAGTCCAACGCGAGCAAGCTCCCTCGCCACGGATTATTCGTCCGGGGGCGTTCAGCCTCTCCAGACTCGAGGCGGTCTGATCTGTGCCAGACACGATTGCACTGTCGCTCATCGCAAAGGTATTATTGAGAACGATTCACACTAAGATCTGGAAAACCGACAGTGCAATCTTCTCCGTCCAGCAAGCTGGGATTCTTCTTCAGCGATCATCACCGTTGGCTGCTGCAGCATGTTCATCGACATCTGCGCAATCACGCGGACGCAGAAGACACCGCCGCCGATACGTTTTGCCAGATGTTGGCGGCCAGTGTCGATCCCGACACCATCGAACAACCTCGTGCTTACCTTTCGACCATCGCTCGCCGACTGATCTTTGACCGTCATCGCCGGCGCAAGCTGGAACTCGCCTACCTTGAACGCTTGTCCATTCTGCCCGAGGCGCTGGCACCCTCCCCGGAAGAACAATTGCAGCTGATTGAAGCCCTGGTGGCCATCGACCGGGCTATCGACGGCTTGCCGATGGTCGTCAAGGCAACGTTCCTGTACAGCCAACTGGACGGCATGAGCTATGTGGCGATTGCGCAGAAACTTGGGCTGTCGGAACGCACCGTCAGTCGCTACATGAAACAGGCTTTGCGCCAGTGCTACCTGTGCGAAGTATCGCCATGAGCAAGTCGCGCCTGGACCCTGTCAGTGAGCAGGCCATCGACTGGATGGTAAAACTTCGCGCCGGCACGCCCGACGCTGCATTGCAGGAACGTTTCAACGCGTGGCTGGCGAAGGACCGCGCCCACAGCCAGGCCTGGGCAACGTTGCAGGACCGTCTCGGCGATTCGTTCAACACGGTCCGTGCGCTGGATCGACGCCTTCCCGGTCACGCCAACGAAGCTCGCCAAGTGCTCTTGCAGCCTCATCATGGCTCGCGCCGCGATGTCCTGCGGGCAATCGCAGGTTTGGGTCTGCTCGGAGGTGGCCTGTGGCTGGGCGCCGGGAGTCAGTTGGGTGATTGGCTACTGACTGATCTGCACACCGGGCGCGGCGAGCGTCAAAACTTCAATCTGGCAGACGGCAGCACGTTGAGTTTGAACGCCAACAGTGCGGTGGATCTGCGCTTTGACGACACGCAGCGGCTGGTGATCCTGCGCCACGGTGAACTGGTGATCGATGTCGCGCCAGACCCTCGCCGTCCGCTACGCGTGCGCACGGCCCAAGGCGAAATGCGCGCACTGGGCACACGATTCCTCGTCGCCCAAGAACAAGATGCCAGCCGATTGGTGGTGTTAAAGCATTCGGTTGAAGCACGACTGTTCGACGGCACGGTGCAGGTTGTGCAGGAAGGCCAGTCGGCTGTGCTGCACGCCGGGCAAATTGCCCTGGTCAGCGGCGATCAACGCCAGCGCGCTGACTGGCTGAATGGACGGTTGAACGTGCTGGACGAATCCCTCGAGCACGTCATCGACAGCCTGCGTCCGTACAACCGTGGTTTTGTGCGCGTGGCTCCCGAAGTTCGAGGTTTGCGCGTTCAGGGCGTGTTCCCGCTTGACGATCCGGATCGAGCCTTCCGTGCTTTGGCGGAAACCCTGCCGATACGCGTGGATCGCTACAGTCCCTGGGTGACACTGATTGGCTCGAAGTAAAACGCTGAACGTCTATTTTTTGATAAATAATCTTATTTGTGTCTGGTTTTCATTTCTCATCCCACCTATCTCCTGACACTTCCACACAATCAGGAGAATGTTGTGTTCAACCCTTGGCCTCATGCCCTTTGCGTCACCGCTGCCCTGGCAACTCTTTCGAGCCCTGCCATGGCGCAAAACCTGACCTTCAACCTGGCGGCCGCGCCTCTCGCCAGCACGCTCAATGCGATCGCGGGCCAAAGTGGGCACATCATTTCGCTGCAGCCATCGCTGGTACAGGGCAAACAGGCACCCTCGGTGATCGGCTCGATGGCGGTCGAGGAAGCGATGCGCAGGGCATTGTCGGGCAGCGGCCTGCAATTACGCGTGACCGACCAAGGTAACTTCAGCGTAGAGCCGATCACGGATGGCAACACGGCCATGCAACTGACTGCCACCCACATCGTTGAACGCAGCAACGAAGCCACTACAGAAGGCTCGGGTTCCTATACTGCCCGAGCAGTGACCCTCGGCAAGGGCACGCACACGCTCAAGGAAATTCCCCAATCGGTCACCGTGATGACCCGCAAGCAGATGGACGACCAGGATCTGGTCGACCTCAAGGACGCGGTCAACCAAACCACTGGCCTGGTGGGCCTGCAGGGTGTCGGCAAGGGCATGATCCTGTCTTCGCGCGGTTTCCAGATCGACGACTGGCAGTACGACGGCGTTCCCATCCCGCGTAACACCTACGCGCTGGGCAACTGGGCGACCCAGGACCTGATTTTCTTTGATCGCCTGGAAATTTTGCGCGGCGCCTCTGGCCTGCTGCAAGGCGTGGGCAGCCCGGGCGGCGCGATCAACCTGGTGCGCAAACGCGGGCAGACTGCACCGACCGTGACCGTGACCGGCAAGGCCGGCTCCTGGGATCACTACGGTCTGCAGGTGGACGCGGGCGGCCCGCTGAACCAGGCCGGCAACATCCGCGGCCGCTTCGTCGCTGACCAGGACCAGAGCAACTCCTTCATCGACCACGACTGGAGCAAGACGCTCTCGCTGTACGGTGCGCTGGACTTCGACCTGAACGAGGACACCACACTCGGGGTGGCGATCAGTCAATCCGATGGCGATTCGCGTCCGATGATCCGCGGCCTGCCACGTTACGCAGACGGTTCGATGCCCGACGTCTCGCGTTCGACCTTCACTGGCGCGCGCTGGAACCGTTCAGACATCGATGTCACTACCCTCTACACCGATCTTGAGCACCGCTTCAACGACGACTGGGCTTTCAAGGCCGGTGCCGTGCGCATGACCGAAACCAACACGTCGAAAAACCAACGTGTGCAAAGCAGCGGCGACGGTCTAGAGCCAGATGGCAGCGGTGTGCAATACGCCAACTTCGTCACCGATTTCGACTCCACCAAGGTCGGTCTCGACATGAACCTGACCGGCAAGTTTGAAGCGCTGTCGATGCAGCAGGAAGTCATGCTGGGTGGCAACTATTCCCAGCTGACCACGGACGACAGCCTCGCCCGGACCTTCACTAACAACGACGACACGATCTTCGGCGTGAATTACGACCGTCCCAAAGTCAACTATGACACCTTGATCAACACCGCAGGCGGGCGCGGCACCCTCAGCAAATACGACATTCGTCAGAAGGGTCTGTACGGCACCTGGCGGGTCAAGCCTGTCGATGACCTGACATTGATCGTGGGCTCACGGGTCAGTTGGTACGACTACAACTACAAATCCAAGACCCAATTCGCCTTCAGTGACACCGCGACTCCCGATGATCCAAGCACCGCGAAGGAAACCGGTGAGGTCACGCCCTACGCCGGTATCGTCTACGACCTGAGCCGCGAATGGGCGGTGTACGCCAGCTACACCGACGTATTCCAGCCACAGACCGTGCGTGACACAAGTGGCTCGATACTCAAGCCGGTGATTGGCAGCAACTACGAAATCGGCCTCAAGGGCGAGCTGATGGAAGGTCGGGTCAATACGTCCCTGGCGGTGTTCCGCTATGACCAGAAAAACCGTGCGGTGAATGATATTGCCGGAGGCATGGAGTGTGACGGTTGGTACTGCTCCACGGCCGCGGGCAAAGTGCGTAGCCAGGGCATTGATGCGGAAATCAGCGGTGAACTCGTCGACAATCTGCAATTGTTCGCCGGCTACACCTACAACACCACCCAATACCTTGATGACCCGGTCAACGAGGGCAAGGTGTTCAGTACCTGGACGCCAAAACACATGCTGCGGGTGTGGGGCAACTATCAGTTCAGCGGTGACTGGAGTCGTGTCAGCACGGGCCTGGGCTTTACCACGCAAAGCCATACGCTTGGTTATGAACACACCTACGATGTGCCGGGTTATACCGTATGGAATGCGCGTGTCGGCTATCAGTTGACCCCGGAGATCGGTTTGGCCGTAAACGCCAACAACCTGTTCGACAAGCAGTACATCACGGCGGCCTACAATCAGCTCAGCGGCAATAACAATTTCGGTGACCCGCGCAACCTGATGTTCACCGTGAAGTACACCCCGTCGTTCTAATCCTCAACAACGGGATTCGCTCACGATCGTTTGGGCTAACACTGCCGGAATTCGTTTCCGGCAAGTGGGGCATTAGTGTCGACAATCAAGCCCCTTCCACCACCCACCTTCGATAGCGTCAGCGTGTCTTCATCCGCAAGAACGTTCAGCCTACAGACATCTTCGCCGTCAGGTTCTGTTGCAGGTACGCCAGGAACCGGCGCTGGAACAGCATCGTGTGTTCGTGCGCTGCGTTCTCCGCTTCATCGGCATTGCGCGCCTGTATGGCGTTGACGATTTCATCGTGGTCTCGACCGATGGGTGAAGCGGTGCTGGCCGTACTGATGATGTAGTCGAAGTGCAGGTGCAGCAGACGCTGGCCTTCACCCAGCAGCTTCTCGTAGTAGCTGATGAAGTACGGATTTTTCCCAGCCTCGGCAATGGCCATGTGCAGTGCCTTGTTGGTTTCGGACATTGCCTGGAAGTCCCCGGTGCTGACCGCGTCGAGGTAGGCCGCATCAGCACCACGAATGCGCACCAGGTCTTCATCGGTGCGGTGCAGGGCTGCCAGACGCGTCACTGCGCGCTGGATCAGGTCGAGGGCCGAGATGTAATTGGGGAATTCCTCGATTTCGAAAGGGGTCACCAATAGCGTGCGATTCGGCAGGATGGTGACCAGGCCTTCACTGATCAAACGAGCAAGCGCATCACGCACCGGCGAGCGGGAAAGACCGAACTGTGCAGCCAGGGACACTTCGTCCAGCGGCATGCCGGGCTTGAGCTTCAACGTCAGGATCTGCTTGCGCAATTCTTCGTAGATGTAGCGACCGCCATGGCGTTTGGCACCACTGGCAGGTTCAGTCGTTTCTTTGCTCATAGGGTCATGCTCTCGGCAGTGCAGGCCGGTCATCCGGCCAGCCCACAACTTTAACATCTGCCCGGGGATAGTTAAAAACCCTCACCCCAGGTATCACTCAGCATGAAACCGGCCGCCAAAGGATCATCCGGGTCGACCCCGATCTGGTGCAGCCCATAGACCCACGCGCGCCCGGTAACCCTGGGCAGCACCGCCGGTTTGCCGGCTCCTTCCGTCAGCCCCAGCAACTCGACCTTAAACTCGCCGCCAATGGTCGAGCGCGAGGTGAGTTTGTCCCCCACCTTCACCAGATTGCGTGCACTCAAGGTCGCCAGATTCGCTGAACTGCCAGTGCCGCAGGGCGAGCGGTCGACCCGACCTGGTGGCAGCGTGGTGCATGTCTGGTAGGTGTACTGATCGACACGGTGGCGGAACATCACATACGCCACCTCGTTGAGCTCCTTGAACAACGGGTGGCACACCTTCACCTGTTGGTTGATCAGGCCTTTGAGGCGAACACCCAGAGTGGCCAGTTGCCGCGCATTCTCTGGAGCGATGGCCAAGCCAACCTGGTCAACATCGACCAAAGCGTAATACACACCGCCAAAGGCAATGTCTGCCTTGATCATTCCGAAGTCCGCGGTATCGATCGGTGCGTCCAGTTGCTCGACGAAGGACGGCACCATGTCCAGCGAAACGCTCACGCAGCGCCCCTCCGCACACTGGGCCCGGGCGGTCACCAGACCTGCCGGTGTATCCAGCACCACCGTGGTCAGGGGCTCGACCATTTCCAGCATGCCAAGCTCCAGCAATGCGGTGACCACACAGATGCAGTTGCTGCCGGACATGGGGTGAGCCTTGTCCGCCTGCAACACGATGAACCCGGCCTGAGCCTCGGGCCGCGTGGGCGGCACCAGCAGGTTCACCGACATTTGCAGGCAACCGCGTGGCTCCAGAATCACCAGGCGCCTCAGGCTGTCGTCGACTTCGTTGATGTAATTCATCTTGTCGAGCAAGGTCTTGCCGGGGATATCAATCACTCCGCCGATGATGACCTTGCCGATCTCACCTTCACAGTGCACATCAACCATTTGCAGCGTCTTTTTCCAGCGCATGACCGGCCCCTTATTTGATGTACCAGGCCCAAGGCTGATCACTGTCGTAGCGGGTGATCTGCTTGGTTTCCAGGTAATTGTTCAAGCCCCAGACGCCCAGTTCACGCCCGATACCACTTTGCTTGTAGCCGCCCCAAGGGGCTTCGGTGAAAGTCGGTTGCGAGCAATTGATCCAGACGATGCCTGCACGCAATCGACGGGCGACGCGTTCGGCACGGGCAACGTCTCGGGACATCACCGCCGCTGCGAGCCCGAAGCGTGAGTCATTGGCGCTGCGCACAGCATCGGCTTCGTCATCGAACGGGCGTACACACACCACCGGACCGAAAATCTCTTCCTGCCAGATCCAGCTGTGCTCCGGCACATCGGCAAAAATCGCCGGCGTCATGAAATAGCCTTTGTCACAATGAACCGGACGCGTACCGCCAGAGAGCAGTGTCGCGCCCTCCTCCTGACCACGGGCGATGGCCGCCAGTACTTTGTCGTATTGGCCGCGACTGACCAATGGGCCGAGCAGCACGCCGTGGTCCATGCCATTGCCGATGCTCACGCGTTGCGTCTGTTCCACCAGCCGCTTCAGCAGGGGTTCATACAAGTCACGCTGTACCAGCACCCTTGAGGTTGCCGAACACACCTGGCCCTGGTTCCAGAAAATGCCGAACATGATCCATTCAACCGCAGCATCGATATCGCTGTCGTCGAAGATAATGAAAGGCGACTTCCCCCCCAACTCCAAGCTGATGTTTTTAATGTCACGAGCGGCGGCCTGCATGATCCGCGTGCCGGTTGGCACGCTGCCGGTGAAGGCCAGTTTATCGATACCGGGATGCTCGCTCAGTGGTGCGCCAGCCTGCGGGCCGAGGCCGGTCACCACATTGAGTACGCCCGCCGGCAAACCGGCCTGATGCGCGATGTCCGCCAGTTCCAGTGCAGTCAACGAAGTCAGTTCTGACGGTTTGAGCACCATGCAGCAACCGGCGGCCAATGCCGGGGCGACTTTCCAGGCCGCCATCAACATCGGGAAGTTCCAGGGAATGATCGCCCCGGCGACGCCCACCGGCTCCTTGCGCGCAATGGACGTGAAACGTTCGTCGCCGAGGACGATGGTCTGCTCACGATGGCCGTCCAGCTCATCGGCAAGGGTGGCGTAATAGTCGAAGCAACCTGCGGTATCGGCGATGTCCCACTGCGCTTCCGGCAACGGCTTGCCGTTGTCGCGCACCTCAAGCTCGGCCAGCATATCCTGACGCTCGCGGATGCCATTGGCGATGGCCCGCAGCACAATCGCGCGTTCGGCGCCGCTCATCTGTGGCCAGGGGCCCTGATCAAATGCACGGCGTGCAGCGCTGACAGCCAGGTCTATATCAGGCGCCGTGGCGGCAGCTACCTGGGTGATGACCGATTCATTGCTGGGGTCAATCGTGTCAAAAGTGCCGCCATTTTTCGGGCGAACCCATTGGCCGTCGATGTACAGCTGGTCATAGGATTTCATGCGTGGCCTCCAATAAGGGCGAAGCGCTGAGCGCTAAAAGGGGTCAGGTCCTGAGCGGGTGTTCGCCCCACAACCAGGTCTGTGATGAGTCGTCCAGTGGTCGCACCCAATGTCAGGCCGAGCTGGCCGTGGCCGAATGCCAAAAACACATTCGACAATCGGGTGCTTCGGTCAATGACCGGTTTGGTGTCAGGTAAGAACGGCCGATAGCCGACGCCGTACTCAACATTTTCCAGCTGCAACCGGGGAAGAATTTTTCGTGCTTTTTCGAGAATGATGTCGGCACGCTTGAAGTTCGGTTCGGCATTCGGGCCGGCGAATTCGATGGTGCCGCCAATCTGCAAACCACGCGTCATCGGGCTGAAGCAGAAACCTCCATCGGCATAAATCACCGAGTGACGAATCTCCACGCCGGGATTGGGCAGCAACACCTGATAACCGGCGATCCCGGCCAGTGGAACCTGCGCGCCCAACTGTTGGAAAAACTGTCGCGAGCCTGTGCCTGCGGCGATCACCACATGTTCTGCCGGGTAACGTTGGCCATCGCCAAGCGTGACGCCACTGGCACGGTCAGCCACTTCGTCGATGCGCTTGACCTGGCCGCGCACACGAATGCCGCCCTGATCAAGAAAACTGTGGGTCAACGCTGCGATAAACCCCTCGGTATCGCTGACCGAGCGCCAGTCTGAAAACAGCAAGCCATGCTTGAATCTGCCCGCCAGCGACGGTTCAAGGTCCGCGATTGCAGCGGTGTCCAGCACCTCGGACTTGAAACCCAGCGCCTGGCGCAGCGCCAGATGCTCACGTTCGTGTTCAACGCCCGAGGGTGTGTCGAACACGTCGATAATCGGCCGTTCACCCATCAATGCCTTGTCCGGGCACGCCGCCAACAACGGCGCGTAGTCTTCATAGACATGATGCGTCAGGGTCGCCAGGTCTTCGGCGATTTCAACGATTTTCGAGTGCCGGGCACACGCCAAAAACCGAAGGAACCACGGCAGGATACCGGGCAACGCTCCCGGCCTGAGCGCGAGCGGCCCCTTCTGATCGAGCAGCCATCCAGGGATTTTTTTCAGGATGCCCGGTTTGGACAGCGGAATGACTTCGCTGATTGCCATTTGCCCGCAACTCCATTTAGCGGTGCTATCGCCCGCAGCCGCCGGGTCGATCAGGGTCACCGCATAACCTTCGCGTTGCAGATAAAGGGCACAGCACACGCCGACGATACCGCCGCCGACCACGATTGCCTTCTCTGCGCGAGCAGGTGTTTGTGCAGCGGATGGCGCAGGTGTCATAGGGAAGTCTCTTGAGTAGAGGCGCAAGCGGCGTAATTTTCCAGACTGAAGCCGTCCCACCAGGGTTGGGTATCGTCGACAATAAACTCGGCGCGTCCGGTGATCCATGCCCGGCCTTCAATACTGGGGCGAATCGCGGGGCTGCCGTCCTCCAATTGCAGCGTTTGCGCCACGCGACCGACGAAAAAGCTACCGATCAGGCTTTCGTGACGATAAGCACCCGCCTCAGTCAACCAACCACGAGCAAACCGCTGGGCCACGCGGGCGGAACTGCCGGTGCCGCACGGCGAACGATCTATCAGGCTGGAACCTGCGATCACTACCGCCCGCCCCTGTGATTCCATTGATAACGGCGCGCCGGTCCACATGCAATGTTTGACGCCCCTGATGGCCGGATTTTCCGGATGCACCACGTCTAGCGTGCGGTTGACCAAGGCTTGTATTTCCCGGCCCCATTCCAGCAGTTGCTGTGGGCTGAAATGCTCGCACCCCGGGAAGTTGTCTTGCACCTCGATGATCGGATAAAAGTTGCCACCGTAGGCAATGTCGATCTTGAGCAAGCCCAATGGCGCAAAATTTAGAATCAGGTCACGGTGCAGCAAGAAAGAGGCAACGTTGGTGAAACGTACCGAGCTGACTTTGTCGCCATCGCGTTCGTACGTCGCATGGATCTGCCCCGCCGGCACATCCACCACTACGAGGCCAGGCACTTTCGGCTCGATCAAACCAGCCTCCAGCGCAAAAGTAATCGAACCCAGCGTGGCATGGCCGCACATTGGCAAACAACCGGACGTCTCGATAAACAACAGGCTGAAGTCACTGTCATCACGTATCGGCGGGTAAAAAATAGTGCCCGACATGTGCGAATGCCCACGGGGTTCAAGCATCAGGCTACGGCGAATCCAGTCGAAATCAGCCATGAAGTGTTCACGCCGCTCGCTCATGGTTTTGCCTTTGAGCAGGGGTGCTCCGGCAATCACCATGCGTACGGGCATGCCTTCGGTATGGCCTTCGATAGTGTTGAAAACGTGTCGGGTCATCTCATTCACTCCGTCATGCTGCATCGGCCACGGCGGCGACCGATGCAGCCAATGCCTTTAGCCCAGCGCCACTTCAAAAGCCTTGCGGAAACTGGCCTTCTCCTCGGTCGTCAACGGTTGCAGCGGCATGCGCGCGGCGCCCGCATCGAAACCTGCCAGCTCACAACCATATTTGACCTTCTGGATAAACTTGCCGGACTCCATGTCCGCGAGTACCGGGAATAACGACCGGACGATGGCCTGTGCACCACTCAGATCGCCTGCGGTGTATTTGGAGTAAAAGTCACAGACCTGCTGCGTCAGGCAGTTGGCCGGACCGCAAATCCAGCTGCTGGCGCCCCACAGGAAGAAATCCAATGCCTGGTCGTCCGAACCGCACGAGAGCTGATAGTTGTCCTTGTAGGTGTTGCCGATTTCGATGGCTCGCAGCAGGTTGCCACTGCTTTCCTTGATCGCGATCACGCGGGCGTTGTCCTTGAAGGCATCAAGCACCCCAAAACCGACTTCGACGTTGGTGCGTACCGGGTAGTTGTACAACACCAGACTGATGTCCGGTACGGCGTCGAGAATCGCCTGGTAATGCCCTATCAGCTCATCCTGGGACGGCAGCGCATAGTAAGGCGGCGCGATCAGCAGGTTGGTATAGCCGGCATCGCGGGTCTGTTTGACTTGCTCGATAACCTCGCGGGTACAAGAGCCATTCGCACCGGCAATCAACACACCACGGTCGCCTACAATCTCTCGCACAGCAGCCAGAACCTGCCGGCGTTCTTCGTTGGTCAGTGCGTAGTACTCACCGGTCGAACCCAGCGGCACAAAACCGGTGACACCAGCCTTCAGTTGATACTCGATGATATTGCCGAGCATGTCGTAATTGACCTTGCCGGCCTTGTCGAACGGTGTGACCAGAGCAGGCAGGATGCCCTTGAGTTGAGTCATTGCAGACACTCCACGGAGTTGAATACGAGGGTTGGGTTAGTACGCATAACGACGCAGCATCCGCGTCTCGACCACGCCAACCAGTCGGGTCAGCGGGAACGCCACGAGGAAATAAATGACCGCCACCGCTGACAGAAACTCGACCGGGCGTGCGGTGCTGTTGGAGATGTTCTGGCCGACGAACATCAGGTCGGCGATGCCTACCGAAGAAATCAGCGCGCTTTCCTTGAACAGTGAAACCACGTTGGAAAGCAGCGGCGGAATGCCCCGCAGCAGGGCCTGGGGAAACACCACGAACACCGTTTTATTCCACGAGGCCAGACCCAGTGCGACGCAGGCGTCATGCTGCTCGCCGGGTATCGATTTGAGCGCGCCACGGAAGGTTTCACTGGTGATCGCGGTCATGTACAGGGTCAATGCCAGCAACACCGACATGTACGGCGGGATGTCGATGCCGAACACCACCGGAAAACAGAAAAACACCCAGAACAGCTGGATCAGTAGCGGCGTACCACGGAAAAGCTCCACGTACAGACCAGCAGGTACGCTCAACCAGCGACTGCCCGAGGCCCGCAACAGGCTCAGCAGAAAACCGCACAAGCTTCCCAGGATCGCGCAGCCAACGGTAAATACCAGGGTCAACGCCAACCCTTGCAGCAGGGCTTGCCAATACGAAAACACCACGGTGAAATCAAGACTCATGACAACCTCCTCAGCGCGCGAGCGCGGTGTCCTGACGACGTTCCAGCCATTGCACGAACTGCGCGATGGGCAACGACAGCGCGAAGTAGATGAGCGCGATCAGCGAATAGGTTTCGAGCGGACGGTAGGTTTCGGTAGCGATGCTTTTGCCGACGTACATCAGGTCGCCCACAGCAACGATGGCCACCAGCGCACTTTGCTGAAGGATCGAGATGCCGTTGGTCATCAACACCGGAATGGCACTGCGCAGCGCTTGCGGAAGAATCACGTAGACCGTTCGCTGCCAGGGGCGCAGCCCCAAGGCGATGCTGGCATCCAGATGCTCACGGGGCACCGCTTGCACCCCCGCCCGATAGGCTTCGGCATTGAACGCCGTGAGGTTCAATCCCAACGCGAGCACGCCCATGGTGATCGGGTCGATGAACACGTCGAACAACATTGGCACGCAGTAGAAAAACCAGACGATCTGCAACAGCACCGGCGTGCAACGGAAGAACTCGATAAACAACTGCGCCGGCCAGCGCAGGAAAAACCAGCGACTCAAGGTCAGCAGGCACAGACCAAAACCGAGCACCAGGCCGACAACGTTCGACACCAGCGCCAGTTGCAGGGTGACTTTGAGCCCGTCCCACAACAGGCCGGCGTTGCCCTGGAGAAAGTTGAAATCGAATTGATAATTCATGATCAGGCTCCTCAGTCCAGGTGCAGCACTTTTTCCAGAAACTCGCGGGTGCGACGCTCCTTGGGTTGAGTGAACAACTGGTCTGGATGGCCCTCCTCGACCACTTTGCCGTTGGCGCAAAACACCACGCGGGTGGCGATATGACGGGCAAAGTGCATGTCGTGGGTGACGATGATCATTGCCATCTTCTGTTCGGCCAATTGCAACATGACGTTCTGCACCTCGATCACCATTTCAGGGTCAAGCGCCGAGGTGACCTCGTCGAACAGCATCAGCTTGGGCTCCAGCATCAGAGCCCGGGCGATCGCCACGCGCTGCTTCTGGCCGCCGGACAATTGGCTGGGATAGACGTTGATCTTGCTTTCCAGCCCGAGCCGGGCGAGCAACGTCCGCGCCTTTTCGGTGGCCTGGCCCCGGGACAGGCCGTGCACTTTCATCGGCGCCAGAATCAGGTTGCCCAGCACCGACAGGTGAGGAAACAAGGTGTAATGCTGGAACACCATGCCCACCTGGGTTTGCAACGAACTGTCCATTGGCTTGCCCTTGCCCCGGGCATTGCCGTCGATGTAAGGCTTGCCCTGGAAGCGGATAGTCCCGCCCTGAATGCATTCAAGTCCCATCATTACGCGCAGCAATGAGCTCTTGCCGCTGCCGCTTGGACCGATGATCACCAGGCGATCGTCGGCCCGCATATCCAGGTCCAGGTGGTCCATAACCACCAGGTTTTCGCCATAGGACTTGTAGACATCGCGCAGCTGAATGAACTCGCTGCTCTTCGTTTCGAGGGCGTGCAGAGGCCGTGACGGCACCGCCGCTAGACTGGAAGCTTTCATCGAACATTCTCCGGGAGCGCGCAGCCTGCTGCGCGCTCGACATCGGCGGGATTTACTGAGGGGTTTTTTCGGCGTTCGCCAGCTGCGAGGCTTTATCGACCAAGGCGTCGATTTCACCGGTCTCACGGCGTTGGGAGAGGTAAATGTTCAGGGTCTGCAAGTCGGCGGCGCTGACGTCACGGCGCACGCCAAATGCCACACCTTGTTTGGCTAACGCGGGTTTTGGCAGCACCTCTTTGGTCCATCCAGGGTTGGCCATTGCGAACAGATGATTGGTGTCACTGGCATCGACCAGAACGTCGGCACGCTTGGACATCACGGCCAGGCGCACCTCGTCCATACCCGGCAGGCGCATGATCTTGCCTTGTTTGATGACGGCCGAAATAGCCTTGTCCTGCGCAGTGCCAGACATGACGGCAAACGTCACTTCAGGCTTGTCGTAATCGCTGATCGAACTGCCGCCACTGGCGAATTTCGAGTTGTCCTTATTCACCAGCAGCGAGACCTGATAGTCGGTTGCCGGCACCGAAAAACTCACGGCCAGTGCTCGTTCAGGCGTCTGATTCAGCGCCATGGCCATGTCCCACTTGCCACCCTGCAACCCCGCCACGAGGTTGTCCCAGTTGGTGTCGACGAACTCGACCTTGACCTTCAGCACCTTCTCGCCGAAGTCACGGCACAGGTCCACAAAGTAGCCGCTGTATTCACCCGAGCGTGCATCACGCATGACGTAGGGCGCCGCGACGGCGGCCCCGCAGCGCAGAACGCCGGCCTTTTGAATGTCTTTCCACAGTGAAACATCAGCCGCCTGGGCTGGAACCTGGGTGAGCAACGCGCCGATGGCGGATGCGCAAACGAGCATGTTGCGGATGGTGCGAGGAAGGAACCGAGCCATTTTGACCTCTCCGATGATTTCGTTCTTGTAAGCAGGAAGGTACAAATCTACAACTATGTGCGCCATCATGTGTGCAGCGCTGTATGCAGATTAAAGTCGAACGAATTGAGCTGTCAACACGCGGTTCTAAAATTTATCGGGAATGGGATGAGACGCCCGGGCTAAAGGGGTCATCCGTAGAAAGGGAGGTTAGTGCGCAGAAGAGGTAACGGTCAGCGTGGAAGAAGCTAGGGGATTTCGAGCGTGCGACGAAGTGCTTTACCTGCTCGAAACCCACAATGATTCAGGCGCAATACTCAGCCTTTTGATCGTCAATCAGGCGCAGTGCAGATTCCCACGCCAACAGGTGCAGGTTGTCGCGGATCTCATCCGCCGACTGCTTGGCGGTCAGCTCACAGACTTCCCTGGAGGGAAAGCGCAGGCGTTGCCCGCCACTCAACGCAGCCACTTGGGCCTGACAGGCACGTTCAAGGAAATAGATCTGATTGAAAGCCTCGGCGATAGAACCACCGACAGCCAGCAATCCATGATTGCGCAGGATCATCGCCATGTTCGAGCCGAGGTCGGCCACCAGTCGCGGGCATTCGGCCGGGTTGAGCGCAATGCCTTCGTAATCGTGATAACTGAGGCAGCCGTAGAATTTCATGGCGTGTTGCGTGATCGCCAGCAAGCCTTCCTCTTGCGCAGACACCGCCATGCCCGCCGAGGTGTGCGTATGGACAATGCAAGCAGCATCATGGCGAGCGCTGTGAATGGCCGAGTGGATGTTGAAACCTGCCTTGTTCACCGCACCTGCAACGTGAAGCTCATCGTTGATAGTGCCGTTGATATCGATTTTCACCAGGTCCGATGCGCGCATTTCATGAAACAGCACACCGTAGCGATTGATCAGGAACAACTCTTTTGGGCCTGGTGCCCTTGCGGATATGTGTGTGTCGATCAGGTCGGTCATTCGAAAATGAGCGAGCAGTCGATAGAACGCTGCCAGTTCACAGCGAACACTCCACTCCGCGTCAGAGATGAAGGCATGCGGACTTTGGATATTGAACATAAGAGTCACCTGATGAAGAAAGAAAGCACAGCACCTATAAACAAACGCCAAATTTCAGGCAAAAAAAATCCCGGCGACTTCATTTGAAGTCGCCATAACTTGCTATTACTTACCTCAGAAGTTGTAGGCTTCTTTAATTCTCTTCCAGGAATCGCCTATGTGAAATCGCAGCGATTCAATAATCTTTTGTTCATCTTTGGTGCGAAACGCTTCAACGATTGGCCAGTGGTCTACGGCTGCATCTTCGAGGGTGGCAAATCGATGTTCAACCAAACTGATGGAAATCTGAATCTCTGCGTAAATATTCGAAAATGCGCGAATAGTCTGGGTATTTCTCGATAGCTCACAAATGCGCTGATGGAAAGCGATGTCGCGTTCGACGAGGTCCATTTCACGGCCTGTTTTTGCCGCTTCTTCCATTTGGCCGACGATTGCAGCCAGGCCTTCGATGTCCTCATCGGTGAGATGAGGAAATGCCTGCCGTACCGCAAACTCTTCCAACGCCAGGCGGAAGGAAAAAATATCCTGGATGTCGGTCTCCGAAAACGATCGTACAAACGTACCGCGCCGGGGACTGGAGATCAGCAAGCCGCGCTCCTCGAGCTTTCGGATTGCTTCGCGAATCGGGTTACGACTGATCTTCAACGTACGGGCCAGTTCGGCCTCGTTAACCCGTTGCCCCGCCTTCAAATGGCCACTGACCAGCAGCTTGTACAAATATTCGGTCACCTGTTCCGACAGGCTTTTACTGTCGACAAGTGGCGCCGGGAACGCCCCTGATTCAGCGTCGTTTGTTACTGAGGATGGAAATTGATTCATCTAACATTAGCCCGCGGTGTCTGCGATTCAGATAACTATCGTAGCCGAACAAAATCGCTGTACAGATTGCGCACTGTCGACTGTGGACAGAGAGTCTGCCCCTTCACCCCCGAGCCTGTCAATTCAGGTAGTTGTTAGCGCGCAGGCCCTTAACTATTAAAAACCTGCGCGCCGACACTTAACTAACTCTGCTGATACTGAGACTTCCCACGACTTTAAATTTTGAAGTTAAACGCATTATTGTATAGGCAACGATGGCGGTAGCGGGCGCGGACAAGGTGGCCAGGAAACCCGTGCAGTTCATTAGAACCACTCCCACCACCGAGGCTATCAACCACGCAGCCAATCCGCTGTAGTTAACCGTTTTGCAGGCTGTATTCGAGACTCCGCCATCGGCGACTTCTCGTACTTCAATGATCCGCGACAACGCAACGCCGACCCAGGCGACGACGATAATCCCCTGGTAAGCGAGCGCCTCCAGTAGATACTTGAAGACATCGGCCAACATCAGCAAAAACACCAGTGCGCCGACAACCACCGCCCACCAACCCCATTTCCAGTTGATGCCAAATGCCTGCCCTATTGTTTTCAAATTACTGGTGGCCACAAAGTAGTTGGCGGAATTGATTCGGGTCTGGGTGGCCCATACGAAAACGAGGCCCCAAAAACCGAGCAAACTCAATATCGCCAACACCACGGAGATTTCGCTGATCTTCTCGATGCTTGGCACAGAGCTGACCAGGTAAATACCGCACGCGCCGTTAACGACAATGGTGACGAAGTAGAACAAGTAGCTGAAATTCCATTTGGCGTGAAATTTCGTGTCTGCAGGCTTGCCAAATTTTGCGTACTCATAAGCAAAGAGCATGAGCACCCAGATGCCCATGTAGTACACAAAACAGTTCCACCAGCCATACGGGGACGGATCAGCCGGGCCGAATGTCATCCACTCGGTTGAATAGCCGTACTCAGAGATAGAGATGCAAACGGCGGCGATCAGGCCTATGACATACACCGGCAGCAGCACGCCATTGAGCTTGTCGAGCCAGACCTGAATTTTACCCAGAACCAGGGGAACGCTGTACGCCACGACAATCAGCGCCGCCACCGTGTGGGTGATCGAAGGGAACAGATGATTAATAGCCAACGCGATCACAGAGCCTTCGAACACCGCGTAATAAATAGCCGTGGCACCGAGGATGATCGCCGCGAGCACCGCCCCTTTCGAACCGAAAAGTTCTACTGAAAAGGAGGTGACCGAGTGACCTGTCTTGATCGCGTGCCGTGCCATCAAGGAAGTAATGACGCCATAGGAGATGACGGAAAGCAGCATTCCCGTGATCGCATTGAACGTTCCGAACTCCAACGCAAGTGCGCCGCCCACAATGATGTAAAACATTGCACTGCACACCGCCCACCACGCCATGGACAGCGATACTTTATTGATGCGCTCGTCTAATCCGACCACAGTTGCAGGTCGCCCTGCGTTGCCATTACTTTTAATTGGGCCCGCCATTTTTTATGACTCCAGTGATAGAAGGAGGTGTTTGAAAACACGTTTTTTGGGCAGAACAACGACTTGAAGTTATCTTCGGCAACGCTGAAGAATTAGGTATTGTTATAAGTGAGCGTACGGCTTGCGAGAGAAAATCTTTTCGATCAAGGGAATAAAGCTTTCAAGACTCAGCGTGTCGTAATCCGGATCGAAAGAGGGGCAATCCCACTCTCGGCAGAACGTGTCACACTCATCAAACCAGCGATGTCCTCGAAATTTCTCTCGCGTGTTTTTATCCCACCCAAGGTTCTCCCAGTAATAGAAGCCTTGGAAAACATCATGGTTAAGCACAATCCAATGGGTCTTTTCCGACACATAGGGTTTGATCATTGCAGCCGCCAATTCGGCATGGTTATACAACGCAAGGGTGTCACCAATATCGTGTACCAGCGCTGCGATCACCATCTCTTCATCGGCGCCAGCACGCTGTGCACGGGTGGCCGTCTGCAATGAATGTTGCAACCTGTCAATTTGATAAGGTTGTTCACCCTGCCCCAGTAATTGCAGGTTTTTAATGACCAACTCGGGCATATGTTTATGTTCATCGGTTTCGAAAGAGGAGATCAACTTCCAGTCTTCCGGCTGCATCCGGTCAATGCTTTTGAACGAGGCCTTTTCCATCTTTTTTCCTATCCATCGAACGGGGGCTGTATCAGCCCCGTCGTGTAATTTTTACTTGGAGGCGCGCCGCTGCTGACGCTCAGCGCTCCACTTAACACACCAGTCGGAACAGAATTCCTTACCGTCGACTTTGACTTTGGTCGGCGCATCCTGCTCATAGATCAACACGCCGCAGTTAGAGCACTTGATGTAACGTTCGATATAAAGCCCGTTTTCCGAGAATTTCATCTTCAGTTCCCCGTGTATCCGTAATTTGACCTTGCAGATTCGAGTGAGATGTAGCCATCGCGAAGATCACGCTCCACCGACTCCGGTGCCCGTTTTGCCGGGCTGCCAAAACCGCCTCCGCCAGGCGTGGTCAACTTGACGCGATCACCTTGCAGAATGTCGACGTTGGAATAACGGCTGGTAGAAATCTTGCCGTACGCGTCGCACATCGTTTGCCACTCATCCGAGCCTTTTTTCTGCACAAGGGTCGCACCGCAGCCGCCTTCAAGACCGCCATCCAGGCCCCAAGGCTTGGTGAAATGCCGGTCGGTCATTTGCGAAACAGTGATGGTTTCGTTAAGGCACAACATCTCTTTGGTGTAGCCCAAACCACCACGGAATTCGCCGGCACCGCCCGAGTCCGCATCCAGGGCCAGGCGTTCGACGCGCCACGGGAATCGGGTTTCGAACACCTCGACAGGCGTGGTGCGACAGTTGCCATTGATCGAGTCGACCGCGTCGTTGCCATCGGCAAACGCGCGCCCTCCCCAACCCACGGCTTCCAGGTCATAACAGGCGAAGTACTCGCCGCTGGCCGCGTCCACACCGCCGAAAACGAAGTTGCAATGTGTCGCGCCCTCGGCCGCCATTACCCGGTTGGGCACCGCGGTTGCCATTGCGCCCAGAATCGCGCCGGTAATCCGCGGGTGGGTTTCGGTATTGCCCCCCACTGAAGGGGCCGGGAAATCGACGTTGACGATAGTGCCCGGTGGCGAAAGCACCTTGATCGGGCGGAAGCATCCGCTGTTGCGCGGTATCGACGGATCCGTCATGTGCAACACGGCGTTGTAAGCAGCCGACGTTGATACGCCCAATGTTGCATTGATCGGTCCGCGCGCCTGCGGTGAAGATCCGGTGTAATCGATAATGATCTGATCACCCCGAACGTGAACCTCCACAGCGATGCAGTAGGTTTTGTTCGGCGTTACGCCGTCACTTTCAATTGAATCCTCGAAGGCGTAGATGCCATCGGGAATAGCCTCGATCTCGGCTTTCATACGGCGCTCGGCGTAGTCCAGCAGGTCACCAATGATCTGCTGAACCTCACTGACGCCATATTTCTCAAGCACCCCGAGCATCTGTTGTTCGCCCAGGTCTACCGCTGCAATCAGCGCACGCAGATCGCCGTAGTTGGTACGCGGTGTACGGACGTTGGCCAGCAGCAGCTTCCAGATATCGTTGTTGTCGACGCCTGCCGTTTTGATCTTCACCGGAGGCACCCGCACGCCTTCATGGAAGATCTCGGTGGCCTCGCCCGGAAAACCGCCCGGCACCATTCCGCCGACTTCAGCGATATGACCAATCGCAATCGACCAGCCTTGCAGTTCACCACGGAAAAAAATCGGTTTGAAGAAGGTGTGTTCAGGGGTGTGCAGACCGCCACGGTACGGGTCGTTGTGCAGGATGATGTCACCCTCCTTGAGCGACACCGTGTCGATTTCCTTCAAGCACGACTTCACCAGCAGCGGGATACCACCGATCATTGCCGGGCAAAAGTCGGCGACGGCAATCAGGTTGCCCTGCTTGTCGGCCAGGCCACAGGTGAAGTCCAGCGCCTCGTTGAAGATCGTCGAGTAAGAGGTTTTCTGCAGGGTGATGCCCATCTCTCGACAGATCGACACCATCGTCGAATCGAGAACACTCATTGCGACCATGTCCATTATTTGCCCTCCGCGGATTTTGCAGTCACGAGCATGTAGCCGTATTCGTTTACGCGAATTTGCTGGTCGGGTCGCAGGATCGTTACCGAGGCGCTTTCCTCGATAATCGCCGGCCCGGAAATAAGGTGGTTTTGCAGCAGCTGTTCACGGTCGTAAACGGGTGTATCGATCCAGCCTTGTTCAAATCGAACCTTGCGACTGGCATTGGGCCTGGCAGGCTGTTCGGCCAGCGCCAGCGTCGGGATATCGGGCTTTTCGCTGGTAGCAATGGCCACCGCTTTGATGGTCACCAGTTCAATGGTTTCGCCGGGGGTTGCGAAGCCAAAACGTGCCTTGTGAATCTCATGAAATTTTTGCCACAGCTGCGCGGCAGACTCGGCATTGATCGTTGCCACATCGATCGGCAACTCCAGCCCATGATTCTGGCCCAGGTAACGCGCCTCGATGGAGCGTTGCACTTGAATGTTGGTGACGTAACCCTGCTCGGTCAGTTCGCCCACCGCACTGTTCACAAGAAGGGTCAGCGCATCATCGACAGCCACCGCGTCAAACCGTGTGGAAACCTGTTGAATCGTCCGCTGTTTGTCCACGCGAGCGTTGGTCATGATGAAGCCGAACGCCGAGAACTGGCCGGGATAATTCGGTACCAATCCTTGAGGGATGCCGCTGATGTCCAGCAGGTCGCAGATGTGCACCGGGCCGGCTCCGCCTGACGACAACAGGGTGAAGTCACGCGGGTCCAGACCGCGTTGCAACAACACTGTGCGCAACGCACCGAGCATGTTGTTGTTGGCAATTTGCAGCATGGCCATGGCCGCTTCATCTACGCCCATTTGCAGCGTGTCGGCAATACGCGCAACGGCGCTGTAAGCCGCTTCGGCGTCGAGTTTCATCCGGCCACCGAGGAAGAAATCAGGGTTGATGCGCCCCAGCACCACGTTTGCATCGGTCACGGTAGCCTCAAGCCCACCACGCCCATAGCAGGCAGGCCCGGGAACGGAGGTCGCAGACTGCGGCCCCATTCTCAGCAAGCCTCCTTTATCGATCCACGCCAGCGAGCCACCGCCAGCACCGATGGTGTGAACGTCGATCATTGGCACCTGAATCGGAATACCCCACTCAATTTCAAAATCGGTGGTGATATTTTCCTGGCCGTTAACCACGGTTGCACAGTCGGTTGAGGTGCCGCCCATATCAAAAACCACCAGGTTTTTGATTCCGGTAAGTTCAGCGACGGTACGGGTAGCGACGACCGCGCCAGTGGGCCCCGACAACGCCATCTGCACAGGGGTTGCCGCAGCGCCCCAGATGCTTGACTCACCGCCATTGGATTTGATGACACCGACTTTATCGCCGATACCCAAATCATCGAGACAGCTTTTTATACGGGCGAAGCTTTCTTGAACGATCGGCTTGAGAAAAGCATCCGCGATCGTCGTCGAGGCACGGTCGTACTCTTTCCACTTTGGCAGCACGTGAAACGAAGACGAGATGGGGATATCTGGCAATTCTTCAGCCAGGATCTGCGCGATGCGGTCTTCATGCTCCGGGTTGACGTAAGAGAACAAGGTGCACACGGCGATGGCTTCTATGGTGCCATCGTCACGAATCGCCTGGGCCACCTTGCGCACCGAGGCTTCATCCAGAGGCAGGACTTCTTCTCCCTGGGCGCTGATGCGTTCGGCCACTTCATAGCAGTCGGCCCGGCTGACAAATGCCTTGGTTTTGATCCAGGTAATGTCGTAGTGGCTGCGGCGGTCGCCGCGCTGAATGAACGGCACATCTTTGAAACCGGTGGTTGTGACGTACGCAACCTTCGCGCCTTTGCGCGTCAGCAGCGCATTGGTCGCAATGGTCGTACCGAGACGAACCTTGTTGACGGTCGCCATCGACTCGATTCTGGACAGCCCTTCCAGCACGCCATCGATTGGATTGGCTGGCGTGGTCAGGTTCTTCCAGTTTTCAATTTTGCCGGTCGTGGCGTCGTATGACACGAAGTCGGTAAACGTACCGCCAATGTCGACACCAACAATATTGTCCTCACGCATAAGGCGCTCCACTTTTTTATAAATCTGAAATTATCGGGGGCAGTTCTCAAAACAGTTTTGTACGCAGCGTTTGCCATGAGCGTCGCGACTGGCGCGGGTTCTCGAAAAATCACGGCAAGGCATTTTTATTATTCAAGGACGCTATTTTTACATTCGCACATCCAACCTGTGGACTGAAGACTGTGGACAGTTTGCCCATGAGGTTATTTGCTGTCAACCGGTCGAATGCCGGCTCTCGGCCAAAAAAAGCACCGTTCGACGGTTTTTTCGCCTGTTTTTTCGGAGCTGTCCGCCCCGCCCAGAGAAAATGTGAGGCCCGCATCCAAACTTTTCCCGTTACAGGACGTCCTCTCTTTATCACTGCCAACATGGCAATGCCCCTGGACAGCTGACTTCAGCTAAGGACGGACGATGACCTTTTTTATTTTTCTTCTAGCCTGCGGTGCGGCAGCGAGCACCGGGATTATTTTCAAGCCCGGCGCGTGGTATGAATCGCTGATCAAACCGAGCTTCACGCCACCCAACTGGCTGTTTCCGGTTGCCTGGACGATCATTTATCTGTTGCTGGCGTGGGCCGGATACCGGTTGACCCTGATCCCTGGCAGTCAGGCAGTGCTGGCGTTATGGGCGGCGCAAATTGCGCTTAACACGCTGTGGACACCGGTGTTCTTCGGCGCACACCGCATGCTGGCGAGCATGGTGATTCTCGCGCTGTTGTGGCTGGTGGTGGCAACCATGGTGGTGATGGCCTTGCAGCTGGATGTGATTACCGGGTTGATCCTGTTCCCTTACCTTGTGTGGCTTTGTGTGGCCGGCGCATTGAATTTTTCCATCCTGGTCAATAACCGTTGATGGTGAACACCAAGCAAAGTCGTGCAGCCCCATGGCGTGCCAGCGAGCATGAGTTGCAGCAAGTGCGTGACTTCAACAAAAAAATCGCCTGGTTACCGCGCTTCCGAATTCGCAATCGCATCACGCCACGGCTCATTCAGGCGCTGCTGCGTGCCAGTCAAATCGGTGGCACACGTAAACTGCGCAAGCACG
The DNA here is from genome assembly GCF_050321825.1 of Gordonia sp. IEGM753. Taxonomy (NCBI): domain Bacteria; kingdom Bacillati; phylum Actinomycetota; class Actinomycetes; order Mycobacteriales; family Gordoniaceae; genus Gordonia; species Gordonia sp. IEGM753. Next base: position 2,582,762 of record NZ_JBNQGB010000001.1, read on the forward strand.
GGCTTAACGCACAGACAATAGTGATGGGCATTGACGGTGCCACGGTACCGGTACGCATCATCAGGCCAAAAGGCCAGGCTAAGGGCGTGGTGCTCGACTTCCATGGCGGTGGATGGGTGATCGGCAATGCCCGGATGAACGACGACTTCAACGTTGCCATCGTCAACGCATGCCAAGTCACGGTGGTCTCGGTGGATTATCGACTGGCCCTCTCCACCCCGATTGAAGACATCATGCAGGATTGCCTCGGCGCCGCTCGCGGGTTTCTCAATGACCCAGAGTTTGCTGACCTGCCGGTTATCGTCGTCGGTGAATCGGCAGGCGCTCATCTTGCTGCAGCGACCTTGCTGGCGCTCAAACAATGGCCCGACTTGCTGCAGCGGGTGAGCGGCGCGCTGTTGTATTACGGCGTTTACGATTTGACCGGTACCGCCAGCGTGCGCGCAGCGACTGAGCAAACGTTGGTGCTGGATGGGCCGGGCATGGTTGAGGCGTTTCGTAGGCTGACGCCGGGTTTGAATGACCAGCAACGCCGACAGCCTCCGTTGTCGCCGCTGTATGGCGACTTTAGCGGTTTGCCGCCAGCGCTGATGTTTGCCGGCGAGCTGGACCCGTTGCAAGACGACACGCTCGACATCGCTCAACGCTGGGAGCAAGCGGCGCCGGTCGAAGTGCACCTGTTGCCGTCCTGCCCGCACGGGTTTATTCACTTTCCGACGGCCGTCGCCGCTCGCGTGCTGGAGTACAGCCGCGAGTGGATAACGGCGCAAATCACCGCATGACGGGCTGAAGACGTTCAGCCCTCCTTCAAGGCGCCATCGAACGCGGGTGTCAGCCCAGACATCTCAAGCTTGCGCACAAACTCGCCGAGACGCTGTTGCTTGTAGGCGTCTACGTCGACTTCGCGGTAGTCGTAGAAGCCCTTTCCATCGCGCAGGCCATTGCGCCCGTTTTGCATGTTGTCGGCGATGACCTGCGGCGTTTCGAAACGCGGCGACAGCGCGCCACTCAGGTAGCGCGAGGCGTAGTAGAGGATGTCGCCTCCGCCCCAGTCGATGAACTCCAGCAGGCCCAACACCGAGAACCGCAGGCCAAAGCCAACACGCACGGCGGTGTCGATGTCTTCTGCGCTGGCAACGCCCTCCTCTACCATTCGCGCGGCTTCGTTCATCGCCAGCGCCTGGATGCGCGGCACGATATAGCCAGCCACCGGATTGCACACCACCGGGACCTTGCCGATGCGCTTGAGCAGTTGCAGCAGGCGCTCGACCACTTGCGGACAGGTCGCTTCGCTGCGGCTGACTTCCACCAGCGGCATCAAGTGCGCCGGATTCAGCCAGTGTGCGTTCACGAAGCGCTTGGGTTCACTGACCATCTCGGCTAACTCGGTGACTAAAAAAGTCGAGGTAGTCGACGCGATAATGGTCGACGCCGAAACATGCTCGCTGACCCAGGCGAAGGTCTCCTGCTTGACCGCGATGACTTCCGGCACGGCTTCGAATATCAGGTCGCACCCGCGCAACGTCACCGCTGCCTGGGATTTGGCCTGCAGGGTCAACCGCGATATCGCGATGTCTGCCTGATCTGGCTGGAGCAAGCCGAGGCGGACCAACATCTGCAGTTCGCTGCGAATATTGTTGCGCACGCGGTCGAAATATTGATGCCGATCGGCTTCTGCGCGGTCCTTGATATCAATCAGGGTGACGGGTAAACCCGCGTGGATGAACGCCAGCACAATGCCCTCGCCCATCCGGCCGGCGCCGACCACGCTGATCTGCGGCAGCGCAGCGTTCATCAGTTAAAGCCCTCGGTCAGGAGTTGCGTCATCTGCGCCCGATCAAGCGTGGCAAGGCCGAGGTTTTCCAGGGTGCGGCCTTCAGCATAAAGGTCACGCGCAGCCACCACCGAGGCAATGCTCAGCAGGCCTTGCGCTACCGGCGTCGGCACACCGGCCCAGCGACCGACGGACACCAGGAAGGACAGGCCCAAACGGGTGTCTTCGAGCATGTAGCGATGCGTTTGCAGATCGATGTCTTCGCGCCAGTCGCCGCTGTCGGTCAACTTGCCGTGAGCACCGCGACCGTACATCCACTCCTCGCCTTCGGTGGTGTTGTAGTGATCGCTCAGCGGAAAATGCGGCGCGCCGTAGGTCAGGCTTTCACGTACCGCCATGCGCTCGGCATCCAGTTGATTGGTCACGCGGCGAATCGCGGGCTGGGTGCCCTCATTGTGAATGTCCCAGGATTCGAAATGCTCCAGGGGACCGGCGTTCATCATGATCAACGGCGGGTGAATGATCGGGCCGGCGTTCATCAGCGCACCGCTCAAGGCATCTTCGATCGGCTCGACACTCGGGTAGGCCTCGCGCAGCACAGCGAAAGCGTGTTCGCAAAGATTGCTGGGGAATACGCCGGTCGGCAAACGCGTGGCGTAACCGCTGATTACCAGGTCGCTGGCGCCGTGTTTGCGCACCAGATACGGCAGCGTACCCGTTTCAGCGAAGGCGACCTTGCTCGGGTTGCCCGCATCGGCCATGGCTTTGGCGAACACATAACTGCCGAAGGTACCCGGTGGCAGGAATACCACCTGACCGTCATGCAAATGCGGCGCAACGTGCCTGGCCAGGTCTTCGTGGGAAGTCGAGGGCAACGGGATGATGACCAATTGTGCATCGCCCAGCGCCTCGCGCAGGTCGTCGGTCAGCGACAGGTTGTCGCCCGGCTGGCCGACTGACAATTGGCGTGTGCCCCGATAGTCTTTGATGGTCAGGCTGCCGATGGCCAGCAGTTCCTTGAGCGCTGCACTGTCACGACGCCACAGGCGGGTTTGATGCCCCATTTCAGCCATTTCGACAGCAGCGGCGTAACAGCCGTGACCGCCACCCAGCACGGTAATTTTCATGCAGATGCTCCTCTTGTAAGAGACTCGATGCTATCGAGCTGCACCACCATGAACTTATCCGATTGCGCAAACGACTTACCGATTGCGCAGAAGTATCAGTGCTTTTGCCGGCGCAGGGTGTCGGACGGCAGGCAGCCGTAGCGTTGCCGGTAGGCGCTGGAAAAATGCCCGAAGCTGTTGATGCCATGACGCAACAGGATGTCCGTCACCGTTTCACCGGCCCGGGCCTGCTTCAACGATTCGTGGATCACCGCCAGACGACGGTCGCGGATGTACTCCACCGGCGCCTGCTGCAGAAACTGGTTGAAGCCGTTCTGCAAGGTGCGCACCGAGACGCTACAGAGTTCGCTCAAAGTCGCCAGGCTGATCGGTTCGTCGAGGTGCGCCTCGATGTAGTCCCGGGCCTTTTTCACGTGATGCGGCAGCGGCGCGCGGGAGTCGATCAAAAGATCGGCGGAATAGTTGTGCGGCAACTGCGTGAGCAGCAATTGCATCAGGTAATCGGACAGGCTGTTGGCGATATTCGAACCGTCGACACCGCTGCCGTATAACCGGCAGATATAGTCCAGCGTGTGATAGAGACTGACGACACCGGCGCCCAAGTGGTCGACCTTGACGTCGAAGATCACCGATTTGCGCAGGCTGCGCCCCAGCAGGCGTTGCAGTTGGGTCTCCAGGGCATCGCGGTCGACACGCAGGATCAGGTTGCGACATTGGCCGTCGGTAATGATGCTGCTTTGAGCGAACGGCGACGAAACGCTGAGGTAGCCCGACTGCATCGCAGCGCTGCGCCGGCCATGGGCCACCTCGCAATGCCCTTGCAAGGTAATGCGAAACAGGTACTGATCGGCAATGTCGCCAATGGTGATTTTTACCGGTGCGCCGTAGCACAGGTCGAGCAACGCCGAATCGCCGAAAAACACACCATTGAGCCGAGTGTGAATGGGCTCGTCACGCAGCACGTTGAAGCTGTGCGGGCACAGGTAATGGCTGACCTTGTCCTGAATCTCACGATAATCGGCGGAGCTGAGCAGGCTGTGTTTTTCCAGCAAATGGACGTCATTCAACATCAAGGGCTCTCCTGATCTGAAGCACCTCGGCCCCGCTCCATCGAAATCGGAGCGAGGCCGGGGCGCCGAACCTGCACATCGTATATCAAGCCTGGGTCGGGTACTCACGGGCATAACTTTCCCGGAAACGGCGGCAACCCTGCCATAACAGCAGCACCGTCAACGCCGATGCAGCACAGATCACCAGCGACATCGATGAACCCACCGCCGCCGGCGAACCGAAGTAACGGTCGGTCAACAGTGCAACCAGCGTGGTGCCCAAACCCAGTCCCAGCAGGTTACTGATCAGCAGGAACATGGCCGAGACCTGAGCACGCACCTGATTCGGCGCGAGGATCTGCATCGCGGCCGTAGACGCCGGCATCGGGAACGAGGCAAAAAACATCGCCGGTACCAACAGAGTCACCGACAGCCACAGTTGATCGACTTGCGCGAACATCACGGCCGGCACCGCCATGCCGAGGGCGCCGATTACACCGGTGCGCATCGCCGCATCCTGATGCCCGCGCTTGGCCAACAAGTCTGTAAGCCAGCCACCGAACAACACGCCGGTGGTATTGGCCAGCAACATGACAGTGCCGAGCATGTAGCCCGCCTCTACCGGGGTCATGCCGAACTTGCGGATGTACAGTGCCGGGCTCCAGCTCATCATGCAGAACAGGGCCATGGCGTAGAACGAAAAGCCCAGGTAATGGCAGGTGAAAGTGGCGCGGTGACGGCCGAGAAAACGCCAGCCATCGCTCAGAGCAACCTTCTTCGGTCGCCCCTGCGCATCGACCTGCAAGCCTTTGCGCGCCGGGTCGCGCACCGTCAGCCAAATCAGCAAGCCGACCAGAATACCGGGCAAGCCGACAATGAAAAACGCCAGTTGCCAGGCTTTCATGGCGCCGAGAACGGCGACCTCGATGGTGTTCATGTCCTTGAGCAGCGCAATCACGTAGCCGCCCACCAGGAATGCCAACCCGCCTCCGACGAACGAGCCGATCGAGTAGATGCCCACTGCGCGGCCGAGCTTCTCCTTGGGGAACATGTCGCTGAACATCGAATAGGCCGAAGGCGACAAGGCTGCTTCACCGACGCCCACGCCAATTCGGGCAAGGAACATGTGCAGGAAGTTCTTGCTCAAGCCGCACGCGGCAGTCGTCAGGCTCCAGAACACCACGCCGATGGCGATGATTTTTGGCCGGGAAAAGCGGTCGGCCAAATAGGCGATGGGCATGCCCATGAACGCGTAGAACAATGAAAAGGCCAGCCCGTGCAGCAAGCTGAACTGAGTATCGCTGATCTGCAGGTCGGCTTTGATCGGTTCGATCATCAGCGCGAGGATTTGCCTGTCCACAAATGAAAAAATGTAGGCAACCATGCACAACCCCACCACGTACCACTCGTAGAGGTAGGTCTTTTTCTGCTGCAAAACCGCGTTATCAACCTGGATATTCAAGAGTGCTTGCTCCTTTTGTAAAACCGGGTGGCAGGCGGGATACAAAGGATGAGGGGTTTGAGCATGAGCCTTCCTATAGCAAGGTCTTGTTTTTGGATGCGCCTAACCTAGCCATTGCCTGGCCCGGCGACCTCCCCGATTGCGCAGTCGATTCTCCAATTGCGCAGTGCGATGCGGGCAATCGTGAGAAAGCGGCTGGCATCGTAATCGACACGCAAAATCTGAGCCTGGCGTACCGGCGATGGCGATTTCTCGGGCGTCATCACCGGCAAGCCGGTTTCCTACAGGATGGTATTCACACCGTTGAAATGTCTGCGGCTCACAGAGATGTAGGAGCCCGGCGTGCTGGTGATGGCGGTTTCAATGACGTCATCGCTGGCGAGCATGTCTGCTACACGGATCGTGGTCGGCGCAGCTACAATCATGTCGTAAGCTCAACCCAACAGCTGGCAACCCCTTCGGAGTCTCGTGAGCAGCAGGGCAAGAGGCATCTTCCGCTCGTTGAAAAACCGCAACTACCGCATCTGGGCGGTCGGCGCGCTGATCTCCAATGTCGGCACATGGATGCAACGCACGGCTCAGGACTGGTTGGTGCTGACCCAACTCACACCGCACAACGCTGCGGCAGTGGGTACGGTCATGGCGCTTCAGTTCGGGCCACAACTCTTGCTACTGCCCTGGACCGGTTTCGCGGCTGATCACTACAACCAGCGCAAGCTTTTGATGGTGACGCAAGGGGTGATGGGCGTGCTGGCGTTAGCGCTGGGAATCCTTACCCTCACCGGCATCGTCCAGCTCTGGCAAGTGTATGTGTTCGCCTTCCTGTCCGGCAGCGCATCAGCCTTCGACGCGCCCGTGCGGCAAATATTCGTGGCAGAACTGGTGGGTGAGGCGGACCTGTCAAACGCTATCGCGCTTAACTCGACCTCGTTCAACACGGCACGAATGATAGGCCCCGCAGTCGCCGGCCTGACGATCGCGTCGGTGGGCACTGGCTGGGCATTCCTGCTCAATGGCGTCAGTTTTTTCGCGGTGCTGGCCTCGTTATTCGCGCTGCGGGTTTCGGGTTTGCAGATGAACAGGCGGGCACACAAAGCCAAGGGCAGCCTCACCGAGGGCTTGCGTTACGTGTGGGCCCGACCGGACCTGAAGGCGATTCTGGTCATGCTGTTTTTGATCGGTACGTTTGGTATGAACTTCCCGATCTTCATTTCAACCATGGCCACCCGGGTTTTTGATACCGATGCTCGCGGCTATGGCCTGTTGTCGTCAGTTCTGGCCATCGGCACCGTCGGCGGCGCGCTGCTCGCCGCCGGACGTGATCGACCACGGTTCAAGTCCCTGTTGATTGGCGCCATGGTTTTCGGGGTGGGCTGCACGCTTGCCGCCCTCGCCCCCAACTACTGGCTATTCGCGGCTGCGCTGGTGGTTATTGGCGTGGGCGCATTGACCTTCAGCAACACCTCCAACAGTTTGATGCAGCTCTCAACCGCACCTGCCATGCGCGGACGGGTGATGGCGTTGCGCGTAGGCATCGCCCTCGGAGGCACGCCCATCGGCGCGCCGATAGTGGGTTGGGTGGCCGACCATCTCGGCCCTCGCTGGGCACTCGCGGTGGGTGCGGCATCGGGGGTCATTGCCGCAGGCGTTGGCCTCTACACCATGACACGCCAATTGCATCGGCCCCGGCAGGAAACATCTGCCGAGGGGGATAGCGCAATCGTGAAGCCGCCGAGCCAATAGACTGCCAGGCCAACAAGGGCCTGGCATTACCGGAGGTGATCAGCCGCGGGGTTGAAAAGCGGCCCGTGCCGTGTGCAGTTTTTTGTAGCTGTCGATCAGGCGCAGATGCCGGTCGAGACCTTCAAGTTTCAGGCTGGTAGGCGTCAAACCGTGGAAGCGTACAGTGCCCTCCACCGATCCGATGGCCGCATCGGTGCGCTCGGCGCCAAACATCCGACGGAAATTGGCCTCGTAGTCTTGCAGCTCCAGGTCTTCGTCCAGTTTCATCTCCAACACCACATTGACGGCTTGGTAGAACAAGCCACGCTCAACCGTGTTGTCGTTGTACTGCAGGAACATTTCGACTGCCTCTTTCGCCTCTTCAAATTGCTGGAGAGCGAGATAAATCAGCAGTTTCAACTCCAGAATCGTCAGCTGACCCCACGCCGTATTGTCGTCAAATTCGATGCCGATCAACGAGGTGATGTCGGTGTAGTCGTCCAGCTCACTTTCCACCAGACGCTCAACCAGCGCTTGCAGTTCGTCATCGTCCAGGCGATGCAGGTTCAGAATATCGGCTCGGAAGAATAGCGCTTTGTTGGTGTTATCCCAGATCAGATCATCTGCGGGATAAATCTCCGAATAGTCCGGCACCAGGATGCGGCAGGCCTTGGCGCCGATATGCTCGTAGACAGCCATGTACACTTCCTTGCCCATGCCTTCGAGAATGCCGAACAGGGTCGCGGCTTCCTCGGCATTCGAGTTTTCACCCTGGCCGGAGAAGTCCCACTCGACGAATTCGTAATCCGATTTGGCACTGAAGAAGCGCCACGACACCACACCGCTGGAGTCGATGAAATGCTCGACAAAGTTGTTCGGCTCAGTCACCGCATGGCCTTCGAACGTCGGCTGAGGCAGGTCGTTAAGGCCTTCGAAACTGCGGCCTTGAAGCAATTCGGTCAGGCTGCGTTCCAGCGCCACTTCCAGGCTCGGGTGCGCGCCGAACGAGGCGAACACACCCCCAGTACGCGGGTTCATCAAGGTGACGCACATCACCGGGAATTCACCACCCAACGATGCATCCTTCACCAGCACCGGAAAACCCTGCTCTTCCAGTGCCTGAATACCGGCGAGTATCCCGGGGTACTTTGCCAACACCTCGGCCGGCACATCCGGCAGGGCGAATTCTCCTTCGATGATTTCGCGTTTTACCGCGCGCTCGAAGATCTCCGACAGGCACTGCACCTGCGCTTCAGCCAGCGTGTTGCCGGCACTCATGCCGTTACTGAGGAACAGGTTCTCGATCAGGTTGGACGGGAAGTACACCACCTCGCCGTCCGACTGGCGCACGTACGGCAGCGAGCAGATACCGCGCTCTTCGTTGCCCGAGTTGGTATCAATCAGGTGCGAGCCACGCAGCTCGCCGTCGCGGTTGTAAATCTTCAGGCAGTATTCGTCGAGGATTTCGGTCGGCAGCGCATCTTTGCGGCCAGGCTTGAACCAACGTTCGTCGGGGTAATGCACAAATTCTGCGTTGGCAATGTCTTCCCCCCAGAACTGATCGTTGTAGAAGAAATTGCAATTGAGTCGCTCGATGAACTCGCCCAGCGCTGACGCCAACGCACCTTCCTTGGTCGCGCCCTTGCCGTTGGTAAAACACATCGGCGAATGCGCATCGCGAATGTGCAACGACCAGACATTGGGCACGATATTGCGCCACGACGCGATTTCAATCTTCATGCCCAGGCCAGCCAGGATGGCCGACATATTGGCGATGGTTTGCTCCAGCGGCAGGTCCTTGCCCGCAATATAGGTGCCCGCCTGCGACACCGAATTTGGCATCAGCAACGCCTGGGCATCGGCGTCCAGATTCTCCACTTCTTCAATCACAAACTCAGGCCCGGCCTGCACGACTTTTTTCACGGTGCAACGATCGATCGAGCGCAAGATGCCCTGGCGATCCTTGGCAGAGATATCGGCCGGCAACTCGACCTGAATCTTGAAAATCTGGTTGTAGCGATTTTCCGGATCAACAATGTTGTTTTGCGAGAGGCGAATATTTTCAGTGGGGATATTACGAGTCTCGCAGTACAACTTCACAAAATAAGCCGCACACAAAGCCGATGAAGCCAGGAAATAGTCGAACGGACCGGGGGCCGAACCATCGCCCTTGTAACGAATAGGCTGATCGGCCACCACAGTGAAGTCATCAAACTTGGCTTCAAGCCGAAGGTTGTCGAGAAAGTTGACCTTGATTTCCATGCGGTTTTACCAAAATAACGTAATAAATTGGCGGCTATTATCCGATGTTTCGGCCGAAAGTCTTGTGCTTTCAGCCATGGCCGCTGGCCGGTACTTGCGAGCTCGCGGATGTTTCGCCGCAAATGAAAAAAACCGGAGCACAGTGAAGTGCTCCGGTTGCAGGGGTGCGGGTACAGCGTTAAGCCAGTTCTTTACGCAACTGACGGGCCGCGTTGACCATGTGCACCAGCGCCGCTTCGGTTTCTGGCCAGCCACGGGTTTTGAGGCCGCAATCCGGGTTCACCCACAGCCGCTCGGCCGGGATTCGCTTGGCAGCCTTACGCAGCAGGTTGGCCATTTCCGAAGCGTCCGGCACGCGTGGCGAGTGAATGTCATAGACGCCCGGACCAATATCGTTCGGGTAGTCAAACGCTTCAAAGGCGTCGAGCAATTCCATGTCCGAACGCGAGGTTTCGATGGTAATCACATCGGCGTCCATGTCCGCGATGGACTTGATGACGTCATTGAACTCGCTGTAGCACATGTGAGTATGGATCTGCGTTTCGTCACGCACGCCGCTGGCTGTCAGACGGAAGGCTTGCACTGCCCAGTCCAGGTATTCCTGCCACTGCGCCTGACGCAACGGCAGGCCTTCGCGGAATGCAGCCTCGTCGATCTGTACGATCTGGATGCCAGCGGTTTCCAGGTCGACCACTTCGTCGCGCAGGGCGAGGGCCAATTGTTGGGCCTGCACTTTGCGCGATACGTCCTCACGCGGGAACGACCACATCAGCATGGTCACAGGCCCCGTCAGCATGCCTTTCATGACCTTGTCGGTCAGGCCTTGAGCGTAGCGGATCCACTCCACGGTCATGGCTTTCGGACGACTCAGGTCACCGAAAATCACCGCCGGTTTAACGCAACGCGAACCGTAGCTCTGGACCCAACCGAAACGGCTGAACACATAGCCATCGAGTTGCTCGGCGAAGTACTCGACCATGTCGTTACGCTCGGCTTCACCGTGCACCAGCACGTCCAGGCCCAGGCGTTCCTGTACGAGAACCGCATGCCGGATTTCACTTTGCATGGCTTCGGTGTATTCAGCCTCGGTCAGTTTGTTCTGCTTGAACGATTGACGAGCGAGACGGATAGATGCGGTCTGCGGGAATGAGCCAATAGTGGTGGTTGGGAACAATGGCAGGTTCAAACGGGAGCGCTGTTTCTCGATACGCCGGGCAAACAGCGAGTGACGCTGACTGTCCTCGGCAGTGATCGCGGCAACACGCGCCTGCACCGCCGGTTTGTGAATGCGTGGCGAGGCGGCGCGGCTGGCCTGCACGGCGCGGCTTTGCTTGAGCGCTTCGAGCACTTTGGGCGCTTCAGGTTCGTTGACGGCCTGAGCCAGCACGGCCACTTCCTCGCACTTTTGCACGGCAAACGCCAGCCAGCTTTTTAGCTCAGTATCGAGCTTGTCTTCGCGATCCAGATCGACCGGGCTGTGCAGCAACGAGCAGGAAGGCGCGACCCACAGACGATCACCCAAACGCTCGTTGGCGTGTTGCAGGGTAGCCAAGGCTTTTTCCAGATCGCAACGCCAGACGTTACGACCGTTAACCACACCCAGCGACAGCACTTTGTAGGCTGGCAGACGATCCAGAATGGTCGGGTACTGGTCTGGCGCACGCACCAGATCAATGTGCAAACCGTCCACCGGCAGGTTGGCTGCCAGGCCCAGGTTTTCCTCCAGGCCACCGAAGTACGTGGCGACCAGTTTTTTCAACGGGTCGCGCTGAATCTGGTTATAGGCGCGCTCAAACGCGGTTTTCCATTCTTGCGGCAGGTCGAGCACCAGAATCGGCTCGTCGATTTGTACCCACTCAACACCTTGCTCCGCCAGGCGCTGGAAGATCTGACCGTACAGTGGCAGCAAGCGATCCAGCAGATCGAGCTTGTTGAAATCACCACCCTTGGCCTTGCCCAGCCACAGATAAGTCAGCGGACCGATGATCACCGGCTTCACGTTATGACCGAGTTCACGGGCTTCTGCGACTTCTTCGAACAGTTGATCCCAGCCGAGCTGGAACTGCTGATCGGCACTGAATTCGGGTACCAGGTAGTGGTAGTTGGTGTCGAACCACTTGGTCATTTCCTGGGCGTGTGCCCCGCCACAGCAACTGTCGCTGACACCACGCGCCATGCCGAACAAGGTCTGCAGAGTCGCCTTGCCATCGTGTGGACGAAAACGCTCAGGGATCACACCGAACATCAACGAATGGGTCAGAACCTGGTCGTACCAAGCGAAGTCGCCCACCGGCAACAGCTCAATCCCGGCCTTCTTCTGCAACTCCCAGTGGGTCTTGCGCAAGTCACGGCCGACGGCACGCAGGCCGGCTTCATTCAGCTCGCCTTTCCAGAACGCCTCTTGTGCTTTTTTCAGCTCACGGTCGCGACCAATGCGCGGAAATCCAAGGGAATGGGCCACAGCCATGTCAGAAAACTCCAATGTGTTTGATGGCCGCTATTGTCGATAAAGGAGCGCGAGTGAGACAAACTCATTTTAATCTTGATGATCACAAGTTCTCCTCATGATCATAGGCTTGGTATTCACGAGGCAATAGAGGCGCAAGAAGCGGTGGTTTTTACGCCAAGGTGCAACCAAGGCGTTGCTTGCCTGGGACCCATTACCAAAATCGAAAGCTGCCTGACGCAAAACCGCATGGGTGCCGTGGGACGCGAGTTAATTCAATCTCAACTCATCGTCGAAAAGTGACTGGCCTTCAATGCCTTCAGAAAGGTGTACGAAGCGTGATTGAGTGAGTCTTTGGGCGGCGTGATCACGCTCACCGTGCGCATGATTCGCTTGTCTTCCAGGGATAGGAAACTCAGCTGGGCACTGTTCGCCGATCGGCTGAGCAACTCGGGTAACAGGGTGACGCCCATGCCTTGCGCAACGAGGGCCAAGAGCGAGGTGGTATTACGCACACTCAGCGTGGATTGGTCCCTGATGTGACGAAATTCAGCAGCATTGATCGCCGAGCCCATGCCGCTGTTGATGAACGTCTGGCCCTCCAGATCGCTCCAGCGCAACGGGCGATCCAGTTCACACAGCGGATTACTGGCTGCGCACACGACGCAAAATGCATCCGAAAACAGGAAATCCTGAGTGAGGTTCGGAATACTCGCCGGCACCGTCGCGATGCCGATGTCCACTTCTGCGTTCAAGACTGCCTGCACCACCCTTTCAGAATCCATGTCGCGGATATCAAGGTGAAATTGCGGGTGCTCTTCATGAAATTGTTTGAGCAACGGCGGCAACAGCGTGATTGCGAAGGATGGCACGGCAGCAACGCGCACCAGCCCCGTTTCAGCCTTGGCGTAAGTCTTGATGGTGCTGATGGTGCGCTCGAAATGCGTCAACTCGCGTTGTGCTTCCTGCAACACAAACCTTCCCAACGGGCTCAGTTGGTTCTTGCGCTCACCTTCAAACAGCGCGCCTCCCAACTCCTCCTCCAATTGCTTCAACGAGAGTGAAACGGCGGCTGGCGTTCGGTGTACTCGCTGTGCGGCCTGAGTGAGGTTCTGGCTGGTGGCAACGGCCACGAAGAACTGCAAATTGGTGATTTTTATGGTCATGGCTGTCAGTCCGCGGGCAGAGGCTCGGCTTAAATAATACTTAAGGAAGCTTAAGATTTACTAGATTTACTTAACCTGTGGCTTGCTCATAATCACCTCAGAGCACGTAAAGGCAATGCCTTATTTCGGCATGCCGTTCAGGAGGATTTCATGAAGCACAGCAATTCGAACTACATCGCCGGTGAATGGCTGACAGGCGTCAGTGAAGTCGAGAACCGCAACCCGTCGGACACCCGCGAACTGATCGGTCTGTACGCTCAAGCTTCCTCGGCGCAATTGGAATCAGCTATCGAGGCGGCAACGCATGCCCAGAAACTGTGGGCGCGTACCGGTATCGAGCAACGCTACAAAGTGTTGATGGCGATTGGTCAGGAACTGATGAACCGCTCGGGCGAAATTGGCCTGATGCTGTCTCGTGAAGAAGGCAAACCTCAGGCCGAAGGCGTTGGCGAGGTTTACCGGGCCGGCCAGTTCTTCACCTACTACGCAGCAGAAACCCTGCGTCAGTTGGGTGACACCGCGGATTCGGTGCGTGACGGCGTTGAAATCGACGTGCGCCGCGAACCGATAGGCGTGGTCGCGATCATCTCGCCGTGGAATTTCCCGATGGCCACAGCCTGCTGGAAGATTGCCCCGGCGCTGGCCTTCGGCAATGCCGTGGTCTGGAAACCGGCCAACCTGACCCCCGCATGCGCGGTCATTCTCAGCGAAATAATATCCCGCCAGGACATCCCCAAAGGCCTGTTCAACCTGGTGATGGGAGCCGGTGCCGCCATCGGCCAGGCGCTCATTGAACACCCCGGCATCAGCGCCATCTCGTTTACCGGATCGGTCGAGGTTGGCAAAGGTATTGCCGTTGCAGCAGTGGCCAACCTGACCAAGGTGCAACTGGAAATGGGCTCCAAAAACGCGCTCGCGGTCATGGACGACGCCGACCTGGACCTGGCAGTGGCCTGCGCGGTGAACGGCGCCTTTGGCGGCACCGGCCAAAAATGCACCGCCTCCTCCCGGCTGATCGTGCATGAAAGCATTCATGACGCCTTCGTCGAAAAACTTGTCGCCGCCACTCAGGCGCTGAAAGTCGGCCACGCGCTGGAAGCTGGCACGCAAATCGGTCCGGTTGCCAGCGCCTCGCAACTGGCGTCCAACCTGGCTTATGTCGAGCTCGGCCGACAAGAAGGCGCTGAGCTGGTAACCGGTGGCAATCGCCTCGAACTGGCGACCCCTGGCCACTTCATGGCACCAGCACTGTTCGTCGGCACGCACAACGCCATGCGCGTCAACCGCGAGGAACTGTTCGCGCCGATTGCCTGCGTGATCAAGGCCGGCAGTTATGACGAAGCACTGTCGCTGGTGAATGACACGCGTTTTGGCCTGACTGCCGGGATCATGACCCGCTCGCTGGCCCGAGCCAGCCATTTTCGGCGCAATGCACGTGTGGGCTGCGTGATGGTCAACCTGCCCACCGCCGGCACCGACTACCACGTTCCATTCGGTGGCCGTGGAGACTCAAGCTATGGCCCTCGCGAACAGGGGCGTTCGGCGGTCGAGTTCTACACCCACGTGAAAACCGGCTATATCGCAGCAGGTGCCCCGCTATGAGTTCAGTCGCTCAATTCAATGCGCGCGGCCCCTACGTAGACTGCATGCAATACGGCAACTGGTCCGAGAAGATCTTTATGCAGATGCGCGCAGGTGGCGTCGATGCCGTGCATGTCACCATTGCCTACCACGAAACCTTTCGCGAAATGGTCGCCAACATCGAGGCCTGGAACCTGTTGTTCCAACGCTTCCCCCACCTGATTTTTCACGGCAAGTGGGCCAGCGACATTGCGTTGGCACGGCAGACCGGCCGCACCGCGATCTTCTTTGGTTTCCAGAACCCTTCGCCCATCGAAGACGACATCGGGCTGGTTGAAGTCGTGCATACACTGGGCGCTCGCTTCATGCAGCTCACTTACAACAACCAGTCGTTGCTGGCGACCGGATGTTATGAAAAAGAAGACACCGGCCTGACCCGTATGGGCCGCGAAGTGGTCCGTGAGATGAACCGCGTCGGCCTGGTGGTGGACATGTCGCACTCCTCCGACCGCTCCACGCTGGAAGCCATCGAGCATTCACAGCGACCGATTGCAATCACGCATGCCAACCCCTCGTTCTGGCACCCGGCCTTGCGCAACAAGTCTGACGAAGTGCTGAAAGCGCTGGGCCAAAGCGGCGGCATGTTCGGTTTTTCCATGTACCCCCATCATCTCAAAGACAAGAGCGCCTGCACCCTGCAGAGCTTTTGCGAGATGGTCGCGCGCACCGCCGACCTCGTGGGTATCGACCACTTGGGTCTGGGTTCCGACCTTTGCCAGGACCAGCCCAACAGCGTCGTGGAATGGATGCGGGTCGGACGCTGGACCAAGGAAATCGACTACGGCGAAGGCTCTGCCGCACAACCCGGATTCCCTGAGCAACCGACCTGGTTCCGTGACAACCGGGATTTCCAGAACATCGAATCGGGGTTGCGCGCCACAGGCTTTGCCAGCGCCGACATAACGGCCGTGATGGGCGGCAACTGGCTGAAATTTTTCGAGTCCAGTTTTGTACCGGACGCGGCACGGAACGGCGTCACCGATCACCTTTCGGAGGTCGCTGTCGAGGTTGCACCCGCACGCCTGAACTCCAGCGTGTAAGACCTGAAAAGGGTCATCGCTCAAACACAATAAAAACAATTCAACCAATAACAATTATTAGCGATCGACAACGCTCTACGGAGGCACGATGGAAATTCCAACCGAAGCCCAAGCGGGGACCGAAGTGTATCCGCTTCGCAAAAGCAGCCCAGGAAAACTCGACTGGTCGACGTTCTGGATCAGTGGTGGTTTCTTCCTGCTGTTCCTGGTGATTGCCTTGATTGACTTGAAAACACTGTCAAGTCTGATCAGCAGTGCATTTGCCTGGAGCACGCATTACTTCGGCTTGTATTGGCAAGTGCTGATGCTCCTGACATTTGCCTCCAGTCTCTACATCGGTTTCACCCGGATCGGCCGTGTGCGTCTGGGCGGCATCAATCATAAACCGACCATCAGCACCTTTAACTGGGTGTCGATGATCATGTGTGCGCTGTTGGCGGGTGGCGGCGCTTTTTGGGCCGCCGCAGAACCTCTGATGCACTTCGTGACGCCGCCGCCTTACTTCAATGCGGTGGCGCACACCGACTCGGCAGCTGTGGCGGCGCTCTCCCAGTCATTTCTGCACTGGGGATTCATGGCCTGGGCAGTGCTCGGCAGCCTGTTGACAGTGGTGTACATGTATTTGCACTACGAGAAAAAACTGCCGCTGATGCCGCGCACCCTGCTCTACCCGTTGCTGGGTGAAAGAGCACTCAAAGGGCCTATCGCGGTGCTGGCCGACGCGTCGGCGATTATCGCCGTGGTTGCGGGCACCATAGGACCCGTAGGTTTTCTTGGGCTGCAAATCGCATTTGTGCTGCATTCGGTATGGGGCGTGCCTGACACCATCACCACACAAGCCATGGTGATCCTGGCGGTGACCACCATCTACACCCTGTCGTGCGTGGTCGGGCTCGGTGGTTTGCGCCTGGTCAGCAAGGTGCATGTCTGGCTGATGCTGGGGTTGGCTGCATTTCTGTTCATCTTCGGACCAACGCTGTTTCTCAGCGAGAGTTTTGTGCAAGGCCTGGCACTGCACGTCACTAGCTTTTTCCAAACGGCGCTGTACCGCGACGACAGCAAATGGCTCAACGGCTGGACGCTGTTCTATTGGGGCTGGTTCATCGGCTATGCGCCCATGATGGGCATCTACGTCGCCAAGGTTTCGCGTGGCCGCAGCATACGTGAGGTGGTTTGCCTGCTGTCGGTAGCGGCACCCATCATCACCATGGTGTGGTTCACTTTGGTTGGTGGCACCGGGATTGGCCTGGAGCTGAACGCACCGGGCAGCGTCATCAGCCATGGGGTTCAACCCGAGGCGCTGCTGCTGGGGGTTGCCCAGGCGATGCCCTTGCCGAATGTGATTTCTGCGTTGTTTCTGTTCTTGAGTTTTTTCTCGGTAGTCACCAGCGCAGGGTCGATGTCATACACCGTGGCCATGGCCATCAGCACCGACCACGGTGAGTCGCCAACCTGGTTGCGAGTGTTCTGGGCAGCCGGCATGGGCCTGGTCGGCGCCACATTGATTACCCTCGGCGAAGGCGGAATCACTGCGTTGCAGTCGTTCATCGTAATCACCGCCGTGCCGGTGTCGATACTGATTTTGCCCTCCATCTGGGATGCCGTGCGCATCGCACGCCAGATGGCACGCGACCAAGGGGTGATTTGAATGGAACTGCGACAACCTGCAACCGTCATGAAAGCGGCGCGCCTGGGCGCTTTCCATCAATCGCGACTGTCGTTCATGCGCCAACTGCTGCGCCGTTTGAAGCGTGAGCAATGGCAATTCCAGCGCCCGGTATGGACCATCAACGGCCAAGGTGTCGGCCGCGCCGTCTATGTGGCGAAGGGGCCTGCGCGCTCGTACAGCCTCGTCGCCTTCGCCCATGACCTCGATCCGGCGATGCGCTCCGACCGGGTCATCGCCACCGCGTGGGATGCCACCTTCGCCTTGTTCGACGGTATTCCTGACGCTGCCGACCTGGATCGCCTGGAAGCGAATGTCCCCAAGCAGGAAGCAGGACGCGTGTCGTCCCGAGAGCTGTGCCTGGCCCGGGCCAATCGCTCGGTTCGCCTGTTCGACCACGTGGTGCAGGAACTGGCTGCGGGTCGTCAGCCAAACCGGGCAGCCATTGATGAAGTGGGTTACTTGATGCGCACCACTGCGGTCTATGGCAGCGGCAAGTTTGGTGCGGCGGACAGGGAATGCATTGCGCAACGCCCTGAGTTGTCTGCGCCGTTTCAGGCGGAAATGCTCACGGTATTTCTGATCAGGGCGTTTACCGTCGACCTAGTGGAACACCTGGCGCGTGCCCGAGCGCCAGACACTTGCGTGATGCTGGAACCCGGCATTCGTCGACGCTTCGGAATGGGCAATTCAACGGGATTGGGCATGGCGCCCTTTCTGCTGAATCACCCGGTGCTGTTGAACAACTGGGTGCTGGCCAGGGAAACCGCACTGCAACGAGTACGGGCGGTGCGCCTTCCCTCGCAGGCGGAGCGCGCCACGTTTGTAGATTTCATGCGCCGAGCCCGGGCCGATGCACAGCAATGGCACTCGGAGCACACATTGCAGGGGCAGCGCGTCAGCCAGTTGCAACAGGACCTGGCGCAGGTGGAACAGCGTATCGCCGACGGCATCCTGCAAGGCGATTATCCTTGGGACGCACTGTACCGCTGGGCCCAAGACGCATTATCGCTGGAGGCACAAGAACAGTTGGTGTCGTTGCTGATGGAGCCCTACGGTCACCTGATCGATGAGCTCGGCGAAACGATGCAGGCCGACGAACAGCTCACGTTCACCCTGGACGGTAGCCTGCGCGTGGGAGCGCTTCGTTCCATTCTTGCCACTCATTATCGCTGGGTCAGCGACATCGATTTTTCCACTGAGCAGAGCCGTTCGCTGTTCTGGTACGTCTCGCAGGAAAAACTCGAACCGCGTATCGGCCAGCGCTTTGCCGAGCCTGGCGAAGCGCTCGAACAGCCCTTGGCCGTGGCACGTGACATCGCTGATTTGCAACAGGCCCTGGCCGGTTTCTCCGATGACACCCGTGTGGCGACGTTTTTGCTGGCGCACCCCGAAACCCGGCATGTGGTGCGGCGCGTGCAGTTGGCGCCGACCTGCCCTTACGCCGATATTCAAGACAACCTGATCGCCCAGACACTGCTGCCGATCGACTTGCTGCGCTGCAAGCTCTCGTTCTTCGGCGCCACCAAGTTCGACCCACGCTCTGATCGTTGGGTACGCATCAACATGTACCAGAACGCGCCCTTCCCCCATGAGTTGAACCAGGTGCCGGCAGACGACTGGTCTTATCCGAGCCTCGACAGTCAGGAGCACACCCGTGAATGCCTCGTTGAATGAAATCGAAAGCCTGTGCAGGAAAGCAGCTCGCGGTGCAGGAATGTCCTGGGGCCTGGCGGAAGAAGCCGGTCAGGCCGCGAAATGGCTTTCAGCCCATGGGCTGAATGGGCCGCAAATACTTGCCGCGCAGCTTCAACGCGATGACGCCATTGCCTACAGCGAGCTGGCGCCGGTGGTTTGCGACAGTGCCTGGCACGGGTCAACCTCGCCACTGTGCCCGTTGATCACTGGCGCGACGCTCAGTGACCACGCCCACTTGCTGCGCACCCACGGTCAGATTCTGCTGAACGACGTCTCGTTTCCGCAGCTTCTGATTCCCTTTGTCAGCGCCATGGCGAGAACGCTCGACAGCGCAATCGAACTCGGCTGGTCGGGGTGCACGTTGCGCTGTGACAGCGCGGGCCACGTGTTCTTGAGCAGCACAGAAAACCTCGGTGAGGAACGTGTCGCACAGGTGAGTTGCACGCTGACCTCCATCGTTGACGACATAACGAACGCGCTCCGAGGGCCGATTTCGGCTATCGCCGAACCAGACCTGACCTATCTGGAAGCGCTGGCCTATCGCACGTACGTCCCTAGCTCCGAATCATCGCGCCTGTCAGGCGCCGGAGCCGGGCTGAGCGACAACAACTGAATCATTCACTTTGACATTCAAACGGATCGACCATGACCTCTTCCATTAAACGAATCGGCACCACCGCGCGCTTCAGCCAGGTTGTGATTCATCACGACACGGCGTACCTGGCGGGCCAGGTTTCTCAATTGACCGAAGGCGATATCACCGAGCAGGCACGGGACGTATTTGGCAAGATTGACGCGTTGCTCGCCAGCATCGCCTCAGACAAGGGCCAATTGCTCTCGGCACAGATCTGGCTGGCTGACATGACGGACTACGACGCCATGAATCAGGCGTGGGACACCTGGCTGGCCGGCGTCGAGACCCCGGTGCGCGTTTGCGTGGAGGCGCCGATGGCCAAGAAGCATTACCGCATCGAAGTGCAGGTGATTGCCGCAGTGGCGGCGTAATCGACTGCGTTTTTCAAGGCTCATTGCCGCTGGCGAGGGTGTTCAAGCCAACGGCAATTCAGACGTCCTACGGCAGTACGCGTTGACGCCTGAGACTGTCCAGCGCATCGGGCAGCGAAGCTTTCGAGTCGGCCCTCTCAGTAAATCCATACCGGTAGATTTTGTTGGTATCGGAAATGATGTCGGTCTCGGTATGGAAAATGAAATCACCGAATGCCCATCCGACCAGCTTCGCCAGATCAGGCTGGATCAAGTTGTGGCGTTCGGCAATTTCCCGCCACAATGCAGCCTTGTCAGGCATGTGCCGCGCAAGCGTCAATGGGATCGGCGAGGCGGTTTGCATGCCCAGGTGACTGGTCGACTGACAGTGATGCCATCACCCTGCGACGCCGCCAGCGCTGCAACGCCTGAAAACTTTCGCACCGAAGAGCGCCTGTGTATCATCGGCGCGGGCCGATGCTGCCCGCCGCTCGCATCCGAAAGGACAGGTGAAAGCATTTCTGCATACCCCACATCCTGTCGCATCTCTTGACAGTCGAGGTTTGGCAACGCGAGCACCAACGTATCTCGACCACAGGAGAAACGATGTTTTCAATCGAACAAGCCAAGCAGATGGCCAAGAAGCTGCGTGTGTCGCTGGAGGCGCGCAACCTGGAGGCGTCTCACTCGACCGCACTGGAACTGGTAGCACAGCAACTGGGCTACAAGGACTGGAATACCGCGGCAGCACTGCTTCCCGACGAAGCGTCCAAATCTGCCATTTCGTTCGACAAGGCGATTCCAATATTGCGCATGTTCGACGAAACCAAGGCGCGTGAGTTTTACCTTGATTTCCTGGGTTTCAGTGTCGAATTCGAACATCGATTCGAAGCCGATCTCCCGCTGTACCTGGGCATCGTCCGCAATGGCCTGCAGCTTCATCTTTCCGAACACCATGGCGACGCCAGCCCGGGCTCAACGGTATTTGTACCCATGCAAAATATCGAGTTGTTGCGCGATGAATTGCTGAGCAAGCGCTACGGTTATGGACGCCCGGAGATCGTTCAGCAGGGCTGGGGTCGGATACTGGAAGTGTATGACCCGTTCGGTAACCGGATTCGGTTCTGCCAGGACTGATCCTGATGTGCGGACCGGGTTTGACCCGGTCCGCGCTGGATCAAGGGACACCGGTAGCCAAGACGTTCGCTCGCACACCCCCGACTTCAGGCATGGATGCGCCGTTGGTCTCGCCAACCAGAACTGTTCGCGCCACGGCATGCGCCTCCAATGTTGACACGAACGCTACAGGACGCTGGGTCCAGAGCAGGCTACTCCCCACAAACGGCGGTCGATATAACCACTGCAGTTTGAAAAAATCATCATTTTAGAAAGCATGGATTTGATGATTGCCAGCTAAAAGTAATACTTGGCCACCAGCTCATATTCATCTTCGCCCGTACTTTCGCCTCGCTTGTTCTTGGCCATGTCGAACTTGCGTTCCAGGCCGATAGCCAGATGGTCATGTAAGGTGATCAAGGCAAAACCAGCCACCGAATAGCCGCTGCGACCGGGACTGTTCTTGTCTGAAAACAGGTTTATCCCGCCATAGGCCTTGAAGAACCCCAACTCACCCATTTCTGGAAATGAATAGCTGCTGTACGACTCCAGCGCTTTTGCTTCGCGATAACCGCTGGCCGTGGCGGCGGACGCGTTCAGGTTGCGGTATTCGCCGTAAACCAGCGCGTGATACCAAGGCGCGTTGGTGTAGGTCAGGCCTGACAACCAACCTTCGACATTCGGGTGACGGGTGTCGAGTTCGCCTTGCGGGTCCACTGTGCGCTCGCTCATTTGAGTACTGCCGTACGCCAGGCGCAACGACCAGTGAGATGAGGGGTACCATACGGTCCCGAGTTGGTAGAGGGCATCACGCGAGCTGTCGACAAAATCGCCTGAACCCACGCTGCCGGGATTGACCGCGTTGTGTACCCGGCCGCTCCCCAAGCCATACATCAGCCCATATTCGAAATCTTGGTTTTTTACCCGGTAGTAGATCGTTTTGTTCGGCCGCGAAAAGCCCAACAACTGGTTGCCACCATAACCGTTGAAAGTGCCTTGGCCTTTAGTGCCGTACCCCAGATACCAATCAGTGATTGAGCCGACCATATCGAACGTCAGTGATTTCTGCTGCCCGACGCTCAACTGCCCCCAGCGTGCGTTGCGTACGAACACGTATTGAAACCGCTTGGTATGAGCGTCGGTATGGTCGTAATAGAACGGATCATAGGACCATTCCTGGCGCATGCCCACGGCCCACTCGGCATTGAGGCGATGGGTGTAGATCATGTTGATACGGTGGCCGATGCTACCGGTGTGACGGCCCTGAATGTAAACCTTGTCATTGGAAGCAAAGATGCCCTGCGCGTGCAACTCCAGACGATCACTGTCGGTGTTGACCAGGTCGATGGCCATGGCCGGCTGAGCAATTCCCAGCACCAGAAGCCATGGCAAAATAAAACGATGACGCACGCAAAAGCCTTGTCCAACACGACTGACGTAGGAAACCATGAGTGAAAGCTCCCGCTGCGCCACCAGGCAATGGCGCAGACGTTCAAGAGAGGTGCGAAGTTAATGCCCGGATATTTTTGTTTTTATGGGTGCAACAATCAGAACGAGACGGCGGTGGTTAACCTCACGTTGTCTGACGCACTGGCGAGCCTTACGCTGCGCTCGCCCCGAGGCAACTCCCACGCCTGAGACTTGACTGCCCAATACTGAAGCTTGCGCAGCGGCACGGTGATGGACACGTCTTTGGTTTCCCCGGCCTTGAGACTCACCCGATCGAAGCCAACCAACGTCTGCGGCGCGAACTCGGCGTCCTTGACCTTCGTTTGCGGTGCGCCCAGATAAAGTTGCGGTACTTCATCACCGGCCACCCGCCCGCTGTTAGTCAGTTTGAAATCGACCTTGAGGTCGCCATTGCCCAGGCGACTGGCTTTCAATGCGCTGTAATCGAAGTGGCTGTAGGACAGCCCGTAACCGAAGGCGAACAGTGGCGCCTTGTGCTGCGACTCGAACCAGCGGTAGCCGATGTTGACGCCTTCGGTGTAACTGACCACACCGTCCAGTTGCTGGCCACGCTCGGGATAACGTGCGTCGGTGGCTGGATAATCCTGCAAGCTGCGCGCCCAGGTAAACGGCAGGCGACCGGCCGGATTGCTGCGCCCGGTAAGGATATTCGCTGTCGCCGGGCCGCCTTCGTCGCCCGTCCACCACATTTGCACGAGTCCTTTGACGTTGCCCAGCCATGGCATGGCGACCGGCGTGCTGGTATTGAGTACTACCACGACGTTGGGATTGATCGCGGCAATTTCCTCGATCAATGCGTCCTGGTCTCCCGGCAAACCGAACTGCGGATCGGTGCGCGCCCAAGCGAAAAAGATCACTTTTTTCGCTTGGCGAGCGGCCGCCAGTGCCTGCGCACGATTGGCTTCGCGCATGGCCGGCGTGACCCACGCCAAGCGCACTTGAATCGGTGCTCCGGAGGTATCGTTATAAGTGCTGACTTCTATCAAGTGTTCACCGCGACTCAGCTTGACCCTGCGCCGCACGTTGTTCAGGCCATCGGTGGTCGGCATCAAGGCATCCTGGCCTGGGTGAACGACGTCGCCGTGCAACGCGTTCTTCAATGAACTGCTTTCACCAATGACTTTCCCGTCCACTTTCAATACGGCGCCAACGCCGAGCATCTGCAGGTTGAGGTCGTAATCACCTTCCTGCTCGATGCTCAGTTGGGTCTTCCAGGTTGGCAAGCTGCCGGCTGGCAAGGCATTGGCGGTCGCGGCGGTGAACGCCAATTGGCCGTCTCGTTGAACTTGCCCGTTCTCGACTCGGACCCAACCGGGCTTGCCCTCAAACGATACGCGGTCTGTGGCAATGGCAACGCCGGTCATGTCGTTGGCCACTGCCACGTTGATATCGGCATTCGGTTCGAGGCTGCGCAATGCATTGGCCGGGCCGACCTGCAACTGCGGCATGCCGATCGCATGCTCGGCAGAAACCCCCAACGCCACAGGCTGCAAAGCTCCGGGACCGATCATGGCCAGGCCTTTGAGATCGTCCTTGGTCAGCGGCAGCACTGTGTCCTGGTTTTTCAGCAGCACCGCCGAATGCTCGCTGGTCCTGCGCACAATCTGTGACAGCCCGGCGACCATCGGCGTCGACTGGGGTTGATGGCTGCCCTTGTCCAATAGACCGAAACGCTCGATTTGCCCCAGAACACGTCTGGCAGCCTTGTCGACGTCCTGTTCCCTGACGGTTTTATCGCGCAACGCTTCAAACAGGTTGCTTGGTTTTTCGTCATTGGGAAACTGACCGAGCAGCACGTTCGGCCGCTGGCCTACCATCCACTCTTCCGGCATCGGGCGCGCGAACACCTTTTTCATACTGCCCATGGAGGTGTGCAGCGCCGGTTGCTGTTGCTCGGTGTTGTCGTAATAGGAGCGCATGATGTCCCAGAATGGGTGTTTCTCGTCGATGCGCCCGGGCATTTCCATGTCCATGCCCCTCTTGATGTACTGGGCACTGTGCACGCCGCCCCAGTCAGACGTGACGAAGCCTTTGAAACCCATCTGGTCACGCAAGGCGTGCTCAAGCAATTGTTCGTTGCCGCAGGCGAACTCACCGTTGAGTTTGTTGTAGGAGCACATGATCGAAGCCACGCCGGCATCGATCGCGTCCTGGAATGGCGCCAGGTAAATTTCATGCAGCGCCTGCTGCGGGATGCTGACATCAAAACCGGTCATGTCGTAGCCAACCAAATGCTTGGCCTGCGCCATGACGCCCTGGCCCTGGATGCCCTTGATGACTGCGGCGCCCATGCTGCCGGTCAGCAGCGGGTCTTCGCCATAAGTGTTCCAGCCACGACGAAAGCCTGAATCGCGGAACATGTTGATGAAAGGCTCAAGCGCTACATCAATGCCCAGGCGATTGGCCTCCTCGCCAATCACCACGCCGTTATCAAAGGCGTCCTGCTTACTGAAGGTGGCCGCAAGGCCCATGGTCGACGTCGGAATGATCGACGCCTTGCGGGTCAGAATGCCCGGCGGACCATCCGCCAGGCGCAAGGCCGGTATTCCAAGACGCGGAACACCGGGCAGGTAACCAGCCTGGCCCTGGTTGGTGCTGTCATCTTCGGTCATGCCGCGGATGAGGTTGAATTTTTCGTCAAGGGTCATCTTTTTCAGCAGCGCATCCACCCGGGCCTGGTCGGCCTCGGGGCGAACCTCAGCGGCCATAGCCATGGCTTGGCCCGCCAAGGTTGAACACAACACAGCCGCCGCCACTATCGACAGTCGGAAAAAGCCTGGGCGAACACGCCCGCACCGCGCAAACGAGGTAGTCATGAATAGCTCCGTCACTTCTGGGTTAACGTTGAGTAGGCTCGTTGACGAGCATCAGGCCGAGCAGGGAAACCAGCCCGCAAACGATCAGGTAAAACGCTGGCGCGCTGGGGTTGCCGGTGAGTGAGATCAGCAGCGTGCAAAAGAACTGCGCAAAGCCACCAAACAGGATGCTGGCCGTGGCATAGGTCACCGAGAGACCGGTCGCACGAACCTGGGCCGGGAATATTTCTGCCAACAACACCAGCGAAGGCACGGTGTTGCACACCAGCAGCGCGGCCAGGATGCCCGCCACCGTCACCAGCATCGGCAACGTCGGTGAGTGTTGCAGCAGTACGAACGCGGGGTAGATCAACAGCAACAACGCCACCCGTGACCAGACGATCATTCGCTTGCGTCCCCATCGGTCACAGGCACGTCCGGACACCACCGCCAACGCCACTTGCACTGCTCCCGCCATGCACCCGGTCCAGATCCCTGCCGACAGCGGCAGGTGCAATTGCGCCACGGCGAAGTTGGAAAGGTAATGCAGAATCACGTAGGAACCCGAGGTGCCACCGATGGCGATCAAGATGCCGGCCACCAGCGCACGTTTATGCTCTCGCCAGCTCAAGCGGTGACTGACGTCACGCTTCACCTGATCACTTTCCTCAAGATGCCGGCGCATGTACGAACCTACCGGGATCACCAGCAACCCGATCACAAAGGGCAGCCGCCAACCCCAAGCCATGACCTGTTCTTCGCTCAGCGCGTAGTTCACGCTCAAGCCAACGACTGCACCGAGCAACACGCTCAGCCCCTGGCTGAAGAATTGCCAACTGGTGAAGTAACCACGTTCGTGGCTGCAGGCCTTCTCCATGAGGTAGGTCGTCGACGCTCCCACTTCACCGCCAATCGCGAAGCCTTGCAACAGCCGAGCGAAGACGATCATCAGCGGCGCCGCTATACCGATTTGGGAATAGGTAGGCGTCAATACAAAAATCAGCGAACCCATAGCCATCAGCCAAAGGGTCAGCACCATGGCTGCCTTGCGCCCTACCCGATCGGCATACTGACCGAGCAGGATGCTGCCCAGCGGGCGCATGAAAAAACCGATGCCATAAGTGGCGAAGGCCAACAGCAGTTGGTTGGAACCCTCCATGGGGAAAAATTGCTTGCCTATTACCGTGGCAAAGAAGCTGTAGACGGTGAAGTCATAGAACTCCAGGCCGTTGCCGAGGGTGACGGCAGCGATATTCTTTCTGCGCCCGGGTTGCGGGCGAGCCGTTAAGCGCCCGGACACGGCAGGCGCTGCAGATGAGGTATGTTCCATTGAGTCCGGGCCTCAAACAACAGGAGTTGGATGCTTGAGCATTTTTTCCACCAGTTTCACCCAGTAGGACGCGCCCACCAGTAGGCACTGATCGTTGAAATCGAACTGAGGATGGTGACACATGACGCTCTCGGCACTGTCGCCATTGCCGATGATCAAGTAGGAGCCAGGGCATTTAGCCAACATGAAGGCGAAGTCTTCACTGCCCGTAAGTGGACGCATATTGTCGATCAGACCCTCCTCCCCGACCCATTCCAGGGCAGCACTGCGAGCGAGTTCGGTTTCCTGCTCATCATTCACCAGTACCGGATAACGCCGGTTGTAATGGACCTCTGCGTCACCGCCATAACTCTGTGCAATGTGCTGCGCCAGGGTCGTGATGCGCGATTGCAGGAGGTCGCGGGTGTCGGCTCGCAACGAGCGCACGCTGACTTGCAGCCTGGCCGACGCGGGTATCACATTGGCTGCAGAACCTGCATGAAGGGAGCCAACACTGACGATTGCCGTATCCAGTGGGTCGATGTTGCGCGACACGATACTTTGCAGGCACAGGGTCAAGGTGGCAGCAATCACCACCGGGTCCACCGTTTTGTGGGGCACCGCGCCGTGCCCGCCCACACCTGTCACGGTAATCGTCGCTGTGTCGGATGAGGCCATGAACGGGCCCGAGAGAAAGCCCAGTTTGCCCAACGGGAATCCTGGCATGTTGTGCATGGCGAAAATCGCGTCGCACGGGAATAGCTCGAACAAACCTTGCTCGACCATTTCACGAGCGCCGCCCAAGCCCTCTTCGGCGGGCTGAAAGATAACATTCAAGGTGCCGCTGAAGCGTCGAGTGCTTGCCAGTACCTTGGCCGCTGCCAATAACGTTGCAGTATGGCCGTCATGCCCACAGGCGTGCATCTTGCCTTGCTGAGTGCTGGCGTATGCCAGGCCGGTCTCCTCCACGATTGGCAGCGCATCCATGTCCGCGCGCAAACCGATGCGAGGCCCGTCACCGTTCCGCAGTTGCCCGACTACGCCGGTCCCCGCCAAACCTCTGTGCACCTGAAAGCCCCAAGCCTCCAGTTTTTGCGCCACCAGATCACTCGTTGCAAACTCTTCGAAGCCCAACTCCGGGTGCGCATGAATAGCGTGCCTGATCGCTATCATCTCATCCTGAATCTGTTCGATCTCTGCGAGAATCGCCATTTTTATTGTCTCCTCAGACTGGATATGGATCTGATTCTGACCCGTATTGACAGGATGAAAAGACAACGTTTAGGCTCGATGACAACTTTTAGTTGTCATCAGAGGCGGCATGAAGACCAATCAATTTTCAGCGTTGGTGGCGGTAGCGGAAACCGGGAGCATACGCAGTGCGGCCAAATCGGTAGGCCTGACTCAGGCTGCAATTACCCGAACCTTGCGTGAACTTGAACAGCAGCAAGGTGTGGAACTGCTGGAGCGCACTCATACGGGCGTGCGTTTCACCGAAGCCGGCAAAAGCCTGCTACACCATGCACGATTGATTCTCAGCGAAATCGAAAAAGCCAAGAGCGATTTGAACCTGATCCGCAGTGGCCAAGCCGAACGCTTGCGCATGGCCATTTCGCCGTTTATCAACTTCACTTTCTTGCCGGAGTGCCTAAGCCTTTATCAGCAACGCTACCCACATGTATTCCTTGAAGTGTTCGAAGGCCTGCATGGTATTTCGTTACCCCAACTTCGAGACGGCTATCTGGATTTCGCGGTGATCCAGGCCAGTAATTTCATCGTCGAGAACGAGTTTTCGATTGAACCGCTGTTTTCCTATCAGGCTCACGTCGTGGGGCGTAAAAACCATCCACTGCACCATTCCACCTCCATCGACGAACTCAATTCGATGAAGTGGCTGGCCAACTACCCGCCGTCGCTGCACAGTAATTTCATCAGCGATCTGCACCGGGAGTTTCGCCTGTCACCACCACCAAGCCATGTGGTGAGCGTGCACTCAGCAGGGATTTTGTTGCCGGTGCTGTCGCAAACAGACTCGCTGACCGTACTGCCCGATCTGCTGCTTGAATCCGAATGTTTTGCGACAGCAGTGGCGCCCTTGAGCGGGTTCAAAGACTCCAAATCCAGGATCCTCGGCGTGGTCAGCCGACGGAGTAACGTGCGAAGCAAGGCCGCCAATGCCTTCATCGAGATCTTGCAGCAGGTGATCAAGCAACACGCCAGGAACCCTAACTCCTCGTACAGCAAAATGCTCTCGCCAAAAGACCTGTTTTTTTGACCCATTGCCTTAGACAGCGAGCGCAACAACTACTACGCGAGGGGCTCTACTACGGCGACCCTCGCAATGTGATGCTCACGACGCGCTGGGATTTCTGACACGTTGATGGTCGTTGATCACCCATGAACAACAACCACCAACCCCTCTTCCGCAGCTGGCACCTGGAAGTAGCGGGTGATCAGATCGAACTCGGCATCGGTCGCGGCGAAATCGTGATCGCCCGCAGCGTTGCGCGCATGCAATCTGGCTCGGCAAGTGTCGTCATCCACCACCAGGTAATGCAGGCAATGCTGCGCATCGGCGCTGTCTGCAAGGCTGCGCAGCCACTCGCGGTCCGCGACGGTATTCGCCGGAAAATCCAGCACCACAACAACACCTGCGCGCAGCATGCCAGTCACTAGCGGCCCAAAGACTTCGCGAATGCGCCGCGCGCATCGAAGGTAATCGGTCACCGAATGGATCTCTTGCGGATAGAGCTTCGACAGCCATTGATCTTCGCTGAGAATAATGGCGCCGTGCTGCTCGGCGAGCGCTTTTGCCAGCGTCGATTTACCCGAGGCGATCTTGCCGCACAGTAGGTGCAGGGTCGTTGCAGTCATTGGATTCCTTCCTTTTGGCGAGTCATGGACGCTGTTCATCCACCAGCGAAATCAGACGCGGCGCCATTGAGGTCGCAAGGACGTCAATCACCGCCAGCGTGACCGGCAGTTTAAAACGCCGCCGCCCCGCGCTGCCAGGATTGAGATACAGCTGATCGCCGCGCCATTCGATACGCGGTGTATGCGAGTGGCCGGTAATCACCAGTTTTACCGGCGTATCGACCAGGTCCGGTACATCCGCGATGTCATGCACCAGCAGTGCCTGCCATCCATTTAGGTTGAAACGAAGAAGGTCCGGAAGATTTTCCGCCCACGGTGCTTCAAGGTCATTATTGCCCCGCACCACATGCAGCGGCGCAATGGCCGCCAGTTGCTCCAGAATGTCCGGGCTGCCGATATCGCCGGCGTGAATAATCCGCTCACACCCCTGCAAGGCAGCCAGAGCCTCGGGGCGCAGCAAACCGTGAGTATCGGAAATCACGCCAACTTTCATGCAGTGCTCCACAGCAAATCTTAACGCTTCGTTCAGTGGGTCTGGAGTGTCTCGGCACTGGGTTGCGATCCAGGGCCGGAGGCGTCAGCGGTGCCGGCCAATAATTCCAGGTATTCGCCAAAACCGCCTCGGCATTTGTAATCCTTACGGGCACTGGTGACCACAGGATTTGTCGCCGTCCAGACGATACGGGCACGGGTGCGCTCCAGCGCTGCCACCAGATGAACATCCTCGTGAGCGGTCAGGTGCTGGAACCCGCCAGCATTGGTGTAGGCCGTGGCGCTCATTCCCAGGTTTGCGCCATGGATATGCCGATGATCCTCGGTAAACCTGTAGTGCTCCAGGTACCTGGATCTGACCGTTTCACCATGCTCACCCCAATTGTCGACCTCGACCGTGCCGCACACGGCATCGGCCATGAAGCCAACCTGACGCGCGAGCCAATCATGAGGCACTACGGTGTCTGCATCGGTAAAAGCCAACCACTCGACGCCTGAGTCCAACAGGTGCGCGGCACCGATTGCCCGGGCCTGGCCGACATTCTGGAACGACACCTGAAGAGCATCGACCTCTTTGGCCGACACCAGGTGAGCGGTGTTATCCGAACAGTCGTCGAGCACCACCAACACGCGAACCGGACGCCCTTCAAGCGCCGGATGGGCTGAGGCAAGCAGGATCGAGGTCAGGCACTCGGCGATGTGCTGTTGTTCATTGTGGGCGGGTATCACGACACCAATCATTGATGCCTCCTCAGGCTGCCAGAGTTAACGACTCGAGCAGTCGACACCCACGTTCAGCATAAGGTTTAAAGAATCTTCATGGCGCCGTGAAGCATCAAGACGCCAGGCTCAGCGCACGATGCCGTGGCCTTGAGAAAATCGTCAGGTGGGCACGGTATCTGTCGCACCCTCGGCATCGGTTTTCATGGCTGTCGATCAATCGGCCCTGGGAACAGTGAACCGAAATTCGGTGCCACACCCTACTTCACTTTGCGCCTCGATACGTCCGCCATGCGCTTCAACGATACCTTGCGTGATGTAAAGACCCAGCCCGGACCCCGTCGGATTACCTTCCTTGACCGTCCAGTAGCGATCAAACACGTGCGGCAATTGATCCTGTGGAATCCCCTCACCGGTATCACGCACGCTGAACACAATGTCATCGCCTGCGGACATGGCGACTACGCCGATCTTGCCGCTGCGAGGCGTGAACTTGATGGCGTTGCCCACCAGGTTCGACAGCACTTGGAACAACCGCTCGGGGTCGGCGTGGATGGTGAGTTGCGGCTCGGCATGGAAGGAAATTTCGATGTCCTTGTCCAGCGCCAATGGCGAAAGCAACGATTGCGCCTCCTCGAACATCTCGACCACCTCAAGGCGCTGGGGCGAAATGCTGTAGCGCCCGGCGTCAATCTTCGAGGTGTCGAGTAAATCCTCGAGCAGCGTATTCATGCGCCCGGCAGCCTGCTGCATGGTATCGATGGCGGTGGAGATACGTCGGGAAGTGTGCGGCCCTTCAGAGCTGAACGCCTTCTGCATCATCCCGCAGAGCATTGAAATGACCGTCATCGGGTTGCGCAAATCGTGAGAGACCACCGCCACCAGGTCATCCCGGGCCTGCACTGCGCGCTGCTCGCGCAATACCTGACGCGCCAGGTCACTTTCCAGCGCCGAACGTCGCAGGTCATTAGCCGCAAACAGATCGCCATGGCTCCACTTACTGGAAATCCCGGCCATTTCCACTTTCCATATCTCGAACGACGTGCGTGGGCGCAGGCGCATTCCGGTGTCGGAGTCTTCAAGATTCAGTGGTTTGTTGGGGTCACCGCTCCAGTTGATGTTCTCTTTAACCTCGGGACGAAACCACAGCACACCGTTATCGACCGGTTTGGGCAGGCTCATCGCAAGTACACCGCTGGCGACGTGAGTGAAGTGTTCGGCAGGCGGGTAAACCTGCGACAACTGATGACTGGCAAAGACCGTCTGCGAAGATTCCTGCAGCCATTTGTGCAGCGCACGAATTTCGTCAGCTTCGGGGCAATTGCCGTAGCGATGCAGTTGCTTGTCTTCGATGATCGCCACGCCTGTGGCATTGGCCAGCGCCATCAGCAACTCAGGTTGCTGTGCCAAACCGTCAAACACATTTTCCTGAGAGTCGATCATCGCTTGATTTAGCAGGGCAAGCGTCTCGACCTTTTCTTCACGCTGACGACTGACCTCCAACGCTTCCATCGCACTGATCTGCAGCGACAACACTTGGCCGATGGTTTGGCAGGCGCTGCGTAGTTCATGCGGAACATGCAGTGGCTGGCGGTTGCCACAACTGATCAACCCCCACAATTTGTCACCCTTGAGCAACGAAATGCTCATGGACGACAACACGCCCATGTTCTTCATGTACTGGCAGTGAATCGGCGACACGCTGCGCAAGCTGGCGAAGCTCAAATCCAGTGGTTGCCCGGTATCGGGACGCAGCTTGGGCACCAGGGGCACCGGCTGATAATCGGCATCGGGAATAATCCGCAGCCAATTGGTGCGATACAGCTCCCGCGCTTGCTCGGGAATGTCCGACGCCGGGAAAAACAGGCCTTGGAACACTTCCATCGAAGGCGACGTGGCTTCGGCAATGACTTGCCCGTGACCTTCCTCCTCGAAACGATAGATCAGTACCCGGTCATAGCCGGTGATCGACTGGATCTCCTGGACGCTGATTTCATAGAGGGCCTGCAGGGTTTTCGCCGCTTGCAGGCGCTGCAGCATGCGTCCCAGATTGTTGGTTTTGGCGTTTTCGCCAAGCGCGCCATGGCTGTCTGCCTGAACCTCCAGTTCCAGTACCAACACGCCCTGATGCCGATGGACAAACGCTTCGAACGTAGAGCCGTTGAGCTTGAAATACATCGCCGCGATATCCAGCGGATTATCCTGTTGCGCAGCCTCTTTGACCTGAAGCACATAGGCGTCGCCGATCAACACCTGCAACTGCGCGCCAACGATGTCCATCGGCAGCCGACCCAGCAACGTTTCAACGTTGGCGCTGATCTGCAGGATGCGCAAATCAGGCTCGGACAAGGTCAGCAAGACTCCGTGGGGCTGGATGGCGCCGGGCGTACGAATCGGTTCATCGTCACAATTGGCCAGCAGTTCTTCAAAGGCGTCTTTGTCTAACGGATTCATAGCAGTACCTCGGTCTTTTCCAGCCAGCGTTCAAAGCAGGCAAATGTGTGTTGGGCGGCGCTCACGACGGTGTTTCGCGCTGTTTCATCAAGTTCGCACGTGGCCAGGTAGTCAGTGAATTCTCGCCAGCGCCTGCCGGTGGCAGCGCCATAGAAATCAAGAAAAGCCGCGCCATTGTGAGCATCAAGCTGTAATCGGCCCGCGATCTCGCGACGCAGGATTTGCCCGCCGAGCGTGGCGCCTTCCAGCACGTACAACACGCCGAGGCAGGCTTGCGCAGAATCGGCAGCAGGCAGCGATTGGCACAGCGGTAAATCGGCAATGTCGCGCTCGCTCAGCCCCAGCGCCTGCAGGTCGCGGCACAACGTGGGAGTCTTGAATCGCTTGGCCAAATCAACGTCGTGCGCAAGCGTGCCGCTCGTTCGCAGACGCTGTTCCAACGGTTGATAAAAGCCGTAATACGCCTGGATAAGACGCCGGTAGTGAGCGTGGTCCAGTAATGGCGAGAAGAATGGCAGACGTTTCTCAAGCGCAATGTGCAACTGCGCCGTTCCAGCCCGCAGGTTCTGAAGCAGTAAGGAGACGCCGACAGGGCGGTCGTTTGATTGCATGTATAGGCTCTAGCGGTCGGGCCTCATCACGGCCATTGGGCGAACGAAAATTATCCGCCAAGGGTACACCGAACGGGTTATTGGCAAAAAGTGCCCTGCCGGATGGGTACCCCTGACGAATTTTTTTACAGCTTTGCCCTCCGATTCATGCGCCTCGGAAAAATTCAAAAAATCTCCGAAAAACACGGCTTGGTCTCCACAACGGCGAATAATCAGAGACGTAGACGGCAATGCTTCTCATTGATTTCGGAGTGGGATTTTATTGCTCACCACTCGGCATGCGCGTATGGGAGCCGTCACATCAAACGCTTACAATTGCGGCTCATCACCGCATATCAGGCAGGCCTCACCGTAAATGGCGCTCGACCCTCCAACCATTCTGGTTCTAAGTATTGCCCTCGCAGCGGCTGCCGCACTTTACCTGGCGGTCGAATGGGGCAGCGTCCGGGAACCGTCGCTGCTGTTCTGGAGCGCCGGTTTTGCCACCATCTCCGTGGGTTCCACCCTCGCTTTGCTGCGCGGGGCCGGCCTGCTGCTGATCGGTATCTGGTTCGCCAACGGCCTGCTGGTAGTGGCCCATTGGCTATTCCTGCTGGGCGTCGCACGTTTTACCCAGGCACGCCTGTCGCCTGCCTGGTACCTGATTTTTGTCGTGTGGCTGGCAATGTTGTTATTGCCAAGCGAATTGCCGTGGTCAAAGGTCATGCTGCTGGTCAACTCATCGCTGGTTGCCTTGACCTCCCTTAGAGCCAGTTTTCTGCTGCGCCCGCATGGCAGGTCATTGAGCGTGGGTGCGGTGCAGTTGCGTTATGTGCTGTTGCTGCACGGGATTTTTTATGTGGCCAAGGCAATCACGGTGATCATCCCCGGCACCCTGATCGACCTCGCGGCCTTTCGTGGCGAGATCATTCAGGTCTCTTTGGTGGAGGGCACAATAGCGATCATGCTGATCGCACTGTCGATGACCGGCTCCGAGCGCTACCGACGCGAGAAGCGCATCGCGCGGCTGGCGGCACGAGACCCGTTGACCACGCTGTACAACCGCCGCGCGCTTGAGGTCCGGGCACCGCGCCTATTGCATGAAGTTTCCAGTGTTCGCCCAGGCGCCCTGCTGCTGATCGATATCGACAACTTCAAACTGGTCAACGACCTATACGGGCATACCGCTGGCGACCAACTGCTGGTCGCACTCAGCGAAATCATCCGTTCGGTACTGCCCAACGGTGCGCTGGCAGCGCGACTGGGCGGCGACGAGTTCGTCATCCTGTTGAACCACGCATCGACTGCGCACGTCGTGGAGTTGGCCAAGACCTTGCGCGAGCAGTTTGGAAAGACTGCCGCCCAGACATTTGCCACGCCCGTGGCGGTCACCCTGAGCATCGGCGCCAACGTGTTCGACCGCCCGCCTGCAAGCCTCGCGGCATTGATCGAACAAGGCGATGCGGCGCTTTACGAATCCAAGCGCGGTGGACGCGACAGTGTTCGTCTGGTCGATCGGACAGTCGCGAGTGGCGAGCCGCAGCGCACGCCCTGACACGCCGCGCTGAATGCCTCGCCGTAACGCCATTGGCGCGACAGCAGGCGGGAACACCGCAGGTTAAATCAGCCAAATCAGCTAATCTCAATAAGCAGTTCCACTGTGCAGGAGGTTGGCAATAATGAAGCTCAAACCCTCACTTGCAGCCCTGATGATGACTACCAGCCTGTTCGGTTGCGCCTCTTCATCTAACCCCAGCGTGTACGTGCCGTTGGTCGCTACTAAACAGAACACCGGTCAAATCGGCAATGTCACGTTAGCCAGTTGGGACGACAAAACCGGATTCAGTTTTTTCGTCAGCGGTGCTCCAAGCGGCAGTTCACTGCCCTTGCGTCTTTACGCCTTCATTAACAAGGGCAGTTGCCAGCAACCCGGCCCGGTCGCTTACGCAATGAACGATCAGGTCATCACTGAACGCCAGGCCATTCGCGGCTGGACCTTCTCCAGAAGCGCCCCGGTGCAACTGTCGGTGCTGTTGTCCGGCGAATACTCGGTGGTCGTGCGCAATGCTCCGGACAGTGGCAGCATCGATATTTTTTGCGGGGATATTGCGCGTCAGGCAGCGAAACAAAGCGGATAGCTGACCCGGCTCTGCGCATACGCAATGCAAAAAACGCCCAAACGCCCAAGAGACTTGCAGAAAAAACCTCGCGCCTCATAAAATGATAATCAATCCCAATTACACTTTGAGCCGCGACATGCCCAGCAATAGCCCGTTGAACCAACAGGTGAAGTTTTTTTACCAAGCGCATCACCGTTGGCTGTTGGGCTGGTTGCGCCCACGCGTTGACTGTCGTGAATTGGCCGCCGACCTGGTACAGGACGTGTTCATCCGCATCCTCAGTGCCAAGGATGCGGATGCTCAACTGCAAGCGGTGCGGGAACCCAAGGGTTACCTGGCAACCATTGCTCGGCGGCTGATGATTGATCATTTTCGACGCGCACGCCTGGAACGTGCGTGGTTGCAAGCACTCGCCGAACAGGCCGATGCCGTCACCATCAGCGAAGAAACTCGCGCGATTCTGCTGGAAAGCCTGTGCGAACTCGATGCGATGCTGGCCGGCCTGGGGCCCAACGTGCGACGTGCGTTTTTGTTATCGCAACTGGACGGCATGACCTACAAGGCGATTGCCGCGCAACTGGACATCTCGGTGGTCACCGTCACCCGCTACATTGCCAAAGCTACCCAACATTGCCTGCTGTTCAGCCTGGGGCTTGCGGACTCATCACCATGACTGCGCTGGACGCCCGACAAAGACTGGCATTGGAACAGGCCGCGAACTGGTACAGCACGCTTCAAAACGAAGAAGTCACGGCCACCGAACAACGAGGCTGGGAAGCCTGGCTGCAAGACAGTGCAGAAAATCGCTGGGCCTGGGAACACGCTCAAGGTTTGCAACAACGCCTGCGCGGTCTTCCGGCAACGCTCACCGGGCGCGCCCTGAACCTGGCCGATCAGGCCGGACACAGCGGTCGACGCACGCTGCTCAAGGGTTTTGTCCTGGCGTTCGGCACGGGCGTGCTGGGTTATGGCGGTTACCGCCAGGCAAGCACCGCAGGCTGGATGGCCGATTATCAAACCGGAACCGGGGAGCAAAAGAAGGTCGTGCTCGCGGATGGCTCGCAGCTGCACATCAACACCGACAGCGCGGTAGACGTGAGGTACAACGCCGGCCAACGGCGCTTGACGCTGCACAAGGGCGAAATCTTGATCAGCACCGCTCCCGATCCTGAAGGCCGGCCGTTTTTCGTGGACACCGCACAAGGCCGCATCCAGGCGCTGGGGACACGGTTTTCTGTGCGTCGCGAAGACGGCGTTTCAAGCGTGGCGGTGTTCGAGCATCAGGTTCGCATCAGCCCCATCGCCGGCACACCGCTGATACTCGATGCCGCCAGCCAATGCACGTTCCAGGCTCATCATGTCGGCCCGCCTGAACCAGTGACGTCCGGCCAGGATGCCTGGACCCGAGGCGTGCTGGTGGCCAACGATCAACGACTGGACACCTTCCTGGCACAACTGGGCCGCTACCGCGCAGGCTGGCTGCGCTGTGATCCGGCGGTTGCAAGCCTGCGCATCAGCGGGGCCTTTGCGGTGCAAGACACCGACCAGGCGTTGCAAGCACTGACCACCAACCTGCCGGTGCGCCTCGAAAGAACCACTCGCTACTGGGTCACGGTGTTGGCGCGCTAAATTAATGTGATGTAAATGATAGGTTTTCTCGTTCTCGTTCGACTCATTGAACAGTGGCCAGACACGCCCGCTTTCCAACAACGACGAGAACATCACACCATGCGACCACCCTTCCAGACTCGCCCAATGACGGCGAACTTTCGCAGTGCCTTGCTCTGCGCCACATTCCTTGGGCTTGGCACGTTTGCACAGGCGCAGGCGCAGGCCGGCGAAAGTACCGCGCGCGAATACCATATCGGCGCCGGTGATCTGGGAACCGCCCTCACCCGTTTTGCGGCTGAAACCGGTGTGGTGCTGTCGTTCGATCCGACGCTCACCCGTGGTCAGTCCACCCATGGCCTGGACGGCACATTCACCCTGACCGAAGGGCTCGACCGTCTGCTGTCCAACTCAGGGTTGCAACCGGTGCGCGAAAGCGACGGGCGTTACTCGTTGCTGCCACGTGCCGGCGACGCGTCGGTGATGGAACTGGGCAGCACCGAGATTATTTCCAACGAATTGGGGACCGTCACCGAAGGCACCGGCTCCTACACGCCGGGCAACATCGCAACTGCCACGCGCCTGGTGCTTTCGCCGCGCGAAACGCCACAATCGGTCACCGTCGTCACGCGCCAGCACATGGATGACTTCGGGCTGAACAGCGTTGACGACGTGATGCGCCACACGCCAGGCATCACCGTGTCGGCCTTCGACACCGAGCGTAGCAACTACTACGCACGGGGCTTTTCAGTGAACAACTTCCAGTACGACGGCATTCCCTCGACGGCGCGTAACGTTGCTTATTCTGCTGGCAACACCTTGAGCGACATGGCCATTTATGACCGCGTCGAGGTGCTCAAGGGCGCCACAGGCCTGCTCACGGGTGCAGGCTCGCTGGGCGCCACCATCAACCTGGTGCGCAAGAAACCGACCGCCCAGTTCCAGGGCCACGTCAGCCTGGGCGCAGGTTCCTGGGACAACTACCGCAGCGAACTCGACGTCAGTGGCCCCTTGACCGAATCCGGCAACGTGCGAGGCCGGGCTGTTGCCGCGTATCAGGACAAGCAGTCGTTCATGGACCGCTACTCACGCAAGACTCCGGTCTACTACGGCATCATGGAATTCGATTTGTCGCCGGAGACGATGCTCACGGTCGGCGGCGACTATCAGGACAGTTTGCCGAAAGGCTCTTCATGGTCGGGAAGCTTCCCGCTGATCAACGCCAACGGCGATCGCAACCATGTCTCGCGCTCGTTCAACAACGGCGCCGACTGGAGCAGTTGGGAGCAGTACACCCGCACGGTCTTCGCGATTCTGGAGCACAACTTCAGCAACGGCTGGCTGGCGAAGCTGCAAATGGATCACAAGATCAACGGATACCACGCCCTCATGGGCTCGATTCAGGGCGACACACCGACAACCGATGGCAGCTCGTTC
Organism: Gordonia sp. IEGM753; assembly: GCF_050321825.1. Classification (NCBI taxonomy): domain Bacteria; kingdom Bacillati; phylum Actinomycetota; class Actinomycetes; order Mycobacteriales; family Gordoniaceae; genus Gordonia; species Gordonia sp. IEGM753. Next base: position 2,621,784 of record NZ_JBNQGB010000001.1, read on the forward strand.
CTCACCCCTGGCAAGTACACCGGTGAAACCGTCAGCGACTCCGCCGACCTGTATGTCACCGGCCCTTTCAGCCTCTTGGGACGCGAACATGAACTGGTGCTGGGCGGCTCCATCGCCACCTCGAACTGGAAGGGCAAAGGTTACTGGAACTATACGCCTTACGGTCCTAACGCCTTGGACTTCAATAATTGGCACGGCAACTTTCGCGAACCTGACTGGGGCCCGTTGTCGCAACGGATCGACGATACCGTCCGCCAGACCGGCGCTTACGTCACCACCCGCCTCAACGTCAGTGATGACCTGAAAGTGTTGCTTGGCGGACGCGTGGTCGATTATCAACTGACCGGGCTGACGCCCTCCTATAAAGAAACCGGACGCTTCGTGCCCTACGTTGGCGCGGTGTATGACCTGAACGACACGTACTCGGTCTACGCCAGTTACACCGACATTTTCATGCCTCAGGAAAACTGGAATCGCGACCGCGACAACAAAATACTCGAACCGGATGAAGGCCAGAATTACGAACTGGGGCTCAAGGCCGAGTTTTACGAAGGACGCTTGAATGCCAGCGCGGCCTACTTCGAAATTCGCGAAGACAATCGCTCAGTGTCTGACGACGACTACAACAACCTCAAACCCACCCCGGCCAACTACGCGTTCAAAGGCACTAAAGCGGTGACCAAGGGCTACGAGATCGAAGCTTCTGGCGAGTTGATGCCGGGCTGGCAAGTACAGGCCGGATACACGCACAAGATCGTGCGCGACGATGACGACGTGAAAATCTCTACCTTCGAACCCGAAGATCAAGTCACGCTTTACACCACTTACAAGCTCGGCGGCGCCCTGGACAAAATGACTGTCGGCGGTGGCGCTCGCTGGCAGAGCGTCGGTTGGCAGGACATCTACAACTCACCGCATGGCCGCTATGAAGAATTCTCGCAGAAGGCGTATTGGCTGGTTGATGCCATGGCCAGCTACCGGTTTACCGAAAAGCTGTCGGCAACGTTGAACGTCAACAACCTTTTCGACAAGTCGTATTACACCAACATCGGCTTCTACAATTCCGCCGCTTACGGTGAGCCTCGCAACTTCATGCTAACCACTCGCCTGGACTTCTAAAACACGGGCTTAGACTAAAGCCTGAAGTGTTGCCGCATGGCCTGCGCGAGCACATTGACCGCCTCGTCGGCTGCTGATGCCGACGATTGCATGAACACGATTTCATGCTCCGGTATGACAGGAAACCCTTCGAGTATTTGCATGTTCTGCGTCACGCGGGCGCGGTCGATCAAACTGATCGCCAGTCCCGCCTCGACACAGGCCTTGATCGCCTGATTGGAAGGGCTTTCCAGCACCACGCGCGATTGGCGACCGCTGTGCTTGAGTGACTCCATCATCGCTTGCCGATAAGGGCACTGCGCCGCATGCACCGCCAGGGGCAGCGGATCGTGGGAGGCCACCACGCTGTTTACCGGCCCGACCCAGACCGGTGTGGTCGCCACCAGAACGTGCACCTGTGGGCTTAGTTGCCCGATGGGTTGGGTAACCACAGCGGCCTGCAACTTGCCTCGTTGTACCAGGTCGCGCAGGGTGTAGCTGGGGGCAGTTTTCAGTTCCAGCACCACATTGGGCCAGGCTTGCGCGAACGTCGGCAGGATGTGCCGGATGACATGCTCCGCGTACTCATCCGGCACGCCCAACGTGACGCGTCCCGCCAGATGAGTGCCGTGCAAGTCGGCCAATACCCGGTCATGAGTGCTCAGCAGTTCGGTGGTCGACACCAGCAATCGCTTGCCGAGCACGGTCAGGGAAACCGACTGATTGTCGCGGTTGAGCAATCGCCCGCCAGCGACCGCTTCCAGCCGCTGAATATGCACACTCACCGCCGCAGGGCTCTTGTGTAACTGCTCGGCCGCCGCACTGAATTTTCCGATGCGCGCCACGGCATGAAAAGTTCGCACCAGTTCGATGTCGAGGATTGCTGTCATTGTTTAATCTTCGTGAATGAGTGCTGCATTTAATTTTGATTTATTAGATTACACCGATCTCGTAGCGTGTGTTGATGAACCCGCCAACAGCACTTTCCCGTCAGCAACACGCCACGCCCCACTGGGGTCGAACGCTGCCATTGCCGTTACTTGAGGCCGCATTGATTTTGACCTGGAGTTCCGGCTTCGTCGGGGCGCGCTTTTCGATTGATTATGCACCGGCGCTGCTGGTGGTGTTTTGGCGGTGCGTGGCCGTCACGCTGATTCTGCTGCCCTTCGTTGCCCGGCAATTACGGCGAACGTCACCGGTTGCGCTGCTGAAAAATGCAGGTATCGGCCTGCTGGCCATGGCCGGCTATCTGGCCGGCGTCACCCAGGGCATTGCCTTGGGCGTGCCAGCAGGCCTTGCCGCGCTCTTCGCTGATCTGTTGCCGATGGGCATGGCTTTGCTCGCGGCTGCGGTGCTTGGGCAACGGCTGGTATGGCAGGTCTGGGCAGGACTGGTTATCGGCCTGATCGGTGTGATGCTGGTAACGCATGGCGCACTGGCGTGGGGTAACGCGCCGTTATGGGCGTACGGTCTGCCGCTACTCGGCATGCTGTCGCTGGCCGCTGCCACACTGTGGCAAAAGCAATTACCCGCTGCGGACTCCCTGGGTCTGCTGCCGAATCTGTGGCTGCAATGTGCGGTATCGAGCGTCGCATTCGCCTTCGTCGAGGGTGCGCAAGGCAGCCTCGCGCCGATCCCCAGCACAGGTTTTGCGCTGAGCGTTTTGTGGACGGTGGGCTTGTCGACGCTGGGCGGTTATGGGCTGTATTGGATTTGCCTGCGCCGCGCCACAGCCACGCGGGTCGCGAGCATTTTGTACCTGAGCCCACCCGTTACGATGCTGTGGGCCTGGGCCATGTTCGATGAACCGCTGTCATGGCAAATGGCGTCCGGCATGGCGGTGTCCGGGATCGGAATCTTGATGGTGGTGCGCTCAGAGGCCCCGCGGCAAAGCGACTGAGGCGAGGCGAAAGATGCGCGGTCATAAATCTGTCATTCACACCTGATAATGCTGTTGCGCCTTTGCGATCTGCTTCAGTTCAACCCCTGGTCGATAGTTTGCGTGCAAGGCTCGGCCGCTCTCAAGGCGATTTTCAAGGTGTACTCAAGCACGACACACACGCCCATCATCCTGCGATCCAGCGACTTGAACTGCGACGACTTCGGCGCGCTGTTCTCGAAGATGTTCGGCAACCGCTATGCCGACAGTCCGCCGCCACCTGACAACATCATTATCGGTGGTGTCTACGGCAGGCACGAAGGAGTCAGTTTTCGCCGCATGCATTACCGTGGCGACTTCACGGTGGTGTTCCCCGCTCCGCATGACGAGATCACGTTCGTCATCCCTACTGCGGGCAAGATCATTTTCAAGCACGTGACCGAGTCGGTGGGTTATGCCCACATCGGACTGGCTATCGACAAGGCCGATATTCGCTCGATGCAATTTGTCGACAATCACGCGCAGCACGGGATTTCCATTAATCGTGCGTTGCTGACCGAGCGACTATCGACACTGCTGGGCAAACCGATTCTGCAAAAGGTGCACTTCGAACCGGCAGTGGATTTGAACGCGACGGCTTTTCAGGGCATCCGGGCATTGGTTGAACTGGCCACCGGCGCCGAGTTCGACGTGTTGATGCACACGGGTTCGTTGATGCCTTCACGCCTGCGTGAAATGCTGGTGGATGCGGTGCTGGAAGCGTGGCCGCACAACTTCACCGAAGCCCTGCGCCGCCCTGCTCCGAACATTGCACCAAGGCATGTGAAACTTGCCATCGAGTACATTCAGGATCATCCCGAAAACAGCGTGAGCAGCACTGACCTTGCCGTATTGAGCAACGTCAGCCTGCGCGCATTACAAGATGGTTTTCGGCGTTTTGTGGGCACCTCGATCATTGGCTACCAGCGACAGGTTCGCTTACAGCGCGCCTATAAAGCACTCACCGACAGCGTGCCGCTTTCCGTGACAGAGGTGGCTTTGCAACACGGATTCAGCAACGTCGGTCGATTTTGCCGGTACTTCCAGAGTGCCTACGGCGTCAGCCCGGCCCACGTGCGAAAAGGCCTGTAGCAGCAAAGTGGAATGAGTGATCTGCTGTGTCAGGCACGACCATGTCGAACGTGAAATAGCGTTCGTCGGAACGCCGCCCGAAGCAAGCTCGCTACCACAGGTAAACACTGCAAAATCATTGTGGAAGTGAGCCTGCTCCGGGCGGCGGTAGCGGTGGTTCTGGATGATCAGAACAAGTAGCTGGCCTTGAGGCCGCCACTGAACCCGTGGCTGTCGCCGCCGCCACTGGCACCGACTTCGGCGCCCAGGCTCAGCGCGCCGAGGTTGGCCATGAGATTGACGCCACCGGTGAATTGGTCCCGGTTGTCGAAGGCTGCACGCTGCTCAATATCCAGCCCCAGCAACTGCCCTTCGCTATTAACCTGATGATCACCCAGTGCGTGCTCGTACCCCACTTGCAAACCTGGCACCAGTTTCCACTCGCCGGCGCTGACCGGAGCGAATGATGCGTTGAGATTGGCAAACGCGCTGCGGCGGGTCGCCTTGAGGTCATCGACCTGAAGCGCCAGCTCGCTGCCTTTCTCCTGGAACCCCGATACATCCAGGTGACTGATGCGCACGCCAAGGCTTGGCTCGACGATCATCGCATTGACCGGCAGGCGATACCCCAGCGCCAGGCTTGCCCCCGAGAGATTGCCATGGCTGTCACCCTTGGCCGTACCCAGGCCACCACCGAGTTCGCGTTTGCTGTCGTAGTCGAGCCAGCCCGCGTTGGCGTCGGCGCTCACAAACAGGCCGTGCTCCAGACTGCCCGGTGCGAAACGTGCACCCACGCTGAAGAAGGTCAGGTCGGTGTCCACCTCGCCGCCCGCGCCGCCCACATTGCCCCGGCTGTAACCAAAACCGGCATGAGCACTGAGTTGTTCGCTGAAACGTTGAGTCAGGCCGACCATCGTTCCCTGGCTGTGCTCGTTGCTGCTGGCAGCATGGGCCGAGCCATCAGTGCCCAGATAGCCCGCCAAAGCAGTCGTCCATAAACGGTATTGACCGATTTTCAGGTCTGCGCCGTGGGTATAGGGGGCAGCGGCCTGATCGATCAACGCACCTTGGCGCAGCAGGTAACTGGCAGCGTCGGCGTGCACCTGGCCGCCGACTGTGGAGTCGACGCCTCCCAGATTGCCGGCATCGATGGCCGACTGCAGGTAATAGTTATAGGCCGTGTAGGTGCCCGACAGGCTGCTGTTTTGCAGTTGTCGCAAAAGCTGCGCTCCGGCAGCGGCGTTACCGATCAGCCCTGCCTCGCCGGGCAGGCTGTTGTAATAAACCATCTTGGCTCGCAGCACGTAGAGGGTTTCTTGCGACAGGCCCAAACCTTGTTTGAGGTAGTTATCCATGCTGCCGTACTCCGCCGTCACCTGGTCCAGCCCGGCCTGCAGGTAACTCGCGTCCACACCCAACAGCGGCGCGTAGATGGCAGCCATACTCGCCGGCATCGCCGCCAGGGTCGCTTTCACTCGGGCGGCCGTGTAATCGTTGGTCGCCAGGTAGTTGCTCATGATGGTCGCGTTGTCGACCCCTGCGATGCTCTGCAATACCGCGGCGGTCCAGCCTGTACGGTCCTTGCCGGCCGTGCAGTGGAACAGTGCAGCGCCGTCGGCTGTGGCCAGTTCATTGAACAACTGGCTGAACTCGCTGCGCATTCCGGCGTTACGCACGAAATCGCGGTTGGTGTCTTGCATCATCGCGATGGCACTGGCCGCGCTGGTGATGGAAATGTTGGTGATGTTGGCACCCGACGTGCCGCCGCCGATGATATCGATGTGGGTGTACGTAGCCCCCTTCAGCATGGTGTCGGGCGTCGCGGCGATCTCGCTGGGCGTGCGCAGGTCATACACCGCTGTAATGCCAAGGCTGTTCAAGGTGGCCAGATCTACCGCCGACGGGGTCAGTGCATTGGAGCGGTAAAAAACTCCCGCACGCATCGTGCCGTCGTTGGCGGTGGAATACGCGCTGGTGATGCCAGCGACGTCGCGAAAGTTGTCGATGCTCGACAGACGAGGTGTATTGAGCTCAGAAGTATCGGCAGCATGAGCCGCTGCGACGGACAGGCTTAAAACGGACAGTGAACACAGAAGACGTTGAAACACGGTGCAGCCTCACGAAAAAAGCGTTGGGCTGGCTACTATCTTGTGCCGATGTGAAGCTGAATGTTACAAATCATCTGCGCAGGGAAATCGCTGCGCAATGGGTCCGTGACCTTCGTTTTTGGTCCGAAACACCTCATACATGGCGATTTATTTTTCAGGATGATCATGCAAGTACGATTGACGCAAACCAGGGATTGGCAGCATTTGAAGCACATCCGTCTCGCCGCGTTGCTGGACGCGCCCACGGCATTCGGTGTGAGTTACCAGACGGCGGCGGACTACAGCGACGAGCAGTGGCAACAGCGAGCGTCCTCCACCGGGACGCAATTCTGGTTGGCTTTCCAAGAAGATCAACCGGTAGGAATGATCGGCGCTGCTGTCGATCAAGCCAACCGCTACAACTTGATCGCGATGTGGATAGATCCCGCGCAGCGTGGCGCAGGCCTGGCCACTCAACTGGTCGATGCGGTGAAATCCGCTGCGTTGCGCAAAGGGCATGACCAGATTTTCCTGGACGTTTCCCCTGTCAATGAACGGGCGGCGAACTTCTACCTGAAACAAGGTTTCGTCTACATGGACGAATGGGAACCACTGGAAAGCCACCCGCATATCATGCTCCAAACCATGGTCTGGACGGTCTGAAATCAAGGAAGAGTTCATGCAAGACTTTAACCTGCGACCTGCCCAACCTGGCGATGGCCAAGCTGTTTTTGACGTCACCCGGCAATCGATCGCCGAGCTCTCCAACGGGCGCTATAGCCCGCAGCAACTCAATGGCTGGATGGGGGAACGAACCCCTGCGTTTTACGAGCAACTGCTCCAACGAGGGCTAATGGTCGTGGCTCTGCAACAGGAGCGGATCGTCGGATTTGTCGATTCAGAACCCGGTGAAGTCACGCGGCTGTTTCTGCTTCGCGAAGCCAGCGGCACCGGCCTTGGCGCACACCTGCTCAAGATCGGTATCGAAAATGCACGTGGACCAGGCATTCGCATGATCAAGGTTGAGTCGACGCTGAACGCGGAAGGCTTCTATGCAAAGCATGGTTTTGTCACACGCTCGCACGGGGTTTTCAGCCATGGCGTCGGTGGGCAACCGATAGACATCATTCACATGGAGCTGGCGTTGTAATGATGCGCAGCCGCGCTGTCGCTCAGGCAGGTTTGGGGTGTGATTGAAGGTAGGCCCTCAACAGCAAAGTAACCTGCTGTTCGAGGCCCGCTTCGAAGGCCGGTGATGCATTCCCTTCCAGCAAGGCTCGTACCGGGCCGACCACGGCACTGAGCGCGATGGCAGCGGTTAACACAGGGTCTTCAAAATGAGCATCGGCCGCCGTCGCCAACAAGGCTGCGGTTGCCGCAACCATTCGCGCGTTGATGCGAGCGACAAGTTCTGCCCCGCCCCGCTCCCCCGCGATGGCATATAGAGCTTTCGACACGGCCGGCTCACGCAGCTTGACCGCAAGAAAAGCTGCCACCAAACCTGATGCCATATCAGCAACCGACGTGCCCTGATACCGATCACAGGCCAACTCGACAGTTTCGGCAACTTCGACCAGATGCTTTTCCAGAACCGCCGCCAGCAACGCATCACGGTTCGGATAGTACTGATAGAGGCTGCCAACAGACATGCCGGCGCGCTCGGCCACGCGGGTGGTGGTGCATCGAATCAGCCCCTGCTGGGTCAAAACCTGAAGGGTGGCCGTGTGCAACGCCTCGACGGTTGCGGCGGAGCGGGCTTGAACCGCTGATTTTCTTGGCTTTAATGACGCTTTGAGGTTGCTCATGGAATGCGAATTCAAAACCTGAAGGATCCTTCATATTATAGTCGTCCTCACGTCAGGCAAAGGTGACAGACATGACCCCCTCGGAAAAAAGCAGCACCTTCAATCTCGGCAATCGCACGGTCAACCGCATGGGTTACGGAGCAATGCAGTTGGCGGGCCCTGGCGTGTTTGGACCGCCAAAGGATCGTGATGCGGCATTGGCGGTGCTGCGCGAGGCGGTCGCATCTGGCGTGAACCACATCGATACCAGCGACTATTACGGTCCGCATATCACCAATCAGATTATTCGCGAAGCACTGCATCCGTATAAGGACAACCTGACTATCGTCACCAAGATCGGCGCCCGGCGTGGCCCTGATGGCGGCTGGCTTGAGGCGTCGTCTAAGGATGACCTGACGCAGGCCGTGCATGACAACCTGCGCAACCTGGGACTGGACGTGCTCGACGTGGTCAATTTTCGCGCCATGCACAGCCCGATGGGGCCGGGCGAAGGCTCTATCGAAGCGGCGCTGACCGCCGTGGCAGCGTTGCAACAGCAAGGGCTGGTGCGCCATATCGGCATCAGCAATGTCACGCCAACACAGGTTGCCGAAGCGCGAAAGATCATCAACCTCGTCTGTGTCCAGAACCTGTACAACATCGCCCACCAACACGATAACGCCATGATCGACGAGTTGGCCAACGACGGCATTGCCTATGTGCCGTTCTTCCCGCTGGGCGGATTCACCCCGGTGCAGTCGTCTACGCTGAGCAGCGTTGCCCAACGGCTGAACGTTAAACCGATGCAGTTGGCGCTGGCGTGGCTGCTACGTCGCTCACCCAATATCCTGCTGATTCCGGGCACTTCTTCGGTGACCCATTTGCATGAAAACATGGCAGCGGGCGAACTGGAACTCTCGGACGCCGTAATGAAGGAGCTGAACGCTATCGCCGATTGAACCTGCGAAACGTGCGTTGGCCGCACGGTCTGTTCCAGCCAACTTCGTCCCGATTTTATCTGCTGCTGCCAGGCGACCACCGGTTAGCATGCCTCCTCACACAGGGAGGTATGCCCGATGCCGGACGCCACTCGTCTTTACCTGGTCATCGTTGCTGCCACACTGCCGCTTAATCACCCTTCCTGAAAAACGCTTTGAGCGTGAAACTTTCCCCCGTTTCTGATTTGATTGCACACAGCGAATTGAACGTCAGTTTGAGCAAAGAAACCAAGGGTGAGTGGCGTGGGGGAAAACCTGAAAAATCTTACCCGTGAGGCGCTTGAGTCAGAGGTCGTGCGTCTGCGCCTGGCACTCGGGAATGCCGCAATGGCAGCGCGCAATGCTGCCTGCGACGACATCGACATTCACCCTGAAACCGCACTAACGGCCAACCTCGAATACCAGGAAGCACGTCAGCGCGCGATCTTCGCCAGCGCCAAAGATTTTGCCATTGTGGTGACTGACCCGAACGGCAACATTACCGAGTGGAACGCCGGCGCCGCTTTTGTGATGGGTTGGACCGCCGAGGAAATGCGCGGCCAAAGCGCTGAACGGTTCTTCACCCCTGAAGATAGGGCCTGCGGCCGGATAGAACAGGAAATGCAGCGCGCCCTACGTGAAGGGCGCGCGTTGGACGATCGCTGGCACCTGCGCAAGGATGGCCAGCTGTTCTGGGCGTCAGGCGAGATGATGCCGCTCTACGCCGACGATGAGACCCACCTCGGTTTTGTCAAAATCCTGCGCGATCGTACCAGCGAGCATTTGGCGGCCCTTGCCGTAGCCGAAACTCAGGAACGTTATCGACTTGCGCTGAAGGCCACCAACGATGCCGTCTGGGACTGGGACCTGGCCACAAACCAGGTGATCTGGAATGACGCGCTGCAGCATGCTTACGGCCACGTCCTGGCCACCTTCGACTCAACCGGTGAAGGCTGGATAGCGCAAATCCATCCCGATGACCAAGCACGCATCCATGCCTCGATCCATCAGGTGATTGAGGGCAACGGCGTTGCCTGGACCGACGAATACCGCTTCCGACGCAGAGACGGCTCCTACGCCGAGGTGCTCGATCGCGGGCACGTGATCCGCACCGCCGATGGCCGCGCCGTGCGCATGATCGGCGCGATGCTCGACCTCACGCAGGCCCGAAGCGCTGAAACCGCGCTGCGCAAAAGCGAGGAGCGTTTCAGAACGATATTGGAAACGATCGAAGCGGCATTCGCCATCGTCCAGGTCAAATTCGATGCTGACGACCGGCCGGTGGATTACCGCTTCGTGGAGGCCAATCCGGCCTTCGAACGCCAGGCTGGCGTGAATCTGCGCGGTAAATGGGTCACCGAGTTCGCACCCGACCTGGAGAGCTTCTGGTTCGAAACATACGGGCACGTCGCCAAGACTGGCGAGCCCGCAAACTTCGAAAATTACGCCAATACCTTTGAACGCTGGTTTGACGTCCGGGCCGTGCGTGTGGGTGACCCCAGCGAGCGGCAGATCGCGATTTTCTTCAGTGACGTCACCGAAAGACGCGCCGCGCAGGAGCGCCTGCTGGTCAGCGAAGCGGTTGCGCGAGAAAACGTGGAGCGGGTTCAACTGGCCCTCGCCGCCGGTGCAATTATCGGCACCTGGCACTGGGATCTACCGACCGACCGTTTCACCGTGGACGAAGCCTTTGCACGGGTTTTCGATCTCGATCCGAAACTGGGTCGCGATGGCCTCAGCCTGGAGCAGGTGGTGGTCACCGTGCACCCCGATGACAGAGAGGGGCTGATAACCGCCATCAATGAAGTCATCACCCGGGGCGGCGCCTACTCTCACCAGTATCGGGTGCGCCGCGCGGACGGAAAGTACAACTGGATTGAAGCGAACGGCCGGGTCGACTGCGCTGAAGACGGCACCCCGCTACGCTTCCCCGGCGTGCTGATCGATGTCGAGGAACGACGTTCGGTTGAAGCCGAGCGCGACCGGGCGACGGCGCAATTGCGCTCGCTCAATGACACGCTCGAACAGCGGGTGACCGCGCGCACCACCGAGCTGATGCAGGCCGAGGAAAAGTTACGCCAATCACAAAAAATGGAAGCCGTCGGGCAATTGACCGGCGGGCTCGCCCACGATTTCAACAACCTGTTGGCTGGCATCTCCGGTGCACTGGAGTTAATGGGCACCCGGATCGCCCAAGGCCGGTTGGCTGATGTCGACAAGTACATGGTCACCGCCCAAGGCGCTGCAAAGCGGGCTGCGGCCCTGACACACCGGCTTCTGGCTTTCTCAAGGCGTCAGACGCTCGACCCGCGGCCGACCGATGTGAACACGTTGATGGCGGGCATGACCGAACTGATTCAACGCACGGTGGGTCCCAGCATCCTGGTCGAAACGGTGGGGGTCAAAGGTCTTTGGGCAACGCTGGTAGACGCGAGCCAACTGGAAAATTCACTGTTGAATCTTTGCATCAATGCGCGCGATGCGATGCCGGATGGTGGGCGCATTACCATCGAAACGGCTAACAAGTGGATGGACCGCGAGGCCGCCCGTTTGCACGATCTGCCTGAAGGTGAATACCTTTCCATCTGCGTCACGGACACCGGCACCGGCATGTCCGCCGATGTCATGACCAAGGCCTTTGATCCGTTCTTTACCACCAAGCCGATTGGCCAGGGCACTGGCCTCGGACTGTCAATGATCTATGGGTTCGCCAAGCAATCTGGCGGGCAGGTACGCATCTACTCGCAGGTTGGCCGAGGGACCACGATGTGCATTTACCTGCCGCGCTACTACGGTGATGCCGTGCAGGATCAGGTCGATGCACAGGACACGACCGCAACCATCACGCCGGCCGGCGAGACCATTCTGATCGTGGACGACGAGCCAAGCGTGCGCATGCTGTTGACCGACGTCCTGGGCGATCTGGGTTATACCTTGATAGAAGCTGCCGACAGCGTTGCCGGGCTCAAGCTATTGCGCTCCGACGTGCACATCGACCTGCTTATCACCGACGTCGGGCTGCCCGGTGGCATGAACGGCCGGCAGATGGCCGACGCGGGACGCGAAGTGCGCAGTGGCCTCCAAACCCTGTTCATCACCGGTTACGCGGAAAACGCCGCCATCGGCAATGGCCGCTTGGGACCGGGAATGCAGATACTGACCAAACCCTTTTCAGTCGACACATTGATCTGCCGTGTTCGTGAGCTGTTGTCGGCGAAGGCCGTTTGAAACGCAGTGAGGTCGTCGTGTGCTAACGTTCGGGCTCGGCCCCTTTTCGACGTCAAAAGCCCATGAGCATCGCTGACAATCTGATCGCCTTTACCTTCGCCGCCACGCTGCTGACACTCACGCCCGGTCTCGATACCGCGCTGATCTTGAGAACAGCAACGGTTGAAGGCAAACAACAGGCATTGCGTGCAGCGCTGGGTATCAATGCCGGTTGCTTGCTGTGGGGTGCAGCCGTTGCCTTTGGCCTGGGCGCCTTGATCGCGGTGTCCGAACTGGCTTACAACGTGTTGAAGTACTGTGGGGCGGCTTACCTGGCCTGGCTCGGACTGAACATGCTGTTGCGCCCTCGCCGCTCGCTCTCGCTGACGGAACCTGGCCAAAAACCACAGGCCAACTGGTTCCTCAAAGGCATGATGGGCAACCTCCTCAACCCTAAGATCGGCATTTTCTACGTCTCTTTTCTGCCGCAGTTCATTCCCCACGGACAACCACTGATTGCCTGGACATTTGGCCTGGTCGGCATTCACGTGATGATCGGTCTGCTATGGTCAGTGGCGCTGATTAGCGCGACCCAACCCCTTGCCGGTGTGCTGCGTCGTGGAAAAGTGATCACATGGATGGACCGCACGACAGGCATGATATTTGTGCTGTTTGCCGCTCGACTGGCCTTCAGCAAGCGCTAACGGCCCAATGATCGCACTACTCTTCGGCGCGGTTCGTGGTATCACGATCCAGGCGATTCCAAGCAACCCACGAGGTTCGTTTCTCATGAGCAATAAGCCCTATGTTCCGGCGAAGGTCTGGAAAAATAACGCCCCGTCCGGCGGCCAGTTCGCCAACATCAACCGCCCTACTGCAGGCCCGCCCCATGACCAGGCGTTGCCGGTGGGCAAACACCCGTTGCAGCTTTATTCGCTGGCCACGCCCAATGGCGTGAAGGTGACCATCCTGCTGGAGGAACTGTTGGCGCTGGGGCATACCGGCGCCGAGTACGACGCCTGGCTGATTCGCATTAACGAAGGCGACCAGTTTTCCAGCGGCTTTGTCGAGATCAACCCAAACTCAAAAATTCCGGCGTTGCTGGATCGCAGCGCAGAACCCGCGGTGCGCGTCTTCGAATCCGGTTCCATCTTGCTGTACCTCGCAGAAAAGTTTGGTGCCTTGTTACCCACCGATCACGCCGGCCGCACTGAAACCCTGAACTGGCTGTTCTGGCAGATGGGCGCAGCGCCGTACCTGGGCGGCGGCTTCGGGCATTTCTACGCTTATGCGCCGGACAAGCTCGAATACCCGATCAACCGCTTCACCATGGAAGCCAAGCGTCAACTGGACGTCCTGGATCGTCGACTGGCCGAAACTCAATACTTGGCCGGCGAGCACTACACCATCGCCGATATCGCGGTATGGCCCTGGTACGGACAACTGGTGCGCAACAATGTGTACTCGGCCGCCGAGTTTCTGTCGGCCCACGAATACACCCATTTGCAGCGCTGGGCCGAAGAGATCGCCAAACGCCCGGCGGTCATTCGGGGTCAAAGGGTCAACCGGACGTGGGGCGATGAGTCGAGCCAGGTGCCGGAGCGGCATCAGCCCAGCGATCTGGATTGAGCAGCCGTTTTTCACGCGTGATCGGCAAGGTGGCGCTGATACATCGCCACCGACAGCGCATGCCCATCATGCGAGAGAAAGATGCGATCGACCTTGGCCTTCAGATCATCGGCGAGCTGCTGACCACACGCAGTGCCAGTCCTTCATAGGCATCCAGCGTGATGGTGAATTCACCCTCGGGCGTCAGATCACCTTCCACCCGTTCGTTGATGATGTCGACCACCGGCCCCGGCGCGATATTGGGCAGGTGCAAGGTTTCGGTGATCGGCGTCGAGCCGAAATTCAGCGCAGTGATTTGCGTGCCTTTGCCGGCCGGTAGTTCATGAACCATGATCAGTAGCCCCGGATGCTGAACATCGGGAATCAGTATCTGCCGGCTCGCGGCGATGTCGTAGGAACGGCGTACCGCGAGAATTTTTTTCAGCTGCGAGGCAAACGAATCCGGGTCTTTCAACTGGCTGGTCAGGCTGCCGTACAAGGTTTTCGGACGCGGCATCTTGCCCGCCGAAAACTCCGCTTGCGGGTTAAGTTCGACCAGATCGTAGGCACCGCGATGAATCCACCGCGTGTCACCGTCGAGCATCAAATGCGCAACCTGCTCGGCCGGTAACGGCAGCGCACCCACCAGGTCCCAGCCCGACAGGGCAAACACGCCAGGCTGCATCGCGTTGTACATCACCAATAACAGGTGAATCTGGCGTATCCGCTGAATATCTTCGGCGGTGATTGCATCGAGGTCGCGGATGCCCAACGCGGCGGTGATGATGCTCGCCGTGGTGCAAGACACGCCATTGGTCACAAATTTCAGGTTGTAGGGCGCGTGTTCGCCAGCCAGGCGTTCGTACATTTGTTCGCGAATGTGCTCGCGCAAGATGCTGCCGGGGAACGTCTGGCCCTGATACAGGAAGGTGTCATGCGCGTGCAGCGTCCAGAAATGCACCAGTTCGAGGGTCAGTTCGTCGTGGTTCTGCAAGGCATGGATCAGCGAACCCGGGTCGATGCCTTGGGCGTGCATCTGACGCAGCATCAAACGCAGGAATTCCGTGTCGCCCATCAGCAGCGCATGTTGATAGGCCGGCCGAGTGATGAAATCGTACGAGAGATCGGCGCCGCCGTGAGACATCGCGGCGATATCGTCGACGGTCAGGTTCAACTCTTGAAAACTGAAACCGCCAGCCTTGCGAATCGCGCCGGCCAGCAACTGGTTGCCGGTGATCGATAACGGATGGCTTTCAGACCAGGCCGTGCCATCGAGTTTGCGCTCTACGCCAAGAAAGCCGTTGGCGTCCAGGCGCAGAATCTTTGCGCCCATGACGTCGATGGCATGCAGCGCATCACCGATGATCATCTGTTGGGCGGCGAAGGTCGGGTCCAGCCAGTTCAACGACGGCTGGCCCTCTTTGAAGTAATGCAAGTAAACCCAGCGTCGGGCCTTGCCATCAACGCCCATCACCACCGGTGTCGCACTCCAGTCGGTTTCCTTGACCCCGGGCTCGAAAAAGATCACCCGTTGCAATTGGCCAACGATGTAATGCTTGTCGCGCAGAAGATCTACCTGTACCGGACTGAGGTTTTGCGCATCGCGGCCCTCCGCAATGTCCGGCAGCAGCGGCCAGTCTTCCTCACGGATTTCGACCATGTGGTAGAGCCCCGGATAATCCTCATACGCCATCTCGGCCAAGCGAAAGTCAGCGCCCTTGCCGGTGTGCGACGGGATGACATCGTCGATGATGACCGCGTTGTGCGCGGCGGCCATACGGCTCAGCGACTGCAATTGCGCTTCGGTGCCCAGTTGCGGGTCGATATCGAAACTGATGCGGTCGAAATTGCCGTCAATCGTGGGGGTGTGTTCGGTGCCCGACAGCCCGCCGGAGCGTTTCAGCGGCCCGTTGTGAATGCCCTGGATACCAATTCTCGACAGCGCATGCCACAAGGTTTCATCGCCGAGCGCCTCAAGCACCGTGCCGTCTTCGCGGGTAATAATCGAATCCGGGTAGGCGGTAAACCACACGGAAGCGAGCGCGCAAGCATCACGAGGCCGGGTTTGTGCATAGGGCTGTTGCCACAATCGGCCCTGGCCCGAATAGAGTTTGGCCCGTTGCCTTGCGGCGTGAAGCATCGATTGCTCAACCAACCAGTCCACATGCTTTTTATCAGCCATCGTCATAAAAACAATCACCCGTGGTCATGAAAAAATTGCACTCGCCTCGCTGCATACCAGGCGTCGCTTGTTTTCATATGAGGGCATGACGTGGCATTCGTTGCATCGTGATCACGGCACCAGCAACACCTCATGAATCTCTATTAACGGTGTGACGCCCTGCCGCCGCTTGCTATCGAGCCAACTTCTGGTTTTGTTCACATCGAAAATCTGTCCCTGCGCCATCAGTGTCAGTAACAGCTTATCCGACACCCGATAGCGCCCGCAGTCTGGACAATCTCGTTCCTCCCAAGGACCTTCACACTGAATGCGTTTCGCAACACCGACACAAATCAGACAATTCATTATGCTCACCATTTTTTTTATTAGTGGGGCCCGAAAAGTCATGGGCCACTGACGATTTCTGGCACGCAAGCACGTGCCGAATGCGTTGACGATCCTGGTAGTTGATCGACTGACAACCGTTTGGGAAGTTCGTGAGCATGGCGCTTTCAGGACGAAGAGGTCGTATCTGTCGCGAATGCCAGTCTTGTGCCCCTCAGTTATCACTCTGCAATTGCTCTGCCAACCAGTTGATCAACGCGCGAACTTCTCTACGGTCATCCTCTCCCTGTTTTCGGAAAACCGATATCGCATCGGGTAAAAACACACTTTCTGCACAAGGCCTCGCCAATACACCGCTGTCAATCATCCTGCCTGCGGTACGGCGCCAGCCCATTGCAATGCCATGTCCTTCAACCGCGGCCTGAAGCATCAAGGGATAACTGTCAAACGCAGGTCCCTGTGAATGCGCTTCCAGCGTCTGACCTTGCGCCTGCAGCCAGCTGTCCCACTCCAGCAAATGAGGTGGTGTACTGCGATGGTGCAATAGAGTGTAGCGATGAAGATCGGTAATTTTCAGTGATTGTCTATCCGCCAGATAAGCGGGACTGCACACCGGAAAGACTTCATCGGAAGCGGTAAACGCCAGAACGTGCGAGCCGCTGGCACGGCCGGTACTTTGTAAGGCCACATCAAAGGTGTCACTGAATTCAGTCAGCGGACGAGTGGTGGTGGCGAGTTGAATCTCGATTTCCGGGTGTTGCTGATGAAAGGTCGACAAGCGCGGCATTAGCCAATAAAACGCTTCGCACAGTTGGCAGAGTAGAACCACCCGGTTTTGTCGGGGCGCTTCGCGAAGGGCTGCGGCGCTGTCACTGATGTTGTGCAGCGCCGCGCTCACCACGCGACCCAATTCAGCGCCCTCGCGCGTCAAAAACACCGCGCGGTTACGACGGGTAAAAAGGACTGCTCCAAGGTTTTCTTCCAGCGCGCGAATCTGCCGGCTGATGGCTGCCTGGGTGAGGTGTAACTCATCGGCAGCCTTTGAAAAACTGCCCAGCCTCGCCGCCGCTTCAAAGGGCAGCAAACTGGCGAGTGGCGGCAATGTCTTCCCGAGTTTATTCATAATCTGAGGTTATGCATCCAGGACCGAGAACTCGTTTGTAGCACACTGGCGATGCTGTGCAACATGAGCTGAATACTTCACGGATGACGCTCGAATGGCCACCGCTCAGACCAACATTATCATCGGCGTCATGCTGGCCGGGGTCGCGACCCTGAGCTGGGCGCTCAATTTCATCGCACCCTACGTCACGGGCAACTACAGCCTCTACGACTTGATGCTGGTGAAGTTTCTGATCGCCGGCGGCATGGGCGTAGCGGTTGTGGTGCTGTGCCGAAACCAGCTCAGGTTGGTTCGACACCAGCAGCGAATGCTGGCGGCGGGCCTCGGGGTGCTCGGTTACCTGGGGTACAGCGTTTGCATTGCTGCCGGGGTCATTTTCGGCGGGCCGGTGCTGACGGCCGCCTTCATCGGGATGGTGCCGGTGCTGCTCGCCCTGCTGGGCAACGCCACGAACAAAACCATCCTGTGGCGCAGTCTGGCGCTACCGCTGACGTTAATGACCGCAGGCCTGTTGCTGTCGAACATTGGCAGCCTCAATCAGCCCACAACCAGCAACAACTCGTGGCTATTGGCGGTGGCCTTCTCCGTCAGCGCCGTTGCCTTGTGGCTGGCTTTCAGTGTGATCAATCAACGAGCCCTGGAAAAACTGCCGGCCAATGCAACCGGGATCTGGACGGGCCTGATGATGGTCGGTGCGGGCTTAGGGACCGTATGCCTGCTGCCTATAGTGTGGGGGCTGGGCCTGCTCGAACTGCCGATATTGGGCACAGGCATTTCGCAGGCGGGGCCGCTGTACCTGTGGAGCTTGCTGATCGCGGTGATGTCATCGCTGGTCGGTGCCTGGGCCTGGAATGCAGCGTCCCGTCGCTTGCCCATGGTGCTGAGCGGGCAGTTGATATCGCTCGAATCGCTATTCGCCACCCTGCTCGGCCTGATGTTTCATGGGCGGCTGCCGACCGGCCTGGAAACCACAGGCTTGGGTGCGGTGCTGCTGGGTGTGGGAATGGCTGTACATGCTGTGCACCGGCAATCAAAAACCAGTGCACGGTGTGACAAGCCAGTCACTCATCCGAGCGCGTAGCGTTGTGCCGTGGGTTAGACGTCCGTCATGACCCTCACCTGATAACAACAAGATTTCTGGTGACCCATGAGCACAGTAGATCCGATCACTCTGGCAGTCGTGCGAGGCGCCCTCGAAACCGCGCAGCGCGAGATGACCATCACACTTGAAAAAACCGGTCGTTCGAGCGTTTTCAATCTGGCGCATGACTATTCAAACGCGCTTTTCGATCACCTTCCGGAAATGATCCTGCAAGGGCAAGACATCCCGATTCACTTGGGGTCGCTGATTCCGGCGATGAAATGCGTTGCCGGGTTCTTTGGCGATGACATCCTCGAAGGCGATGTGATTTACCACAACGACCCCGCGTACAAAGGCAGCCACATCCTCGATTGCTGCATGTACAAGCCGGTTTTCTACCAAGGCGAATTAGTATTCTGGGCGGTCTGCAAAGGCCACTTGACCGACATTGGCGGCCCGGTGCCAGCGGGCTACAACCCCGACGCCAAGGAAATCTACGCCGAAGGCCTGCGCATACCCCCTGTAAAACTCTGGTCCCAGGGCAAGCGTCGCGAAGACGTGATCAACCTGTTGCTGACCAACATGCGTGCTCGCGCCTACCAGGAAGGCGACCTCAACGCTCAATACGGCGCGTGCAATGTCGGCGAGCGCCATTTGCTCGAACTGCTGGACCGCTACGGCGTGGAACAGGTGCGAGCGTGTATCGCCGAGTTGAAGGACATGGCCGACCGGCACATGCGCGCCTTGATGCGAGAAGTGCCGGACGGTTTCTACACCGGCACCGCGGTGCTCGAAGACTCGGGCCATGGCCTGGGTGAATTGTCGATCACTGCACGGGTAGAAATTCGCGGCGATGAGGCCCACGTATTGATCGAAAGCCCACCGCAAGTGCCCTACTTCATCAATTCCTATGCCGGCAACTCGGTGTCCGGGGTTTACCTGGGGCTGATGATGTTTGCGCAGGTGCCGCCGCCGTACAACGAAGGGCTGTACCGCTGCGTCACGGTTGACCTCGGCCCACCGGGCACGTTGTGCAACGCGCAGGAACCGGCGCCGCACGTGAACAGCACCACCACGCCGATGGAAACCCTGGCCGACGCAGTGCGCCAGGCACTGGAACAAGCCGCACCCGAGCGTGTGACCGCGTCGTGGGGCCACGCCAGCGGCATCAACATCGCCGGCCACGACCCGCGCAACGGCAACGACGAATACGTGACCATGGTGCTCGCCTCAATCATCGCAGGCGCCGGTGCGAACAAAGCCATGGACGGTTGGCCGGCGTGCGGTCCGCTGTGTTGTTTCGGTGCGCTGATGTCTGGCGATATCGAACTGCTGGAGTATTCCTACCCCATCCTCATCCACCGCTACAGCCTGATGACCGACAGCGGTGGTGCCGGTGAATTTCGGGGCGGCTCCGGCACACGTATCGAAATCGAACCGTTGAATCACGCCATGACCGTGGTCGGTTTTGGTGAAGGTCGACAGCTGCCAACGGCCGGTGCGGCGGGCGCGAACAACGTGATGCTCGAACCCAAACTCGGGCGTCTGATTCATCGCCAGGCCAACGGTGAAGAACAACACTTCATTCACAACGCTCAACTGACCGCACAACCAGGCGAACGGGTGATCAACATCAACCCCGGTGGTGGCGGCTATGGCAACCCACTGCTGCGCTCCGTCGCCAGTGTGCAGAGCGATGTGCGCAACGGCCTGGTGTCTGTGCAAGGCGCACTCCAGGAGTACGCAGTAGTGATTGACGGCAATGGTCAGGTCGACGAAGCCGCAACCCTCGCCCGCCGCGCCGCGCATCAATAACGCCCGGCCCCATTGAGCAACCTGGAACCTTCTCTCATGAGCAAGCAACAATATCGTCTGGGCATCGACGCCGGCGGCACCTTCACCGATTTCATCCTGGCAGACCGTACCGGCAACGTGCAGCTGTTCAAGGCACCCTCGACCCCTCACGACGGCACCCTCGCGATTCGCAACGGGCTGGCGCAAATGGCCGATGCCCTTGGACGCACACCGGCCGAGATCATCGCGGACTGCGACTTGTGCATCAATGGCACCACCGTAGCGCTGAACGCGCTGATCGAAAAAACCGGGGTCAAGGTTGGCCTGCTGTGCACCGACGGGCATGAAGACAGCCTCGAAATCCGCCTCGGGCATAAAGAGGATGGGCATCGTTACGACGCCAGCTATCCACCCGCCTACATGCTGGTGCCGCGTCACCTGCGTCGCCCCATCGCTGGCCGGATGATCAGCGATGGCAGCGAATATTCGCCACTGGATGAAAAGGCGATTGTCGACGCCATCGAGTACTTCCGCGAACAGGAGGTCAAGGCCGTAGCGATTTCTTTTGTCTGGTCGGTGCGCAATCCGGCTCACGAAGAACGCGCCGCCGAAATGGTCCGGGCCGCGCTGCCGAATGTGTTCGTCTGCACTGGCAACGAAGTCTTCCCGCAGATCCGCGAATACACGCGCACGTCAACCACGGTGGTCAACGCCTACCTGAGCCCGATCATGGGTCGCTACATCGAACGCATCGACGCCTTGTTCGAAGAGCTCGGCGCGCAACAGCCCACGCGCTACTTTCAGTCCAACGGCGGGCTGGCACCCGGCATCGTGATGCGCGAACGTGCGGTGAATGCCATCAACTCAGGTCCGGCCTCTGCGCCGCAAGCCGGACTGTGCGTTGCGGCGCCGTTCGGCATCGATAACGTCATCACCGTAGACATGGGCGGCACGTCTTTCGACATTACGCTGAGCAAGGGTGGGCGAACTAATTTCAGCAAAGACACTGACTTTTTGCGCTATCGCATCGGCGTGCCGATGATTCAGGTTGAAACCCTTGGCGCGGGCGGTGGCTCCATCGCTTATCTGGATGACTTCGGCATGCTTCAAGTCGGCCCACGCAGTGCCGGCGCCAACCCTGGCCCGGTGTGTTACGGCAAGGGCGGCGTCGAGCCGACCGTTACCGACGCCAACCTGGCACTCGGGTACCTGGCTGACGGCGCAATGCTCGGCGGCAGCATACGACTTGACCGCAAGGCTGCGATCGAGGCTATCCGCATCAAAATCGCCGAGCCTTTGGGCATCAGCGTCGACCGTGCGGCGATAGGCATCATCACGCTGGTCAACCTGAACATGGTCAGTGGCATACGGCGGGTGTCGGTCGAGCGTGGTTATGACCCGCGAGACTTCGCCCTGATCGGCGCGGGGGGTGCGGCGGGCATGCACGTCATGCGCTTGGCGGAAGAGATCGGCAGCCAGGTGGTGTTGATCCCGAAAGTGGCGTCTGGCCTGTGCGCGTATGGGCAGATTCTGTCGGACATTCGCTACGATCAACTGACCACACTACCCATGCGCCTGGACGACGAATGGGTAAACCTGACGCTGCTCAACCAGACGTTGCGCGACCTGCGTGAGCGCGGCATGAACAACCTGCGCGACGACGGGTTCGGTGCCGACGGCAACGTCGAATGCCTGTACAACCTGGAGATCCGCTACCTGGGCCAGATCCACGAATGCGCCGTCGAATTGGCGTGCGATCAACTGGATAACGAGGGATTGGTTGGCCTGCGCAAGGCGTTCCATACGCGGCACAAGGCACTGTTTTCCTACAGCGAACCCGAGAGCCCGATAGAGCTGGTCAACCTTGAATGTTCGGTAATCGCCCGCCTGCAACGACCGCCGATGCCCGAACTGCCGGTGCCGACCGAGAAAGTCCCGGCCAAGGCTGTCGGCCACCGCCCGATGTTGTTCAGCGCGCAATCACCGTGGCAGGACACACCGGTGTACAACGGTGATCGCTTGCAACCGGAGCAAACCGTTCAAGGCCCTTGCGTCATTGAAGAGGCCACCACCAACATCGTTGTACCACCGGGCTGGCAGGCGACACTTGCCCCGTCGGCCACCTACCGATTGACGCCCAATGGTTGACCCTCTGTAAACATTGGCAAATGATGGCGAACAAACGGCGTCGAGGGCTACCCGATTCCCTCTTACCTGTAGGTGCAAGCTTGCTTGCGATGGACGTTGATGCAACGCGTTTATCCCGTAAATACGCGTTATCGTTAACTCCATTCGCGAGCAAGCCCGCTCCCATAGAGGGTTCAGCACTCGGCACCGTCCTCACAACAAGAAAGGTACGAGGGGAAGCCATGGCATTCAAACTTTCCACCCGATCGATACCCGACAGCGAGCGCCAGCCAATCTGGGCCCAAGCCATCGGGAGTGCCTACTTTCCCCTGTCACTGGAATTTGCTCCTGGCAACCTGTTCAGCGGCAACCTGCAAATCTGGGAAACCGGTAGCACGCCGCTGACCTTGTCGCGCCTGCGCTCAAGTCAACTCGGCTACTCGCGCAGCAAAGCCCAGGTCAGTGAGGACCGCGAAGCTTGCTACCTGGTCACCGTGCCACGGCGTAGCGAGGTGCATTTCGAGCAGGACGGCCGAGCCCTGCATTGCCAACCCGGCGGCTTCATCTTCGAACGCGGCGATGCGCCCTACCGTTTTCACTACGCCTGCGACAACGACCTGTGGGTGTTCAAACTTCCTGAACGCGCCCTGCACGGACAATTGCGCGGCGCCGAACGCTACACACGCTTTTGCTTCGATGCCAAACGCGGACTGGGCAGGATATTCGTCGACCAACTCGCGATGTGCGCCGCCCGCTTCGACGAATGCAACGAAGCCGCCCGCCACATGCTGCTGGAGCAAGCACTTTCAACATTGTTGATGGCCCTGCGCGATGATGATCGAGTGCTCAACAGCGAAAGTTCGAACCTTGCCGCACTGCATTTACAACGCATCGAACACTTCGTTGAACAGCATCTGGACAACCCCGACCTGACCCCGCAAGCGATTGCCGACGCCTGTGATTTGTCACTGCGCTACCTGCACAAGCTGTTCAGCAGCACGCCCTACAGCGTGAGTGAATGGGTTCGCCTGCGCCGCTTGGAAGCAGTGCATCGCGGCCTGCGAAACCCCAACTGTCACCTGTCCATCGGGGAGTTGGCGATGCGCTGGGGCTTTAACGATCAGGCGCAATTTACCCGCAGCTTTCGTCAGCACTTCGGATGCACAGCGCGGGATGTGCGCAGCGGCGTGGAACACTCGGCGTGATCTGCGGTTTAAGGTTTCACGGTGAGTGACGGACTGGACGACATTCTTGCCGAGCACCTTGCGGTGATTTTCTGCGGCATCAATCCCGGCATGATGGCTGCCGCTCAAGGGCATCACTTTGCTGGCAGGGGCAATCGATTCTGGCGCACGTTGCACCTCGCTGGCTTCACGCCCACACAGCTGCACCCGGAGGATGATCGGACACTCTTGCATTATCAGTGCGGGTTAACCGCAGTGGTGGAGCGACCGACGGCGCGCGCGGATGAGTTGAATATGAATGAATTTATCGCCGCCGCTGCCACGTTTGAACGAAAAATTGTGCAGTACTCGCCGCGCTGCGTGGCGTTTCTGGGCAAAGCTGCCTATAGCGCTTTATCCGGCGAAAAAAATCTTGCCTGGGGACTGCAACCGAACACCTTTGCTGACACGCCGGTGTGGGTTTTACCCAACCCCAGCGGACGAAATCTCGCGTTCTCGCAAGAGCAATTGGTCAGTGCGTACAGCGCTCTTTATCTGGCACTCGCCAAGCAGCCCCGAACAACAACAGCACAATAAATGACCAACACATTACAAGCCCCGTATTCCGTGGCTTGTAGATCGTTATCCACATGTATACCCACGACTTTTGTGGATAGTTTTGTTGATTTCACAACGTCCGGCAGCCGCGTTTTCAAGCCTCGGCTGGCGATTGCTCGACGGTCGTTGGCTGTTTTTCGCGCACCACTGCCAGGGCGGCGCAGGCCAGCAGTAACGCCGGTACGGTGTAAATCCAGAATGAAGGCACTATCGGCAACAACAATCCCGCCAGCACCGGGCCGGTGCCCGCACCGATATCGCGCCATACCGAGCGGGTCACCAGTGCATGAACGCGCTCCGGGCCAGGTGTGCGATGCGCGACAATCGGTGCCAGTAATGGCAGTTGCAGCGCTCTGAGGACGACGATAGCTGCAGCGCAACTCCACAGCCAGCCAGCGCCAAACCCTATCAGCGTTGCCGATGTCAGCAACGACAGGCACACCAATAACCGCTCAGCACCAAACATATCGGCCAACCGGCCTCCCATCGGGCTGAGGAGAATTTCACCCAGGTAGCGTACCGCCAGCAACACCCCGGCCATCATGACCGCACCACCCGGCAATACATCGCTTCCCAGATAAGCCAGGCCGATGATGAACAGGCCATCGAGGGTCAAGCCTTCAAGAAACGACCATATGTCCAGACTGTTCGGCAGCTTCAGGCCCCGACGCTTTTCGGGCAGTGGATGGGAGAGCGAGGGCAATCGGCGAGTCACCATCAACCCCAGTAACGCAGCAGCGGCCAAGCCCCAGAACACCGGGCGCGGGCCCCATGCTTGGGCCACTAGCGCGGCCAATGGCAGTGCGATAACCGGTCCCAAAGCGGTAAAGGCCCTGGACCGCCCTGAACGTCGCGCCGCACCGCCAGGATCGGCTGTTGATAGCGCTTGGGTCGAAAGATTCAATGCAGCGAACGCCAGCCCCCACAGCAAACGCAGCGGCAGCAATACCCAAAATCCGGACAGCGCGGCGTAGCCCATCGCGCAAATAACTGCAGCCACCACCGCCAGGGTGCACGTCAGTTGATCGCCGTGCCGGGCGTAAAAACGCGCGACAAAACCATACCCGACAATGCGGATCAAGCGGTTGGCGGCCAACAACAGCCCGACCTCGGCCAGCGTCACACCGAACTGTGAAGCGAACATCGGTAACAACAGGTACAGCACCACATCGCCCGGCAGCGCTAACGCCAATGCCAGCGCAGCGAGACGGGAATGACGGTCGACGATGTTGATCGGTTTTGGGCTATTCATAGGCAAATGCTGCACGGACTTTCAAGGAACGACAAACGAGATTATCGACGCTCATGTGTGAGATTATCGAACACATGATCAACACATTACCGCCCCTCAACGCTGTCCGCGCCTTTGTTGCTGCTGCCCGGCATCAGAGCTTTACGCTGGCCGCCAGCGAGCTGCACGTCACTCACAGCGCTGTCAGCCGTCAGGTCAAGGCGCTGGAAATGCACTTGGGTGTGTTCCTTTTTGAGCGACGTACTCGCCAGATAAGCCTGACGGTAGAAGGGCTGAGATTCTTCGCCCAGGCCGAAGCCGCGCTGACCCAGATCGCCCTGGCCGCAGAATCGGTAATGGGCCAGGCACCAGAACGCGTGGTCAAGATCAATGTAAGGCCCTCCTTCGCCGTACGCTGGCTGATCCCGCGACTGCCCGATTTCGTCGAGCGGTATCCCGGCATCGAACCGCATGTGCTCACCAGCACGTTGCGACCGGACAAAGCCACAGACAGCTTCGATATCGCCATCCGTCGTGGCCATTACGGCTGGCCGGCAACGATTGAACTTCGCCCGTTTCTGGAAGATGAAGTATGTGTCGTCGCCTCGCCTGCCCTGCTCAAGTCGCACCCGGTTATCGAGCCTCGTGCGTTGGCATCTTTGGTGCTGCTGTGGGCAAAAAGTCGCAAGGGCGATTGGGAAGACTGGTTGGCGCATACCGGCATCGAAAAAATAAAACCCGCCAGCAAGATGCAATTCGATCATGAACATTTTGTCTTGCAGGCCGCTATGGATGGTTTGGGATTCGCGGTGGTGCCCGTTTCTTTGGTCTCCAATGGACTGGCAACCGGGCAACTGCGTTGTTTGTTTCCGCAGTTGCGGATGCCGGTGCCTCGCTACTATTACGGCATCGCACCGAATGCCGTGCCTGAAGTACGATGCTTTGCCGAGTGGCTGGAGAGCGAACTCGCTCGACAAAATTCAGACTAAAATCCAGACCCTGCCGCGTGAGTGCAGTGCAACGAGAATTGATATGAAAACCCAGTTTGAGATGTGTGATGTCCTTGAGCCTAACCACCACTGTGATGCCTGCCTCGACGGCGTCGCCTGCCAGCAAACGGTGGTGACAGCATGATCGAAGTCACCGAGGTTTCCATTGCCGAACTGCGTGCTGCGCTCCAATCTGGCCGAACCACAGCGGTCGAGCTGGTGCAGGCTTATCTCGCCCGGATCGATGCCTACGATGGGCCAAATACGCCGACGGCGCTCAATGCCGTGGTCGTGCCCAACCCCGCCGCGCTCGAAGAAGCAAAGGCCTCCGATGCCCGACGGGCAAGAGGCGAAGCACTCGGCCCACTGGACGGCATTCCCTACACGGCCAAGGACAGCTACCTGGTCAAGGGCCTCACCGCCGCGTCGGGAAGCCCGGCCTTCAAGGACCTGATTGCCTATCGCGATGCGTTCACCATCGAGCGGCTGCGCGGCGCAGGTGCAATCTGCCTCGGCAAAACCAACATGCCGCCGATGGCCAATGGCGGCATGCAACGCGGGGTCTATGGCCGCGCAGAAAGCCCCTACAACGCGAGCTACCTGACGGCGCCCTTCGCATCGGGCTCATCAAACGGTGCAGGCACCGCAACGGCGGCCAGTTTCGCCGCATTCGGCCTCGCCGAAGAAACCTGGTCGAGTGGTCGTGGGCCAGCCTCGAACAATGGGTTGTGTGCCTACACGCCATCACGCGGCGTCATTTCGGTGCGCGGCAACTGGCCGCTGACACCGACAATGGACGTTGTGGTGCCGTTCGCCAGAACCATGGCCGATCTGCTTGAGGTGCTCGAGGTTGTCGTGGCCGAAGACCCCGACACCCGGGGTGATCTGTGGCGGCTGCAGCCTTGGATACCTATCCCGGATGTGGCCTCTGTACGTCCCGCGTCTTACGCCGAACTCGCCAGCAATACCGACGCCTTGGCCGGAAAGCGGCTTGGCGTGCCACGCATGTACATCAACGCCGACCCTGAAGCGGGCACTGCTGAATCGCCGGGTATCGGTGGCCCGACCGGGCAACGCATTAACACCCGCCCATCGGTGATCGCACTGTGGCAGGACGCTCGTAAAGCCCTCGAAGCGGCAGGTGCCGAAGTCATCGAAGTCGACTTCCCACTGGTCTCCAATTGCGAAGGCGATCGCCCGGGCGCACCCACAGTTTTCACCCGTGGCCTGGTGTCCAAAGAGTTTCTGCATCATGAATTGTGGGACCTGACGGCTTGGGCGTTTGATGATTTCCTGCAGGCCAACGGCGATCCGGCATTGCATCGGCTGGTGGACGTGGATGGCGCGCTGATTTTCCCGCACGACCCCGGCACGCTGCCTAACCGCGAAGGCGATCTGGTGGCTGGCATGGACGAATACGTACGCATGGCCGAGCGCGGCATCACGCCGTGGGACCAGATCAGCACCGTGCCGGACGGTCTGCGCGGGCTTGAAAAAACCCGTCGAATCGATCTTGAAGACTGGATGGATCGGTTGGGGCTGGATGCGGTGCTGTTTCCAACGGTGGCCGACGTGGCGCCGGCAAATGCCGACGTCGACCCAGCGTCTGCAGACATTGCGTGGAGCAACGGCGTATGGGTCGCCAATGGCAACCTGGCCATTCGGCACTTGGGCGTGCCAACCATTACCGTGCCGATGGGCGTGATGGCGGACATCGGCATGCCCGTAGGGCTGACGTTTGCCGGGCGCGCCTATGACGATTCTTCGCTACTGCGCCTGGCCTCGGCATTCGAAGCGAGCGGCTCAAAAAGACTGATCCCACCTCGGACTCCCCCGCTGCCGAAGGGTCAAAAATAGCAGCGCGAGGCACAACCATTTGAAGGGTTGTGCAAGGCGACATCAATCGTGAATGCCAGTCAGCAATCGCCAGCAGGCTGGCTCCCACCGTTGAATTTTTGCCGGACGCGGACTTAGTGTGCGACGCCGATCCAATGTGGGAGCGAGCCTGCTCGCGAAAGGGTTGTGCCAGGCGATATCAAGGGTGAATGCCAGGCTGGCTCCCACCGTTGGATTTTTGCCGAGCGCGGAATTGGTGTGCGACGCCGATCCAATGTGGGAGCGAGCCTGCTCGCGAAATGGGTTGTCCCAGGCGATATCAATCGTGAATGCCAGTCAGCCTTCGCCAGCAGGCTGGCTCCCACCGTTGGATTTTTGCCGGGCGCGGACTTAGTGTGCGACGCCGATCCAATGTGGGAGCGAGCCTGCTCGCGAAAGGGTTGTGCCAGGCGATATCAAGGGTGAATGCCAGTGAGCCTTCGCCAGCAGGCTGGCTCCCACCGTTGGATTTTTGCCGGACGCGGAATTGGTGTGCGACGCCGATCCAATGTGGGAGCGAGCCTGCTCGCGAAAGGGGTTGTGCCAGCCAATATCAATCGTGAATGCCAGTCAGCCTTCGCCAGCAGGCTGGCTCCCACCGTTGGATTTTTTGCCGGGCGCGGAATTGGTGTGCGACGCCGATCCAATGTGGATCGAGCTTGCTCGCGAAAGGGTTGTGCCAGCCAATATCAAGGGTGAATGCCAGTCAGCAATCGCCAGCAGGCTGGCTCCCACCGTTGGATTTTTGCCGAGCGCGGACTTAGTGTGCGACGCCGATCCAATGTGGGAGCGAGCCTGCTCGCGAAAGGGGTTGTGCCAGCCAATATCAATCGTGAATGCCAGTCAGCCTTCGCCAGCAGGC
>NZ_JBNQGB010000001.1:2651002-2651219 GCF_050321825.1 Gordonia sp. IEGM753
TGGCTCCCACCGTTGGATTTTTGCCGGACGCGGAATTGGTGTGCGACGCCGATCCAATGTGCGAGCGAGCCTGCTCGCGAAAGGGTTGTGCCAGCCAATATCAATCGTGAATGCCAGGCAGCCTTCGCCAGCAGGCTGGCTCCCACCGTTGGATTTTTGCCGGGCGCGGACTTAGTGTGCGACGCCGATCCAATGTGGGAGCGAGCCTGCTCGCGAA
>NZ_JBNQGB010000001.1:2651319-2864869 GCF_050321825.1 Gordonia sp. IEGM753
AGCCTTCGCCAGCAGGCTGGCTCCCACCGTTGGATTTTTGCCGGGCGCGGACTTAGTGTGCGACGCCGATCCAATGTGGGAGCGAGCCTGCTCGCGAAATGGGTTGTCCCAGGCGATATCAATCGTGAATGCCAGTCAGCCTTCGCCAGCAGGCTGGCTCCCACCGTTGGATTTTTGCCGGGCGCGGACTTAGTGTGCGACGCCGATCCAATGTGGGAGCGAGCCTGCTCGCGAAATGGGTTGTCCCAGGCGATATCAATCGTGAATGCCAGTCAGCCTTCGCCAGCAGGCTGGCTCCCACCGTTGGGTGTTGTTCCGCTCTGTGCCTTCAATGCTCCAACGCATAGCGGCGACAGTGCTCCAGATAACCCTTTTCATGATTGCCGACCAATTGAACAACACTCGACCATAGCCACGAAGGTGCGTCGAGTGTCTGGGTACGGTTGGTCTGCAAATCATGAATCCAGGATCGGCGTGTGGCTTTGTCCATCTGCCGGGCATGCGCAATGCCGACCACTCGCGCCAGATAACCCGCAGCACGCATCGCGTCTCGCTGGCTCAATTGATCGAGTTCAAGCTTCATGTCTTGCGGGAGCAGCTCACGAATAAAGAATCCATTGTCGAGCAACCGTGTCGCCATCATCCGGTTACCCAGTCCAGGCGAAAGATGCTGTGCGCCCTCCACTACGCGCTTGGCGTTATCGCGTGGCATGGCGGCCCGGGCCGCGCGGGGTGCGGCGGCCGCGACCGCTTCCTTGATATCGAGCAGGCAATATTCCTCATCCTCCTCATCACCCACACCCAGTAACACCGCGTAGCGCTTCAACCCGAGCGAACTGCAGCCTTTTACCCAGTACGCCGAATCAAGCAGCTCAACGTTGTCATTCTTCGACCTGCCCTTCAGCGAGGTCACCAACGAATGAATCTCGGGCGTTGCGCACAACGATTTGAGGGCTGCACGCTCTGGGCGAGACAGCGACCAAAAATGCTTGCCCAACGGGATGGTCGGCCGTGTGTCCTCGATCCGCTCTTGCGCCAGATGCTTCCAGGTACGCTGCACGGC
This sequence comes from Gordonia sp. IEGM753, assembly GCF_050321825.1. Taxonomy (NCBI): domain Bacteria; kingdom Bacillati; phylum Actinomycetota; class Actinomycetes; order Mycobacteriales; family Gordoniaceae; genus Gordonia; species Gordonia sp. IEGM753. The sequence continues at coordinate 2,652,383 of NZ_JBNQGB010000001.1, forward strand.
GCTGCGCATGCCAGCCTTCACCTGAGCCGGACGAGGTGGCTCTTCATCGACATCGTCTTCAAACGCCTGCTCGTAACCCACCATCATTTCTTCGAGCATGCGTGCCGTCGCAACGCCGGGCAAGTCCGAACCACGGGCCGCCGTGGCTAACGACAACGCCAGCCTGACCAGGTCGTGCGCGGGATTGCCGATCACCGTTTGATCGAGATCACGAATATGGATGTCGATTCGTCCCTTCGAATCGCCCGTTGGACCCAGGTTACCGGCGTGGCAATCGCCACAGATCCACACGGCCGGGCCATGCGGCAAGCGTCGGCCGGATTGGCTGTGCAGCCACTCGTAAAACTGCACCGTACTGCCGCGCACATAAGCGTGCGCAGAACGCGCCATCTTGAGGTTTCGAAGTTGCGAAAGGGGTTCGAGTCGAGCGGTCGGGCGAGGTGTTTTCATGAGCAATTCTTGGAGGGGCCGAACAGTGTTGACCCCTCGCGACGCTCAGATGTTTCAAAATATTACAGAATTATTCAAAGGCTCATCCAGTGAGCACTAAATGACCGTCAAGGATCGACCTGGCCCATCAGTTCTGCCACCGATTCCTGGCGTTTTGCGTAGCGCTGAGCCAGTACCGCACACACCATCAGTTGAATCTGGTGGAATAACATCAATGGCAAAATCAACACGCCAATCGTGCTGCCGCCGAACAGCACCTGCGCCATCGGCACGCCGGTTGCCAGGCTTTTCTTGGAGCCGCAGAAGAGGATGGTGATGCGGTCTTCCATGCTGAAACCGAAGGCTTTGCCCAGCACCGTCGCAGCAGCCAATACCAGCGCCAGCAACACACAGCAGGCAACCACCAGCCCACCCAGTTCCCACAGCGGAATCTGATGCCAGATGCCCTCGTTGACCGCCTCGCTGAAAGCACCGTAGACCACCAACAGAATCGAGCCCTGATCCACGAATTTCAGCCAGCTCTTGTTGCGCCCAACCCAGGCGCCGATCCAGCGACGGGCGATCTGCCCGGCAATAAACGGCAGCAACAATTGCATGCTGATTTTCAAAATGGCATCAACGGTCGAACCGCCATCGCCGTGCACATTCAACAACAACGTCACCAGCAACGGTGTCAGGAAGATCCCGAACAGGCTGGACGCGGCCGCGCTGCATATCGCCGCCGGAATATTACCCCGGGCCAATGAGGTAAAGGCAATCGCCGACTGCACAGTGGCGGGAAGTGCGCAGAGATAAAGCATGCCCATGTACAAATCTTTGCCGATCATGGGCGACAGCACCGGTTTAAGCGCCAGGCCCAGCAGTGGAAACAGGACAAATGTAAGCCCGAATACCAACAAGTGCAGGCGCCAGTGACCGGCGCCGGCAATGATCGATTCGCGAGACAGCTTCGCACCATGCAAAAAGAACAGCAGCGCAATCGCGATGTTGGTCAACCAGCCAAAGCCGACTGCGACTTGACCCGTGGCCGGCAGCAGGCTGGCCAGGATCACCACGCTGACCAGGGTTAGCGTGAAATTGTCGGGTAAAAAACGAGGGCGAGTCATAACGATCATCATCCGGGAGAGCCAAAAACGTAACTTGGACTCTACGCTGCATGCCGATGTCCGGCTAACGCCAATGAGCCACTAGATATCGACTAAAGGACATGCCGGCCATTGCTGCTCAATAAACAGCCCCGAATACCGTTTTTAGTTCCTCGATTGCGGCATCGCTCAACGGCGCAGGCCGTGGTTGTGTCATCAGCCACAGGCGCGCGGTTTCTTCGAGTTCTTCCAGCACATGACTGGCTTTGGAAATAGAGCTTTCCCAGACCACAGGCCCCAAGCGTTCGAGCATTACCGCCCGCACCTGGCTGGCCAGCCTTGCAACTTGTTGCGCCACACCTGGCGCGCCCGGTCGCTCATAATTGATCAGCGGTACACGCCCGACCTTCATCACTTGGTAAGGCGTGATCGGCGGCAAAATGTTGTCCTGGCTCCAGACACCGGCCAGGGTCAACGCCACCAGATGCGTGGAGTGGGTATGCACCACGCCTTGAGCCTGTGGATTGTGGTCGTAGATCTGGCGATGCAACGCCAGGGTCTTCGAGGGTTTGTCCCCACTGACCCACGAACCATCGGTGGCGACTTTGGCAATGCGCGCCGGGTCAAGATTACCCAGCGAGGCGTCTGTCGGCGTGATGAGCCAGCCATCGGCTAGCCGTGCGCTGATATTGCCCGCCGTGCCTACCGTATAACCGCGCTCGTACAGGCTACGCCCGACGGTGCATATTTCTTCGCGCAGCGCGTTTTCAATACTCATGAGGTCGCCCCTTGCATCAGGCGCAGGGCTTTACTGAAAAAGTCCACGCTGCCGAAATTTCCGGATTTCAACGTCAGTGAAATCGGGTCGGCGCTGCCCAGCGTTACCGTCAAAGGCACACCCGGATCGATCTGCCGTCCGATGCGCAGGGCCTTGACGTTAAGTGCCTTGACCACGGATCCCGAGGTCTCGCCACCCGCAACGACAAAACGACGAAAGCCTTTGTTGTACAAGCCAGAGGCAATACTGGCGAGTGCTTGCTCAACCAACGCACCGGCACGCTCGACGCCCAATCGCTCCTGAGCCGCACGCACCGCCCCTGGGCTGCCGGTCGAATAGATCAACGCAGGTTCGTTCTGTTCGGCGAAGGCGATCGCTTCGCCGACCACATCCTTGCCGTCGGCCAAGGCCAGCGGGTCAACGTGATACGCCGCATTGCCGGCCTGTAACCAATCAGCAACTTGCCCGTTGGTGGCCTTCGAAGCACTGCCCGCCAATACCACCGCCCGGCCGTTGCCGACCTCCATTTGTGCAGCGTCAAGCTGTCGCAATGTTCCTGCACGCAGGAAATTGGCGGGCAGCCCTTGGGCGATACCCGAGCCGCCGGTGATCAGCTGCAATGAGGCACACGCTTCGCCGAGGGTAATCAAATCTGCATCCGATAGCGCATCGGCGATAGCCATACGCACACCTTCGCCACGCAACTCATCGAATCGCGCGCTGACCGCAGCAACCCCTTGAGCGACCGCGTCGTATCTCACCAACCCGACTGAAGAAGGCGTTTGTTGGCTCAACACGCGAACCAGGTTGGGGTCTTTCATCGGCGTGAGCGGGTGATGTTCCATGCCCGACTCGCTGAGTAATCCGTCCTGAACGAACAGATAACCACGGAACAAGGTGCGCCCGTTTTCCGGAAACGCCGGGCACGCAATCGTGAAGTCACTGCCCAGCGCGTCCAGCAAAGCGTCCGTGACCGGACCGATGTTGCCGGCGCTGGTGGAGTCGAAGGTCGAACAATATTTGAAGAAAAACTGCGTGCAACCCCGCAGACGCAACCACTCCAAGGCCTCCAACGATTCGCGAATGGCTTCAGCGGCCGGGCTGGTACGCGATTTCAAGGCGATAACCACAGCATCGGCGTTCAGCGTCTCGGCCAGCTCAGCATCCGGTATGCCGATGGTTTGCACGGTACGCATGCCGCCGCGTACCAGAATGCTGGCCAAGTCGGTGGCACCGGTGAAATCGTCAGCGATACAACCCAGTAAGGGGGCGGTTACAGGACTCATACAGTTATCTCCAGCGGGGCCGGTCAATGGCCGGCCCGCGTAATCCCCTGCTGACACGACAACGCTCAGCAGTGTTAGAAAATGATAAAAAATCACATCGTCTGATTTGGCACGGCCAGATCATAGGGCAAAAATCCGCAATGATGTTAACCATTGTTAAATTATTTGACCTTCGTGTGAATTTATAACAAGGTGCAGAGACTCGGTAGCCACGAATCCATAACAATTATTGTTCATCCGGTGGTTGCTACCGACTTCACCCTTCACCGAGGACGAACCATGAATTTCGAATTATTGTTTGCTGACCAATCGCAACCCGTGCGCTATGCACTGACCGGTGCGAAGGGTGGATTTTCCCGAACCCTGCTGGCTCAGACATTGAAGATGCCACGTCTGGAGGCTGCGGCGCTGTGTGATCTTGATGTGGCGGGTCTGCACGCGCTGTGCCTGGAATTGGGCTTCGCTGCCGAACGCCTGATCGTCTGCACCGACGCCAAGCAAATCGCCGCCGCCCCCGCCGACGCTATTGTGTTGGTCGCGGACGTCGAACTGCTGGCCCACGCGAACTACGACATTCTGGTCGAAGCCACTGGCAACCCGGCGATCGGCTATCGCACCGCCCGCCGAGACCTCGAGGCCGGCCGACACGTGGCGATGGTCAGCAAGGAAGTCGATGCCGTGAGCGGTATCACTTTATCGCGCCTGGCGGCCAAACATGGCGTCGTCTACACCACCGCTGACGGTGATCAACCGGCCAATCTCATCGGTTGGGTCAGTTGGGCACGGGTGTTGGGCCTGGACATTGTCGCGGCCGGCAAATCCAGTGAATACGACCTGGTATTCGACCCGTCGAACGGCACCATCACCCAACTCGAAAACGTCATTCACGCACCGGCGATGGGCGATTTCCTGACCTTGAGCGACGATATTCCGGCGACCCTCGCCGCCCGCCGCGCGGCGCTGGATGGCCTGAAAACATCTGCCACTGCCGACTATTGCGAAATGTCGGTGGTCGCGACCAACACCGGGCTGATCCCAGACGTCGAGTTGCTGCATTACCCCATCGCCCGCGTCAATGAACTGGCCGACATTTATGCCCTGCGCGAAGACGGCGGCATCCTCGGGCGCGAAGGCGTGATTGAAGTGTTCAACGTGCTGCGTTTGCCGGACGAAGCCAGTTTTGCGGGTGGCGTGTTTGTGATCGTGCGTACCCATGACCAACCGACGTGGCAGCTGCTGGCTCAAAAAGGCCATGTGGTGAGCCGCGACGGCCGCTACGCGTGCATGTACCTGCCTTATCACTTCATGGGCGTAGAAACCCCGATCACCCTGCTTAACGCGGTGCTGCACAAGCGTGCTTCAGGCACCAACACGCCAAGCCAGTCCACGGTATTGGCCGGACGCGCGACGGTCGATATTGCTGCCGGCACCGTGTTGAAAATGGGCGGCCACCACCATGACGTCACCGGTGTTCAAGCCGTGCTATTGGCCGCCGCCGACGCGGACGAAGACGTCGCGCCGCTGTACCTGGCCGCTCACGCCACCGCAGCACGGGACATCAAGGCCGGGTCATTGCTGCACATTGCAGACCTCACCGGCTACGACCTGGACCTGCACAACGCGTGGTGCGCCGGTCGCCTGCAAGCCTGAGTCCGGGTGCCTCGGGGCACCTACGAGGACGCAGCATCAACATTTTTCGCGTGAGAACAGGTTCAACAAAAATATGAATAGCGAACTGTTTATTTTCTCGATGGCGGCAGGCGCCATCGTCGTGCTGATCTTTTTGATCACTCGGCTCAAGCTCAATCCATTCCTGGCGCTTACGCTGACGGCCATCGGGCTGGGCATCCTTAGCGGCGTCAGTTCGGCAGACACCATCGACAGCTTCGCCAAAGGCTTCGGCTCGGCGCTGGCCAAGACCGGTCCGGTGATCGGTCTCGGCACACTGCTCGGCGGCATTTTGCTGGGTTCCGGTGGTGCGGATCGCATCGCCAACGCCTTCATCGGCAAACGCCCGGTGCAATACGCGCCGTGGGCTATTTGCGCCGCTGCCCTGCTGATCGGCATGCCACACCTGTTTGATGTGAGCTTCATCATGCTCGCACCTTTGGTTTACACCGTGGCCAAACGCACTAACAGCCATTTGCTGTACATCGGTTTGCCGTTGGCTGCGGGCCTGTATGTATCGCACGGTTTGCTACCACCCCACCCGGCGCCGACCCTGGCGGTTGCTGCGTTTCATGCGAACACCGGCCTGACGATTTTTTACGGCCTGCTGATCGCCATTCCGGTGGCGGTCATTTGCGGCCCGGTGTTCACCAAACTGATCAGCCCATGGTTCGGCCCCGCGCCTGATTTGACCGCGGGCCCGGTCGGCGCTCGCGAGGCGGTGGAAGGTCAGCCGCAAGCGTCGCTGGCGGCGTCGATCACCAGCGTATTGTTGCCACCCGGTTTGATGTTGATCGGCACGCTGGGCATTGCCTACAGCACAAAAGGCACCGCGCTGTACGGCTTCTTCAACGCGTTGAACAACCCGATCCTGTCGTTGTTGGCTGCCGTTATCTTTGCGTTTTTTGCGCTGGGCCTGCGTTCCGGTTTCAACCTCGGCCAGGTCCAAAAAATGGCCGGCCAAGGCCTCGCGCCGCTCGGTGCAATCGTGATGATCCTGGGTGCCGGCGGCGGCTTCAAGGAAATGCTCACCACCATTCACCTGGACGTATTGATTACCCATCACGCGTCCGGCTGGGCGATCAACCCGTTGATTCTCAGCTGGGGCATTGCCGCGTTACTGCGCATTTGCCTGGGTTCGGCAACTGTCGCAACGGTGGCGGCTACTGGCATCGTTGCGCCACTGGCACTGGCTCACCCCGAACTTTCGCCAGAATTGCTGGTGCTGGCAACGGCGTCCGGCGCGGTGATGCTCTCCCACGTCAATGACTCCGGGTTCTGGCTGTTCAAGGAGTATTTCCAGCTGACCGTGGCCCAGACCTTCCGCACCTGGACCCTGATGCTCTGCCTGCAATCGCTGCTCGGCCTGATCGGGGTTCTATTGATTGAAGCGGTAATACGCTAAATTGTCGGGCCAATCGATTGATTGGCCTTACCCCTTTCAGGAGCTCAGATGCAGGACGAAGAAAACGGCGCCACTCACACCGGCTCTCCGATGATTCCTGAACAGCGCCGCGAACTGATCCTGCGCCAGTTACGCAAGCATCAAGTGCTGAGCGTTCATCATTTGATGGAAATGTTCGACTGCTCGCACATGACGGTGCGACGGGACATCGCAGTGCTTGAACAGGAGGGTAAAGCCTACTCGGTGACCGGGGGCGTCAGAATCGCCAGCCAGGTTCACCACGAGCTCAGCCATCAACTCAAGGCTGTGACTGAACTGCCCGAAAAAGAAAACATGGCGCGCCATGCGGCGCTGCTGCTGCGCGAAAACATGACGGTCTACCTCGACGCTGGCACCACCTTGCTGTCACTGATTCCGTACATTATCGAGCTGACCGGCATGACCGTGGTGACCAACGATTTCGGGATTGTTCACGCGCTGGCCGATGCCCAGCACGTCGACGTTATTCATACCGGCGGGCTGCTCGACCACCCGAACCGCTCCAGCGTCGGTGGCCTGGCCGCTGCCACCTTGCGCCAGATCGTGACCGACATCGCCTTCATCTCGACCAGCTCATGGGATTTGCAGCGCGGGGTTACCACGCCGTCGGCACTCAAGGTCGAGGTCAAGCAGGCGGCCATGCAATCAGCCACGCAAACGGTGCTGATCGCGACCAGTTCGAAGTACGCCACCTTCGGCATGTACAAAATCGCCGGCCTTAACCAGTTTGATTCGATCATCAGCGATATCAAACTGACGCAAGCGGCGGCTGATGGTATTCGCAAGCTGGGCGTTGAATTGACCCTGGCCTAGGCAACCATCATTGCCGTCGATGTTCACCATCACCTCAATGAAGTTCTCATAAAAACTGCGCGGCGTAGCATCAGCTCCATACCAACCACTAACACCCCGGAGCACACAAACATGAAACGCCAACTCTTGCTCAGCATCGCCTTCTCGGTTTTTGCAGTTAACGCTTTCGCCGCTTCCTCGGCTCACCCGGTTATCGCCGAAGGTGGCTCGGATCGCCTGATCGAAAACCGTGTTGCCGAAGGTGGTTCCGATCGCCTGATCGAAAACCGTGTTGCCGAAGGTGGTTCCGATCGCCTGATTGAAAACCGTGTCGCCGAAGGTGGTTCCGATCGCCTGATCGAAAACCGTGTCGCCGAAGGTGGTTCCGATCGCCTGATCGAAAACCGTGTTGCCGAAGGTGGTTCTGATCGCCTGATCGAAAACCGTGTTGCCGAAGGTGGTTCCGATCGCCTGATCGAAAACCGCAACGCATGAAGACATGAGTGTCCTCAACGCGATACTCAACAAAAAGCCCGGCCTGACATGCCTAATGCTGTTCACTTAGACGATCTTCAGACAAACAGCATTCTGTGGTGAGGGGATTCATCCCCGTTGGGCTGCGCAGCAGCCCCAAAAGCTGCAACCGAGGTGTAGCAGGTACACCGCGTATGCTGGGTTTACGACTGCTGCGCAGCCCAACGGGGATGAATCCCCTCGCCACAAAATGTATGGGTATCGCTTAAGTGAACAGCATTAGGCATGTCAGGCCGGGCTTTTTTTGTGCACGCCATAATCTCTATTGCGCCTGAAACGTCTGCAGGTAAGCCAGCACATCTTCAATCTTTTCAGGATCGCTGAGGCCCCAGAAGATCATGCGGGTTCCTGGAACCACTTTCTTCGGTGCTTCGAGGTACGCAGCAAGCGTTTCGTGGGTCCAGACAATGCCTGCTGATTTCATCGCGTCGGAGTACTGGTAGTCAGCTGACGTGCCCGACAGTCGCCCGAAAATGCCATTCAGTTGCGGACCAAACGAACCCCGCGCCGACTCCCCGACCTGATGGCAACCACCGCAGATTCGACCAAACAGTTTCTGCCCCGCTTCAACATCCCCGGCCGCTTGAGCCGCCCCGTTGAACAACCCCGCGCAGAGCGTGAGGGCGACAGTAAAAAACGCGGCTGTGTTCATCTGTGTTCTCTATCAGAGGTTACGTGTGGCGGGTACCTGCGGCTATTTCAGCATGGTTGGCAGCGTTACGTCGGAAAAAACTCGAACTCCGGCCATGCCGCTGTATCCAATGTGTAAGCCAACAGAGGTACGCGATATGAACAGCGATGACAGCATCAGAAACGACGGCGCACAAACCCCATCCAACGCCCCACCCACCGACACGTCAGGCAAGCCTGTGAATGTAGTGGAGCGCGACCTTGCGGACACCGACAACGATACCAAGGGTGTTGACGAGGTCATTACACCTTCCTCGACCCGCGCCAAAGAGCAGGACGTAGAAGAGCTGAACCGTAAAACTGCGGAAATCGAACGCAAGGTGGCGGATGGGAATTAGTAATGTTGCGCGCCTGATCTGAATGGGTGCAAACGTAAAACCGGCAGCGACCAACGCCTGCCGGTTTTTTTTTGCCCGAGCACCTGACTGGACCCATTTTTCGAGCGCAGACCACGCCGTTTTCTTATTCCACAAAACAAGCTTCGTGGCACTTTTTAATCTTTTATCGCTATTAATCGTTCCCCCTACAATCGTCTCCTTTGCACACAACACTAGGGACGTGACATGCCACATCGTTTTTTACTCGCCGCACTTTTCCTGGCCGTCAGCGCTTGTGCCAGCCCACCACCCGCCTCGGTCCATACCAAAAACCCCGACAGCTCGACGCTTCAGGGCGATGCGACGCGTCCGGCGCAGGCGCAGTGGGTGCGCACCGAGTTGTATTTTTCGGTAGGACCGCTAGAAGGCAAGGAAGGCGTGGTCAGCCCGGCTCGCTGGCGCGAGTTTCTCGATCAGGAAGTAACGCCGCGTTTTCCGGACGGGTTCAGTGTGCTGGATGCTTACGGACAATGGCGTGACCAAGGCGCAAAAGAGCCTGAGCGACTGAGCACCAAAGTCATCGTGATCCTGCACGAAAACGATGCCCGGCATGACCAGGACATCGAAGCGATTCGCCTGGCCTATAAACGCATTACCGGTGACCTGTCAGTGCTGCGCCTGTCGCAACCGGCGCAGGTATCTTTCTAAACGGCTGGTTCATCAAGGGTCCGCCGGGGCGGTGACGACCAGCGGCCAAGCCCCGCGAGCAACACCGCCCCCAGCAGCAACACCGCAATCCCGAGCAACGCACCGTAGCCCACCACCGTAACGCTGGAATAGACCATGTACAGGCACAAGGCGAAGAACAGCAGTGGCAACAATGGATACAGCGGCACTTTTATCGGCCGGGGGGTGTCAGGAAAACGCCGTCGCAGGATGATCAACGCCAGGCTGCTCAGGCTCAGGAACAACCAGTAGACCGGTGTCAGGTACTCAACCATGGTGTTGAAACCACTTTGGGTAAAACTGCCGAACAGCACCAGCAGCAGCGCCACCGCGCCTTCTGCCAGCAGCGCTCGACGCGGCACGCCATGGCGTTCGTCCCAGTCGCCTAGCGTGCGCAATTGCGGTACGTCACGGGCGGCGGCGTAAGTGGTGCGCGCCCCCACCAACAGCGTCGAGTTGATGCTGGCGACCGCCGCGACACCCACCATCAACACAATCAGTACGGCACCGGGCGCGCCGAATGCCCGGTCCAGTAACTCGACTGCTGGCGCATTACTGGCGGCCAGCCCCGCAAAACCCAAGCCCTGGACAAAAGCCCAATTGAGCGCCAGATAAATCACCATCAGCACGCTCAGGGCGCCGAGCATGGCGATGAAAATACCGCGCCGGCCGTCACGCACCTCGGCTGACAATGTCGCCGCATCGCTCCAGCCTCCAAATGCCAAAAACACGAAAATCATCGCAGAAGAAAACCCGGCGGCACCGGTGTGCTCTGCCGCTACCGAAACGAGGGGAACGGGCACCTCGACACCTTGCCACGCCAGCCATACACCAGCGCTGGCAATGCTCAAAAACCCCACTGCAAGCAACACCACAAGCACTGTCTGGGTGATAAAACCGATGTGTTTGCCCGTCAGATTCAGCAGCACCAGGGAGGCGATCACACCCGCGGCAAACAGCCCGGAACCGTAGGTGCCCAACGGCACAATGGCGTTGAAGTAATCGGCAAACATGAACGCCGACAAAGCAATCCAACCCGTGTGCATCACCGAAAAACGCGACCAGGCGAACACAAACCCCAAGCGCTCGCTATAGGCCGTGCGCAGGAAATGGTAATCGCCACCCGGATGAGGAAACGCGGTGGCCATTTCGGCAAAACACAGCGCCCCAACCATCGAGCACAGACCGCCCAAAACCCACACCAGGTAAAAATAGTCGGGGCCCACATTCAAGGCCACGGTGGGCGCGGTTTTCAGAATGTCAGTGGTAATCACCATGCCCAGCGTGACCAGTAGTGCCTGGAAAACCGGCAAGTGTCGCTTGGGGCCAAGCTGTTCGCTCATGGTCTATCCCGTCGGTTAACCGCCACTCGTGTGAGTGCCGCTGGACTCAAAAGCCGTAAGTGGCGCGAGCGTAGTAGTAGGCGCCGTTGGTGCCGATGGGTGACAACACGTCATACGGCAGGTTGCCTCCGTAGTTGATTTCCGACTTCGAGCGTTCCGGGTAGTTGTCGGTCAGGTTGTTGCCACCCACGGCGATGTCGAATTTGGGCGTGAATTTGTATTGCACCTCGGCGTCCAGCTGCCACACCGCGCCATAGGTTTGCTCGGGCTGCGAGTCACCGAAATCGAACACCCGTGTGGTTTCGCCCTGACGCGTCAGGCGGCCCAGCAGGCCCCAATGCTGGCTGGCCCAATTGGCGGACACCATGAAGCGGTCCTTGGGTGCGGCGTCGGTCAATGTGTTGCGCTCTTCAACGCCAACCAGCGCGTCGTTGCCAATGCCCAACGCGGTAAGTTGCGATGGTGTGCCTTTGGTGCCCGTCACCTTGGTGTGGTTGTAGGTATAAGCCGTGGTCAGGCCCAGCAATCCTTCGTACAACGGCTGGTGATAATTGAGCACCAACTCGGCACCATCGGTGCGGGTATCGGCGGCGTTGGTAAAAAAGTTCACGTCGTGCACACCGGCAACACCGAAGTTGTCGTTGATGTACTGCTCCATCGCATCACTGCCGATGCGTTGCGACAGCGTGACGCGGTCCTTGACGTCGATGCGGAACACGTCCAAAGAGGCGTCAAAGCGCTCGCTCAACTGTGCGGTCAGGCCCAGGCTGAAGTTCTTCGAGGTCTCCGGATCGAGTTTCTCCGCGCCCAATGCGCGAGCAATCGGATCGTTGACCGAGAGCACGCGAATATCGGTGAGAGTGCCGCCAGTACCGAAGTTGCTGGTGGTGTTCTGAAAGCCGATTTGCGCCAGCGATGGTGCGCGGAAGTTGTTCGATACCGCGCCGCGCAAAGCCCATTGCTCGGTCAGGCGATAGCGGCCACTGAGCTTGCCGGTAAGTTTGCTGCCGGCATCGTCGTAACGCTCCCAGCGTGTAGCGGCATCGACGAATAAGCGGTCAGTGAGATCGCCGGACAACTCGGCATAGGTACCGAACACGTTGCGGTCCAGATCCACCTCTTCACTCGGACGCAGGCCGTTGGCACCGTCAGCGCCGGTGCCGACGTACGAAGCTTCGTCGCCGGCATAAGTCAGGTAGTTCTCGTACCGGTATTCGCCGCCCACTGCCAACACGAAAGCACGATCGGCCAGGCGTAACTCGCGTGTGAAATCGAGGTTGGCGGTGGTCTGGCGCAACTCGTATTCACCGGTGTCGAAACGCGTTGGCGAATCGGCCCCAAGCGACACGTTGAGGGTGCGCCGGGTAGCCGAATCGAAGTGATTGCGGCCGTGCGTGAGGCTGCTGTCAAAGTCCCAATCATCGCCTAACAGGCCTTTGAAGCCTGCGGTGGCAGACAGGTCCTGATTGTCACCGATCGATTGCGGGAGAAAACCGTTGGGGTAAAACTGCGGCTGTTCATACGGGTAGCGATAAAACTCGGCGCCCGTGGTGTGCCGTTCGTTGTAGGTGCCGAACGAGTAAGCCTTGCCGCCAGCCAGCGGCAACTCGCCGTTGAACCAAAGGTTAACGTCCCGGGCGATGCCGTCACCCATGATGTAGTTACGCTGGCCCGGCGTGTCGGCAAAACCGTCGAACCCTGCGCGGTTGGTCGGGTCGCGGTCCTTGTACTCGGTACCACCCCGGATGAAACCGCCCTCTTCACCCAGACGCGTGCCGATCTTAGCGGTGGTCATGCTGTTCTGGCCGTCGGTGATGGTCTTGCCAATGGCGTTTTCATGCGTGTGATAAGCGCCGTAAGTGGTGGACACTTCGCCGCCCTCCGGGGCGTCGTCAAGAATGATGTTGATCACCCCGGCAATCGCGTCGGAGCCGTATTGCGCGCCCGCGCCATCTCGCAATACTTCGATGCGTTTGATTGCGCTGATGGGGATTGAGTTGAAGTCCACCGGCGCTGTGCCTCGGCCGATCTTCGACGAGTCGTTGACCAGCGCCGAGGTATGCCGGCGCTTGCCATTGACCAGCACCAGAACTTGATCGGGACTCATGCCGCGCAACTGCGCCGCCCGCACATGGTCGGCACCACCGGAGTTGGATTGCCGTGGAAAACTGAACGAGGGGAGCAGCGTCTGCAAGGCCTGCCCCAATTCACCATTGCTGGCCCCCGCGGACTTGAGGTCTTCGGCGGTCAGCACGTCTACCGGGACGGGTGAATCCAGCACGGTGCGAGCCGTGCCGCGAGTGCCGGTCACCAACACGGCGCCCAAGCGGGTGTCATCATCGGCACGGGTGGACACTTCTTCGGCTTGTGCAGGCAGTTGTGTTATTGCCATCACTGTTGCGGCGGCGAGTAAAGAACGAGAACGGTGGTACATCAAGCAGCTCCTTTTATCGCAGCTAATACCCGGCCGTACCGACCATTAAAAAATCGATAACACGTGCGCGGCAATGTCTGCTGTAGTTTTATAAATCCCAGGTACGACGAACGCCATTAAACAAAGTTAGTGGCGACTTTAAGATGTGAATAAGTCTCTGAAAGCATTCTAGAAAATTTACTGTAAATCCCCAGAGCACCGATGCTAGACGAGGCTTTAACTAATGCAAAAGAACCAATAACACTTAGGTTATACCCGACCAACAAACTGTTGCCTGAGCAGCAGTTGTGTTGATCAGGCAGCAACTAACCTTAACTAAATGACAACTAAGTACACGGCATGGAGTGAGCGCACTCCACACTAATTGCTGTTCGCCGCTCAATCCGCTGAAGGAATCCACGCTGCACGCGCGACATTGGCGGTGTCGCCGAAGGCAGGTAGCTTCTGTGCCAGGTCGCGAACATTTTTCACGTCCAGATCCAGTAGCTGCTGACGGGTGATCAGGGTGGGTGGCACCAGTACTTTGTGCCCGGGATTCTCACCGGCAATCAGCATTGCCAAACTGCGCACACTGATGGCGCCGGCCACTTGCGGGTTGACCGCAGCGGTCGCGACCCAGGCACTGTTCGCCTCCTTCATGATCTGAATATCGGCGGTGGAAATATCCGCGCTGTAGATTTTTACCTTCGGCCCCAGACCCGCCTCGTCGACGGCAATTTTTGCGCCTTTGGCGAACTCGTCGAACGGCGCGAAAATCACACTGATCCCAGGGTTGGCGCGCAACACGGCGCTGGCCTGATCGGCGACAGAGTTGGCGATGGGTGGATTGAGCGTGCCGAATCGAGCTTTTTCGATAATGCCCGGGTTCGCCGCTTTAACCTGGCTCCAGATCTCGTCCCGCAGCTCCATTGGAGTGAAACCGCTGATATAGACGTAACCGGCATCGAAGTGTGTGCCGTTGTCCTTTATCGCCTGGTCCAGTGCCAAGCGCGCCAGCGCACGATGGTCCTGCTCGACCTGGGTCACCTGCGGGCTGTTGATGTCGACGTCGAACGCCACCACTTTGATGCCCTTGGCGATGGCGCGGTCGATTGGGCCTTTGAGGGTTTCTGCCAAGCCAAGCTGAACGATGATGCCGTCAACGCCGAGGTCGATTGCCTGATCGATCATCTCCCCCTGGCTAGCCGCCTGCTGGCGCGCATCGAACACGCGCAACGTTGCGCCCAGTGCTTTGGTCTGTGTCTCCACGCCACGCAGGTAGGCTTCGGGAAAATCCCCCGAGAACAGATAACCCACCAGTGCGATTTGCACGTTACCTTTATCGAAAGGCGCTGGTGCGCCCGGCAACGCCTTGGCCTGTACACCCAATGCCACCGTCGAGAGCAACGCCGTGGCCAGGCAATGTCGAATAAAAACCTTGATTGATCCGTGCATACATCTTCCTTGGGAGAACATTCTTTGAAGAATGTAAAAACCGGCTCAACGCGCCCGATGCGCGAGGCCGAAGGTGAACATCAGGGCCAATACCAACACCAGTCCCTTGACGAAATCCTGGGCGTAGTAAGGCGCATTGAGCATGGTCAGGCCGTTCAGCAGCGTGGCCACCAGCAATGCGCCGACCAGCGTGCCGAACGCATTCGGCTTCTTCGCTCCCAGCACGGCGAAACCGATCAACGCGGCGCCCAATGCATCCAATACCAAACCGTTGCCGGAACTGACGTCGCCGCGCCCCAGACGCGCCGCCAACAACACACCGCCCAATGAGGCAAGCAGCGCCGAAAGCACATACGCCAGCTGTTTCAAACGCTGCACCGGTGCTCCCGCCAGGCGTGCGGCCTGCTCGTTGCCACCAATGGCATAGAACAAGCGCCCAATGCGCGTGCGCTCGAGAAACAGCCACACCACCATCGCAACCGCAGCGGTGATCAGCACCGGAGTCGGCACGGTGTCCCACAGCCGACCCCGACCGAGGGCAAGAAACAGTGCACTGAAAGTGCCTTCGGTCTCCTCGCCATTGGGCAGGGTCATACCGACTGCAATCGAGCGCCCGCCGGTGGGGATCAGTTGCACACCAATCACCAAGAACATGCTGCCGAGCGTCGCGAGAATATCCGGCACCCGCATCTTCACGATCAGCCAACCGTTGAGCAGTCCCACCAGGGCGCCACCCGCCAGGCTGAACAGCACGGCGGGCACGGCGCCCCAACCCAGTACCACCATCACATAACTGGCAATCATCAAACTCATCGCCGCGACGGCACCGATCGACAAGTCGAGCCCGCCGACGGCCATGGTCAGCGTCACACCAAGGGCCAGCAGCGCAACAATCGACACCGACTGCAAGATGCTGAACAGGTTGCCGACCCGCAGGAACGCCGGTTCCGCGTAGCTGAAAAACGCCACGATCAGCGCCAGTACCCAGAGCAATCCATAACGGATCAACGCGTGCAGCAAACGCTCGGAAAATGCCGGCGTGGTCGACAACAGCGAACTCGAATCAGACACTCGCTTTACTCCTCGGCGATGCGGTTAAGGGGCTCACAACGGCCGGGGCCTGCGCTTCGGTGCCAGCCAGTGCCGCCACCAATGTGGCGCGGGCGAGACCGGCACGCGGATATTCGGCAACGATAGCGCGGTCGCGCACAATCAAAATTCGGTCGGCGATGTCCAGTGCTTCATCGACATCGGCACAGATCACCAACGTCGCACGGCCGCCAGCGCTGTCACGCAGCAACTGGCCAATCTCGCGTCGGGCACGCACATCAACGCCCTGGAAAGGCTCATCAAGAATCAGCACTCGCCCTACCCCCAACAACCAGCGTCCCAGTACGACTTTTTGCTGGTTGCCACCTGATAACGCACTCATGGGTACGTCAATTCCCGAGGTCTTGATGCCCAGGGCTGCAACCTGTGCCGCGACCGCTGCCGCTTCGGCCCGGTTACGGATAAAACCTGCGCGAGTGAAGCGCTCCAGAAACGGCAAGGTCAGGGTTCGACGCAGGGAAAAGTCGGCAATCATTGACTGGCTCGCGCGGTCCTCGGCGGCGTAAAAAACCCCACTGCGAATCGCTTGGCGTGGCGAACCCGGGCGCCAGTCACGGCCATCCAGTTGCAAGCGGCCGGCCGCGGGCTCACGCAAGCCGAACAGCACCTCAGCGATGTCGCTCTTGCCGGCCCCCAGCAACCCGCTGAGCACCACCACTTCGCCTTCGTACAGGACCAGGTCGAAGGCAGGCGCGCGCGGTGCGACCTGTACTGCGCGCAGTGCCAATACTTGGCGCCCTACAGTGCGTGATTGGTACACATGAGCATCAAGCGCCTGCCCCAGCATGGCCTCTACCGCTGCGGGCAACTGCCGGGCGCTGAACTCACCGGCCAATCGACCATCGCGCAACACGATGGCCCGGTCGGCTACCCGCTGCAGGTCCGACAAACGATGCGAGATATACACAATGGCCACTCCGCGACCGCGCAGCGTGTCGATCAAGCCAAACAAACGCTGCGCCTCGACATCCGACAACGCTGCCGTGGGCTCATCAAGAATAAGCAGACGCGGTTGCAGGGCGAACGCCCGGGCCAGCACCACCAATTGCCGCTCGGCTTGCCCGAGACGCTCGATCGGTTGCTCCAATGGCAGCTCGAGGCCGAGCCCGGCAGCGATGCTCGCGGCCCGTTCGAACAGGTGCTTGCGATTGAGCCAGAAGTCCGCGCCGGGTTGGCAGAGTTCATCGAGCAGCAGGTTTTCTGCGACGCTCAATCCGGGAGCGATGCCATCGTTAACCTGCTGATGAACCGCAACAATCCCGACCCTTCGCGCAGAAAGCGGCGAGGCAAAGTTACAGGCCTGCCCGTCTACCTGAATTTCACCAGCATCGGGTGACTGACTGCCGGCGAGAATCTTCACCAGCGTCGATTTTCCTGCGCCGTTGGCACCCAGTAATGCCACCACTTCTGCGGGATAAATATCCAGGCTGATGGCGTCCAGCGCCACATTGGCACCAAAGGTTTTGCTCAGTTCACGTACACGAATCAGCGGCTCGGGTGCCACGGCAACAGGCGTACTCATACAGTATTCCGAAACAGGATGGTCGCTAAAAAAACCAGCGAGCACAAAGGGTTGAAGCGAGGATTAAAAGCAATCCCTTATAAACATTCCAATAGTTCTATCGCATAGAAAATATTTTTTGGTTATAAGCCATGCGCATCAGTCAGCTATATCGTTAGTCTGCGAAATTCTATTCCCCGCTGAAAATCCGCAGATACAGTACGTGCAATCTTTATTTCGAAAGACCCTCGGATAAGCCTGTTCGATGTACACCCGCTGAAGCGCTTCGCCGATTAATTGCAGGGACGGAAAACATGTCGAGATTGAAGAACAAATACGCACTGATTACCGGCGGCACGTCCGGCATTGGCCTGGAAACTGCTCGCCAGTTCCTGGCCGAAGGCGCGACTGTCGCGATCACCGGTCGCAGCGAAAGCGCACTGGCTGACGCTCGGCGGGAATTGGGGGATGCGGTGCTGGCGATTCAGAGCGACGCCGGCGATCTGGCGAGCCAGAAGGCGTTGGCGCGCAAACTTACCGGGGCCTGGCCTCGGCTGGACGCTTTGTTCCTGAACGCGGGTGACGTCACCCATCGCTCGCTCGAAGACTGGGACGAGACAGCATGGGACTACCTCATGCAAACCAACCTCAAGGGGCCGTTTTTCCTGATTCAGGCGTTGACACATTTGCTGGCCAACCCGTCTTCAATCATTTTGTGCGGATCGGTGAGTGCCAGGATCGGGCTGCCGCAGAGCAGCGCCTATGCTGCGAGTAAAGCAGGGCTGCTTTCATTGGCTCGCACCCTGTCTGGGGAGCTGATAGAGCGCGGCATCAGGGTCAATGGCCTGAGCCCCGGCCCGACGGAAACGGCTGCCTTGGGCAAACTGGGTTTACCTGCCGACGAACTCAAAGCATTGCGCGAAAAAATTGAGCAACTGGTACCAATCGGGCGCTTGGGTACGCCTTGGGAACTGGCGAAAGCGGCGGTGTATCTTGCCTCTGATGAATCGACATTCGTGGTGGGTACGGAATTACTGGTGGATGGCGGCGTGGGCAATGTGTGAAAGGCGCCAATGCACTGACTGCACTGTTCGATAGGTCGATATTTTTAAGGATGATGCTTTGATGCTTCAGGTTTGGGGAAGACGCAGCGCGTTCAATGTGCAGAAAGTGATGTGGCTGATCGATGAGCTGGGGTTGGCACATGAACACATCCCGGCGGGCGGAAGCTTTGGTATCAAGGACACCCCGCCATTTCTGGCGATGAACCCGCATGGGCGAATTCCACTGATCAAGGATGGCGAAACCGTGGTCTGGGAGTCGCATTCGATCCTGCGCTACCTGGCAGCGGTTTATGGTAAGCCGACGTTCTGGAGTGAAGATGCCGCCGTGAGGTCGGACAGCGACCGCTGGATGGATTGGGCACAGTGCAGCTTGCAAACAGCGTTCATCGACGGCGTTTTCTGGGGCGGCTATCGCACTCCCGAAGCGCAGCAAAACAAGCAGGCGCTGGCTGCCAGCCTGCAACGCTGTACGCACTATTTCAAGATTCTCGACCAGCACCTTCGCGACCGCAAATACCTTGCAGGCGAGCATTTCTCGCTGGCCGACATCCCCGCAGCAACCCATCTCTACCGTTACTTCGAAATGGATATCGAGCGACCCGAGATCCCCAGTGTCGAGCAGTGGTACGCGCGACTTAAAGATCGCCCGGCTTACCGCGAGCACGTGATGATTGCTTTCTCGGAACTGCGCGGCAAACTCGATTTCTAGTGCCGGCCCCCGTCATCGAGGCAGCACAATGTAATCGTTCTGCTGGGTAACGCCGCGGTGTTCGCCCTCGACCAGATGGATGTAGCGCCCGTCGACCTGATCAATCGGCAGGCAATCATCGACGTCCATCAGCGCATCCGTATGCGATTGCGACCAGGTGTTCAGCAGGTGCCGTTTGCCCTTGGCTTTCGCTTCATTTTTGCTATGGGCAACCACCAGAACGTAATGATGAGCCTCGCCGAACGCCTGCGATTCGTAACCGCCCAGGTTGATAAAATACAAACGCGGCGCATCGGGTCGCGGCGCTAGAGGACTGAGTTCGACCTTCCAGTTTTCAACGCCATCAACTCGCATCCACGAATCGATATGCACACCGGCCTGGCTACCAAACCAGCCTTGTCTAAGCTGCGCATAGGTGTCCTCAAGGCTGTCCGCCACGGCGAACACGACATCATGTACTTCGATCTTCGCCTTGGGATGTTTACCTCCCAGCATCACAACAAAAAGCATGTCTATTTCCAATGATGGTGAAAGGCGGGTAGCCGCACGATGCACCCATCGGCTGGGGGCAATCCGGTGACTGCAACGCAAGGTCCGAAACGACTCAGATTCCAGGTAACAATCACCGGCGCCTTGCGACTTATCAGGCCGGCACGCCCAGAATGATGTGGGAAGCCTTGATTACCGCAGTGGCGCTGACACCGGCCACCAGGCCAAGCTCTGCCACGGCATCACGGGTGACGATCGAATACACCTTGGAACCGCCAGCCAGTTCGATGATGACTTCAGCGTTGACCGCACCGTCGGTGACGCTCAGGACCTTGCCTTCCAGGCAATTGCGTGCCGAAAGGCGAATGTCGCTGGACTCGGTCATCAGCATGACCCACGGCGCCTTGACCAGCGCTACGGCTTCTTTACCCACCGCAATACCCAGGTTACGGATGCTTTCCATGGTGACCACTGCAACCAGTTGTTCCCCACCGGACAGGGTCAAAACCACTTCAGCATTGACCGCGCCTTCCTGCACCTGACTGACCTGGCCTTTGAACACGTTACGAGCACTGACTTTCATGAAAGAGTCCTTTTGTTGACTTTCAAGTTAGGAATTTCAGGGCATGATCAAATTTAACGTTGTGTAGAAACAACCATAGCGGATTTAAACGCGTGAAACTCAAGCGCGCACGTAAACCCAGGCCTGGGTGCCGGACTTGAACGTAGAGGGCTGCGTCTCAACCCACGCGCTTTTCAAAGTAGACGCGTTCAAATCCATCCTCGGTGCGCCGTTGCACTTCGACGTAACCAAGCCGTGGGTAAATGGCCAGGTTGTCGCTCATTTTTACGTTGGTATAGAGCTGCACGCTGCCCAGGCCCAAGAGCTTGGCCTGCGCCTCACAATACTGAACAAGTGATTTGCCAATGCCTGTGCCGCGTCCTGATTCCGAGACGGCCACGTTCTCGAGAAACATGTGCTGATCCACTGGAAAGAAAACGATGAAGCCTTGCAGTTCATCCTTTGACCCAGTGGCAAGGTACACCTGACCGGCCGCAATCTGCGCGTTGAAGTCCGCCAGCATGGGCGCAGGTTTTCGCCCTATCGCGCTCACATACTGGGCATACGCTTGCTCGGCGCACGCCCGTACAGCGTCTTCATCGCCTGCAACTGCCGGGCGGATGAACTGATGTTCGCTCATGGTCAATCCTTACGAAGCACTGTGCACGCGTTGATAACGCTGTTCGAAATCATCGGCTAACTGCTCAAGCGTGACACTTCCCAAACGCTCGATCAACAGCGCTTGCGCGGCTTCAAAGGCCTCGGTCAACGCAGCGTTAACCGCTTGCTCGACCAGGCATTCCGGGTGGTCCGTGGACAAGCCGATGGCAAACAACGAAGACGAGCCCAAGGCTTCGTGAATATTCAACAGGGTCATCTCGGCCAACGGTTTGGTCATCGTCCACCCGCCATGGTGCCCTTTCTCCGAGCGCACATACCCTTGCTCCTTGAGCAGCGCCATGGTGCGCCGAACCACCACCGCGTTGGTGCCGAGCATCTGCGCGATGGTCTCGGAGGTGGCGGGTTTTTCATGGCGAGCCATGTGGATCAATACGTGAAGCATGCGCGACAGGCGGGTGTCATTTCTCATGGACGGCGATTTCGTGAAGATGGGTGCGCCGAGTATCGCTCGACACAGCATAAGTTACGAGACCGTTGACACTGATCCATCATGTAACTTACGTTGTATCTTGAAATCTTCGAGCGGGTCGAAGGTTCAAGGAGGCTGACTCATGGTGTATGACGTGATCATCGTTGGCGGCAGTTATGCCGGCATTTCCGCTGGCCTGCAGCTGGCACGTGCGCGCCGCAACGTGTTGGTGATTGATGCCGGCCAGCGCCGCAATCGTTTCGCGCACAGCTCGCATGGGTTTCTTGGGCAGGACGGTAGCGACCCTGGCGTGATTGCCAGTGAGGCGCGGGCGCAGTTGTGCAAATACCCGGCGGTCGAATGGGTCACCGAATCGGCCGTGAGCGCGCAAAAACAAGCAGACACGCTGGTGGTCACCACGGCAAGCGGACAGCGCTTGGAGGGCCAGCGCCTGATTCTGGCAACAGGGGTAAGCGATGAGCTACCTGACATTCCTGGACTGCAACAGCGCTGGGGTATGCGAGTGTTCCACTGTCCGTATTGCCATGGCTACGAACTAGACGGCGGGCAGATCGGCGTTCTGGCGGCCTCACCGATTGCCATCCATCACGCGCTGATGTTGCCTGATTGGGGACCGACCACGTTTTTCCTCAACGATATTTTCGAGCCCGATGCAGATCAGTTGGCAAGTCTTGAAGAACGCGGCGTGACGCTTGAGCGTGAGCGGGTGAAATCGGTGGGTGGCGAACACGCCCATGTGACGCTGGCCAGCGGCCGCGTGATTAAACTTGCGGGATTGTTTACCCAGCCACGTACACGCATGGCCAGCCCCTTGGCCGCGCTGCTGGGGTGCAAATTCGAAGCCGGGCCAACGGGCGATTTCATCAAGGTCGATGCCATGCGCGAGACAAGCGTACCGGGCGTGTTTGCCTGCGGTGACGCCGCCGTGGCCGCGGGCAATGTAGCGACCGCCGTGGGAGACGGTGCACGCACGGGTGGTGCCGCGCACCAATCGCTGATGTTTCGCTGAGAACCAGTAGCCGCCTGTCCGGCCTCCTATGGGCGGGAATGCCGACCTGTATGGCGCAACACAAATCCCCAGGAAACCGGCTTGCCGGTGATGGCGATTCCGAAGACGCCATCGCTGGCAAGCCAAGCTCCTACAGTTTTGTGTGGCGCAGACATTTCTGCGTGTGAATCCAATCCCGTAGGAAACCGGCTTGCCGGTGATGGCGATCCATGCGGGCGCCATCGCTGGCAAGCCAGCCTCCTACAGTTCTGTGTGGCACAGACATTTCAGCGCTGTGAATCCAATCCCGTAGGAAACCGGCTTGCCGGTGATGGCGATCCATGCGGGCGCCATCGCTGGCAAGCCAGCTTCCTACAGTTCAGTGTGGCGCAGACATTTCTGCGTGTGAATCCAATCACGTAGGAAACCGGCTTGCCGGTGATGGCGATCCATGCGGGAGCCATCGCTGGCAAGCCAGCTTCCTACAGTTCAGTGTGACGCAGACATTTCAGCGCTGTGAATCCAATCCCGTAGGAAACCGGCTTGCCGGTGATGGCGATCCATGCTGGGCGCCATCGCTGGCAAGCCAGCCTCCTACAGTTCTGTGTGGCACAGACATTTCAGCGCTGTGAATCCAATCCCGTGGGAAACCGGCTTGCCGGTGATGGCGATCCATGCGGGCGCCATCGCTGGCAAGTCAAGCTCCTACAGTTCAGTGTGGCGCAGACATTTCACAGTGCAATCACGCATGTACGACACGCAAACAACCCGGCTCCTGCGATTGTGATGGGTAGCCACTGGGAGGTCCTGGCGGCAAATGCCAGCACTGTCGAGCGATACCTCAGAGGTATCGTACACCACCCAAATGATATTAGACCCTGGTGAGCACCGCACTTAGCCTGTGATATGGCAGGCCTGGCTTGCGCAAAAAAAATGACAAAAATGCATTTCGCCCGGAGCAGCCATGAGCATCCACTATTCCATTCCCGAGTTGATCAACAGCACGCGATTGAACACATTCCAGTGGAGAGTGTTTGGCCTGTGTTTTTTCGTCGCCATTCTCGACGGCTTTGATACTCAGGCGATTGCGTTCACCGGTCCCTCGATCATCCAGGCCTTCGGCCTTGGCCCCGGCGCGTTGGCGCCGATCCTCACCGCAGGGATTGTCGGCATGGTGCTCGGTGCCATGTCGCTGGGTTTGATGGGCGACAAATTTGGTCGACGTCCAA
The DNA here is from genome assembly GCF_050321825.1 of Gordonia sp. IEGM753. Lineage (NCBI taxonomy): Bacteria > Bacillati > Actinomycetota > Actinomycetes > Mycobacteriales > Gordoniaceae > Gordonia > Gordonia sp. IEGM753. The sequence continues at coordinate 2,676,127 of NZ_JBNQGB010000001.1, forward strand.
CCATCATCGGCTCGGTAGCCTTGTTTGGTGTCGCGTCGCTGGCGACCGCATTTGCCCAGACGACTGACCAGATTCTGGTGCTGCGGTTTATCGCCGGCCTCGGAATGGGCGGTGCAACGCCGGTAGTCCTGTCGCTGGCAGCCGAGTATGGCAGTGCTAAACACCGTGGCACGATCATGACCACGGTATTGCTGGGCTTGCCTGCAGGGGCCATTCTCGGCGGGTTGCTGGCCGCCAAAATGCTGCCTTCCATTGGCTGGCAAGGCATCTTCGCCGTTGGCGGTATCGTGCCGCTGGCACTGGTAGTGGTGCTGATACTTGCACTGCCGGAATCGCTGTATTTCATGACCCGGCACCGCGCCGTTGCCAGCCGCAAGAAGATTGAACACATTGTCGCCGTCCTCACCCAAAAACCAGTCGCCGCCGGTACCACGTTCAGTGTTCCGGAAATGGACGTAAAAACCCGCGTATCGTCCTTGTTCAAGGGCGGACTTGCGCGCAATACCTTTGGCATATGGACGATCTATCTTTTTAACTGGGTGGCGTGGTTCATGTTTCTATCCTGGCTGCCCACCGTACTCAAAGCCACAGGCTTACCCACGGAACAGGCGCCGATGGGGACTGTAGCGGTCAATGCGGTGTTCGTGCTGTTTGCGATTCCACTGTCGATCATGCTGCCGAAAATCAACACCCGACTGTTGCTGCTGGCCTTGTTCGTGTTTGGCATTTTCCTGTGCCTGGGGCTGGCCTACAGCGGCACCAACTGGACACTGGTGTTCATCCTCGCCGGCTGCGCGGGCCTGGGTATTGGCGGCCAGCAAATCGTCTTGAACTACATGGTTGCCCAAGCCTACCCCACCGCACTGCGCGCAACGGCAACAGGTTGGGCGATTGCACTGGGCCGGGTCGGGGCCATTATCGGATCGGCCAGCGGCGGCTGGTTTCTGGAACATGGCGGCCCGGCGGGCTATTACTCCGCGCTGATCGTGCCACTGGTGATTGCAGCCGCCGGGCTGATGATCATTCGCCCGCAAGCCGGTGCCGTTGAAGGCGAGGCAGTCGCAGCACATTGAAAAAAACCGCCAGACAGTCTGACGCCTTGCACGTCAGACAGCCGGGCGGGGTAGTCACCCCTCGTTACGGCTTGGCAATATCGGTACGCGACACCGCTGGCGACTCCTTCGCCAGCGTACCCCTCAATTGCTTGACCTGAGCCGCGTTCACCGCTGGCGCCTGATTGCCCCAACTGCTGCGAATGAACGTCAGCAGCTGCGCCACCTCTTCATCCGACAAACGCCAGGCAAACCCCGGCATCCCGAGTTCCGACGGCGCTGTGGCGGTGGCAGGTAACTTGCTGCCCGCCAGCACCAGGCGAATCATCGACACCGGGTCTTCAGACAGCACCGACGAGTTGCCGGCGATCTTCGGGAAAACCCGTTCGTAGCCCGTGCCATCCGTGCGGTGGCAGGCAGAGCAATTGTCGACGTACAGCTCGGCACCGCGACTGCCCTCCTCCCCGGCGGCCAAGGCTTTAGCGGTAGCAGGATCAGCCTTGAAGCTGGACACCTGACGGTCGCTGGCAGGCAGCGTTTTCAAGTAAGCGGCTACCGCTTGCAGGTCGCCATCGTTGAGATGCTGAGTGCTGTGAACCACCACATCGCCCATTGCCCCGCCCAATACCGCATGCGTCGCACTGCGCGCGCTGCGCAACGTGGCAACAATGTCCTCGGTGCTCCAACTGCCCAGACCGTCCGCCGGATTGCCGCGCAAATTAACCGCCAGCCAGCCATCGATCACCGGGCCCCCAGACAGATAAACCGGACTCGATTCATCCAGCGCTTTTTCCTGAAGGGTCAGCGCACGCGGCGTGTGGCAACTGCCGCAATGGCCCAGGCCTTGTACCAGGTAAGCTCCGCGCGCAACGTGCGCCACCGGGTAACGTTCAGCCTTGAACGCTACGGCATCCGGGTCGGGTGCGAACGTCTTGCGCCAGATCGCCAGGGGCCAGCGCATGGACAATGGCCATGGCACGTCATTGGTCCGGTTCGAGGCGTTGACCGGCGCAACGCCGTGCATGAAGTACGCATACAGCGCTCGAATGTCGTCATCGCTGATCTTTGCGTACGCCGGATAGGGCATCGCCGGGTACAGACTGTCGCCATTGGCGGCAATGCCATGACGAATCGCCCGGTCAAAATCATCCAGCGAATAACCGCCGATGCCCGAAGTTTTATCCGGTGTGATGTTGCTGCTGTACAGCGTGCCGATCGGCGAGGCAATCGGCAGGCCTCCGGCAAACGCTGCGCCACCTTTTGCAGTGTGGCAGGCAGTGCAATCACCGGCGTCGGCCAGGTAGCGACCCTTCTCGATCAACGCTGCCTGCTGCGCTTCAGGCGCGGGTTGCAATACTCTCGAGTGCGTTGGCCACGCGGCAAACACCAGCAACAAAACCAACACCACCACCCCTAATCCGATCAGGCTCAAAAGAAACTTTTTCATGGGCTTCTCCTTATGCCTGAACCAGCGGGGCGGGGTTTTTCAGGTACTGCTCGCGAATGGCTTTGGCTGACCAATAGGCCAGCGCACCGACCATGCCGGTCGGGTTATAGCCGTTGTTTTGCGGGAACGCATTGGCGCCGATGGCGAACACGTTGTGCACGTCCCACGATTGCAGATAGCGGTTCAGCGCCGAGGTTTTCGGGTTGCTGCCCATGATCGCGCCACCACAGGTATGGGTGCTTTGGTACTTGGTGATGTTGTAGTGCTCGCCGGGCTTCTTGGCGTCGCCGGCCACGGCGGTCGGGTTGAGAATTTTCGACATCTCCAGCGCCTTGCCCACCAGAAATTGCGAAGCCTTGATCTCATTGTCGTGCCAGTCGAAGTTCATCCGCAGCAGCGGCCGGCCAAAGCCGTCCTTGTAGGTCGGGTCCAAGCTCAGGTAATGCTGACGGTACGACATGCAGGCGCCCTGCACTTCGAAGTAGAACGAATGACGGAAAGCGTCGCTGGCGGCCTGTTTCCACTGCGTGCCCCAGGCCGGCGTGCCCGGCGGCACGTTGATCCCGCGCACCGGCCCGGCGCCTGGCTGCCGGGCCCAGATGATGCCGCCGCCGACAAAACCGGCCTTGGCATTGTCCAGTTGATTGCCGTTCAGGTTGTCCATGGTGGTGCCTGCGCCACCAATGCCAATGAATGGGTTGGCCTGCACTTCCTTGCCGAAAAACAGCACCACGCGGTTGAGGTTCTGGTACGAGTAGTTACGGCCGATGGTGCCTTCGTTCGTCTGTGGGTCGTACGGTTTGCCGATACCGGAAAGCAGCATCAAATGCACATTGAACAAAGAAAACGCGCACAACAGAACCAGGTCGGCTGGTTGTTCGACTTCGCGCCCCTGAGCGTCCAGATACGTGACACCGGTGGCCTTCTTGCCATCGCTGTCGAGGTTGACTTTCAGCACTTGCGCATGGGTGCGCAACTCGAAGTTTTTGCGTTGGCGCAACACCGGCAAGATGCTGATGTTGGGGCTGGCTTTCGAGTAGTTCAGGCAACCGTAATCGCTGCAGAACCCGCACGCATTGCACGGCCCCATCTGACACCCGTAAGGGTTGACGTAAGGCGCCGACGCGTTGGAGGCCGGGATTGGATACGGGTCCCAGCCCATCTCGCGGGCCGCCCCGTAGAACATTTCCGCACCGAGGTAATTGGGGTTGGGACCTAAAGGAAATTCACGTGAGCGCGAACCTTCAAACGGGTTGCCGCCAGGCTGTTTGGCCCCCTGAATCACGCCGGCCTTGCCAGAGGTGCCGCACACATACTCGAAGTGATCGAAGTGCGGTTCCAGGTCTTCGTAGGTGACCGGAAAATCCTCAATCGTCATGTCTTCGGGAATGAATTTGGCGCCGTAGCGCTGCTCGACATTGCTGCGCAGCTTGAAGTCTTCCGGCAGCGCGCGAAAGTGACAACCCGACCAGTGACTGCCCGCGCCACCGACGCCGGTGCCTGGTTTGAACGAGCCCATTTGCCGATACGGCACGGCCGTTGACGTCAGGTTATGCCGCGCGGTGACGGTTTCCTGGGACAGGCTTTGCAGGTACCGCCGATGCACTGAACCTTCAAGTTCATCCACCACTTTGGGGTAGGCAAAATCGGGTTGCGTGTCACGGTCTGCACCGCGCTCCAGCACCACCACATTCAGGCCTGCATCGGTGAGTTCCTTGGCCATGATCGCCCCGGTCCAGCCCATGCCGACAATCACTGCGTCTACTTTTGGTTTAGTGTTCGCCATGCTCAACCCCTCCTTCCAGCCAGATCGACCGGGGGCAGCGGGTATGGCTTGTCGCGCACCGTTATCCAGTCCATGTAATCAGCACGCATGCCGGGATAGCCGATCATCTTCCATGCGCCCATGTTCTTGTTGCCGCCGTGGGATGGGTCGGCGAAATAGCCGTTGCGCACCTCGTTAAGCAAGTTGCTGAAGAACAGCTTCGATGAGATGTCTTCCAGCGCCAGCTTGCCGCTCTCTGCGTTTTTCAGCAGATCTTCCTGCTGCTCCGTCGACAGTTGTGCGAAGGTTTTTGCGGAGTAATTCTTCTGGCAACTGGCATCAAAAGCCTTGATGCCTATCCGCAGGATTTCCCGCAGCGTCAGGCGTCCCTGATAACCAAACTCAGGCACTGCTTCCAAGAACGGCCCCTGCATGTACCAGATGCCGCCGTTGGCATAGGGCGTCTGCATGTGACGGTCAAGAAACTCGGGCACGCCCAGCTCCACGGCGCCCGGCCCCACCTGATCGGCCGGAATCAGACGGTCGCAGGCGGCAATGAGAAAGGCCCATTCCTGCGGGGTGAACCAGGTGGGTTTGTAATCATCAACGCGCGGTGGGGATGGCGTGCCGGGCTGTGCATCGCTCGCTGGAGTCTGAGCAAAGGCTCCGGTGGAAACACCGGCACTGGCCAGGGTTACGACAGGAATAAGCGTCAACGACTTGCGTAAAAAGTCGCGACGTCCAGGGGAAGTATCGTTATCAGACATGGTTCAGTCACTCCTGGGTCTAAACACGGGTGTGCTTGTACTTTCTTATGGGTACAGCGAACTTCACGAAGCGGCTTGCGCCTTGCTCATCTGCCTGAATCGGTGCAACAACGGTTCGGTATAGCCGTTCGGTTGCCCGGCGCCTTCAAACACCAACGCGCAGGCCGCAGTGAACGCGAGCGAATGTGCGGGGTTCTTCGACATCGGCTGATAAGCCGGATCGCCTGCGTTCTGTGCATCCACGACCACCGCCATCCGTTCGAGTACCGCCATGACGCGTGCGTTGGTCACTACGCCATGCCTGAGCCAATTGGCCATATGCTGGCTGGATATGCGCAAGGTTGCCCGATCCTCCATTAACCCCACGTCATGAATATCGGGCACCTTGGAGCAGCCAACGCCCTGATCGATCCAGCGCACCACGTAGCCAAGCAGGCCTTGCGCGTTGTTCTCCAGCTCCTCGGTGATGGCCTGCTCGTCCCAATCGCCGACCCGGCCCACAGGGATATCCAGCAACTGATCCTGTAGGGCGGCGTATTCGTCGGCAGTGGCTTGCCGGGCTATCTGGTTTTGCACCGCGGTGACGTCGACCTGGTGATAGTGCATGGCGTGGAGCGTAGCGGCTGTGGGCGATGGCACCCATGCGGTATTGGCGCCGGCCAACGGATGGGCGATTTTTTGTTCGAGCATTGCACTCATCAAATCCGGCATGGCCCACATGCCCTTGCCGATTTGTGCCCTGCCCTGCAGTTGGCATTCCAGCCCCACCAACACGTTATTGCGCTCGTAGGCCTTGAGCCATGAGCTGGCTTTCATCTCACCTTTGCGCAGCATCGGCCCCGCTTCCATGGCGCTGTGCATTTCGTCACCGGTGCGATCCAGAAAACCGGTATTGATGAACACCAAACGCTCGGTTGCCTGGGCAATGCACGCTTTGAGATTGAGCGTGGTGCGCCGCTCTTCATCCATGATGCCCATTTTCAGCGTATTAGCCGCAAGCCCGAGCATCTGCTCGACGCGGCCGAACAACTGACTGGTAAACGCCACTTCATCCGGACCGTGCATTTTCGGTTTAACGATGTAAACACTACCCGTACGCGAGTTACCGCCCGATTTGCGGTCGTGCATGGCCGCAAGGCTGGTGACCACGGCATCAAGAATGCCTTCGGGCACTTCGCGACCTTCATGATCGAGCAAGGCTGGCGTCGTCATCAGGTGCCCGACATTGCGCACCAACATCAGCGCTCTACCGGGCAGCGTGATGGAGGAGCCATCGGCACGCGACCACAGGCGATCAGGATTAAGTTTGCGCGTAAGGCTGCGGCCATTTTTTTGCAGGGTTTCGCTGAGATCGCCCTTCATCAATCCCAGCCAGTTGCGATACACCACGACCTTGTCTGCGGCGTCGACCGCGGCCACCGAATCTTCACAATCCATGATGGTGGTCAGCGCGGCTTCCAACACCACGTCTTTGATATGCGCGAGATCGGTACGGCCAATGGCGCTGGTGGCGTCGATTTGAATCTCGATGTGCAGGTCGTTGTTCAACAGCAAAATGGCGCTGGGCGAGTTCATCTCACCCTGAAAACCAACCCACTGCTGCGGTTGCTCCAGCCCGGTTGTCGAACCATCGCCCAGGGTCACCCGCAGCACGCCATCGACAACGCCGTAGTGTGTGGCTGCAGCATGCGAGCCTGCTGCGAGTGGCACCGCTCGATCAAGAAAGGCGCGGGCATACGCCACGACTTTCTGCCCGCGAGCCGCATTGAACCCCGCGAGTTTGAGCGCCCCTTCTTCGTCGGTAATCACGTCAGTGCCATACAGCGCATCGTACAAAGAACCCCAACGTGCATTCGCGGCGTTCAGCGCGTAGCGCGCATTCATCACCGGCACCACCAGTTGAGGGCCGGCCTGCCGAGCGATTTCGCTGTCGACATTGGCCGTAGTCACCGTCACTGCAGCGCGCACGGGTTGCAGGTAGGCAATCGATTGCAGGAAGGCGCGATAGGCGTTTTTGTCCTGAACAGGTCCTGGGTGGTTGCGGTGCCAGGCATCAAGTTGCGCCTGCAACACGTCGCGCTTTTGCAGCAAGGCGCGGTTGCGGGGGGCGAGGTCGTGGACCAACTGGTCGAAGGCTTTCCAGAATTCACCACTGTCCAGGCCGGTGCCGGGCAGCGCTTCTTCATCGATGAAGTGCAGTAATTGCGGGGCGACGGTCAAGTTACCCCTGCGCAGAAAATCAGTCATGGCGTCCTCGTTTTCCGCCACCAGGACGGAGTTCTTCTTGTTGTGAGGACTGCAGTGTTACCGATTTTGTATTTTGAATTCAATATTCATTATTTGCCGAACACGGAATATCGTAGGGACTAGCCCGCCAATCCGCTCAGCAAATACTTGATCTGATCCAGGGAAACAGAGGTTTCAACAGCGTGCCGCGACTGCAGGCGCCCACAGGAACCAACCTGCAACACCCGAGCAAGCAAACGCGCCACGTCCGGCATGTGGGCGGCTTCAAGGCCTTGTCGGGTGATGAACTGAGTGCCAAGACGCAGTGCATGATGACCGGCCAGCGAAGGATCGACACAGGTGCCAATGAGGATGCCATGCGCCTGTAGCGCGGCCATCACCACACGGGAATCGACCTGACCTGAAAGCGGCAACAACAGCTGATGGGTATGAACCTCGCCTGGGTTTGCCGCAAGCACCGGCAAGCCTGCGTTTAGCAAACAGCGATGCAACGCCGCACTGTTGGCGAGGATCTTTGCAGCGTAATCGGCACCGTGGGTTTGAGCTTCGGTCAGGGTGACCAGCAGTGACGGCAAACGCCCCGCGTCATAGTTGGCGAGCATGCGCGTATCGAGCAGCTCCCGCAGCGGTGGCGCATCTGCAAGGACGCGCCCCAGCACCAGGCCTTGTGGCCGGCCGGGCAAGGTTTTGTAAGTGGAACTGCTGATCAGGTCGACGCCGGCGTCGAACGGATTGGGGTAAACACCACCGGCAATCAAACCCAGCACATGCGAGGCATCGAACAACGTTTTGGCGCCCACGGCATGCGCCGCTTGTACCACCGGTGCAATGTCATCGGGCTTGATCATGATGCTGCGGCCCAGCACCACTAGCCTGGGCCGGTATTGATCAATCAGTTCGACCGCCGCCGCGCTGTCCAGCCGGCAGGCCGTGCGATCAAACGGCAGATCCTCGACCACCAGACCCGCCATCTGCGGGGTGCCACCTCGGCGCTGGCTCAGATGACCGCCATGCTCGGCCGCCGGGGCCAGCACCCGATCGCCCGGCCGGCAGTACGCATGGAAAATGGCCAGGTTGGCCAACGTGCAACTCGCCAGCCGAACCTCCGCCCACGCCGCGCCGAACAAAGACATGGCCGCTGCGCTGGCCCGGCGTTCAAGTTCGCTGACCAGTTCGGTTTCGGGTTGCTCCTTGTACCCGGTCGGGCCCATTGCCGGGTACGCACTGAGTGCCGGGCTGTAGGCCGCCATCGCTCGGGCGCTGGGCAGATTGGCCCCGGCATAGAGCATCAGGCGTTGCTGCTGGAGTTGCGGCAGGCGATTGGCGCAGTCGGCCAACAAAGCGTCGAGGTCATGCGCCATGAACCAGCTCCTTTAGCGGCGGATGGAGTTGGGGTGCTCGGAGTCGTCGCGGACCATCAGCATGATGGCGTCGCGTTTTTCCAGAAGGTGATGACGAAGAATGCTGCTCAAGCGTTTGCCGTCTCGCGCCTGCAACGCCTCAATCATCTCTTCGTGATCATGCAGCGCCCTTTCCCACTTCGGCGCCTGCTGGTTGGACAGGAAACGCAACGCCTGAATGCGACGGTTCAACGACAGGTACACCTGGCGCAATGCCGAGTTGCGTGCGGCCAGGTTGATCATGTCGTGAATTGCCCGGTTGCGCTGGTAATAGCCCGGCAAATCATTCTGGTTCTTGCTGACCACCATGGCGTAGTGCAGCGCCTTGATCTCTTCCAGCTCTTGGGGCGTGATGCGCTCACAGGCCAGCTCGCCGGCAAACGCTTCAATGCCACTCATCAGCTCGAACGTCTCGCGAATCTCCAGCTCAGACATGCGCGCAACGCTGGCGCCGCGATTGGGATTGATCTCGATAAGCCCTTCAACCGCCAGCACCTTGAGTGCTTCGCGCAAAGGCGTGCGGGAAATGCCCAGGGTCTCGCAAAGCTCGCGCTCGTTGAGCTTCTTGCCCGGCGCCAGCACCCCTTCAGTAATAAAGCTGCGCAGGTGCTCGACCACCATGTCGTGCAGACGCTGGCGCTCGACCTTAGGCATCAGTCGGGGACTGTCGAGTTCGCCCGACTCTTCAATATTTTGCATTCAAAATCCTCTTTTGCACCGCTCTAGCGCCATGCTTTATACGAAAACAGCTCAACCATTGCCGAATATTAGCGCAATTATTACGTTTGACACAGCAAGATGACGTGCTAACGTATTTTGAATTCAAAATACAAAAACAAGGAGTCACCCCATGCTGAAGCTTGATTTCCATCCCGCCGGCCGTCACTTTCTGCAAATTCCCGGCCCTAGCCCGGTACCGGATCGCATCTTGCGCGCCATGAGTTATCCCACCATTGATCACCGTGGCCCGGAGTTTGGCGAGTTGGGGCTCAAGGTGTTGGATGGCATCAAGAAGATCTTCAAAACCAAACAGCCTGTGGTCATTTACCCAGCGTCCGGTACCGGCGCCTGGGAAGCTGCACTGTGCAATACGCTGAGCACTGGCGATGAAGTGCTGATGTTTGAAACCGGCCACTTCGCCACCCTCTGGCAAAAAATGGCACTCAGCCTGGGGCTCAAGCCGCAGTTCATCGGCCGCCCAGGCATCGAAGGTTGGCGTGGCGGTGTCGATGCCTCGATGATCGAATCCCATCTGCGAGCCGACAGCAGTCATCGCATCAAAGCAGTGTGCGTGGTGCACAACGAAACCAGCACCGGTGTGACCTCCGACATCGCTGCCGTACGCAGGGCCATCGACGCTGCCGGCCACCCGGCGCTGCTGTTGGTAGACACCATTTCCGGCCTCGCCTCTGCCGATTATCGTCATGATGAATGGGGCGTGGACGTCACAGTCTCCGGCTCGCAAAAAGGCCTGATGCTGCCGCCAGGCATCAGCTTCAACGCCCTCTCGCCGAAAGCATTGGAGGCCAGCAAAACCGCCGGCCTGCCGCGCAGTTTCTGGGCGTGGGACGAAATCGTCGAGATGAACAAAACCGGCTACTGGCCGTACACCCCCAATACCAACCTGCTGTACGGATTGTCCGAAGCGCTGGACATGATCCTCGGCGAAGGGCTGGAGAACGTGTTCATTCGCCACAATCGTCTGGCCCATGCCTGCCGCACCGCGGTGAACGCTTGGGGCCTGGAAATCCAGTGCGCGGATCCTTCGGTGTACAGCCCGGTCCTGACCGGTGTGATGACCCCCGAGGGCATCGATGCCGACGCCGTGCGCAAGACCATTTACGAGCGTTTCGACATGTCGCTGGGCACTGGCCTGGGCAAAATGAAAGGCCGCATGTTCCGCATTGGCCACTTGGGCGATTGCAACGATCTGACCCTGATGGCAACACTCACCGGGTGCGAAATGGGCCTGCAAATGGCCGGCGTGAAACTGCAATCCAGTGGCGTACTGGCGGCCATGGATTACCTGGGAGGGCAATCCGTGCCGCTGCGGCGCGAGTGATGTGCAAGGCGCTGCGGCCCATGCCGCAGCGCCACAGAAGCGACTAACTATCCCGAATCATCGCGTTTGTCAGCGAGCACAATAAGAAACTGGAGATAGAACATGAAGTTTTTACGTCTGCGCCCCACCACGGTGGTGCTTTTCATGCTGTGCGCCATGTATTTCATCACCTACCTGGACCGCGTCAATGTCAGTACGGCGGCGGTCGGTTTCGGTAAGGAATTCAACCTCACAAAAACTGAAATTGGCATCGTCTTCTCTGCTTTTGCATACCCCTACCTGGTGTTTCAAATCATCGGCGGCTGGGTCAGCGACCGCTTCGGCGCCAAGCGCACGCTGGTGGTCTGCGGCCTGATCTGGGCCGCCGCCACCGTCCTCACGGGACTCGCTGGCGGTTTCGTCTCGTTGATCATCGCGCGCGTGCTGCTCGGTCTCGGCGAAGGCGCGACCTTCCCGGCTGCAACGGCGGCGATGTCACGCTGGGTGCCCAAGGAAAAACGCGGCTTTGCCCAAGGCATTACTCACGCCTTCGCACGCCTGGGCAATGCCTTGGCGCCGGCCGCGATGATCGCGGTGATGGCGACTTACGGTTGGCGAGAATCGTTCTACGTGTGCGCGGCCATCAGTTTTGCCTGGGTTGCGATCTGGGCGCTGGTGTTCACTGAACTGCCAAAGGACCACCCGCGCATCTCGCAACAAGAGCTGGACACGTTGCCGCCACCCAAGGCGAAAAACAAAGAGCCGTTGGCCTGGGGACGCTTGTTCAAACGCATGGCGCCGGTGACCATCGTTTATTTCTGCTACGGCTGGACGCTTTGGCTGCTGTTGAGCTGGGTGCCGATGTACTTCATGAACATGGGCCTCGACCTGAAGGGCACCGCCATTTTTGCCTCCACGGTGTTTTTCGGTGGCGTCGTTGGCGATACCTTGGGCGGCATCGTCAGTGACCGCATCTACGCCCGCACCAAAGACCTGAACAAGGCACGCAGCCTGATGGTTGCGGTGTGCCTGGGGTTGACGCTGCTGTCGCTGGTGCCACTGATGTTCACCAAGGACATGCACATTTCCCTGGCGTGCCTCGCCATCGGCTTCTTCTTCTCCGAAATGACAATCGGGCCGATGTGGGCCATCCCGATGGACATCGCACCCGACCATTGCGGCACAGCAAGCGGCATGATGAACACCGGTTCGGCCATGGCGGCCATCGTCAGTCCGGTAGCGGCAGGCTTGTTGATCGACAAGTTTGGCAACTGGCAGCTGCCATTCCTGGTCAGCATCATCTTGCTGGCGATTGGCGTGATCCTGTCGTTTCGCATGAAGCCGCAGAATAAATTCGAGTACACCAAACCGACTGTACCGGTGACGCCCGATGCGCAGTCTTCGACTGTCATCGTCAAATAATCTGTACCGAGCCTTCGCCTGAGGGCGCAATGCTATTCACTTAAACAAGTCATGCACGCTGCGGTGAAGGGTTTATCTCCCCTCACCACAGCGTCTTGAACAATGGAGCGACACCTTGAATTCAGCATCCACTTCTTCGCGCCTGGCGCAACTGATCGTCGAAGCGCAACGTACGCGCAGCCCGCTGGGTGAACTCGACAAAGACGTGTACCCAACCGACATGGCGAGTGCGTACCTCACCCAACAAGAGATTTTTCGCTTGCGCGGGGCCAAGCCCGGCGGCTGGAAGATAGGTTCGAAATCCCACACAGGACCGATTCAGGGATCGCCGCTACCCAGCGACTGCCTGTTTGCCTCCGGCAGCGAATTTGATCGTGGCGCTTATCCACCGGTCGGTCTGGAGCTGGAAATTGCCTTTCGCTTCAACCGGGCGTTCAGCCCGAGTGATCAGGACTACAGCGACGAAGAAGTACTGGCCGGTGTCGGCGAAATGGCCTCGACCATTGAAATCGTCTCCAGTCGATTTGCCGATTGGCCGCGGGTCGAACCGCTGACCCAGTTGGCAGATTTGCTTAACCACGGTGCCTTGATAGTGGGCGAATTCGTGCCTTACGACCCACAGTTCAATTTCGCTCAACCCGAGCTTGAATTGACCTTCAATGGCGACAACATCGTGCCGTCGGCGGTGGCTAATCCGGCGGGCGATCCAAGACGCCTGTTGCCCTGGCTGGTGAACCATTACACCCGCCAGGGATTGAGCGTGCCGCAGGGTTTGGTCATCACCACGGGGTCCTTTACCGGCATGTTCTTCGCCGAAGGCCCGGGCCAAATTAACGGGCAAATACAGGGTTTGCCTGCGATCTCCCTGTCGCTGGTTTAACGTCGAACCCAATACCCGGGGCGGCTATAAACCTCCTTGAGGAAGGCGATGAAAAAACGCACCTTGGCCGGTAAGTAGTGCTGCTGCGGGTACACGCCCTGAATGTCATAGCTGGGCAAGGCGAACTCATCGAGCACGGTGGTGAGTTCGCCGCTGAGCAGCTCGCTCTGGATTTCCCAGACCGAGCGCCAGCAAATGCCCAGGCCGCGCTTGGCCCAGTCGAATAACAATTCACCATCGTTGCAATAGAGGTTGCCGGCAACCTTGACCGCTACCGGCCTGCCGTTCTTCTGGAAGGTCCAGCCACGGTGCTGTCCACCTTGCAGGTTGAATGCCAGGCAGTTGTGCCGGGCCAGATCCTCCAGGGTTCGCGGAATGCCATGCGTAGCGAAGTAGCTGGGTGCGCCGCAGACCACGCGACGGTTGGCGGCCAGGGTAATTGCCACGTAATTGGGGTCCATGACTTCGCCAATACGAATGCTCATGTCGTAGCCCTCACGCACCAGGTCGATGACGTTATCGGTCAGGTCGAGCGACACCTTGAGCTCCGGAAATCTGGCCTGAAATTCGGGAGCATGCGGCGCCACGTGGCGTCGCCCAAACCCGGCCGGCGCGGTAATCATCAGATGGCCACGCACCGCACTGCGGTTCTCGCTGATGCTGGCGTCAATCTCGTCAAACGACTGCAGCAACACCTTCGCCTGTTCGAGGTAGGCCTCACCCAGCTCCGTGAGCGTCAGGCCACGGGTTGAGCGATGGATCAGCTTAACCCCAAGACGCTGCTCCAGGGCGGTCAAGCGCCGGCCCATGATCACCGGCGTTACGCCATCAACCAGGGCCGCGGCGGCAAAGCTGCCGCGGGACGCTATGAGTACGTAGCTGCGCAATTCCGTGTAACGGTCCATCCGATACTCCTGATACCGACAGAAACGATAAAACTGGCAATTCACAAAGCAGGCTAGCAAACGGATGCTTGTGATGTACAAAAAATATCGAATCAAGGAGAGTTCCATGCCCCTCATGAAAGCTATCGAAGCGGCCGTTCTGGTGATGCGCCGCGAAGGCATCGACACTGCATTCGGCATTCCCGGCGCGGCGATCAATCCGCTGTACGCCGCGTTGAAAAAACTGGGGGGCATTGATCACGTACTGGCCCGTCACGTGGAAGGCGCCTCGCACATGGCCGAGGGCTACACCCGCGCCGTGGCGGGCAACATTGGGGTGTGCATCGGCACCTCCGGCCCGGCGGGCACCGACATGATCACCGGCCTGTACTCGGCCTCCGCCGATTCGATCCCCATCCTCTGCATCACCGGGCAGGCGCCACGCGCACGCCTGCATAAAGAAGATTTTCAGGCCGTGGACATCGCGAGCATTGCCGCGCCCGTCTGCAAATGGGCGACCACCGTGATGGAGGCCGGCCAGGTGCCCTACGTTTTTCAAAAAGCCTTTCAGATCATGCGTAGCGACCGTCCAGGGCCAGTGCTGATCGACTTGCCGTTCGACGTGCAAATGGCCGAGATCGAGTTCGATATCGACGCTTATGAACCACTGCCGGTGGTCAAGCCCAAGGCCAGTCGCCAACAGGCTGAAAAGGCCATGGCCTTGCTGAATCAGGCAGAGCGCCCGTTGATTGTCGCGGGCGGCGGCATCATCAATGCCGATGCGTCGGCATTACTGGTGGAGTTCGCCGAATTGACCGGCATCCCGGTCATTCCGACGCTGATGGGTTGGGGTTGCATCCCTGATGATCACCCGCAAATGGCGGGTATGGTCGGCCTGCAAACAGCCCACCGCTACGGCAACGCAACGATGCTCGAATCGGACGTGGTAATCGGCATCGGCAACCGCTGGGCCAACCGTCACACCGGTTCCATTCCCGTGTACACCGAAGGTCGGCGCTTCATTCACATCGACATCGAACCGACCCAGATCGGCCGCGTGCTGATGCCGGAACTGGGCATTGTTTCGGATGCTGGCAGTGCCTTGATCATGCTGTTGGAGGTGGCTCGCGAGTGGCACACGGCCGGTCGCCTGAAGAACTTCGGCGCCTGGTTGAGCAGTTGCCAGCAACGCAAAAGCGCCCTGCAACGCAAGACCCACTTCGACAACGTGCCGATCAAGCCGCAACGGGTGTATGAGGAGATGAATCGCTTCTTCGGCCAGGACACGTGCTACATCAGCACCATCGGGCTGTCACAGATCGCCGGTGCGCAGTTCTTGCACGTCTACAAACCAAGGCACTGGATCAATTGTGGCCAGGCCGGGCCGCTTGGCTGGACGATCCCGGCAGCCCTCGGCGTCGTGAAAGCAGATCCACATCGCCAGGTCGTCGCGTTGTCCGGCGACTATGATTTCCAGTTCATGATTGAAGAGCTGGCGGTCGGTGCACAGTTCAAGCTGCCCTACATCCATGTGGTGGTGAACAACGCCTACCTCGGCTTGATCCGTCAGGCGCAACGTGGCTTCGACATGGATTATTGTGTGCAACTGGCGTTCGATAACATCAACGCTTCAGAGCTTGAAGGTTACGGCGTCGACCATGTAGCGGTTGCCGAAGGGCTGGGTTGCAAAGCGCTGCGCGTGACGGACCCGGCGCTGTTGCAAGCTGCCTTCGCCGAAGCCCGCGCACTGATGGCCCAACATAAGGTGCCGGTGGTGGTCGAGGTTATTCTGGAGCGCGTCACCAATATCGCCATGGGCACCGAGATCAACGCAATCAACGAGTTCGAGCCGTTGGCCGAATGCGCCGCCGACGCCCCGACTTCCATCAGCCTCATGGGCTGAGCATCTTTTGTACACGGAGAAAACTAATGACACGTCTTTGCGCCAATCTGTCGATGTTGTTCACCGAACAGCCGTTTCTGCAACGGTTCGCCGCCGCTGCCAACGCCGGTTTTACCGGGGTGGAATACCTGTTTCCGTACGATTTCAGTTCAGCCGACATCAAGGCGCAACTGGAGACGCATGGCCTGACCCAAGTGCTGTTCAACTTGCCTGCCGGTGATTGGGAGAAAGGTGAGCGAGGCATCGCCTGCCATGCCGACCGGGTTGAGGAGTTCAAGGCCGGCGTCGACTTGGCCATCGAATACGCCAAGGTCCTGGGCAATACCCAAGTCAACTGCCTGGCGGGCAAAGCGCCTGAAGGCGTGGAGGCGGCACATGTGCGACAAACATTCATCGACAACCTCAAGTACGCCAGCGCAAAGCTTGAAGCGGCGGGCATTCGTCTGGTGATGGAGATGATCAACACCCGTGACATCCCAGGTTTCTACCTGAACACCACGGCTCAGGCGCTGGAGATTCGCCAGCAGGTCGGCAGTGCCAATCTGTTCCTGCAATACGACATCTACCACATGCAAATCATGGAGGGTGATCTGGCGCGCACGCTGGAGGCTCAACTGGCCGTTATCAACCACGTGCAACTGGCGGACAACCCAGGCCGTCATGAACCAGGAACGGGCGAGATCAACTACCGCTTTCTGTTCGAGCACCTCAACCGCATCGGCTACAACGGCTGGATTGGCTGCGAATACAAGCCGCTGACCACCACCGAAGCTGGCCTGGGCTGGCTGAACACCCACAACGTTATTTGAACAAAGAGGCATTCAGCATGGCGACTATCGGATTTATCGGCACCGGCATCATGGGCTTGCCAATGGCCCTCAACCTGATCAAGGCCGGCCACCAGCTGTTCTTGTCAAACCATCACAGCACGCCTCCCAAAGCCCTCACCGACGCTGGTGCCGAAGTGTTGAGCTGCCCACGGGAAATCGCGCAGCAAGCAGAGTTCATCATCGTCATGGTGCCGGACACTCCATTTGTAGAAGCAGTATTGTTTGGCGAAAACGGCGTCGCCGAAGGCGCCGGTCCAGATAAGGTGGTGATCGACATGAGCTCGATTTCACCTTCGGCAACGAAAGCGTTTGCCAAGAAAATCGTTGCCACCGGCGCGCGTTATCTGGATGCGCCGGTATCGGGCGGCGAAGTCGGCGCCAAAGCCGGCACGCTGAGCATCATGGTCGGCGGCGATCAGCCAGTGTTCGATCGCGCCCTGCCATTGCTGCAGAACATGGGCAAGAACATCACGCTGGTCGGTGGCAACGGCGATGGCCAGACCGCGAAAGTGGCCAACCAGATAATTGTCGCGCTGAACATTCAAGCGGTGGGTGAAGCCTTGCTGTTTGCCGCCAGGAACGGGGCCGACCCGGCCAAGGTGCGCGAAGCATTGATGGGTGGATTTGCCTCATCGAAGATTCTCGAAGTGCACGGTGAACGCATGATCAAAGGCACATTCGACCCGGGTTTCCGCATCAGCCTGCACCAGAAAGACCTGAACCTCGCCCTGGAAGGTGCTCGCGAGCTGAACCTCAACCTGCCCAACACCGCTAACGCGCAACAGGTATTCAGCACCTGCGCCGCATTGGGAGGCAGCCAGTGGGACCACTCGGCCCTGATCAAAGGCCTGGAACACATGGCCAGTTTTTCCATCCGTGATTCCAAGGCCTGAGTTCTAACAGCCAAAAAAAGCCTCGCCAGTCTTGCTCAAGACTGATCAGCCAAGACGAAATACCGCTCCCCGTGGCAAGGGAGCTTGCTATAAACCAGCCGCCAGAAGTGCTGCCAGATAGACGCCCGCAAGCCAAACCCGTGGCGAGGGAGCTTGCTCCCGCTGGGCTGCGCAGCAGCCCCATTTCTGGTGCCGCTTCCGACCCATCGGGGATAAATCCCCTCACCACAATGTGCGGTATACCTCCTTAACCAGCGTTCACTTCGGACGCCTCAAGTATTGGCGATAAACCGACTGCCAAAAGTGCTGCTCAATAGACGCCCGAAAGCCAAACCCGTGGTGAGGGGATTTAGCGAAACGTCGCACTGCCCCGATGGATTGCGTAGCACCCCCATTTCTGGGGCCGCTTCGCGACCCAACGGGAGCAAGCTCCCTCGCCACAGATTTTTCGTTGCTCTTAACTCGTCAACATAGCGCCAAACTTGCGGTGTTTTTCACTCCGAACGCCGCACGTATTGGCGATAAACCGGCTACCAAAAGTGCTGCTAGATAGACGCCCGCAAGCCAAACCCGTGGCGAGGGGATTTATCCCCGATGGGCTGCGAAGCAGCCCCTCTTTCAGGACCGCTGCGCGACACCAATGTGTCACGAGGGGATTTAGCGAAACGTCGCACTGCCCCGATGGATTGCGCAGCAGCCCCATTTCTGGGGCCGCTTCGCGACCCAACGGGGATAAATCCCCTCACCACAATGTGTAGGACATCCCCTTAACCACCGTCCACTCCGGACACCTCACGTATTGGCGATAAACCGGTGGTGTTTTTTGCCCGGAGGTTCACTCCGAACGCCGCACGTATTGGCGATAAACCGGCTGCCAGAAGTGCAGCTCGATAGAGGCTCGCAATGCGTCCTCAGCCATAGGAGCGGCAACCCCATCGTGCTGGGCCGCCATGCCAACCGCAAAAGCGATGCGCTTGCTGACTGCTTGCACTTCACGCAGCGGCGGCAACATCTGCCCTGCCCCGGCGCTCTCGGCCAGTGCCTTGGCCGAGGCCATGAGCATGCCATCGGTAATGCGGGTTGCCTTGCTTGCAATCGCGCCCAGGCCAATACCGGGGAAGATATAAGAGTTGTTGCATTGGGCGATGGGAAAGGTTTTGCCCAACAGTTCAATCGGCAAAAACGGACTGCCGGTTGCTACCAGAGCCTGCCCGTCAGTCCACTGCAAAATGTCCTTGGGATGAGCTTCAATCTGCGATGTCGGGTTGGACAACGGCATGATGATCGGTTGAGCACAGTGAGCATGCATGGTCTGAATGATCTGTTGGGTAAACAGACCGGCCTTGCCCGACACACCAATCAATACAGTAGGTTTGGCATTGCTCACAACCTCGTGCAGCGACGGCCAGTCACCGCCGAAATCCCATTGCGCCAGCGACTCGCTGGTGTGCGACAGACGCTGCTGGAAGTCGTAGAGACCAGGCTGACGATCCGTCAGCAAGCCTTTGCTGTTGAGCAGGTACACCCGGCTTCGCGCCTGGGCTTCAGTCAAGCCTTCCAGCTGCATGGCGGCAATGATTTGCTCGGCGATACCACAACCCGCGGAGCCTGCGCCGACGAACGCAACGGTCTGTTCCGAAAGGCGCTGCCCTTTGACCTTGCAGGCCGCCAGCAACGTGCCGACAGTCACGGCGGCAGTGCCCTGGATGTCATCGTTGAAGCAGCACAGCTGATCGCGATAACGCGCCAGCAGCGGCATGGCATTGGTCAGGGCAAAGTCTTCAAACTGCAGAATCGCTTCCGGCCAGCGGCGCTGTATACCCTCGACGAATGCTTGCAGGAACGCATCATATTCGGCCCCGCGAATGCGCTCTTCACGGCGACCGAAGTACAACGGGTCTGCCAGCAACGCTGGATTATTAGTGCCCACGTCCAGTACCACCGGCAGCGTGTAAGCCGGGCTGATGCCACCGCACGCCGTGTACAGCGACAGCTTGCCGATGGGAATGCCCATGCCGCCGACGCCTTGGTCACCGAGCCCGAGGATGCGCTCGCAATCGCTGACAACGATGACTTTCACGTTGTCCTTGGTGACATTGTTGAGAATCTGATCGATGCGATCCTGGTCGCCAATGCTGATGAACAGACCACGATGGCTGCGGTAGATTCGCGAAAACTCCTGGCAAACCTTGCCCACGGTAGGCGTGTAAATGATTGGCAGCATTTCATCGAGATGGTCATCGACCACCCGATAAAACAAGGTTTCGTTGGAGTCTTGAATGGAACGCAACAGAATGTGCTTGTCCAGATCAGTGCCGCAGGCCTGGTACTGCTGATAGGCGCGCTGTGCCTGCTGGTCGATGGTTTCAACTTGCTGCGGTAACAGCCCGCGCAAATGCAAGGCATCACGTTCCTGCAAACTGAAAGCGGTGCCCTTGTTCAGCAGCGGCGTGCCCAATAAAGTAGGACCTGCGAAAGGCACTTCTACGGGGCGTTGAAGAGGATTACTCATGTTCATCTCCTGTGCTTTTGTATTTTGAATTCAATATACACTTAAGTGCACGCTTGAACACCACTCACAAACAACCTCATGAAACGATCCCCTTCACCGGACTTTGATGCAAACAGTTTCATCATCACCCGGGATGAAACCGCTCCCGGCCGATGCTTGGCGCGCCACAAAACCGCCATCCACAGAAATCGACTGGCCGGTTACCGATCCGCCAGCACCCCATCAAAAAACGAGCTGACAAGTCGACTGGAACGGCGCTCCGCCAGGCAATAAAGATAGGTTTCGGTGTACAGCGAATCGTCTTCGATTCGGATCGTGCAAAGACGAGGATCAGCGATGAACTCGGCTTCGGACACCACACCCAATCCAATCCCGCGCACCACCGCTTCACGCAGTGCTTCACGCAGTGCTTCACGGCTGCCTATTTCCATGGCGATGCGCGGCACGACCCCCGCCGCGCTCAAGGCTTGCTCCAACACCAGGCGAGTGGTTGAGCCGGGTTCTCGTTGCAACAACCGCTGGCCCTCCAGTTCTTCAAGTCGCACGCAATCGCGTCCTGCGAAAGGATGCTGATGATGGGCAAACAGGATGATGGCGTGACGCGCGTAATGCACGGCACACAGTCCCGGATCGTCGTGCCTGCCCGCAAGTACCGCAATATCGGTGACGTAACTTTCGAGGTCGGCGAGAACCTGCGCCGAGTTGCCGACCCGTATCGAAACGTCGATGCGCGGATGACGCTGAAGGTAGTTGTCGACCATCTCTATCACATGAAAAGGCCCTACGGCGCCAATCTTCAGTTGGCCACTGTCAAGCTGACCCGAATCGCGCAACAGGTTATGCGCGTCCAGATCGAGCGCTGCCATCGCCTGGGCGATGGGCAGTAACTGCCGACCGACGTCGGATAACTCGATACGCCGCCCGCGACGATGAAACAGCTCCAGATTGTACTGGCGCTCCATGCTTTGCACCTGGGTCGTCAGCGTTGGCTGGCTGAGCCCCAGCGCCCTCGCCCCGGCACTGAAACTGCCGTGACGGGCCACGGCAAGAAAGGCACGCATCCTGGCGGTCGACATCCATAGACTCCATCAATAGTTAGCTGCAAAAACCCATATTGAATTGATCGTATGACTGTCACGTGACATTTCTAGCCTGAGGCAACTTCAACCAACCTCCTGGATTGCCATGAATAATTTCTCCAGATTCTTGCGTGTCGCCGCTATTGCCTGCCTCTCGATAAGCGCCGCCTGCCAAGCCGCGGCAAACGACACACTAAGAATTGGTCTGATCCCCTCCGAAGACTCTCAGGCAATGATCGAGTCCAGCAAGCAGGTGCTGAGCAGCCTTGAAAGCAAACTGGGCATGCCGGTCGAACCCTTTGTCGCGACCGACTACAACGGCATCATCGAAGCACTGCGCGCCGGCAAACTGGACGTGGCTTACCTCGGCCCTTTTTCCTATGTCTTAGCCACCTCGGTTGCCGATGTTGAAGCCTTCGCTGTTGCCGTCACCAAAAAAACCGGCCAAAGCGCCTACAAGAGCCTGATTATTGCGCGCAAGGACAGCGGCATTGCTCAATTGTCCGACCTCAAGGGCCGTACCTTCGCGTTTGTCGACCCAAGCTCCGCCTCTGGTCATCTGTTCCCTAAAGCAGGGTTGGAGCAGGCAGGATTCGATCCGGCAAACCTGTTTTCACGGGTGATTTTCTCCGGGTCCCACGACGCCAGTATTCTCGCGGTGGCAAACCAGAAAGTTGATGCCGCTGCGGTAGCCGACCGTATTCTTGCAAACGCCGTAGCCAGGGGACTGGTGAAGCCAGATGACTTCCAGGTGGTGTGGAGCTCTCGCCCGATACCGGAATCGCCGATGGTCTGGCGCAAAAACCTCGACCCGCAATTGAAGCAAAAAGTCGCAGCCGCCCTGGCATCGATCAAGGATGTGCCGTGGGGTGACCAAGGCCAGCTCGATGGCTTCCAACCCACCACCGACGCGGCTTACGACGTGGTCCGCGACACCGCCAAGGTGCTCGATCTCGATCTGCGGAGGCTGAAATGATCAGCATCCGCCAGTTGACCAAGCATTACGGTGACAACCCGGTATTGCGCGGCATCGACCTTGACGTTTGTGCAGGAGAGTTTGTGGTGGTGCTGGGCCAGTCCGGCGCCGGTAAATCCACCTTGCTGCGGTGTATCAATCGACTAGTGCAGGCCGATTCCGGGACCCTGAGCGTGGCGGGAATTGACGCCATTGCCTGCCGCGATACCAGCCTGCTGCGGCGTCAGGCCGCCATGATTTTCCAACACCACAACGTCGTGCCACGCCTCAGCGTTTTGAAAAATGTGCTCACCGGTCGCCTGGGCGCGGTGCCAACGCTGACCTCAATCTTGCAGTTGTTTCGTCGTGAAGATGTCGCGCTGGCCATGCAGTGCCTGGAACGCGTAGAGCTGGCTCATAAAGCAGGCGAGCGCACCGACTCGTTGTCTGGCGGGCAGATGCAACGCGTCGGCATTGCCCGTGCCCTGGCGCAACGTCCCCAAGTGATATTGGCGGACGAACCGGTGGCCAGTCTCGACCCCAAGACTGCGCGCCTGGTGCTGCAATACCTGCGCGACGCCACACGAGAGCTGGGCATCACCGTGCTGTGCAACCTGCATCAGGTGGATTACGCCCGCGAATTTGGTGATCGCATTGTCGGCCTCGCCCACGGCAGGCTGGTGTACGACGGTGACGCGTCAAACATGACCGACGCCGATTTGCAGCGCATCTATCCGGGCCAGGCAGCGGAGTTGCAAAGCGCTTCAGCGACACCGCCGAAACCGATCGTCCACGCCGCGCAACAGAGGGTTGGAGCATGAAACAGCAAAGTTTTGCATGGACGGTGGATTTGCCTCGTGGAAGCCGTGGCTGGCTGACCACCGGTGCGATTGTGTTGGTAGTGATTTTCACACTGCACTGGAGCGCCAAAGGCGCGCAACTCAGCGTGGGTGAACTGGCGGCCGGTTTGCCACAAATCGGCGACTTTCTATCGCGCACGGTGCCACCCGATCTGAGCATCCTTCCTCGACTGCTGGCGCCCGCCGTCGAAACGCTGCAAATCGCACTCTGGGGCACATTGCTCGGGGTACTAATGGCCGTGCCGCTGTCATTTCTCGCCGCACGTAACCTCAGCCGAAATCGGCTGGTTTTTCACGCCACACGCCAATTTCTCAACTTCACCCGCAGCATCAACGAACTGATCCTGGCGCTGATCTTCGTCTCGGCGGTAGGCCTGGGGCCGTTTCCCGGCGTATTGGCGCTGGCGCTGCATGGCTTGGGCATGCTCGGAAAATTCTTTGCCGAGAGCATCGAGGAAATTGACCAAGGTCCGATCGAGGCGTTGCAGGCAACCGGTGCGCGGCCGTTGCAGGTGATCGTATTCGGGGTGTTGCCACAAGTCATCACGGCGTGGATTGCAGTGGTGCTGTACCGCTTTGAAGTCAATCTGCGCTCAGCCACGGTGCTTGGGATGGTGGGTGCTGGCGGACTCGGGTTTGAGTTGGTGAGCAGCCTCAAACTGTTCAAATATCAGGAAACCGCCACCTGCATCATTGTCATCACATTCATGGTGATCGTTGCCGATTTAGTGTCCGGCAGGTTGCGCAACGCCATCCAGCGCGGCGCGCATCAATAAAAAATACCGTTGCCGTTCATGCTGCTGCGGATTTGGTATCGGTTCAGCCGATTAAAGCCTGCGAATTAACGATTTGAGCTGTTGTTGCACGGCGCCGAGTATGGGGCCACTTCCAACAACAAAAACAAGGGATCCACCATGCCTGCCCGATTTCACAATCCAGTTGATACCCGCTTCGGCTGGGGTAGCCTGCTTGAGCTTGCCTCTATCACCGAGCATCAAAAAGTTGCCCTTGTCACGTTTCCCGAAGCGCGAGGCCTTGGCTTGGTTGATCGCATTCAAGACTTGCTGGGCGAGCGCTTGGTGTACATCGTCGAGGATGTGCAACCCAACCCCGACGTGGCCCAATTGCGCGACACTTACGAGCGCTTTTGGCAGGAAGCGAGCGATTGTCACACCGTCATCGCGGTCGGCGGAGGCAGCGCAATCGATACCGCCAAAGCGTTGATCGTCGGCACGCAATCCGGTCGCTTCGACGAATTGCTCGCATTGCTGGCAACCGGTAAACCGTTCGTCCCGGCACGCAGCAAGCTACTGATTGCCGCCCCGACCACGGCGGGCACTGGCAGTGAAGTCACGCCTTGGGCGACCATCTGGGACTCTGCCAGCCACAAGAAATACTCGCTGCACCTGGACAGTACCTGGCCGACCGTGGCGATTATCGATCCACAATTGATGCTGACAGTGCCGGCCGGCGTGACTGTTTCCACGGGGCTGGATGCCTTGTCGCATGCGCTGGAATCGATCTGGAACATCAATGCCAACCCGGTTTCAGACACCTTCGCCATCTCCGCCATCGAAGACATCCTGGAATGCCTGCCGCTGCTGCGCCGTGACCTGTCCAGCAAGGAACTGCGCTCGCGCATGGCACTGGCTGCACTCAAGGCCGGGCTGGCGTTCTCCAATACCAAAACCGCACTCGCCCACTCCATCTCCTACGAGATGACGCTGCGCTATGGCTTGCCACACGGTATCGCCTGCTCCTTTACCTTGCCACTGGTACTCGGCCTGGCCTGGGGTCACGACGAAGCACGTGACCGAACCCTGCAGCGGGTTTTCGGCAGCGACCTGCAAAAGGCGCAGGATCAGTTACGCGAATTCCTGCATAGCCTGGACGTGAAAACCGAGTTCACTGACTACGGCGTCACGGCACAGGAAGCCGAACAGATGATCAATTTCGCGATGCAAGGCGCACGAGGCAAGAACTTCATCGGTTCTCAAGCCGCTTAGTTATTTCATCACTCAAGCACTGCCAGCGACGTGACGCGCCGCGACGATTTCCTGCTGCCCTCCGAAGCATTCGGCGGGAACAAACAATAAGAAGGAAAAGATCATGAATCGTGCCCAAACCATGCCTGATATAGCAATACGCACCTCATCATTTCGGGTTGCCCAGTGGCGGATGCTGCTGGCGGCCATGTTCTGTTATTTGTTTTTCTACACCGGCCGGCAGACATTCGGTTTTGCCATCCCGGGCATCCAGGCCGAGTTCGGTTTTACCAAGGAACACCTTGGATGGGCCTCGGCCGCCATGCTCTGGGCCTATGCCATTGGCCAAGCCATCAACGGCAACCTCGCCGACAAATTCGGCGGCCGGCGCATCATGACCCTGGGTGCCGTACTGTCCTGTGGCGCCAACTGGGCGACCAGTTTCGCCGGTAATTTTGCAGCGCTGATTTTGCCGTGGGGCATCAACGGGTATTTCCAGGCATTGGGTTGGGCGCCGGGCAGCCGACTGATCTCCAATTGGTGGAGTGCCGGCGAGCGCGGCAAGGTATACGGCTTCTACGTATTCGCCGCCGGTTGCGCCTCGATTCTCTCCTACGTGACCTCAATAGTGGTGCTGGAGGTGATGCACCTGGAATGGCGCTGGATCTTCCGCCTGCCAGTCTTGCTGATGCTGGCAGGTGGCATCATTTTCTATCTGGTGGCACGTGAGCGCCCACAAGACATGGGGTTTGAGCCACTGGCCGATACCGGCGTCGCCAACGCCGAAGACAAAAATCATGAAGTGGCACACGGCGAAGTGGAAACTTCAGCGCAACGCTATAAAGCCGTGTTGAAAAACGCTCGCCTGATCATCGCCGCCGTCTCCCTGGGCTTCCAGAACGCTGCCCGCTACGGTTTGATCGTCTGGGTGCCGGTGCACTTTCTGGGCGCCAACTGGAAAAGCGGCGACAGCATGATCGATCCTAAATGGATCACCGTCGCGCTGCCGGTCGGCATGGCCATTGGCGCGCTCAGCAATGGCTGGATATCAGACAAACTGTTCGGCTCCAAACGCTACCTGGCGATCATGCTTTACATGGTCCTCGGTGCCGCCACCAGCCTGTGGATGTGGACCCTCGCACCGCACAGCGCAACCGGCCTAGTGGCGTTGTTCCTCTGCGGTTTCTTCGTGTATGGCCCGGCATCGAGCTTCTGGGCGCTGTGCCCGGACCTGGTCGGTGCCAAGCGCGCGGGCACCGCAACCGGTGTGATGAACTTCTCGTCCTACTTGTTCGCCGGACTGGCGGAGCCACTGATCGGCGGTATGCTCGACAGTACCGGCAATACCTCTCTGATCTTCATCGTGGTGACCGCAGCGTGCCTGTGCAGTGCGGTAGTTGCGCTGTTCATCAGGCGTTGATGGCTCAGGAACAGGACTTTTTATGTACCAGTACCACAAGTGGCTACGTTCGTTTCATGCGGTAGCGAAGACCGGCAGTTTCACCCTCGCCGCTGAGTACCTGAGCGTTGGCCAGCCGACCGTCAGCGAACAGGTCAATGCGCTGGAGAAAACGTTCTCGGTGGAGCTGTTCCATCGCCGTGGCCGCTTTATCGAGATGAGTTCGGCGGGGCACAAACTGTATGCGATCACCCAGGGCCTCTTCGGCCAGGAGGATGAAGCCGTGCAATTGCTGCAAAGTTTCAAGCAACGCAAAACAGGCATGTTGCGCCTGGGTGCCGTGTCTCCACCCATTGCAATGAACCTGACTTATGAGTTGATGCAGCGTCATCCGGACATAGAACTGGAAACGTCATTCTCTCCGGAAAAAGAGACGCTGGGCCGCCTGTTCAATTTTGATATCGACGTGGCGATTCTTGCGCTTTCAGAGTTTGACCAGCGCTTTGATACCCAGCTCTACCGGCGTTATCCAATTATCGCCGTGGTGCGCGACGACCACCCTTGGGCCCGTCAGAAAGAGGTTCACGTCGAGCAGATCAGCAGCGAAAAATGGGTACTTCGTGAAAAAAGCTCACGCACCCGTCAGTTAGTGGAAGAAAGCTGCAAGCGCCTCGGTGTGTCGCTCAATTGCGTCATGCAATTGAACAGCCGCGAAGCCATCGTGCACGCCATCGCCAAAGGCATCGGCATTGGTTTTGTGTCAGCCGTCGAGTACGCCGAAACACCAGGCACCACGCCGATTACCTTTGTTAATCACCCATTTTCCATCGACTACCACCTGTGTTGCCTGGGCATTCGCAGGAACCGGCCGATGATCGCGGAGTTGTTCGACTCAAGCCCAACGCCTGCGAACTGACCCAATAACGTGTTTCACCCCTCAAATGCCTTCTTCTCACCGACGAGAGGGACGGCCAACCCCTACCCCAAGTGGAGACTTACCATGAATTACCAACAACCCGATCAACTGCAAGCCGTGGTCCTGGACTGGGCAGGCACCGTCGTGGATTTCGGCTCCTTTGCGCCAACGCAAATTTTTGTCGAGGCGTTTGCCGAGTTTGGCGTAGCTGTTTCGCTGGAAGAGGCGCGTGGCCCGATGGGCATGGGCAAATGGGACCACATCCGCACGCTGTGCAATCAGCCGCAGATTGCCGAGCGCTACCGCGCGGTATTCGATCGCCTGCCCACCGATGAAGACGTGACCCAGTTGTACGAGCGATTCATGCCGCTGCAGATCGAAAAAATAGCGCTGCATTCGGCCGTGATTCCAGGTGCACTGGAAGCCATCGAGGCCTTGCGCGACAAGGGCCTTAAAATTGGTTCGTGCTCGGGTTATCCGGCCGTGGTGATGGCCAAGGTGGTAGAGCTGGCGCGCCACAACGGTTACGTCGCCGACCACGTGGTTGCCACCGACGAAGTGCCCAATGGCCGCCCGCACCCGGCTCAGGCCCTGGCCAACGTGATCGCCCTTGGGGTCAGTGACGTCGCCGCTTGCGTCAAGGTCGATGACACCTGGCCCGGCATTCTGGAAGGTCGCAGCGCCGGCATGTGGACGGTCGCGCTGACCTGCTCTGGCAACGCACTCGGCTTGACCTACGAGCAGTACAAGGCGCTGCCTGCTGACAAACTGGCGGCAGAACGGGCACGCATCACCAAGATGTTCGAAGGCTCTCGCCCGCATTACCTGATCGACACCATCACCGATTTACCGGCCGTGATCGAGCAGATCAATGCCCGACTGGCCCGAGGTGAAACCCCGCAGGGTTGCTGATGCAATAGCGCTGATCATCCTGGCTGCCTCTGCTAGTCTGCCGAGTCAGCCAGTCAACCCTTTAGGCGCACCTCATGTTCAGCATCAGAGTCATGACCATCAACGATTACGATGCAGTGATCGACCTGATGAACAATACGCCAGGCATTTCCCTGCGCGATGCCGATGCTCGTGAATCGACCTCGACGTACTTGCAGCGCAACCCAGCCCTCAGTTTCGTCGCTGAAGCCGATGGCGTTCTCTGCGGTTGCATCATGAGCGGCCACGACGGGCGCAGAGGCTATCTGCAACATCTGATTGTGCTACCCGGGTACCGACGCCAAGGCATGGCCACCTCATTGGTGGAGCACTGTCTTGCGAGTCTTGAGCTGCACGGAATTCTTAAATGTCATCTCGAAGTTTTCAAGACCAATACCAGCGCCGCGCACTTTTGGCAAAGCCAGGGCTGGCAGCTCAGGACCGATATTGATCGGTATTCGTTTACCCGCCCGGGCGCTGAAAACGCCTGATGCATGTAAAAATCGGCCTCATGCGTTTAAACCAGAACACCTTCGGTGACCTACACCATGCTCAAGAAAACACTGCTTGCAGCCTTGATCGGTTTTGCGTTATCGCTCGCTACCCATGCAGCATGGGCCGCCAGTTTCGACTGTGACCGGGCAACTGCCGTCGACGAAAAAACGGTGTGTGCACACCGTGCGTTGAACGATATGGACGTTTCGATGGCGTTGCTCTACAGCCTCGACAAGAAATTTCTACCGATGGGAGGGCGTGACGATTTGATCGGCCAACAAAAAGCGTGGCTGAAAAGCCGAAGCGCGTGCGCTGCGAATGTGGCTTGTTTGTCAGCGCTGTATGAACAACGAATCCAGGCACTGCGACAGATCATCGATACCCGCGTAGTGACGCACGGGCCGTTTTAACAGACCGCTTTCACGCCTCACTGATTTTATTGACGCTGGTGATCTGACCGTTCCAGATCATCTCGTAATGAGCGGCCTGGATGATCGATGAGACCGCTCGCGGGGTCATCAACGCCCAGCAGAACCTGCCCGGCAAACGAACGGATCGATAGCGCAGGCCGGGGCTTGCGGCCTTTTTGACTTCCCTGCCCAGTTGATGCGAATGGCTGTAATCGTCCGGGTCGTAGACGGGATCCGTCATCGGGATCGACCCAGCGTCCTGCATACCGGTGTCGTGGAATGTGCAGGCAAGCCCGCGGAACACAAATCGCTCGTAATTCAGCTTCTGCACGTTCGACCAGTACCGATTCTGGTGGTACTGAACCTCGGCCAACGCGGTTTCCAGGGTGTCCGCCAAGTACAACACACCGTAACTGCCATCGCTGAATCGCGAGCCAGCCGGATTCACGTGGGTGAACGGTGCCGTGGCGTAGGAGCAACCGGGAATACCGAAGGGGATCTCTGTGCGCGGTATCAACTCAAGGCGTCCGACTTCGTTGTGCAGACGCGGATTGGTCAGGGCCTGTATTTGATACAGCGCTTCAAACTCATCCGCTGCGGCAACGTCATCAAATAACGCGATGGGCGGAAACCTTGAATTGACCAAGCGGTAAGCCTGCAATTTCTGACCCGCCAGCGTCGCCAACCGGTCGATTCTCACCATTGCGCGCCTCGTAGCACGTCGATTCGGCGGAATGTCTCGTACAGTGAAATCATGTCGCCTTGGGACATCACGTCCAGCGGGCTGCGCCCGTTGAAAAAATCATTGTCGTTAGCCATCGACGTAAAGCCATAGACGTTCTCGGGGTTATCAAACACCAGGCGTAAAGTCGCATGAATGTTCAGCACAAAGCTGATGCGCTGCATCTGGTCGGAATCCAGCGCTACGGACCATTCGGGATCGCCCTGTCGGGCGCGGGTGTAAGTGCTGCGAGAAATTCGCAAGATGCGACAGGCCTGGTCGCTGCTAGCACTCCATTTTTCGAGAATACCCACCGCAGCGCGCAAACCGGTGACGCATTGGCTCTTGGTGAGGCCCTGTGCTTGCAAAACCTGGGTCATGATTACCACCTGCCATCAAATCTATAGATTCAAATATAGTCATACAGCGTCTATAGATCAAGCAGGCATCAGTGACGGGACATCAGGCCATGCAGTACGCCAACCCTTAATCCGGCTTCGGAAGGCGTCATCTGCGAAATGCCAAACACCTTGAACGCCGCCAGCATGACCACCAGGCCTCCGGGCAAAATGCTCAGGCGATGGGTCTGCAGACCGGCCAGTTTCAAATGTTCAACGTGCCCTGCTTCCAGCAATCGCAGCGACAGGCGCAGCAGACCACCGTAGGTAATGCCGCACTGGCCATAATCATTGAGGCCATTGGCCTTGAGCACTTTGGCCAGCATCCGCGCGGTTCCCGAAGAACCTATCGCCTGCTGCCAACCGAGTGCGCGGTAGCGACGGGCAACCTTTTCAAATTGGACAGTGGCCACACGTTCGGCTTCCAGCAGCGCCGCAGCGGTAATCACACCCGATTGAAAGTACCGTGCACCAAACGTGCCGCTGCCGATGGCAATGCTTTCGGTCAACAGTGGTTCGGCGCCCTGCCCCAGAATCAGTTCAGTCGAACCGCCGCCGATATCCACCACCAGCCGCATGCTGCCCGCACCGGGAATTGAATGCGCAACACCGGCGTAAACCAGTTGCGCCTCTTCATGCCCCGAGATGACGTCGATGCTAAAGCCCAGATGGCGCTCGGCACTGGCCAGGAACAGTTGTGCATTATCGGCTTCGCGCACCGCGCTGGTCGCCACTGCCCGCACACGTCCAGCCTCGAAGCCGCGCAACTTCCTGCCAAACCTTGCCAGCGCTTGCCAGCCTCGATCCAGCGCCATTTCGTCCAGTGCCCCGCCGCGAAAACCCTCCGCCAGGCGCACCGGTTCACGCAGGGTTTTGACTTCCTGGACCACGATCTGCTGGTTACGCCTGACCGATTGCCCAATCACCATGCGAAACGCATTGGAGCCCAGGTCAATGGCGGCAAACAGGGAGGTGTCACCTTTCATGGTGGGGATTCCTGGCAAATTCATCAGCCGGCGGATGGGGTTCCGCCAAGCCTGCAAACGGTTTGCCTGAATCCTGCCTGCACAAGGTGACACGATGATGACACCGGGCATTTTCAACAGGCCGTGTGCATCGTCACCAGCCCGTCATATGCCCAAGCCACGATGAGCACTTCCACCTGGGTCGGGAGTTTCAACCGTGCTGCTAACCAACGATACCTTGATGCAACGCATCCATCGCGAGCTCCTTGATCACAGTGACGAAGAGCTGGAACTGGAATTACTCGAGGACGGACACGACCTCAATGCGCTGTTTGATGATCACGTCAGCGACAGCAGCGAGAAAGAGCAAAGAAGACGTTACTTCAGTGAACTGTTCCGCTTGCAAGGCGAACTGGTGAAGCTGCAGAGCTGGGTGGTGAAGACTGGTGCCAAAGTGGTCATTCTGTTCGAGGGGCGTGACGCTGCCGGCAAGGGTGGCGTGATCAAGCGCATTACCCAGCGCCTCAATCCGCGCGTATGCCGAGTGGCTGCGTTGCCGGCCCCGAACGACCGCGAACGCACTCAATGGTATTTTCAGCGCTACGTTTCGCACCTGCCGGCGGCGGGCGAGATCGTGCTGTTCGACCGTAGCTGGTACAACCGCGCGGGCGTCGAGCAGGTCATGGGGTTTTGCAACGCCGACCAATATGAAGAGTTTTTCCGCACCGTACCGGAATTCGAACGGATGCTCGCGCGCTCCGGCATTCAGTTGATCAAGTACTGGTTCTCGATCTCGGATCAGGAACAGCATCTGCGCTTTCTCAGCCGTATTCATGACCCGCTGAAGCAATGGAAACTCAGCCCCATGGACCTCGAGTCTCGCCGGCGCTGGGAAGCCTACACCAAGGCCAAGGAAATCATGCTGGAGCGCACCCACATCAGCGAGGCGCCGTGGTGGGTGGTGCAGGCCGACGACAAGAAAAAGGCCCGACTCAATTGCATCAATCACCTGCTGACTCAAATGCCGTATGAGGAAGTGGAACAGGCTGCAATCGAATTGCCGCAACGGGTGCGTCAGGAAGATTACTCGCGCAGCCCGACGCCACCGGAAATCATTGTGCCGCAGGTGTATTGAAGCCTGCCGCGCGGTTGATCGCGGTGCTATGAAGCCCCTTGCAGCGCGATCGAGACGATCGCGCTCAAACAGGCGATTAATGAAACAGCGGCAACGGCGACCATTGCCAACGCGGACGGCGCACCCGTTACCGCGCTGTCCAATAACTGCCGACGCCGCCACTCCCCATAAAAAAACAACGATGCCGAGGCTAAAAGCAGGGCAAACGCGAGCAAGGTGACAGGGGTTTGCTGGTGCACCCAGCCCGAACGCAGCGCCAATAACGCATTGGTCAGAACCGCCAACCCGGTTCGGTTCCAAGACAGTGCAGTTCGTTCCGCTTGCAGCCCCGGGTCTCGCGACTGCCGTGCTTCACTGTGCAAATGAATCACGTTAACCGTGCCACCAGCAGCGCCACAATCGCCGCCGTAATCAACACCGCGACGCCGGCAATCAGCGGGATGGCAATCGTATTGGGCAAATTTTGTGCGTGACGCATGGCG
This sequence comes from Gordonia sp. IEGM753, assembly GCF_050321825.1. Taxonomy (NCBI): domain Bacteria; kingdom Bacillati; phylum Actinomycetota; class Actinomycetes; order Mycobacteriales; family Gordoniaceae; genus Gordonia; species Gordonia sp. IEGM753. The sequence goes on from NZ_JBNQGB010000001.1 coordinate 2,708,900, forward strand.
ATTTCATTGGCTCGCCAACGAACATACGCCAGTGTGCAGAGCATCGCAGCCAGCAATCCAAAGACAATCGCCAGCCCCGCCACCACCATCGGCGGGCCTAAGGTGGTGGCGAACTGATCGAGCACCACGCCTCCCGCCAATAGCCCGAGTGCGGTGCGAATCCAGGCCAGAAACGTTCGTTCGTTAGCCAGTGAAAACCGGTAATCCGGTTCCTGGCCTTGTTGACGCCACAACGGTGCGCGCATTGCTGACTCCTTCTTGAAGACGGCGCAAACAAGCGGTTGTCACCACCCGCCTGCGACCGCCCGACTTACGGTTTAGCCGGTACTTTGGTTGCAGGAATGGCTATCAGGATAACAACCGCGCCGATCAGGGTCAGGCACCCCAGAATCGTCAGGCCGGCGTATATGCTGCCGGTGCTCGACTTCATCCAGCCCACGAGTGTGGGGCTCACAAACGCACCGATGCCGCCCAGGCTGGTAATCAGAGCGATGCCGCTGGCCTTGGTATGACTGGTCAGAAAGGTGGCCGGGATCGTCCAGAACACCACAAAGCCACCGTACGAGGCCGCAGCCGCAATCGACAACAAGGTAATCGCGAAGGGAATGCTGTGCGCGAACAACGGCAGCAACGCGAAGCACAGCGCAATCACCACCGCGCAAGCTGCAAGGTGCCAGCGGCGCTCCATCTTCAGGTCCGAGCTATAGCCGACGATGTAAGTGCCAGCCGCACCGGCCAGAAACACCGCACTGGATAACAAGCCGACATCGACCAGATCCTTCACCCCGACGTCCCTGATGATGGTCGGCGCCCAAAAACCGATCGCGTTGAACGACACCAGCACGCAGAAGTAACCGACCATGCCCACGTATACCTTGGGGTTGCGTAAAGCTTCGCGCAAACCGTGGCCCTTGCCACGCGGCTGGCCTTTTTCCTCGACAGCGAGATCACCCAGTACGATGGCTTTTTCGCGGTCGCTGAGCCACTTCGCATCGCCTGGTTGGTCGCACAGGAAATAGAACGCAATGATGCCAAGGAATACCGCCGGCAAGCCTTCCAGCAGGAACAGCCACTGCCAACCGTGCAAACCATGCAAATTGGCCATGTGAACCATGATCCAGGTCGACACCGGTCCGCCAATGATCCCTGCGGTGGCCGCACCCATCATGAAAAAACCGGTGACTCGACCGCGACGCGCGGCCGGAAACCAGTAGGTCAGGTACAGGATCACTCCCGGAAAAAACCCTGCTTCAGCGGCACCCAGCAAAAAACGCATGACATAGAACTGCGTCGGTGTGTTCACGAACATCATGGCGCTGGAGATCACCCCCCACAAAATCATGATGCGCAGTAACGTGCGGCGTGCGCCTATGCGTTGCATCCAGATATTGCTCGGCACTTCGAACAACACATAACCAATGAAAAACAGCCCGGCGCCCAAGCCGTAAGCGGCCTCGGAGAAACCCAGGTCGTTCATGAACTGGAGTTTGGCGAAGCTGATGTTCGCCCGGTCAAGATAGGAAACGATGTAGCAAATGATCAGGAACGGCATCAACCGCAGCGTCAGCTTGCGGTATGTGCGTTCAACCTCGTCGGACGAATAGCTTTCTACAAAGGCAGGTGACTGCTGAGAAATATTCATGTGACCCTCGATGACTCAAATGTGAAGTCGATACAAAGGAGCGGCCGAAACGATCGGTCGCCAGGATGTCTGGAACCCTCGGCGTCAAGAACTGACCAAGGCCTCGGCACTCGCAACGTATGGCTGCGACGCCTCGGCGCAGGGGGTTGAAAACGGCTTCGCCAGTGCATCCCCGGCCTTCACACCGTCACCTTGCTTCATCACAAACAGCGGATTGATATCCAGCTCCTGCACCACTTCTCGCAGGTCGACGGCCATTGCCGACAAACGCATCAGGGTGTCAATCAACGCGTTCACGTCAGCCTTGGGACGACCGCGTGCGCCGTCCAGAATCGCAAACGAGCGCAACTCACGCACCATCGACTCTGCTTCGCAGCGAGTGATCGGCGCCAAACGGAAACTGACGTCCTTTATCACTTCGGCAAAAATGCCTCCCGCCCCGACCATGACCGCCGGACCGAATAATGGATCGTTGTTGATACCAAGGATCAACTCCGTACCGCCGCTGATCATCTCTTGCACCAGCACGCCATCGAGCACTGCGTCGGGCGCATGGTTTTGTGCGTTACAGATGATCTCATCGAAAGCAGCTTCGACGGCAGCAGTGCCGTGGACACCGACCCGAACCCCACCGGCTTCGGTTTTGTGCGGGATGTCTGACGATTGAATCTTCATCACCACCGGCATGTGCATGGTTGCTGCGAAGCGTGCGGCTTCTGCGGGACTGGTCGCAAGCGCTTCGTGCGTGACACCGATGCCGTACGCCTGCAGCACTTTCTTTGCTTCAAACTCTGTAAGGTCGGTAGACCGGCCACGCAGTGACTGGCGTATGTCGGGGCGATCCAGCACCAGCACTTCTTCACTCGACACCTGCGCCAAACGGGCTTGCGCTTCGGCGAACGCCCACAACGCGCTGGCGCCCCGTGCGCAACGAACCGGCGACTGATAACGCGCGATGCCGGCGGCGTCCAGAATGTCGTAGGCTGCCTGCACGCTCGATGGGGCCGCGTTCCAGGCCACCAGCACCGGTATGTTGCGCTCCTCACTGATACGCACAATCTCGTTGGCCAACTCGACCGCCAAAGGGCCACTGGCAGCAGCCAGCGCCAGGCCGATCATGTCGACATTCGGGTCATCGGCGAGTTGCTCCAGGGTTACGCGCAACAGGCTGGCATCGTTCAGCAGGCTGGCGGTCACGTCCAACGGATTGGCGACCGCAGCGAACGATGGCAGCACCTCTTTGAGCGCACTGACAGTCGCCGTGGCCAGCACTGGCAATTGCAGGCCGCCATTGGCTGCACCGTCCGCCATGGCGATACCGGCACCGCCGGATATGGTGACGATAGCCAGACGATTACCTTTCGGCAAACGGCCCGACAGCAGCGCTTTGGCGCAGTCGGCAAGGTCGCCGACATCGTTGACTTCGATGATGCCGCTCTGCCGGAACGCAGCGCGATAAAGCGCCATCGAGCCGCCAAGGTTGGCGGTGTGCGAGGCCGCAGCCCGGGCGCCCGCCTCTGAGGTACCGACCTTCCAGATCAGCATCGGTTTGCCAGCGCTCAGCGCTCGACGACCAATGCCCAGTAATCGATGCGCGTCCTGAAAACCTTCGACGTAGCCGGCGATGACATGGGTGTGCGGGTCGTCGATCATCGCTTCCATGAAGTCGAGCGAGGTGGTTACCGATTCGTTGCCGGTCGAGACGTAGTGCCTGAAGCCGATACCTTCCTGGCTGGCCAGCATCACGATCGAATTGCCAAATGCGCCGCTCTGCGAGGTCAGGCTCAAGTGGCCTGTCGGGTAGGTCTGTCCGTAAGGAGCGCCGAAACCGACATGAATGCCCTCAGTGATATTCATGTAGCCCTGGCAGTTGGGGCCAATCACCTGCATGCCGAATGAGTGCGCAATCGCGGTGATGTGACGTTGCGCCTGCGCGCCCTCTTCACCGGCCTCGGCAAAACCCGAAGACAGAATGACCGCGAACCGGCAGCCCTTCTTGCCGAGTTCGGCCAGTGCCTCGGGCACACGTTTCGCCCCGACCGCAATCACCGCGACATCTGGCACTGTCGGCAGCGATGCGACATCGGGGTAACAGGTGTAGCCGGCCACTTCTTCGTAGCGCGGATTGATCGGCAAAATCTGCCCGGCGAAACCCTTGGCCTTGAGGTGAGCGATGGGTTGCCCACTGATCGAGGCGAGGTCCTGCGAGGCGCCGATGACGGCGATGGAGCGTGGTTTGAAGAACAGCTCAAAAGTAGACATGACGACTTCCTGCAACAGAGGAGACGGGCCGACGTTCGCCTTAGCGATGGGCCGCAAGGACGTGCTTGGCGATGTTCAGCTGATGGATCTGGCTGGTGCCCTCATACAGGCGAAACAGCCGAACATCCCGATACCAGCGTTCAATCGAAGCATGGTCGGCGACATACCCGGCGCCGCCGAACATCTGCACGCAGCGATCTGCGACACGTCCACACATCTCGGTTGCGAAGTACTTGCACATAGACGCTTCGAGCACCACGTCTTCACCGCGATCGCGTTTACGAGCGGTTTCCAGAATCATTGAGCGCGCAGCGAAGATTTCAATTTGGCAGTCGGCGATCATTGCCTGAACCAACTGATAGTTCGCCACCGGCTGACCGAACTGGACACGTTGGGTCGTGTGCTCGATGGCCATTTCCAGCATGCGCATCGCCGGCCCGGTAGACAGGGCCGCCAGATGAATACGTTGTTTGTTGAGGGTTTTCATCACGGTGCGAAAACCGTTGCCTTCCACGCCACCGATCAGGTTGGCGGCCGGCACCCGACATTGATTGAAGTAAACACTGCTGACCGGTGAACCGGCCTGGCCCATCTTGCGGTAAGGCACGCCGGTGGTGAGTCCGGGCATGCTCCGTTCGACGATGAACGCCGACACGCCTTTAGCGCCGGTGCTACCCGGTTGGGTGCGGGCAGTGACCGTGAATACATCGGCAATCGGGCCGTTGGTGATGTAGCACTTCTCACCGTCCAGCAGGTAATCATCACCTTCACGTTGCGCTGTGGTTTGCACGTTGGTGGCCTCGGAACCGGCCTCGGGCTCGGTAACGGCCAGGCAACCGGTCCACTCGCCGCTGGCCAGACGCGGCAGATAGCGCTGCTTTTGCGCTTCGGTGCCATCGACAACAATACCTTCGGAACCGATGCCGGTATTGGTGCCGACCCGGGCGCGGAACGCCACCGAACACTGGGACAATTCAAACGCCGCCAACACCAGTTCTTCGGTGGTCAACCCTGCACCGCCATAGGCTTGCGGGATGCTCCAGCCGAAATAGCCGTTGTCGCGCAGGTTCTGCACCAAATCGGCGGGTACTTCATTTTCGCGTTCGACTTCTGCTTCTCTGGCAAAGGCTTTGTCGCGCACAAAACGGCGGACATCACCCAGAAACAAGTCGAACGCTTGTTGATCTCTGATCATTGCTGTTCCACCTATTGTTGTATTTATTAGGTAGAAAATATGGCACCGACGTTGGCGCACAATCAAATAGAGTTCCGCTCTGCGGAACACTGTTTGAATAGTTGGAACACCTGGCGCAGTATCTTGATCATTAGTTGAATACCGGAGGCAATCGTGGCGACAAATGACAAAACCAAGCGCCAGATGATGACCGCTTTGCACCAGCGAGACAGCGGCACTCACACCGCTCCCGGGGATTGGCATTCGCCGGCCAGACACTACCTGCCAGAAGACTTCGCGGATGATCGGCAATTTGCCGCGACGCTGGCGCGAGGCCTGGAGATTCTGCATTGCTTTACGGCACGCGACACGCAACTGGGCAATGCTGAACTGTCCTCGCGAACCGGCATGGCAAAAGCCACGATTTCACGCTTCACGTACACGCTGGTGCGCCTGGGCTATCTACGGATCAACCGTCAAAACAACAAGTATCAACTGGGCTCGGCCGTTCTATCGCTGGGCTATCCGTTACTCGCCAGCCTCAACATCCGGCAGATCGCCCGGCCGTTCATGAAAGAGCTGGCGGACCATATTCGTGGCTCGGTGTCGCTTGGCATGCGTGACCGGCTCAGCGTGGTTTATCTGGAAAGTAGCCGTAGCGCGGCCCCTATGAGCCATCCGCCCGACGTTGGCCTGAGTTACCCCATCGTCAGGACGGCCATGGGTCGCGCGCTGATCGCGGCGTCTTCGCGCGATGAGCGCACGGCACTGCTGAACGAGATAAAAGTGCGCACGCCCGACGACTGGAAAACCTTTCAGGTGCGCATTGAAGAAAGTGTCCAGGAGTTTTATGACCATGGTTTTTGCGTGTCGTATGGCGACCTGCGGCGTGAGATCCATGCCGTCGCGGTGCCCATGCGGCCAATGGCTGATGGCGAAATACTGGTGTTCAACTGCGGCGTATCGGCGTTTATGCTCAACGAGGGTCAACTGAAAAACGACATCGGTCCACGGCTCGTCTCGATGGTGAGAAGCATCGAAGGCATGCTGGGCATTTACTAGGATGAGCAACCGATGACATTGAACGACAACGCGCCCGCCATCACCGCTCGAGAGGTGTATCAGTTGCTGAAGGATGTGGCATTGGGTACGCGCACGCTGCGCAGCAACGGCTCAACCAACGGTAACGGTCATGTGGCCGTCGCGATCGATGGCTGGCAGCTCACGCTTTTCATCGAGGGCGATGTTCTGCGGCATTGCGAACACTGCATTTCACCAGAAGGCAGAAGCGCAACCGTGGAAACCTGGCAGCGTTACGGCACCGACCCGGTGGCCTTGTTAAGTGGCTGGGAACATCAACAGTGGGTGCAGCTCATCAAACCGTTGCGATGATGGTGAAAAGGCCTGGGTCGCCATCGCTGGCAAGCCAGTCTCCTACGGATCGGTGGTGAATGCCGCCATTCAGGGTTCCAACACAAACCCGTCGGAAACCGGCTTGCCGGTGATGGCGATTTTGGAATCGCGAACAAGCTCCCACCGGCATATCTACTGCCGTCGACGTTGTGGTCGCTTTTATTACTGAACGTTCTTTAGCTTGACCACATCACCCGATACCGTGGTGGTGTAACCGGTCAGAACCCAAGCCCAGAACCAGTTTTCCTGGACCTGGGTATTAATCATTGCGTCTCCGCCCTTGGCCTTGATTGCTGCATCCTGAGCACGAACAAAACGGCTGTTCTGACGGATAGGGATCACGCCGAACAACAACATGCCAGTGGCACTCGCTTCGCTATGACCGACGACCGTGTACTGGTCGCTGTCATAGTGCTGGGTGTTCATCGGAGCGCCGGTGCAGCCCGCCAAAACCAGGCCGAACAGAGTGACGGCAACGACTTTGCTGATGTGATTCACTGTAAAACTCCATAGGTAAACGCCCGGGATCCATCTCTCGGGCGGCGCACACTCTAACGGATGAGCCAAGTGATGGGTATCGGTCTGATACGCCATCACCGAGCCATTGACTCCCCTGTGCTAAAACCAAATGGGTGAAATGAGCTTTTTTAATTCGGGTCCAGCAAGCCGCCGCTCCAGTTGCGCGATACCCGGCTACCCGTGAACTTCGCCACCACCATGCCTTGAGGTACCAACCGGTCCCGATGGCGGGTGACCATTCGCCCGGCCTGTTCGGCAAACAGCACCACTTCGGAAGCAGGATCACCCGGGCGGCGCAGAATTCGGGCAAAGCGCTGCCCTTCCTCGACAAAATCGCCCAGCTCTTTTTCAAAGATCAGCACACCGGGATGCGGAGCAAGAATGGTTTCCATGTGGCCCATTTCCATGACCTCGACAGGCCAGTCAGCGGGCACCAATGCTTCATCGACAGCCCCGACACTGCACAGCCAGGTGTACAGTCCCTCGGCATCCTGTTCGGCAAACCGGTCACTGACATCGCCTTGCCCGCGAAGCTCCAGGGTCGCTGCCAAATGATGCTCCGTGACCCCGTCGCGCAACCATGGCGCAATAATCGTCTCTTCGAAGGAACCGTCGTCGCCGTCATCCCAGATGATCGCTACCTCCATTTTCATGGCTACCGCCAATTCACGTCCGCGTGGCCAGAAACTGCGATGGATGTAGAGGTACGGTAATGCCTCGTCATCGGTGTGCAGGTCGAGCACCAAATCTGCCGAGGCCACAAGCTGCACCAGGCTTTTTTGCCACGCTTGCACGTTACTGGCTAACCGGGTCATCGCGGTCGACTGGTCGAACGAACGGTTAAAGTTCTGGCCAGTCGCGTCATGGTAGCGGCCCAGGATTCGCCCTTGGCGAAACTGCCCGATACCCAGAGGGTTGGCCTGCGGTACCACGGTCACCTGGCCCTTGAGCCGGCCCTCGGCTTCGGCGGTCTGAAGCCGCTGCATCAACAGATGCAGAACCAGCATTCCGGCAATTTCATCGGCGTGTACGCCTGCTTGCAAGTGCACTTTGGGGCCACTGCCGTCCCCTTCAAAACGCCAGGCACCGACCGGCACCGCATCACCATTATTGTTGCGAACACTGAACGAAATATCCTGCGCCATACGCTTGTCCTCCCGTCATGATCGTTAAAAATCGCTGTTTCACCGCCGCCCCACTGGAGATTGAACGTACGTTCAACTAAGCTCGCCAACCAGGCACTGCACCCAAGGACATCCTTGTGACGACCCTCACTCCAAAAAACCGCCGCGCCGAACCCGATGAACGCCGCGAATTACTGGTGGCCGCCACACTGCGTTGCCTGGTCCGCGACGGTCACGCAGGCATCTCCGTGCGTCGTATCGCCACCGAGGCCGGGGTGTCCGTGGGCTTGCTCAACCATCATTTCGGCACCATCGATGCGTTGATCGCCGACACCTATCAAAAGCTTGCGAGCGAGCTGACCACGGCACTGCACCGGGAAATCGATCTGGCACAAACACCCGCCGAAAAGATCGACGCATTCCTGACGGGCTCGTTCTCGCCGCGGGTCATGGCTCCGGAATTGCTTGGTGCCTGGGTGGTGTTCTGGAGCCTGATCCGGCACTCGGAACACGTCAGCCAGTCCCACGAAAAAAGTTATGGCGCCTACCTCGACCTGCTCAGTCAACTGCTGGCCAACCTGGCTGCCAGCGAGGGGTTCGTCATCCACGACACGCGCCTGGCAGCCATTGGTTTATCGGCGATGCTCGACGGACTCTGGATCGAGTGGTGCCTGAACCCCGATACTTTCAGCCCCGCCAACGGGCTCCACATCTGTCGCTGCTGGATAAAAGGGCTGCGACACGGAGCATTCAGCACCGACGACGTCGTTTGACGCGTGCCGGCCGAAGATCATTGCCAGCGTGCCGCTGATCGCGATCAGGACGGCACCGATGATCAGTGACCCGTCCATCAGCGTGCCCCAGACCAGACTCGACAGCAGGAACGCCCAGATCAGGCCGGTGTACTCGAACGGTGCCAGCACCGTCGCGGTGGCGCGCCGAAAACTGGCGAACAGCAGGAACTGACCAATGCCGCCCACGATCCCGGCACCCACCATGCCCAACAAGGCCGGCGTCGGCGCGGGTGTGTAAGTCCAGGGCAACGCGGCCATCATGCAAATCACAAACACCACGTTGGTGATCAGCATCTGCTCCAGCACCGAGGTCTGTTCGTCTACCTGCCGCAACTGGATATAGGTGAACGCCCAGCACATCGCCGCCAACAGCGACAACACGATCGGCAACGGTTCGACCAGGTTGTTCGGGCGGCAGGCGATGAGCACGCCGACAAAACCGATCACCAGGCTCAGCCACTGCCAACGGCTGGCCCGCTCCTTGAGAAAGATTGCCGCCAGCACCGTGACCATGATCGGCGCCGAAAAATACAACGTGGTCATCTCGGCCAGTGTCAGGTCCTTGGCGGCCGTGTAATACAGCACCCACGCCACGAGCGACAACAAGCCGCGCTGCACCAGAACGCGCCGGCTCGGCGAATGCCAGGCGCGCCGGACCATTCGCAAGCGTCCGGCCAACAGGCACGCCACGACCACCACAAGACTGCGCCAAAACAGAATAGTGACCACCGAATAATCGGCGACCAGCCACTTGATGACCGCATCCTGCAAAGCCAGGAATGCGTAGCCAAAAGTGCACAGCCCAATAGCTTGCAACGTGCGGTCAACCACCATTGACTTGCTCATCACACCGACCTGCGTACAGGCGTCCCGCGCCGTTCAAAAAAGGCAAACATCGCTTCGATCAGGAACGTCAGGCAGACATACACGCCCGCCACCAACAGCAGCGGTTCATACACCTGGAGGGTTTGTGCGCGCACTACGTTGGCAGCGCCCAGCAGATCAATGATCGCGATGGTTGATGCCAGCGCCGTGGACTTCAACAACATCACGGTTTCACCGGCCAAGGTCGGCAACAGCAAGCGCATGGCCCGTGGCAAACGTACCCGCAACAACGACTGGCGCGGGGTCATGCCGAATGCCGAGGCTGCTTCCATCTCACCTTTGGGCACTGCCAGCAATCCACCACGAATCACCTCGCCGACATAAGCGCCCACCGACAGCACCAGGGCGAACACGATGTACCAGTAGCCGTCTCGCAAATAGGGCCAGATAAAACTGCCGCGAATCAGCGGAAATTGCGCAAACAGGCTGCCGAGTCCGTAGTAGAAAATGTAGATCTGGATCAGCAGCGGCGTACCGCGCAACACGCTGGTGTAGAACAGACTCAGCTTGGCGATCACTTTGTTTTTCGAGATACGCGCCAACGCGACCAGCACCGCCAACGCGAAACCGAACACGCTGGAAATCAGCAAAATGGTGATGGTCGTTTGCAACCCGCGGACCAATAGCCCCGCGTATTCAATTATCCACGCTGGAATCATTTCATTCACTCAGCCAAAGGCATCCAGCGACGGATGCGTCGCTCAAGCCGTCCCGACAGGTAGTTGGACACCAGCGTCACCGCGTAATACATCGCCGCGGCGGTCAGGTAGAACAACAGGTAGTGACGCGTCGAACCCGCACCTTGCTTGGCGGTGTACAACAGCTCGTTGGTGCCAACCACACTGATCAATGCGCTGTCCTTGATCAGGTTGATCCACAGGTTGGCCATGCCGGCCATTGCGTACGGCGCCATGATCGGCAAGGTGACGCGACGGAACAGGCCAAACCCGCTCAAGCCAAACGCCCTCGCCGCTTCGATCTGACCGTAAGGAATGGCCTGGATGGCCGCCCGGAAAATCTCCGAAGCGTAAGCGCCTTGCACCAGTCCCAGCACCAGGATCGCGGCCAGCGGCCCACTGACATTCACCGCGTCGTAGCCCATGCGAGCCATCAGCGAATTGAGGAGCATGGACCCCACGTAATACAGCAACAGAATCAGCAACAACTCCGGAATGGCCCGGAACAACGTGGTGTATCCGCGCATTAATGCGGCGATCGGTTTTGGCGCGCCGAGCTTGAGACACGCGACCACCAAGCCGATGAACAGCCCGACCACGAAAGCCCCGGCGGAAATCTGCAGGGTCATCAACAACCCTTTCAGCAGCGCACCGCCCCATCCTGTTTCGCTGAAATTGATCAACTCGAACATTGCCGGCATTTCTCTCTCCCGTAACCACCTCGCCCCTGCAGGAGCGAGGCTTGCGCGCGATACTTATGGCGGCTTCAAGGGCCCCATCGCGGGCAAGCCCGGCTCCCGCAGGAATATGCGTTTCCCATGGGATTTGCGTTCAGCCGTGACGGTCAGAACGCAGGCTTGACGCTGGTGCCGAAGTAGTTCTGGGAGAGATCGTCATAGTCTTTACTGGCGAGCAGCGTCTGGATGGCCTTGTCGAGTTTGGCCTTGAGTTCGGTGTCATCCTTGCGCAAACCGGCGCCCACGCCTTTGCCGAAGATCGGGTCATAAGGCACGGCGCCGAGGTATTCCAAGTCCTTGGCGTCCGGGGTTTTGACGAACGAGGCCATGGCAGTGCCGTCCGCCATCATCAGGTCGATGCGCCCGGCAATCAGGTCCGCGTTAGCCGAATCCTGAGTGTCGTAATATTTAACGTTGGCGATTTTCTCGTAGTAGGCCTTGAGGTAGCTGGCGCTCACAGTCGAGTTTTGCACACCGATGATTTTGCCCTTGAGGTCGTCCGGGTACTTGCTGACCGTTGTGCCTTTAGGCCCGACGATAGCGACCACTGAATCGTAATAGGCACGGCTGAAAGCGATCTGCTTTTCACGTTCTTCGGTGACCGACATCGAGGAGAAAATCACGTCGATCTTCTTCGCCAGCAACGATGGAATGATGCCGTCCCATGCCACTTCCTTGATCTCGCACTCGGCTTTCATTTCGCTGCAGAGTTTGTGAATCAAGTCGACTTCAAAGCCTTTCCACTCACCGTTAGCTTGCTTCTCGGTGTAGGGCGGATAAGGTTCGGCTGCAACCGCGAACCTGATCGGCTGGGCCTGCGCCGCACTCATACCCGCCAGCAATACGCAGGCCACGCCTGTCATCCAGTTTGCAAAACGTCGATTTCCCATGATTTTGCCCCGTTTATTTTTATGATGTATTAGCGAGTCTGATGAGCGTTGACGAATTGTCGGCAACGCTCGCTGCGTGGGTGTACGAACACTTCGTCCGGCGAACCGGCCTCCTCGATCAGCCCTTGATGCAAATAGGCGACTTTGGAGGAGACATCGCGTGCGAAAGCCATTTCATGCGTCACCAGGATCATGGTCCGGCCTTCTTCCGCGAGAGAGCGGATCACCCGCAGCACTTCACCGACCAGTTCCGGGTCGAGTGCCGAGGTGGGTTCATCAAACAGCATGACTTTGGGCCGCATGGCCAGGGCCCGGGCGATTGCCACCCGTTGCTGTTGCCCCCCGGACAAAAACGCCGGGTACTCGTTACGCTTGGCGGCAAGCCCCACTCGCTCCAGTAGTGCTTCGGCCCGTTCAGTGGCCTCGGCACGGCTTTCACGCAAGACCTGCGTCGGCGCTTCGATCAGGTTTTCCAGCACCGTGCGATGGGGCCAGAGGTTGAAGTTCTGGAACACCATGCCCAGGCTCGAACGGATTCTTACGAGTTGCTTGGCGTCGGACACCAACGGTGCACCGGGACGATTCTGGTTCAGGTGAATGCTTTCACCGTCCACCAGGATGCGTCCCTGATCCGGAATTTCCAGCATGTTGATACAGCGCAGCAAGGTACTTTTTCCCGAGCCACTGGCGCCGATCAGTGAGATCACGTCGCCTTCCCGAGCGGTGAGTGAAACGCCTTTGAGCACCTCGATATTGCCGAACCGTTTATGCAGTCGATCAACTTCGATCATGGTCTTGCCCGCCACCGGTTCAATGATTGGCTGGCAAGTGACACGACTGATAACCGGCCTTGGCGCCTCGCCCATCAACACCAAAACAAACTTGCGAATGCGCTGGCAGGCCTGGGCCAGCCGATCTTCACCCAAGGTGAATGAAAGCCTGACAAAACCTTGCGCCGGCTCGCCAAAAGCAGCCGCATCCAGCACCGATACATGAGCCTCGCGCAGCAGCCGCCAGGCGAACTCAAGAGACGTCAGGCCGGTGTCGCGCACATCCACCAGCACGAACATGCCGGCGTCGGGCTTAAGCACTGCAATGCCCGGGCAATCAGACAGTCCCGCGACAACCAGGTCACGCCGGCGACGATAGATTTCGCGCATGCTGTGGGTGACCTCGGCGTGCGCCTCGACGGCCTTCAACGCCGCCTCCATGACAAAGCCCGGCAAGCCGTAAAGCATGCTCAGTACCAGGGTTTCAGCATGTGCTACCAGTTTTTCATCAGCGATAATCCAGCCGATGCGCCAGCCCGTCATGGCATGGGATTTCGACAGGCTGCCAATCACCACACAGCGCTCGGCCATACCCGGCAACGCCGCCAGGCTGAGGTGTTCGCGCTCAAAGGAAAGGCTTTCATAAACCTCGTCCACCACCACCCAGAGGTCATGAGCAATGGCGAGATCGGCGATGGCTTGCAGCTCTTCGCGGTTGAGCACGACGCCGGTCGGGTTGTTCGGATTGGAGAGAAAAATAGCCCGGGTACGCGCGGTGATGGCTTTGGCCAGAATGGCCGCATCCAGTCTGAAGTCGTCCTCAGCCGAACAGGCCACACGCACCAGCGTCGCACCGGAAGCCTTGAGCGTTGCCTCGTACGTGACGTACATCGGATCCAGCGCAATCACTTCGTCGCCCTGGCTAAGCAGGCACATCGAGGTAGCGAACAAGGCGTTCTGTGCGCCGGCCGTCATGATCACACTTGAGGCTTGCAACTCGCGGTCGAACAACTTGCTGTAGCGGCTGGCAATGGCTTCGCGCAACGCCATGCGGCCAGCGATTTCGGTGTAATGAGTGTCGCCTTCTCGCAATGCATGGATTGCCGCATCGGTGATGAAATCAGGCGTCGGAAAATCCGGATCGCCGACGCTGAGGATAATCACATCCTCACCACGACGCTGGGCTTCAAACGCCGCGTTGTGAATATCCCACGCGGCAACGCCGTCGCCTGAGATCCGTTCAACAAAGGGTGAAAACCGCATGCCAGTGCCTCGTTCGAATTGAAGAAACGCAAGCCCGCGCTACCAGCCGGGGAGGTGAAGCCAACATAGTCGAAGCTGAACAGTCGTTCAACAGAAAAGTCACAGGGGTTCGTGTTCAGCGCAAACAGGTCGTTTTTACGACAGTCGAGGCGTTTTTGGATTTGCTTCGGGGGAGGATTGATCAGGAGAGCATTGCATGCGCCCCGCAGAAAACCGGCTTGCCGGTGATGGCGATTTCAAAGACGCCATCGCTGGCAAGCCAGGCTCCTACGGATCGGTGGTGATTCCCGGATTTATGTCGTTAACGCAGATCCCGTAGGAAACCGGCTTGCCGGTGATGGCGATTTCGAAATCGCCATCGCTGGCGAGCCAGCCTCCTACGGGTCGGTGGTGATGCAGAAATGTGTGATGCGAACGCAGATCCCGTAGGAAACCGGCGTGCCGGTGATGGCGATTCCAAAGACGCCATCGCTGGCAAGCCAGGCTCCTATGGGTCGGTGGTGATGTAGAAATGTGTGGTGCGAACGCAAATCCCGTAGGAAACCGGCTTGCCGGTGATGGCGATTCCAATGACGCCATCGCTGGCGAGCCAGGCTCCTACGGATCGGTGGTGATTCCCGGATTTATGTCGTTAACGCAGATCCCGTAGGAAACCGGCTTGCCGGTGATGACGATTCCAAAGACGCCATCGCCGGCAAGCCGTTCTCCTAGGACCTGTGCGGGTATTAGGTATCACCCTGCTGAGCGATAAACCTGATTGCGACCACTGCGTTTCGCTTGATAAAGCGCGTCATCGGCACGAATCAGCAGCGCTTCGGGATTCTCACCCGGCTGAACCATTGCGACGCCAAACGAGGCCGTGACCGTATCAAGAACATCGCCGTTGCCACGAGCCTTCACCCGCAGCGATTGGATTTTCAGGCGTAATTGTTCAGCGAACGCCGCCGCCGTGGCGAGATCGGCGCATTGCTCCAGCACCACACAAAACTCTTCGCCGCCGTAACGCGCTGCCGTCGCGTGAGGTGGTAAAGCGCTGCGCAATACTTGCCCGACATGTTGCAATACCCGGTCGCCCAATGGGTGACCGTATTGATCATTGAACTGCTTGAAATGATCGATATCGAGCATGACCAGCGCCACACCCTGGGTCGCATTACTCAAGGCCTGTTCCAGCAAACGAGTCAACGCCGAGCGGTTCAGCAGCCCGGTCAAACCATCAAGGGTCGCGGCCAATTGAGCGCGCTGAAGTTTGCTGCGCAGGCTTTTGATTTGGTCTTGCGCCGAATGCAACTGGGACAGAAATTGCTCCTGCTGGCTTTGCATCAACTGCGTACTGTGCTGCAGCTCACTCAAGATGCCCGGCAGCCGTTCGTCCACCGGGGCCTCAAGCATTTCCAGGCATTGCCCCAGACTGGATTGAAAGTTGAGACTTCCTGCCACGCTGCGCGAGACGTCTCGCGCCATGTCGTCAACCAGATTGATCGCTTGTTGTTGCCCGGCGCGGGCGTCTTCCAGCTCATCACGAATGATGTAATCGCGAAAAAGTCTGCTCGCGGATTCGGGCGGGAAGCTATCGAAGTCTTTGACGACCCGATCCAGATGCCGATTCAGCTCTGGGTCCTGGCCTTTGCTGTAGGTGTACCAGAGTGCGTAATGCACCGGATTGGGCGGGATGTTATGACGGACCATCAGCGGTACAGCTTGTTTGAGCAGAGCCGCCGCCTCGCGGGAATCTTCCGGATACAGCGCTAGAACAGTCGCTCGCGTCTCTGATTGGCTCATAACATCACTGTAGTTGTTAATCATTGGCAAATGGAAACCGCGCTGAGCATAACCGTACGTCTGGAAAACGGCTATCCCACGGGCCTAAACAATGCGTTGATCGAGCAGCTACAGATAAGTGGGTCGAATATTGCGATGCCCGGACGGTACGCTGGTAGCGCTCTGCACACCGATACAGCCGCAAGCACACCCACTCACGTTTGCTACCAACCTTGTAGCTGTCGGTAACACCTGGCCCCATTGTGGTGCGAATCGACAACAACTTTTCGCGCCCCTCCCCGCCCCACAAGGCCAGCGCCGGCGTGGCGTACTTTGTGCATCACAACGCAATCCAATCCCGCTTGAAGTCACCATGCGCCCCAAGGAACTCAAACTCTGGACCACCGGTGTCGCCCACCTGCTTGACCTGCCTCCCGGGCACGCACGGTTAGCGGGATTGAGCCACTGGCTGCGGCAAGTGTGCCCGGTCGACCATTTCGTTCTGTTCGTGTACGAAGGCAACCATCGGCCACTGGCGTTGTTCGATACCTTTGCCGCCGACAAGCGCGCGGTGTATGTCGACGACTACCAATGCGGGCCTTACCTGCTTGATCCGTTCTACCTCGCCTGCACGCGCGGGCAGGCACCCGGGCTGTGGCGTTTGCGCCAGTTCGCACCCGACCACTTTTACCTTGGCGAGTACTACCTGACCTATTACCAGCAAACCGGCCTGGCGGAAGAAGTGGCGTTTTTCGTCGACCTGGGCGACGGCGCCATGGCCGTTCTGTCGCTGATGCGTTCTACCGCCAGTTGTGCGTTCGGCCGGGACGAGATGCAGTTGATCGAGTGCGCACAAGCCGTGGTCGAACAGGTGATCAATGAAGCCTGGCGCTTGCGTCAGGCACAGCAGCCACGCCCGGCGCAGGACCTGGATTTCAAGATTCGCGAGGCGTTCGATCAGTTCGGCGCGCACATCCTCACCACGCGTGAACAAGAGATCGTGCAGTTGCTGTTACGCGGTCACTCCAGCGCCTCGGTGGCGGAGCAATTGAGCATCAGCCCCGGCACGGTGAAAATTCACCGCAAGAACATCTACGCCAAACTCGGCATCGGCAGCCAGTCGGAATTGCTCGGGCTGTTTATCCGCGACCTCACGGACAATCAGCTGCAAGCCTCAAGTGACAAGCCGCAAGAGAACCGCAGTCGCACTGTGCGCTTGTAGCTTGTAGCTGCCCCTATCCCCCAAGGGATATATACAGCGCAAAACCACGATTGCTAGTTTGGGCCCCGACGCACTGATTCATCACTGCAAGGGAGCCCGCCTCGTGAACAACAGCGTGAACGACAACCCGCCAAGCGATATCGAATTTTGCAACGTGGTCAAACGCTACGGCGAGGTGTCGGCCGTCAATGGCCTGAACTTCGCGGTGCGTCGCGGCTCATTCCACTCCTTCCTCGGTGGTTCCGGCTGCGGAAAAACCACCACCCTGCGCATGATCGCCGGCTTCGAACAGCCCACCAGCGGTGAAGTGCGCCTGTCGGGTAAAAACGTTGCCGGTGTGCCCGCGTTCGAACGCCCGGTGAACATGGTGTTCCAGCATTACGCGCTGTTTCCACACCTGACCGTGGCACAGAACATTGCCTACGGCCTGCGTTATCGCACCCCGCGCCCCGACAAGAAAACCCAGCTGCGCATGGCCGATGAAGCACTGGAGATGGTGCGGCTCAGCGGCTTCGGCCAGCGCAAACCGAGTGAACTGTCCGGCGGTCAACAGCAACGCGTCGCCCTCGCCCGGGCCTTGGTCAACAAGCCCACCGTGTTGTTGCTGGACGAACCGTTGGCGGCGCTCGACCGCAAGCTGCGCAAGGAAATGCAATCCGAATTACTGCGGCTGCAACGCGAGGTCGGCATCACCTTTGTGTTGGTCACACACGACCAGGAAGAAGCGTTGTCGATGAGCGACAGCATCAGCGTAATGCACAACGGATCGATCATTCAGACCGCCACCCCGGAACAGCTGTATGAGGCGCCGGCCAGCCGCTATGTCGCGGACTTTATCGGTGAATCCAATCTGTTCAACGGCACCGTCCGCCACCTGCAGGGCAATTCAGTGGTGCTGCGTACCGAGCAAGGTCTGGAGCTGACCAGCCCGCTGACGCCCACCGGTAAAGCCCTGAGCGCCGACGCCGCCGGTTGCATCGCTGTGCGCCCGGAACTGATCAGCATCACCTCTGCCAATGCCGAGATGGCCCGTGAAGTGAAGCTTCAAGGCTGCGTGGAGGACCGTATCTACCTCGGCAACTCCACCGAATACCGCGTGCGCACCCAAGCCTTTGGCGTGGTCTGTGTGCGTGTGCCGCGCCAGCAGGATCACGGCGCCAACGCATTCGAACACGGCGCAGCAGTGAGCGTCGGCTGGGACCACGCCAACGGCTTGGCCATGGCGTTGTAAATCATCGATTCGTTTCATCAACCGGATGGGGAGCGTGCTATGGACCAGAAAACATTTATCAAAACCTTGCGTAGCTGGCAGAACGGCTCGATCAGTCGTCGCGAATTTCTTGGCCGCACCGGCCTTGGGATTGCTGCAGCGGTGGTCGCCACCAACATGCCCGGCCTGCTGACGTCCACCGCCGAAGCTGCCGAGCAGGCGAAGCTTGGCGATCGCCTGTCGCTGGCGACCTGGCCGAATTATCACAGCCAGGAAAACCTCGATAACTTTGCTAAAACCACCGGTGCGCGCGTTTCGATGAGCGTGTTCGGCTCCAACGAAGAAATGCTCGCAAAACTGCAAGCCGGCGGCAGTGGCTGGGATGTACTGGTACCGACCAATTACACCATCAGCACTTACGTGGGCCTGGGTTTGATCGAACCGCTGGACCTGTCACGCATTCCCAACTTCGATGCCGCAGCTTTCCAGCAGAAATTCATGGCCCAAGGCACAGTGGACGGCAAGGTCTACGCGGTGCCGAAAAACTGGGGCACCACTGGCATGCTCTACGACACCGCCAAACTGAAGAATGGCCCCACCAGCTGGAAAGAATTCTGGGCTGCCGCGCAAGGCCCGGCCAGTGGCCGGACGATGGTTCACGATTACCAACTGACCGCCATCGGCAACGCCCTCAAAAGCTTCGGCTACAGCTTCAATTCCCTGGACCCCAAGGAACTCGCCGATGCCGAGAAACTGCTGATCGAGGTCAAGCCGCACCTGTTTGCGATCAACTCCGACATCCAGCCATCGATGCGCAGCGGCGATGCCTGGCTGGCGATGTCCTGGACCGGGGACGCTTCGCAGTTGCACCGGGACAACGCGCAAATGCAGTTCGAACTGGGCAAGGAAGGTGGCGAACTGTGGAGCGATTTCTTCGCCATTCCCAAAAGCTCGGAACACAAGGATGCGGCCTACGCCTTTATCAACTACCTGCTCGATCCGCAGCACAACAAACTGGAAGTGTTGAGCCACGGCTACCCGAGCGGCGACAAACGCGTGGATGCCTTGCTGCCGACCGCCATGCTCGACGACCCGATCATGTACCCGGCCGCAGAGGCGCTCAGCCCGCTGGAATTCGGTGCTGCCGCGACGCTCACCAGCCCGGCGCGCGCCGAACTGATGGCGCGTTTCAAATCCGCCTGATGCCTTGCCATGGCCAATGAGGAGTCACCCATGAACGCCGCCGCCCACCCGCAAACGGTGCAGCCGGGCAATGCCCTGTCAGTCGAGGTTCGCCAACGACGAAGCCTCGGCCGGCGGATCACCCTGCTGATGCTCTTGCCTTCGACCCTGTGGTTCCTGCTGCTGTTGTTGATGCCGCTGGTCATTATCCTGGTCTTCAGTTTCGGCGAGCGCAGTGCCGTGGGCGGTTACGCCGGGGGCTTCACGCTGGCCAATTACCTGAACCTCGGCTCACGTGGCGCAGCGTTCAGCAACACGCTGATGTTGGCACCACTGGGCACGCTGGTGTGCCTGGTGGCGGCTTATCCGTTGGCGTACTTTCTAGCGGTGAAGGTAGGCAAGAATCGCTCGTTGCTGCTGACGCTGGTGATTGTGCCGTTCTGGACCAGTTTCCTGATTCGCACCTATGCCTGGATCTTCATCCTCAGCGGCAAGGGTATTCCCGCCCTGCTCGCCAGCTTAGGCCTGGAATACGTGCGCCTGATCAATACGCCTTGGGCGGTGCTGATCGGCATCGTTTACGGCTACCTGCCGCTGATGGTGTTTCCCATCTACGTCAGCCTGGAAAAACTCGACAAGCGCCTGCTCGAAGCCTCGGCGGACCTGGGCGCCAGCGCCTTCGAAAGCTTTCGCCGGATCACCTTGCCGCTGTCTGCACCGGGAATCATCACCGGGGTGATGCTGGTGTTCATCCTGCTGATGGGCGAATTCCTGATCCCGGCGATTCTGGGTGGCGGCAAAGTATTTTTCGTCGGCAACGCACTGGTCGACCTGTTCCTGCAATCACGTAACTGGCCGTTTGGCAGTGCCTTGGCAATGACGTTGGTGGCGATGATGCTGTTGATCATCGGCGTGTATTTAAAACTGGTGGCGCGCTACGGCGGTCGTCCTGCCGATGGAGGGTTGTGACATGTGGCTGCGCAGCTATTCAACTTCGCTGTACCTGTTTCTCTACGCGCCCATCGCGTTGATCGTGGTTTTCAGCTTCAACGCCGGACGCAGTGGCCTGGCCTTTGAATGTTGCTCGACGCAGTGGTTTGGTCGCGCGTTCGGTAACCCGTTCATCATGGAAGCACTGGGGCACAGCGCGTTCATTGCCTTCACGTCAGCGGTCATCGCAACCCTGTTCGGCACCTTGGCGGTGTTCGGATTGCAACGTGCCGGACCCAAGGTTCGGCTGTTGTTCGATGCGTTGACCTATTGCGCAATCATTGTGCCGGGGATCGTCATCGGCATCTCGACGCTGATTGCGTTCATCAGCCTGTTCGATTTGATCAACCCGTTACTGGCGACATTGATCCCGAGCATGCCGCGTTTGAACATGGGATTTTTCACCGTGATTGCTGCGCATTCACTGTTCACCATGGCGTTGGTCATGGTGATCGTGCGCAGCCGTGTCGATTCGATGGACAAAGCCCTGCTCGAAGCTTCAGCTGATTTGTACGCACCGCCGATGCAGACTTTTTGGCGAGTCACGCTGCCGCAGATAAGCCCCGCGATCATGGCTGGGTTCCTGCTGGCGTTCACCTTCAGTTTCGACGATTTCATCATCGCGTTTTTCGTTGCCGGATCGGAAACCACGTTGCCGATTTACATCTTCTCCTCTATCCGCCGTGGCGTTACGCCAGAGATCAACGCCGTGTCGACGGTGATCATTTGTGCCTCGCTGGCATTGCTATTCACTTCCCGTTCTCTGCAAAACCGCCGCACCGGCGTCCAGGAGTCTCACCATGCGTGATCAGCTTTACATAAACGGCGAGTGGGTCAGCCCGGACCTGGGCGGTTATCTGGACGTTGTCGACCCGGCCACAGAGCAGGTCTTCCAACGCGTAGCCGCCGGCACTGAAGAAGACATTGATCACGCAGTACGGGCCGCGCGACGAGCGTTCGATAACGGTTGGAGCCAAACCACCGGCGCCGAACGTGCACAGTGGCTGGAAGCGCTGGCTGATGAACTGGACAATGGCCAACAAGCGTTGGCCGAACTGGAAGTGCGCGACAACGGTAAACCGCTGCCCGAAGCACAATGGGACGTTGGCGACGCGATTGGCTGCTTTCGTTACTACGCCGGCCTGGCGCGAGAACTCGACCAGCAACAGGATCAACCGCTGGCGTTGCCGGACTCGCGTTTCACCTGTCGCATCCGCCATGAACCGATTGGCGTCGCCGGGCAGATCATCCCCTGGAACTACCCGTTGCTGATGGCCGCATGGAAAGTCGCGCCGGCCTTGGCTGCGGGTGCGACGCTGGTGCTGAAACCGTCAGAGCTGACGCCGCTGACCGCGTTGGAACTGGCAGCTGCCGCCGACCGCATTGGCCTGCCAGCCGGGGTGTTGAACGTGGTCACCGGTTTGGGTGCCGACGCTGGCAGCCCGCTGACCGAACACCCGGGCGTGGACAAACTGGCCTTCACTGGCAGCGTGCCAACGGGTGCAAAAATCATGTCGGCGGCTGCGCGTGACATCAAGAACATCAGCCTGGAGCTGGGCGGAAAGTCTGCGTTCATTGTGTTTGACGACGCCGATGTCGACGCGGCGGTGGAATGGATTCTGTTTGGCATTTTCTGGAACCAGGGCCAGGTGTGCAGCGCGACTTCACGACTGCTGGTGCAGGAAAACATCGCCTCGCGGTTGATCGAACGCCTGGTCGAGGAAACCCGCAAGATCAGCATTGGCCCCGGCATGGAAGCAGGTGTGTTGCTCGGCCCGCTGGTCAGTCAAAGCCAGCACGAAAAAGTGCTCGGTTTCATCGACCAAGGCCTCGCCAGCGGCGCCCGTCTGTTGACCGGAGGTCGGCGGCCGGCGCACTTGCCTCAAGGCTATTTCATCGAACCGGCGATTTTCGACGAGCCCGGGCACAGCAGCATCCTCTGGCGCGAAGAGGTCTTCGGCCCGGTCTTGTGCATCAAGCGCTTCAAGACCGAAGAACAAGCGGTGCAAATGGCCAACGCCAGCCGCTTCGGCCTCGCCGGGGCGGTGATGAGCGCAGACATGCAACGCACCACCCGCGTCGCCAATCAACTGCGCGCCGGAATTATCTGGGTCAACTGCTCGCAACCGACCTTCGTCGAAGCGCCATGGGGCGGCATGAAGCACAGTGGTATCGGCCGTGAACTCGGCCAGTGGGGATTGCACAATTATCTGGAGGTGAAACAGGTGACCGAGTACGTCGGTGACCAACCGTGGGGTTGGTACCTGAAATAATCAAAGCCCTCAGATCAGCAGGTCCAATGTGTCAAACAGCTCAACATCCTCTGGCCGCGCCGAGCGGGCGCGGCGGCGGATGACCTGCAACAGGCATTCGACAAAGCACTGCGCGGCAACACCCAGTTGCGCGTTGCGCGGTGTGACAATGCCGATGGTATCGGTGGTAAAGGTTTCGACCAGTGCCAGCCGGCTCACCCGTTCGCGGTAACCCGGTACGGTCAGCATCGGTTCAGGGAAGTAGCTGAGCATGTCGGTTTGCTCGATCAGCGACAATGTCAGCTGCGGCGAGTGGGCGCGGTGGATGTGCTGCATGTCGATCTGCGCACCGTGCTGCCAGAACAATTCGGTCATCAACCCTTCGTGATTGGCATCCGGGTAGTTGACCACCCAATCCTGATCCAGCAAATCATGGATGGAACGGCAGTTGCGCAACGGGTGATCATGCCGGGCAACCACGGCCATCCGGTAGGCAAATATCTGCTCGCAGGCAAACTCTGGGCGCGGTAACAATGAAGACACCAGGCCGACGGCAAACTCCATGGTGCCGTCACGCAAACGCGGCAACGTCACCGCCATCAACCCTTCGAAAAGCTCCAGGCGCACTCGCGGCATGCGCTGCCGAAACAGGGTGACCACTTCGGGTAACAGGGTCATGCCCATCCACGGCGAGATACCGAGACGCAGTTGCCCTTCGGCCTGATCACTCAAATGCGCCAGCTCCAGCTGCGCACGCTCGAGCTGATTGAGCATCTGCCGGGCATGCTGCAGCAGTGATTGGCCATAGTGGGTCAGGATGACACCACTGGCATTGCGCACCAATAACGGCAAATTCAGCTGTTCTTCCAGTTCCCGCAACGCCTTGGCCACCGCTGTTTGCGAGACGCCCATTTGCCGCGCGGCTGCGCGAATGCTGCCGCAATCGGCAATCATCACCAACGCGCGCAATTGATGCAGCTTCATCCATTCCTCCTGACCGATAGTGCGGGTGTAAACCAACGGTTTTCAGCAGCCGGTTTTTGCGACTGCCACGGCATTCAGCAACTCATTAGGATCGCAGGGTATCAGTGCAACACCTGAAAACCAGCCATAAAAACAAGGAAAACCTGATGACCCAACACCCTGCGCTGCCCGGCATACGTGCGCTCGAAGCAGAGATGATCGCACTGCGTCAACACATTCACGCCCACCCGGAATTGAGCTTTGAAGAGTTTGCGACGGCTGATCTGGTCGCTGCCAAACTTGAAGAATGGGGTTATCAGGTGCATCGCGGCTTGGGCGGCACGGGTGTTGTCGGGCTGCTGCGCAACGGTGAAAGCCAGCGGATGATCGGCCTGCGCGCCGACATGGACGCGCTGCCGATTATCGAGCAAACCGGCCTGGCCTACTCAAGCCGTCACGAGGGCGTAATGCACGCCTGTGGCCATGACGGGCACACCGCCATGTTGCTGGCCGCCGCCAAATACTTGGCCGACAGTCGCGAATTCGATGGCGCGCTGGTGGTGATTTTCCAGCCCGCCGAAGAAGGCGACGGCGGCGCGCAACGCATGATGGATGACGGGCTATTCGAGCTGTTCCCCTGCGATGCGATCTTCGCCATGCACAACATGCCAGGGCTGCCGGCTGGCAAACTCGGCTTCCTGGCCGGGCCCTTTATGGCGTCGACCGATACCGTGAGAATTCGCGTCGAAGGCGTGGGTGGTCACGGCGCCATGCCGCACAAGGCTGTTGACCCGGTGCTGGTCGGCTCGGCCATCGTGATGGCGTTGCAAAGTATCGTCTCACGCAATGTCGACCCCCTCGACACGGCGGTCGTCACCGTCGGTTCATTCCACGCGGGCCTGGCGCCCAACGTGATTGCGGATCACGCCGACCTGCAACTGAGCGTGCGTGCCTTGAAGGCACAAGTGCGCGACGAACTGATTGCGCGAATCACACAATTAGCCGAAACGCAGGCGTCGAGCTTCGGCGCGCGCGCCAAGGTCGAGGTGGATGAGGCGCAGCGTTTCCCAGCCTTGTTCAATCACCCTGAAAGCACGGATTTTGCACGGCAAGTGGCGCTGGACTGGTTGGGTGAGGATGGGCTGATCCCGCACATGAAACCACTGACCGGCAGCGAGGATTTCGCAGTGATGCTGCAACGCCTCCCTGGCTGCTATTTGCTGATTGGCAACGGTGATGGCGAAGGTGGCTGCATGGTGCATAACCCAGGTTATGACTTCAACGATGACTGTTTGGCGACGGGTGCCAGCTATTGGGTACGCCTGGTCGAGCGCTTTTTGGCTTGATCTATCGACCTGGCAGTATTGCCCTCGCCTACAGGAGTCCGCTGCATGTCCACGCCCCTTTCCACGACTGTCCCTGTCGCTGCTGCTAAACGACGGCCCATCGGCGCACGCGCCATTGCCGCCATCACTATTGGCTCCGGCCTCGAGTTCTACGATTTCTCTGTCTATAGCTTCTTTGCCACGTTGATCGGTCGCCAGTTTTTTCCGGTCGAAACTTCACTTGGGCAACTGTTGCTGTCATTGGCAACGTTTGGCGTCGGTTTTGGCATGCGCCCGATCGGTGGGTTGGTGCTTGGCGCCTATGCCGACCGGGTCGGCCGTAAACCGGCGATGATGCTGACCTTGTGGCTGATGGCGCTGGGTTCCCTGATGTTTGCCATCGCGCCCACCTACGCGCAAATCGGCATGGCTGCGCCCATGATCATTGTGCTGGCGAGGCTGATACAGGGCTTCGCGATTGGCGGCGAAGTGGGTGCTTCAACAGCGATGCTGATGGAATACGCGGACGATAAAAGTCGCGGTTTCTACGGCAGTTGGCAGCTGTTCAGCCAAGGCTTGAGTTTCTTGCTTGGCGCGCTCGTTGCCTTGGCTCTTAGTGCCTCGTTGTCGCCCGAGGCGCTGGAAAGCTGGGGTTGGCGCCTGCCTTTTGTACTAGGCGTCCTGGTCATTCCGGTGGGGATTTATATCCGTCGCCATCTCAAGGAAACCGCCGCCGAAACACCTCAACACGAAGCAGCACCTTCCAGCATCCGGCTGATTTTTACCCGGTATCGTCGAATGATACTCACCGGTGTGCTGCTGGTGATTGGCAGCACGGCCTCCAGCTACATCGTGCTGGACTACATGACCAACTACACCGTGACCGTGCTTCATCTGCCGATGACCATGGGCACCACTGCCGCATGCCTCGGTGCGCTGGTGCAAATAAGTTTGTCGATATGGGCCGGCCGGCTCAGTGATCGCATGGGCCGGCGTCGGACGATTGCGCTGGGCAGTTTTCCGATGTTGTTGCTGATTTACCCGGCCTTCATGCTGATGAACCACTTCCCGAGCCTGGGCACGCTATTAGGCGTGTCGCTGGTGACGACGCTGCTGCTGGTGTTGATCACCGTGCCGACATTGGTCTTGGTGACCGAGCTGTTTCCACGGGCGATCCGGGCCACCGGGCTGTCGATTGTGTATTGCCTGGGTGTCTCGGTGTTTGGTGGTTTTGCGCAGTTTTTCGCAACCGGACTGATTGGCCTGACCGGCAACAATAACGCACCGGCGCTGTACGTGATGGTGTGCCTGTGCTTGACGTTGACGGGTTTGGCAATGGCAAAAGAGACCGCCGGAAAGCCTCTGGACTAACGAGACCTGTCGCTCATTCACCCTTGTGCAGGAGCGAGCCTGCTCGCGAAAAACGGCAGCGCAACGCGTTCATTCAGGCCGCACGCGTTGGCGTTGAAGTCCATCGCGAGCAGGCTTGCTCCCACAACGGACAAGGTCAGTTCAGATACCAGCCCCATGCCTCGCCGTTGTAGCGGGTGATCTGTTTGGTTTCGAGGTAGCTGTTGTAGCCCCACTCTCCCAGTTCGCGACCGATGCCACTTTGTTTGTAGCCGCCCCACGGTGCTTCGACAAAAGTCGGTTGCGAGCAGTTGACCCAAACGATACCGGCGCGAAAGCGTCGGGCGACGCGCTCACAGCGTGGAATATCACGCGACATCACAGCCGCCGCCAGGCCGAACGGCGAGTCGTTGGCAAGGCGTATCGCTTCAGCCTCAGTATCGAATGCGCGCAGGCACACTACCGGGCCGAAAATTTCCTCGCGCCATACCGAACTGGTTTCCGGGACGTCGGCGAAAATTGCCGGGGTCAGGTAGAAACCCTGCTGCAGATGCGCCGGGCGCGTACCGCCAGATACCAACCGCGCCCCCTCTTGCTGACCGGCAGTAATTGCCGCAAGGACTTTGTCCAGTTGGCCCTGGCTGACCAACGGCCCCAGCTTCACACCGTCGGTGAAACCCTGGCCGATCTGGATCTGTTCAGTGGCGGCAATCAAGCGTTCCAACAGCGCCGGGTATAACGCGCGTTCCACCAACACTCGCGAAGTTGCCGAACATACCTGGCCCTGATTCCAGAATATCCCGAACAGTATCCATTCCACTGCCGCGTCAAGGTCACTGTCCGCGAAAATCACGAACGGTGATTTCCCGCCCAGTTCCAGGCTGATGTTTTTAATGTCGGCGGCGGCGGCCTGCATGATCTTGCGCCCGGTCGGCACGCTGCCGGTGAAGGCGATTTTGTCGATATCCGGGTGCTCGGCGAGTGGTGCACCGGCCTCGCGTCCCAACCCGGTGACCACATTCAACACCCCCGCCGGCAAGCCTGCCTGATCGGCAATGCAGGCCAGCTCAAGGGCTGTCAGCGGTGTCAGCTCTGAAGGCTTGAGCACGACGGTACAACCCGCCGCCAGCGCAGGGGCAACTTTCCACGAAGCCATCAGCATCGGAAAATTCCACGGAATAATCGCCGCGACCACACCCACCGGTTCCTTGATAACCGAAGCATTGAAGCGCTGATCGGGCAGCTCGATCGCCTGTTCACTGTGCGGATCCGAACCTTCGGCGAGGCCTGCATAGAAGTCAAAGCAACCCGCGGTGTCGGCTATATCCCACAACGCTTCGGGCAATGGCTTGCCGTTGTCGCGAACTTCGATGGCGGCCAATTCGTCCTGACGCGCGCGGATACCCTCAGCGATTCGGCGCAGCACGTGTGCCCGCTGCGCGCCAGTCCAGCGGGGCCAGTCACCTTCGTCGAACGCTTTGCGAGCGGCGACAACGGCCAGCTCGATGTCTTCAGCTGTCGCAGAAGCGACCTGTGCCAGAACCGACTCATCGCTCGGGTCGAACGTCTCGAACACGCCGCGCTGGACCGGCGCGATCCATTCGCCGCCGATGTACAGCCGTTGATAATCACGCATGGCACACTCCTTCATTCAGTGGCTGCTCCAGCCGAATATTTTCCAGACGACTGAACGCGTCCACCCGCACCCCGCTACCTACGCTTACCCCGGGCCCAAACACTACGCAGGGTTCAATGCGCACGTCGTGTGCCACTTCGGTATCGGCACTGAAGAACACCGTGTCCGCCGCCACCAGGCTGACGCCCGACTGCATTAACGCGTGGCGCCGACGCTGCTGAAAAAGCTGTTCGGCGGCATGCAGTTGCTCGCGATCATTAACCCCGAGCACATCGGTTTCATCCACCTCGACCGCCGTCACTTGCAGCCCGGCGCTGTTGGCCACGGCCACCGCGTCGGTCAGGTAATACTCGCCTTGGGCATTCTGATTGCCAATGCGCTCCAGCAGCCAAAGACAGGTGTCGGCACGCAAGCCCATGACGCCGCCATTGCAGAAGTTGACTTGCAACTCTTGTGCGTTGGCATCCTTGGCTTCGCGGATCGCCAACAGGCGCCCCTCTTCCACCAGCAATCGTCCGTAGGGTCCGGGCTGTTCGGTGTGAAACCCCGCGACGGCAACGGCGGCACCGTCAATCAGCGTCTGGCGCAGTAGCAATAACGTCTGCGCACTGATCAACGGCGAATCGCCGAACAACACCAGCACGCAACCTTGCTCATGTGCCTGCAACGCCTCGCGAGCGGCAAGCAAGGCGTGCGCCGTGCCCAGTTGTTCATGCTGGGTAAACAGCCGCGCTGCGGGCGCAGCGTGCTGTAAATAGTCGGCCACCGGCCGGCTACCCGCGCCCAGCACCACCGCCACCTGTTCGACACCCGCCGCTTCAACCGCCGCCAGCACGTGGCCAAGCAAGGGGCGATTACCCACCGGATGCATCACTTTGGGTAACTGTGAACGCATACGGGTGCCCTGCCCGGCGGCAAGAATCACCGCCAGGGTTGGCCAGGAAATGTTGTCGCTCATGGCGACCCTCCCAAGTACAAAAATGAGGAGCACAAAAAATGAGGAGTACGGGATTGACCTAAACCTGGTCGCGATAAAACACGTCGTCAGGATACGGATACCACCAGTCCTGAATCTTCGGCTGATGGTCGATGATGACCATTTTCGAGCGCCGGAACGCTTCGAGGCCCTGGCGCCCGAGTTCACGTCCCAGACCGGACATCTTCCAGCCACCAAACGGAAGCGCGTCGTTGTCGATCAACGGGTTGTTGACCCAGACCATGCCGGCTTCGAGACGCTCGGCAGCCTCCATGGCTTCGGCAAGGTCGGTGCTGAACAGCGACGCACCCAGTCCGAACGGCGAGTCGTTGGCCAGCCGTACTGCCTCGTCGAAATCGCTGACACGGCAAATCGCTGCCACCGGGCCGAAGCACTCTTCCTGGAGAATCGCCATGTCGCTGGTCACACCGGTCAAAATAGTCGGCTCGTAAAACCAACCCACCGTGTGCTGTGGCGGTATCCGTCCACCGCACACCAGTTTCGCACCCTTTGCCACGGCGTCATCCACCAGGCGCATGACCTTGCTGCGTGCAGCCTCACTGACCATCGGCCCGATTTCCGTACGCTCCAGGCCATGGCCGATGCGCAAGGCACGCGTGCGTTCGGCGAATTTGGCGACAAACTCATCGTGGACCTCATCGACCACGTAAAAGCGCTCCGCCGAGGTGCAAATCTGCCCGCTGAGGTGGAACGCAGCGGTCACCGCCCCTGCTGCCGCAACGTCCAGCGGCGCGTGCCTGGAAATGATCAGCGGATCGCTGCCACCGGCCTCGATCACACAAGGCTTCATCTGCTCTGCACACGCCACCGCGACAGCTTTGCCCGCCGCCACGCTGCCGGTAAACGCCACGGCATGCGTGCCCGTCGATTTCACCAGCAACTGCGCAGTGACCGCATCACCCGGTACACAAGACACCAGGCCGGGCAACAGCGTGGTGAAATGCTCCATGAACTTGAGCGTGCACAACGTCGTCGCTTCGGCCGGTTTGACGATGCACGCGTTGCCCGCCGCCAACGATGCTGCGACCGTCCAGCACATCAGCAGGATCGGAAAGTTGAACGGCATGATGTGCACACTGACGCCGTACGGCTCGTAGCGCACATGCTGAAACGAGCCAATTTGCGTGGTGCCAGCGACTTTGCCGGCATCATCGCGGGCCATTTCCGCGTAGTAGCGAAAGATCGGCGCGCAGTTGGCCAGTTCACCCATGGCTTCAGGAAATGGCTTGCCCATTTCCAGCGTCATCAAGCGTGCAACTTCACGGTTGCAGGCAACATCGTGCTCGATGGCATTGGCCAACTGATGCAAGCGCGCCGCACGGCTCTTGGCATCGATCAGCCGCCATTGTTTTTGTGCACCCGTGGCGGCATCGACAGCCGCTTGCACGTCGATCTCATCACACAGGCCGACCTGCCCGACACGTTGCAGCGTGGCCGGGTCGAGTACTTCGCGCACTCGGTCATTACCCAATGGCAAGAATTCGGAGTTGATAAAACGCAGTGCGGTGTCAGTGTTGAACGTGGCCATGGGATGATCCTTGAACCAATCGATAAGGGGTTTCGCGCAGCGCCTCAAGGGTCGCGGGCGGCAATTCGTCGCGCCAGCCCGGCACATGTTCGTCCAGCCATGTGCGCAGCGGTGCGAAGGCTTCGGCGTCCAGCGCTCGAACAAACAAGCCGAGGGTGCGGGGTAAATGAGCCAGGTAACCGTGCTTGCCGTCACGGCCCGCCAGGCGCACAAAAATCCCCAGCACCTTGGCGTGACGCTGGGCGGCCAGCCTGCGGTAATCCTCAAGAAAACGCGGTGCATCAAGTTCCGGGCGTTGCATCAGGTAATGCGTCAGCAACGCCACGCGCAGTGCTTCGGGCACGTCGCGGCGAGCGTCTTCGAGCAACGACATCAAGTCGTACGCCGCCGCGCCGAGCAACGCATCCTGAAAGTCCAGCAAGCCGCAGGCAGCCACGCCGTCGCGACCTTCGAGCAGCATCAGGTTGTCGACGTGAAAGTCGCGCAACACCAGTGCCTCACGACGTTGCGCCACATCGCCACACGCCTCGGTGAACAGCTGTAGAAACGCGTCGCGCAGGTCTTGCGCTGCTGGCTGGCCAATCAACAACGGGATGTACCAGTCGATAAACAGCGCATATTCGTCACGCAGTTGCCTGGCATCGTATGGCGCCATTTCTGCGCTCGTTGGCGCGCGATGCAACACCACCAACGCATCGACCGCCAAGCGATACAGCGCCGCTTGCGGATGCCCGGCGGCGAGCAACCTGGTGTAGGTGTCGTGGCCAAAATCTTCGATCAGCGCCAACCCGGCGGCCTCGTCGACCTGTATCAGGGCCGGCGCGGAAAGGCCCAGGCCACGCAAGTGTTGGGCAACCTGCACAAACGGGCCTATCGGCTCGCTGTGCGCAGGCGAATCCATCAACAACAGCCCTTCGCCGCTCAGGCGGAAATAGCGTCGGGTGGACGCATCCGCCGGTAGCGCGATCAATGGCGTTTCGGCGAAGCCGGCACGGGCCAGAAAGGCTGCGCGCTGCTCTTCACGGGTTGGCGATGACGCCGATGCATCAGTCATGGCAATCACCGAATCATGTAAACCTTTTTCACCGTCTCATGAACGGTGCATACGCCTTTCCAGTCTTTGCGAAAAAAGGCTGCGGTATCGGGTTTGATCTCGATCACTTCGCCCGATTCGTGGACATACGTGCAGCGACCTTCCAGGAAGTGGCAGAACTCGTCGCTGGTGACATGGCAAAACCATTTGCCCGGTGTGCAGATCCACACACCGCATTCGGACTGACCTTCCGGCCCTTTGTGCAGTACCACGCCAGAGACATGGGATTGCCCTTCAAGCATGGTCGGGATCACGCCCCAGTCTTTTACGTCGGTAATTTGCAGCGGGTCGTACAGAAACGGGGTAGTCATTATTGCTCTCCAATAAAATCCAGGTTCAAAAACACATCAATCCTTTGTGGCGAGGGAGCTTGCTCCCGTTGGGCTGCATAGCAGACCGTTTTGGGACCGCTTCGCAGTCCAGCGGGAGCAAGCTCCCTCGCCACAAACCTCACAGGCCAGACCTGACAAACTTCACAAACCTGGCAGACCTGACAAACCTGACAATCCTCACAGACCTGACTGACTTCACAGAACTCACAGAACTCACAGGTCCGGTGAGATCAGGTTCAGGCCAGCATGTATACGTTGCGCAGGGTTTCCCGGACGTGGCATTCGCCGGTCCAGCCCGCCGGGAACAGCACCAGCGTATTGGGGCGGACTTCAATCACCTCGCCGTTGTCATTGCGGTAAGTGGCAACGCCGGCGATGAAATGGCACAGCTCGTCACGTGGAATCGACAGCCGCCAGCGACCGGGAGTGCACACCCACAGTCCGGTTTCAGGGCTGTTATTCGGCCCTTTGAACAGCAGGCGGCCACTGGAATGCGAGACGCCTTCCACCGCGTCGCTTTGCACGCCCCAGTCCACCAGATCGTTGCGACTGCTGACGGATTCGAGGTAAGGCGTAAACCCCGCCGTGGTGTTTTGATCAGGCATTTTTCAGCACCTTGTCGAGAATGTCGGCCGCGTCCGCCGGCCCTTTGCGTGATTGCATGTGTGCACTGGTGTGCTGCAGGCGTTGGCGCATCGCCTCGTCGTTGAGGCACGCTGCGAGTTTTTCCGCCAGTTGCGCATCGCTCCATTCGTAGCGGTCGAGCTTGAAACCATGACCGCTTTCTTCAGCGCGCATGGCGTTGTCGTGACCGTCCCAAACGTACGACATGACAATCGCCGGTTTGCCGAAGAACAGGCATTCCGTAAAGCTGTTGTTGCCACCGTGGTGGATCACCGCATCAACCTGGGCAATCACCGAAGGCTGCGGGAACCAGTTGGAGATCAGCACGTTGTCTGGCAGGTCCGGGTATTCATCGAGGTGATCGCCGACATTGAACAATGCGCGGTACGGCAACTTGCCCACCGCATTGATCAGACGCTGGAGCAAATCGACATCGCCGGATCCGAGGCTGCCGAAACTGACGTACAGCAGAGGCTTGTCGTTATCGGCACGAAACTGCGGAATCTCGTACGTGGTGTCCTGGCGCACGCACCCTTGCAGGTAGTGAAAGCGTTCGGTCGGTAACGGGTGGCGGCGCTCGAACTTGACCGCGTCCGGGTACAGCAGCAGGTTCATGTATGGCGAGGCTTCGAAGAATGTTCCCAGCGGGTACGGTTGCTCGCCATGGGCTTGCAGGAACTGGTTGAAGTCTTCGTGAATCGGCCCGACCACTTCCTCAAAACGCTGGCGAAACTGAGCGTGGCCAGCCTTGTCGTCGATGCTCATGCCCGACAGATGCGGCGGGATGTCCGGGTCTTCGATCTCGTTCTCGGAGCACGAAATAATCCGCACCCACGGCTTGCCGTATTGCTTGATCGCCGGGAACAAAATCACGTTATCGACACAAATCAGGTCCGGTTTGACCTTGTCCAGCACCGCTGGCAAATCCTTCTGTGCCCACTTCGCGGTATCGACGATGGCAGCCCAGCATTCCTTCACATAGTTGTCGATCTGATCGAGCGGCGCCTTGCGAAAGTTGGGTATGTGGCCATTGATGAAGTCGACCCAATAACGGGCCATTTCTTCGGCCGGCATTGGCGCCGACATGTTCACCATGTGCTCTTCAAAACCATAACCGGCATACACACCACTCATGCCTGGGTCGGTGAGGAACACGGCTTTGTGGCCAAGGGCTTCGCACGCCTGGGCGATACCGACTGAGTTCAGTGCCGGGCCATAAGCGGCTTCCGGAAAGAAGGCGATCACTTTCTGTTTCATCGAGAGGTACTCCTGCCTGGTCTTTTTATTGTTCAGCGCGTCAATACGCGGGCGTGGCGGGCCTGCCAGCCCAGCCGGATGTTCATACCGATAGCAAAATGAGCAAATTCGAACTGCGAGGACGGCACGCGGACAATCAAGGCCTTATCGCTGAGCGCGGTCTGCACATGCACGTTGGTGTCGAGACCGTGATAAGCAATTTCGACGATTTTGCCGGTCACCTGGTTGGCGCAAATCTGATCCTCGCCGGTCAATACCTGCAGGCGTTCAGGGCGCACCACCACCGCAACCTTTTGCCCCGGAACCAACGGTGCGTCGGTCTCCACTACAAGCTCCTGACCGTTGACGCGCACCGAGCGCTCCCCCGAACGCACGCCTTCAAACAGGTTGCTGACGCCGATAAAATTGGCGACAAACCGGCTGTTGGGGTTTTCGTAAAGTTCGGTCGGGCTACCGCACTGGCACACCTTGCCGCCATCGAGCACGGCCATGCGGTCGGACATCACCAAGGCTTCTTCCTGGTCGTGGGTGACGATGATGAAAGTGATGCCGCTCTCGAGTTGCAGGCGTTTGAGTTCGAGCTGCATTTTTTCCCGAAGCTTTTTGTCGAGCGCACCCAGCGGTTCGTCGAGCAGCAATACACGTGGCCGCTTGACCAGTGCCCGCGCCAATGCAACGCGCTGCCGTTGTCCGCCAGAGAGCTGATCCGGCTTGCGCTCGGCCAGTTCACCGAGTTGCGCGGTGTGCAGCACTTCATCGACCCGTCGGCGAATTTCCGACTCGGGTAAACGCTCCATTTCCAACCCATAAGCAATGTTCTTGCGCACGGTCATGTTGGGAAACAACGCATACGACTGAAACATCAAGTTCAGCGGGCGCTTGTTGGCCGGCAGCGGCGAAATATCTTTACCGTCCAGATAAATGCAGCCTGCGCTGGGTGTTTCGAAGCCGGCGAGCATGCGCAACAACGTGGTCTTGCCGCAGCCGGACGGGCCCAGCAACGCAAAGAACTCGTTCTCGCGGATGTTCAGCGACACCTCGTCAACCGCAAGACCATTGCCATAAGACTTGCTGACCTTGTCCAGGATCAGTACCGCAGATGAGTTATTCATGGGTGCGAGGAGCCTTGTTGAGACGCTGCGAAGCCAGCAGCGCGGTAATGCTGACCAGCATTACCAGCGTCGCCAGAGCATTGATTTCCGGGGTGACACCAAAGCGGATCATGGCGTAGATCTGCATCGGCAACGTGGTGGAAGCCTGACCGGAGCCTGAGTTGAAAAAGGCGATGATGAATTCGTCCACCGACAACGTGAACGAGAGCAAACCACCGGCCAGTACCCCCGGGAAAATCGCCGGCAACAGCACCCGGCGAAACGTGGTGAACCAGCTCGCACCGAGATCGATCGACGCTTCGAGAATTGAATAGTCGAAGTGTTTGAGCCGCGTACGCACCACTGCGCACACAAAAGCGATGTTGAATACCGCGTGGCTGATGATGATCGAGTGCAGACCCAGGCCAACCTTCAGCAGGTTGAAAAAGCTCAGCAGCGCAATCGCCAGCACGATGTCGGGAATGATCATCGGCGCCATCAACAAGGTGTCGACCACTTGCCCCTTGTCGTTACCCTTGCGGCGTAACTCGATGCCCAACGCGAGGAAGGTCCCGAGCACACAGGCAATGAACGTCGCCGACAGCGCAACAATAAGCGTGTTGAGCGCGGCAGACAGAATCGCTGTGTTGTGCGCCAGCGACACATACCATTTCAGCGAGACGCCGCCCCACGCGGTGGGCAAACCGGACTTGTTGAACGACAGCAGAATTAGCACCAGGATCGGCACATAAAGGAAGGCGTAAACCAGACCCAAATGCGTGCTGAGCACCGTGCCGCCAAGCGAACGTGACTGGCTCATGCGCGGCCCCCTTCTGCACGACGGGCCACCAGCGCCTGAACGAACAACAGAATCAGCATGATCGCGATCAGGAAGAAACTCAGCGCGGCACCGAACGGCCAGTCACGCGCTGTCAAAAATTGCGAATAAATCAGATTGCCGACCATCTGCACCTGCTTGCCGCCCAACAGGTCGGCCGTAATGAAATTGCCGATGCTGAGGACGAACACAAACACCGCGCCGGCCGCCACACCGGGCACGCTCAATGGCAGGATGATCCGGCGAAAGGTCATCCAGCCCGAAGCACCGAGGTCTTTCGAGGCGTCCCACAGTTCATTGTTGATGCGTGACAGCGACGAGAAAATCGCCAGGATCACAAACGGGATGTAGTTGTAGACCAGCCCCAAAACTACCGACGATTCGGTGTACAGCAGGCTGATCGGTTCGCCGCTGTAGCCGAACATCTGCAGCATCTTGTTGATCAATCCTTCGCGGTTAAGCAAGACGATCCAGGCATAGGTGCGAATCAGGTAGTTGCTCCAGAAAGGCAGCATCACTAGAAACAGGAACACCGCTTGCCGGCGCCGAGGAGCGCGGGCAATCGCATACGCCGCCGGGTAGCCAATCAACACGGCGAACAGCGTTGCAAGCCCTGCGATCTTGGCCGACTTGAGCAAGATGCCGAGGTACAGCGGATCAAATGCGCGCTGGTAGTTTTCCCAGGTAAACAACCAATCGATACCACCGTAAGCACCGCGTTCGACGAAGCTGTAGACCAGTACCAGCAGGCACGGCACCACCAGAAAAATCAGCAGCCAGCCAAAGCCGGGCGCAAGAAGCCAGGCCGACAGACGCCTGTCAGCATGCAAAGCACTCATTACCCATATCCTCCCGCCCCGGAACAGAGGCGGCTTGCGAGTGTGGCGAGGCATGCAGGCATGCCTCGGTTCGGTGCGGCGTACGTTTTTTAAGGCTTAGTTCTGTGCTGCCATGATTTCGGTGACAGCCCGGGTGTAAGCCTTTTGCGTAGTGCCGCCCAGATCACGCAACTGTTCCATCTTCAACAGCTCGCTCGGAGCGATCGTCAAGTTGGGGTATTGCTTGAGCAGGTCAGCGGACAACCCGGCCATTGCGGCCTGGTTGGGGATTTTGTAGAGAATGTTTTCCGCGACCCAGACGTGGTTTTCCTTGGCCAGCATGAAGTTGACGAATTTGAAGGCTTCGTCCTGATGCTTCGAGCTTTTCAGCACGACCATGGTGTCCACCCACAAATCAGAGCCTTCTTTGGGCACGACAAACTTGATGGCCGCGTTGGCCTGGGTGCCGTAGTTGCACCAGCCATCCCAAGCGTGGGCCATCAGCGATTCGCCGGAAGCGAGTTTGGAGTAGAAGGTGGTGTCGTCGAAGGCGAGAATGCGCTTTTTGGTGGCGATCAACTGGTCGCGCACCGCTGCGATGTGGCTGGTGTCGTTGTCATTGACCGACCAGCCCTTGGCCAGAAAACCGGCCCCAAGCATCCAGCGATCCGTGGCAAGCATCGTCACTTTGCCCTTGAGCGCATCGCTTGGGTTGAGCAGTTCGTTCCAGCTCGAGGGTGCCGGCGTCACCTTATCGGAGCGATAGCAAATACCGGTTGTACCCCAGGTGTACGGCACCGAGAAATGGTTGCCCGGGTCATATTCAAGCTTGTTCGCTTCGGGATAGAGGTTTTTCAGATTGGGGACTTTGACCGGATCGATATCGGCCAGCAAACCCTGCTTGTGCAGGACTTCGGCGAACGGCGAAGAGACAAACACCACGTCATAGCCTTCACCACCAGACGCCATCAGCTTGCCCATGATTTCTTCGTTGGTCGCGTGCAAAGCCTTGTCGACGTCAACGCCGCTGGCCGCTTTGAACGCGTCCAGCGCATCCGGGGCCATGTAGCCGTCCCAGATCGAGATCACCATGTCTTTTGCACTAGCAGCCTGTGATGCGATCGCCAGGGAGACGCTCAATCCCAGACACATAAGGCCTTTCAGCTTTCTCATAATACTCACCCGACGATTGTTTATTGTTGTGTTCGAAGGCAGTACGGCAAAAAGAGAAACGATTGCATGTGTTTTTTTTTAGAAATTAGGACCAGCATGATTCGATGTCAACGATTTTTTTGCGCCTGACGATTTTGCAGTGCATGGCATAAGATGTGCACCTGAGTCCGAAGCGACCAAAAGAGATAAGACGCTTGAGCACACCACCCGAGAAAAGGCCTCGCACCAATCACTTGGAACTGGCCCGCAGAATTCTGGAGCACACCCAGGAAACCGGCCTGGTGGCCGGCGACCCGGTCGCTGAGCAAGCACTGTCGCGAACCTTCCAGGTATCGCGCACACTGATTCGCGGCGCGCTGAAAGTGCTGCTGGAAGAAAACCTGCTGAGCCACGAAGCCGGCAAGGGCTACCGACTGATCGCACCACCGACCGGCCAGGCGTTCAACACAGCCTTGCCACAAGCCGAGGAAGAAGAACTGGCCACCTCGGTACTGCGCGACCGTATGGCCGGGCGCTTGGGCGACAGCATCAGCATCAGCGAACTGATGCGGCGCTACGACATCGGCCGGCCCGCAGCCCAGAAAGCCCTGCAGCAACTCAGCGAGAGCCAGGCGATTGAGCGCGGGCCCGGCCAGTCCTGGTTGTTTCGCCCATCGCTGAACAGCTTGGCCGCCCTTGAAGAAAGCCTGAAATTTCGACTGATTCTGGAACCCGAAGCCCTGCTCAGTCCGCAATTCAACGCTGACCCGCAACGCCTGGCGTTGCTGCGCGGGGCCATGCAGACCTTGCTCTCCAGCCCGGTCGAACATTTCGATATCCAGCAATTTCGAGAACTGGACATCAGCTTTCACGAACTGCTGGGCCAGAGCTGCGGCAACCGCTTTATCGGTGACGCCCTGCTGCAACACCAGAGCCTTCGACGCCTGCCAAACCTGCTGCCTACCGTCAGCGTGCACCGCTTGCAAGAAGCACTGCGCGAGCACCTGCAAATCATCGCCCACATCGAGCGCGGCCAGTTGGAGATCGCTGCCGACCTGCTGCGCCTGCACTTGCGCTTGAGCGCAGCCCAGCGCCCGCAAACAGCCAACCGTGGCATTCCGCAGGGGCAGTTGTTCGGGCGCCGCTGATTGGCTCAAAAAAACATGATGATTTTTTTTATAAAATAAGACAGCATCCAGTCATCTTCAGGAACGGCGGGCTTTAACCGCCATGGACTTCCTCTGCCATGCACACACAAAAAATTATCGCGTTGTTTCCGGAAGCCAGTTTCGGCGCGGCCTTGAACTGCATTGGCATAGCCCAATCACTGCGTGAGCTGGGAGCAAAACCGGTCTTCATCTGCCACGAACATTTTCAGGGACTCTTCGCCGAGTACGGCTTCGACGAGTACCCGATTCCGCAAGCCAGCCCATTGTCGGCAGCGGAACACCAGCACTACTGGGAACGCTTCATCGAGCGCAACATTCCCTATTTCGACCAGACCCCGCTCGCACAGATCGACAGCTATGTCGCGCCGGCCTGGGAAGCCATCATCAACACGGCGATCGAAGCGGAAAAACCACTGCAACAGTTGCTCGGCCGCCTTAAGCCAGACGTCATCGTGCTTGATAACGTGGTCATGTTCCCTGCCATCGCCAACGCCGGATGTCCTTGGGTCCGGATGGTCTCCTGCGCTGAAACCGAATTGCCGGACGCCGCCGTGCCTCCCTATTTGTCAGGCTGCCTGGCAAACGATGCGGAAGGCCGCGAACGTTTTTCCGAGCATTACCTGAAGGCCGTCGCACCGGCGCATCAGCGCTTTTCGCAATTTTTGGCCAACAGCGGTACGCCACCCTGCCCGCCCGGCCAGTTCCTCGTCGATTCGCCGTGGCTCAATTTGCTGCTGTCGCCCACACCCGTGCGCTATGAACGCCAACCACCGCTGGACCCACAGCGCTATGTGTACCTCGACGGCTGCGTACGCCGTGAAGCGCCTTACATTGTTCCCGACTTCCCGCGGCACAACGACGCGCCACTGATCTACATCAGTTTCGGCAGCCTCGGGGCCGCCGACACCGGCATGATGAAGCGCCTGATCAGCACCATTGAAACGCTGCCCTATCGCTTCCTGATCAACGTGGGTGCCTATCGGGACATGTACACCACCGTCCCGGACAACGTGTACCTCGACAGCTGGTTCCCACAACCGGCAGTGCTCAAGGAATGCCAGTTATTCATCCATCACGGCGGCAATAACAGCTTCTGTGAAGCGCTGTACTTCGGCATGCCGTCGTTGATCATTCCTTACTGCTGGGACGGCCACGACAACGCCGCACGCGCAGAAGAAGTCGGCGTCGGCCGTTACCTGCCGCGTTTTGCCAACCCACTCGAAGCGCTGCCTGAGGCCCTTGAACAGCTACTGGCCGATCAGTCGATGAAACAGAACCTGGCCGCCATCAGCAAAAACATGCAGGCCACCCGCGGCACCGACATCGCTGCACACGCGATCATGGCACTGCCCAAGGCCTGACAGCGGGAGCCCGCCTGCTCCTACATTCAGCTCTGCAGATTCCACCCGACCTGTCGCAGTGCTGTGTCGAGTGCCGCAATATCATCATGGCTGCGGGCTTCAAACGCGGGCATGTAGGCCAATGGATCTGCCAGTGTCGATGCCTGCTGCAGAAAACCCTGAGCCGCCGCGTGCAGACAAAACGCGCTGTAGGCCGGGTTGTAACCGCCCTCCTGCACTATCAGCAATCGGCCCTCGCAATGTTCATCGGCGAACCGGCGTGCTCGTTGCGCAAGCGTGTTGAAGCCGTTCATGGTCAGCAGTTGCCGGCCATTCGGGTCGAATTGCGAAGCATCCAGACCGTTGGCGATGATCAATAGCTGAGGTGCGAACGCGGTCAGCACTGGCGTGACGAAACGCTCGAACGCCAGGTCGTAAGTCAGGTCGCCGGAACCCATCGGCAAGGGGATGTTCAGGTTGCTGCCGACACCTGCACCGCTGCCACGCTCATCAACGCCACCGGTCTGCGGATGACTGGCGCCCCAGGCGCCATGATCCATGTGCAACGACACCGTCAGCACGCTCGGGTCCTGATAAAACCCTTGTTGCGTGCCGTTACCGTGATGCACATCCCAGTCGACAATGGCCACACGTTCGATGCCGGCGGCCTGCGCCGCGCGTGCTGCCACAGCGACGTTATTGAAAAAACAATAACCGTCCGCCATGTCAGGCGCAGCGTGATGCCCCGGTGGACGCACCAGGGCCATGGCCGGGCGCCGTTCGCGAAGCGTTTGTTCGAGCGCCGCGACACTGGTGCCGGCTGCGGCCAGAAGCCCCGCCATCCCGCCTGCATTAACCAGCGTCGTACTGCTGAAACGCCGCCCCTGAACACCAGCCGCCTGAATTTCCCGCCAATAATCATCAGTATGAAAGCGCAGTATTTCTTCACGCGTTGCATGCCGGCCGGTGTGCCACAACAACTGCCCGGCCACGGGACCCTTACGCAAAATCTCGCGCATGTTGATCAGTCGCGGGCTGCTTTCCGGGTGCTGGGTTTGCGTCTCCAGAAGCTCGCTCGGTGGCGCCTCGAACACCCCGTAGCCGGTGTCGTGGAGCAGCACATCGTCATGCCAGAAAACGTCCATCAATGCAGACATAAAGTGCTCCTCAGTCGATGATTACAAGCTCTGGAGGAATCTGCGACAGGCTGCGCGAACCATCGGCTTCGCACAGCACCGTATCGCCCAGCTTGATACCGAAACCTTCGGAATACAGCGACAGGTTCGGCTCGATCGAAAACGACATGTTCGGCTGGAACACGTGATCGTCCGCTTCATCGACCATCATTGCTTCCAGCCAGGTGGGCGGATAGGCCAGGCCAAGGCTGTAGCCGATGCGGTGAACACGGGTACGAGACAGGTCGATGCGGTCGAGGATTTCGTTGCACACCCGATTGGCCTCACCAACCGGCGTACCCGGTTTCGCGACGTCGATAGCGGCGTTGAACGCTTCGGTCAGCAACGTTGAAACCTCACGCACCCGCGCCGTCGGTTTGCCGATGACCGCCGTGCGCATCAAAATCGCGTGGTAGCGGTTACACACCCCCGCATGCTCAAGAATCACCACATCCCCAGGGCTGATCGTGATGCGGTGCGGCATGGCATGGGTCATGGTGCTGCGGCGTCCCGTCGCGCACATCGGGCTGATCGCCGAGTATTCGCTACCTGCCTCGCCCAGCGCCTTGGAGACAATGC
Source organism: Gordonia sp. IEGM753 (assembly GCF_050321825.1). Lineage (NCBI taxonomy): Bacteria > Bacillati > Actinomycetota > Actinomycetes > Mycobacteriales > Gordoniaceae > Gordonia > Gordonia sp. IEGM753. The sequence goes on from NZ_JBNQGB010000001.1 coordinate 2,750,934, forward strand.
CGGAAATTTCCACCTCGGACATCCCCGGGCGTAATGCTTCAAACGCGGCACGCATGCCGTAGTCCGCCATGCGCGCGGCGCTGCGCTGGTACTCGATTTCTTCTGCGGTCTTGATCAGGCGCTCTTCAGCGACAACCACCGAGGCATCCTCGAAATGCGCATCAGGCATGTGTCGTAGCAGCGTGGTGTATTGCAAGGCACTGAAGGTCGAGGCTTGCATTTCGAGGCCGATACGGCCTTGGCTCAACCCTAATCCTTCCAGCGAATCGGCCACGATCCGCAGTGGGTCCTGCTTGGCGATGTCGTAGAAAATCCCCTCTTCCAGACACGACAGTTCGTAGGTGCAAGGCTCTTCGCTGGTGCGGGTCAGGAAGATCGGATTGGCCAGTTTCGGCGAAATAATCAGCGCCTGGTACCAGAGAAAACCGAGGCTATCGAAGCCCGTCAGGTAGTTGATGTTGTCCGGGTAATTGACCACCAGCGCGTCGAGCCCGCGTTCGCTCATTCGACGTTTTACGGCGTCGATACGTTGACGATAAGTGCGCAGCGGAAATGCAGTCATCATGAGGTATCCCTCCTTAGGGAAAAGGTGCACGGGTAACAAATGAAAAATCGGAAGAATGCGGGTCGGCTAGCGACCCGCCGAGTCAGCGTTTTTGTCGTGCCGGTACAGGCGCACCAACAAAACGATCAGGGTGATGAAAATCATCAACGTGGAGACGGCAGCGATGGCCGGATCAAGGTTGTAGCGCAAGCCATCCCATATCCGTTTGGGCAACGTGATGACGTTGAGCCCGCTGGTGAACAGCGTGACCACAACCTCTTCCCAGGACATGATGAAGGCCATGAAAAAACTGCCCGCCATGCCCACCCGAACGTTGGGCATCAGCACTTGGCGCAGCGTCATCCATAGCCCGGCACCCAGTGAGCGCGAAGCTTTGTACAAGCTGGTATCGAGGCGACTGTAGGCCACCAGCATGGCGATCAGCGAGTACGGCAGCGCCATCATCAAGTGCCCAAAACCCACGCCGATCAGCGTGTCGAGTTGCTGCACTTTGGCCCCGAGGTAGTAGATGGACATGGCCGAAACCACCTGCGGCACGATCATCGGCAGCAACACCACGCCGGTCAGCGCGACACGGTAACGCGGCTCTAGCCAGATACCGGTGGCAAACATGAAGGCGAGCGCAGTGCTGATCACGCCAACCACAACCGCCAGCCCCAGACTTTGCAAGATCGAACTCAGCCAGGCGCCGTTGAGCAGTTCCAGATAGTGGCGCCACGACCATGCGCCGTCGGGAAATGCCAGGTAGCGCTGGTCACCGAACGACAGCGGCACAATCACCAGGATCGGCAGCAGCAAAAACACCGCCGCCAGGCATAAACCGGCGTACGACAGCAGCTTCGCCAGATCGACACGCGGCTTGAATCGGGTCTTGGCGGGCGTTTGCGCCGCCAGTTGGCTCACTGTAGGCAGCGAATTCATGCGGTTCTCCCGGTAAAACGTCCAAAGCCCACCCACTTGCCGAACACCAACGCGCACACCGCAACCATCAGCATCAACACGATGCTCAGCGCCGCACCCAACCCCCAGTTTGATAACTGGAACATCTGGATGTAGATGCTTTCGGCCAGCATCGCAGCCTTGCCGCCGCCCAGCAGTGCTGGCGTGACGAAGCAGCCGAGACTGAACACGAACACCGTCGCCGATGCTGCGGCGACACCCGGCACGGTCAATGGCAAAAACACGTCTTTAAGCGTCGCCCAACGCCCTGCCCCCAAGCTGCTCGCCGCCCGCAACAGGCTGTCGTCGATCTGACGCATGGAAGACAACAACGGCAAAACGGCGTACGGCACCATGAAGTGAACCATGCCAATCAACGCGCCCAGCTCATTGCGCACCAGCGCCAGCGGCTCGTCGACAATGCCCAGCGTCAGCAGGCTCTGGTTGATCAAACCGTCGTTGCGTAACAACACCAGCCAGGCAAAGGCACGAATCAACATCGACAGCCAGAACGGCAACAACACGAACAGCTCGATGAACTGCCGACCGCGGCCCGAGGCGAACCGCCAGCGGTAAGCAATCAGGTACGCGATGGCGACACTGATCAGCGTGGTCAGCAGACAGATACGCAGCGTTCGCCAGATCACCGTGTGTATCGTTGCACTGTCGATGATGGTTGCGTAATGCTGAACGCCCGGTTGCGGCAGGCTGAGGCTCCAGCCCAATACGCCGAGCGTCGGCAGCAGATAACCCACCAGAATGATCAAAGGCAGCGGCAGGATCAGCAGCGCATAAATACGCAACGTGCCTTGGGAACCGATTCGCATATCAGCCCCCAATCAACGCCAGGTAACGCTCGAGCGTCTCGCCGTAGTGATCGGCGTACCACAGGTTATTCATCGACACCTGCTTGCTCAGATTGTCCGGCGCGGTCGGGTTGATCCGCTGAAGTTCCGGCGAAAGCAACGCGTTCACTTTGGAATCCACCGGGCCCATGTTGTAAATCTCCATCAGCTTCGCCTGGACCTCCGGGCGCAGTGCATAAGCGATGAATTTCATGGCATTCGCGCTGCCTGCCGGGTTGTTTTTCGGCACCATCCACACTGAAGGCGCGACGATGGCGTTGTCGAACGTCCAGTCAATGGCGCCACCGGTGTCGTGTTTGACCAGCTCCGCACGGGTGTGCCAAACCTGGCCCATCGTGGCTTCGCCATCACGCAGCAACTGTTGCGACTCGGCACCGGTCGACCAGTGCGTGACCACGTGCGGCATCAGCTCTTCGATCTTGCGCAGTGCACGGTCAACATCCAGCGGGTACAGCTTGTCGGGGGCGACGCCGTCAGCCAGCAACGCGCACTCAAGGTTGGCGCTCATCCATTTATAAAGTGTACGTTTGCCGGGGTATTTCTTGACGTCCCAGAAGTCTGCCCAGCTCTTTGGCGGGTTCTTGCCGAAGCGTTTGGCGTCATAGCCGATGACGTAGCTGTAGGTGTAGTTCGCCAGGCCGAACTCATGGATATCGCCGTAGCCAATCAGCGATTTATCGACGATCGAATAATCAATCGGCGCCAGCACGCCCTCTTTGCCCAAGCGGTACGAGGAATACATTTCGCCGTCGCACACGTCCCAGCGTACGGCACCGCTGTTGACCTGAGTCTTGACGGCGCCTTCAGTGGGGCCACTGCCATCGATCTTCAATTTAAGGCCACTGGCGGCGTCGAAACCCTGGTAGCTCTTCTCGAACGCTGGGACCGCATCGCCGCCCCAGTTGGAGACCACCAGCGATGCACCGTCAGCGAATGCGTTGCGCATCGGTCCCAGGCCCGCCATGGCGGCCATGACCATCAGCGCCTGATTGAAGCTGCGACGGCTGAGCGTGCCAGCCTCGAACTGCTCGCGGGCGATTTCCAGTGTGTCGTCGATAAAGCGCTGTTTGTCTTTCATCCTCGGTACCCCATGCAAAAGGTTGTGGGCAGGTGATCGAACCAGTTTTTTATTAGGTGCTGTGTGGCTTGTTTTTTAGTTTGAAATCAGGTGTCCGTGCTGTCTGGACCAGGCACACCAGTAAGGTTGGCCACGCTCCAGGCTGCTCAACATCGGATGGCTGACGGGAATTCGCACCGCCATGGGTTGCGCATCGTCCAGGCGCATATCGAGGCTGACGTGCGTGCCTAGATAGGTCAGTTTCTCCATGCGAGCTACCACGCCGTTGCCACCCCCGGCCTGCGCAAACGGCTGCAGATCGACATGCTCGGGACGAATCGCCAGCCAGTGTTGGCCAGCGGTGCCGACGGCGGCCTGCTCGCCGCGCTGATTAACCGCCAATGGGTGACCGTAGTAATCGCACAGCAGCACGTCGTCCTGTCGGCGGATGCCCTGTACACCGAGCAGGTTCATGTCGCCAAGAAAATTGGCAACGAAACGGCTGGCCGGACGCTCGTAAACTTCTTGAGGTGTACCCAGTTGTTCCAGGCGCCCGTGATTGAACACCGCAACCCGGTCGGAAAGCGCCAGCGCTTCTTCCTGGTCATGCGTGACAAACACAAACGTGGTGCCGAATTCTTTGTGCATGCGCGCCAACTCGACTTGCATTTCCTGGCGCAGGCGCCGATCAAGCGCCGACAGCGGCTCATCCAGCAGCAACAACGACGGCTCGAACACTAGCGCCCTGGCGAGTGCCACGCGCTGTTGCTGCCCACCGGAAAGCTGCTTGATGCCGCGATTGCCTTTACCTTCAAGACCGACCCTTTCCAGCATCTGCCCGACTTTCTCGGTGATCTGCGCGGCAGGCACGTTGCGCACCTTCAGCGGGTAGGCAATGTTCTGCGCCACCGTCATGTGCGGGAACAGTGCGTAGCCTTGAAACACCACACCAAAATCACGCTGATCAGCCGGCAACTGCGTGATGTCCTGGCCATTGCGCTCGATGCGGCCCTCGGTCGGCTGCTCGAAGCCTGCCAGCATCATCAGGGTGGTGCTTTTTCCGGAGCCGGACGGCCCCAGCAAAGTCAGGAATTCGCCGCGTTTGATGTGCAATGTCAGGTCGCTGAGCGCGCGGGTTTCACCGTAAGACTTGCCCAGCCGTAACAGATCGACAAAGTGCTCATGCTGAACCGACATTCGATATCCCTCGCTCACAAACCGGATAAGTTGCTAACTCGTGGAGCCATCTTCAGGACAAATCAGATTGACATCAAATGATTTGTTTTCTAGCTTTCATGTGAATTTAACTAACCGAAAAGAAGCTTAAAAATGGCCCTTAAAGCGACCCGCCGGCTGCCCTCCCTGATCGCATTACGCGCCTTTGATGCGCTCGTCCGCCAAGGCAGCACGGGGGGTGCGGCGCTGGAACTGCACGTCACCCACAGCGCCATCAGCCATCAGATCAAGAAGCTCGAAGAAGAGTTGGAGGTCGCGCTGGTGGAGCGCCCCGGCAAAGGAGTGCACCTGACCTCGGCCGGCAGGAAACTCAGCCAATTGGTCAACGGCGCCTTCGAGCAGCTGCGAGATATTCAAACCGCGCTGCCCACCTCAACGCCTTCCGGCAGTTTGCGAATTGCCTGCGCCCCGGCGCTGCTGGCGCGGATCTCGAAAATACTCGATCGATTTCTCAGGGACTACCCGGACGTTTCGTTGTACCTGTTGCCCATCGATCAGGCCAACCACAACGCCGACATGGTGATCTCGTTTGGCGACAGTGAAGTCGAAGGCCAGCGGATCGCGGCCCTGGGCGACATCATGTACTTTCCGGTTGGCAGCCCGCGCCTGCTGAACGGCAGCGAGCCATTGCGCAAACCTCGCGATCTGGAACGCCAGGTGTTGTTGCATGAGGACGAAGGTTACGACTGGAGCCGGTACTTTCTGGCGGCGGGCATTCCCAGCCTTCAGGGCCGGCAAAACATTTACCTGCCGAACGCCGCGCTGACGATTGACGCGGCCATTGCCGGCACCGGAATCACCATCAGCGATCACATTCTGGCGGGCGAGCAGTTGGCACAGGGTACGTTGATCCGGCTGTTCGATATCGAGTTTCCAGCCCCGCATCCGTACTTCATCATCATGCCGCCACGCGGCGCGAATGAGCTGGCCAAAGCGTTCTCGGATTGGTTGATGCGCGAGCTGGAAATGATTGCGCGCGTGGACTGAACCTCAGCCCTTGAGGATCATGAATACCTTGCGCACCGGCGTCAGGTTCTCCCACGTGCCCTTGAACCCTGCCGCGACCACAAATGTATCGCCGGCCTTGAACGACTGGCTGACGCCGTTGCTGTCGGTCAATCGAACCTGGCCTTCGAGCAAGTGACAGAGCTCGTCGTAATCACATTCACAACGTTCAAGATGCTGTGGCGCTTCCCAGATGCCTGCGACGGCTTTTTTTTCGGGTGACACAAAGTGCCGCCAACTGCGGCTGCTATAGGGCGTGTCGACCAGTGCCGGGTCGCTGGTTTGCAACTCGACCACTGGTAAATCGGGATTGGCAAAATCGATGACGTGCGAAGGTTTACTCATGTGCATGTTCACTCCAGTTCAAGAATCAAAACCGATACCCAGTGCGTCAAACCCTTTGAGCAACCAGTCGCGGTGCCCGGTAAGGTCTTCGCGAGCCAGCGAACGCTGCGCCAACGACACGCCCACGTAACGCAAAGGTTCGGGTGGAAACGCAAAAGGCGCCGTCGAAGTCATTGCCAGTCGGGTGCGCTCGGTGGATTTTCCTTCCAGCAAATCCAGCATTGTCAGTGCGGCGAAACGACTGGCCGAAACGCCCTGCCCGGTAAAGCCCTGGGCATAGGCAACGCGCCCGCCGGACGATGTTCCGCAGAACATTGTGGTGCGCGCCGAGGTGTCGATAATGCCGCCCCAGGCATGACTGAAGGTGACGTCGGCCAAGGCCGGAAACACCGATTTGAATTGCCGGGCAAGCGTTGCAAAGCTTTCCGGGCGTTGGGTCAGCGCTTCTTCACGCCGGCTACCGAAGTGGTAGATGGCGTCGTAGCCGCCCCAAAGAATGCGGTTGTCCTCGGTTTTGCGTGTGTAGTGGAACTGATTGCCGCTGTCGGCAATTCCGTAGCGGCCCACCCAGCCGATGGCGCTCAGTTGTGCCTCATCGAGCGGCTCGGTCGCCAATGCGTAGTCGTAGATCGGAATAACCTTGGACTTCAGTTCCCCCAGTAATGGCGGCGCGATGTTGGTGCCGAGTGCGACTTTCGCTGCTTTGACCGTCCCCAATCCCGCTTCGAGCACCTGATGATTGGCGTCTTGACGCATTGCGCTGACGGGCGAATGTTCGAACAATTGCACGCCTTGCTCCAGGCACACGCGTCGCAGTTCGGCGACCATTTTCACCGGATTCAACAACGCATAATTGGGCTCGAACACGCCGGCGACATAGGCCGGTGAGTTGAGGCGTGACTTCAGCGCCTCACCCTGCAAATAGTCGCAGGCAATACCAAAGCGCTCGTAGTTACGCTGCATCGACTTGAGGCCCTCAACCTGCCAGGGCTGACTCGCCACGTTCAATTTTCCGGAACGCTCAAACGCTGCATCGATGCCATAACGTTGCAGGTCTTCCTCGAAAGCGACCAGGTTTTCCCTGCCGAGCCGCACCAGTTGCTCCGCTTCCTTGGGCCAGCGCTTCAGTGCATTGGACACACCATGGGAAATACTCGGCGCACAAAATCCGCCATTACGCCCGCTGGCCTCACCCCCGCACTGCCCGGCTTCAAGCACCACAATGGATGCATCGGGCCAACGCTGGCGGGCCATCAGCGCCGTCCACAACCCGACAAAACCGCCGCCAACAATCGCCAGATCACACGTCACCTGCCCCGTCAGCCTCGGCGCAACGGGCACATCGCTGCGTGTTTGCTGCCACACCGGGTAAGGCTGGGCATCTGCCAGGGATTGGTTCACGGTCTGAAGGGTCATGCGCTCATGCTCCATAATTTTCATGCGCCGACGCTAAAGCAATCAAGGTTGCTTTCACAGGCGCAATGGGCCGGTAAACATCGCAGCGGACACGGGCGCAAAAAGTCCGCTTCTGGAATACTCAGCACCTGGCCCTGATTCCTGCTCTGGAGACCGACGTGCAAACCCCTGATTTACCGACCACCCCAACCTTCCAGGCAGACCCTTCGAGCACACAGACGCATGAAGTTGCCGTGCGCTACCACCAGGCATGGAAGCTGCGCGACCTGGACGCGGTGATGGCGCTCTATCACCCCGACGTTGAGTACAACGACTTTTTCCAGAACCGAAGCATCGACCACTCGCAACTGCGTGATTATTTGGCGGCGAGCATGCCGTTGGGGTCGCAAGAGTTTCAGACCTACACCGATCGCTTGCGCATCGACGGCGATACCGCTTTTTTGCAATACCGGGTGACGCTCAATGGCAGTGAGGGGCTGGTTTCATTTCGCACCGTCGAAGCCTTATCGGTACGCGACGGGCTGATCGTCAAAGTCAACGAACACGCAGTCCTGGTGAGTCAAGCGACTCCGGCAACCCGCCCCGCCTACAGCGCCGAGGCGGTCAGTCGTCTTGGCTTGTCTGCACGCCAGGTGGGGGCGCTGGCCAATGATTTGCAGCAGTATTTCGAACAGTCCAAGCCTTACCTCAACCCAGAGCTGGACCTGTCGCAAGTCGCGGCATCCACCGGTTACACGCGCAACCAGATCTCGTTTTTTTTGAATCAGGTTCGCGGACAAACGTTTTACACATTCCTCAATCAGCTGCGTCTGGATGAAGCGCTGGAGCGTTTGAATGCGCAGGGTCCTGCGCCGCGTATAGAGGAGATTGCCAGCGCTTCGGGCTTCAACTCGTTGTCGACTTTTTACCGTTGTTTCAAGCAAAAAACCGGCTGCTCGCCGAAGGTCTATTTGCAGGGACTTGCCGATCGAAACCGCCCATAAGCCCTACGAATAAGCCTCAACCACCCACTTGACCCTCATCAGCGCTGCCCGCAACGTGTCCATGTCCACCGAGCCCAGCGCGATGCGCAGGGCATGCGGCACGTGGGCCGAAGTCGCAAACGGTTCGGCGGTTGAAACCGAGATGTTTTCGCGCATCAAGGCCTTGGTGATCTGGTCTGCCCTGGCATCTTCAGACAATGGCAGCCACAAGAAATAAGAACACGGGTGCGTGACGTAGCGCATGCCCGCCAGCACTTCGCGGGCCAGGTTCTGACGCGCCTGAGCATCTTCGCGTTTTTCATCTTCGAGTTGGGTGATGGTGCCGTCGTCGATCCAGGCAGTGGTGATGGCGGTCATGACGCCCGGCGTATTCCAGGTGGTCGCCCTGATGGCTCGCTCCAATGCGAAGACCTTTTCCAGGGGGGCGACGATAAAACCGACGCGCAACCCGGTGGCGATGCTCTTGGACAACCCGGACACGTACACCGTGCACTCGGGGGCCAGTTCGGCCAAGGGTGGCGGCGGGTCTTGCGCCAGAAAGGCGTAGGCAGCGTCCTCGATGATCAGCAGTTGATGTTTGCGCGCAAGGCTCACCAGGTTTTCGCGTTGCTGCGCGCTCATCACCCATCCCAGCGGATTGTGCAACGTGGGCATTGAATACACGGCCCGCACGCGTCGGCTGCGGCAAAGTTTTTCCAGTGCGGCCAGATCAGGCCCATGTTCGGTCACAGGTATGGCGACGATTTCAAGGTGCAGCGATTCAGCCAGCACCTTGAACCCGGAATAGGTCAAGGCGTCGGCGGCGATCACATCGCCGGGTTGCAGCAACGCCATCATCGTCACGGCCAAACCGTGCTGGGCACCGCTGACCATCAGTACTTGTTCGGCATCGACCGTCAACCCGCGAGCGCGTAAATGACGCGCCACCGAGGCCCGTTCGTGCAGGCGCCCCGCATGCGGCTGATAACGCAGCAGCGCCTCCAGGTCACCGGCCGACGCCAACTGGCGCAATGCACCGCGCAGCAATTCAGCCTGCCCTGGCAGCGATGGATAGTTGAAATTAAGGTCGATCATGCCGGCGGCAACGTTTTGCTGGTCTATGCCGAGGTTGGGCGGCAGCGACGTTTCCCGCACGAACGTACCGCGCCCCGCCTCGCCGCTGACCAATCCCATGGCTTCAAGCTCGGCGTAGACACGGCTGGCAGTGACCAGCGCCAGCCCTTCTTCTGTGGCCAGTTGGCGATGGGTGGGCAAGCGCGTGCCAGGCAACAAGCGACCGGTACGGATATCCGCCGCAAAAGCATCCACCAGGGATTTGTAGCGCGAGCGAGGCATGTCGAGTTGTATCCATGACAATTTTTTGATTGTGCTGATTCTCACCCCTACGATGCAAGTCTGCAAATTTGAGTGTGACTCGAAATGGAACATGCATCGAACCTGCAACACCCAGCAGTAGAAAAACAGGCCAGCGGATGGCTGAACGGGTTCATCGGCGTGCTGATATTCAGCGGTTCGTTGCCTGCTACGCGTTTGGCAGTGGCCGAATTTGACCCGGTATTCCTCACCGTTGCCCGTGCCACAATCGCCGCGGTCCTGGCGCTGTGCTTGCTGGTTTTGTTCAAGGAAAAGCGCCCGGCCAGGCAGCAGATTGTGCCGTTGGCCATTGTCGCGCTGGGCGTGGTCCTGGGATTCCCGCTACTGACGGCGATGGCGCTGCAGTACGTGACGTCCGCCCACTCCATCGTTTTCGTCGGCCTGCTGCCGCTGGCCACTGCTGTGTTCGGCGTCGTGCGCGGCGGCGAACGACCACGGCCGGTGTTCTGGTTGTTCTCGATACTGGGCAGCGCACTGGTGGTCGGGTTTGCCGTTTCCCAAGGGCTGACAGCATCGCCACTGGGCGACTTGCTGATGTTGCTGGCGATCATCGTTTGCGGGCTGGGCTACGCCGAAGGCGCAAAGCTGTCCCGTACCCTGGGCGGCTGGCAAGTCATCTGCTGGGCGTTGGTGCTGTCATTGCCGGTGATGGCGCCGATGATGTGGTTGAAAGCCCCGCAGACGTTCAACGGGATCAGCACACCGGCGTGGATCAGCCTGGCGTACGTCTCGTTGTTCAGCATGCTGATCGGCTTCGTGTTCTGGTACCGCGGCCTCGCGCAAGGCGGGATTGCCGCCGTCGGCCAGCTTCAATTGTTGCAGCCGTTTTTTGGCTTGGCACTGGCGGCGACGCTGCTGCACGAACATGTCAGCCTCGGCATGATCGCGGTGACTGTTGCGGTAATCCTCTGCGTTGTCGGGGCGAAAAAGTTTTCCAGGTAAACGCGCAAGCCCCGTCGCGGCCAGGTGCCTGGTTGAGCCGATGGACGAACACAGCGCCTTTTTGCTAGCTTCGTCCAGGCTTGCGGCCAGTTGCTGCCGCCCGTTCAGAAGTCCGACGATTACCGATGATTTCCATACAACAATCATGGCTGGGTTCATTAGAGGTCACGGCCGTCAATGGCACGGGGCACCGCTTTGCCAAGCACAGCCATGATGAGTTGGTGATTGGCGCGAACCTGGTTGGCGAAGAACACATCTGGCTGGATGGGCGCAGCTTTACCGCGACACCGGGCTCGATCACACTCTACAACCCGGGCCAGGTACAGGGCGGTGGCGTGGCTGACGGTGCACCGTGGCAATACGTAGGGCTCTACATCGATGCCGGGCAACTGGGCCAGAACCTCGACCTGCCTCACGTAGAGTTCAATCGTGCGCTGTGTCACCAACCGGAGTTTGTCGCACGGCTTGAATCGGCCATCCGCCGTGCAGCCGCAAGTGATGGGCTGATCCGCGAACGCGCCGAAGAAGCGCTGATTCTTTTACTGGGTGACATCGTCGCCCTGAGCGGAACGCGATTGGCGGTTAGCCAGCCGATGGGCTTGGGCTTGATCGGACGCATCAAGGAACTGCTCGCAGAACACCTGCATCAAACAGTCAGCCTGGATGCGCTGGCAGATGAACTGCAGCTCTCGAAATTTCACCTGTTGCGTGCCTTTCAAAAAGAAACCGGGCTGAGCCCGAGGCAATGGAGCATGCAATTGCGCACGCGACGTGCTCAGGGGCTTTTGCGGATCGGGGTCAGCGCAACCGACGCTGCGCACGCTGTCGGTTTTGTCGACCAAAGCCACCTGAACCGCCACTTCCGCGCCGCTTACGGCATTACCCCGGGCACGTTTCAACGCCTGCCGAAATCCTGACCCGTGCAATCTGGTACAAGTTTTTTATCCTTTTGATCGGCAAACTGACGGCTCTTATTCAAGGAGGCGCAGCATGTACGCGGTTTTTTTCTCGGCTTTCGTGTTCGGTTTTGTATTCTGTTTCTCGCCAGGCCCGGTGCTGGCAGAAACCCTGCGCCGCGGCCTCAGCCATGGCTTCAAACCTGCCCTGCTGGTGCAACTGGGTTCACTGCTGGGTGATGCGGTTTGGGCGGTGATAGGCCTCACAAGTTTGTCGTTATTGCTGGCTAACAAGGCGATTCAGGCGCCGCTGACATTGGTCTGTGCGCTGTACCTGGTATGGCTCGGCTACCAGAGTTTCAGGGACGCGTGGGCGTTGCCCAAAGCCTGCGAACCGCAGGGCACCGACGCACGTAACGCACTGGTATCAGGTGCTGCCATTTCGCTGACCAACCCGAAAAACGTTGTGTATTGGGGCGCACTTGGCAGCGCCTTGTCGGGCATCGTCGGTACGGTGCCCAGCAGCCAGGAAACCACGGTGTTCTTTGCCGGCGTCATGAGCGCTTCCGTCCTGTGCTGCTTTATCACGGCCGGCCTGGTCGATTGGCTGAAGCGCTCGAGTTCGCCTGTGTGGCACCGGGTCAGTCACGCTGTTTGCGGGGTCTTTTTACTGGTTTTGGCCGGCCTGGCGTTGCGCGGGATGTGAGCATTGACGGCAGATCGTTCAACGGGTCTTATAAAGCGCATATTTTTTGCCGCTACCTGAGGCTGACCGGACCATGCAACGCAGCACTTCACGTTTGATCTTGCGGGAGCCGATTGCAGCCGATCTGGGGCGTTTTTTTGCAATCCACAGCGACCCGGCCACTAACCAATTCAACCCCGCAGGCCCTCTGACCAACATTGCGCAAGCGGCGGCGACGCTTGAAGACTGGATCGATCACTGGGAAATCCATGGCTACGGTCAATGGGCGATTGCAGCGAGTGACGCACCGCAATACGTGATCGGCTTCGGCGGCATCGCCCTGCGCAACTACCTCGACGTGCCGCGACTGAACCTGGGCTATCGGTTTGACGTGGCCGCGTGGGGCAAAGGCTACGCGACAGAGTTGGGTCGAGCGTCGCTGGAATATGCGTTTAACGAGCTTGTAGTCGAGGACGTCTTTGCAATCGTGAGGCCCGCGCACAGGGCGTCGATCAGTGTGCTGGAGAAAATCGGCATGCAACACGTGGATGCGCTCGACGACGTACCGGGGCAACCGCCCAGCCTCGTCTATAAAGCCAGCCGCGGCTAAACATTACACATCACGTTAGGGAGAGAAAAAGTGGTCACTTGTTACTTGCGGTATGTGCTGGATGCTTACCAGCTCAAGGAATTTGAACATTACGCAAAGCTGTGGATTCCCCTGGTCGAGAAGTTTGGCGGCCAGCACCACGGCTATTTTCTGCCGTCCGAGGGCGCCAACAACATTGCTTTGGCGATGTTCACGTTCCCAAGCCTTGCCGAGTACGAACGTTATCGCCAAGACTCGATGAACGATGCCGAGTGCATCGCAGCCTTCAAATACGCAGAAGAAACAAAGTGCATTCTCAGCTACGAGCGCACCTTCTTCCGGCCGGTGTTTGGGGATCAGGCGCAGTAGAGAACAATCCAGCTACGCAGGCGCACGAACGCAGCGGTGCTGCGTCTCGCTGAATACCCTCGCTGCACGGTTTGTGTTTTGCAGAAAGTGCCGCTGGCCATGCTTTGTGGTGAGGGGATTTATCCCCGTTGGGTGGCGCAGCCCCCCTGAAAAAGACGGCGTAAAACCCTTCAGTGCTGCCACTTTTTGTAGACGAATTCGAGGCTATAGCCGTCCGGGTCGAATACGTTGGCGGCGTAGTAATCCGGATCGTAGTGCAGGCGTGCGCCAGGTGCGCCATTGTCGGTTGCACCTGCCGCCATCGCCGCCGCGTAAGCTGCATCGACCTGCTCTGTGCTGGCCGCTACAAAGCCTACGTGTGCGGCCCGGCCCTCTACCAAGCCTTCGCGCAACCAGAAAAACACCCGGCCGTTGGCACCGAACCCTTCGAGGTCTGGATGTCCCGGCGGGCCGTCCTTGCCGCCGTAATCGAGCCGGCCGGTAATGCCCAGCGGCTTCAGCGCAGCCGTGTAAAAAGCGATGGAACGTTTGACGTCGCTTACCGAGATAAAGAGATGGTCGAGCATGAATAACCTCACTGATTCAGATGGCGTAGCCACCGGCAACTTCGATGGTTTGTGCGTTGATCCAGCGGCTGTTATCGGACAGTAGATCGGCAATCACTTGTGCAACATCGTCCGGCTCTCCGACGCGACCCAACGCGGTTTGCGAGGCGAGCAAAGCCTCGAACTCATCGTTCAGGCCGCCGCCCAACTCGGTACGGATCGCACCCGGCGACACCGCATTGGCGCGGATTTTCCGCTCACCAAACTCCTTGGCCATGTAGCGCGTGAGCACCTCCAAACCACCCTTGAACGCCGCATAAGGCGCCACGCCCGCCGTGGCAACACGCGTTGTCGCGCTGGTCAGGTTAACAATACTCGCGCCCGACTCCATCAGTGGCAGTAATGCCTGGGTCAGGAAGAACGGCCCCTTGAGGTGCACGTTCAGCAAGCCGTCGAACTGTGCCTCGGTGACGGTTTCAATCGGGTTGAACACACCATAACCGGCGTTATTGACCAGGCCGCGCAGGGTTTTCTGGCCAAAGGACGATGCCAGTGTGTACTCCACGGCTTCGCGAAAAACACCGAAACTGCCGACGTCGCACACGTCCAATTCAAGGGCCACGGCATTGCCACCGTCAGCCTGGACAGTGCGCACGACCGACTCGGCGGCTACGGGGTTGCTGTTGTAAGTGAGGATGACGCTCATGCCGCGCCGGGCACATTCGATGGCGGTGCTGGCACCGATGCCTCGGCTGCCGCCAGTGATAACGATGACACTCATGTGTTGCTCCACGTTCAATCAGGTGAGCAACCAAGGTAGCGATTAACGTTTGATCGCATGCGCAGGTTCCTACTCGAAACCTGCCTGTTTCTGCTTTTCGCTTGCGCGCTGCGGTCAGATGGACGCCATGACAAATCAGCTGACAGAACGTCGAAAACTCGCTGCCAGAGCAGAAAACCGGTGTACTGAAACCGGGATTCCCCGCGTGGCCATGGTTCAGGGCAAGATCCCGGAACATCAGCTTGCAGCCGTCTACGACCCGATGATCAACCTGATTTTACTAAGCCGCGATTACGCCCGCGTATTCGGCTTGCCGCCGGCCAGGGATGCGGCGCGCATAGTGGCCGAGACACGAGGACTGGACGTTAGATAAGCGGCTTATCAAACATGATGTCTATCACCGGCTCACCCATCGCCGAATAACAGCCGACTTATATAAACCAGACAAATAAACACAATAAATTTCGCACCATGTTTCGTATATAAAACAAATCCGCTTATTCCCCACCTTCAACGTTACTTAAAAAAGCACCGCCCACTCGCATTTCCCCAACATGCGCACAAACGATGTGCAGTTTCGTGCCGTATAAGAAACCTCGTTTCATATATGAAACAACCGCAATTATCAAAAAATCTCATAAGCCTTTAATAAAAAAGCCTTTTTAAACAAAAAACGCGCTTGGCAACCTGCTGGCATTGTTCATGCAATAAACACTGTATCACCTATAAAACAGACCAGAGACCCTTCCCAATGGCTGTGAACGAGATGTACGCCATCGCCCCTCAGTGGAATAAAAATACTGCGCAGGAAAACCCGGAGCCCACCGAAATTGAATTCCGCAATGTCGGTAAATGTTTTCCGGCCAAGGGAAAGTCCGAAGCGCCTTTTGCCATTCGCGAGGTTAATTTCAAAATTCGTCGCGGTGAAGTTGTGTCGATTATTGGCCCTTCCGGTTGTGGCAAGAGCACCATTTTGAACATGGGTTCGGGTTTGTATCGACCGACTGAAGGCGAAGTGTTCGTCGGCGGTGAAGCGGTCACCGGCCCGGTACGCCAAGTGGCATTCATGCTGCAAAAAGACTTGCTGATGCCTTGGCGCAGCATCCGCCGCAATGTCGAACTGGGGCTGGAAATTCAGGGCGTCGCCGCTGCGAAACGCCAGGCTGTGGCCAACAATCTACTCGAGCGATGCCACCTGCAGGGCTTCGCCGATCACTACCCCTTCCAGCTATCAGGCGGCATGCGTCAGCGCGCTGCACTGGCCCGCACGCTGGCCATTGACCCGCAGGTGCTGTTCCTCGACGAACCGTTTTCGGCGCTGGATGCCCAGACCAAAATGATTTTGCAGCAAGACATGGCGCGGATGCTGTTCGATGAAAAGAAGACCGCGCTGTTCATTACCCATGACCTGATCGAAGCCATCGCCATGTCCGATCGGTTGCTGGTCATGAGTGCTCGACCCGGCACCATCATCGAAGAAATCAGCATCAACCTGCCGTTTCGCGACAACCCGCTGGAGCGCCGCAAGTTGCCGGAAATCGGCCCTCTGGTGGGTCGCCTGATGGAGTTGTTGCAAGTCAGTGAGAACACCGAACTGCATTGATTTAACACCCGCCACGGCCATCCACAGATTCAGGAGTACGCATGTTCAATTCATTGTTTCAACGCTTGCCCCAGGCCATCGGCATTGTGCTGGGTCTGGGCGTGGCATTCGCCGTTCAGGCGCAGCCGACCGACGTCACCTACTTGTTACCGGCGCCGCCGAACCTGCCGGCATTTGCCCCCTGGATCATCGCCCAGCAAAAGGGCTACTACGCGGCCCAGAACCTGAACATGAACTTCATTGCAGCCAAGGGCGGCGTCGACGTGGCCAAACAGATCGGCGCCGGCAATGCGATGCTCGGTGGTGCCATCGGTGACACCCCGATCATAGTGCGGGCCAACGGAATTCCAGTGCGCGCAGTGGCCGTGCTCGGCGCCGGTGGCGTGACCATGATCGCAACCAATGCGGCGCAAAACATCAATTCGATCGCCGACCTCAAGGGCAAGACGGTGACCGTCATGTCGTACTCGGACACCACTTACTACGCCCTGCTCGCCTCCTTGCGTAAGGCCGGCCTGAGCAAAACCGATGTGAACATTCAGGCCGCCGGACCGGCCGGCGTCTGGCAGCTGTTCTCGGCAAACAAGGCCGAAGCCATGGCCGGTGTTCCGGATTGGGTCGTCAACTCCGAAGAGTCCGGGCTGAAGATCAAACTGATCCCGCAAGCGCAAATCTTCGAAAGCATGGCCCAGTCGATCCTGGCCTCTGACGACGCCATCGAACATCACCCGGACATTGTGCACGGCACCGTTCAGGCAACGCTGCAGGGCATGCGCGACATCATCCAGGACCCACGAGCAGCCGCCGTGACCTTCGCCAAGGCTGTCCCGGCCTACGCCGGCAAGGAAGATTCGCTGGGGAAAATATTCAAGCTTTACGTCGAGCACGTTTACGCCAACCAAACCGTTCTCGGGCGAATCGATCCCGCGCGTCTGGAAGCGGTCCGCGAGTTCTATGTCAGCGAGGGCATCGTCACTCAAGAGCCCAAGCTCGACGAGCTCTACACCAACCAGTTCATCGACACCCAAACAGCTGCGCAATGAACGCACGTGAGAACAAGGTAACGATACGATGAAAAACCTCAATAACTCCGTGTTTGGCAGCATCGCTCTGCTGATCCTGTTCCTGGCGCTTTGGCAATGGGGGCCTGGACTGCTCGGCATGCCCGAATTCGTGATGCCCAAACTCAGCCGGGTAGCCCAGGAAGGCCTGGTGATGTGGCAAACCGGTGGCTTGCTGCAACACACCTTGATCACCGCGTTCGAAATCATTGTCGGCTTCGGTCTGGGAGCCCTGTTGGGTGTGGCCATCGGCGTGTCGCTGGGACTCTCGCCTGGCGCGGAAGCCATGCTCTCGCCATACATTCTGGCACTGCAAATCGCCCCGAAAGTCGCCTTCGCGCCGCTGTTCGTGATGTGGTTGGGCTACACCATCTACCCGAAGATACTGATCGCCATCCTGATCGTATTTTTCCCGGTGATGATCAACGTGCTCTCGGCGATTCGCACCGTAGACCCGGACATGATCAACCTGGTGCGCACGATGAACGCCAGCCGCTGGCAGATCTTCCGCCTGGTGGAGTTTCCCTCGGCCATGGCTGCGTTGTTCTCCGGTTTGCGCATTGCGTCGACGCTGGCGGTGATCGGCGTCACGGTCGGCGAGCTGGTCGGTGGTAACCAGGGCCTGGGCTTCCTGCTAGTAGATTCCGAGGGTCAAGGCAACACCGCAGGTGTATTCGTCGCCATCGTCATGCTCACGTTGATCGGCGTACTCGCTTATGGCGCTGTGGTCTGGAGCGAAAAACGCGTCCTGCACTACATGCCCAAAGCCATGTTGAGTACTCAATGATGACCGCCCTTAATCGTTTGCTCGAAGGCCGACGCGTCCTCGTTACCGGGGGTGCCCGTGGGTTGGGTTACGCCTTTGCCCGGGCTATCGGCCGCGCCGGTGCGCACGTGGTTATCGCCGATATTCTCGCCGAGCGCGTGCAGCACTCGGCGGCTGAACTGGTCGCCGAAGGCCTGAGCGTGCATGGGGTAGCGGTCGATCTTGCGCAACCCGACTCCATCGAGGCGTGCATCGCCGACACCACCCGGTTACTCGGTGGGCTGGACGGTCTGGTGAACAACGCCTCAATCACAAATTCCGGCGGCAAGACGTGCGAAGAGCTGAGCCTCGACACGTGGGATCAGGTGATGCAAGTCAATGTGCGCGGCACCTGGCTGATGACCAAAGGGTGTCTGCCGGCCCTGCGTGCCAGCGGCCATGGCGCCATAGTCAACCTGGCGTCCGACACCCCGCTGTGGGGTGCACCTAACCTCCTGGCCTACGTCGCGAGCAAGGGCGCAATTATCGCCATGACCCGCAGCCTGGCCCGGGAACTTGGCGCTGACAACATCACGGTCAACGCCATCGCGCCCGGCCTAGTGCTGGTCGAAGCCACTGCCTACGTGCCCGAGGCGCGTCATCGTTTGTACAACGACCAACGGGCCATTCAGCGCCCA
Organism: Gordonia sp. IEGM753; assembly: GCF_050321825.1. Lineage (NCBI taxonomy): Bacteria > Bacillati > Actinomycetota > Actinomycetes > Mycobacteriales > Gordoniaceae > Gordonia > Gordonia sp. IEGM753. Next base: position 2,769,634 of record NZ_JBNQGB010000001.1, read on the forward strand.
CAACTTCCCGAAGACGTCAGCGGCGCCGTGCTGTTCGCATTGTCCGACCTCGCCCGTTTCATCACTGGACAAACCTTGCCGGTCAACGGCGGGTTCGTCATGCCTTGATCAGGAGACTGTCATGACCGATCTATCCGCAAACCTCACCGCTCAGCAAGACACCCCGAAAAGTTGGGAACAGCCGGCCGGCAGCAATCTTGAAAGTTGGATGAAAACCCGTATCGCTCGCTATGACACACGCAAATACGACTGGAACGCGCTGAAATTCCAGGCCGACTACGACCCCAAGTTCCGTCGTGCGCAAATGCGTTACATCGGCACGGGCGGCACGGGTGTGAGCACCGACATGAACACAATTCCATCGGAGAACTTCACGTTTTCGACCATGGTGATTCCGGCGGGTCATGAAGGTCCGCCACACCTGCACACCGATGTCGAAGAAGTGTTTTTTGTACTGCGCGGCAAGCTCAAGGTCGTGATTGAAAAGGACGGTGAGCGTTTCGAAACGATCCTCACCGATCGTGACGTGATTTCAGTTCCGCCCGGCGTGTATCGCGAAGAGATCAACATCGGCGACGAAGACGCGCTGATGTGCGTGATGCTCGGCGCGAAAAAGCCGCTGACCCCAACCTATCCGCCAGAGCACCCTCTGGCTTCGATCAAGCGCGGATAAGCCCATGATGCACGCCATCGAGCATCTCGCCCCGCAGATCACTGCAGACCTTGAAGCGCAGCTGGAACTGCACTTTCCCCTGCGCACGCTTGCGGTTATGGGCGGACGCCAGGCCATTCGCGAATGCGGAAGTGGCCCGGCCATTGTGTTGTTGCACGGGATCGGCTCGGGCTCGGCGTCATGGCTGGAGGTGGCGCAGGAGCTTGGCCAGCGCGCCCGGGTCATTGCCTGGGACGCACCTGGTTACGGTGATTCCACACCGTTGAGGTCGCTGGCCCCCGACGCTACCGACTACGCCGAGCGACTGCTGCAGATGCTCGATGCAATGGACATCCAGCGCTGTGTGCTGGTCGGCCACTCCCTGGGAGCGATCACTGCCACAGCGTTCGCCAGCGGCGTGCACCAACAGCGCATCAGCCGATTGGTGCTGATCAGCCCGGCCCAGGGCTACGGCCATCCATCGCGCGCCTTGCAGCGCCAGGAAGTGCGCGGCAAGCGCCTGAGTGCCCTGGAGCAACTGGGCATTGAACGCATGGCCGAGCAACGCAGTGGCGCCATGCTTGCCCCCGCTGCCAGTCCAAAAGCGCTGGCCTGGGTGCGATGGAACATGGCGCGACTGAATCCCGAAGGCTATCGCCAGGCCATCGAGTTGTTGTGCGGTGAGGACTTGCTACGGCACGCGCCGCTGTCGATGTCTTGCGAGGTGCACTGTGGCGAAGCCGACGCCATCACGCCCCCCGAAAGCTGCCTCACCCTGGCCAAGGCCTTGGGCGGCACATTCAACCTTATCGCCGATGCAGGGCACGCCAGCCCCATCGAACAACCTTGTGTGGTGGCGGGCCGCCTGGCCTTTGCCATCAAAGAATCCCTGACAGGTGTATCGCTATGAACGACTCTGATCCGCTGAAGGACGCTCAGGACAAATACATTGTGCCGGGCCTGGAACGTGGCTTGCTGCTGCTGTGTGAGTTCAGCCGGCGTAATCGCACGTTGACCGCGCCGGAACTTGCTCGGCGCCTTGCGCTGCCGCGCTCGACTATCTTTCGCCTGCTGACAACGCTGGAGACCATGGGTTTTGTCACCCGTAGCGGCAATGAATACCGCCTCGGCATGTCGGTATTGCGCCTGGGTTTCGAATACCTGGCGTCGCTGGAGCTGACCGAGCTCGGTCAACCGCTGCTGGCAAAGTTGTGCGACCGTCTCAATTACCCGAGCAATCTGGTGGTGCGCGACGGCCGCTCGATTGTCTATGTGGCGAAGGTTTCGCCACCGTCGGTGTTCTCCAGCGCGGTCAATGTGGGCACTCGCCTGCCCGCCCACGCCACCGTATTGGGGCGCATCCTGCTCGAAGACCTGTCGCTGGCAGAGTTGCGCGAGCTGTACCCGGAAGATCACCTGGAACAGTTCTCGCCTTGCACACCCAAAACCGTGATGGCGTTGTTTGACATGGTCCAGGCCGACCGTCAGCGAGGTTTTGTCAGCAGTGAAGGTTTCTTCGAATCGGCCATCTCGACGGTCGCCGCACCGGTGCGCGATCAGTCCGGGCAGATTGTCGCCGCCCTCGGCGTGACAATTCCGACCACACAGATTGCCCACGTCAATTTCAACGAATTACTCCTGCAAGTGCGTCGCAGCGCCGATGAGCTGTCGCGGCTGCTCGATTACAACAGCGCGGCCGGTCAGGACGGCCAGAACCGCGTGACTGCGTTGATGAGGGATTGAAATGAGCCTCTATCAACTACAGGGCTGCACTGCCGTCGTCACCGGAGGTTCTTCGGGGATTGGCCTGGCCTGCGTCGAGTTGCTGCTTGAAGCCGGTGCCGCCGTGGCGTTCTGCGGCCGCAATGAAAACCGCTTGTTGGACGCCGAGGCCGGTTTGCGTCAACGCTTCCCCCAAGCACGGTTGCTGGCACAGGTGTGCAACGTACTCGACGCGGACTCGGTCAACGCCTTCGCCGCCGCTAGCCTCAAGGCGTTGGGGCCTGCCAGCGTGCTGATCAACAATGCCGGGCAAGGCCGGGTATCGACCTTTGCCGACACCTCTGACAGCGCTTGGACCGAAGAGCTGAACCTGAAATTTTTCTCGGTGATCAACCCGGTCCGTGCCTTCAAGGCACAGCTGCGAGGTGAGCCGCACCCAGCCATTGTCTGCGTCAACTCGCTGCTGGCCAGTCAGCCCGAACCGCACATGGTTGCGACCTCGGCGGCCCGTGCCGGCGTGATGAACCTGGTGCGTTCGATGGCGACCGAATTTGCCGTTGAAGGCATTCGGGTCAACGGCATTCTTATTGGTCTGGTCGAGTCCGGGCAGTGGCGCCGACGTTTCGAGGCCCGCGAAGAACGGGCGCTCGACTGGCCCCAATGGACCGCACGGCTCGCCCAACAAAAACACATTCCCCTAGGACGCCTGGGCCTGCCGATTGAAGCGGCCCGCGCGATCCTGTTTTTGGCCTCGCCTCTGTCGGCTTACACCACAGGCAGCCATATCGATGTTTCCGGAGGTCTGTCTCGCCATGCGTAATGAAAATACTGTCACCGTTGGCGCAGCCATCACGGCGTTCCTTGAGCAGTGCGATGTGAAAGCCGTATTCGGCGTGATTTCAATCCATAACATGCCGATCCTCGATGCGTTCGCGGTGCGCGGCAACATCCGTTTCGTCATGGCTCGCGGTGAAGCGGGCGCCACCAACATGGCTGACGCCTATGCCCGCACCACCGGCGGCCTCGGCGTGTGCCTGACGTCCACCGGCACTGCCGCCGGTAACGCTGCGGGCGCGATGGTCGAAGCACTGACCGCGGGTACGCCATTACTGCACATCACCGGGCAGATCGAAACGCCGTACCTCGATCAGGAGTTCGCGTATATACACGAGGCTCGCGACCAACTGACCATGCTCAAGGCTGTGTCCAAAGCCGCGTTCCGGGTACGCAGCGTCGACACCGCGCTCAGCACGATGAAGCTTGCCGTACAGACTGCAATGACCGCGCCCACCGGGCCGGTAAGCGTCGAGATTCCGATCGACATTCAGTCGACCTTCATTCCAATGCCGGCCGACCTGTCGCCGCTGCCCGTTCCGGTCGCCGTGCCTGCACCGGATGCGCTGGACCTGGTCGCCGAGCGCCTGGCGGCCGCCACCCGCCCACTGCTGTGGCTCGGCGGCGGTGCACGCCATGCCGGGCCCCAAGTCAAACGCCTGCTGGACATGGGCGTCGGCGTTATCACCTCGACCCAAGGGCGCGGCGTGGTCAACGAAGATGACGATCGCTGCCTCGGCGCGTTCTCGCAGAACAAACTGGTCGAACAGTTCCTGCAAAGCTGCGACGCGCTGCTGATCGCCGGTTCACGCCTGCGCAGTAACGAGACCTTCAAGTACGCGCTGAAACTGCCACGTAACACCTTGCGCATCGACGCTAACCCGGCCATTGAAGGTCGCAGCTATAACAGTGAACTGTTTATCTGTGGTGATTCGGCACTGGCGCTTGAGGGGCTGGCGGACCGATTGCAAGGTCGCCTGCGCATCGACCCTACCTTCCTCACGGACTTGAAAGCGGTACGCGAGAAGTCGCGCCAGCAACTGATCGCCGACCTTGGCCCGTACTCGGCAATGGTCGAACAACTGCAGGCGATGACCGGGCGCAATTTCTCGTGGGTACGCGACGTCACGCTGTCCAATAGCATCTGGGGCAACCGCTTGCTGACCCTGTTTCACCCGCGCTCAGGCGTGCATGCACTGGGCGGCGGCATTGGCCAGGGCTTGTCGATGGGCATTGGTGCTGCCGTGGCCGCTGCCGAAACGGCGCCTGGGCGCAAAGTGTTTGCCCTGGCCGGTGACGGCGGTTTCATTCTCAACCTCGGCGAACTGGCGACGCTGGTGCAAGAAAACGCCAACGTGGTGATCCTGCTGATGAACGATCAGCGTTACGGGGTGATCCGCAACATTCAGGACGCGGTCTACGGCAGCCGCCATTGCTACGTCGACCTGCACACACCCGACTATTCGAAGCTGGCCGAGTCGCTGAAGCTGCGCCACGCACTGGTCACCGACCTGAAGGATTTCGGTCGCGTTGTCGATGGCGCACTGGCGCAACCAGGGCCGTTCCTGCTGGAAGTCGACATGCTCAGCGTCGGTAGCTTCGCCACCCAGTTCGCCGGTCCGCCCAATAGCGAAACCAACGCGCAAAAAGCCACGGCCTGAGGAATTCGTCATGTTGCATATCACCATGATCGGCTGCGGCGCCATTGGCGTCGGCGTGCTCGAACTGCTGGAGAAAGACCCGCAGTTGTGCGTCGACTACGTCATTGCATCGCAAGGTTCCGAAGCATTGGTACGCCAGCGGCTGGCCAGTTTCAAACAGCCACCACACGTGCTGACCGAGCTACCGGCTGATGCGCGCCCAGACCTGTTGGTCGAGTGCGCCGGCCACCGAGCCATCGAGGAACACGTGTTGCCGGCGCTGGAACGTGGCATTGCCTGCCTGATTGTTTCGGTGGGCGCGCTGTCCGAAGTGGGTCTGGTGGAACGCCTGGAGGCAGCCGCCGAGCGCGGTCAAACCCGCATCGAGTTACTGCCGGGTGCCATCGGCGGTATCGACGCCTTGTCGGCAGCCAAGGTCGGCGGACTGGACTCGGTCAACTACACCGGACGCAAACCGGCACGCGCCTGGAAAAATACCCCCGCTGAACAGGTCTGTGACCTGGACAGCATCACCGAAGCGACTGTGATTTTTGAGGGCAGCGCTCGCGAGGCGGCTCACCTTTATCCGAAAAACGCCAACGTCGCCGCCACCTTGTCGCTGGCGGGCCTCGGCCTCGATCGCACCCATGTGACGCTGATTGCCGATCCGGCGATTGAAGAAAACGTGCATCACTTCGAAGCGCGCGGTGCCTTTGGCGGGTTCGAACTAAGCCTGCGTGGCAAACCACTGCTGGCCAACCCGAAGACCTCGGCGCTGACTGTGTACAGCGTCGTGCGCGCCCTGGGTAACCACGCTCACGCGATTTCGATTTAGGGGACAGCAATGACTCTCGAACAGACTTTACCGATCTGCATTGCCGGCGAATGGCGACTCGGTCGCGGCGAACGCTACGCCACTTGTTACCCCGCGACCGGTGAAGCGGTGGCCTGGCTTAACGCCGCCAGTGTCGAAGACGTTGAGGACGCCGTACACGGCGCGCACCAGGCGTTTTTGCACAGCGGCTGGGCGCAACGCAAACCTCACGAGCGGGCCAGTGTTTTGTACCGCATCGGCGAACTGATGCGCGAACGCAGTGAAGAGCTGGCACACCTGCAACGCCAGGACAATGGCAAGCCGATCAACGAAACCCGGGCATTGGTTGCCAGTGCTGCCGGTACTTTCCAGTTCTTCGCTTCGGCCTGTGAAACCCTCGAAGAAACCATCACACCGTCCCGTGGTGATTTCGTCAGCATGAGCGTTTACGAACCGATGGGCGTGATCGCCGCCATCACTCCGTGGAACTCTCCGGTTGCCAGCGAAGCGCAGAAAGTTGCACCTGCGCTGGCCGCTGGCAACGCCGTGGTGATCAAACCGGCGGAAATCACGCCGTTGATGGCCTTGCAACTGGCGCGTATTTGCGACGATGCCGGCTTGCCAAAAGGCCTGCTCAGCGTATTGCCGGGTAAAGGTTCGCTACTCGGCGATGCGCTGACCCGGCACCCGCTGGTCAAACGTGTGTCGTTCACTGGCGGCACTAAAACCGGCAAGCACATCGCCCACATCGCTGCCGACAAAATGATGCCGGTGTCGCTGGAACTGGGCGGCAAATCGCCGACCATCGTGCTCGACGACGCCGACCTCGACCACGCGGTGGCTGGGGTGTTGTACGGCATCTTCAGTTCTTCGGGAGAGGCCTGCATTGCCGGTTCGCGATTATTTGTCGCCCGCGCCTTATACGAACCGTTCATGGCGCGGCTGGTGACCGCCGCAGCCGAGTTAAGGGTTGGTGATCCAGCAGATGAAGGCACGCAAATGGGCCCGCTGATCAGCGCCGCTCACCGTGAGTCCGTGGAGCGCTATGTCGCGCTCGGGCTTGCCGAAGGTGGACGCCTGCTGCTCGGTGGCCGGCGGTTGACCGGCAGCGTTTACGACCGGGGTTTTTACTACCCGCCGACCATCATCGAAGGCCTGAACAACAGCCAGCAGGTGTGCCAGGAGGAGATTTTCGGGCCGGTATTGGTGGCGATGCCATTTGATGACGAGGCGCAACTGCTGGAGCAGGCCAACGACAGCCTGTACGCCCTCGCCGCCGGCATCTGGACCCGCGATTACAAACGCGCCTGGGCGCTGGCCCGGAAAATCCAGGCTGGCACGGTATGGATCAATACCTACAAGCAGTTTTCGATTTCGACCCCGTTCGGTGGCTGGCGCGACAGCGGCCTGGGCCGTGAAAAAGGTCGCCTCGGCATCCTGCAGTACATGGAACAAAAAAGCCTTTATTGGGGCATGAACGAACAGCCACTGGCCTGGGCCGGTGTGCAACGAGAGGTTGGATTATGAGTGTTTTGGGCATTGATGAAGTGACCTACGGCGTCGAGGACCTCGACACCAGCAGCCGGTTTTTCAGCGACTGGGGCCTGAGCAAAGTCAGCGAGCAGCCTGACGAAGTGATCTTCGAAACCCTCAACGGTTGCCGCGTGGTGCTCGCCGACATCAACAAGGCAGGCTTGCCGCCCGCCATCGAAGCGGGTTCGACGGTGCGCGAAGTGGTTTGGGGCGTTGAAAGCGACGCCGACCTGAAGCTGTACAGCGAACGCATCGCCAATGATCCAGGCTTCGTTGAGGCCAACGGGCGCATCGGCTGCACCGACCCCAACGGCTTGGCGATCCGCCTGCAAGTGACCCGCAAGCGTGAACTGAATATCGAGTGCAGCGGCCACAATACGTGGCAAACCAAAGGACGCATCAACAAGGCTGCGCCTGTTTACGACCGCGCCACGCCGATAGAAGTGGGGCATGTGGTGTTTTTCGTCAAGGACGTCAACGTTTGCGAAGCCTTCTACCACCAACGTTTCGGCTTCCAGGCCTCAGACCGCTATCCGGACCGTGGCGCCTTCCTGCGCACCGCTGAAGAAGGTGGCCACCACGACTTGTTCATGCTGCAACTGCCCGCCCCTCGCGCCGGTTTGAACCACGTCGCCTTCACCGTGCGCGATGTGCACGAAGTGTTCGGCGGCGGCATGCACATCTCCCGCAGTGGCTGGGCGACCGAAATCGGCCCGGGGCGGCATCCGGTGTCTTCAGCGTTTTTCTGGTACTTCAAAAATCCGGCCGGCGCACTGGTCGAGTACTACGCCGACGAAGATCAACTGACCGGTGAATGGCAGCCACGCACGTTCGAGCCCGGCCCGACGGTCTTCGCCGAGTGGGCCATTGCCGGCGGCATCGATGGCAACACGCGGCGCCAGCAAAATATCGAAGCACCGCAGGGCAAGTTTCTTACCGACAAACCGAAATCCTGAGCAGGAGTCGTCCATGTCTTCGCTGAATATCGCTATTGCCGGTGCCGGCATCGGTGGCTTGACTGCCGCCATTGCGCTGCACCGTGCGGGTCATAACGTCACCGTATTTGAACAATCGAAAGCCTTTCTGCGGGTCGGGGCCGACATCAACCTGACGCCCAACGCGGTGCGTGCTCTTGATGGTTTGGGCGTGGGCGCGGCGGTGCGTATCCCGGCCGCACGTCCGACACACCGGATCAGCCGCTTGTGGGACACCGGCGAGGAAACGTCGCGCCTGGAAATGTCTGATGCTGCCGAAAAGAAATATGGCGCTCCGCAATTGACCATTCACCGTGCTGACCTGCTGGCCGCGCTGGCCGATGTCTTCCCGCAAGCACACGTGCAGTTTGGCAAACGTGCCGAACAGGTGCTGCAAACCGCTGGCGGAATCGAATTGCGCTTCAAGGACGGCACTCGCCACGTCAGCGATCTGTTGATCGGCGCCGACGGTATTCATTCGGTGGTGCGCAATGCGCTGTTCGGCGATGAACAACCGCGCTTTACCGGCGTGGTCGCTTATCGCGCCGTGGTGCCCGCCGAGAGCGTCGCCCACGTGCCAAACATTCAGGCATTCACCAAATGGTGGGGCCCGACACCGCACAGCCAGATCGTGACATTCCCGTTGAATCAAGGGCGGGATATTTTCATCTTCGCCACCACGGCGCAGGACAGCTGGCATGAAGAATCCTGGACCAGCGCCGGCGATGCCGATGAGTTACGCAGCCACTACCAGGACTTTCATGCGGATGCGCGCGCGTTGCTCGATGCGTGCAGCGAAGTGCTGAAAACCGCGTTGTACGAACGCGACCCACTGCCGTTCTGGTCCAAAGGTGCGATGACCCTGCTGGGTGACGCCTGTCATCCGATGATGCCGTTCATGGCCCAAGGCGCCGGCCAGGCAATCGAAGACGCGGTGGTACTGGCTCGCCATCTGCAGGACCTGCAAGGCACCGCGCAGATCGCCGCTGCGCTTGAGGCTTATCAGCAGGCGCGACTGCAACGCACCAGTCAGATCCAGATTGGTTCACGTGGCAATCAATGGCTGAAGGACGGTGGCAACGCCGATTGGGTCTACGGCTATGACGCCTGGACCGTGCCGACACCCAACGCGGCCTGAAACATGACAGATGCACCCGCGAAATATCGCGGGTGCCCCGTAGACGTTATTCCCCTGCGAGAAATGATCCGCCAAGGGGTACTCAACCGAGATCGACGAGATGAGCAATAGCGAACCTTATGTGGAGCCGCATCAGGCCCGGAAGCGTCCGAACACCCAATTTGAAGAGTTGCTCGGGGACTCCATTGAACGCGCCTTTGGCAACGGGGTGACTGAACTGCCGGCATTGCTCGCGCACTTGAACCTGGCCGGGCCGCCCTGCCCCCTGACCACGGGTGAGTGGACTGAAGACGCCTATAAAACCCTGATGGCTCGGCTGGGCGAATGACCCGCCGGAGGACGATAAGAAATGAACATGCAAACAACCGTCGACCCTGTTGAAAACATCTTGGCCAATGGCCTGAAGGACTTGTGGTTTCCTGTCTTGCCTTCGGACCTGTTGGGCGTAAAACCGGTGTCCATCCGTCGATTGGGCTACAAGATAGCGTTGTGGCGCGATAACGATGGCGGCGTGCACGCTTTGGAAGATCATTGCCCGCACCGCGGCGCGCCTTTGTCGCAGGGGCCGGTGTTGGGTGACCGCCTGCAGTGCCCTTATCACGGCGTGGAGGTGCGCTGCGACGGTACTGTCACCAAAGTGCCAGGGAGCCCGGGGTGCAAACTCGAAGGCAGTCGACCGACGCGGATGTTCCACACACGCGAGGCTGCTGGCGCAATCTTCCTCTACAACGCCACCGACCCGCACATCGGCACGCCGCCGGAGCTGGTGTTGCCTGAACAACTGACCTCGCCACTGTGGAGCAGTTTTGTTTGCTACACCGAATGGAAAGGCGATTACCGCTATGTGATCGACAACGTCATGGACCCGATGCACGGCACCTATCTGCACAAGATGTCGCACTCCATGAGCGAAGGCGAGGCCACGGCTAAATTCGTCACTCGCGACACCGACCATGGTTTCTTCTTCGAGAAGGAGGGTCAGCGCGGGGTCAACTTTGACTGGACCGAGTTCATGGACAACGGTTGCCACTGGTTGCGCCTGGAAATTCCTTACCCGAAAACCGGTGGCCCCGGCGGCAACTTCACCATCATCGGCAGCTACACACCCAGCAGTCGCGCCTTGTCGGCGGTATTCCACTGGCGCTGCCGGCCGCTGACGGGTTGGCAGCGCGACACTTGGCGCTTCCTCTACAAAAATCGTCTGGAAGCACGACACTGGGCGGTGCTGGAACAGGACCGGGTACTGCTCGAATTCATGGAGCCCGACGCCAACCAACGAGAAAACCTCTACCAGCATGACTTGGGCGTGGTGCGCCTGCGTCGTTACCTGAAGAACGCTGCCAAGTCGCAGCTGGAACTGATCGAAGCGAAACAACTGCCATGAGCACTGTTTTGCGAATTGTCGAAAAGAGGTGAGCCATGTCCCATTCATCCCCCCTCTGCGCTCGTGTGCATACGCTGCGCTACGAAGCTGAAGGCATTATCAGTGTTGAGTTGCGGCCGTTTGGCGACACGGTATTCGCCCCGTTCGATGCCGGCTCGCACATCGATCTGCATTTGCCCAATGGACTGGTACGCAGCTACTCGCTGCTGAACTCGCCCAGCGATCAAGGTCGCTATGTCGTCGGCATCCTGCGTGATCGCAACAGCCGCGGCGGCTCGGAGTATGTGCACGGACAATTGCGCGTCGGCATGCAGCTGTCGATCTCGTCACCGCGCAATAATTTCGAACTTGATTTAACGGCCACGCACAGCGTGCTGGTGGCAGGTGGTATTGGCATCACACCTGTTTACTGCATGTTCCGCCAACTGCTGGCATTGGGGAAATCCGCCGAGCTGATCTACTGCGCACGCTCACGGCAGGAGGCCGCCCTGGTGGAAGAGCTCGGCGGCCTGAATGCCAAAGTGATTTACCACTTCAATGACGAAAAAGGTGTGCCGCCAAACCTGGCCACTTATCTGGCGGATCAGCCGCGCGATACGCACTTTTATTGCTGCGGTCCAACGCCGATGCTCGATGCTTTCGAAAGCACCTGTGAAAGTCTCGGGTACCCACATGCCCACATCGAGCGCTTCGCGGCAGCCGAGCTACCGCCGTCGCAAGACGCGCAAAGCCGTTACAGCGTCGAGCTGAAAAAGTCCGGCAGGACACTGTCGGTCGAGCCAGGCCTGAGTTTGCTGGATGTGTTGCTCAAGGCCGGTTGCGATATCGACTACAGCTGTCGTGAAGGGGTGTGCGGTTCGTGCGAAACAGCTGTGCTGGCGGGTGACGTCGATCATCGCGATGGCGTGTTGACCAAAGCCGAACGAGCCGCCAACAAATCGATAATGGTGTGTGTATCGGGATGTAAAAGTCAGCGGTTGGTGCTTGATCTATAACACATCACTTTAAACTCTAACTCTTAAAAGGCCGACATTGTTGTCGGCCTTTTTTATGAACAGCGGAGTAAGAACGCACACTAAGCGTGCAGTTTAGTTACTCCGTTCAGCTTGCGTTTCAAGGGCAATACAAGAAAACCTGTTTCCTATATAAACAATTGTTTTTAAACAATTTATTCAAACAAATACAACACCCTTAACGTTGGCACGCTTTCTGCTCAAGCCATAACAAGTTCACCTGTCATACACCGTACCACCCACGAAACAGCAAACAATCACGCAGCACGTTGAGTCACTCGCTAATGGTCATCTTAAAGACAAGCGGGAAAGTGTTGCCTATCGCTTTACAACGCTAAACGTTCAGGGGAGATCGACATGAAGAAGTACGTTATATGCTTGGGCTTGATGTTAAACAGTTGCTTTAGCTTCGCCGGTGAGCCCGGGCCTGCGACTCCGGAAGTAACCAGTACAGTAAAAAAACCGTTTCCGCACATCGCCTGGCGCAGTGATGACGGCGAAAGCAGCCTGGACATCGGTGGCGCCTTGCGAACCAACTACCGGGATGAACATTGGGACACCACCGAAAACAACGGCAGGTTTCTGTTCGATACCTTTCGCCTGGACGTACAAGCAACCTATAAAAACCTGTTCAGTGATGTCGGCTACTGGTTTCAGGACGATGGCAAGCGCGCCATCGATCGCGGCTTTGTCGGCTATCGGCTGAACAGCCATTCAAACCTGCAACTGGGGGCGCCGTTCAAGCCATTCGGCCTGGAACCGTATCCGCAGTTCGGCTGGAGTTATCACCTGCCATTCTTCATGGGCTATGCCGTGAGTGCCGGCACCGGTTTGAAGTACAGCTACAAGGATCAGGACTGGGATGTGCAAGTGGGCTTTTTCCCGCGCATGCTGCCCTCCGATATTCGTTACTCGCCGGAAATCGGACGCTACGCCGACTTGAAGGACAATGCGATTGCGTTCACCCAATCGCGTCAGGACAACGAGAAGCACAACCAGATCAATGCACGGGTCGCACGGACGTTCATCAACGACGGCTGGAAAACTGAATTGGGTGCTTCGCTAGCGACTGCTCAACTGTACAACGCCACCACCAAAGACGATGGCGATTACTGGGCCGGCGGCATTCACGCCATCATCAATGCCGGCCCCTGGACCGTGACCACCCAGGGCATTCGCTATGAATACGATCCGAAAAACCCTGCTGGGGTCAGCGACGATTCGGTACTGATGGGCGGTAATGGCCTGACGCCCGCTTACCTGATTGCCGCAAAAGCCACCATCGGTTCGCTGAACGTCAGCTACGACGTCCTCACGCCGAAACTGGGTCAGCTGAAAAAGATCAAGCTCTACAATGATTACAGTCGGCTGATGAAAGACAAAAGCGGCTGGGACGACTCGCAAATGTACACCGTCGGGGCGCAGTTCCTGGCGATGCCGATCATTGCCTGGCTTGACCTGACCTGGGCCAAAAACGCCAACCCCTACGGTGGTGCGGAAAACGGCAGCGGATTTACCAACACCCGCTCCAGCGGCAGTAACGAGTGGTTCTACCGGACTAATATCAACATCGGTTATTACTTCTGATAACAGCCATCGTTGTGCAGGGCAAAAGCAACCGGCCGACTGCGCACGGTTGCGGCTATCGTGATCCCGGCCTAAGGTCCAAGCAAGGCTTTGCCAACGAGGTGACGACATGCAGAACGACTCACGCCCGGCCGTACTGGAACTGATCGGCAACACGCCACTGGTGCGTGTCAGCCGTTTCGATACGGGGCTGTGCACGCTGTTTCTCAAACTCGAATCACAGAACCCCGGCGGTTCGATCAAGGACCGTATCGGGCTGGCAATGATCGATGCCGCAGAGCGCGACGGCCGCTTGCGACCGGGCGGTACCATCGTCGAGGCCACGGCCGGCAATACCGGCCTGGGCCTGGCGCTGGTCGGGCGCGCCAAGGGCTATCGCGTGGTGTTGGTGGTGCCGGACAAGATGTCCACCGAGAAGGTGCTGCACCTCAAGGCCATGGGTGCCGAGGTGCACATCACCCGCTCCGATGTCGGCAAGGGTCATGCCGATTATTACCAGGACGTCGCGGCACGGCTAGCGCAGGAAATTCCCGACGCATTTTTCGCTGATCAGTTTAATAACCCGGCCAATCCACTGGCTCACGAGTGCAGCACTGCGCCCGAGATCTGGGCTCAAACACAGCATGATCTGGATGCGATTGTGGTCGGGGTCGGTTCGGCCGGGACGCTTACCGGGCTCACGCGTTTCTTTCGTCGCGTGCAGCCGGACCTGGCCATGGTGTTGGCCGATCCGGTCGGGTCAGTGATGGCCGAATACAGCCGCAGTGGCTCCCTCACAACGCCCGGTTCGTGGGCGGTGGAAGGGATTGGTGAAGACTTCATTCCATCGATTGCCGACCTTTCCAGCGTGCGTCACGCTTACTCCATCAGCGATGAGGAAAGTTTCGATCATGCGCGCCAACTGCTGCGCGCCGAAGGCATTCTGGGCGGCTCGTCCACCGGCACCTTGCTGGCAGCGGCGCTGCGGTACTGCCGCGAGCAAACCACACCCAAACGCGTGGTCAGTTTCGTCTGCGACACCGGCACTCGCTACTTGTCGAAGGTGTACAACGATCAGTGGATGAACGATCAGGGCTTGCTCAAGTACAAGCGCTACGGTGATCTGCGCGACTTGATCGCACGGCGTTTCGAGGATGGCCGGGTGATCAGCGTCGGGCCGGACGACACGCTGCTGACAGCCTTCCAGCGCATGCGCCTGGCGGATGTATCGCAACTGCCGGTGTTGGTGGACGGGAAACGTCTGGTGGGCGTGATCGACGAATCGGATATCTTGCTCGGCATGCGAGAAGACGCCTCGCACTTTCGCCTGACCGTGGCCAGCGCCATGACCGACAAGTTGCAAACCCTGGCGCCCGACGCCAGCCTGGCGCAATTGCGAGCGGAACTCGACCGTGGGTTGGTGGCGATCATCGCCGATGCCTCAGGCTTCCACGGCTTGATTACCCGCGTCGACATGCTCAATCATTTACGGAGATCCCTGACATGAGCCAGCACGATGAAAGTGCCACGCCACACGCGTTCGCCACGCGGGTGATTCACGCCGGACAATCGCCAGACCCTTCTACCGGCGCACTGATGCCGCCGATCTACGCCAACTCCACGTATCTGCAACAAAGCCCCGGCGTGCACAAGGGCCTGGACTACGGGCGCTCGCATAACCCGACGCGTTTTGCGCTGGAACGTTGCGTCGCCGACCTTGAGGGCGGCACCCGGGCATTCGCTTTCGCCTCCGGGCTGGCGGCGATTTCCACGGTGCTCGAACTGCTCGACGCCGATGCTCACATCGTCTCTGGCAATGACTTGTATGGCGGCACGTTTCGACTGTTCGACAAAGTTCGCCGGCGCAGCGCCGGGCATCGTTTCAGCTTCGTCGACCTGACGGACCTGGCAGCGTTCGAAGCCGCGTTGCAGGACGACACGCGAATGGTCTGCGTGGAGACGCCCAGCAATCCCCTGTTGCGCCTGACTGACCTGACCGCCATCGCTCGAATCTGCCGCGAGCGCGGCATCCTCTGCGTGGCCGACAATACCTTTGCCAGCCCATGGATACAGCGCCCGCTGGAGCTGGGCTTCGATATCGTGGTGCATTCAACCACCAAGTACCTGAACGGCCATTCCGATGTGATCGGGGGCATCGCCGTGGTCGGGCAAAATGCCGAACTGGCCGAGCGCCTGGGCTTCCTGCAAAACGCAGTGGGCGCCATTGCCGGGCCGTTCGACGCGTTCCTGACATTGCGAGGGGTGAAAACCCTGGCCCTGCGCATGGAGCGCCACTGCAGCAATGCACTGGACCTGGCGCAATGGCTGGAGCAACAGCCGCAAGTCGCACGGGTTTACTATCCGGGCCTGCCGTCGCACCCGCAGCACGCGTTGGCGCGCAGCCAGATGCGCGGTTTTGGCGGGATGATTTCGCTCGACCTGAACACCAACCTCGCAGGCTCCAGACGCGTTCTGGAGAACGTACAGATTTTCGCGCTGGCCGAGAGCCTGGGCGGCGTCGAAAGCCTGATCGAGCACCCGGCGATCATGACGCACGCCACCATCCCGGCAGACACCCGGGCGCAGTTGGGTATTGGTGATGCGCTGGTGCGTTTGTCGGTGGGGGTCGAGGACGTCGAAGACTTGCGCGCAGACTTGGCCCAGGCACTGAAACGGATTTGAACATGCGTCCTCTGAGCCATTTCACCCGGCCATGGCTGCTGTCGCTGTGCTGCCTGAGCCTTGCAGTACCAGGCATGGCCGTCGCCGAATCAAAACCTGAAGGCATGGTGTATTTACGCGATGTCGACGCCAGCATCGAGCAAGACATGCGTTACGCCGGCGCCCACAACTTCACTGGCCATCCGCTGGACGGTTATGCTGCCGCAGAATGCATGCTGTCACTGGACACCGCCAAAGCCCTCTCGCAAGTCCAGACAGCGTTGCGCGCCCAGGGTTACGGCTTGAAGGTATTCGACTGCTACCGACCGAGCCGCGCGGTGGCGGACATGGCCCGTTTCGCGACGCAGCCGGGAGACCCGCGCAAAGCCGAGTTCTATCCACGGGTGAACAAGCAGGATTTCTGGCGCCTGGGCTATGTGGCGCGGGTGTCTAATCACTCCAGAGGCTCGACCGTGGACCTGACATTGACCGGGCCGCACGCGTTGCCCGCCGCTACCTGGACGCCTGCCGCAGCGCAAGCCGACTGCACCGCGCCGTATGGACAGCGCTGGCACGATGGCGGCCTCGACATGGGCACCGGTTTTGATTGTTTCGACGAGCGCGCGCACACCGCCAGCGCCGCGATCAATGCAACCGCTAAGGCCAATCGCCTGCGACTGGGCAGCGCCATGGAAAAAGCAGGATTCAGCGGGTATTCGAAAGAGTGGTGGCACTTCACTTTCGGTGGAGCAGACGCCCCGAAAGCGGTCATGGACTTTCCCGTTACCGCGCGCAGCAGCAGCGATGCACTCGGCAGCAGCCACCAATTGATCGTTGTCACCAGCAAAAACTGGGATGACATCCACGGCATCGCACAACGTTATGAGCGCGACGGGACAACCTTTCGCAAGGTGGGCGAGGCCTTTGCGGTGGTGGTGGGCAAAAGCGGAATGGCCTGGGGCAAGGGATTGAACAGCAACGCGCCGGGTGAAGGCCCGAGCAAGCGTGAGGGCGACGGCAAGGCACCCGCCGGGGTTTTCACGCTGGGAACGGCGTTTGGTTTTGAAGAAAAAGCCGACACCAAACTGCCCTACCTCGCGCTGACAGCGACCACCGAATGCGTGGATGACAGCCACTCCAGGCACTACAACGAACTGGTCGATGGCGCCGCTGAAAGCAAAGACTGGGCCCATTCGGAACACATGCGCAGCGAGGATGTTTTGTATCGAAAAGGCATCTTCATCGAGCACAACACGCCAGCATCGCCCGCGTCGGGCTCATGCATCTTCTTTCACATCTGGCGTGGCCCCGACTCGCCGACGCTCGGTTGTACGGCGATGGCACCGGCGAACATTACGCGTTTGTTCGACTGGCTGGATCCGCGTCAGTCGCCACTGCTGGTGCAAATGCCCGAGGCCCAATACGACCAGCAGCGTGCAGGCTGGAACCTGCCGCCACGCTGATCGGTCAGCCCTGTTTCAAATCCAGGCAGTAAGTGAAATACCCGGTATCGCGCACATAGCCCAATGATTCATATAACCGCTGCGCGGTGGCGTTATCCGTGGCGGTTTCCAGGGTCATGCCTTTAGCGCCGCTCAACACGGCGAAGGAGCGCGCCGTGTTCATCAGCAACGTCCCCACCCCGCGACCCCGGGCGGCCGGTGCGGTAAACAGATCGCCGAGCAGCCAGGTGCGATGCGCGTCGATGGAAGAAAAAGTCGGGAACAACTGCACGAATCCCAGTGGTTCGCCATCAGGGTCCTTGGCGAAGAAAATCACCGACTCATCACGGGCGATGCGCTCACTGATGAAGGCTCGTGATTGCGCAAGGTTTGATGGCTGGCCGTAAAAACCACGGTAAGCGTCGAACAGGCCGGCGATGGTGTCGAGGTGGCTGGCGTCGGCGCGATGGGCCTGAAGCGTCATGGCAATCGTTTCCTTACGGAGGAGTTAAACATCGGGGATCATCTCTTAAAGGTTATAGCCGATCAGTCAGCACCTGTAGATAGCCTGACTTGCCAGCGATGGCGTTTTTGGAATTGCCATCACCGGCAAGCCGGTTTCCTACGGGATCTGCGTTAACCACAACAATCCGGCATTCACCACCGATCCGTAGGCGTCTGGCTTGCCAACGATGGCGTTTTTGGAATCGCCATCACCGGCAAGCCGGTTTCCTACGGGTTCTGCGTTAACCATAACAATCCGGCATTCACCACCGATCCGTAGGCGTCTGGCTTGCCAACGATGGCGTTTTGGGAATCGCCATCACCGGCAAGCCGGTTTACTACGGGATCTGCGTTAACCACAACAACCCGGCATTCACCACCGACCCGTAGGCGTCTGGCTTGCCAGCGATGGCGTTTTTGGCATCGCCATCACCGGCAAGCCGGTTTCCTACGGGTTTGCGTTGGAACCATGAATTGCGGCATTCGCCACGTATCTGGAGCGAGCACGCTCGCTCCTACAATTTACTCCGCTAAGCGGCAATCAGGATCAGCCTGTTTGCCTTCTGAACAGCGCTTTTATTGTGCTTGCGAAGGTGCAACGGCGACTTCGGCCAGCCTCGGATCAAGGCTTGCGAACGGCGCCTTCGCCCACACCACTTTGCCGCCCACGACGGTCAGCAGTACTTGATTGCGGCCCAGCTCAGCCTCGGGCACCTGCATGAAGTTTTTATCCAGCACGATCAAGTCGGCGAACTTGCCTACCTCCACCGAACCGACCACCGCGTCCAGCTTCAGTTGCTGCGCCGCATTCAAGGTGATTGCGCGCAATACTTCGGCACGCGACAGCGCCGGGTCGGCATTCAACCTGCCTGCGTATTTGGCGCCATAGCTGTGCGGATTCAGCGGATCCCCCGAGCGGGTAACCCCAACCTTCAGTGCAAGGAACTCATCCAGCGGGTCCACCGGCCAGTCACTGCCATAGGCGACGCGACCGCCGGCATGGGCGATGCTGCCTGATGGCTCCATGCGCGCAAAACGCGCCGCGCCAAGATGCTCTTCGGTACCATCGACCGTGGACGGCGCCTGCTGAGCCCATTGAAAGGACATGGTGGCGGTCACATCCAGTGCCTTGAAACGCCCATAGTCCGCGGGGTCCACCGATTCGGCATGGGCGATAGACGGGCGAAATTCGTTGCCGGGCAGTTGTTTGCGCACGTATTCGATGCTGTCCAGCGAGTCGCGCACGGCGCGTTCGCCAGTGGCATGAAGGTGCGGATCAAAACCACTGCGCACCGCTTGCAACAGCAGCGGATTGAGAACTTGCGGGGGGAAATACAACTCGCCGAGGTTTTTGCCGGGTGTCCATTTTGGCGCCTTGTCGGTACCGCTATTGTGCAAGTACGGCGTCAGCATGGCGCCCGTGTCTGCCGGGGCATTGATGATGCCGTCCATGAACAGCTTGACGTGGCGCATGCTCACTCCGGGCGCCACCTTGACTTCACCTTGATCGTAAACATCAGCCAGTGCCTTGGCGTCGGCAATGGTTTTTACCGGGTCGGCGGCTGCGGCGGCCGGGTCCAGTTTGATCGCCAGCAAGGCACGGGCAGTCAGTTCGCCCGACTGCTGCAGGCGAGTAAAGGCCTGGCCATTTTCCGGCCCCGACAAGGCATCGAAGAAACTGGTAATACCTTGCTGGCGCATGGCGTCGAGCGCTGCACGAATCTGGATCAGCTTCTGCGCATCGGTGGCTGGCGGCACGACGGCGGCCATGGTATCGGCAGCGCCATCCTCACAAATACCGTTCGGATTGCCAGCGCTGTCACGCCGGTATTTGCCATCACTCGGATCGACCGTGAGCCTGTTGATACCGGCCACTGCCAGGCCGCGAGAGTTTGTCAGCGTGGTATGGAAATCAGTGGAGCGCACCTGAATCGGCCGAGAGGTCTTGAGCGCGTCCAGCGTCGATTTGTCGGGATCGCCATCGATTCCGTCCATGCCCATGCGATCCCAGCTACCGACTTCTAGCCAGACGTCGGGCCCCTTGTCCGGTTCGGCATCCAGGCATGCCTGGATGCTTTGCTGCATTTGCGCCCGCGTCATCGTCTGGTACTTGAGGTCGCACAAGGTCATGGCGCGGCCACCATCGCCGGGATGCATATGCGCATCAATGAACCCCGGCATCAGCATGCGTCCCGCCAGGTCAACCTGCTGCGTCTGCTTGCCGACGTAGGCAGCAACGCCTTCGTTACTGCCCACATAGACAATCTTCCCGCCCGTGACAGCAATCGCCTGCTGCACCGGGTTTTTGCCATCGACGGTGTAGACATAGCCGTTGCGCATCACCATGTCAGCGCCAGTCGAACCCTGGGTCTGGCAACCCACCAGCGCCATGCAGGAAAATGCCGTAGTCGCTGTAACGGCGATAAATAGCCTGGAAAATTTCACCTGCCTCACCTCTGTTTTTATAGTGTTGGGCGTGCTCAGGCACACGGCCGTGCAAGCCCCTGATATGCAGGGCATACCCTATAGAGCGCAGCGGCTGGATGGACCTCTGCAAATGAGGAGGGTCGAAGCAAAAAACGCCAGTGCAGCAGGCGGCTGCACTCAAGGCTGGCGGTTGAAGTCCGGGGGCGGGATGGGCGAGCGCAGCACTGAACCCAGCTCAACCTTGCTCTTGACACCAAGCTGCAAATAACAATTACGCAGATAGGTGCGCACGGTCGCCGGGCTCAGTGCGAGCATTTTGGCGATTTCCTTATAGGAATGGCCGGCCGCAAACAACATCGCTGCCGTACGTTCCCGTGGCGCAAGCATCGCCCCACGTGGCTGCACCTCCAGAGACAAAATCACATGCCCGGCATTCGGAGTCAGCGTCAGCGCACAACGTCCAAGGCGTATCACGCAGGGCGCGTTTGGCAACTGCGTGGTGACCTGCGAGGGCAGCATCGACCCGCTCCACTGCGGCAACTCGCGCTGTATGGCCGCGCATAACGTTGCGCCCACGTACAGCAAGCTGCCGTCCATGCGCGCAATGGCGAAGTCGGTTGCTCCGTTGCCAGTGTCGAAACGGATCATGTCCTGCACCTGAAATCGCCACAACTGCAACAAGTGATCGCAGAACGCCGAGAACAGCAGGCTTTGCGCATCGTCGAACGCCGGCCCGAGCGGTCCACGGTACAGACAGACAAAAAACATCAGGCCGCTTTCAGGTAACTCGAAGGTGATGCACATCGCGTGGTAAAGATCGTGTCGCAGCGCAAACGCACTCACCACTTCGTCGAGACCGTCATACCCGCTTTCGCGTACCACCTCACCGGGTTGGCTCAACGTGGCATGGGAAAAACTGTCGGTGCCCGCCCCCGTGTGCCATTCGGCAGCGAAGGATTCCGGCAGGTTGATGCGCCCGTGCATCCAGCTTTTGGGAGGCACCTGGGAGCCAGACGCGGACATCTCGCCCCACCAGGCAGAAGCAAACGGCACTAACTGGCCAAAGGCGTGCAAGCCATCAGCGATAAACCGCGATGCGCCGCGATCCCGCGCAAGCCGACCCAGCTGCAGTACACATCGGTTGAACGCCGCGAGCGTTGCCATGGACGTCACGCCGTCGAGTTGCTGCCCCTCCTGCATCGCACCGATCCCGTCTGCTACACGCTGTATTGATCGGACCATGCCATGGCGCAGCGATGTCGTCCAGTCAGCGACTGCGATGACAACGACAACTACAGAACGCCATACAACTGCGCGCGCCGATCCCGATGCAGATCATTGCGTGCACTGATTCGCTTGTTGCGCGCCTCCCCAAGGTTCAGCGATGCCAGCAGGATCTGCTCGCCGCCCTGCTCTGCCGGGCCGGCCAACGGATAACCATCGGCGTCGACAATGACCGAACCTTGTACCCAGCTCACCCCACGCTCGTGGCCGTGACGATCGCACGCGGCGATAAACATCCGGTTGACCGATGCGTTCGCCTGAACCCGCACCACTTCTGCCGCGCGTTCGGTGGGTGGCCGAGGTCCATCGGGCCAGTTGACCGGGGCGCACAACAAATCTGCGCCCGCCAACGCTGGAAGTCGCACCCATTCGGGGAATTCGAGGTCATAGCAAATCAACATGCCGAGGCGTCCATGAATGGTATCAATCACGGGCGGCGCTTCATTTCCGGCACTGAAGATTTCATTCTCGGCATCCCACAGATGCGCTTTGCGATAAATGGCTCGCAGACCTTGTGCATCGATCATCGCGGAGCTGTTGGCGAGTTGGCCATCCGCCAGCCGCTCGCAAAATCCGCCGACCACAACAATGTTCAATTCCTTCGCCAACATTTTCCACAGCGCCAGGGTTGGCCCGTCGGCGGTTTCTGCCAGCGACAGCGCTTCATCGCGGTCGGCGAACAAGTAGCCGCTCTGAACCAGTTCGGGCAGCACCACGACATGCGCGCCACGCAGCGCCGCTGACCGAATGGCGCGTTCGGTCAACGTCCGGTTGAACGCCAGATCACCTATTTTCGGTGCCAGTTGGCAGCAGGCAACCACGGTATTTTTTGCAATGCTCAACGTCCCTCCTCCGCAGGCTGATGGGTCATGGCGACGATGTCGCGCTCGGTCATCGAGTCGATGATGCCGCGTTCGTAGTCAAGGTCTATCGAACGGCTGAGCAGGTAGTAAGTCAGGCCCGACACAACCAGGCCTACCAGCCAGGCGATGTCTACGCCCTCAAGCATGCGAGCCATCGGCCCGACGAATACCTCTTTGTTGGCCGCCGCATCGAAGATGTAAAAGAACGGCACCATGGCGGCGAACCCAATCAGGTAAGAGACGATGCCGCGAAATTGCCAAGCGCCGTAAATGCCCTTTGGCGTAAAGAAATGGGGGATCGCGTAACGCCCCTTGCGCACGAAGAAGTAGTCCACCAGGTTGACGGCTGTCCATGGCACCAGGAAGTACAAGAGCAGTACCAGGAAGGTGTTCAGCAGGGCGATGCCATCACCTTTGATCGACAGGACACAGGTCAACAGAATCAAGCTGATGGCGGAAATCGACATCACCCGTGCGCCGGGCGTCGGGGTAATTTTTTTGATCGAATCGACCCCCGTCAACAGGGTCAACATGGCGCTGTAGGTGTTGAGTGCGATGATCGGCAGGAAGCCCAATACCGACACAATCACCAAAAAATTGCCCAGTCCGGGAATCATCGAAGAGCCGACCTGATTCAGCGCCACCAGCGCGTCGGCCGCTTTCAATTGCTGAGCAAGGAACGCGCCGAGCCCGATCATCCAGCTGCCGGACAGTGACGCGCCGATGAACACCGCCGCGATCAGTTTCGGGCGGCTGGTGTTCTTCGGCAGGTAGCGCGAATAGTCAGAAACATACGGCGCATAAGAGATGTTGTAGCTCGCGCCGATGGCGAACAGCGTGGCAAATGCTACCCAATTGAAACCCAGGTCCGTTGCGGGCGTAACACCTTCCTGCCCGGCACCGAACATCAAGGCGATGGTCACTAGCGCATACAGCGGCAAGGTGACCAGTAATGCCCACTTGAAGACCTTATGCATCAGGTCGTGGCCGTATATCGACAACAAGGCACCGACCAGCACGACCGCAACGGCGACAATTGTCGGGTTAACGCCAAACACGTGTTCGAGGCCGCTCATGATCAGCGAAATATTGACCACGTTGAAGCCGACGAACACAAACATCGTTGCCATCAACGCCAGGATTACCCCGCGATAACCAAACTGAGCCCGGGACTGGATCATTTGCGGCAGTCCCATTTCCGGGCCTTGTGAGCCGTGAAATGCCATGAAAATAGTGCCGAACATGATGCCGAGTGCACCGGCTAGCATCGTCCACAACGCCGACAACCCAAGGCTTGGGCCGACAAAACCGATCGAGATGGTGAAAAAGTGAAAGTTGCCCAAGAACCAGAAAGGTCCCTGGCTACTGAGCTTGGCGTGGCGTTCGTTTTCCGGGATGTAATCGATCGAGTGGCCTTCGATGGCCAGCCCGCTACTTGCCTCGACGGCGTGTGCAGAAAGTGGAGCCCCTGACATACGATTGTTCCTATGTGGGTAATTGTTGTTTTTGTGGGCAATACGCCGGTTTCACTGCAATGTATGGGGCTGGTCGGGGCGGTAAAATATCGCAGATCCACTGTTTACATAGATGCACGTCTATGTGATCTAACTTTATGATTGGGAGGGCGCATGCTCGGGACTGTATCGGAACTGGATCTGCGTCTGATTCGGGTATTTCTGACCGTGGTCGAGGCTGGCGGAATTTCGGCCGCGCAAACGGCGCTGAACACCACGCAACCGACCATCAGCGCGCAATTGGCGACACTCGAAGCGCGGGTGGGATTTCGTTTGTGCGAACGCGGGCGCAGCGGATTCTCGGTCACGCCCAAAGGCACCCAGTTTGTCGAGGCAGCCCGACGCTTACTGGCCGCCGCAGAAGGTTTCCGGGTTGAGGTGCAGCACATCAACCGCAAAGTATCGGGCAGCATCAACATTGGTTTATTGGGTCAAATCGATCCCGTCGCCAACAAGAAAATCGCGCTGGCCATTGCTCGTCTCAGAGCCCGCCATGAAGGATTGTATTTCCACTTCACCGAGCTGTCGTCATCACTGCTGGAAGAGAAAATCATCAATAGCCATATCGATTTGGCGATCGGTTACTTCTGGCATCGCTTGCCCAACATTGATTACTTCCCGTTGTTCCATGAAACCCAGATCGCCTATTGCGCCCCTTCTCACCCACTGTTCGAGCAAGTGGGTGAACTGACTCGCGACGATGTCAGCCATTACGATTGGGTATGGCCCAGCCATCCGTTGCCGGAAATGCCGGCGCCAGCGTCCATCGAGCGTTTGACAGTGCTGACCGACAGCATGGATGGCGCCGCGCTGCTCATTCTATCGGGCCAACACCTGGGATTTTTGCCGCAACACTATGCGGCGAAACATGAACAACTTGGGCAGTTGCATCCGCTTAATCCCGAGCTGCTGCGCTATGAGGTCGGCTTTCATGCAGCCGTCAGGCATTCCGCTCGCCAGCGGGATCTGGTGAGCGCGTTCCTGACGGAGCTGGTGGATATTTTCACTTAACCCTTTCGTGCATCCAATTGGCTGCAGCGGGGAGCTAGCCAATTTGCATCTGGCTCACCGCTATATAGTTTTGTATATTGCGCAGCTTCAATCACCAAGACATCCCCATGAGTCGCATTCGCCAGCACAATCAGCACCTCATCCTGGAGGCTGCCAGCGCAGAGTTCGCCGCCAAGGGCTTCGATGCCACGCAAACGCGGGATATTGCGGCGCGCGCGGGGGTGCCAAAACCCAATCTGTACTACTACTTTCAGAGCAAGGAAAAGCTCTACGCCAAGGTCTTGCTCGGGTTTGTCGAGCCGTTACTGGAGGCATCGGCGGCGTTGCGCGAAAGCGATGACCCGGCGACGGGCCTGCAGGCCTACATCACCTCGCGCATTCGCATCGCCCGCGAGCATCCACACATTGCGAAGGTGTTCAGCGGCGAGCTGCTGTTGGGTGGCAGGCAATTACCCGAGGAATGTCGCGAACTGCTGTATGCCGAAGCGCAGCGCAATGTCGACTGCCTGCGCAGCTGGATCGAGCGCGGATTGCTGGCGCCGGTCGATCCCGAGCATTTGATGTTGTTCATCTGGTCGGCGACGCGCACCTACACCAATCTGGGTTGGCAGATCGCGCACATCACCGGGCGCGAGACGCCGCAGGATGAGGATTATCAGAATGCAGCAGCGACCATTACGCGCCTGGTGTTGGGCGGCGTGATGCCGGCAGCCACGGTGCCGGCGAATCAGGTGCTGATGTTCGCCACTTGAACAGGGTCGAGTGGTTCTAGAGTTTGACCTGGCTGGCAGGGATGACATCGACCCGAGCCACAGGGCCGGTCAGTCTGGCGAGGTCCTCGTTGTGCTCGGCAATGATGTCGGCGGCGGTCATGCTGTCGTTGTCGACGGTGGAGTGGGCATCGGACACCAGCACCACGTCGAAACCCCGCTCATGTGCCTGGCGACTGGTTGCGTTGACGCAATAATCGGTTTGCAAACCACACATGATCAGCCGATCGATGTTGTGCTCTTGCAGGAGCGCACCGAGGTTAGTGCGGTAGAAGGAATCCCGGGTGGTCTTGCGCACATAAAGGTCTTGAGGTGAGGTGTGCAACCCTTGCGCCAGTTGCCAGCCTTCGCTGCCATGCTGCAGCAGGTCGACCTTTTCTTCGTGTTGAACAAGGATGACCGGCACCCCGGCCTCGCGCGCCCTGGCGCTCAGTCCATTGATGGTTTCAATAATGCGCTGGATGTCGAAACATTCGTATTTGCCAGTGCACAAGGCGTGTTGCACGTCGATGATCAGCAGTGCAGTGCTCATGGGGCCGTCCTTGAAATGTCGGTGAATCAGGGGACACAAAATAGAGCTGTCCCCCTGCAAAAACAATCCTTAATAGCCGAGCGATAACCCGGTATTGCGCCGTGGATCGTTGGCACCGTAGAAACGGTTTTTGCCGACTGGTTTACCGTCCAGCGACGGCGCTCCAACCAGAATAGCCGCTACGTGGTTGGCGTCTTGCGGCCCGGCAAACTTATGCCCCCAACTTTCGAGAATCTTCACCGTGTCCGGGCTGGTGGTGAAGGTTTCCAGGTTGGTTTCTTCGGGCAACCATTGCTGGTGGAAACGCGGCGCATCGACCGCTTCCTGGATATTCATCCCGTAATCGATCACGTTCAGAATGGTCAGCAGCGTCGCGGTGATGATACGACTGCCACCGGGCGTACCGACCACCATGACGACCTTGCCGTCCTTGGTGACAATGGTCGGGCTCATTGACGACAACGGTGCCTTGCCGGGCGCAATGGCATTGGCCTCGCCTTGCACCAGGCCGTACATGTTCGGCACACCGATTTTCGAGGTGAAATCGTCCATTTCATCGTTGAGGATCACCCCGGTTTTACTGGCCATCACGCCAGCGCCAAACCAGTCGTTAAGTGTGTAGGTCATCGACACCGCGTTGCCCCATTTATCGACGATCGAGAAATGGGTGGTGTTGCTGCCCTCGTGCGGCGCTACGCCAGGCTTGATGTCGCGGGACACACCAGCCTTTTGCGGTTCAATGGCAGCGCGCAGCTTGGTCGCATAATTTTTATCCAGCAGATGCTCGATCGGATTTTTCACGAAATCCGGGTCACCGAGGTAGCTGTTGCGGTCCACATACGCGTGGCGCATGGCCTCGATCTGGTAATGCATACCTTGCGCCGAGTGGTAACCCAACGCCTTCATCGGGTAGCCGTCGAGGATGTTCATGATCTCGCAAATCACCACCCCGCCTGAGCTTGGTGGTGGTGCCGAAACGACGTGATAACCACGGTAATCACACTCCACGGGTGCCAGTTCGCGGGTTTTGTATTTGTCGAGGTCGGCCTGAGTGATGATGCCTTTGTTCGCCTGGCTGGACGTGACGATAGCGTCGGCGACCCAACCTTTGTAGAAGCCATCGGCGCCCTTCTCGGAAATCTCGCGCAGGGTTTTGGCCAGGTCTTTCTGCACCAGTTTTTGCCCGACCTGCATCGGCTCGCCATTGCTCAGGAAAATCGAGCCGGAGTCGCGCATGTCTTTCTTGAATACATCGGTCGCGGTTTCCAGCAAATCGACGTCGCCCTGCTCCAGTACAAAACCGTCTTCGGCGAACTTGATGGCCGGTGCGATCAATTCCTTGCGCGGCTTGGTGCCGTATTTCTTCAGGGCCAATTCCATGCCGGACACGGTCCCCGGTACGCCAACCGCCAAGTGGCCGCGGGTACTGAGGTCTGGAACGACGTTGCCCTCTTTGTCGAGGTACATGTCGGCGGTCGCGGCAAGCGGTGCTTTTTCACGGAAGTCGAGGAAGGTCTTGCGACCGTCCGCCAACTGAATGGTCATGAAACCGCCACCACCGAGGTTACCCGCCGCGGGATACACCACCGCCAGCGCATAAGCCACCGCCACCGCGGCATCGACCGCGTTACCACCGTTCTTGAGTTCATCGACGCCGACTTTACTGGCAAGGTGCTGCGCGGTGACCACCATG
Organism: Gordonia sp. IEGM753; assembly: GCF_050321825.1. Lineage (NCBI taxonomy): Bacteria > Bacillati > Actinomycetota > Actinomycetes > Mycobacteriales > Gordoniaceae > Gordonia > Gordonia sp. IEGM753. The sequence continues at coordinate 2,797,605 of NZ_JBNQGB010000001.1, forward strand.
CCGTTTTCGGCCGCGACCGGGGCCACAGAAGCCGCGTAAGTGCTAAGGCAGGTGAGTGCCAACGAGGTCGCTATCAGCGATTTGGCAAAAGGTTCGAACTTCATGAGTCAGTCTCTTCTTGTTTTATCGTAGGAAAGCGCTTCAAGAGCAGTAGGAAGTATGGCTGGGATTGCGGTTTGCGCCTCCCCGTTCAGGCAGTATGCTCGTCCCTTGTCCACCTGATTTTGGAGTTCGCCCGCATGAGTTTTACCTTCACCACCGTGGCCTCGCCGGTCGGCGAATTGAAGCTGGTCGCGAACGGCGCAAAATTGGCGGCGATCCTCTGGGAAAACGACAAACCAAACCGAGTAAAGCTTGGGCCGATGAAGCAGGCGATGGACAACCCGATCTTGCTGCGCACTGCACACCAGTTGCAGGAGTACTTTGCCGGCACGCGAAACAGGTTCGAGTTGGAACTGGATTTTGTCGGGACAGATTTTCAGAAGAAGGTTTGGGCCGCATTGCTGACCATTCCGTTCGGTGAAACGCGCAGCTACAGCCAGATTGCCGAGCAAATCGGCAACCCGACCGCCGTTCGGGCAGTGGGCGCGGCAAATGGCAAGAACCCGATTTCGATTGTTGCGCCGTGTCATCGGGTGATTGGCGCATCGGGCAAGCTCACCGGTTTTGCCGGTGGGCTTGAAGCCAAAGAGTTATTGCTGACGCTGGAGGGCGGGCAACGGGGTGAAACCGGGCGCCTGGAAGGCTTCTGATTCGCCCTGCTGCAGGCGCGCCTTGCGGTCAGTCGAAGATATTTTTCATCGCCGCATACTGCAGCAGCATGATGGTTTTCGCATCGCAGATCTCGCCGCGATAAAACGCTTCAAGTGCCTGATCGAAAGTCCACTCCAGCACTTCGAGTTCTTCGGTTTCCTCTTCGAGGCCGCCACCCTCGCTGACTTTAGAGGCGGCGTCGTATTCAGCGATGAAAAAGTGCAATTTCTCAGTCACTGAACCCGGGCTCATGTAGGCCTCGAACACCTTCTGCACATGGTGTACGCGGTAACCGGTTTCTTCTTCGGCCTCACCACGAATGCGCTCTTCAGGTGCAGCCCCTTCGAGCAGACCTGCTGCCACTTCGATCAGCAAACCGTCGTGGCCGTTGACGAATACCGGCAATCTGAACTGGCGGGTCAGCACCACGGTGTTCTTTTCGCGATTGAACAGCAAGATCGCTGCGCCATTGCCACGGTCATAGACTTCGCGGGTCTGGCGTTGCCATTCGCCATTATTGCGTAGGTAATCGAAGGTGATTTTTTTCAGCAAGTACCAGTCGTGGGACAACACCTGCGACTCGACAATGTTGACCCGCTCGGCTGTGTTCGCCATGACAACTCATCCTTTTTTCGTCAGAAGGCCAGCATAGTAGACGAAAAAACCTTCAAGGCAGCTGTGCCTTGTATTCCTTTTCGTATTGCCCGGCCAAGGTCTCTTTCTGTTTGTCATCCAGCAATTTTCCGGCCATCTGGAAAAACTTCTGCTCTTCCTCTTTCAAGTGGTGATGCACTTTCTCGGCGAGTTTCTTTGCGGTCGCAAGCCAGGCTGGGCTGGACATCTCTGTCTCGTCGAGTTCTTCCATCATCTCGTCCATCTCGTGGTGCTCGGAAATCGCATGGCGGCTAAGGTCCACACCGTTATCGAACTCCATCAACGGGATATAGAAATGCCGTTCTTCCGCCGTTTCGTGGGCTTGTAACTCGGACTTGAGCTGCTTGTAGGCCTCGACCCGCTCCGGCGTATCGCCACTAGTCTTGATCAAGGCGTCGGCGTAGGTGCGTTGGCGGTCATGACTTTCGCGCAAGGCTTCAAAGATATTCACGGGATGTCCTCATAGGCCGCGTCCTGGAGTGACGCTGTTTAGGCTAGACATCTGCGCGCAAGCGACGGTTCCACCGATGCGCTGGAACAACCGAGGTCCGGCGCGATAGGCTAGCCACAGTTGTCCCATCTCAAGCCATAAGGATGTAGCTGATGCCGCTGCGAATCGAACGCTCACTGAACCCCTCTGAGGAAGAACGCCAGGCGATTCTGCTGCCGTTACGTGCCTATAACGCCTCCAAGGCTGGCGTCACGGTGTCGGAACAAATTGCCTTGCTGGTGCGCGATGAGCATGACGAAATTCTTGGCGGGCTGTACGGCCGAGTGTTTTATCAGTGGTTTTTTGTCGAGTTGCTTTCAGTGCCCGAGCAGGGCCGTGGCCAGGGTATTGGTTCAAGGCTGATGCAGATGGCCGAAGACCTGGCGCGTGAGAAAGAGTGCGTGGGAATCTGGCTGGACACCTTCGACTTTCAGGCGCCGCAGTTCTACAAAAAACTGGGCTACAGCGAATTGGGGCACATTGCCGACTACCCGCCAGGCCATCGGCGCTTCTTTTTCCAGAAGCGCCTGAACAACGACGCGTGAATCACGCCGGGGTTGTCGGCCGGCTTAAAAAATCACAGGCAGGTGGCCAACGCCGCCAAGCGGCGTTTGGCGACAAAATCATCGTGCTGCGCGTAATAGCTCAGCACCGTGCCGGACGCATCGGTGGTCACGTCGACGAAGGACTCCGCCGAGCGCGTGTACACCGTCGAGCCGCTCTTCTTGCCCGGTTGCAGATACGCGCCGGCATCCACCCCGAACACCGCCTCGTCCTGCCAGGAAAACTGCACGCACTGGGCGACCACTTTTTCCGGTTTGTCGGAGTTCAGCACCCTGTACGGCGTTCCAGTGCGGGCACTGTCCATTGCCGAGCCCGCGCACCCGCCCAGCACCGTTGCCGCCAGCGCTACCATCAGAATTCGCATTGCCTTCGCTCATTGATAAAAAGCGGACTGTATCACCGCGGCGCGGCGTATCGTTCTGCTTTACTTCATTTATACCGCGACACCGAGTGACGATTGCCGCACCCTGTCGCGCCATTCACACAGCAATGCCCGTTTCACGGGCTCTTTCTCTGGAACATCCATGACACCCAACGCCGAATTCTACAAACCGACCGCTGAATATGCTGACAAACTGATCAGCCAGATCGGCCAGACACCGTCCTGGATCGCCAAGCGAATCGGCGTTACCGACAAACGGATTCGTTACATCCTGGACGGCGAACGCACCGTCAAAGGCGAAACCACGCCGATACAGATGACGTATCCCGAGCAGTTTGCCCTCGAATGCCTGGCCGCTGCAGCCAAGGCCAGCAAGAAGCAATCTTCGTAACCGGTATTCAAGGAGCGACCATGGCGGCCACCGAACAGCAACACGAGCAGGCACTGGAAAAATTCCTCGATGAGCGTCCAGAACTGCGCACGGAACTGGACCATCTCAATCCACTGCTGGCTCAGGCCAAGGGCGAGACCGCGGCGCAATACCGCGAGGAACGTCTGCATGAAGCTTTTGAAGCTGAAGCCGAGCGCCTGGGATTGTTTGCCTGGGAACTGACGCTGCAGCTGACCGCCACCACGTCCGAGGACTATCAGGCGCAACGCATGGAAGTGCACAAGGAAGTGGCCGAGATGGCCGGCATGGACTGGCTGGAGTATTGCGAGTTATATGGGCTGGGCAAATAACCGTCGCAGCGTAAGGATGCCTTCGATGTTGCCTTCACGTTCAACTACTCGCGCCAGCCCGGGCCACCTGCACACCCAGAAATGGCGCGGCCGCATTGGCATGTCGCTGGTGGCCGCGCTGTCTGTGCTCGCGGGCATGACCGACGCCATCGGCTTCATGGCCAGCGGTGATTTCGTTTCGTTCATGAGTGGCAACACCACCCGCCTCGCCGTGGCGATCAGCGTGGGTGACTGGAGCCTGACGTTGCGCCTGCTGGTGCTGGTAGCCACGTTCATTATCGGCAATGCCTTGGGCATCATCGTCAGCCGTATCGCTGGCCGACGGGCGCTGCCGCTGATGTTGTGTGTCGCCATGTTGTTGTGCACGGCAGCCTCGTGGCCTTATGACGAACAACTGCCGGCGTTGCTGGCGGCGATCATTGCCATGGGCATGTTGAATGCAGCGGTGGAACAGGTGAACGGCTTGCCGGTTGGCCTGACGTACGTCACCGGCGCCCTGTCGCGCTTCGGCCGTGGACTGGGGCGCTGGATACTCGGCGAACGGCGCGATGGCTGGCGAGTTCAACTGATTCCGTGGACGGGAATGTTTGCCGGCGCGGTACTGGGTGCAGTGTTGGAACATCATCTGGGACTCAAAGCACTGGCCGTCAGCGGATTGCTCGCGGGTGTGCTGGGACTGGTATCGCTGAAGATTCCAAGGCGTTGGCAGTTGGGGTATATGCCGCGCTGAATCTTGCGTTGGCGATTTTCGCCCCATCGTCGAATAACATCGATTTAGCCGCCTCGTCGATAAAGCTTTATCATGGCCAAAGTTTTACTGATCGAGTCCGTCATGAAGTTCGCCATTGCGCTGTTTTCCGCCGCTCATGCGCCCTCCTCGCGCCGCGCCCTGCTGTTTGCCCAGGCTGCACTGGCCGGTGGGCATGAGATTGTGCGGCTGTTTTTCTATCAGGACGGCGTTTACAACGCCTCGGCCGCCGTGATCACACCCCAGGATGAGATGGACCTACCCAGGCAATGGCGCGAGTTTGTGAGCGAATATCAACTGGACGGTGTGGTGTGCATCGCGGCCGCCCTGCGCCGTGGCGCATTGAATGGCGAAGAAGCCGCACGGTATCAACGTCAAGCGGTTGCGGTCGGCGCACCTTGGGAATTGTCGGGCCTGGGTCAACTGCATGATGCGGTGCAGGATGCCGACCGCCTGATCTGTTTCGGAGGCGCGTAAATGCCCAAATCCCTATTGATTATCAGCCGCCAGGCGCCGTGGTCGGGGCCCAATGCACGCGAAGCGCTGGACATCGTATTGGCGGGCGGTGCGTTCGACTTGCCGATTGGCATGCTGTTTCTCGATGACGGAGTGTTCCAGCTCAGCGCGAAACAGGACGCCAAGGCTTTGCAGCAAAAAGACTTGAGCGCCAATCTGCAGGCCCTGCCGATGTTTGGTGTCGAGGAGCTGTTCGTCTGCAGCGACAGCGCCGCCGAACGCGGTGTCGATACGGCCTGTCTGGCACTGCAGGAAGCCCAAGCGCTGGACGCTGCCGCGATCACGGCTCTCATTGACCGCTACGACCAGGTGATTACGCTCTGATGTCGACTTTGCACGTGTTGTCTCACTCCCCGTTCGGCGACAGTCGCCTTCACAGTTGCCTGCGCGTCATCGGCGCGGACGATGCGTTGCTGCTCACCGGTGATGCGGTCTACGCGTTACAGGCGAACACGGCGCCCTTCACTGCGCTGAACACACGCCATTTGAAGCTGTTTGTACTGGCCGAAGACGCTCAGGCGCGTGCGCTGGAAGTGCCCGGCACGGCGACCGCCATCGATTACCCGGCCTTCGTCGAACTGTCGATTCACTACGACAAGGTCAACAGTTGGTTATGAATGCCCTGACCGTCGGCGCACACACCATCGAGCTGGATAAAGACGGATTTCTGGTTGACCTCAGCGACTGGTCCGACGATGTAGCCGCCGCCCTTGCCGCCGCTGAAGGCATCGAGTTAAGCCCGGAGCATTGGGAAGTCCTGAAACTGTTGCGCAGTTTCTACGCCGAGTTTCAGCTGTCCCCAGCCACTCGCCCGCTGATCAAATACACCGCGTTAAAACTCGGCCCGGAAAAAGGCAACAGCCTGCACCTCAACCGACTGTTTAAAGGCACCCCTGCCAAACTCGCCGCAAAACTGGCGGGCCTGCCCAAACCGACGAATTGCTTATGACCGATTATCCAGCGCTGACTCTCGAAACGCCCGCCGAGCATCCGTTCGCCCAGTTCGTGCGCATCCTTGGCAAGGGCAAACGTGGCGCCCGCGACCTGACCCGCGAAGAAGCTCGCCAAGCCATGGGGTTCATCCTCGACGATCAAGTGGAGGACACCCAGCTCGGCGCATTCTTGATGCTGTTGCGGCATAAAGAAGAAAGCGCCGAGGAAATGGCAGGTTTCGCCGAAGCCTTGCGCGCGCGCCTGAAGCCACCGGCGATGGCGGTTGACCTGGACTGGCCGACCTATGCCGGCAAAAAGCGTCATCTGCCGTGGTACCTGCTGGCGGCAAAATGCCTGGCACAAAACGGCGTGCGTATTTTCATGCATGGCGGCGGTGCACACACGGCCGGTCGGTTGTACACCGAACAGCTGCTGGCAACGCTGAACATCCCGCTGTGCCGCGATTGGCAGCAAGTCGGCGCAGCGCTGGATAACGGCGGCCTGGCGTTCATGCCGCTGGTGGATTGGGCACCGCAGTTGCAACGCATGATCGACCTGCGTAATACCCTGGGCCTGCGCTCGCCGATCCATTCGCTGACGCGCATTCTCAATCCGTTGAGCGCGCGCTGCGGCCTGCAAAGTATCTTCCATCCGGGTTACCAAGCGGTGCATCGCGATGCCAGCGGTTTGCTCGGTGACACCGCTATCGTGGTCAAAGGTGACGGTGGCGAGATCGAGATCAACCCGGACGCCGACAGCCACTTGTATGGCACCATCGGCGGCGAAAGCTGGGACGAGGAATGGCCGCAGATGTCGAGTCAGCGGCACGTCAAACCGGCATCGCTGGAACCTGAGCATTTGAAAGCGGTATGGCGCGGCGACGTCGTCGACAGCTACCCGCAAATGGCGCTGATTTCGACCATGGCCCTGGCCTTGCGCGGGCTCGGCCAATCCCGCGAACACGCCTTCGAGACCGCCCAGCAGTACTGGGACGCCCGAGACCGATCGATTTAGCCGATCATAAACGCCCAACCTTTGCGCTTTTTGTTCGAACCTATGCGAATAGACTCGACTCCAACGATTATTGATTTTTGGAGTCTTGAACATGGGTTTGTTAGTTGAAGGCCGCTGGCATGACCAGTGGTACGAAAGCGGCAAGGACGGCGCGTTCCAGCGTGAACAGGCGCAACGACGCAACTGGCTGACGATTGACGGCAAGCCCGGCCCGACAGGTGTCGGCGGTTTTACCGCCGAGGCTGGTCGCTATCATCTCTACGTGTCGCTGGCCTGCCCTTGGGCGCATCGCACGTTGATCCTGCGCAAACTAAAAAGCCTGGAACAGTTGATCGATGTGTCGGTGGTCGGCTGGCTGATGCTGGAAAACGGCTGGACCTTCGACCAGCGCTACGGCTCGACGGGCGACAAGCTCGACCACTTCGATTTCATGCACCAACGCTACACCGCCGACACTGCCAACTACACCGGCCGTGTGACAGTGCCGGTGCTGTGGGACAAGCAGCAGCATTGCATCGTCAACAATGAGTCGGCGGAAATTATCCGCATGTTCAACAACGCATTTGATGACCTGACCGGTAGTGATCTGGACTTCTATCCCGAGCCCTTGCGCGGCGAGATCGATGCCTTGAACGAGCGCATTTATCCGGCGGTGAACAACGGTGTCTACCGCGCCGGGTTTGCGACATCGCAACAGGCTTATGAAGATGCGTTCGATGGGTTATTTGCGGAACTGGATCGACTGGAAGTGCTGTTAGGCGCCAATCGCTACCTGGCAGGCGAGTACCTGACCGAGGCCGACATCCGGCTGTTTACCACAATCATTCGGTTCGATGCGGTGTATCACGGGCACTTCAAGTGCAACCTGCGCCGAATTGTCGACTATCCGAATCTGTCGAACTGGCTGCGCGAGATTTATCAGTGGCCGGGAATTGCCGAGACTGTGGATTTCCAGCACATCAAGAACCACTACTACGGCAGCCACAAGACCATTAACCCGACCGGGATAGTGCCTAAAGGTCCGTCGCAGGACTTCACCGTCGCGCATGATCGTGAGCGGTTGAGCGGGAAAGGGGTTTGGCGCAAGGCCTGAGGTTTGTACCGTTTATGAGGCCCAATCGCTAGCAGGCTAGCTCCCACACTGGACTTGTGTCGTTCACAAATCCCCTGTGGGAGCTAGCCTGCTAGCGATGGAAGCGACTCAGTCTCTAGACTTGTGCCTGCGCCCCTTCGAACCAGGCCAGTTTCTCGCGCAGTTGCACCACTTCCCCAACGATGACTAACGTCGGCGCGTGCACTTCATGCTCCGCCACCAGGCGCGGAAGGTCGGACAGCGTCCCGGTAAATACCCGCTGGTTAACCGTGGTGCCCTGTTGGATCAACGCGGCCGGGGTATCTGCTGCGCGACCATGCTTGATCAACTGCTCGCAGATAATCGGCAACCCCACCAACCCCATGTAAAACACCAGGGTTTGCGCTGGAGCGACCAAATCCGCCCAAGGCAAATCAGTCGAGCCATCCTTCAGATGCCCGGTGACAAAACGCACAGACTGCGCGTAATCACGGTGCGTCAACGGAATACCGGCATACGCCGCACAACCGCTCGCAGCGGTAATACCCGGCACTACCTGGAATGGAATGCCGTGGGCGGCCAGTTCTTCGATCTCCTCGCCACCGCGACCAAAGATGAACGGGTCACCGCCCTTCAACCGCACAACGCGCTTGCCCTGTTTGGCCAGATCCACCAGTTGCTGGTTGATCTGATCCTGCGGCACCGCGTGATCGGCGCGACGCTTGCCGACGTAGATACGCTCGGCATCACGGCGGCACAAATCCAGAATTGCCGGTGCAACCAAACGGTCATACAGCACCACATCGGCTTGCTGCATCAGGCGCAAGGCGCGAAAGGTCAGCAAATCGGGATCACCTGGCCCCGCGCCCACCAAATACACTTCACCGGTGGTTTTCGGCGCATCGCCAGCGATTTTCGCCAGCAACAGGCGCTCGGCTTCGGCGCCCTGCCCGGCTAATTGACGGTCGGCAATCGGGCCCTGGAAAACATCTTCCCAGAACGCACGACGCTGCTGCACATCCGGAAACAGGCCTTTGACCTGGCTGCGAAAACGCGCAGCCAGCCCGGCGAGTTGACCGTATGTCGACGGAATCCAGGTTTCCAGTTTGGCGCGAATCAACCGCGCCAGCACCGGCGCATCACCGCCGCTGGACACCGCGATGATCAGTGGCGAGCGGTCGACGATTGCCGGGAATATAACGCTGCACAAGGCAGGCGAATCCACCACATTGACCGGCACGCAACGCCGATGAGCATCTGCAGACACTTGCGCGTTCAGTGGTTCGTCGTCAGTGGCGGCAATGATCAGCCCGCAAGCATCCAGGTCCGACTCGACGTAACCTCGCAACAGGCACTCGCCACCGCTGCCGACAACCAGCTCACGCAGTTGCGGTTCAATTTCAGGTGCGACCACCCGCAGCAGCGCACCGGCTTCGGCCAGCAGGCGGGATTTGCGCAAGGCAATTTCCCCCCCACCGACGACCAACACACGACTGCCGCGCAGGTTGTGAAACAGCGGCAGATAGTCCATTTAGCCGATGACCTCAAGGCCACCCATGTACGGTTTCAGCACGTCTGGCACACGAATCGAACCATCGGCCTGCTGGTAGTTTTCCAGCACGGCAACGAGGGTACGGCCGACTGCCAGCCCGGAACCATTGAGGGTGTGAACCAATTCCGGCTTGCCGGTTTCCGGGTTACGGAAGCGTGCCTGCATACGGCGCGCCTGGAAATCGCCGCAGTTGGAGCACGAAGAAATCTCGCGGTACTTGTCCTGGCTCGGAATCCACACTTCCAGGTCATACGTCTTGACTGCGCTGAAGCCCATGTCGCCCGTGCACAGCGCCAGGGTGCGATAAGGCAGCTCCAGCAGTTGCAGGACTTTCTCGGCATTGGCGGTCAGGCCTTCCAGCGCCTCCATCGACGTCGACGGCTCAACGATCTGGACCATCTCTACTTTGTCGAACTGATGCTGACGAATCATGCCGCGCGTGTCGCGACCCGATGCACCGGCCTCGCTGCGAAAGCATGGCGTGTGCGCGACAAACTTGATCGGCAGCAGTTTCGAATCGACGATTTCACCCGCGACGATGTTGGTCAGCGACACTTCAGCAGTCGGAATCAAGTACAGATCGGCTTCGCCTTCGCGAGTGATCTTGAACAGGTCTTCCTCGAATTTCGGCAATTGGCCGGTGCCTTGCAGTGCTGGCGCCTGAACGAGGTAAGGCGTGTAAGCCTCTTCGTAACCGTGCTCGCTGGTGTGCAGGTTGATCATGAACTGCGCCAGGGCGCGGTGCAGGCGGGCAATCGGGCCGCGCAACAGGGCAAAACGAGCGCCGGAGAGCTTGGCCGCCGTTTCGAAGTCCAGCCAGCCGAACTTCTCGCCCAAGGCCACGTGGTCCTGAACCGGGAAGTCGAATACGGTTGGCGTGCCCCAGCGGCGCACTTCGACGTTGCCATCTTCGTCAGCACCGACCGGTACCGATTCGTGCGGCAGGTTCGGAATGCCGAGCAGGATAGAATCCAGATCGGTCTGGATCGCGTCCAGCTCAACTTTACCGGCGCTCAATTCATTGGCCATGCGCTCGACGTCAGCCATCAACGGTGCGATGTCTTCGCCGCGTTGCTTGGCCTGACCGATGGATTTGGAGCGCGCATTACGTTCAGCCTGCAGTGCTTCGGTGCGGGTCTGGACGGTCTTGCGCTGTTCTTCCAGCGCTTCGATGCGCGCAACATCCAGCGTATAGCCTCGGGATGCCAGGCGGTCCGCTACGTCCTGAAGGTTGCTACGTAACAGTTTGGAATCGAGCATGTCGGTCTCTCGTTATCAAAGTTTGGTCAAGGACAGGCCAGCCCAGGTGGCGAGCAGCCCGCCGAATACGCTGATGGCCGCATAGCCCAGGGCCAGCGGAACCTGCCCGCTTTCCAGCAAGCGCACCGTATCCAGTGAAAAGGATGAAAAAGTCGTCAGCCCCCCGAGGAAGCCAACCAACAAACCGGCACGCACCTCAATTGGCACCTCCGGGCGTATCAGAAACAGACCGTAAAGAACGCCGATCAGCAGACAGCCCACGATATTAACGGCCAGCGTCGCGGTATAGAAGTGCCGCGGCCAATTAGCGTTGACCCAGTTGCCCGTCGCGAAGCGCAACAGCGTGCCGGCAATTCCGCCTACGGAGACTGCAACGATCAAAGGAATCACTATTTTCTCCGCTGCCGAGGGCTGAGGCGATCAAGTTGAGCAAGGTGATTGAGCTTCTCGCCGATCTTCAATTCCAGGCCACGCGGCACCGGCTGATAAAACGGCTGCGGTTCGAGTTCATCCGGGAAGTAGTCTTCGCCCGCGGCGTAGGCGTCCGGTTCATCGTGGGCATAACGATATTCGTCGCCGTAGCCCAATTGCTTCATCAACTTGGTCGGCGCATTGCGCAGGTGCAGCGGCACTTCGAGCGAGCCGTGTTCAGCAGCGCTGCGCATGGCGGCTTTGAAGCCCATGTACACCGCGTTGCTTTTTGGCGCGCAGGCCAGATACGTAATGGCCTGCGCCACCGCCAATTCACCTTCGGGGCTGCCGAGGCGCTCCTGCACGTCCCACGCGGCCAGGCACAGGCTGAGGGCGCGAGGGTCCGCATTGCCGATGTCTTCGCTGGCCATACGCACTACGCGTCGGGCCAGGTACAACGGGTCGCAACCACCGTCGATCATTCGCGCGAACCAGTACAGCGCGCCGTCGGGATTGGAGCCGCGCACCGATTTATGCAGCGCCGATATCTGGTCGTAAAACGCCTCGCCGCCCTTGTCGAAGCGACGACGCGTATCACCCAGAAGACTTTGCAGCAGATCAACGCCGATTTCGCTGTCGTCTTCAGCCAGGTCCGAGGCGTTTTCCAGCAGGTTAAGCAGACGTCGGCCATCACCGTCGGCGGCCGAAAGCAGCATCTGAAAACCTTCATCGCTGAGGGTCAGTTGCCGTTTGCCCAAGCCACGCTCTTCGGTCAGCGCGCGATGTACCAATTTGCGCAACGCGGCTTCGTCGAGACTTTTGAGCACGTAAACCCGTGCCCGGGAAAGCAGTGCGTTATTGAGTTCGAACGAGGGGTTTTCAGTGGTTGCGCCAATGAAAATCAGCGTGCCGTCTTCGACGTACGGCAGAAACGCATCCTGCTGCGACTTGTTGAAGCGATGCACTTCGTCGACAAACAGGATGGTGCGCTTGCCGTACTGCCCGGCCTGTTGCTTGGCGATTTCCACCGCTTGACGGATTTCCTTCACACCCGCCAACACCGCCGAAACCGTTTCGAAGTGTGCATCCGAGACTTCTGCCAGCAAACGCGCCAACGTGGTTTTGCCCACGCCCGGCGGGCCCCAGAAAATCATCGAGTGCAGGGCACCCTGCTCCAGCGCTTCGCGCAAAGGCTTGCCGCGAGCGAGCAGGTGCTCCTGGCCGACATACTCATCCAGATTGGCGGCGCGCAAGCGAGCAGCCAAGGGTTGAGCAATCGGGGCACTGCGGAACAGGTCCATCACGTATTATTAAAACCTCGGATTAATACAACGCTCCCAAGCCTGCTGCAAATTTGTGGCGAGGGGGTTTATCCCCGTTCGGCTGCGCAGCAGTCGGGAAATCATTGCATGCGGCATGCCTGATACACCGCATTGGCAGATCTTGGGGCCACTACGCGGCCCAACGGGGATAAATCCCCTCACCACAAAAGCCTGTTTTCAGGTGTTGCCTTACTCTTGGATCACGTCCGCCCCTTTAGGGATATCGAACTTGAACTTGGACGCCGGGATTGGCTCGTTGGCCTTGACGCCGGTGAACAGGATATTGGTGCGCTGACCGACGCTGTCGATCAATTGCATGTCGTTGACCAGACCATTGCGGAACGACAGACGCAAGCTGTCGAACAAGGTGTCCTTGGTTTTCGGCTTCAACGTAAAGTCGATCACGCCACCTGCTTCTTTGGCGCTGATGTCGAAGCTTTGGTTGATTTTGGAGACATCACCGGACAACAACAACGCCGGCGTTTGCGTCAGGCGCAAGTCGAGATTCTTGATGGTGACCTGCTCCAGGTCCGGGTCCCACAGGGTGACTTTCTTGCCGTCGGAAACCATGGTTTGTTCGGCCGGCGCGTTGGTGTGCCAGTAGAACAGGCCAGGCCGTTGCAGCGACATTTCGCCAGCCGTTTCCTGCAACTGGGTACCGCCGCCATCAAGGGTCAACTGCGAAAAACGTGCAGTCAGGGTCTGGGATTTTTCCAGGAGCTGGGTCAGACGCGCTACGTCCTTGTCATCGGCGTGGGCCGACAGCGTGGTCAAGGCCAATACCGGTAGTAACAGCATGCGGATAAGACGCATCGGAGTCCTCATAAATTCGTGGGGGGAACGGGCGGCGTACCGCCCTTTCAAAACAATCAGTCGCGCACCGGGCCAGGAGCCAGGACTTCGCGCGAGCCGTTGGTGTTCATGGACGTCACGACCCCGGCCATTTCCATGGATTCGATCATGCGCGCGGCGCGGTTGTAGCCGATTTTCAGCTTGCGCTGCACCGCAGAGATGGATGCGCGGCGGCTTTCAAGAACGAACTGCACGGCTTCGTCGTACAGCGCATCCGTTTCGGCATCATCGTCGCCACCGCTACTGCCGCCGTCAAAACCGCTACCGGCCTCTTCAACTCCGGCGAGAATGTCATCGTTGTACTCCGGTGCGCCGCGCAGTTTCCACGCCTCAACAACCCGGTGTACTTCATCATCGGAAACGAAGGCGCCATGCACACGAATTGGCAGGCTGGTGCCTGGCGGCATGTACAGCATGTCACCGTGACCCAACAGTTGCTCGGCGCCGCCCTGGTCGATGATGGTGCGCGAATCGATCTTGCTCGATACCTGAAACGCCATACGCGTCGGAATGTTGGCCTTGATCAAACCGGTGATCACGTCAACCGATGGACGCTGGGTGGCGAGAATCAAGTGAATACCCGCAGCCCGCGCTTTCTGGGCGATACGGGCGATCAACTCTTCAACCTTCTTGCCGACGATCATCATCATGTCGGCGAACTCGTCAACCACCACGACGATGGTTGGCAGCTTGCTCAACAGCGGCGCTTCGTCGTGAATGCTTTCGCGCTTGTACAAAGGATCGGTCAGCGGCGTGCCAGCATCCTGAGCTTCCTTGACCTTGGCGTTGAAGCCCGACAGGTTTCGTACACCCATCTTCGCCATCAATTTGTAACGGCGCTCCATCTCCGCAACGCTCCAGCGCAGGGCGTTGGCCGCGTCTTTCATATCGGTCACAACCGGGCACAGCAAATGCGGAATGCCTTCATAGATCGACAGCTCAAGCATTTTCGGGTCGATCATGATCAGTTTGGCGTCTTCCGGGCCCGACTTGAACAGGATCGACAGAATCATCGCATTCACGCCCACCGACTTACCGGAACCGGTCGTACCGGCCACCAGCAAGTGCGGCATTTTTGCCAGATCGGTGATCACAGGCTTGCCGCCAATATCGTGCCCCAGAGCCAACGTTACCGGCGACTTGAAGTTGTCGTACTCAGGCGTCGACAACACTTCGGAGAAGCGCACGATCTGGCGGTCTTCGTTCGGAATCTCGATACCGACAGTGGTCTTGCCCGGAATCACTTCCACTACCCGCACGCTGGTCACGGCCAGGGAACGCGCCAAGTCTTTTGCCAGATTAGAGATGCGGCTGACCTTGACCCCGGCTGCAGGCTGGATCTCGTAGCGGGTAATCACCGGGCCTGGGTGAATCGAATCCACCGACACTTCGACTCCAAACTCCTTGAGTTTGATTTCCAGCAAATGGCCGACGGCTGCCAGTGACTCCGGCGAATAGTTGAGTTGTTTTTTCTCGGCGGGGTCGAGAATCGAGATCGGCGGCAAAGTGCCTTCGACGGCGCTGTCGACGAACAATGGCGCCTGTTTCTCTTTTTCTACGCGTTTGCTTGGCGCTGAAGGTTTGGGCGGCGCGGGGGCGATAACCGGCGGCACCTGTTTCTCGCGCTCGGACATGTGTTTGCTCAAGGCCTGTTCACGCTCGATCAGGCGCTCCTTGACCTTGGCTTGCTCGCGTTTGTCGGTGACCGTGGGCGCCACAACGTCATGCACGCGATCGTCGACTTCACGCAACTGTGCAACCAGCTGCTTGCGTTCTGTTCGGGCGGCCCACCAGCGGTTGGCGGCCCCTTGGAACAGCTCGAAAAGGTCGAGGGTAATCTTGCCGGTAACGTCCATTACCTTGAACCACGAGAGGTCGGTAAAGACTGTGAGGCCAAACAGGAAAAGCGCGATGAACAGCAGTGTGCTGCCTTGAATATTCAGCGCATTGCGCGCCAGGTCGCCGAGGCTTTCACCCAGTGCGCCACCGGCACCCGCCGGCAGACCGGTCGCTGCGTGAAAATGGATATGAGCCAAAGCAGCGCCCGACAGCACCAGGAATACCAGGCCGATCAGGCGCCATGAAAACAGCCAGCCGCTCCACTGCCATTGCTCGTGGCGTTGACGGAAGATCTGGTAAGCCTTGATCGCCAGTAACAACGGGAAGATGTAGGCGAAATAACCCAGCACCATGAACAGGATATCGGCGCTGTACGAACCTGCGGGCCCGCCGAAGTTCTGCACATCGTCAATTTTGCTGTTATGGCTCCATCCCGGATCGTCCTTGCCGTATGTCAACAAGGCCATCATCAGGAACAGGCACAAAGCCCCGATGGCGATCAACGCACCTTCCTTGAGCCGGTAGTGCAATTGCTGGCGCCAAAGCGGAACAGCTATTTTTGGTACTGCGGTGGATTTCTTCAAAACGCTACTATTCCTGCGCCTGAGGCGCGTCCATCTGTTGAATGACTATAAAAACTGCCCTATCCAGGCAGGTAAAAAAATTATCACACTTGATCGAGGCTACTTTTAACACTGAGCCGTGGTTTCTATAAACATGGAGCACGTCAGTTATTCTATTACAAACGCTGTAACAGGCTGGCATTGTACGGGTTTGTTCGCACGATGCCATGCTTGGTGCCTCTGGATGCAGCATAGCCAACGGCACATTACACGCAGTCCAATTTGAGCATGCATTGTCTTTTGTGACAAAGGCTTATGAGGTGTTTTTATGATCGACGCGAAGCGTTCATCCCTGATCATTCGACGCTTCAGCGCGCAGCTCTTATCGACCGTTTACGACCACATCCACAGCGCCAAGTTGCAACAGTGCACATTCGAAATAATCGGCCGCTTCGGTTCTTGCATTTGCAGCGCACCGGATGGCGGGAAATACCTCTGCGACATTCCAACGGTTTAGCGGCAAACTTCGTAGCAGGCCAACAGGTCTGCCCCGCCCTCCCCTATTGCAAGCCTGGATGCCATGCTGACTTGGTTACAACGCAACACCCTGACCTTCCCGCCACTCGCCAGAGCGATGCGCGAACCTAACGGCCTGCTGGCCGCGGGCGGTGATTTGTCCGCCGATCGGCTGATCCAGGCTTACCGCCATGGCTGCTTTCCATGGTTCTCCGAGGGCCAGCCAATTTTGTGGTGGTCGCCCGATCCACGCACAGTCTTGTTTCCCGACGAACTGCATGTCTCGCGCAGCTTGAGCAAGTTATTGCGCAAACAGCGCTATCAAGTGACCTTCGATCAGGATTTCGCCTCCGTCATTCGCGCTTGCGCTGCACCGCGCGATTACGCCGACGGCACCTGGATCACCCATGCGATGCAAGACGCTTACCTGGAACTGCATAAACGTGGCTACGCCCATTCGGTTGAGGTCTGGGACGCCGGCGAGTTGGTCGGCGGTCTGTATGGACTGGCGATGGGACAGCTGTTTTTCGGTGAGTCCATGTTCAGCCGAGCCGACAACGCCTCCAAGTATGGCTTTGCCACATTGGTGCGGCATCTGAAAGACTCGGGGTTTGTACTCATTGACTGCCAGATGCCTACCGACCATCTGCAAAGCCTGGGCGCACGATCCATCCCGCGTAATGAATTCGCTGACTACCTCGCGCAGCATCTGGATCAACTCAACCGCGCCACATGGGTTTGCTGAGCGACTTTCGCGCGCGTGGCTTACACTTATTCAAAAGCTTATCCCGAGGGTTGATCATGACCGAGTTGGCGCGTTTGAAGTTTTATGCCACTCAGCCCCACTCTTGCAGTTATCTGCCCGAGGAGCAGGCCACAACCCTGTTTCTCGACCCTAGCCAGCCCATGGATGTGCATGTCTATGCAGACCTGTCCGAAATGGGTTTTCGTCGCAGTGGCGATCATCTTTACCGGCCGCATTGCCAGAATTGCAATGCGTGCGTCCCGGCGCGCATCCCTGTGGCGCAATTTATCCCCAGCCGCCAACAAAAACGTATTTTGAAGCGTAACGTCGACTTGCAAGTACGCCCGGCCAAGCCGCAGTTCAGTGAAGAGTACTTCGACCTGTATCAGCGCTATATCGAGCAGCGTCACGCCGATGGCGATATGTACCCGCCGAGTCGCGACCAGTTTTCGACATTCCTGGTGCGCGATCTGCCGTTTTCCCGATTTTACGAGTTTCGCCTCGACGGCCGATTGGTCGCAGTGGCCGTAACTGACTTGCTGCCCAACGGTCTGTCGGCGGTTTACACCTTCTACGAACCCGCCGAAGAGCGCCGCAGCCTTGGGCGCTACGCGATTCTTTGGCAGATAGGCGAAGCACAGCGCTTGCAGCTAGAGGCGGTTTACCTCGGTTACTGGATCAAAAACTGCAAAAAGATGAGCTACAAGACTCAATATCGCCCTATCGAACTGCTGATTAACCAGCGCTGGGTCATCCTGAACTAGGGCAAACCCTAAACCCCTTGGCTTAAACCCCATTTTTCGGGCACAATGCACGCCGCTTTTGCCTGGCGCAGTTGCACCGGGCCATTCATTGGACACCGAGGGCTTTACTGCATGTCGAAAGAAGACAGCTTCGAAATGGAAGGCACTGTCGTCGACACCCTGCCCAACACCATGTTTCGCGTGGAGTTGGAAAATGGGCACGTCGTAACCGCGCATATCTCCGGCAAGATGCGCAAGAACTACATTCGTATTCTTACCGGTGACAAAGTGCGCGTCGAGCTGACGCCCTATGACTTGAGCAAAGGGCGCATCACTTACCGCGCTCGCTAATCAAGTCAATACAAGACGCCCGGTTTATGCCGGGCGTTTTTGTTTGCCTGCGATTTGGCGCTCCACACAATCCCAATGTGGGAGCGAGCAAGCCCGCTCCCACCGCTAATGCGTGGATGACGGGCAGACAGCAAAAAGGCGCCTTTCGGCGCCTTTTTGCTCTGTTGCGATAACGTCAGGCCATTTCCGCCGTGGTCTCAAACTCAAAGGTCAACTCACCATCCTTGAGATCAATGTGCACCACGCCGCCGTGATCAGCCAACTCGCCAAACAGAATCTCTTCCGCCAGCGGACGCTTGATCTTGTCCTGAATCAAACGCGCCATTGGTCGAGCACCCATCGCCGAGTCATAACCACCTGCCGCCAGCCAACTGCGCGCAGCGTCGGTCACTTCCAACTGCACGCGTTTGTCTTCCAACTGCGCCTGAAGCTCGGTAAGGAACTTGTCCACCACACTTTTGATAACCTCATGACTGAGGCGACCAAACTGGATAATGGTGTCCAGACGGTTGCGGAACTCTGGCGTGAAGCTCTTCTTGATCACTTCCATCGCATCGGACGAGTGGTCCTGATGGGTGAAACCGATCGAAGCGCGAGCTGCTGTTTCGGCGCCGGCGTTGGTCGTCATGATAACGATCACGTTACGGAAATCCGCCTTGCGCCCGTTGTTATCGGTCAGCGTACCGTGGTCCATGACCTGCAGCAGCAGGTTGAAGACTTCCGGATGCGCCTTCTCGATTTCATCGAGCAGCAGCACGCAGTGAGGCTGCTTGGTGATGGCTTCAGTCAGCAGACCGCCCTGATCAAACCCGACGTAACCCGGAGGCGCACCGATCAGACGCGATACGGTGTGACGCTCCATGTACTCGGACATGTCGAAGCGAACCAGCTCAATGCCCAGCGCTTTAGCCAACTGACGCGCCGCTTCGGTTTTACCGACACCGGTTGGCCCTGCGAACAGGAACGAACCGACAGGTTTGTCAGGCGACTTGAGACCGGCACGCGACAGTTTGATCGCAGTCGACAGCGAGTCGATCGCCGCATCCTGGCCGAAAACCGTCAGCTTCAGGTCACGCTCAAGATTGCGCAGCAGCTCTTTATCGGAGCTGGTGACATGCTTAGGCGGAATCCTCGCGATTTTCGCAACAATGTCCTCGACCTGAGGCACTTCGATGCGTTTCACACGCTTCTCGACCGGTTGCAGACGCTGGTAAGCACCCGCCTCGTCGATAACATCGATGGCTTTGTCCGGCATGTGCCGATCGTTGATGTAGCGCGACGCCAGCTCAGCAGCTGCGCGCAATGCTTCATCGCTGTACTCGATGCCGTGGTGCGTTTCAAAACGACCTTTCAAGCCGCGCAGGATGCTGATGGTGTCTTCCACGGAAGGCTCCGACACATCGACCTTCTGGAAACGCCGAGCCAAGGCACGGTCTTTCTCGAAGATGCCGCGGAATTCCTGGAACGTGGTTGACCCGATGCAGCGAATGTCGCCCGAGGACAACAACGGCTTCAGCAGGTTGGAGGCGTCCATGACGCCACCGGACGCGGCACCCGCACCAATAATGGTGTGAATCTCGTCGATGAACAGGATCGCCTGCGGGCGTTTTTTCAGCTCATTGAGCAGCGCCTTGAAGCGCTTCTCGAAATCACCGCGGTACTTGGTCCCGGCCAGCAAGGCACCCAGATCAAGCGAATACACCACGCTGTTCGCCAGCAAGTCCGGCACCTGGTTGTCGACAATGCGCTTGGCCAAACCTTCGGCAATCGCAGTTTTACCCACGCCTGCTTCGCCCACCAACAACGGATTGTTTTTGCGACGACGCGCCAGAATCTGCGCGACGCGCTCGACTTCAAGCTCACGGCCAACCAATGGGTCTATTCGGCCCTGGCGCGCGAGTTCGTTAAGGTTGCTTGCATAAGCATCCAGAGGATTGCCTGAAGAAGAAGACTCACCGCCCTCGTCGTCCTGCATATCTTGCTCACCTTCAGAGTGATCGCCATGCCCCGGCACTTTGGAAATGCCGTGAGCGATATAGTTGACGACATCGATGCGCGCAACGCTCTGCTGTTTAAGCAGGAACACTGCCTGACTCTCTTGCTCACTGAAGATTGCAACCAGCACGTTGGCACCGGTGACTTCGCGTTTGCCCGAGCTCTGCACGTGAAAGACAGCACGCTGCAGAACACGCTGGAAGCCCAGGGTTGGCTGGGTCTCACGATCCTCATCATGTACGGGGATCAGTGGCGTGGTGGAGTCGATGAACTCCTGCAGGTCATGCTTGAGTTTGTCGAGGTTTGCGCCGCATGCACGCAAAACGGTGGCGGCAGCCTCATTGTCCAATAGCGCCAGAAGGAGATG
This sequence comes from Gordonia sp. IEGM753, assembly GCF_050321825.1. Taxonomy (NCBI): domain Bacteria; kingdom Bacillati; phylum Actinomycetota; class Actinomycetes; order Mycobacteriales; family Gordoniaceae; genus Gordonia; species Gordonia sp. IEGM753. Next base: position 2,817,988 of record NZ_JBNQGB010000001.1, read on the forward strand.
CTCGACGGTCATGAACTCATGACGCTTCGAACGGGCCTCCTTGAAGGCAAGATTGAGGGTGACTTCGAGCTCGCGGTTTAACATAGCTTCACCTCATACCCAAGTGGTCGGCGATTAACCGTCCTTCTCGATTTCACAGAGTAGCGGATGCTGGCTTTCCCTGGCGTATTGGTTGACCTGCATGGCCTTGGTCTCGGCGATGTCGCGGGTAAACACTCCACATACTGCCCGTCCTTCTGTGTGAACGGCCAGCATGACCTTGGTCGCCAGCTCGCGATTCAGGTTAAAAAACACCTCGAGCACTTCGACGACGAAATCCATCGGTGTGTAGTCATCATTGAACAAAACCACCTTGTACATCGGTGGCGCCTGTAAAGCAGGCTTTGCCTCCTGAACAGCAACGCCTGCGGAATCGTCGTCGTGTGAATCAGGGACATCCTGATTGAATGTTAGTCGAATCTGGCTGATTGCATGCATGGAAAGAAAGGTTCGTCAGTTGTGCGAATACAGTAGTGGGGACGGTCGTCAACGATTTCAACTCCGACTGCCTGGTCACCTTGACTATCAGCAAAACGGTGTTACAACCAATAGAGCCCACAGTGGGTAAAAAAGGTCCGCGGAGTCAATCTTATTTATGAGATTCGACTGCGGATGTACTGGATGATACTCCAGTGATGGAGTCTGTTGCAGAGGGATATGGGTATGTCAGTCGGTAAGGTGAAATGGTTCAACAATGCCAAGGGGTTTGGTTTTATCAACACCGAAGCCCGCGAAGGTCGCGACGAGGACGGTCATCTTATTGATTTCTTTGCTCACTACTCCGCCATTGAAATGGAGGGCTATAAAACCCTCAAGGCTGGACAGGCTGTAAGCTTCGACATTGTGCAGGGCCCAAAGGGGCTTCATGCAGTCAAGATTGCAGCGCCGGAATCCACGCATGGGACGGTTGTTGACGTATCGACCCAAGAAGAGAAAGTGTCCGGCTGAAGCTAAAAACATCCAGTCATTAAAAAACCGCCCGAAGGCGGTTTTTTTGTATCTGCCCGCTTACATGTGCGAAATCAGCGCATCGCCGAAGCCGGAAGAAGACACCAACTTGGCGCCATCCATCAGACGTTCGAAATCATAGGTAACAGTTTTGGCGGAAATCGCGCCGTTGGTGCCCTTGATGATCAGGTCGGCCGCTTCGGTCCAGCCCATGTGACGCAGCATCATTTCTGCAGACAAAATCAGCGAACCCGGGTTGACCTGGTCCTTGCCGGCGTATTTCGGCGCAGTACCGTGGGTGGCCTCGAACATCGCGATGGTGTCGGACAGGTTCGCACCCGGTGCGATACCAATACCGCCCACTTCGGCCGCCAGGGCGTCGGAGAGGTAGTCGCCGTTGAGGTTCAGGGTCGCGATCACATCGTACTCGGCCGGGCGCAGCAGGATCTGCTGGAGCATGGCGTCGGCGATGGCGTCCTTGACGATGACATTCTTGCCGGTTTTCGGGTTTTTGAACTGCATCCACGGGCCACCATCGAGCAAGGTCGCGCCGAACTCTTCAGCCGCCACTTCGTAAGCCCACTCTTTGAAGGCACCTTCGGTGAACTTCATGATGTTGCCTTTATGCACGATGGTCAGCGAGTCGCGGTCGTTGTCGACCACGTATTGCAAGGCCTTGCGCGCCAGACGTTTGGTGCCCTGCAAGGAAACCGGCTTGACGCCGATGCCGCAGTTCTCGTCGAAACGGATCTTGGTAACGCCCATTTCTTCTTTAAGGAACTTGATGACTTTGGTCGCTTCCGGCGAACCTGCTTTCCACTCGATACCGGCGTAGATGTCTTCCGAGTTCTCGCGGAAAATGGTCATGTCGACGTCGCCAGGCTTCTTGACCGGGCTCGGCACGCCTTCAAACCAGCGCACCGGGCGCAGGCACACATAAAGGTCGAGTTGTTGGCGCAGGGCCACGTTCAGGGAGCGGATGCCACCACCGACCGGCGTGGTCAGAGGGCCCTTGATGGAAACCACGTAATCCTTCACCGCGTCCAGGGTTTCCTGAGGTAGCCAGGTGTCCTGATCGTAAACCTGAGTCGCTTTCTCCCCGGCGTAGACTTCCATCCAGGAAATTTTGCGATCGCCGCCGTAAGCCTTCTTAACAGCAGCATCGACAACCTTGATCATGACCGGGCTGATATCAACACCAATACCATCACCTTCAATGAAGGGGATGATCGGGTTGTTAGGAACATTGAGAGAATGGTCCGCGTTGACGGTAATTTTTTCGCCAACGGCTGGAACCTGAATCTTCTTGTATCCCATGCTGAACTCCATTGTTTGGATTGAACATCTGGCTTCGTTCGAGCGTACCCCAGTTAAATCGGCGCGCAAACCCTATGTTCTGCTCATCTGCTGCAAAGCCGCGCAGTTCATGTTCTACAAGATTGAAAGCAAAGGGAAAAGCGCCAATCTCGAGCACAGCCAGCGACTTTACGCCGCGCACAGCCCTGCGACCTTTAGACCAATGGACGATCATCGTTGTGTATGAACCATCGGCAGATTGCCAGCTACCTATGTATAATGCCGCCGCTGACCACAGAGTCACGACGGCCGACCGCTCTGCCACTGCACTGTAGCCGAGACATGAGCCCGAAAAGCAGGACTGCTACCAGCAGCCCACCCGCTTGACGCTCGACTGATGCACCCAACATCACCGCGCAAAAATCTCGACATTCGGCTCATGGATGACTTTGAACGAACGCGCTTACCCTGCGCCCCTCGAGTTTCTGCGCATGCTTTAGCATAGAAGAGAGAGTTAATCCGAATATGCCCACCCGCTCGAAGATCATCTATACCTTCACCGACGAAGCCCCAGCCCTCGCCACCTATTCACTGTTGCCTATCGTAGAGGCCTTCACCGCCTCCGCTGATATCGCCGTGGAAACCCGCGATATCTCTCTTGCAGGGCGCATTCTGGCCAGCTTCCCCGAGCAATTGGGTGAAAAAGCCGTAGCCGACCACCTCGCCGAACTGGGCGACCTGGCCGTTACGCCTGAAGCCAACATCATCAAGTTGCCGAACATCAGTGCCTCGGTACCGCAATTGCAGGCCGCGATCAAAGAGTTGCAAGCCCAGGGCTTCGCACTGCCGGACTACCCGGAAACCGTGACCAGCGATGCAGACAAAGAAGCCAAGTCGCGTTACGACAAAATCAAGGGCAGTGCCGTAAACCCGGTGCTGCGCGAAGGCAACTCCGACCGCCGCGCCCCACTGTCGGTCAAGAACTACGCGCGCAAGCACCCGCACAAAATGGGCGCCTGGGCTGCAGACTCCAAGTCTCACGTGGCACACATGAGCACCGGTGATTTCTACGGCAGCGAGAAAGCTGCCCTGATCGACGCCGCAGACGCTGTCAAAATCGAATTGATCGCTCAAGACGGCACCACCACCGTCCTGAAAGAAAAAACCACCGTGCAAGCCGGTGAGATCCTCGATTGCGCAGTCCTGAGCAAAAAAGCGCTGCGCAGTTTCATCGCTGCCGAGATCGAAGACGCAAAAGCCAAGGGCGTGCTGCTGTCGGTTCACCTGAAAGCCACCATGATGAAGGTCTCCGACCCGATCATGTTCGGCCAGATTGTTGCCGAGTTCTATAAAGACGCATTGGCCAAGCACGCTGACGTGCTGGCTCAGATCGGCTTCAACCTGAACAACGGCATCGGCGATTTGTACGCTCGGATCAAGGCGTTGCCTGCCGATCAACAAGCGCAAATCGAAGCGGACATCCAGGCGGTCTATGCCGCTCGTCCTTCGTTGGCCATGGTCAACTCCGACAAAGGCATCACCAACCTGCACGTGCCGAGCGACGTTATCGTCGACGCCTCGATGCCGGCAATGATCCGTGACTCCGGCAAGATGTGGGGCACCGACGGCCAGTTGCACGACACCAAGGCTGTGATCCCGGATCGCTGCTACGCCACCATTTACCAGGCAGTGATCGAAGACTGCAAGGCCAACGGCGCTTTCGATCCGACCACCATGGGCAGCGTACCTAACGTTGGCCTGATGGCTAAAAAAGCCGAAGAGTACGGCTCGCACGACAAGACCTTCCAGATCAAGACCAATGGCGTGGTTCGGGTGACCGACAGCGCGGGTCGCACCCTGCTGGAACAGTCGGTTGAAGCCGGCGATATTTTCCGCATGTGCCAGACCAAAGACGCGCCGATCCAGGACTGGGTCAAACTGGCCGTCAACCGTGCCCGCGCAAGCAGCACCCCGGCGATTTTCTGGCTGGACCCTATGCGCGCTCACGATGGCGTAGTGATCGAGAAAGTTCAGGCTTACCTGAAGGATCACGACACCAGCGGCCTGGACATCCGCATCATGTCGCCTGTCGACGCGATGGCTTTCACCTTGGGTCGTACTCGCGAAGGCAAGGACACCATCTCGGTGACTGGCAACGTACTGCGCGACTACCTGACCGACCTGTTCCCGATCATGGAACTGGGCACCAGCGCCAAGATGCTGTCGATCGTGCCGCTGATGAATGGCGGCGGTTTGTTCGAAACCGGCGCTGGCGGTTCGGCACCGAAGCACGTCCAACAGCTGCTGGAAGAGAACTTCTTGCGCTGGGATTCCTTGGGCGAATTCCTGGCCCTGGCCGCCTCCCTCGAGCATCTGGGTGTGACTTACAACAACCCTAAAGCGCTGGTATTGGCCAAGACTCTGGACCAGGCCACCGGCCAGTTCCTGGACAACAACAAGTCGCCATCGCGCAAAGTCGGCAACATCGACAACCGCGGCAGCCACTTCTACCTGGCGCTGTACTGGGCTCAGGCTCTGGCTGCCCAGACTGAAGACACTGCACTGCAAGCGCAGTTTGGTGAGCTGGCCAAGAACCTGACCGAGAACGAAGCAACCATCGTTGCCGAGCTTAATGCCGTTCAGGGCAAGCCAGTGGACATCGGCGGTTACTACCACGCCAATGCCGACTTGATCAGCAAGGCCATGCGCCCAAGCAACACCTTCAACGCCGCGATTGCTGCGCTGGTTTAAGGTTGTAAGGATGCAAAGAAGCCCCGGCCCAGTGCCGGGGTTTCTATTTGTAGATGCCACACAGATTTATCTGCAGAAACCGAATCCATTGTGGGAGCGAGCCTGCTCGCGATAGCGGATTATCATTCAACATTGATATTGACTGATCTACCGATATCGCGAGCAAGCTCGCTCCCACAGGGTCCGTGTTTCACTATTCAGAATTCGAGGAAGCTTTATGGACTGGAAACCCCACATCACCGTCGCCACCATCGTCGAAGACAACGGCCGTTTCCTGATGGTCGAAGAATCAAAGGGCGGACGAGCGGTGCTTAACCAGCCTGCCGGGCACCTGGACCCAAACGAAACCCTGATCGAGGCCGCCGTACGCGAAACCCTCGAAGAAACTGGCTGGGATGTCGAGCCAACGGGCGTGGTGGGCATTTACCTCTATACCGCCCCCAGCAATGGCGTCACCTATCAACGGGTTTGCTTCACCGCAAAACCGCTTAAACATCACCCGGACTATCAGCTGGACGACGGCATCCTCGGCGCCAAGTGGCTGACCCGTGACGAATTAATGCAACAACGTGCAAACTGGCGCAGCGAGTTGATCATTCGCTGCATCGATGATTATCTGGCAGGCAATCACTTCGGTCTCGAACTGATCCGCCCTTCTCTTTAGCCTTGTGGCCTTGGGCCTGCTAGAATCGCGTCCTTTTTCAAGACACTCGTTGAATCCCTATGCGTGATCCAGCCCCTTCTGACACACAAAAGAAGCGCGTCATTGTCGGCATGTCCGGCGGCGTGGACTCCTCCGTTTCCGCTCTCCTGCTGATCGAGCAGGGCTATGAGGTGGAAGGCCTGTTCATGAAGAACTGGGAAGAAGACGATGGAACGGAATACTGCACCGCCATGGACGACCTGGCGGACGCCCAAGCTGTTTGCGACAAGATTGGCATCAAGCTGCACACCGCCAACTTCGCAGCCGAGTACTGGGACAACGTGTTCGAGCACTTCCTGGCCGAATACAAGGCCGGTCGCACCCCAAACCCGGACATCCTCTGCAACCGCGAAATCAAGTTCAAGGCGTTCCTCGACTACGCCATGATGCTCGGCGCCGACCTGATCGCTACCGGCCATTACGTGCGTCGCCGCGACATCGACGGCCGTACCGAACTGCTCAAGGGCCTGGACCCGAACAAGGACCAGAGCTACTTCCTGCACGCTGTAGGGGGCGAACAGATCGCCAAGACACTGTTCCCGGTCGGCGAACTGGAAAAACCCGAAGTTCGCGCGATTGCTGAAAAACACGACCTGGCCACCGCGAAGAAAAAGGATTCCACCGGCATCTGCTTCATCGGCGAACGCCGCTTCAGCGACTTTCTCAAGCAGTACCTGCCTGCCCAGCCGGGCGAGATCAAGACCACCGAAGGTGAAGTCATCGGCCGCCACCATGGCTTGATGTACCACACCATCGGCCAGCGTCAGGGCTTGGGCATCGGCGGCCTGAAAGATGCCGGCGACGAGCCTTGGTATGTGCTGATCAAAGACCTGGAGCACAACGAGCTGATCGTTGGCCAGGGCAATGACCATCCTTATCTGTTTTCTCGGGCCCTGCTGGCTTCGGACATCTATTGGGTTAATCCGGTGGATTTGACCGAGCCGCGCAAACTGACCGCTAAAGTGCGATACCGCCAAAGCGACCAGCCCTGTACCTTGGAAAAAACCGCCAGCGGTTACCGCGCGACCTTCGACGACCCGCAACGCGCGGTCACCCCGGGCCAATCGGTGGTGTTTTACGACGGCGAAATCTGCCTCGGCGGCGGCGTGATAGAAGTGGCGGAACCGTGGACCAGCAAAGGCACTTCAACAGGCCAGCCACAATGAGCCCGACTCAGGAACAACTGACGGCGCTGGGGGGTGTATTCCTCGCCGCCGTATTGGTCGACAAGATCGCCAAGACCGGCCAGACCACCGAAGCAGGCCTGACCTGCATGCTCGGCAGCCTGTTGATTCGCGACCCCAAGGACACGCTGGAAGTGTACGGAGGCGACGACATCAATTTGCGCGAAGGTTATCGCGCATTGATCGGCGCCCTGGAACGCGACCCGAACACCCTCCAACGCGAGCCACTGCGTTACGCGCTGGCGATGCTGGGCCTGGAACGTCAATTGGCCAAGCGCGGCGAGATGCTGGAAGTGATCGGCAAACGCTTGCCGCAGATTCAGTCGCAGGTTGAACACTTTGGCCCAAGCCACGAAAACGTGATTGCGGCTTGCGGTGCGCTGTATCAAGACACCTTGAGTACCTTGCGCCAGCGAATTCAGGTTCACGGCGACATGCGCAACCTGCAGCAACCAAGCAACGCCTCGAAAATTCGCGCGCTGTTGCTGGCCGGAATTCGTTCGGCGCGGTTGTGGCGCCAGTTGGGTGGTCATCGCTGGCAACTGGTGATCAGCCGTCGCAAGTTATTGAAAGAGCTTTATCCGCTGATGCGCAGCAGCTGAACCGCGCCTGCAAGACTTTTTGTAATCTGTAACGCGTAATACGCTGGTCAGTTGGCAACGGACCCGCGAATTTTTTCATGTATGATACGCGCCCCATTTCGTTGCCCGACTGTCCGAGAACACCCCATGCAGCTTTCTTCGCTCACTGCGGTTTCCCCTGTTGACGGCCGCTACGCCGGCAAAACCCAGGCCCTGCGCCCAATTTTCAGCGAATACGGCCTGATCCGTGCTCGCGTTCTGGTTGAAGTGCGCTGGCTCCAGCGCCTGGCCGCTCACCCTGGCATCAGCGAAGTGCCGGCGTTCTCTGCCGAAGCCAACGCGGTGCTGAACACCTTGGCGGACAATTTCGCCCTGGAGCACGCCGAGCGCGTAAAAGAGATCGAGCGCACCACCAACCACGACGTAAAAGCCATCGAATACTTGCTTAAAGAGCAAGCGGCCAAGCTGCCGGAACTGGCCAAGGTCAGCGAATTCATCCACTTTGCCTGCACCAGCGAGGACATCAACAACCTGTCCCACGCCCTGATGCTGCGCGAAGGCCGTGATGATGTGATGCTGCCGCTAATGCGCCAAACTGCCGAAGCCATCCGCGAATTGGCGATCCGTTTCGCCGACGTGCCAATGCTGTCGCGCACCCATGGTCAACCGGCGTCGCCGACCACCCTGGGCAAAGAACTGGCGAACGTGGTTTACCGTCTGGAGCGTCAAATCGCCCAGGTCGCTGCCGTTCCGCTGCTGGGCAAGATCAACGGCGCTGTCGGCAACTACAACGCACACATCTCTGCCTACCCTGAAATCGACTGGGAAGAAAACGCCCGCGCCTTCATCGAAGACGAACTGGGCCTGGGCTTCAACCCTTACACCACGCAGATCGAACCGCACGACTACATTGCCGAGCTGTTCGACGCGATTGCACGCTTCAACACCATCCTGATCGACTTTGACCGTGACATCTGGGGCTACATCTCCCTGGGCTATTTCAAACAGCGCACCATCGCTGGCGAAATCGGTTCGTCAACCATGCCGCACAAGGTCAACCCGATCGACTTCGAAAACTCCGAAGGCAACCTGGGTATCGCCAACGCACTGTTCCAGCATTTGGCGAGCAAGCTGCCAATCTCCCGCTGGCAGCGCGACCTGACCGACTCCACCGTCCTGCGCAACCTCGGTGTCGGCTTCGCCCACAGCGTGATCGCGTATGAAGCCAGCCTCAAAGGCATCAGCAAACTCGAGCTGAATGCTCAGAAAATTGCAGCTGATCTGGACGCTTGCTGGGAAGTCCTGGCCGAGCCGATCCAGACCGTAATGCGCCGCTACAACATCGAAAACCCGTACGAGAAGCTGAAAGAATTGACGCGCGGCAAGGGCATCAGCCCAGAAGCGTTGCAGACTTTCATCGACGGCTTGGACATGCCTGCCGCCGCGAAAGCCGAACTGAAACTGCTGACCCCGGCGAACTACATCGGCAACGCCGTGGCACAAGCCAAGCGCATCTGATCGACCGCTGCACCCGTTTGAGACGCCCGGCAGCGCCGGGCGTTTTTATTCCCGTCTGAAAAGTGCATTTTTTCAATAGGTTACACATGAATCCTGATATTCCTCTTCAACTTCTGGGTGGCATCACGGCGCGCGAGTTCCTGCGTGATTACTGGCAGAAAAAGCCGTTGCTGATCCGCCAGGCAATTCCTGATTTCGAAAGCCCGATCGATGCCGACGAACTGGCCGGCCTGGCGCTGGAAGAAGAAGTTGAATCGCGCCTGGTGATCGAACACGGCGAGCGCCCTTGGGAATTGCGCCGCGGCCCGTTCGCCGAAGACGAATTCAGCAAGTTGCCAGAAACCGAGTGGACCCTGCTGGTTCAAGCGGTCGACCAATTTGTGCCGGAAGTCAGCGAACTGCTGGAAAACTTCCGTTTCCTGCCGAGCTGGCGTGTCGATGACGTGATGATCAGCTATGCCGCTCCCGGTGGCAGCGTCGGCCCGCACTTCGACAACTACGACGTTTTCCTGCTTCAGGGTCACGGCAAGCGCAACTGGAAAATCGGCCAGATGTGCGATTCCGAAAGCAAGCTGCTGCAACATGCAGACCTGCGCATCCTCGCCGACTTCGACGCCACTGAAGAGTGGATTCTGGAACCGGGCGACATGCTGTACCTGCCACCGCGCCTGGCCCATTGCGGTGTTGCGATCGACAACTGCATGACCTACTCGGTAGGCTTCCGCGCGCCAAGCGCCGCCGAAGTGCTGACTCACTTTACCGACTTCCTCAGCCAGTTCCTGACGGACGAAGAGCGCTACACCGATGCCGACGCCTTGCCGGCGGTAGACCCTCATCAGATCCAGCACGATGCGCTTGATCGCCTGAAGAGCTTGCTGGCCGAGCACATGAGCGACGAACGCCTGCTGCTGACCTGGTTCGGCCAGTTCATGACCGAACCACGCTACCCGGAACTGGTAGTGGGCCCGGAAGAAGTCGAAGAAGAAGACCTGCTCGCCAGCCTGGAAGAAGGCGCGGTGCTGATTCGTAATCCGAGCGCGCGCCTGGCCTGGTCCGAAGTCGATGACGACCTGCTGCTGTTCGCCAGCGGCCAGAGCCGTTACCTGCCGGGTAAATTGCGCGAGTTGTTGAAACTGATCTGCGCCGCAGACGCCCTGCACACCGACAACCTCGGCGACTGGCTGAGCGACGAAGACGGCCGCGGCCTGCTGTGCGAACTGGTCAAGCAAGGAAGCCTGGGGTTTGCTGATGAATAAAATCCACGTTCGTGTCGCAGACTGGCAAAAGGATAACGCCGAGATCCGGCGCATTCGTGAGACGGTGTTCATCGCCGAGCAATCCGTTCCACCAGAGTTGGAATGGGATGCTGATGACGCGACAGCGGTGCATTTTCTGGCCTTCGAAGGCGACTTTCCGATTGGCACCGCTCGCTTGCTGCCCGACGGGCATGTTGGCCGGGTATCGGTACTGAAAGACTGGCGCGGCTTGAAAGTCGGCGATGCGCTGATGCAAGCGGTGATCGGTGAAGCCGAAAAGCGTGGCTTGAAGCAGCAAATGTTGAGTGCTCAGGTACAGGCCACGGCGTTCTATGAGCGCTTGGGTTTTAGCCTGGTCAGCGAGGAGTTCCTGGAAGCAGGAATTCCACACGTGGACATGGTGCGGCACTCGGCATAACACCGAGGTGCTGCCATCGCGAGCAGGCTCGCTCCCACACTTAATCTCCCACAGGGAGGCCGGGCGGGGTTCTCCCACACTTAATCTGTGAACGACGCAGAACCAGTGTGGGAGCGAGCCTACTCGCGATGGGGCACTGAAGTACACCCCAAAACGCCCCGCCATCACCCGATGCCGGGGCGTTTTGCTGTCCGTGATTCAACTTGCACCACGCGGGGCCGACAAACTGGCAATATCAACATTTCATGTTGTCGGAGATAACGGATATGTCCCTACGCACCCTGCTCACCACGCTGCTGCTGACCTGCAGTTTTTCGGTCATGGCGGCCACCGAGATCGTGCCCCTCAACTACCACACCAGCGCCGATATGCTGCCCATGGCACAAGACTTTATCGGCAAGGACGGCCAGGTCAGCGCCTATGGCAACCAACTGATTATTAATGCGGATCAAAGCAAGATCAACGAACTTAAGGCACTTATTGCCCAACTTGATACGCAACCCAAACGCCTGCTGATCACCGTCGACACCAACGAAAACAACTTCCAGGGCGACCAGGGATATTCGGTAAACGGCGCCAAACCGAGCCAGACCCGAATCATCAACCGCAGCACCGAAAGCCGTGATGGAGGCATTCAGCAAGTTCAGGCCAGCGAGGGTGCGCCGGCACTGATTCAGGTCGGCCAAAGCGTACCGCTGACCAGCACCCAAACCGACTCCTACGGCGACCCGCGCAGCCAGACTGAATACCGCAACGTCACGCAGGGCTTCTACGTCACCGCCAGCGTTACGGGCGACATCGTTCACCTTTCCATCAGCACTAACCGTGATCGGATGAGCCAGGAACGTCCGGATGTAGTGAATGTGCAAAGCACCGACACAACTGTCACGGGACGCCTCGGCGAGTGGATCACCCTGGCCGGCGTGAATCGTCAAACCCAAGCCGACAAACAAGGCTCGACCCGCAGTTACTCTACTCAGGGCCGCGACGACATGACGCTGCGGGTGAAAGTCGACACTTTGGACTAAACCACCAAAAACTGACTGACAAGTCGTATTAGACCAAAGATGTAGTGCCTGAAAAAAAGCACTACAAAATGTTTGACGAGCCAAAAAAGCAAAGGCATGATGGCCTCGCTCCCGCTAATCAGGGGCCCTGGCAAGGGCCTTCGAGGCGATGCTCGCACCTACCCCGCGAGCCGCTTCGTGTCTGTACCGCCCACAAGGTGTGTTTGACGAGGTTGCCGACTGGAACGAAGTTGTCCCGAGGGACGGAAGCGTATTTAGGTAAACCCGGCACCACACTGAAGTTCGCACTGAGGCCCACGACGCCCGAATGCGCTCGCCAGTTCGCCCTTACCTGCTCACTTCCCCTCGAGCCCATCGTTCATCCCGTCGCCATCCCCGCTGAACCCGACCTGACCCAATAAGCTTCTGGTCAGCGAGCGCATGAATTTTCCAACCAAGAACGACTTTTCATACAAGACGCGACGAGGTTTACTCCCATGGCACTGACACGCGAACAGCAAATTGCAGCCCTCGAAAAAGACTGGGCTGAAAACCCGCGCTGGAAAGGCGTGACACGCGCTTACTCCGCTGCTGACGTCGTCCGTCTGCGTGGCTCGGTTCAACCAGAGCACACCTTTGCAAAACTGGGCGCCGAGAAGCTCTGGAACCTGGTCACCCAGGGCGCCAAGCCTTCCTTCCGTCCTGATAAAGATTTCGTCAACTGCATGGGCGCCCTGACCGGCGGCCAGGCTGTACAACAAGTAAAAGCAGGCATCCAGGCGATCTACCTGTCGGGATGGCAAGTCGCTGCGGACAACAACTCCGCCGAATCGATGTACCCAGACCAATCGCTGTACCCGGTGGATTCGGTTCCAACCGTGGTCAAGCGCATCAACAACTCGTTCCGTCGTGCTGACCAGATCCAGTGGAAAGCCGGCAAAGGCCCGGGCGACGAAGGCTACATCGACTACTTCGCACCCATCGTGGCTGACGCTGAAGCCGGTTTCGGCGGCGTACTGAACGCTTACGAACTGATGAAAAGCATGATCGAAGCAGGCGCCGCCGGCGTTCACCTCGAAGACCAACTGGCCTCCGTTAAAAAATGCGGCCACATGGGCGGCAAGGTACTGGTTCCAACTCAGGAAGCTGTACAGAAGCTGACCGCTGCTCGCCTGGCTGCTGACGTTGCCGGTACGCCGACCATCATCCTGGCCCGTACCGACGCTAACGCTGCGGACCTGTTGACTTCCGATTGCGACCCGTACGACCAGCCATTCGTGACTGGCGAACGCACCCAGGAAGGCTTCTACAAAGTACGCGCCGGCCTGGACCAAGCCATCGCTCGCGGCCTGGCTTACGCGCCGTACGCCGACCTGATCTGGTGCGAAACCGCCAAGCCAGACCTGGATGAAGCTCGTCGCTTCGCCGAAGCGATCAAAAAGGAATACCCGGACCAACTGCTGTCTTACAACTGCTCGCCTTCCTTCAACTGGAAGAAAAACCTGGACGACGCGACCATCGCCAAGTTCCAGCGCGAATTGTCCGCCATGGGTTACAAGCACCAGTTCATCACCCTGGCCGGCATTCACAACATGTGGCACAGCATGTTCAACCTGGCGCACGACTACGCCCGCAACGACATGACTGCCTACGTGAAACTGCAAGAGCAAGAGTTTGCTGACGCCTCCAAGGGTTACACCTTCGTGGCTCACCAGCAGGAAGTGGGCACCGGCTACTTCGATGACATGACCACCGTGATTCAAGGTGGCTCGTCTTCGGTAACCGCGCTGACCGGTTCGACTGAAGAAGAACAGTTCCACTGATCTGAGCAAACGACCGTTGTCGATTGATTGAAAAGCTAACCACAACGTCGCACATCTGACGCCCCGACTGGTTCGGGGCGTTTTTTTGCCTGCAATCCAACAAACACCGCAAACCCCTGTAGGAGTGAGCCTGCTCGCGATGAGGCCGGCACATTCAGCAAAGATGTCACCTGACAGACCGCTATCGCGAGCAGGCTCGCTCCCACAGGGGACAGTGGCGCCTGTAGCAAATCATTGACCCAAGCGCCATCGCGATCAGAAAAACACGGTAAAAACTCTTCGCCCGCTACTTACAGTATCCGCTATATAAGACAACTTCCTGCGCACCCGCCCATTAAACAGTTTAAAAACCAACACAAACACTATTGATTATCATTTAGCACTCACTATGTTCGTTACATTCCCTACAAAACAATATTGATGAAAAACAGCCTAATGCCCGCAACGCATGGGCTGCGACGCTGTGAAGGCTCGCCATGTCCTTATTCCATTAAATAATTTCGCTATCTGAATTTTACTTGCTGGGTGTTTAGCCATAAAATCAGCAAGATTGATTGCTGCGACATATCGTCACTGCGTTGTTACTTTTCAAGCTCAGAGACCTTTGATCTCTGTTAAGGATTACCAGCATGCCCGAAGCGACAGGACTCATGGCCCACAACTGGGGCTTTGCCATTTTCCTTCTGGGCGTTGTCGGCCTCTGCGCCTTCATGCTCGGCGTCTCCGCCCTCCTCGGGTCAAAAGCCTGGGGCCGCAGCAAAAACGAACCGTTCGAATCCGGCATGCTACCTACAGGTGGCGCCCGATTGCGGCTCTCAGCCAAATTCTATCTGGTCGCGATGCTCTTCGTGATCTTCGATATCGAAGCCCTATTTCTCTTTGCCTGGTCTGTGTCCGTCCGCGAAAGCGGCTGGACCGGATTCGTCGAAGCTCTCGTTTTCATAGCAATTCTGTTGGCAGGTCTTGTCTACCTGTTCCGAGTGGGCGCCCTTGACTGGGCTCCGGAAGCGCGGCGCAAGCGGCAGGCGAAGCTGAAACAATGAGGCTTTGGCAATGCAATACAATCTCACCAGGATCGACCCCGATGCTCCTAACGAGCAGTATCCGATTGGCGAACGGGAAACCGTTTCCGATCCGTTAGAAGATCAAGTTCACAAAAACATCTTCATGGGCAAACTCGAAGACGTGCTTAACGGCACGATCAACTGGGGGCGCAAGAACTCCCTGTGGCCGTACAACTTCGGTCTTTCGTGCTGCTACGTGGAAATGACCACCGCCTTCACGGCGCCCCACGACATCGCGCGCTTTGGCGCCGAGGTTATCCGGGCATCGCCGCGTCAGGCGGATTTCATGGTTATCGCCGGTACCTGCTTCATCAAGATGGCGCCGATCATTCAGCGTCTCTACGAGCAAATGCTCGAACCTAAATGGGTTATCTCCATGGGTTCGTGCGCCAATTCCGGTGGCATGTACGACATCTACTCAGTCGTTCAAGGGGTGGACAAGTTCCTGCCCGTGGACGTCTACGTGCCTGGCTGCCCGCCCCGTCCTGAAGCTTTTCTGCAAGGCTTGATGCTGTTGCAGGAATCGATTGGACAGGAGCGTCGTCCGCTTTCCTGGGTCGTCGGCGATCAAGGCGTATACCGCGCCGAGATGCCTTCGCAAAAAGAACAGCGCCGCGAACAGCGAATCGCAGTCACCAACCTGCGCAGCCCCGACGAAGTCTGATCCAGATCCGCTTCTTTAATAGAACGAGACACTGGCTTCATTCTTTACGTTGACCGAAAGCGATAAATAACCATGACTACAGGCAGTGCTCTGTACATCCCGCCTTATAAGGCAGACGACCAGGATGTGGTCGTCGAACTGAACAACCGTTTTGGCCCCGAGGCGTTCACCGCCCAGCCTACCCGCACCGGCATGCCGGTGCTTTGGGTTGCCCGAGCCAAACTCGTCGAAGTCCTGAGCTTCCTGCGCAACCTGCCCAAGCCGTACGTCATGCTCTATGACCTGCACGGCGTGGACGAGCGTCTGCGCACCAAGCGTCAAGGACTGCCAAGCGGCGCCGACTTCACCGTGTTCTATCACTTGATGTCGATCGAACGTAACAGCGACGTGATGATCAAGGTTGCCTTGTCCGAGAGCGACCTCAGCGTACCGACCGTTACCGGCATCTGGCCGAACGCCAACTGGTACGAGCGCGAAGTCTGGGACATGTTCGGCATCGACTTCCCCGGCCACCCGCACCTGACCCGCATCATGATGCCGCCGACCTGGGAAGGTCACCCGCTGCGCAAAGACTTCCCGGCGCGCGCCACCGAGTTCGACCCGTTCACCCTGACCCTGGCCAAGCAACAGCTTGAGGAAGAAGCTGCGCGCTTCAAGCCTGAAGACTGGGGCATGAAGCGTTCAGGTGCGAACGAGGACTACATGTTCCTCAACCTCGGCCCGAACCACCCTTCTGCTCACGGTGCCTTCCGCATCATCCTGCAGCTGGACGGTGAAGAAATCGTCGATTGCGTGCCGGACGTTGGCTACCACCACCGTGGTGCCGAGAAGATGGCCGAGCGTCAGTCATGGCACAGCTTCATCCCGTACACCGACCGTATCGACTACCTCGGCGGCGTGATGAACAACTTGCCGTACGTGCTCTCGGTCGAGAAGCTGGCCGGCATCAAGGTGCCCGAGAAGGTCGATGTCATCCGCATCATGATGGCCGAGTTCTTCCGGATCACCAGCCACCTGTTGTTCCTGGGGACTTACATCCAGGACGTCGGCGCCATGACCCCGGTGTTCTTCACGTTCACCGACCGTCAAAAGGCGTACACGGTGATCGAAGCCATTACCGGTTTCCGTCTGCACCCGGCCTGGTACCGCATCGGTGGTGTCGCTCACGACCTGCCACGCGGCTGGGAAAAACTGGTGAAAGACTTCGTCGAGTGGATGCCAAAGCGTCTGGACGAATACCAGAAAGCCGCGCTGGACAACAGCATCCTCAAAGGCCGGACCATCGGCGTTGCGGCCTATAACACCAAGGAAGCCCTGGAATGGGGCGTCACCGGTGCAGGCTTGCGTTCCACCGGTTGCGACTTTGACTTGCGTAAAGCGCGTCCGTACTCCGGCTACGAGAACTTCGAATTTGAAGTGCCGCTGGCAGCCAATGGCGATGCCTACGACCGCTGCATCGTACGCGTCGAAGAAATGCGCCAGAGCATCAAGATCATCGAGCAGTGCATGCGCAACATGCCGGAAGGCCCGTACAAGGCGGATCACCCGCTGACCACGCCGCCACCGAAAGAGCGCACCCTGCAGCACATCGAGACCCTGATCACGCACTTCCTGCAAGTTTCGTGGGGCCCGGTCATGCCGGCCAACGAATCCTTCCAGATGATCGAAGCGACCAAGGGCATCAACAGTTATTACCTGACGAGCGATGGCGGCACCATGAGCTACCGCACCCGGATTCGCACCCCAAGCTTCCCGCACTTGCAACAGATCCCTTCGGTGATCAAAGGCGAGATGGTCGCGGACTTGATTGCGTACCTGGGTAGTATCGATTTCGTTATGGCCGACGTGGACCGCTAAGCATGAACAGCACGCTTATCCAGACAGACCGTTTCACCTTGAGTGAAACCGAGCGCTCGGCCATCGAGCACGAGTTGCATCACTACGAAGACCCGCGCGCGGCGTCTATCGAAGCCCTGAAAATCGTTCAGAAGGAACGTGGCTGGGTGCCTGATGGTGCTCTGTACGCCATCGGCGAGATCCTCGGCATTCCAGCGAGCGACGTTGAAGGCGTGGCGACGTTCTATAGCCAGATCTTCCGTCAGCCAGTGGGCCGTCACATCATTCGCGTCTGCGACAGCATGGTCTGCTACATCGGCGGCCACGAGTCCGTGGTCAGCGAAATCCAGAGCAAACTTGGCATCGGCCTGGGTCAAACCACCGCCGACGGTCGTTTCACCCTGTTGCCGGTCTGCTGCCTCGGCAACTGTGACAAGGCGCCGGCGTTGATGATCGACGACGACACTTTCGGTGATGTGCAGCCTGCCGGCGTTGCCAAATTGCTCGAGGGCTACGTATGACCCTGACTTCCTTCGGCCCAGCCAACCGCATCAAGCGGTCGGCCGAGACTCACCCGCTGACCTGGCGCCTGCGTGACGACGGCGAAGCCGTGTGGCTCGACGAGTACCAGGCCAAGAACGGTTACGCCGCTGCGCGCAAAGCCTTCGCCGACATGGCCACGGACGACATCGTCCAGACCGTGAAAGACGCAGGCCTTAAAGGTCGCGGCGGTGCAGGCTTCCCCACTGGCGTTAAGTGGGGCCTGATGCCCAAAGACGAATCCATCAACATCCGCTACCTGCTGTGCAACGCGGATGAAATGGAACCCAACACCTGGAAAGACCGCATGCTGATGGAGCAACTGCCCCATCTGCTGATCGAAGGCATGCTGATCAGCGCTCGCGCGCTGAAAACCTACCGCGGCTACATCTTCCTGCGCGGCGAATACACCACCGCCGCCAAGCACCTGACCCGTGCCGTGGAAGAAGCCAAGGCAGCGGGCCTTTTGGGCAAGAACATCCTGGGCAGCGGCTTCGATTTCGAGCTGTTCGTGCACACCGGCGCCGGGCGTTACATCTGCGGTGAAGAAACCGCACTGATCAACTCCCTCGAAGGCCGCCGCGCCAACCCGCGCTCCAAGCCGCCCTTCCCAGCAGCCGTTGGCGTGTGGGGCAAGCCAACCTGCGTGAACAACGTTGAAACCCTGTGCAACGTGCCGGCGATCATTGCCGACGGCGTGGACTGGTACAAATCGTTGGCTCGCGCGGGCAGTGAAGACATGGGCACCAAGCTCATGGGCTTCTCCGGCAAGGTCAAGAACCCGGGCCTGTGGGAATTGCCATTCGGCGTCACCGGCCGTGAGTTGTTCGAAGACTACGCCGGCGGCATGCGCGATGGCTTCAAGCTCAAGGCCTGGCAGCCAGGCGGCGCCGGTACCGGTTTCCTGTTGCCGGAACATCTCGACGCACAAATGTATGCCGGCGGCATCGCCAAGGTTGGCACCCGTATGGGTACTGGCCTGGCCATGGCGGTGGACGACAGCGTCAACATGGTGTCCCTGCTGCGCAATATGGAAGAGTTCTTCTCCCGCGAATCCTGCGGTTTCTGCACGCCGTGCCGTGATGGTTTGCCGTGGAGCGTCAAGCTGCTGCGTGCCATCGAGAACGGTGAAGGGCAAGCCGGCGATATCGAGACCCTGCTGGGTCTGGTCGGTTTCCTCGGCCCGGGCAAGACCTTCTGTGCTCACGCACCGGGTGCCGTGGAACCGTTGGGCAGCGCAATCAAATACTTCCGCTCGGAGTTCGAAGCCGGCATCGCGCCTACCAGCGCCGCCGTCCCGCCTCTGGCAAGGCCGATCGTAGTCGGCGCGTAAACGCTTAAAAAAACGAAGGGTCCGTGCCCTTCGTTTTCTCGTGTGATGACGCCTTTAACGGCTGTGTTGATTCACGCGAATAACAAGATTCCATTAGCCACGCCCGCTGACACCGGGCCAACGAAGACCTTTGAACCATGGCCACTATCCACGTAGACGGCAAAGAGCTCGAAGTCGATGGGGCAGACAACCTGTTACAGGCGTGTCTGTCGCTAGGCCTCGACATCCCTTATTTCTGCTGGCACCCAGCCTTGGGCAGCGTTGGCGCTTGCCGCCAGTGCGCGGTCAAGCAGTACACCGACGAGAACGACACCCGTGGTCGCATCGTCATGTCCTGCATGACGCCTGCTACCGACGGCAGCTGGATCTCCATCGAAGACGAAGAAGCGAAAGTGTTTCGCGCCAGCGTCGTCGAATGGCTGATGACCAACCATCCTCACGACTGCCCGGTCTGTGAAGAGGGCGGCCACTGCCACCTGCAAGACATGACGGTAATGACCGGCCACAACGAGCGCCGTTACCGCTTCACCAAACGCACTCACCAGAACCAGCAACTGGGCCCGTTCATTTCCCATGAAATGAACCGCTGCATCGCTTGCTACCGCTGCGTGCGTTTCTACAAGGATTACGCCGGCGGCACCGATCTTGGTGTGTTCGGCGCCCACGACAACGTGTACTTCGGTCGCGTTGAAGATGGCGTGCTGGAAAGCGAGTTCTCCGGCAACCTCACCGAGGTCTGCCCGACCGGTGTGTTCACCGACAAGACTCACTCCGAGCGCTACAACCGCAAGTGGGACATGCAGTTCTCGCCGAGCATCTGCCATGGCTGCTCCAGCGGTTGCAACATCTCCCCGGGCGAGCGCTACGGTGAACTGCGTCGGATCGAAAACCGTTTCAACGGTTCGGTAAACCAGTACTTCCTGTGCGACCGTGGCCGTTTCGGCTACGGCTACGTCAACCGCGAAGACCGCCCACGTCAGCCATTGCTGGCCAACGGCGCCAAGCTCGGCCTCGACGAAGCACTGGATAAAGCCGCTGACCTGCTGCGCGGTCGCAACATCGTCGGTATCGGTTCGCCGCGTGCCAGCCTCGAAAGCAACTACGCGTTGCGCGAACTGGTGGGCGCCGAGCACTTCTACTCCGGTATCGAAGCGTCTGAACTGGAACGCATTCGCCTGGTGATGCAGGTGCTGAAAGACAGCCCGCTGCCGATCCCGAACATGCGCGACATCGAAGATCACGACGCCATTTTCGTCCTCGGTGAAGACCTGACCCAGACCGCTGCCCGCATGGCGCTGTCCCTGCGTCAATCGGTCAAAGGCAAAGCTGAAGACATGGCCGACGCCATGCGCGTTCAGCCTTGGCTCGACGCCGCCGTGAAGAACATCGGTCAGCACGCGCTGAACCCGCTGTTCATCGCCAGCCTGGCTGAAACCAAGCTCGACGACGTCGCAGAAGAATGTGTACACGCAGCGCCAGACGACCTGGCCCGCATCGGTTTCGCCGTGGCTCACGCCCTCGACGCCAGCGCCCCGGCCGTTGAAGGTCTGGACGCTGAAGCACTCGACCTGGCCAAACGCATCGCCGACGCCTTGCTTGCGGCCAAGCGCCCATTGATCATCGCCGGCACCTCGTTGGGTTCCAAGGCACTGATCGAAGCCGCGGCGAACATCGCCAAGGCCCTGAAGCTGCGCGAGAAGAACGGTTCCATCAGCCTGATCGTGCCTGAGGCCAACAGCCTCGGCCTGGCCATGCTCGGTGGCAACTCGGTCGACGAAGCACTGCAAGCCGTGATCGACGGTAAGGCCGACGCCATCGTCGTGCTGGAAAACGATCTGTACACCCGCACCGACAAAGCCAAGGTCGATGCTGCCCTGACAGCCGCGAAAGTGGTAATCGTTGCTGACCATCAGAAAACCGCTACCAGCGATCGCGCGCACCTGGTTCTGCCAGCCGCCAGCTTCGCTGAAGGCGACGGTACGCTGGTCAGCCAGGAAGGTCGCGCCCAGCGCTTCTTCCAGGTCTTCGATCCGAAATACCTGGACGCAAGCATCCTGGTTCACGAGGGCTGGCGCTGGCTGCATGCCCTGCGCGCAACCCTGCTGAACCAGCCGATCGACTGGACCCAACTGGACCACGTCACTGCTGCCGTGGCATCGAGTACGCCGCAACTGGCGCGCATCGTTGATGCTGCACCGTCTGCCGCGTTCCGCATCAAAGGCTTGAAACTGGCTCGCGAACCGCTGCGTTACTCCGGTCGTACCGCTATGCGCGCTGACATCAGCGTGCACGAACCGCGTACTTCGCAGGACATCGACACCGCGTTCTCGTTCTCGATGGAAGGTTATTCGGGTTCGGTTGAACCGCGTCAGCAAGTGCCATTCGCCTGGTCTCCGGGCTGGAACTCGCCGCAAGCCTGGAACAAGTTCCAGGATGAAGTCGGTGGTCACATCCGCGCTGGCGACCCGGGCACCCGCCTGATCGAAAGCACCGGTGACTCGCTGAACTGGTTCGCCAGTGTTCCGCGCGCGTTCAACCCTGCGCCGGGTACCTGGCAAGTCGTGCCGTTCTTCCACTTGCTGGGCAGCGAAGAAAACTCTTCCAAAGCCGCGCCGGTTCAAGAACGCATTCCCGCCGCTTACGTCGCCCTGGCCAAATCCGAAGCCGACCGTCTGGGTGTCAACGAAGGCGCCCTGCTCAGCTTGAACGTTGCGGGCCAGACCTTGCGTCTGCCGCTGCGCATCAATGAAGAGCTGGGCGCTGGCCTGGTCGCTTTGCCTGCGGGCATTGCCGGTATTCCGCCAGCCATTTTCGGCAAATCCGTTGACGGTCTGCAGGAGGCAGCTCAATGACCTGGTTCACGCCTGAAGTGATCGACGTGATCATCGCGGTGGTCAAGGCCATCGTGATTCTGCTCGCCGTGGTGGTGTGTGGTGCTCTACTGAGCTGGGTCGAGCGTCGTTTGCTCGCCCTCTGGCAGGACCGTTACGGTCCGAACCGCGTCGGCCCGTTCGGCGCGTTCCAGATCGCGGCCGACATGATCAAGATGTTCTTCAAGGAAGACTGGACGCCACCGTTCGCCGACAAGATGATCTTCACCTTGGCACCGGTCGTGGCCATGAGCGCCCTGCTGATTGCCTTCGCGATTATCCCTATCACCCCGACCTGGGGCGTGGCGGACATCAACATCGGCATCCTGTTCTTCTTCGCCATGGCCGGTCTGTCGGTGTATGCCGTGTTGTTCGCCGGTTGGGCGAGTAACAACAAGTTTGCCCTGCTGGGCAGCTTGCGGGCCTCGGCGCAAACCGTGTCGTACGAAGTGTTCATGGGCCTGTCGTTGATGGGCATCGTGATCCAGGTCGGCTCGTTCAACATGCGCGACATCGTCGAATATCAAGCCCAGAACCTGTGGTTCATCATTCCGCAGATCTTCGGTTTCCTGACCTTCTTCATCGCCGGCGTCGCCGTGACTCACCGTCACCCGTTCGACCAGCCGGAAGCGGAACAGGAACTGGCCGACGGTTACCACATTGAATACGCCGGCATGAAATGGGGCATGTTCTTCGTCGGTGAGTACATCGGCATTGTGTTGATTTCGGCGCTGCTGGTGACGTTGTTCTTCGGTGGCTGGCACGGTCCGTTCGGCATTCTGCCGCAGATCCCGTTCATCTGGTTCGCGCTGAAAACCGCGTTCTTCATCATGATCTTCATTCTGTTGCGCGCCTCGATTCCGCGCCCACGTTATGACCAAGTGATGGATTTCAGCTGGAAGTTCTGCCTGCCGCTGACCCTCGTCAACATGCTGGTGACCGCTGCGATCGTGTTGCTTAACACGCCCGCCGTCGCGGCTCAGTGAGGATAGAGAATCATGAAGTACATTTTTGACATCGTGCATGGCTTCTTCACCCAGCTTCGCAGCCTGGTGATGATCTTCGGCCATGCCTTCCGCAAGCGTGACACGCTGCAGTACCCGGAAGAGCAGGTCTACCTGCCGCCGCGCTACCGTGGCCGTATCGTCCTGACCCGTGACCCTGATGGTGAAGAACGCTGCGTAGCCTGCAACCTGTGCGCCGTGGCGTGCCCGGTGGGTTGCATCTCGCTGCAGAAAGCAGAAACCGAAGACGGTCGCTGGTACCCGGACTTCTTCCGCATCAACTTCTCGCGCTGCATTTTCTGCGGCCTCTGCGAGGAAGCCTGCCCGACCACCGCGATCCAGTTGACACCGGATTTCGAGATGGCCGAGTTCAAACGTCAGGACCTGGTGTACGAGAAAGAAGATCTGCTGATCTCCGGCCCCGGCAAAAACCCTGATTACAACTTCTATCGTGTTGCAGGTATGGCGATTGCCGGTAAGCCAAAAGGCGCCGCGCAAAATGAAGCCGAACCGATCAACGTGAAGAGCTTGCTGCCTTAAGGAAGAAAGATGGAATTCGCTTTCTATTTCGCATCGGGTATCGCTGTTGTGTCCACGCTTCGCGTGATCACCAACACCAACCCCGTGCACGCCCTGCTCTACCTGATCATTTCGCTGATCGCCGTGGCCATGACGTTCTTCGCCCTCGGGGCACCGTTCGCCGGTGTCCTGGAAGTGATCGCCTACGCTGGCGCCATCATGGTGCTGTTCGTGTTCGTGGTGATGATGCTGAACCTGGGCCCGGCCTCGGTTCAGCAAGAGCGCGTATGGCTCAAGCCCGGCATCTGGATCGGCCCGGTGATTCTCGGCGCTTTGCTGCTGGCTGAATTGCTGTACGTGTTGTTCAGCCATCCAAGCGGCGCCGCACTCGGTCACACCACTGTAGACGCCAAGGCCGTGGGCATCAGCCTGTTCGGTCCTTATCTGCTGGTGGTCGAACTCGCCTCGATGCTGCTGCTTGCTGCAGCCGTCACGGCGTTCCACTTGGGTCGTAACGAGGCGAAGGAGCAATAACTTATGCCTGCTATCCCCTTGGAACATGGCCTGGCGGTTGCCGGCATTCTGTTCTGCCTCGGTCTGGTCGGCCTGATGGTCCGCCGCAACATACTCTTCGTGCTGATGAGCCTGGAGATCATGATGAATGCCGCCGCACTGGCCTTCATCGTCGCCGGTAGCCGCTGGGGTCAGCCGGATGGACAGATCATGTTCATCCTGGTGATCAGCCTTGCGGCGGCCGAGGCCAGTATTGGCCTGGCGATTCTGTTGCAGCTGTATCGCCGCTTCCACACTCTCGATA
The DNA here is from genome assembly GCF_050321825.1 of Gordonia sp. IEGM753. Taxonomy (NCBI): domain Bacteria; kingdom Bacillati; phylum Actinomycetota; class Actinomycetes; order Mycobacteriales; family Gordoniaceae; genus Gordonia; species Gordonia sp. IEGM753. The sequence goes on from NZ_JBNQGB010000001.1 coordinate 2,842,159, forward strand.
TCGACGCTGCCAGCGAGATGCGCGGATGAATCTTCTCTATCTGACTTTCGTATTCCCTCTCATAGGTTTCCTGCTGCTGTCGTTCTCACGCGGCCGCTTCTCGGAAAACCTGTCGGCGCTGATTGGCGTCGGTTCCATTGGCCTGTCTGCCATCGTCTCGGCTTACGTGATCTGGCAGTTCAAGGTCGCACCGCCTGAAGGTGGTCATTACACCCAGGTGTTGTGGCAGTGGATGGCGGTTGAAGGCTTCACGCCGAACTTCGCGCTGTACCTGGATGGCTTGTCGGTGACCATGCTCGGTGTGGTGGTTGGCGTCGGCTTCCTGATCCACCTGTTCGCCTCGTGGTACATGCGCGGTGAAGACGGCTACTCGCGTTTCTTCGCCTACACCAACCTGTTTATCGCCAGCATGCTGTTCCTGATCCTGGGCGACAACCTGTTGTTCCTGTACTTCGGTTGGGAAGGCGTGGGCCTGTGCTCGTACCTGTTGATCGGTTTCTACTACAGCAACCGCAACAACGGTAACGCGGCACTCAAAGCCTTTATCGTGACCCGTATCGGCGACGTGTTCATGGCCATCGGCCTGTTCATCCTGTTCCACCAACTGGGCACGTTGAACGTCCAGGAACTGCTGGTGCGTGCACCTGAGCACTTCAAGGTCGGTGACTTCTGGATTGTGCTGGCGACCCTGATGCTGCTGGGCGGTGCTGTCGGTAAATCCGCGCAACTGCCGCTGCAAACCTGGCTGGCGGATGCGATGGCCGGTCCAACCCCGGTATCGGCACTGATCCACGCTGCAACCATGGTGACCGCAGGCGTTTACCTGATTGCCCGTACGCACGGTCTGTTTGCACTGGCGCCGGACATCCTGCACCTGGTCGGCATCGTCGGTGGTGTGACCTTGGTGCTGGCAGGTTTTGCCGCACTGGTACAGACCGACATCAAACGTATCCTCGCTTACTCGACCATGAGCCAGATCGGCTACATGTTCCTGGCGCTGGGCGTTGGCGCTTGGGACGGCGCGATTTTCCACCTGATGACCCACGCCTTCTTCAAGGCGCTGCTGTTCCTTGCATCCGGTGCGGTAATCGTTGCCTGCCACCACGAGCAGAACATCTTCAAGATGGGCGGCCTGTGGAAGAAACTGCCATTGGCCTACGCAAGCTTCATCGTCGGCGGTGCGGCCTTGTCGGCCCTGCCACTGGTGACCGCAGGCTTCTACTCCAAAGACGAAATCCTTTGGGAAGCGTTTGCCAGCGGCAACCATGGTCTGCTGTACGCAGGTCTGGTCGGCGCGTTCATGACTTCGCTGTACACCTTCCGCCTGATCTTCATCGCCTTCCACGGTGAAGCGAAGACTGAAGCACACGCCGGTCACGGCATCGCTCACTGGCTGCCACTGTCGGTGCTGATCGTATTGTCGACCGCCATCGGCGCGATGATCGTTCCGCCACTGCACGGCGTGCTTCCTGAGAGCGTCGGCCATGCCGGCGGCGAAGCCAAGCACAGTCTGGAAATCGCCTCGGGCGCCATCGCCCTCGCCGGTATCCTGCTGGCCGCGCTGCTGTTCCTCGGCAAGCGTCGTTTCGTCACTGCAATCGCCAACAGCGGCATTGGCCGCTTCCTTTCGGCCTGGTGGTTCGCTGCCTGGGGCTTCGACTGGATCTACGACAAACTGTTCGTCAAGCCATACCTTGCGATCAGCCACGTACTGCGCAAAGACCCGCTCGACCAGACCATCGGTCTGATCCCGCGTATGGCCAAGGGTGGTCACACCGCCCTCAGCCGTACCGAAACCGGTCAACTGCGTTGGTACGCGGCATCGATGGCAGCCGGCTCCGTGCTGGTCATCGGCGCCATCGTGCTGGTAGCGGTCTGAATATGAACCTTGCGAACTTGCGAAAGGAATTGAGCCCGTCATGATTCTGCCTTGGCTAATCCTGATCCCCTTCATCGGCGGCCTGCTGTGCTGGATGGGTGAGCGCTTCGGCGCTACCCTCCCCCGCTGGATTGCGCTGTTGACCATGACCCTGGAACTCGCTCTCGGCCTCTGGCTGTGGGCCCACGGTGATTATTCATTTGCACCGGCGCCTGGCGCCGATCCGGTCTGGGCGCTTGAGTTCAAGCACATCTGGATCCAGCGCTTCGGCATCAGCGTGCACCTGGCCCTCGACGGCCTGTCGCTGCTGATGATCATGCTGACCGGTTTGCTGGGTATCCTCTCGGTACTCTGCTCGTGGAAAGAGATTCAACGTCACGTTGGCTTCTTCCACCTGAACCTGATGTGGATCCTGGGCGGCGTCGTCGGCGTGTTCCTCGCCCTCGACCTGTTCATGTTCTTCTTCTTCTGGGAAATGATGCTGGTGCCGATGTACTTCCTCATCGCGCTCTGGGGTCACAGTTCTTCGGACGGCAAGAAAACCCGTATCTACGCGGCGACCAAGTTCTTCATCTTCACTCAGGCGTCCGGCCTGATCATGCTGGTGGCGATCCTGGGTCTGGTGCTGGTCAACTTCAACAGCACCGGCGTGATTACGTTCAACTACGCCGACCTGCTGAAAACCAAGATGTCGCTCACCACCGAGTACATCCTGATGCTCGGCTTCTTCATTGCCTTCGCGGTGAAGCTGCCGGTCGTACCGTTCCACTCCTGGTTGCCTGACGCTCACGCCCAGGCGCCAACCGCAGGTTCGGTCGACTTGGCCGGTATCTTGTTGAAGACTGCGGCTTACGGTCTGCTGCGTTTCGCCTTGCCGCTGTTCCCGAATGCTTCGGCCGAGTTCGCGCCGATTGCCATGACCCTGGGTCTAATCGGGATTTTCTACGGCGCGTTCCTGGCCTTCGCCCAAACCGATATCAAGCGCCTGATCGCCTTCTCGTCCGTTTCCCACATGGGCTTCGTACTGATCGGCATCTACTCCGGCAGCCAACTGGCGCTGCAAGGCGCCGTGATCCAGATGCTGGCGCACGGTGTTTCGGCCGCGGCACTGTTTATCCTCAGTGGCCAGTTGTACGAGCGCACCCACACCCGCGACATGCGTGAAATGGGTGGTTTGTGGTCGAAGATTGCCTACCTGCCGGCGATCAGCCTGTTCTTCGCTGCTGCGTCGCTGGGCTTGCCGGGCACCGGTAACTTCGTCGGCGAGTTCCTGATTCTGATCGGCACCTTCGCCGCAGCACCATGGATTACTGCGATTGCCACGTCGGGCCTAGTGTTCGGTTCGGTTTACTCGCTGATCATGATTCACCGTGCCTACTTCGGCCCGTCCAAGTCGGACGCGGTGTTGCACGGCATGGATGCTCGCGAACTGATCATGGTGGTCGGTCTGGCGGTGCTGCTGATTTACCTCGGCGTGTACCCACAACCGTTCCTCGACACTTCTGCCGCAACGATGCATGGCGTGCAGCAGTGGCTGAGCACCGCCTTCACTCAACTCGCTTCGGCCCGGTAAGAGCGCTATGGAATTCACAACTCAACACTTTATCGCGCTGGCGCCGTTGCTGATCACCACCGTCACGATCATCGTGGTGATGCTGGCAATTGCCTGGCGCCGCAACCACTCGCAGACCTTCCTGATTTCCGTGGCGGGCCTGAACCTGGCGTTGCTGTCGATCCTGCCAGCCTTGAAGGTCGCGCCTCTGGCCGTGACCCCGCTGCTGCAAGTCGATAACTTTGCCCTTCTGTACATGGCGCTGATCCTGGTTGCCACCCTCGCTTGTGTAACCCTCGCCCACGCCTACCTCGGCGATGGCGGCTCGGGTTACCCGGGCAACCGCGAAGAACTGTACCTGCTGATCCTGATGTCTGCCCTCGGTGGGCTGGTTCTGGTCAGCGCGCAACACCTGGCCGGGTTGTTCATTGGCCTGGAACTGTTGTCGGTGCCGGTCTACGGTCTGGTGGCGTATGCCTTCTTCAACAAGCGCTCACTGGAAGCCGGCATCAAGTACATGGTGCTGTCGGCCGCCGGTTCCGCGTTCCTGTTGTTTGGTATGGCCCTGCTCTACGCCGACTCCGGCAGCCTGAGCTTTGTCGGTATCGGTCAAGCCATGGCGGCCACCGGCCTGCCAACTTCCTTGGCGCAAATGGGCTTGGGCATGATGCTGATCGGTCTGGCGTTCAAGCTGTCGCTGGTACCGTTCCACCTCTGGACCCCAGACGTTTACGAAGGTGCTCCAGCACCGGTGGCCGCGTTCCTGGCCACGGCGTCGAAAGTCGCGGTGTTCGCGGTGATGGTGCGTCTGTTCCAGATCTCACCGGCGGCGAGCAGCGGTGTACTGAGCGACGTGCTGAGCGTTATCGCAGTCGCGTCGATCCTGTTCGGTAACCTGCTGGCGCTGACCCAAAGCAACCTCAAGCGTCTGTTGGGTTACTCCTCCATCGCGCACTTCGGTTACCTGCTGATCGCCCTCGTGGCGAGCAAAGGCTTCGCCATGGAAGCCATCGGCGTCTACCTGGTCACCTACGTCATTACCAGCCTCGGCGCATTCGGCGTGATCACGCTGATGTCTTCGCCGTACAACGGCCGTGACGCCGACGCCCTGTACGAATACCGCGGCCTGTTCTGGCGTCGTCCGTACCTGACCGCCGTACTGACCGTGATGATGCTGTCGCTGGCCGGTATCCCGCTGACTGCAGGCTTCATCGGCAAGTTCTACATCATCGCTACCGGCGTCGAGTCGCACCAATGGTGGCTGGTCGGCGCCCTGGTACTGGGCAGCGCCATCGGCGTCTTCTACTACCTGCGCGTGATGGTCACCCTGTACCTGATCGAGCCAAACCTGCGTCGCCACGATGCACAACTGCATTGGGAACAGCGTGCAGGCGGCGTCATGCTGCTGGCCATCGCACTGGTCGCTTTCTTCCTCGGCGTGTATCCACAACCGTTGCTGACGCTGGTGCAGCAGGCTGTGCTGGCAGGTTGATCGCTTGAACGGTAATCGGTAGAAAACAACAACGGCACCTTCGGGTGCCGTTTTTCGTGGTGGGAGCGGGTTGCTCGCGAAAACAGTAGGCCAAATAAATACGCAAACGGCACCTGCAAAACAGAAAACGCCTATACCCATTCAAGATCTGTCCTACAGCCTTGATCACCCACGCTGGTTAGTGTCGCGCAGCCCCTTTAGGGCCTGTCGATGGACGAGCGAAAGGATGATCAGTGGCTGGCAACAAGGATATTCCCTGGGTTAAAAACCCACCCGCAGGCGACGGACATCACCTCTCCAATCGCCTCATGACCGCCACCGAACTGGCGGCGCGTGACGCCAGACAAACCGCCTATGAGGCGATGCTTGCAAGGCAACAAGCCTTCGAAGACAGCCTTCGGCTGCCTGAGCAAAAAGAGCAAATCGCCCGCAACGGCTGCGTCTTCGCCAAGTCCTGCAACCTGCCGGACGCCATCATCGATTACGCACATCCTTCAGGCAGGGTGCCCACCGAGAGCCTGAAGGATTACGGTGAAATCGCTTGGCTGGGGGCTCGCGAAGCAGACGATGCCGGCCTGCTGAACCTGGAAAAGATCGACGGCAATATCGCCGCACTCGGCATGGGCGCCCTCGCCCTGCGCGCACCGGCACTTGCAGCGCCAGCCATCGGATCAGGCACCGCAATCGGCGTTGCCGGCGCCACCGCACTGGCTGCGGTGGTCGCTGTGTTCTGGACGCCAAGCCTTGCGGACAGCGCCCTCTATTCTGAAGAACAGTTACGCGCCCTCAACCAGGCCCGTACTCGCGTTCGGCTGAATGTCGAACAGCAAGCCGACGGCAGTCTCAAGGGTTACGCGTTCTACACCGGAAAAAACCGCAGCTGGGAAATGGTAGATGTCGTGCAGTTCACTTTGCGCGGCACTCAGCAAGTGGCGAACCTTGGTGAAGGCGTCGAACTGATCTGGACGCCGGCCGTGGACGGCTCCGACATCCTCGGCATTCCAGCGTTGCAAGCTGTACCACAAGCACCGCGTATCTGGGTTTATCCGCCCACAGAACTCGCTGACAGCCTCATCGTTAATCCGATTCACCCGCCTGAGTACAAGGATTTCATTCTTGTGTTTCCGGTGGGTTCGGGGGTTAGGCCGGTTTATGTTGTTGTTAGCATGCCGGGAGATCATAAGTACTACGATATTCCGAAAACACTACCCGCTTATCCAGACACCTATAGTGTTAAATCAAAGGCTTCGGTTCAGGGTGGTGGAAAAAAGCGCGCGCGATGGCTAGATCGCAAGGGCCGGATTTATGAGTGGGACTCAAAGAGCAATGCTGTAGAGCGATATGACAAATTAGGGAACCATCTAGGAGAGTTCAATCACATTACGGGCGAACAAACAAAACCGGCAAAGCCGGGCAGAACGACCCCAAGATAACTGAAGAGAGAAAAACATGCGCCACCTATCCATCACCGGTTTCTATCCAGACGAAAAACAAGACGACTCATTACAGTTTGAGTTGACGATAACGGACCCCGCGTTAAATCAAGCACTTGCTCAACTGACGGAGTCAAAATCTTTAGAAGAAATAGAACCAGGCGAGCTTGAGCTCACGGACAGCCAAGTGAATCAAATTTCAAAACTCCTCAACGTGAACTTCCCTGAAGGCCTGGAGTACTTCATCGGCGCTCGCGCGCCATCCTGAATGCCTTAAGCCACAAAACGACATATGGCGTAGCCTTTTGAAGCCTTCCCGTCCGTACCAGCCGTCATGCGATGGCCGCACCTGATCATCATTTATGGGAGTTGTTAGCCCTTTTAACATCTTCGCGGGTATTCTCAACACCAAAGCAACAACCCCGGCCAAGAAGGATCGCAACATTAAAAAATATTTGTGAGGACGCTATGGGACTAAAAATCAGCTTGGAGTGGTACGACAAAGAATCCGAGTTGGGCGTCGGGGAGGAGATGTCGGAAGACTTTGGCGAGGACCCGGTTGTGTTGGATGCGCTAGGCATCCCCATTAAGAACAACATAAACAACGGGGGATTTAATGTCGAAGAAGATTGGGTCGCTCATCTTCAGCCTCATTTTCACCATGCCATCGACTTATCTGCCTACGACTATCAGGTAGCTTTTGTTTATCGTGACGTCTGGTAACGGGAGCAACAATGGGAATAAAAGTCAGATTGAACTGGTACGACAAGGAAACGGAAATAGGGGTTGGCAAGGAATTCTCCGTAGACCTCGGCGATGACGGCTCTGTAATCGAAGCATTGGGACTCATGTCGGAACCTGAGATCTACGACGGAGGATTTGACGTCTTAGCCGCATGGATTCCTGAGCTTCAACCTTTGTTCAACCATCACATTGATCCTGCCGTTTTTGATTACCAAGTCTCATTTAGATATCGTCACGTATGGCAGTAAACCGGGTTGATTTGAAAATGAGGTATTTAGTAATGGGTGTTCCGGAAGGCGAAGACTTCCCTACATTTGAAAAAGAAATCCCTATTGCGCTTACTGAGCTCGTGTTGATCATGGGTTGGAAAAATGATGAGGACCCATTGCATGATTACCTGCTAACAACACAACACATTGCCGGTATAGAAAAGGCATGTTTGATGGATCTTCCGAAACATCTCAATTTTTTCCTGACATCATTCGGCTGATGAGTATCGAAAACGGTGCTGCCAACCGGTGCGCCTCAACAGAAATACAGCGCCGTCGTAATCCAGCTGAATGCACTTCAGTTCGGATACTGCTTTGCATCGCGCGGCTTCAGATCAAAAGATCGCAGCCTGCGGCAGCTCCTACAGGGGCAACATTGCCTATCCGCGCTAACCCTCGAATGGAGGCTGCTGACGGCATCAGTGAATCTTTAAAGGAACACATGCGCTACCTATCCATCACCGGGTTTTACCCGGACGACAAACAAGACGACTCATTACAGTTTGAGCTGACGATAAAGGAACCCGCATTAAACGAGGCACTTGCTCAGCTGACTGAATCAAAATCTCTGGAAGATATAGAACCTGGAGAGCTTGAGTTGACGGGCAGTCAAGTGGCTCAAATTTCAAAAATCCTCAACGTGGACTTTCCCGAAGGCCTGGAGTACTTCATCGGCGCTTGCGCGCCATACTGAATGCCCCAACCACAAACCGGCCTTGTACCGAGATGCTCAACATGCATATTGTGGTCGGCCGATGAAATTCGGCGACTGAACTGACCTCATCGCTAGCAGGCTAGCTCCCACAGTAGATCTCTATTGCTCACAAAACCTGCCTTGCCCAGCTCCCACAGTAGATTTTTTGTTGCTCACAAAACCTGTGCCTTGCCCAGATTCAATGTGGGAGCTGGCCTGCCAGCGATGGGAACACCTCGGTCTGTCAGGAATCCTTGTTGAATGGGCGGGCCTCTTCGCTAGCAGGCTAGCTCCCACAGTAGATCTCTATTGCTCACAAAACCTGCCTTGCCCAGCTCCCACAGTAGATTTTTGTTGCTCACAAAACCTGTGCCTTGCCCAGATCCAATGTGGGAGCTGGCCTGCCAGCGATGGGCACACCTCGGTCGGTCAGGAATCCTTGTTGAATGGGCGGGCCTCATCGCTAGCAGGCTAGCTCCCACAGTAGGTCTCTGTTGCTCACAAAACCTGCCTTGCCCAGCTCCCACAGTAGATTTTTTTGTTGCTCACAAAACCTGTGCCTTGCCCAGATCCAATTGTGGGAGCTGGCCTGCCAGCGATGGGAACACCTCGGTCGGTCAGGAATCCTTGTTGAATGGGCGGGCCTCTTCGCTAGCAGGCTAGCTCCCACAGTAGATCTCTGTTGCTCACAGAACCTGCCTTGCCCAGCTCCCACAGTAGATTTTTGTTGCTCACAAAACCTGTGCCTTGCCCAGAACCAATTGTGGGAGCTGGCTGCCAGCGATGGGAACACCTCGGTCTGTCAGGAATCCTTGTTGAATGGGCTGGCCTCTTCGCTAGCAGGCTAGCTCCCACAGTAGATCTCTGTTGCTCACAAAACCTGCTGTGCCCAGCTCCCACAGTGGCTCCGCCGTGAGCACAAAACCTGAGTACGGCTACAAATCCTTGTGGGAGCTGGCTTGCCAGCGATGGCGCCGGAACAGGCACCATAAAAAACGGCACCTCACGGTGCCGTTCGCCTTTCACAGTTCAGCGCTTACTTACGCGCATCCGCCCACGATTTCAGCAGTTCGTTGTAGCTTACGGTTTCGCCTTTAGGCTTCTCGTTCGCCAGTTTAGGCTTTGGTGCGCCCGGTTGATCGAACCAGTATTGCGCGTCGCGTTCCGGGTTCATTTTCGGGCCGCACACCGGTTGCGCCTTGGAGCGTTCAAGCCGCGTCATGATTGCGTCCTGATCTTTCGCCAAGCCGTCCAGCGCCTGTTGCGGGGTTTTCTCGCCGCTGGCAGCTTCGGCGATGTGGCTCCACCACAGTTGTGCCAAGCGCGGATAGTCCGGCACGTTGGTCCCGGTCGGGGTCCATTGTACGCGGGCCGGGCTGCGGTAGAACTCCACCAGACCACCGAGTTTCGGCGCCAGGTCGGTCATGGCTTGCGAATTGATGTCCGACTCGCGAATCGGCGTCAGGCCGACAATGGTTTTTTTCAGCGATACGGTTTTCGAGGTCACGAACTGCGCGTACAGCCAGGCCGCGAGTTTCTGTTTCTCAGGCGTGGATTTCATGAACGTCCACGAGCCCACGTCCTGATACCCAAGCTTCATGCCCTCTTCCCAATACGGGCCGCGCGGTGAAGGCGCCATCCGCCATTTCGGCGTGCCGTCGGCGTTCATCACTGGCAGGCCAGGTTTGGTCATGTCGGCGGTAAACGCGGTGTACCAGAAAATCTGCTGGGCGATGTTGCCTTGGGACGGCACCGGTCCTGATTCGGAGAACGTCATGCCCGCCGCTTCCGGTGGCGCATAGGCCTTCATCCAGTCGACGTATTTCTGCGTCGCAAACACCGCCGCCGGGCCGTTGGTGTCACCGCCACGGGTCACGCTGGAACCGACCGGGTGGCAGTCCTCGACGCGAATGCCCCATTCGTCAACGGGCAAACCGTTAGGCAAGCCTTTGTCACCGCCGCCCGCCATCGAAAACCAGGCATCGGTGAAGCGCCAGCCCAGTGATGGGTCTTTCTTGCCGTAGTCCATGTGCCCATAGATGCGTTTGCCGTCGATTTCCTTGACGTCCTCACTGAAAAATTTGGCGATGTCTTCATAGGCGGACCAGTTCACCGGCACGCCAAGGTCATAGCCGTATTTTTCCTTGAATTTGGCTTTCAGCTCAGGCCGTTCGAACCAGTCTGCACGGAACCAGTAAAGGTTGGCGAACTGCTGGTCAGGCAATTGATAGATCTTGCCGTCGGGCGCGGTGGTGAAGGAAATGCCGATGAAATCCTTGATGTCCAGGGTCGGCGAAGTGAAGTCTTTGCCTTCATTGGCCATCAGGTCGGTGATCGACTCGGTCTTGCCGTAGCGGAAGTGCGTGCCGATCAAATCCGAGTCGTTGACCCAGCCGTCATAAATACTCTTGTCCGACTGCATCACCGTTTGCAGCTTCTCCACCACATCGCCTTCTTGCAGCAGGTCGTGGGTCAGCTTGATCCCGGTGATCTCGGTGAAGGCCTTGGCCAGCACCTTGGACTCGTATTCGTGGGTGGTCAGGGTTTCCGAGACCACTTTGATGTTCATTCCGCGAAATGGCTCGGCCGCTTTGATGAACCACTTCAACTCCGCCAATTGCTGTTCTGGCGTGAGGGTGGACGGCGTGAACTCACTGCCAATCCATTTCTTCGCGGCATCTTCATAGGCATCCGCCCAAGCTGCAGCGCTCAACCCGCTGAGTGCCAGCATGGCTGCCAATGAAACGCTATGTCGCAGCTTATTGTTTTTGTCGAACATAGAGACCTCCTATTTGAGTTTGGGAGCAACATTGCCGATCGATGTCGACTAGCCCCAGCGCATCACAGCCAACAGCCACACCAGGGACAACGCGGACGCTACCCAGATGCTCCAGTCGGTGGCGCCGATCACCAGTAAATGCAGGTAGGCGCTGCCGAGAAGACCGATAAACAGCCGATCGCCACGGGTGGTGGCAATCGGCAACAAACCTCGCCGAAGGATGCTTGGCGAATACAATTCCCAGGTCGTCATGCCCACCAGAATCAGGCCAATGACGATGAAGAACACTGCAGTGGGGACCGTCCAGCTCATCCATTCCATCATCTGTTCCTCAGACCCGGCCCAGGGCAAAGCCCTTCGCCACGTGGTTACGAACAAACCAGATCACCAGCACGCCGGGCAGGATGGTCAACACCCCCGCCGCCGCCAGTACGCCCCAGTCGATACCCGACGCCGACACTGTGCGTGTCATCACCGCCGCAATCGGTTTGGCGTTGACCGACGTCAGCGTTCGCGCCAGCAACAATTCGACCCAGGAAAACATGAAGCAGAAAAACGCCGTAACGCCGATCCCCGAGCCAATCAGCGGGATGAAAATCTTGACGAAAAACTTGGGAAAGCTATAGCCGTCGATGTAGGCCGTTTCGTCGATTTCCTTGGGCACGCCGGACATGAACCCTTCAAGAATCCACACCGCCAACGGCACGTTGAACAGGCAATGCGCCAATGCCACGGCGATGTGCGTGTCGAACAGACCGATCGAGGAATACAGCTGAAAAAATGGCAGCAGAAACACCGCCGGCGGCGCCATGCGGTTGGTCAGCAGCCAGAAGAACAAGTGCTTGTCGCCCAGGAAGCGATACCGCGAAAAAGCGTACGCCGCCGGCAGCGCCACGCTCAGCGAGATCACCGTGTTCAGGCTCACGTAGTACAGCGAATTGAGGTAGCCGTTGTACCAACTCGGGTCAGTGAAAATCACTTTGTAGTTGGCGATGGTGAAGTTCTGCGGGAACAGCGTCAGGCCACTGAGGATTTCGGTGTTGCTCTTGAACGACATGTTCAGCAACCAATAGATCGGCACCAGCAGGAACAGGATGTAAATCAGCAGCGGAATCAGCTTTCTTTTGCTCATGGCGGACCTCAGCGGTTGGCGTCAGAGTGAGTCATGGCGGTGAAGAACAGCCAGGACACCAACAGGATGATCAGGAAGTACACCAGCGAAAAAGCCGCCGCCGGGCCGAGGTCGAATTGCCCTACAGCCATCTGGGTCAGTGTCTGACTCAGAAACGTGGTGGCATTCCCCGGGCCACCGCCGGTCAGCACGAACGGCTCGGTGTAGATCATGAAACTGTCCATGAACCGCAGCATCACCGCGATCACCAGCACGTTTTTCAGCTTGGGCAACTGAATATGGCGGAACACCGCCCAGCTCGACGCGCGATCAATTCTCGCCGCCTGGTAATACACATCCGGAATTGCCCGCAGGCCGGAGAAACACAACAACGCCACCAATGAGGTCCAGTGCCACACGTCCATCACCAGCACGGTGACCCAGGCGTCCATCGTGTTGGCCGCGTAGTTGTAGCTGATGCCCATCGCGTTCAGGCTTGACCCGAGCAGGCCAATGTCGGCCCGGCCGAAAATCTGCCAAATCGTGCCGACCACGTTCCACGGGATCAGCAGTGGGATCGCCAGAATGATCAGCACCAGCGACGACCAGCGGCCCTTGGTCGGCATGGTCAGGGCGATGCCGATGCCCAGCGGAATTTCGATCAGCAGTACGCAGCCGGAATAGATGAACTGGCGCAGCAAGGACTCTTGCAAGCGAGGGTCCAGCAGCACCTGTTTGTACCAGTCGGCGCCGACAAAGTAGCGGCTCGACTGGTCGAAGATGTCCTGCACCGAGTAGTTGACCACGGTCATCATCGGGATCACCGCACTGAACGCCACCAGCAGAAAAACCGGCAACACCAGCCACCACGCCTTGTTGTTTTGCACCTTGTTCATGGCTGCACCTCCATCAAGTAATCATCGGCGTAGACCATCAACCACTGAGCCGGAAAACTGATGTACGCCGTGCCTGCTGGCACCGGTTTGTCTTCGGCCAGGCGCACTTTGAGCGGTGCACCGTCCAGGTTCAGGGTCATGATCTTGTAGGTACCGAGGTCCTCGACGTGTACGACCTGTGCCTTCATCGCGTCGTCAAACGGTTCGTCCCACACGTGCACGAACTCCGGACGGATGCCGACTTTCAAGGTTTTCCACGCCGAGGCGGCGATGCATTGCTGCTGCGCTTCAGACAGTGGCAAATGAGTCGACGCGAAGCCAACGCCACCCGGTTGCGGCTGCACCTCGATCAGGTTCATGCCGGGGCTGCCGATGAAATAGCCGACAAAGGTGTGGCTGGGGCGCTCGAACAGTTCACGCGGTGTGCCGAACTGCACGATCTGCCCGCCATACATCACTGCGATCTTGTCGGCAAAGGTCGACGCCTCCAGTTGATCGTGGGTGACGTAGACCATGGTGATGTTGAACTGCTCGTGAATCTGCTTGAGCTTGCGCCGCAACTTCCACTTCAGGTGCGGGTCGATCACCGTCAGCGGCTCATCGAACAGGATCGCCGAGACGTCATCGCGCACCAGGCCCCGGCCCATCGAGACTTTCTGTTTTTCATCCGCGGTGAGGTTGCGAGCCTTCTTGCTCAACAGGTTCTGCAGGTCGAGAACTTCGGCGATTTCCTGCACTTTGCTGTGAACCTTGGCCTCGCCCATGCCCTGATTGCGTAACGGGAACGCCAGGTTGTCGAACACCGTCATGGTGTCGTAGACCACCGGAAACTGAAACACCTGGGCGATGTTGCGTTTCTCCGGGGTCAGGTCATTGACCACTTTGCTGTCGAAAAGCACCTGGCCTTCAGAAGGGCTGAGCAGCCCGGAAATGATGTTGAGCAACGTCGATTTACCGCAGCCCGAAGGCCCGAGCAACGCATAAGCGCCGCCCTGCTCCCAGACATGGTTCATCTCGCGGATTGCATAATCCTCAGGTCCGCTCGGGGTGCTGGTGTAGCTGTGGGCGAGGTGTTGCAAACGAATTTCGGCCATCAGGCAACCCTCGCGATACGCCGGCCGGGCGCCTGGACCAAACGGCCCTGCGCGTCGAACACAAACAGTTTATGGGTTGGGATATAGATGCGGATCGGCGCATCGACGTCGTACTCGTGAACGCCGGGCAGGTGAAGCACCAACAGAAAGTGTTCGTTGCGCACGTGGAGGAAGGTTTCCGAACCGCTGATCTCGGCCACCTCGACCGTTACCGCCAGTTCGAGGTCATCGTCATTGCTTGGCACCAGCGAGATATGACTTGGCCGAACGCCAAACCGAAACTCGCCCTCGCCCACCGGCCGCAGGTCCACGTTTAACGGGAAGTGCACAAAATTGGCAAAACTGACTTCGTTGCCGGCGATGCGCCCCGGCATCAGGTTGATCGGCGGCTCGGAGAATAACTCTGCGGCCAGCACGGTTTGCGGCTGGTGATAAACCTCCGAGGACTTGCCGCTTTGAATCACCCGGCCTTCATGAAGAATCGTCGTGGTGCCGCCCAACGCCAGTGCTTCGTTCGGCTCGGTGGTGGCGTAAATGGCAATGGTATGGCGCGCCTTGAACAGCTCACGCATTTCCTGACGCAGTTCTTCGCGCAACTTGTAATCGAGGTTCACCAACGGCTCGTCGAACAGGATCAGTTCGGCGTCCTTGACCAGCGCGCGGGCCATGGCCGTGCGCTGCTGTTGACCACCGGAAAGTTCGAGGGGATGACGCTGCAGGAATTTTTCGATGCGCAGCATCTTCGCGGTTTCCAGCACTTTGCTCTGGATTTGTTCATTGGACACACCGCCCTGACGCAACGGCGAGGCGATGTTTTCAAAGACAGTCATGGTCGGGTAATTGATGAACTGCTGATACACCATCGATACGTTGCGCAAGCGCACCGGGCGTTGAGTGACATCAACCCCGTTCATCAGGATGCGGCCACTGTCAGGCTTATCCAGACCCGCCATCAGGCGCATCAAACTGGTCTTGCCGGATAACGTACGCCCCAGCAAAACGTTGAACGAACCGGGTTCAAAACTCAGGCACGCATCGTCGATCCAGTTCTGGCCCTCAACGGTACGGCTGACGTGCTCCAGGGTTAACGACATGGCTCGGCCTTTTTATTATTGGAGTCAAGCGACCGGAGCTACAGAGCGACATTCGTGCCAGAAATCGCAAGCCTTTGAACTGGCTTGAAAATCGTTGAAACCGAGGCAAAAGTACTTTCGATGATGAACAGAAATGAACAGCCGAGACTGAACAATTGAACACCTCGTCGGTTGACAATGAACAATTGTGAACAACACTCAATGGACTGTTGATGGCGCTCACGTAACGGGCTAAATCCCCGCATGGGTGGTTCGAACGCTAACCCTGCAGGAAACCGGTTTGCCGGTGATGGCGATTTCGATGACGCCATGTCCGGCCTTCCGGGCTCCTCCAGGGTTTCGGCGTATGAGCAACACCGGGGGCGCGATTCGATGTGAAAGTGAAATACCCATAACAACAATAAAAAGCTTGCTCAGAGATCGACTGCCATGGCCGTACCTGCCCCGCCGCTCTCCCACGACGCCATCATTCAGGACTCATGGTCTCGATGCCGTGCATTCGGCCTCAGCCATCAAAGCGCTCCGGCATTCGATCAACTGCCCGCTGGCGATATTGCACACTTGCTGGAGAGCCAGCATTCGCTGGTGCAAACCACGCATCAGGAAGTGCTGCCGTACTACGAGAACATCCTCAGCAACTCCAATTGCCTGATCATGCTCGCCGACAATCAAGGCCAGGTGCTGACGTCTTGGGGCACCCAGCGTTTTATCGAGCCAAAACTGACGCACGGCTTCAGTGCCGGCGCAAGCTGGATGGAGCGCAGCAGCGGCACCAATGCCATCGGCACTGCGCTGGCCTGCGAGCAGGCAGTGCACATCGAGCACGATGAACACTTCCTCAAGGCCAACCGGTTCATGACCGGTTCCGCCGCGCCAATCTTCGATGCCGAACGTAAAGTGATCGCGGTGCTGGACGTGTCCAGCGACAGTTACTTGCCGCCCTCCCACACGCTGGGGATGGTCAAGATGATGAGTCAGACCGTCGAAAACCGGCTGATCCTCAACCTGTTTCACGGCCAGCATTTTCAATTGACCTTCAACACCGGACTCAACAACCTCGACAGCCAATGGGCCGGGTTGCTGATTTTCGATGAAACCGGCCAAGTGCTCTCCGCCAATCGCCGGGCCGATAATCTGCTGGGCATCAGCCTGTCGCGAGTCAGTGTCGAAAGCCTGTTCAAGGTGTCGCTGCTGGAACTGCTGAATCAACCCGATGGCCTGCCCTTCGCCCTCCAGGCCTCTGGGCGTAACCGTTTTCAGTGCCTGTTGAAACGGCCGAGGCAGGTACCGATTCAGCCGCGAGTGTTTGCTGAACCGGCGGCACGGGCGCCGGCGGCCGATGGGATCAGCCTGCACACCTTGCATTTCGGTGACAGCCGCGTGGAAAAAGCCGTGCGTCAGGCCGAGCGATTACTGGAAAAGGACATCCCGCTGTTGATTCACGGGGAAACCGGGGTCGGCAAAGAAGTATTCGTCAAAGCCCTGCATCAGGCGAGCTCCCGAAGCAAACAGGCGTTCATTGCCGTGAACTGTGCAGCGATCCCCGCCGAACTGGTTGAATCTGAGCTGTTTGGCTACGAAAAAGGCGCATTTACCGGCGCCAATCAGAAAGGCAGCATCGGGCTGATCCGCAAGGCCGATAAAGGCACACTGTTTCTTGATGAGATAGGTGACATGCCGTTGCCGACCCAAGCGCGCTTGTTGAGGGTTTTGCAGGAACGCTGTGTGCAACCGGTGGGCAGCAGCGAGCTATTCCCGGTGGACATTCGCATCATCTCGGCGACCAATCGATCATTGCGCGAGCAAGTTCAGTTGGGGCGATTTCGGGAGGACTTGTACTACCGCATCGGCGGTTTGACCCTGGAGTTACCGCCGCTGCGAGAGCGCA
This sequence comes from Gordonia sp. IEGM753, assembly GCF_050321825.1. Taxonomy (NCBI): domain Bacteria; kingdom Bacillati; phylum Actinomycetota; class Actinomycetes; order Mycobacteriales; family Gordoniaceae; genus Gordonia; species Gordonia sp. IEGM753. The sequence goes on from NZ_JBNQGB010000001.1 coordinate 2,859,084, forward strand.
GCGACAAACAGGCACTGTTCAAGCGGTTGTGGGAACAACACCGCGAACCGGCGCAATGGGCTGGGTTGAGTCGTGAAGTGATCGAGCTGTTCAGCCGTCATCCGTGGCCTGGCAATTTGCGTCAGGTCAGCAGCGTGATGCAGGTGGCATTGGCCATGGCCGAAGAACAACCGGTCCGCCCGGAGCATTTGCCGGATGATTTTTTTGTCGACCTGGAGATGGAACCGGTGGAAGCGTCGGAAACGCTGATGGTGGATGTCAATGATGCTGAAGATTTGAATCGGCAGTTGGCGGCCGCCGGGGGGAATATTTCGCACTTGGCACGAAGGCTTGGGGTTAGCCGTAATACGCTTTACAAGCGGTTGCGCCAGGCTGAGTGACGAGTAAACCGCGCTGGCGGTGTTCGGCTTCAGACCTTCGCTAGCAGGCTAGCTCCCACAGGGGATTGGCGTCGTACACAACATTCAAACATCACGAAAATACAATGTGGGAGCTAGCTCCCACAGGGGATTGGCGTCGTACACAACATTCAAACATCACGAAAATACAATGTGGGAGCTTGCTTCCACAGGGAATCGGCGTCGTACGCAACATTCAAACATCACGAAAATACAATGTGGGAGCTAGCTCCCACAGGGGATCGGCGTCGTACGCAACATTCAAACATCACAAAAATACAATGTGGGAGCTAGCTCCCACAGGGGATCGGCGTCGTACGCAACATTCAAACATCACGAAAATACAATGTGGGAGCTAGCTCCCACAGGGGATCGGCGTCGTACGCAACATTCAAACATCACGAAAATACAATGTGGGAGCTAGCCTGCTAGCGATGGCGTCAGGTCCGTCGACCAAGAATCCTGAGATCACCCAAAAAACAAAAACCCGCACAAGGCGGGTTTTGTTTTGTAGCGAATCACATGATCAGTCAGCCAGACGCCAGGTCGTACCGCCCTTGCCGTCTTCCAGCACCACGCCCATGGCGGTGAGCTGGTCGCGGATGCGGTCGGATTCGGCCCAGTCTTTACCAGCACGTGCCGCCAGACGCGCGGCAATCAGCGCATCAACCTGCGCCGCATCAACCCGGCCTTCAGCGCCAGCCTGCAGGAAGTCATCTGCCTCAAGCTGCAACACACCCAGCACACTGGCCAGCTCTTTCAAGCGAGCCGCCAGACCTGCCGCCGCATCGATATCGCTCTCGCGCAGACGGTTGATCTCGCGAACCATCTCAAACAGCACCGCGCAGGCTTCTGGCGTGCCGAAGTCGTCGTTCATCACCTGAGTGAAGCGCTCGACAAACGCTTCGCCACCGGCCCGTGCCACGTTCGGCAAGCCTTTCAACGCGTGGTAGAAACGCTCGAGTGCGCCTTTGGCGTCCTTGAGGTTGTCTTCCGAGTAGTTGATCGCGCTGCGGTAATGGCTCGACACCAACAAGTAGCGCACCACTTCCGGGTGGTATTTTTCCAGCACGTCGCGAATGGTGAAGAAGTTGTTCAACGACTTGGACATCTTCTCGCCATTGATGCGAATCATGCCGCAATGCATCCACGCGTTGGCGTAGGTCTTGCCGGTGGCCGCTTCGCTCTGGGCGATTTCGTTTTCATGGTGCGGGAACTCGAGATCGCTGCCGCCACCATGAATATCGAATGTCTCACCCAGGCAGCAGGTCGACATCACCGAGCACTCGATGTGCCAACCCGGACGGCCAGCGCCCCAAGGCGATTCCCAACTTGGCTCGCCCGGTTTAGTGGCTTTCCACAGCACGAAGTCCAGCGGATCCTGTTTGGACTCGTCGACTTCGATACGCGCGCCGATGCGCAGGTCTTCGATCTTCTTGCGCGACAGCTTGCCGTAGCCCATGAACTTGGCGACACGGTAATACACGTCGCCATTGCCCGGTGCGTAGGCGTAACCCTTGTCGATCAGGGTCTGGATCATGCTCAGCATGCCCGGAATATGATCGGTGGCGCGCGGTTCCATGTCCGGCTTGAGGATATTGAGGCGCGCCTCGTCCTCATGCATCGCAGTGATCATGCGCTCGGTCAACGCGTCGAACGGCTCGCCGTTCTCCTTCGCCCGATTGATGATCTTGTCTTCGATGTCGGTGATGTTGCGCACATAAGTCAGGTTGTAACCGCTGAAGCGCAACCAGCGGGTCACCAGGTCGAATGCCACCATGCTGCGGCCGTGGCCAATGTGGCAGTAGTCGTACACGGTCATCCCGCAGACGTACATGCGCACATTGTTGCCATCCAGCGGTTTGAAGACTTCTTTGCTCTTGGTGAGCGTGTTGTAAATCGAAAGCACGTTAGAGGTTCCTTGAATCACTGGCCCCACGAATCACGCAAGGTCACGGTACGGTTGAATACCGGAGCGCCCGGTTTCGAGTCCTTGATATCCGCGCAGAAGTAACCTTCGCGCTCGAACTGGAAACGGTCTTCCGGCTGTGCATTGCCAAGCGATGGCTCTGCACGACAACCCGTGAGAACTTGCAGCGAGTCAGGGTTGATGTTGTCCAGGAAACTGGCGCTGTCTTCGGCCTTTTCAGGGTTGGCCGAACGGAACAGGCGATCATACAAACGCACTTCACACTCGACGCTGGCCGCGGCCGGCACCCAGTGCACCACGCCTTTGACCTTGCGGCCTTCAGGGTTCTTGCCAAGCGTTTCCGGATCGTACGAGCAACGCAGTTCGACGATGTTGCCATCGGCGTCCTTGATCGCTTCGTCGGCACGAATCACGTAGCTGCCACGCAGGCGCACTTCGCCGGCAGGCTCCAGACGCTTGTAGCCTTTTGGCGGCTCTTCCATGAAGTCTTCACGGTCGATGTAGATTTCACGGGCAAATGGCAGAACACGCACGCCCATGTCTTCTTTCGGGTGGCACGCCAACTCCAGGTTCTCGACCTGGCCTTCCGGATAGTTGGTGATCACGACTTTCAGCGGACGCAACACGCACATGGCGCGCGGGGCGCTGTGGTCGAGATCGTCACGGATGCTGAACTCGAGCATGCCGAAATCGACCACGCCGTCGGAACGGTTGGTGCCGACCATTTCGCAGAAGTTACGAATCGATTTCGGCGTGTAGCCACGGCGGCGGAAGCCCGACAGCGTGGACATGCGCGGATCGTCCCAACCCTGTACGTGCTTTTCATCGACCAGTTGCTTGAGCTTGCGCTTGCTGGTGATGGTGTAGTTCAGGTTCAGGCGGCTGAACTCGTACTGACGCGGGTGCGCCGGTACCGGCAGGCTGTCCAGGAACCATTCGTACAACGGACGGTGGCTTTCAAATTCCAGGGTGCAGATGGAGTGGGTAATGCCTTCGATGGCGTCCGACTGACCGTGGGTGAAGTCGTAGTTCGGGTAAATGCACCACTTGTCACCCGTCTGGTGGTGATGCGCATGCCGGATGCGGTACATGATCGGGTCGCGCAGGTTCATGTTCGGCGAGGCCATGTCGATCTTGGCCCGCAGTACACGTGCGCCGTCCTGGAATTCGCCGGCCTTCATGCGGGCGAACCAGTCGAGGTTTTCTTCGACACTGCGATCACGGAAGGGGCTGTTCTTGCCCGGCTCGGTCAGCGTGCCGCGGTATTCCTTGGCCTGTTCCGGGCTCAGGTCGTCGACGTAGGCCTTGCCAGCCTTGATCAATTCCACCGCCCAGTCGAACAACTGATCGAAATACTTGGAGGCATAGCGCACTTCACCGGACCATTCGAAGCCCAGCCACTTGATGTCGCTTTCGATGGCGTCGATGTATTCCTGGTCTTCCTTGGCCGGGTTGGTGTCGTCGAAGCGCAGGTGCGTGACACCGCCAAATTCCTGGGCCAGGCCGAAGTTCACGCAGATCGACTTGGCGTGACCGATGTGCAGGTAACCATTGGGCTCAGGCGGAAAACGAGTAACGATCTGCGTGTGCTTACCCGAGTCCAGGTCCGCCTGGATGATCGGGCGCAGGAAATTGACCGGCACGGCAGGGCCGGTCTTGGAATTCGAGGTAGGGTCGACAGTGGGCTTGCTCATAGGATCCTTGAACGTACAAGTGCGCGGCCGCAGGTGAGGGCCTGACAAAACAAAGCCGCTATCATAGCCGATGCCGTCAAGCGCCTGACAGAGTGCGCTTGCAAACGGTCGTATTTAATCGGTTGCAAATGAAAAACAGCCTCGAAATTCACGCTCGGCACGCTAAACTGCGCAACTGGATTGATACAGACCAGATCGGTTGCGGGCCGTAATGCCCCGAAACCCACGAATTCATATAAAACGCATCTCCCAAAAGAGTCCACGATCATGACCCAAGTCAAACTGACCACCAACCATGGCGACATCGTCCTGGAACTGAACGCTGAAAAGGCACCGATCACCGTTGCCAACTTCATCGAATACGTTAAGGCCGGCCACTACGAAAACACCGTTTTCCACCGTGTGATCGGTAACTTCATGATCCAGGGCGGCGGTTTCGAGCCAGGCATGAAAGAAAAGAAAGACAAGCGTCCAAGCATCCAGAACGAAGCTGACAACGGTCTGCCGAACGAGAAGTACACCGTGGCCATGGCCCGCACCATGGAACCGCATTCGGCTTCCGCCCAGTTCTTCATCAACGTAGCTGACAACAGCTTCCTCAACCACAGCGGCAAGACCACTCAGGGCTGGGGCTACGCAGTATTCGCCAAAGTTGTATCCGGCACTGACGTTGTCGACAAGATCAAAGGCGTTTCCACCACCATGAAGTCTGGCCACCAGGACGTTCCAGCAGACGACGTGATCATCGAGAAAGCCGAGATCATTGAGTGATATTGCTGATTTCAGATTTACATCTGGAAGAGGAGCGCCCGGACATTACCCGGGCGTTTCTGGATTTGCTCGCCGGACGCGCCCGCTCGGCGAGTGCGTTGTACATCCTGGGCGACTTTTTCGAGGTGTGGATTGGCGATGACGCCATGACGCCTTTCCAGCGTTCCATCTGCCAGGCCCTGCGCGATCTCAGCGACAGCGGCACGGCGATCTTTCTGATGCATGGCAATCGCGACTTCCTGCTCGGCAAGGCCTTCTGCAAACGGGCCGGCTGTACGCTGCTGAAGGACCCGAGTGTGGTGCAGTTCAACGGCGAGCCAGTGCTATTGATGCACGGCGACAGCCTGTGCACCCGCGACGAGGCTTATATGAAGCTGCGTCGCTACCTGCGCAACCCGATTACCCTGTTCATCCTGCGCCACCTGCCGTTGCGCACTCGCCATAAACTGGCCCGCAAGCTGCGCAGTGAAAGCCGCGCGCAGACGCGGATGAAGGCCAATGACATAGTGGATGTCACACCCGAAGAAGTGCCGCGAATCATGCAGCAATATGGCGTGAAAACGTTGATTCATGGCCACACTCACCGCCCGGCCATCCATAAGTTGCAGATCGGCGAGCAAGCAGCCAAGCGCATTGTGTTGGGGGATTGGGATCGTCAAGGCTGGGCGTTGCAGGTGGATGAAAGCGGTTTTTCGTTGGCGCCGTTTGATTTCGCACCGCCACCGCAGTTGGCAGCCCCCGCTCACTGACAACCTGACGCGAATCCCTGTGGGAGCGAGCCCGCTCGCGATGGCGTTAATTCAGTCAACATCATCGTCGCTGTTAGACCGCTATCGCGAGCAGGCTCACTCCCACATGGGGTCCTGTTCCAGCCACAGATTCCGTGTACCACGTAATCCCCTGTGGGAGTTGGCAGCCCCCGCTCACTGACAACCTGACGCGAATCCCTGTGGGAGCGAGCCCGCTCGCGATGGCGTTAAATCAGTCAACATC
>NZ_JBNQGB010000002.1:0-123979 GCF_050321825.1 Gordonia sp. IEGM753
GCCATAGGTCAGGTTTTTCTCGTAGACAGTGAGTTCACCGCCCGTCACATCCAGGCCGTTGAGGATCACCGGGCTGTTGTGGATGTTCAGCACCAGATTCGCGGTGCTGGTGTCGCCGTCGGAATCGGTGAGGGTATAGGTGAAAGTTTCAGTGCCGCTACCGCCATCGTGCAATGCCTTGAACGCGGCATCGCTGATGTTCAGCGTGTAGGTGTAAGTGCCGTTGGCGTTCAGCACCAACGTGCCGTAAGTCCCGTTGAAGGTACCGGCGGTGATTGGTCCGGAATCCGGACCGGTCGGTACGCGGTCGGCGCCTTGCACGTCGTTGGTCAGGACGTTGCCTTCGAGTGTCTGGTGAGCAGTGGAAGCGACGCCCGAGTTGCTGTCATCGACGGCCTTAGGGACGTCGTCGGTAATGTTGATGTCCAGCGAACCGGTGGCACTGTCGCCATTGCTGTCGCCGGCAACCACAGTGAACTGCTCGCTGAGGTTGTTCGCGCCATCACCGGCAGAATGCGCGTCGTTACCGGTGAGGGTGTAGCTGTAGCTGACCACGCCAGTGGCCGGGTTGTAGCCGGTAATGGTCAGGGTGTTGCCCAATTGCGTGGTGATCGACTGCGGGAAACCTGCGGCCACGCCACCACTGATCACACTGACACCACCGATACTCAAACTGGTCAGGCCGTCCAGCGCGGTCACGGTAAAGGTGCCGCTTTGGGTCAACGCTTGCGGATTACTCGCTGAACCATCCGGCAGGTTGGCTTCATTGACAGTCAGTTCCCCGCCCGTTACCGACAGGCCATTGAGGGTCACCGGATTGTTGGGCACCTCCGGCACAACCGGCGTCACAGGGACGACAGGGACAACAGGCACTTCAGGTGCGACCGGTGCGACGATACCGTTGTCGCCATTGTTCGGATCACCGGCCAGGCGTTCCAGTGGAAACTCAGGAATGCCGTTGAAGCCCGCCGTCGGAAAACCAACCGTTGGGTCGATATGCCCGCCCACTTCTTCGAGCAGTACAAAATTGTGCCCGCCACCCAGAGCACCTGGCGTGCCGGTCGCAGCCGGACCTGCGGCAGTGGCTTCGCCGGTTTGGGTCGGGTCGGCACCGGCCGCAATGGCTTTTTGCAGTTGTTGCACATCGGTCAACTGCGCTTCGCTCGGCGTCACCGCCTCGGGTGCATCCACATGCGACGCCTGATGCGCCAGCAACTGAGCATTCATCTGCAGGCTGCTGTCGCGCCCCAGCGTCAGTTCCTGGCCATTTTGCAGATGCACCGCCACCGCACCTTCAGCACCGGTAACCAATTGATCGCCGGCAAACAGCCGATCGCCTTCAACCAGCGCGCGTCGCGTGCCATCTCCTGCCACCGCGAACACTTGACCAATGACCTTACTGACGATGCCGATAAGCGTTGCCATGTGCATTTCCTCCGCTGCCAACCACTGTCGGCGTCCTGTTGTTACGAAGAATCTGCTGTTGACCAAAACTGGCCAATTCCGGGAAGAAAATCTATGCAATCAGCGGCATAGAACCCACTTCGGCAACCACTCGCCGTACGGTGCGTAACAGTTTTGATCCACCAAGTGACAAAAAACCGTCACTAAAAAACTGCTCCGCGCCCCTCCCTTTCAGCACTTCTCCGCCCTTTGTCGATTAGTGGATTGAACTATGTACAACCCTGATGGAGCTCACTATAGCTCACAAAACAAGGGCTTTGTGAGTGAACAATGTGCTGGAATTTTCCGAGCGCATAAGTTTTTTTTGGAATAAGCTTTATGAGAAATATTTCTTAGCTCCCCTCTAGAATGTTCTTAGCTCTGTTGTTACAAGCATGAAACGGTTTTACCTATAAATGTCGTCAAATTTTTGGCGACTGATAAAGCACCATCAGGAATCAGGGAGAAGCACCCATGCGCCATTTAACCCCTCTTTGCAGTGCGATTCTTTTGGCCATGGCCTGCACATCTCAAGCTCAAGCCATTTCGTTGACCGAAGCGATTCAAAGCACGATTGCAACTCACCCAGAACTTGCATCGCGCGTGGACGCGCGCCTGTCCGCAGATGAAGAAGTAAAAGTCGCAAAAGGTGGCTTTTATCCATCGGTGGATTTGAACGCCGCTTACGGCCGTGGCTATAGCGACAACACCAACACCCGGGCGTTCGGCAATCACCACACCGAAATTCTCAACTACACCCAATCCGAATTGCGCTTGCGGCAGATGCTGTTCGACGGCTTCAACACCTCCAACGAAGTCGAGCGCACCAAAGGCGTGGTCAACTCTCGCGCTTATTACGCTCAAGGCACCGCGCAAGACCTGGCGCTGCGCACCATCGAGGTCTACCTCGAAGTGCTCAAACGTCGCGAACTGGTGACGCTGGCCAAGAACAACCTGCAAGCGCACATGCGGGTCAACGATCAGATTGGCCTGCGCACGCAACGCGGTGTTGGCAGCAACGCCGACTCTGACCAGTCCACCGCTCGTCGGGCCTTGGCGCAAAACAACCTCGACACCGCCGAAGTCGATCTCGCGGATGCCGAATCGAATTTCTACGCCGTAGTCGGGCGTATTCCGGATGAGCTGGAAACCCCGCCATCGACCCGCGGCGAGTTGCCCAACACGCTGCCGGAAGCGCAGCAGAGCATGGTCGAAAACAACCCGTACCTGAAGTCGGCACAAGCTGACGTGCAATCGGCTGAAAGCCAGTATGAAGTTGCCAAGTCGCCGTTTTATCCACGCTTCGACGCCGAAGCCGCGGTGGGCGCCAACAACAATGTGCAGGGCGAGGAAGGTCACGATAACGAGTGGCGAGTCGGCGTTGTGATGAACTACAACCTGTTCCGCGGTGGCAGCGACAAGGCTCGTTTGGCGTCCGATGCGCACCAGATCAACCAGGCAATGGACATCCGCAACAATGCGCTGCGCCAGCTGAACGAGAACATCCACCTGGCATGGAACGCGATGGTCAATGCCAAGAAGCAAACACCGACCGCTCGTGAATACGCCGAAACCACCAAACGCGTACGTGCCGCGTATCAGGATCAGTTCGGTTTGGGCCAGCGGACGCTGCTCGACTTGCTCGACAGTGAGAACGAGCTCTATAACGCCAATCGCCGTTACACCGAAGTGCGCTATACCGAGGAGTATTCGATGTACCGCGTGCTGGCCAACATGGGTCAGTTGCTGAGCAAGCAGCGGGTTGTGTTGCCTGCCGATGCCATCGCCCAGACCGAAGTGAAAAACGAAGCGCGTTTGCCTGAACTGAAGTAGATCAACTGGAGCGACAACTGTGACCAGCATGGAACCCGGCAACACCGGTGTTGATCCGCGCCTGAGCTTCGATGACCCACTTCTGGACGGGTTGTTGATTCTCTGCAAACTGCACGGCGCGACCGTCAGCCGAGCCAGCCTCAGTGCCGGGCTACCCCTGAACAAGCAGCGCCTGAGCCTCGACCTGTTGCCCCGCGCAGCGGCTCGCGCCAGTCTGCAAGCACGCCTGCTACGACGTGAATTGTCAGATATTTCACCGCTGAACCTGCCCGTGATGCTGATCCTGAAAAACAACCGCACGGCTGTTCTGCGGCGTTTTGGTGATGACGGTCGGGTGTTGATTCTGCCCAGCGAAGCGGACGGCGGAGAACAGTGGGTCAGCCGTGAAGAGTTGATTGAAGATTACAGTGGCCAAGCCCTGTTCGCCCGGCCACGTCATGAACTCGAAGACTTGCGTTCACCACTGATTCCGCGCGTAGAGGCGTGGTTTCGCGACACGCTAAAACTCTCGAAGTGGCTGTACAGCGATGCGATTCTGGCCAGTTTCCTGATCAACCTGCTGGGGTTGATGGTGCCGTTGTTCGTGATGCAAACCTACGACCGGGTGGTGCCGAACCAAGCCACATCGACCTTGTGGGTGTTGGCCATCGGCTTGCTGATCGGCACCGGTTTCGAACTGGTGCTGCGGGTCGTTCGTGCGCACTTGCTGGACACCGCCGGCAAAAAAACCGATGTCATTCTTTCCGCGACGCTGTTCGAACGCATCACCGGCATGGCCATGAAAGCGCGGCCCGCAACCATCGGTGGTTTTGCGCAAAGCATTCATGACTTCCAGGGCCTGCGCGAGTTTTTGACGGCGGTTACGCTGACCAGCCTGATCGACCTGCCCTTCGCCGTCCTGATGCTGGTGGTCATCGGTTTGCTCGGCGGCTGGCTGGTGGTGATTCCACTGCTGGCGTTTCCGATCACCATCATCTTCGCCATGGTGATTCAGGCGCGACTGCGCGACACCGTGCAAAAAAGCCTCAGCCTGGGCGCAGAACGCCAGGCGTTGCTGATCGAAACACTCGGTGGCCTGGAAATGCTCAAGGCCTGCAGCGCCGAAAGCGAACGCCAGCACAAATGGGAAAGCACCCACGGCGCCCTCACCCGCCTCGACAGCCACGCGCGCAACCTCTCGGCGCTGGCCACCAACGGCACCCTGTTCATCCAGCAGTTTTCGGGCATGGCGACCATTGTCGCTGGGGTCTACAGCATCATCGCCGGCAACCTCAGCGTGGGTGCGCTGGTAGCGACTTACATGCTCGGCAGCCGCGTGCTGGCACCGCTCGGGCAGATCGCCGGGTTGATCACTCGCTACCAGCAAGCGCAACTGACCATGAAAAGCACCGATGCGCTGATGGGTTTGCCCCAAGAACGCGACGCCAAGCAACGGCCATTGGAGCGCACACAACTGCAAGGCGCACTCGACGTCAGCGGCGTGACCTTCCATTACAACGGGCAAAACGCACCAGCGCTGGCCAACGTCAGCTTCAGCATGAAGGCCGGCGAACGGGTCGGCATCATCGGTCGCAGCGGTTCGGGCAAGAGCACCCTGGCGCGATTGGTCATGGGGTTCTACGCGCCTGAAGAAGGCCAATTGCTGCTCGATGGTCTGGACCTGCGACAACTGGACGTGGCCGACCTGCGTCAACAAATCGGTTATGTCGCTCATGACCTGCCATTGCTGGCCGGCAGCCTGCGCGACAACCTCACCCTGGGCGCGCGCTACGTCAGTGATGCGCGGATGCTTGAGGTGGCTGAACTGACCGGCGTTACCGAACTCGCGCGCCAGCATCCACAAGGCTTCGACCGGCCGGTGGGTGAACGAGGCCAACTGCTGTCAGGCGGTCAACGCCAGGCAGTTCTGCTGGCTCGAGCCTTGTTGCTCGACCCGCCGATCATGCTGCTGGATGAGCCCACCAGCGCCATGGACAACAGCAGTGAAGACGTTCTGCGGCAAAAACTGCACGGTTGGGTTCAGGGCAAAACCCTGCTGTTGGTAACCCATCGCACCTCGATGCTCAGCCTGGTGGATCGGCTGGTGGTGCTCGACAACGGGCGGATTGTCGCGGACGGTCCTAAAGAAGCGGTCATTGATGCACTACGCAAGGGCCGTGTCGGCTCTGCGGCGGTATAGGAGTTGTCCATGTCCGATTCATCGCCAGCCTCTTCGAAAGACAGGGGTTACTTTGGCAGTTTCAGCAAAAGCGCCGAAAGCGAATTCATGCCGGAAACCGCTGGAGCGACACTCGACGACTCCCCTCGTTGGTCACGCATTACGGTGTGGCTGGCGGCAGCGTTGCTGATCTCGGCGCTGGTGTGGGCCAAGTTTGCGGTGTTGCAGGAAGTCACCATGGGCGAAGGCAAGGCTATTCCGTCGAGCAAGGTTCAGGTGATTCAAAACCTTGAGGGCGGCATCGTTACCGAAATTTTCGTCCGCGAAGGGCAAATGGTGAACAAGGGCGACACGCTACTGCGCCTGGATGACACACGTTTTCTGTCGAACAAAGGTGAAAGCGAGGCTGATCGGTATGCGCTGACCGCGCAAGTTGAAAGGCTTTCAGCCGAAGCTGAAGGTCGACCTTTCAAGCTCTCGGATGAAGTCATAGCCAAGGCCCCGCAAGTGGCCGAAGACGAACGCTCCCTGTATGACCAACGCCAGCGTCGCCTGGCCAGTGAACAACGCACGCTGACCGAGCAACTTCGGCAAAAAACCCAGGAACTGGCAGAGTTTCGCTCCAAACAGGGCCAATTCAGTTCGAGCCTGGCGCTGCTTCAACAAGAGATGAACATGTCGGCACCGCTGGTCGGCACCGGGGCGGTTTCGCCGGTGGAAATCCTCCGCCTCAAACGCAGCGCCGTGGAAATTCGCGGTTCGCTGGATGCCACGACCCTCGCCATTCCACGTGCTGAATCGGCGATCAACGAGATCAAAAGCAAGATCGATGAATCGGTGCAGACGTTTCGCTCCGAAGCCGCTAAAGACCTGAATGAGAAACGCACTGACCTGTCGAAAATCACTGCATCGAGCATCGCCATTGATGACCGGGTGAGCCGCACCACTGTGGTCTCGCCGGTTCATGGGATTATCAAGGTACTGAAGGTGAACACCATCGGTGGCGTCGTTCAGCCAGGCAGCGACATGGTGGAAATCGTGCCGCTGGAAGACAACCTGTTGATCGAAGCGAAAGTCCGCCCGCAAGACGTCGCGTTTCTGCACCCGGGCCAGAAAGCCATGGTCAAGTTCAGCGCTTACGACTACACGATTTACGGCGGGCTGAGCGCCAAACTCGAGCTGATTGGCGCAGACACGATCACCGACGACAAGGGCAACAGCTTTTACCTGATTCAGGTACGCACCGATAAGAATCACCTGGGCGGGGATGTAAAACCGTTGCTGATTATTCCGGGAATGGTGGCGACGGTAGACATTATTACCGGTGAGAAAAGCGTGCTGGATTACCTGCTGAAACCAGTGCTGAAAGCCCGGACCGAAGCGATGCGCGAACGGTAGTTGCGGCTAGTGTCTTCATTGATTGTGCAATGCTATCGCTAGCAGGCTAGCTCCCACATTTGATCAGTTGTGAATACAAATAGGTGTTCACTCCAAGTTCCTAGTGGAGCAAGCCTGCTCTCGATGGCAACGGGCAGGCCCGCACACACAGGTTTTCATGATGCCAACAACTTTTGTGCACGCCGCGAACCCTGTGGGAGCAAGCCTGCTCGCGATGGCAACGGGCAGGCGCACGCGCACGGGTTTTCATGATGCCCACAACTTTCGTACACGACGCGAACCCTGTGGGAGCGAGCCTGCTCGCGATGGCAACAGGCAGGCCCGCACACACAGGTTTTCATGATGCCCACAACTTTTGTGCACGCCGCGAACCCTGTGGGAGCGAGCCTGCTCGCGATGAGGCCGTCAAACACATCGGCTATTTCGGCCCATGATTACGCTGAAAAACCGCCTCCCCCATCGCCGCTATCTGCCCCTCGATCAATGCCTCGAACGGCCTCAACAACGCCTCAAAACTGTCCGGTGCTTCCAGCGTCTGCAGCGCCTGGGCAATCGCTTCCACCGTCGACAACGCGCCCGGTTCCGGCGCCTTGCGTAACCGGTACCGGGACACGCCACCCGAGGGCAACGTGACTCTCGGCAACGCGGCCAGCAGCGGATTGAGGTGCAGCATCTTACGTGCCTTGCGCCAGGTACCGTCCGGAACCACCAACAACAACGGCAAATCCGAGGCGGTGTAAGCCTGTAACGGCTGCGCATCGTCGGCAGGAAACAACAGCCGCGCCTGATAACCCGGTTGATTCAACAGCCCCGGCAAATCGTCAAACACCTCAGCCACTATCAGCTCGGCGTTGTTCAACCCCAACGCCGCTAACCGCGCAGTGTTCAGTGCATGGTTGACCTCGCTCGGATGCTGCAGCAACAACACTCGAGTGCGGCTATCGAGGCTTGGGATCAGCGAGCACAGGCAGTGCGTTTGTGGACGCAAGCAGCGCGGGCATTGGATTCTGGGCATGGTCTCAGGCCTGGTTCAGTTGCGCTTTTAGCAAATCGCGGAACGTCTGGATCAACGGCTCGCGACTGCGGCCCCGACGCACGATCATCGAGAATGGCGCCTGATAGCCAAAAGTCGCTGGCAGTAAAACTCGCAAATCCCCCTTGTCGGCCCACGCCTGCGCATAGTGTTCCGGCAAATAGCCGATGTAGGCGCCGGACAGCACCAGAATCAGCTGCGCTTCCATACTTTCCACGGTAGCGGCGCTGTGTTTGAAACCGTGTCGGGCCAGTTCAGCCTGGCTCCAATAGCCACGGCCGACCATGCGCTGCTGCGTGATGACTTGTTCGGGAATGCGCCGCTCGGCAAACAGCGGATGACGGCTGCTGCAATACAACCAGTGCTGTTCGCGGTAGAGCGGCATGTACACCAGACCGCTCATGCGCGTGGAAAACGCACCGATGGCCAGATCGAGACGATTGTCCTGCACGCCGAGTTGCAGTTCATAAGGGCTCATGACCGACAAATGCAGATGCACCGCCGGATGCTCCTGGTTATACGCACCGATGGCTTCGGCAAAGGGCAAGGCTTTGTCGCTGACCGTGGAGTCGATCACCCCGAGGTTCAGCGTACCGCGCAACTCGCCCTTCAACGCCGCCGCATATTGCTCGAAGCCTTCAAGTTCGCCGAGCAGGCGCAGGGTCTCCTGATGGAACAATTCGCCCTTGCTGGTCAGGCTGAAACCGCCGCGACCGCGATGGCACAGCACCAGGCCAAGGGCGGCCTCGAGTTGGCTCATGTAAGTGCTGATCGCCGAGGTCGAAAGGTTCAACTCATGCTGGGCGCTGGCAAACCCTTGGTGGCGAACCACGCTGACAAAAATGCGTAAAAGTTTCAAGTCGGGTAAAGCGTTGGCCATGAGTCGTCTCCAGAGATCCCGTGAAGTCTATCGCCGTCATGGCCATTAGTTTAGAAAAATCTGAACTAAGTATTTGCCCGTAGCGATTCTTCCCGGGCACTACATTTCGCAGAATCGGCCCCTATTACAGCTCCTACTATAAAAAAGATGAGGCCTGAACCCGTGGAAAAGATTCTGCACCAACCACTGGGCGGCAACGAAATGCCGCGCTTCGGCGGCATCGCCACCATGATGCGACTCCCCCATTTACCAACGGCCGCTGGCCTGGATGCTGCCTTCGTCGGCGTTCCGCTGGACATCGGTACCTCGCTGCGCCCGGGCACTCGCTTCGGACCTCGCGAAATCCGCGCTGAATCCGTGATGATCCGCCCCTACAACATGGCCACCGGCGCCGCACCGTTCGACTCGCTGTCGGTTGCCGATATCGGCGACGTGGCGATCAACACTTTCAACCTGCTGGACGCCGTTCGGATCATCGAAGAATCCTACGACAACATCCTTGAACACGATGTGATCCCGCTGACACTGGGTGGCGACCACACCATCACCCTGCCGATCCTGCGTGCCATCCATAAAAAGCACGGCAAGGTAGGCCTGGTGCACATCGACGCTCACGCCGATGTGAACGATCACATGTTCGGCGAGAAAATCGCCCACGGCACCACGTTCCGTCGCGCCGTGGAAGAAGGCCTGCTGGACCCGGACCGCGTAGTGCAAATCGGCCTGCGTGCCCAGGGTTACACCGCTGACGACTTCAACTGGAGCCGCAAGCAGGGTTTCCGTGTCGTTCAAGCCGAAGAGTGCTGGCACAAATCCCTCGCACCGCTGATGGCTGAAGTGCGCGAGAAAGTCGGCGGCGGCCCGGTGTACCTGAGCTTCGACATCGACGGTATCGACCCGGCGTGGGCACCTGGCACCGGCACCCCGGAAATCGGCGGCCTGACCACCATTCAGGCAATCGAAATCGTACGTGGCTGCCAAGGTCTGGATCTGATCGGTTGCGATCTGGTAGAAGTCTCGCCGGCTTATGACACCACCGGCAACACCTCGCTGCTGGCCGCCAACTTGCTGTACGAGATGCTCTGCGTATTGCCTGGCGTGGTCCACCGCTGAGGGCAGGTCATGAACGAACGTGATCAAGTATTGAAAGCTGCGGCCGACCTGGTTGCAGCGTTTGCCAGCAACGACCGCGAAGCCTACTTCGGCGCATTCAGCGCTGATGCAAGCTTTGTGTTCTACACCCTCGAGCAGCCTCTGCTGTCGCGCGATGCCTACCAGGTGTTGTGGGACAACTGGCGCTCGCAGGATGGCTTCGAGGTGCTCTCGTGCACCTCAAGCAACGCCTTCGTCAGCCTGCAGGGTGACGTGGCGATTTTCATCCATGACGTAGCCACCAAGCTGCGCATGCAAGGGGAGCAACACTTTAGCCAGGAACGCGAGACGATTGTTTTCCGCAAACAAGCGTCTGGCAAACAACAACAAGGCCTATGGCTGGCCTGTCATGAACATTTGTCCGCAATGCCGGAAGGGCTGCCATCCCCTTAGCCAAACAGGTGACGCTCACACACGATGAGCGCGCCTTTATGATCGGAGCTGATCATGAATAACAAAAACAACGACCAAAGCCTTACGCAAATTGAAACCTACGGGGTCGAACAGATCCCGGACAGCGAACGCACCGCAGGCCCAACGGACTTGTTCCGGATGATCTTCGGTGGTTCCAACACTTTCGCCACCGCCGTGCTCGGCAGTTTCCCGGTACTGTTCGGCCTGTCTTTTCAGGCGGGCGTCTGGGCGATTGTGCTGGGCGTACTGCTGGGTTCGCTGATACTGGCGCCGATGGGCCTGTTCGGCCCGATCAACGGCACCAACAACGCCGTGTCTTCCGGTGCGCACTTTGGCGTACACGGGCGGATCGTGGGTTCGTTTTTGTCGTTGTTGACCGCTATCGCCTTCTTCTCGCTCTCAGTGTGGAGTTCGGGCGATGCATTGATCGGGGGTGCCAAGCGCCTGATCGGTCTTCCGGAAACCGACCTCACGCTGGGCCTGGCCTACGGTTTGTTCGCGATTCTGGTACTGACCGTTTGCATCTACGGCTTCCGCTTTCTGTTGTGGGTCAACAAGATCGCTGTGTGGAGCGCCAGCCTGCTGTTTTTGCTGGGCATCTTCGCCTTCGCCGGGCCGTTCGATGTGAATTTCGCCGGCACAGTGAGCATGGGCCAACCCGGTTTTTGGGCGGCGTTCATCGGCGCTGCACTGGTCGCCATGAGCAACCCGATCTCGTTCGGCGCGTTCCTCGGTGACTGGTCGCGCTACATCCCTCGCGACATGCCAAAGGGCCGAATCATGGCCGCGGTGGTGATCTCGCAGATCGCCACGTTTATCCCGTTCATGTTCGGCCTCGCTACCGCCACCATCGTGGCAATCAAGGCACCGGACTACATCGCAGCCAATAACTACGTCGGCGGTCTGCTGGCTGTCGCGCCAAACTGGTTCTTCTTGCCGGTGTGCCTGATTGCAGTGATCGGTGGCATGTCCACCGGCACCACGTCGCTGTATGGCACTGGCCTGGACATGTCCAGCGTGTTCCCACGGGTACTGTCTCGGGTAAAGGCAACGTTGCTGATCGGGGTGATGTCGATTGCCTTCATCTTCATCGGTCGCTTCGCCGCCAACCTGGTTCAGAGCGTGTCGACCTTCGCCGTACTGATCATCACCTGCACGACACCGTGGATGGTGATCATGATCATCGGCCTGGTGGTGCGTCGCGGCTTCTACTGCCCCGATGACTTGCAAGTGTTCACTCGCGGTGAGAAAGGAGGCCGTTACTGGTTCACGCACGGCTGGAACTGGCGCGGTCTGGGCGCCTGGATTCCTAGCGCGCTGGTGGGCTTGTGCTTCGTCAACCTGCCGGGGCAGTTCGTCGGCGTGCTGGGCAATCTTGCGGGCGGCATCGACATCAGCCTGCCGGTGACACTGGGCCTGGCATCGCTGGTGTACCTGACGCTGCTGAGTTTGTTTCCGGAATCGGCAGCGGTTTTCGGTCCTGAAGATGCACGCAGCAAGGGCAAGGATTCGCTCGGTAAAACGGCGTTGCGACAAGCCGCCTGATAAACAAAACATGCTGATGGGAATGTACACCTGTGGCGAGGGAGCTTGCTCCCGCTCGACTGCGCAGCAGTCGCAAAAAAGGCAATTGAGTCTTCCCTGAGAAACTCAAATGCAGAATTTGGGGCCGCTTCGCAGCCCAGCGGGAGCAAGCTCCCTCGCCACAAAAGCCCAACACAGCAATGCAATTCAGCCTCACATAAAAAAGACAATCGGAGACACGCCACCATGGCACTGGATTTATTCGTCGTACTCATCTACGCCGCCGCGATGTTGATACTCGGCTATTACGGCATGCGAAAAGCCAAGACCAACGAAGACTTTTTGGTCGCCGGTCGTAACCTCGGCCCAAGCCTGTACATGGGCACCATGGCCGCTACCGTCCTGGGTGGTGCGTCCACCGTTGGCACCGTGCGCCTGGGCTACGTTCATGGCATTTCGGGCTTCTGGCTCTGCGCCGCGCTGGGCTGCGGGATCGTCGCACTGAACCTATTCCTCGCCAAACCGCTGCTGAAGCTGAAGATTTACACCGTTACCCAAGTCCTGGAAAAACGCTACAACCCGATGGCACGCTCAGCGAGCGCGGTGATCATGCTGGCGTATGCGCTGATGATCGGCGTGGTTTCGATCCTGGCCATCGGCACCGTACTGCAAGTGCTGTTCGACCTGCCCTTCTGGCTGTCGATTCTGCTCGGCGGTGGCGTGGTGGTGATCTATTCGGCCATCGGCGGCATGTGGTCGCTGACCCTGACCGACATCGTCCAGTTCGTGATCAAGACCGTAGGCCTGATGTTCATCCTGCTGCCGATTTGCCTGTACCGCGTCGGCGGCTGGGATGAGTTGGTGTTGAAACTGCCGGCAAGCGCCTTCAGCTTCACCGCCATCGGCTGGGACACGATCATTACCTACTTCATGATCTACTTCTTCGGCATCCTGATCGGTCAAGACATCTGGCAACGCGTGTTCACCGTCAAGAGCGCCAAAGTGGCTCAGGTCGCCGGCACCTTCGCAGGCTTCTACTGCATTCTTTACGGACTGGCCTGCGCCCTGATCGGCATGGCCGCTCACGTGCTGATTCCGGACCTGGATAACGTCAACAACGCCTTCGCCGCCATCGTCAAACTGTCCTTGCCGGACGGTATCCGTGGCCTGGTAATCGCCGCAGCACTGGCTGCGATGATGTCCACCGCCAGCGCCGGCCTGCTCGCCGCTGCCACCACGTTGACCGAAGACCTGCTGCCGAAACTGCGTGGCGGCAAACAGTCGAGCCTGGGCATGAATCGCCTGTTCACCCTGTTGACCGGCATCGTGGTACTCGGCATCGCTTTGGTCGTGAACGATGTGATCAGCGCCCTGACACTCGCCTACAACCTGTTGGTGGGCGGCATGCTGATTCCGCTGATCGGCGCGATTTTCTGGAAACGTGCAACCACCGCCGGCGCTATCGCCAGCATGGGCATGGGCTTCGCCACTGCGCTGGTCTTCATGTTCAAGGATGGTCTGGATTCCAACACCCCGATCTATTACAGCCTTGGTGTGGGCCTGGTGGCCTTCGTGCTCGTCAGCCTGATGTCGCGTCGCCCTGCTGCGGTGGCGAGCGCGATCTAAGCTGACTGACAACGACTTGATGCTTTCTTCGACGAGTGTGGCGTCGGTTGCCACACTCGTTTTTTTTCGCCTGAAGGAATCTGCCAATGAAGATCGTCAGCCGCGATCAGTGGTTCGAAGTCAAACAGCTCAGTGACGGTATCCGCCTCATCCACGAACCCTACATCCGCCCTTTCTATCGCTGCAATCTGTGGCATATACAGGGCCGCGACAAAGACCTGTTGCTGGACAGCGGTTCGGGGCTGGTCAGTTTGCGCGAGCAACTGCCGTGGATCACCGAGCGCCCGCTAGTGGCTGTGGCCAGTCATTGTCATTTTGATCACATTGCCGGCCATCATGAGTTCCCGGAACGGCTGGTGCATCCCGCCGAAGCCCGGATTTTGGCTTCACCCGACGGCGAGAACACGCTGGCCACCGCGTTTGTCGGTGACGATATGTTCGAGGCGCATCCTGACTGCCCGTTGTGCTACGCCGAGTACCGGGTCAAAGCCGCACCGGCCACGGGGATGATCGAGGAAGGAGACGTACTCGATCTGGGCAATCGCGTGCTTCAGGTATTGCATACGCCAGGGCATTCGCCCGGCGGTATCAGCCTGTATGAAGCCGCGACCGAAACGCTGTTCAGTGGCGACATCATTTACGATGGACCGCTGATCGAGGACGCCTACCACTCCAATCTCCAGGATTACGCGCGCAGCCTGCGACGCCTGCGCGAACTGCCAATCCGCACCGTACACGGCGGTCATTTCGGCAGTTTTTCAGGTGAGCACTTGCGGGTAATGATTGACGAGTGGCTGCGCCATCACGGCTGAAGCCTGCTGTACTCAATTCAGGGAAAACAACAACAAACCCGTGAAGATCGCCCATGAAAAGAGCCGCCGTTCGTGCCGCCGTGCATCGTTTCATCAGCCGCCTGCTGGACAACCAGCAAGACTTTGACGACGACGCCAGTCTGGAACATTTGGGATTGGACAAAGAAGACATCGCCGAGCTTATCTTCCATCTGGAAGATGAGCTGGGATTGACTGCGTTCACGACGCAGGAAGATCAAATGCTCAAGACTGCCAGGACGGCAAACGACCTGAGCCGGTTTTTGATGAAGATTGGAAGCAGTTGAGAACAGCTGCCAAACACGTTTATTTTGGCAGTGCACTCTGCGGAGTTGAGGGGGCTCACCCCCTCGCTACATTACCGACGACGCTGCTGGCGTCGGCGCTGTTCGTCGTCAGTGCGGATAGGCACAGGTTGCAGAGGCGGTTCGATCAAACCGAGTGCGACACCGAGGTCGTGCAGCCAGTTCTGGATTTTCTCTTTCATGATGCCCCCTTCAGGGTAGTGCCGAGCGACCTGAATTCTGAAGCCGCTTCGCACTGATAATAGTCCGAAGTCCTACGTAATGCTCGTCGAAAGTCGCAATGATCTGTTACTGAATTGATCCAAATCAAGAAGCGATAGTTCAAGCAATTCGCAGGGATTCACTCTGTAACGTCGGATAAAGCGTCTGTTGCTGCTCGATCCACGCATTCAAATTGGCCCCGACCATGCCTTTGCGCCACATAAGCCACGTGGTTGCACTGGCAAATGGCTCGGCCAGCGGGTGCACGGCCACGCTTTCACGGCCTGGCAGGCTGGCAAGCATCGACTCCGACATCAGCGCCACGCCCGAACCTGCAATCACGCACGCGAGCATTCCTGGATAGGATTCAATCTCCATCGCCCGCCCCATCGACGCGTGGTCATGCGCGAACCAGGCTTCAAGACGCATCCGATAGGAACAACCGCGCCTGAACGTGAACACCGCGCGCCCTTCCACGTCCAGCGCGCTACGCACCGGCGCATGGTCAGCCTCACTGATCAACACCAGTCGCTCGTGCATCATCGGCACGCCGTCGAGCCCGGCCAGCTCCAATGGACCGTCGACTAATGCTGCATCGAGACGACCCGTCAGCAAACCTTCAAGCAGCTCACCACTTGGGCCAGACTGCACCTGCAGATTCACTGCCGGATACCGGCGGTGATACCGCGCCAACAGCTCCGGAAGGTGGATAGCCGCGGTGCTGTACATGGTGCCCAATACGAAATCACCGGCCGGTTGCCCGCCCTGCACCGCCGCTTGAGCTTCGTCGTGCAAGCTGAAGAGTTTGGCGGTGTAGTCCAGCAGGATTTTTCCCGCAGGCGATAGCTGCAAGCGCTGACGCTCACGGACGAAAAGTTCTACATCGAGTTGCTCTTCAAGTTGTTTGAGCCGCGTAGAAAGGTTTGAAGGCACCCGATGCAGGCGCTCAGCGGCTCGGGTGATCGAACCCTCCTCCGCCACCGCTTGGAAAATCCGTAATTGGCTGAACTCCACACCTTTCTCCAAATAAGAACAAGTTACTCACTATTATTCATTTTTAAAGAAAGTCAATCAGTCCTAGCCTGACGGTCATTGAACCTCTGCAGGAATTCGGACCATGTCTCCTCTGATTCGCTTGCTCGCCAGTTTTATCGCTTTGATGATGGCCATGGGCATCGGCCGTTTTGCCCTCACGCCACAGCTTCCGCACTTGCTCAGCGAAGGTCAGATTGACCTGACTGCCGCTGGTCTGATTGCTGCCGCCAACTACCTCGGCTACTTCGTGGGCGCGGTTGATGCGATGTTTTCACATCGTCCAGAACAAGTGCGCAGGCGCTTGCTCGGTGGCTTGTGGTTATGTGTGCTGCTGACGCTCGCCTCCGTTTGGGCCAACGGTTTCTGGTCACATTTGGCGTTGCGTTTTGGCACCGGCGTGGCCAGTGCCTGGGTGCTGGTGATGATCACTGCCTTGAGCCAGCCTCTGGCGGCTGCGGCCGGGCGTCCACGCCTTGGCGCATTGGTATTCGCAGGTCCGGGGCTGGGGATCTTGCTGACCGGGTTGTTGGCATTGGGCTCGAACCTGACGGGTCAAACTTCCGCCGTTCTCTGGTTGGTATATGCCGCTGTGGGGCTGGTGATGTTGCTGGTGATTCTGCCGTTTCTGCCGCAGCCAGCACCGGTTGCCGCCAGCGCACCCGTTAATGCAAGCACCGGCCAGCAAGGCATTGCTCGTTTAGGGCTGATCTACGGTTTGTTCGGTTTGGGCTACATCATCCCGGCCACTTTCCTGTCGCAAATGGCCAGCGCGCAGTTTCACGGCGAGTGGCAAGCCGATCTGTTTTGGCCGTGCTTTGGGCTGGCAGCGGCTGCCGGCGTGGTGCTGGTGAGTTTGCGTCGCCATAACCCGAGTGCCACTCGCCACTGGCTGATGGCAACGTTGTGGTTACAGGCGGCGGGGGTTTTTGCTTGCTTGCTGGGCAGTGGTACAGGCCTGGCGCTGGGGGTAGTGTTGTGCGGCACTCCGTTTCTGGCGTGCATGCAATTGGTGATGCAACGCTCGCGTGAACTGGCGCCACACGCCACCCAACGCAACGCCGGGTTGCTGACTGCTTGCTTCGCGGTGGGGCAACTTGCCGGGCCGCTGCTGGCCGCTTCAAGCAGCCACTTCAGTGGCGGCTTGCACCCGGCATTGATCGTCGCGGGCAGCGGTTTGCTCATCGCTGGTGCCCTGTTGCTCGGCCCGGTCAGTGCTGGCCGAGCGCTTTGCGCAACCGACGGCGCACCCACTGTTCAGCGCTGACAAAGGTAATGCCGAGCAACACCAGCACGGCGCCGATGACGAAATTCAGGCTCAGTTCTTCACCCAACAGCACCACCCCGAACGTGACGCCAAACAATGGCGTCATGAACGAAAACACCGCCAGATTCGCCGCCAGATACCGGCGCAGCAACCAGAACCAGGTCAGGTAACTGAAGAATGACACCACCAGGCCCTGAAACAGCACACTGGCCACCGCCACCGTTGTCAGGCTGACGTGAGTCACCTGGCCGCCGAGTGTCGCGATCAGCAACAGACCGACAAAACCAACAATCAGTTGATAGAACAACGTAAGGGTTACCGGCGCCTCCGACAAACGCGATGCGCGCACCACCACGGTCGTTGCGCCCCATGCAGCGCCGGCCAATATGCCCAACGCATCACCGAACAACATGCGGCGGTCGAGGTTGTCCCAGGACACACCGCCGGCAAAAGCAAAAGCGATCCCGACAAAAGCCAGAAAAATCCCCAGCCACTGCACCGGCCTCAACCGCTCGCCAGGCAACAACCAGTGCACGCCCAACGCGGTGAAAATCGGTGCCGTGTAGAGGAACACCGACATGTGCGCCGCCGTCGTCAGTTGTAAACCTTCGGAGATGAAAAAGAACTCCAGGCCAAACAACGCACCCGCGAGCAATCCACCACGCCAGGTACTTCCCACCTGGTCCCAGCCACCCTTCCAGCAGATCAGTAACCCGACCAGCAGCGCCGAAATGCCCGATCGCCCGACCGCTTGCATCACGGGTGCGATATCGGGCGCGGCCCATTTGATCATCACCTGCTGGATTCCCCAGATCAGGCACAAGCCGATCATGACTTGCAGCGCAAACCCATCGGCACTACGCCTCGTGGCGCTCACCGATACACCTCGACAACACAATCCATGGCAGTGGCTCGACAATAGAAACAAAGCCCCGGCACTGTGGTTTACAGAGCACCGAGGCGAGAAATTATGCGGTTGATTATTAACCAGATGGCCAGAAAAAAGCGCCTGCAAGAGACGTTTAACTCACTGAGCGCGTCATGCAGCCCATAGCGCAGGCATCAATCGGCTATCGCACTTTGCGCGCGACCCAATACCCCACGACACACGCAATGCAGGTCGCAAACGCGCCCCATGCCATGTCCATCACGGCGAGTTGCGCCGACCAGCCTTTGAGCGTCGCCCAGTTACTCAAATCGTAAGTACCGTAAGCAACCAATCCCAATAGCGCGCCCATGCGTGCAACCCGCTGCCAGGTGACGGCCGGCAAGACCACGAACACCACACAACCGATAACGTAAAGGAGGTAGAAAACCACTGCCGGGGCCAGCAGCGGTTGATCCAGCATCAATGAACCCAGCAGCGCCCGGTAGGTCGGCGCCATCAACACGCCCAACCAAAGTCCGTCGAGAACCAGAAACGCCAGCAGAGTGCCAACGTAAGCAACCAGTGCTTTTTTCATAACTGTGCAACCCCATGTGATCGACCTACATGGGGCCGGCGCACGGTCAGCTTAGTTCAATGCGATCAGCGTGAATGACGATTTGACCGTTCTTGTATAACGCACCAATCGCCTTCTTGAAGTTGCCTTTGCTGACACCGAACAGGTTGCTGATCACGGTCGGGTCGCTCTTGTCGCTGACCGGCAGGCTGCCGTTGTTTTCGCGCAACTTGGCGAGGATCTTCGAGTTCAGGCTGGTGGCCGCTTCTTCGCCAACCGGTTGCAGGCTCAGGCTGATCTTGCCGTCGGCACGGACTTCCTTGATAAAGCCCTTTTCTTCTTTGCCGGCGCGCATGAACTTGAAGATTTCGTTCTTGTGGATCAAGCCCCAGTGCTTGTTATTGATGATCGCCTTGAAGCCCATGTCTGTCGCTTCAGCCACCAGCAAATCCACTTCCTGGCCAGGTGTGTAGCTGCCCGGGGTTTTGTCCAGGTAGCGGTCCAGCCGCGCCGTCGCGGTGATGCGGCGGGTATGCTTGTCGAGGTAAACGTGCACCACGACGTACTCGCCGGCCGTCATCTGGCGCTTTTCTTCGGAGTACGGCAGCAACAGGTCCTTCGGCAGACCCCAATCCAGAAATACGCCGATGCTGTTGACTTCAACGACTTTCAAACTGGCAAATTCACCGACCTGCACTTTCGGCTTTTCGGTAGTTGCGATGAGTTTGTCATCACTGTCCAGATAAATAAAAACGTTGAGCCAGTCTTCATCTTCGCTGGGAATATCCTTGGGGATATAACGATTAGGCAGCAGAATTTCTCCGTCCGCTCCACCGTCCAGATATAAACCGAAGTTAGTGTGTTTAACCACTTGCAAACTGTTGTAGCGCCCGATTAAAGCCATTTCCAATACCCTCATTACGTGGGCGGCATTCTACCCGGTTTTGCTGGTTGCGTTGGGTGCCCCGTCCGGCCAGGAAAGAAAATCACGCCAAGACCCTGATTTTCGCGGTTTGCGCAGGGTGAGATTGGCCGCTCGTCAGGCCGAGCAGTAGATTTGCACGGCGTTGAACGGGTCGAAACCCATTGTATTTTCAAGCGCGGTTCTTAGTTAAAACAGCGACTTAAGCTAATAATACGCATAACAATCCAGAGCGTTTTACCACCCTACGATGTGTATTTCAGGGGGATATTTGCCAAGCAATTGTCAAGTATTTCCTGTACGATGCGTGGCCAAGTTAATTTTCTACAGGTTAATGGCCGCCATGCGTGTAAAAGCATCCAACAGCAAAGCAAAGCCAGCTCCAGCCGTTGAAACGAGCGAATCGATCAACAACCAGATTGCTGCGTTCCTCAAATCCGGTGGAGAGATCCAGCAAATTGCCAAAGGCGTCAGCGGCCAGACGTTTGGCCCGTCCAAACAGATCACTTTGGGCAAAAAGTAACACGGTGCTTTAACTGGTCCATAGGCGCTTTGAGCTTCGAAGCGCTTGGACTGGAACCCTCCTCGCAACACCCAATCAAAATCCCGCCTTCAACACCAATATTTCAATAATCGACGAACGGCCTTAAATGCCGAGCATTCGCCGGTATGCTTGCACACGTCTAGATCAAGCGTTTCAGCAGGCCTCGGTTCCTGCTCCTCGCTGTTCATGGAGTGACGCATGCTCAAACCCTCCTATTTATTGTTCGGCGGCTTATTGTCGTGTTCAATCGCCAACGCGCAAATTTTCCAGCGCGAACTGGGCGACTTCGACCTGAAACTTGGCACCACGCCCAGTCGCAGCATGGCCCAAGGATTAGTCAAACCGTCCAGCACCGGTTCTTTCCACGGCGGTCTGGACCTGAGCCATGGCAGCGGTTTTTACGTAGGCCAGTGGGCACCCAGCATGGGCATTACGCCGGGCGCCAATCTCGAAGTCGATTCCTACCTGGGTTTTAAACAACCTTTTGACCAAACCCTGGGCTACGAAGTGGGAATGATCCACTACAGCTATCCCAAACTTGACACCCTCGATAGCCAGGAGCTGTTTGGCGGTTTGACGGTACTGGGTAGCCGTTTCGGTGCAGCGTTCAGTAATGACCCCGACAAACAGAACAGCACGGTATTCGCCGATTTGGGCGGCAATCAGCCGTTCGGCATCGGTATCAGCATGAAATACACCACCCACCAGCTCAACACACCCGTGTCGGTGGACGGGGGCTACGTCGGCAGTTTTACCGATTGGTCAGTGAAACTGTCGCGCCCGTTCATGGGCGTGGACCTGGACCTTATCTACAGCGATTCAAGCCTCAGCGGTAGCGGTTGCTCGGCTTATTCCGGGCACAATAGCCAATGCGATGGCTTGGTCACCCTGAAGGCCGAGCGCGCCTTTTATTGATCGTCTGAACTGCGGGACTCATCCTGCGCTCACATATAGACGTCCATAAAAGAAGCCAGGCCTTCGCAAGGATTCGCCATGTCGCGCTGGTTAAAGTATCTCGCTGTCGTCCTGACCCTCAGCCTCGCACTCGGCGGCTGCAGCCGTATGGGCCTGGCTTATCGCAACCTCGACGTGATCATTCCGTGGACGCTCAGCGACTACCTGGACATGAACGGCGAGCAAAAAGGCTGGTTCAACGAGCGGCTCAAAGAACATTTAAGCTGGCACTGCACCACGCAATTGCCAGGTTATCTGGGCTGGCTGGACCGCTTGCAGGCGATGGTTCAGACCAATCAGGTCACTGACGCCGCGCTGCAAACCCGCACTCAGGAAGCCAAACAGGCCATCGCTCAGACTGCGCGCGAGATCACGCCCTCAGCCATCGAGTTGCTGCAGGGACTGGACGACAATCAGGTCGCGGAAATGAACGAGGCGTTCGCCAAGGACCAACGCAAACGCCAGGAGGAATACCTCAAACCGTCTCTGGAACAGCAAATCAAGGAACGTAGCGAACGCATGGCAAAACGCTTGGGTGATTGGCTCGGCCCCCTCAGCCCCACCCAACAACAACGCGTTGTAGCGTGGTCAAATGCCTTGGGTGACCAGAACACGCAATGGATCGCCAATCGTGTGCACTGGCAGAAACAATTCAGTGCGGCCGTTGCGCAGCGCCAAAGTCCTGAATTTGCACAGCGAATCGAGACGCTGTTGGTCAATCGCGAAAGTTTATGGACGCCGGCTTACCGCGAGGCCTACGCCAATACGGAAGCCCAGGCGCGAGCACTGATCGTGGACTTAATGGCGCAGAGTACCCCCGACCAACGTCAGCGGTTGTTGAAGAAAATTGATGGCGTGAGAAAAGACTTCAATGACCTGAAGTGCCTGAAAGCGGCTAAACAGGGCTAAACGGCCCGGAACACTCCTTTTGCAGGAGTTGGCCAGCCAACTCCTGCACGCCAAAGAGGCTGCCTTCAGGCAATTTGCGCCTTGGAGGCCACTGTATCGAACGTCGCCTCGTCCAGCGCATCGGCTTGCTCATCCAGTACCTGACGCGGGTGTTCGTTACCCGGAATACTGCTGTCGATCAGGCTCAACAAACTCGAACCGCGCGCCGTCAAAATGTAATTGGAACCCGTGCCGCCCTGATCTTCAGGCCGAGGCTCGATGTAACCGCGCGTCAACAACAGCTTTTCATACTCGCCGGCCACCGCTTTGAGGTGATCCAGGTTCTCGGTCTGCTCGCCTTCTGCCGCCTTCGCCGCTGCGTAGTCCTCGGCGTACGGGCGGGGGGTGAAACTGCTCTCCCCGTGTTGCACCTCGTGCAGCAACCGCTCAATCAAATCCCAGTTATAAATTGTCATCCTGATTCAACCTCCAAGCCAGTAAGTGAGATGGCCTACAAAGGTTGTGACCGGCGCCGCGCACAGCCGTTCAGCCAAGGTGCTCGCAGGTACCGAACGGCGGTATGTCGAATTGGGCGATGGCCAAACGACTAGGCTGTGTAAGTCACCTCCCAGCACACCGCAGGAGAAACTCAATGAACATTTCGAATCATGCCGTTGTGTCCCGCGAAGAATGGCTCGCTGCCCGCCAGCAACACCTGGCCCACGAAAAAGCCTTCACCCGGGAACGCGACAAACTCAGCGCAGAACGCCGTGCCCTGCCTTGGGTGAAAGTCGACAAGGCGTATCACTTCCAAGGCCCCGGCGGCGAGATGCGGCTGGCCGACCTGTTCGGCGATCGCAGCCAATTAGTCATCTATCACTTCATGTTCGCTGATGGTTGGGATGAAGGCTGCCCCGGTTGCTCGTTCCTGTCCGACCACATCGACGGCGCCAATCAGCACCTGGCCCATCACGACATCTCGGTGGTCGCGGTTTCTCACGCGCCCTTCGCACAATTCCAGGCGTTCAAGCGACGCATGGGTTGGAAATTCGACTGGGTTTCGTCAGCAGGCTGCGACTTCAATTACGACTTTGGCGTTTCAGCCCGAGCGCAAGACGTCGCAGCAGGCACAGCCACCTACAACTACGAAAAAACCGACGGCGCCGAAGAAGAACTTCCCGGCCTCAGCGTGTTTTATCGCAACGACAACGGCGAAATCTTCCACACCTACTCCACGTATGCCCGAGGCCTGGACATGCTCGTCGGCGCCTACAACTATCTCGACCTGACGCCCAAAGGTCGCAACGAGGAACACATCATGGAATGGGTAAAACACCATGATCGCTACGAGGGCAACTCCACCTCAAGTTGCTGTCATGGGAATTAGTCAGCCGTGTTGACCACTGAACTTTTTAGCGGGATCAACCCTCAACCGGATAACCCGCCTTAACCGGACCCGAGGCTTACCCCATGAAAAGCATGTTGCAAATCACCCTCGCCGCCACCCTTGCCTGCGCCCTGCCCGTTTGGGCCTGCACTCCCGAGGAAGCCACAGCCAAGCGCGAACAACTGGCCCAGGAAGTGGCCAAGCTCACCGAGCAAAATCCGACCAAAGCCAAAGAGATCAACGAGCAGTTGCAGAAAATGGACATGGGCACAGCCAGCGCGGATTTGCCGGACAAGTGCCAGTTGATTGACCAGCGCTTGAAAGAGCTGGATACGGCGGATAAAAAAGCCGAGGGCTAGATGCAAAAAACCCGGACAGTGTCCGGGTTTTTTAATGCACCGCTGAAAACGCTTATTCAGCAGCCGGGGCTTCCGGCTTACGGCGTTTGAGCGGGGCCATGCCGTCCTTGCTGACCAGCGACAGGGCGTCGGTCTTCGGGCGGTTAGCAATTTTGCGCTTGGTCGGAGCCTTGGCGCCGGTTTTCTTCTTGTCGCCTTTAGCGTCGACTTTTTTCTTCTTCACACCAACGGCTTTGCCTGATGCCTTGACCTTTTTCGGTCCGCCGTAGGTGCCTTTGACTTCCTTGATGGTGCGCCGCTCGAAGCTCTGCTTCAGGTAGCGCTCGACACTCGACATGAGGTTCCAGTCGCCGTGGCAGATCAGCGAGATGGCCAGGCCATCGTTGCCGGCGCGGCCCGTGCGACCGATACGGTGCACATATTCGTCACCGCTGCGCGGCATGTCGAAGTTGATCACCAAGTCCAGACCTTCCACGTCCAGACCACGAGCGGCAACATCAGTGGCCACGAGGATTTTCACCCCGCCCTGCTTCAGACGGTCGATCGCCAGTTTGCGGTCTTTTTGATCTTTGTCGCCGTGCAGCACAAACGCTTTGTAGTCTTGGGCCACCAGACGGCCGTAAATACGGTCGGCCATGGCACGGGTGTTGGTGAACACGATGGCCTTCTGATAGGTCTCGTTGGCCAGCAGCCAGTTCACGATCTGTTCTTTGTGCTGGTTGTGGTCAGCGGTGATGATTTGCTGACGGGTCGTCGCATTCAGGTCGCTGACGTTGTTGAGCTGCAGATGCTCAGGATTGTTCAGCACCTTGGCGACCATCTCGCGCAGGCCAGAACCGCCAGTCGTGGCGGAGAACAACATGGTTTGCTGACGATTGGTGCACTCTTGCACCAGGCGCTGCACGTCTTCTGCAAAACCCATGTCGAGCATGCGGTCGGCTTCGTCGAGCACCAACACTTCAACCTCTTTCAGGTCGAGGTTGCCAGCGTTCAACTGCTCGATCATCCGCCCTGGCGTACCGATCAGGATGTCCGGCACCTTGCGCAGCATGGCAGCCTGGACCTTGAAGTCTTCACCGCCGGTGATCAGGCCGGATTTGATGAACGTGTACTGCGCGAAACGCTCGACTTCCTTGATGGTCTGCTGGGCCAACTCACGGGTCGGCAGCAGGATCAGGGTCTTGATGCTGACCCGGATTTTGGCCGGGCCGATCAGACGGTTGAGGATCGGCAAAACGAAGGCCGCGGTTTTGCCGCTACCGGTTTGCGCTGTCACCCGCAGGTCACGCCCTTGCAGCGCCAGCGGAATAGCCGCTGCTTGCACAGGCGTTGGCTCGACAAATTTAAGCTCGGCCACGGCTTTGAGCAGGCGTTCGTGCAGGGCGAATTGGGAAAACACGGGTGCTACCTCGAAGAAATACAAAAAAACAGCTGCATAGGGTACCGGTTTCGGGCGCTCAGGCCGAGTTTCTTTATACAAACGGCGGTAAACAGTGGCTTTTTTGTTGCCTGATTTGTCCCCAGACGTAATACAAAGCGTCTTAAATGCTCTAATTACCCCGTCGCGTCTCACAAAAGAACCGTTTCAGCTTATGGA
Source organism: Gordonia sp. IEGM753 (assembly GCF_050321825.1). Taxonomy (NCBI): domain Bacteria; kingdom Bacillati; phylum Actinomycetota; class Actinomycetes; order Mycobacteriales; family Gordoniaceae; genus Gordonia; species Gordonia sp. IEGM753. The sequence goes on from NZ_JBNQGB010000002.1 coordinate 25,190, forward strand.
TATCAAACAGCTCTGGCTCAACGCCCAAGACCTTTGGGGCACTCTCGATCAACACCCGCTGCTGCATTCCAGCATCGCGCTAATCGTGCTGCTGGTGATAGCGCTGGCCCTCGGACGAGTGGCGCGTTATCTGGTTCTGCACGCCACTAAATTGCTCGCTCGTCAGCCCGCGCTGCATTGGGTCAACGATCTGCGGCACAACAAGGTCTTTCATCGACTGGCGCAAATGACTCCGTCATTGGTGATCCAGTTTGGCCTGCACCTAGTGCCGGAACTGAGCAAGACCAGCATGATATTCCTCGGCAATGTGGCCCTGGCATTCACCATTCTGTTCCTGGTACTGGCGATCGGCGCACTGCTCAACGCCCTGCTCGATATCTACGCCCGCACCGAGCATGCCCGAACCCGCTCGATCAAAGGCTACGTGCAACTGGCAAAAATGGCCTTGTACGTGTTCGGCGCAATCATCATCGTTGCCACGCTGATCGACCGTTCGCCGCTGTTGCTGCTGTCGGGTCTGGGCGCTATGTCAGCGGTCATCCTGTTGGTCTACAAGGACACCTTGCTGTCATTTGTCGCCAGCGTGCAGTTGACCAGCAACGACATGTTGCGCGTGGGCGACTGGATTGAAATGCCGCAAGTGGGCGCCGATGGCGACGTGGTCGACATCACCCTGCACACGGTGAAGGTGCAGAATTTCGATAAGACCATCGTGTCGATTCCCACCTGGCGCCTGATGTCCGAGTCGTTCAAGAACTGGCGCGGAATGCAGCAATCCGGTGGGCGGCGGATCAAGCGCAGCCTGTACATCGATGCCAGCGGCGTACGTTTTATAAGGGATGAGGAAGAGTTGAAGCTGAGTCAGGTGCATTTGCTCACCGACTATATTGGCCGCAAACAGGCCGAGCTCAAGGCCTGGAACGAAGCCCAGGGCAACGTCGCGGCGATGTCGGCCAATCGGCGTCGGATGACCAATATCGGAACCTTCCGTGCCTATGCGCTGGCCTATCTGAACAGCCACCCGGAAATTCAACCCAACATGACCTGCATGGTTCGCCAGATGCAGACCACTGCTCAGGGCATTCCGCTGGAAATCTACTGCTTCACCCGCACCACGGCATGGGCCGATTACGAGCGCATTCAGGGAGATATTTTCGATTACCTGCTGGCGGTGCTGCCGGAGTTTGGCCTGAGCCTTTATCAACAGCCAAGCGGCGGGGATCTGCGGGCCGGCTTACTGCCTGCGGTGCTCGGCGCAAGTCACATTCCCGAGGCTGAAAAACACATCATGTAACCTGAAAAAGCCCTGTGACAGCGGGCTCGCTCGCGAAGGCGCTGTGTCAGGCGATGTCTAAATCGACTGACACTCCATCTTCGCAAGCAAGCCCACTCCCACAGGTGATGCGTCGGTTTACTTGACCTGCCGCTGCGGTGCGTTATGCACCATGGTGTAAGCGTAATCCACGCCCATGCCGTAGGCGCCGCTGTGTTCCAGCACCAGGCCCATGACCGCATCGTAAGTGTCCTTGTGAGCCCAATCGCGCTGGTACTCAAGCAACACTTGTTGCCAGGTCACCGGCACCGCACCGGCCTGAATCATTCGCTGCACCGACATGTCATGAGCTTCCTTGGTGGTGCCGCCAGACGCGTCGGTAACGATGTACACCTCGTAGCCTTCTGCCAACGCTTCCAGTGCCGGGAAGGTCAGGCAGACCTCAGTCCAGAGCGCAGCAATGATCAGTTTCTTGCGCCCGGTGGCTTTCACCGCATCAACCAGCGCCTTGTCTTCCCAGGAGTTCATCGACGTCCGCTCGATCGGTTTTTGATCAGGGTGCACCGCGAGCAGTTCTGGCCAGATGTAACCGCTGAAGCTCGCGGTTTCCACCGACGTGTAAATCGTCGGTACGTTGAAGATCTTGGCAGCCTTGGCCAAACCGACGGTGTTGTTCTTCAGGGTCTGACGGTCAATCGACTGCACGCCGAAAGCCATTTGTGGCTGGTGGTCGATCAGGATCAGTGCGGAGTTGGTTGGGTTGAGCAATTCACGAATAGACATGGCGCGTTCCTTTTGATGTCGATTTTTTGAAATAAGTAATGGGTGGCTCGACGCTGCCTGCAGCGGCGTTTTCGTCGGCTTGGAGGTAACTTTAAGGACTGGCCATAAAAGGGACAATCCCATAAAATCGAGAATCATTGATTCTAAAATAGGGACAATCATGGATCGCATAGAATGCATGCGCGCGTTCGTGGTGACGGTCAGCGCTAATGGCTTCGCCGCCGCGGCACGAGCGATGGATGTGCCGCGATCAAAAGTCAGTAAACAGATTCAGGCGCTGGAGGAAGCCATCGGCGTGCAGCTGCTGCAACGCACCACGCGCAGCCTGCACTTGACCGAGGCTGGCGCCGAGTATTTCGACGCGGCAGTGGAGGTGCTCGCATCGCTGGACGAAGCCGAGCAGCGTGCGCGTAACGGGATAGGTGAGTTGCGCGGAGTGTTGCGGGTCAATGCGCCGATGTCCTTCGGCTTGCGTCGATTGGGGCCGCTAATCCCGCTGTTTCATGAACAGCATCCAAACATCGAACTGCAATTGGTGCTCAGCGATCAACAGGTCGACCCGGTGCGCGGCGGATTCGACGTGACCCTGCGCATCGCCAGCATGCCGGACTCGACGATGATTGCCAGGCAACTGGCCCCCGCGCCTCGGATCATGGTGGCGTCGCCAGCATATCTGGCACGTGCTGGCACCCCGCAAACCCCGCAAGACCTGCGCGCGCATCAATGCCTCAACTACGGCTATCTGCAAAGTGGTGTGAGTTTGCAGCTTTGCAACGGCAAAGAAACCCAACGCGTTAACGTGACCGGGCCGCTGCATGCCAACAATGGCGACTTGCTCGCGCAAGCTGCCGAGGCCGGCATGGGCATTGCCCTGCTGCCCAATTTTATCGTCGAGGATGCGCTGGCGGCTGGCAGGCTGGTGCCAGTGCTGTGTGAATGGCAAGCCCCGGCGATCACCATTAACGCGGTGTACCCATCAGCACGTCGAGTGCCACAAAAAACCCGAACGTTTATCGAGTTTCTAGTGGCGCAGTTGGCCGAGAAATAACGCAGAACCTTTTAGTCAGTCAGGTGATGGCCAGCGGCTTGCGAACGCCCAAGCGGCTGATCCACACCGCCATCAAAATCACCGACCCTCCGAGGAACAAGCGTCCAAGCTCTTCATGTTGATTCCAGATCAGCAGGTTGATCAGCAATCCCACCGGCACATGCAGGTTGTTCATGACCGCCAGCGTGCCGCCGTTGACCAGGCAGGCGCCCTTGTTCCACCAGTACAAACCCAACGCTGTCGACACCAGACCGAGGAATACCAGCACGCCCCACTGCAACGGTGCTTCGGGCAGGAAATTCTGCTTGCCGAACAACAGGAATGCCGGCAACGCTACCGCCAATGCGCCCAGATAGAAGTAGCCAAAACGCCGGTAATGCGGCAAATCGCTTGGGTGCCGAGCCACCAGGTGCCTATAAAGCACCTGACCGGCGGCGTAGGTGAAGTTGGCCAGTTGCAGCAGCAGGAACCCCATGAAGAAATCCGGATTGATCCGGTCATAGCGGATCACCGCCGCGCCGAGTACCGCCACCAACGCTGCAATCAGCGCCCATGGGTTGAACCGGCGGTTAAGCGCATCTTCGATCAACGTCACATGCAGCGGCGTGAGAATGGTGAACAGCAACACTTCGGGCACCGTCAGCACCCGGAAGCTCAGGTACAGGCAAACGTAGGTCACACCAAACTGTAACGCGCCGATCAGCAGCATGCCGCGCATGAAGGCCGGCTCGACTTTGCGCCAACGGGTCAGCGGAATGAACACCAAACCCGCAAGCACCACACGCACCAGCACCGCGAAATAGCTGTCGACATGCCCCGCCAGGTATTCGCCGATCAGGCTGAAAGAAAACGCCTGAATCAGCGTCACGAAAAGTAAATAGCCCATGGTCGCCTCGTTTTGAATGGCGGCGACGATAGCGGTTTTTACCTTTCTCTGCGAATTCACTCAATCGCAGGCAAAAAAAAGCCCGATCTCGCTAATGCGTTCAATCGGGCTACTGCACTCAGGAGCAACAAGTGCCAAGGGAGGTTCGATGCGCGTAAACCTTGAAGGGTGGCGCCAGAGCACTAGAACATTCAGAGATTATCTGGCGATTAAACGTTTCAGGCGACCTGTGAAAGTTTGGCGTTTGCCTGGTTCAGGCCTTTCTCCTGGAAGTCACCGCCCAGGTTCATGCCCTCGGCGTGAATAAAAGTCACGTCATGAATCCCGATGAAACCCATGACTTGGCGCAGGTACGGTTCCTGGTGGTCTGCCGGGCCACCCGCATAGATGCCGCCGCGAGCCGTCAGCACGTAAGCACGCTTGCCGCTGAGCAAACCTTGGGGGCCAGTGTCGGTGTACTTGAAGGTCACACCGGCACGCAGCACATGGTCGAGCCAGGCTTTCAGGGTGCTCGGGATCGCGAAGTTGTACATCGGCGCGGCCATCACCAGCACGTCGGCTGCCAGCAGTTCGTCGGTCAACTGATTGGACCGTTCCAGCGATGCCTGCTCGATATCGTTGCGCTGTTCCGCCGGTTTCATCCAGCCACCCAACAGATTGATGTCCAGGTGCGGCACCGGGTTCACAGCCAGGTCACGCACGGTAATCTGATCGTCTGGATGCGCGGCTTTCCACTGGCTGATGAAGGTCTGGGTCAGTTGACGGGAAACCGAGTCTTGCTGACGGGCGCTACTTTCGATGATCAGAACGCGGGACATGGGATGTAGGCTCCATCTGAGAATGCTGTAAGGCGATGGAGTGAAGGTTAAAGCAGAGCCATATCGATGAAAAAGCGCAAATAACTGCTATAAACCATCAATAAATTCGTTTATAAGCTGAGCACGACACGTGTGGGGGCAGGCTTGCTCGCGACAGCGCAGGGTCAAATACAGGGATGTTGGCTGACACCACGTTTTCGCGAGCAAGCCCGCTCCCACAGGTCGCGGGTCATTTAGGTTCGCAGGTCAGGTCGATACGCATCTTGATGATGGTGCGGGTGAATTTCGCAGTGGCATTGCTGTGCTTGCCAGCGGGCACGTCTATCTTGCGTGTGCGTGGCGCCTCCGGGCCATTATTGAATACCACCTTGCAGATGGCATCGGTGGTGCCGAAGTTGTTGACCTGGATGGAGGCGATGTCGTTATCGGTGTCAAACGCGTTGTAATCAATGCTTAGGCCATTCAGCTTTTTTTGAACATCAATCGGATAAGCAAACGCAGTCAACGGCAACATTGCCAACACCACACAACAGAATTTTTTCATTCGGCAGTCTCCAATAAGAACTGCCAGCTTAGGACAAGAGGAGCTATTCATGAAAGCGCCCCGCGTGACCCTTGATCAATGGCGAACATTGCAAGCCGTGGTCGATCACGGTGGTTTCGCCCAAGCCGCCGAAGCGCTGCACCGCTCGCAATCATCCGTGAGCTACACCGTGGCGCGTATGCAGGACCAACTCGGCGTGCCACTGCTGCGCATCGACGGCCGCAAAGCGGTGTTGACCGAGGCCGGAGGCGTATTACTGCGTCGCTCGCGGCAACTGGTGAAACAGGCCAGTCAGCTGGAAGACCTCGCCCACCACATGGAGCAAGGCTGGGAAGCGGAAGTGCGGCTGGTCGTCGACGCGGCGTACCCAAGCGCCCGTCTCGTTCGCGCGCTGACGGCGTTTATGCCGCAAAGTCGTGGCTGCCGCGTGCGCTTGCGTGAAGAGGTGTTGTCGGGCGTCGAGGAAGTGTTGCTCGAAGGCGTGGCCGATCTGGCCATCACCGGTTTCAGCATTCCCGGTTATCTGGGCGCGGAACTGAGCGATGTCGAGTTCGTCGCCGTGGCCCATCCCGAACATCCACTGCATCGTCTGGGCCGGGTGTTGAGCTTTCAAGACCTGGAAAGCCAGATGCAAGTGGTGATCCGCGATTCGGGCCGCCAGCAACCACGGGATGTCGGTTGGCTCGGCGCCGAGCAGCGCTGGACCGTCGGCAGCCTTGCTACCGCAGCAACCTTTGTCGGCAGCGGACTGGGCTTCGCCTGGCTGCCACGGCACATGATCGAACGAGAACTCAAGGACGGTACGCTCAAGCTGCTACCGTTGGATCAGGGCGGCAGCCGTAACCCGAGCTTCTACCTCTATTCGAACAAGGACAAACCACTGGGCCCGGCAACGCAGATTCTCATCGAACTGTTGCGAACCTTCGACACGGCGCCGCTGGATGCGCCTTTTGCCGCCCCTGAACAAGCCTGACACGGAGTGAACGCATGGCCTATTTCGAGCACGAAGGTTGTCACCTGCACTACGAGGAATATGGCCACGGCACGCCGTTACTGCTGGTGCATGGGCTGGGCTCCAGCACGCTCGATTGGGAGATGCAAATCCCGGCGCTTGCTGCCCGTTACCGGGTGATCGTCCCCGATGTGCGCGGCCACGGGCGCTCCGACAAACCTCGCGAGCGCTATACCATCGCCGGTTTCAGTGCCGACCTGATTGCCCTGATCGAACACTTGAACCTTGGTCCGACGCACTACGTCGGTCTGTCCATGGGCGGCATGATCGGCTTTCAACTCGCCGTTGATCAGCCGCAGTTGCTCAAAAGCCTGTGCATCGTCAATAGCGCACCCGAGGTCAAGCTACGCAGTCGTGATGACTATTGGCAGTGGTTCAAGCGCTGGAGCCTGATGCGCGCTTTAAGTCTGGGCACCATCGGCAAAGCCTTGGGCGGCAAGCTGTTTCCGAAGCCGGAACAGGCAGACTTGCGACAAAAAATGGCTGAACGCTGGGCAAAAAACGACAAACATGCTTATCTCGCCAGCTTCGATGCGATCGTTGGCTGGGGCGTTCAGGAACGACTTTCGGCAGTGTCCTGTCCAACCCTCATCGTCAGCGCGGACCGTGATTACACACCGGTCTCGTTAAAAGAAACTTACGTAAAACTGCTGCCCGATGCGCGGCTGGTAGTGATCGCCGATTCGCGCCACGCCACCCCGCTCGACCAACCCGAACACTTCAACCAAACCCTGCTCGAGTTTCTCACCGAAGTCGACACCACCACTCAGGATCATTGACCCATGTTGAAAAAAATTGCCCTCGTCGCTGGCTCCGTTCTGTTTGCCGCCAACCTGATGGCCGCCACGCCCGCCAAGGCGCCGCATGTCCTGCTGGACACCACCAACGGCCAGATCGAAATCGAACTGGACCCGGTCAAGGCGCCGATCAGCACCAAGAACTTCCTTGAGTACGTCGACAAAGGCTTCTACACCAACACGATTTTCCACCGGGTAATTCCTGGATTCATGGTTCAGGGCGGCGGTTTCACGCAGCAAATGAACCAGAAAGACACCAACGCCCCGATCAAGAACGAGGCCAGCAACGGCCTGCACAACGTTCGTGGCACGCTGTCGATGGCCCGTACGTCGAACCCGGACTCCGCCACCAGCCAGTTCTTCATCAACGTTGCCGACAATGCCTTCCTCGATCCGGGTCGCGATGCCGGTTACGCCGTGTTCGCCAAAGTGGTGAAGGGCATGGACGTGGTGGACATCATCGTCAACTCGCAAACCACGACTAAAAGCGGCATGCAAAACGTGCCCATCGACCCGGTACTGATCAAGTCGGCCAAGCGTATCGACTAAGCTGTACAGGGTGCCTTGAGCGGCTGCCGGATCGCGCCGCCGCTCACGTTGTTCAAAGGAGAGCCCGTGCGCGGGCGGAGAACTGATGCTTTATCGCCGTTTTGAAAAACTGATCGACATTTTCCGCGACGCACCGACGGCGGCCCCGCCAGATCGGGTTCTCCCCTTCTATACCTATTACCTGAAGCAGGTTTGGCCGAGTTTCGCCGCCCTGCTCGTCGTTGGCCTGTTCGCCTCGTTGATCGAAGTTGCGCTGTTCAATTACCTGAGCCGCATCATCGACCTGGCACAGGGCACGCCGAACCCGAATTTCTTTCAGGATCACGCGCTAGAGTTGACCTGGATGGTCGTTGTAACACTGGTCCTGCGGCCGATTTTCTTCGCCCTGCACGACTTGCTGGTGCATCAGACCCTGACGCCGGGCATGACCAGCCTGATTCTCTGGCAGAACCACCGCTATGTACTCAAACAGAGCCTGAATTTCTTCCAGAACGACTTCGCCGGGCGTATCGCCCAACGCATCATGCAAACCGGCAACGCCCTTCGCGACTCCGCTGTGCAAGCCGTGGATGCGCTGTGGCACGTGCTGATCTACGCCATCAGCGCACTGGTGCTGTTCGCCGAAGCCGACTGGCGCCTGATGATTCCGCTGATCACCTGGATTGCAGGTTTTATCGGCGCGCTCTATTACTTCGTGCCACGGGTCAAGGACCGCTCGGTGAAGTCTTCCGATGCGCGCTCCAAGCTGATGGGACGGATCGTCGACGGCTACACCAACATCACCACCCTGAAGCTGTTTGCCCACACCAATTTTGAACAGCAATACGCCAAGGAAGCGATCAAGGAACAAACCGAAAAGGCCCAAATGGCTGGCCGTGTCGTCACCAGCATGGACGTGGCCATTACCAGCATGAACGGCTTGCTGATTGTCACAACCACTGGCCTGGCCTTGTGGTTGTGGAGCCAATCGCTGATTTCGGTGGGCGCCATCGCGTTGGCCACAGGCCTGGTGATCCGCATCGTCAACATGTCCGGCTGGATCATGTGGGTGGTCACTGGCATCTTCGAAAACATCGGCATGGTTCAGGACGGTTTGCAGACCATCGCCCAACCGGTCAGCGTCACCGACCACGAGCAGGCCAAACCGCTTCAGGTCACTCGTGGCGAGGTGCGCTTCGAGCATGTGGATTTCCACTACGGCAAGAAGAGCGGCATCATCGGTGACCTTAACCTTTCGATCAAACCCGGTGAAAAAATCGGTTTGATCGGGCCATCGGGTGCCGGCAAATCGACCTTGGTCAATCTGTTGCTGCGGCTGTATGACGTGCAGGGCGGGCGAATCCTCATCGATGACCAGAACATCGCCGAGGTTGGCCAGGAAAGCCTGCGCGAGCGCATTGGCATGATCACCCAGGACACCTCGCTGCTGCACCGCTCGATTCGCGACAACCTGCTTTACGGCAGGCCCGACGCTACCGAGGCTGAACTTTGGGAGGCGGTGCACAAGGCCAAGGCTGACCAATTCATCCCGTTGCTCTCGGACTCCGAAGGTCGTACCGGGTTCGATGCTCACGTCGGTGAACGCGGGGTGAAGCTCTCCGGCGGGCAGCGTCAGCGGATCGCAATTGCCCGCGTGCTGCTCAAGGACGCACCGATCCTGATCATGGACGAGGCCACTTCGGCGCTGGACTCGGAAGTCGAAGCAGCCATCCAGGAAAGCCTGGAAACCCTGATGCAAGGCAAAACCGTAATCGCCATCGCCCACCGGCTCTCGACCATCGCCCGCATGGACCGGTTGGTGGTGCTGGAAAACGGCAAGATCGCCGAAACCGGCACCCACGCCGAGTTGCTGGCCCACGGCGGATTGTATGCACGGTTGTGGCAGCACCAGACCGGAGGGTTTGTCGGGATTGACTGAGCGCTACCTTGATCGGCCATTAGCCCTGACTGGCATTCCAGCAAAACCCTGCTGTACTGAGCCAAGGTTCTAGGCTTGAGCCTGTCGTAAATCTGCAGGATGCAAAACTCGAAACAGTCCCGATAGGATCCCCTATCAAGGACGCTCTCATGTCTCTGTTCAAGCGTTCAGTCACTGAGTTGTTAGGTACGTTCTGGCTGGTATTGGGTGGTTGCGGCAGTGCGGTTCTGGCCGCGTCTTCTCCGCTTGGAATCGGGGTGCTTGGCGTGGCCCTGGCGTTTGGCCTGACGGTGTTGACCATGGCATTCGCCATTGGCCATATCTCGGGCTGCCATCTCAACCCTGCGGTATCGGTCGGTTTGTTTGTTGGCGGTCGATTTCCCGCCAAGGAACTGCCGGCCTACATCATCGCCCAAGTCATTGGCGGCATTATCGCCGCTGCATTGCTCTACTACATCGCCAGCGGCAAGGAAGGATTCGAACTCTCTTCCGGCCTGGCATCCAATGGCTATGGCGAACACTCTCCCGGCAAATACTCGATGGCAGCAGGCTTTGTCTGCGAGCTGGTAATGACGGCGATGTTTGTGCTGATCATTCTCGGCGCCACCGACAAGCGAGCACCCGCAGGGCTGGCACCGATAGCCATCGGCCTGGCCTTGACGCTCATCCACCTGATCTCGATTCCCGTCACCAACACCTCAGTCAACCCGGCCCGCAGTACCGGCCCGGCACTGATTGTCGGTGGATGGGCCATCGCGCAATTGTGGATGTTCTGGGTAGCACCGATGTTGGGTGCGGTAGTCGGCGGTGTGACGTATCGCTGGTTAGGCAAGGAAGACAGTTGAAGGATCAGGCGAGGATCAGTTTTGTCGATAAGGCAAAGCGGTCCTCGCCTCTTCAGCATACGCCAGCACCCCGACACGCTCTTGGCGCAGGAAGTCCTTGACCGCGGCTTTCAGGCCAGGATGCCGCAGGTAATGCCACGAGTGCGTGATCACCGGTTCAAACCCACGAATCAATTTGTGCTCGCCTTGTGCCCCGGCATCGAAACGTTGAAAGCCGTTGGCAATCGCGTAGTCCATCCCCTGGTAAAAACAGGTTTCGAAGTGCAGGCGATCAAACTCCGCCAGGCATCCCCAGTAACGACCGTAAAAACTGTCGCCCCCCACCAGACTGAAAGCCATCGCCACCGGGCGTGAACCCTGTTTGGCCAACACCACACGAATTGCTTGCGGCATACGCTCGGCCAACAAGCTGAAAAATTCGCGCGTCAGATACGGCGCTTGCCGCCGTACTGCATAGGTATTGGCATAGCAGGCATACACGAAGTCCCATTGCTGCTGCGTCAGTTGCCCGCCTTCAAGCCATTCGAAATCAATGCCCTGCCCCGCCACTTGCTCGCGCTCCTTGCGCATCTGCTTGCGTTTGCGTGAGGCGAGAACGTCGAGAAAATCCTGAAAGTCCCGGTAACCGCGATTTTGCCAATGGTACTGACAGCCTATCCGCTGCAGCCAGCCAGGTTGTTCGGCCAACGCGGCATCGGTGAAGGGGTCAGTGAAGTTGATGTGGGCACTGGAAAGCTGCTCAATCTCAAGGTAGCCCGGCAGGCTCTTGAGCAGTTCGAAACCCTCCTCGACAGTGGCTGCCAGCAAGCGTGGCCCGCTGACCGGACTGAACGGCACCGCCGTCAAGAGTTTGGGGTAGTAGTCGATACCGGCACGCTCGCAGGCATCGGCCCATGCGTGATCGAACACGTACTCGCCGTAGGAGTGCCATTTGCGGTAACTGGGCAGCGCGGCGATCAGGCGATCTCCTTCCATGTGCAGCAAATGCTCGGGCTGCCAGCCGGAATGAGGACCCACGCTGCCACTGTCTTCCAGCGCGCTCAAGAAGGCGTGACGCAGAAAAGGCTGATCCTGGGGCACCAAGGCATCCCATATGTGCGGCGCTATTTGGGACAGATTTTCCAGGCGTTGCAACGGCATCGACGTTCTCTCCACTTCTTGCATGAAAGCCTGGCGAGTATCGCTTATCACCGCCAAAGCCACACGACTATCCACCGGCATGGCTCTACAAAGGGCATTGCGGGCAGATACACATCGTCATCTCAACGCCATCACTTTGCCACTGCTCTGTCATAAACCATCGCGATACTGGCGCCTGTTTTTAGAGCGTCGGGTTCTACCCGGCCACTGTTTTCCGTCCGACATCGGTCGGTTGTGTCCTGGATGGCCAAGTCATCCCCTTTCATCTTCGGAGATTGATATGCGTCTTGCTTCCACGAAAACTGCGGCAGCCCTGTGCGGTGGTCTGCTGCTGGCCATGAGTGTTCCGGCCAGCGCCGCAGTCGACGCCAAACTGCTCGACATGCTCAAGGCAAACGGCTCGATTTCGCCTGCGCAGTACACCGAATTGCAAGCCGAGTTGGCCAGGGATCAGAAAGACCAACAAATCGCGCGTCAGGCTCAGCAAGAGACCAACGAGCAGATCGCAGCAACCGCCAAAAAAACCGACACCCTGAGCGCCTTCGATCAGAAACTGGCGTGGGCCGCCAAGACCCAGTTCAAGGGTGACGTGCGTTTTCGTGAAGAAACGGTTCACAACGATGGCGTTCCCAACAGCAAGGACCAGGACCGCCAGCGCATTCGCGCACGTCTGGGTGCCTACACCGAAATCAACTCGCAAGTGGACACCGGCATCCGTATTGCCACTGGCAGCAGCGACGACGCTCGCTCCACCAACCAGGACTTGAACAACTACTTCGACAAGAAGCAGATCTGGCTGGACCAGGGTTATGTCGACTACCACCCGAAGGCGATCGAGAACCTGCACCTGATCGGCGGCAAAATGTCACAACCGTGGGTGAGCATGGGCGACATCATCTGGGATAGCGACATCAACCCGGAAGGCCTGGCAGTCACTTACAAATACCCGTTGGGCAGCACCGAGCTGTTCGGCAGCGCCGGTCACTACACCCTCAAGGACAACGTCGACGGCGAGGGCGTGCAGTTCAAACACGACCTGCGTTTGTACGCCGGCCAATTGGGCGCGCGTTTCGCGATTACCGATAACCTGAAAATGACCTTGGGCGGCAGCATCTACGCCTACGACAACGACAAGAGCAGCGCCTGCCCAACCACGGGCACTGTTACCGCGCCATGCGCCTTGGCCGTCAACGGCAACAGCCCGAACGAAGAATTCAAGTTGTACGAAGGTTTCGGTCAGCTCGATATCGGCGGCCTGCCAATGCCGCTGTCGATTTACGGCCAGTACGTCAACAACACCGAAGCCAGCAACGGCCAGGACACTGGCTGGCTGGCGGGTGTGAAATCCAAACTTTATGGTTTCAACGTGGACTACAACTACCGCGATATCCAGCGTAACGCCGTGGTGGGTGCCTTCACCGACTCTGACTTCGCCAACGGCTACACCGGTTCGCGCGGCAGCAAGTTGAAAGTGAGCTACGAAATCGACAAGAACTTCGCACTCGGCGCCACGTACTTCATGGCTAACTCCGACTACACCAACGCCAGCCTCAGGAAGACCGACTCCGACATCAACACCCTGCAACTGGATGCTGAAGCGAAGTTCTGATTGCAAGCATCAATACTCGGGCAAGGACGCTCGAGTAGTTACTCACAGCCTGGCGTTGTTGTATCGGTCCCCATCATCCGTCCGATACGTCAACGCCGGGCTGTTTTGCTGTGGCTTTACAGCTTGCGCAGAATCACGCTGCCAATCGAATAACCCGCGCCAAACGAGCTGAGTACCGCCAGCGAGCCCGCGGCCAGGTCATCCTGGTTCTTGTGAAACGCAATCACCGAACCTGCAGAACTGGTGTTGGCATAAGTGTCGAGAATAACCGGTGCCTCTTCCTCGCTGGCTTCGCGGCCCAGCAGTTTCTTGACGATCAAGTGGTTCATGCTGAGGTTGGCCTGGTGCAGCCAGAAGCGCTTCACGTCGCTGACGTTAAGCTTGTTTTCGTCGAGGTGGGTGGCGATCAACTCGGCCACCATCGGGCACACGTCGCGGAACACTTTGCGACCTTCCTGGACGAACAACTTGTCCGGCGCACCGATGCCCTCTTCCGCCGCGCGATTGAGGAAACCGAAGTTATTGCGGATGTTGTTGGAGAACTTGGTCAGCAACTTGGTGCTGACGATATCGAACTGGTACTTGGACGTCGCCAGGTCCGCACGCTCGATGATGACCGCAGTCGCCGCATCACCAAAGATGAAGTGGCTGTCGCGGTCGCGGAAGTTCAGGTGACCGGTGCACACTTCCGGGTTGACCATCAGGATCGCCCGGGCCTGGCCCAGTTGCACGCTGTTGGCGGCAGCCTGAATGCCGAAGGTCGCCGAGGAGCAGGCAACGTTCATGTCAAAGCCGAAACCCTGGATACCCAGCGCTTCCTGAACTTCAATGGCAATCGCCGGATAGGCGCGTTGCAGGTTGGAACAGGCAACGATCACCCCGTCAATGTCCGCAGCGGTTTTACCAGCGCGCTGCAAGGCTTGCTCGGCCGCGCCGATGGCCATTTGGCAAAGCACCGACCATTCGTCGTTCGAACGTTCGGGCAGGCGTGGCGCCATGCGTTGCGGGTCGAGAATGCCCTCTTTGTCCATGACAAAGCGGCTTTTGATGCCAGAAGCTTTTTCGATAAACGCTGCGCTGGATTCAGTCAAAGCCTGGACCTCACCGCGTGCAATGGCCTCGGCATTGTCGGCGTTGAATTGCGCGACGTAAGCGTTGAAAGACTGCACCAGCTCTTCGTTGGAGATGCTGTTGGCCGGGGTGTACAGGCCGGTGCCGCTGATGACGACATTATGCATGGTCGTTTCTCTAATCTGTTCAGGCAGAAAGCATTGGCACCGACGTACCAATACACAAAGGGTCCGATCCCGTCACAGGATGCAAACCTGGCATCGCTTTATTCCGATCCGCCTGGAGCCTGCAAAGGCTCAAAACCGCGGGACGGGCGTTTATAGGCGCGAAGTTTGCCATAAACCTCGACTTTTGGCCCTATTTGCTGGATCAAACGCAGCCCACCAGGCTTATCTGATAGGCCGAGACTGCAGATTTTGCGGCGGCGTTGCGACCCACGAGGATAAATCCCCTCACCGCACAACAGGCCTATGGCTCGACCTGGCTCCACTGCTTGTTCAGGCGCTTATCGGAAATCGGCACTTTGGTCCCCAATTGCTGCGCAAACAGCGACACCCGGTATTCCTCCAGCCACCAGCGATAGAGTTCCAGCTGCGGGTCGCGCTTGCCTTCCTGCGCATGCTTGTTGGCACGGGTCTGGTATTGAGCCCAAAGACCGGATAACTCACCGCTCCACACCCGGTCCTTTTGCACCTGGGCGCCGAGTTTTTCAAAGCGTTGCTCGATGGCTTTCAAATAACGTGGCAGCTCTTTGAGCCATTGCATCGGCGTTTCACGCACGAAGCCCGGATACACCAGATGACCAAGCTGCTGCTTGATGTCGTTCAACGACACCGCTTGCGCGAGATCGATCTTGCCCTTGAAGCGTTTTTGCAAGCCATGCCAGAGTTTGAGAATCTCCAGCGTCAGCTTGGCCAACCGCTCGGCATGCTCAGTCCAGCCGCCACGTTTGCGCTCGGCTAACGCTGCCAGACCAACGCCATCACGCGGCAGCGGGTCTTCGCCATCAAGAATGCAACTGTCGAGACTGGCCAGCAAAATATCTTCCACCAGGCTATCGACCCGACCCATGTCGCGGTA
This sequence comes from Gordonia sp. IEGM753, assembly GCF_050321825.1. Lineage (NCBI taxonomy): Bacteria > Bacillati > Actinomycetota > Actinomycetes > Mycobacteriales > Gordoniaceae > Gordonia > Gordonia sp. IEGM753. The sequence continues at coordinate 40,563 of NZ_JBNQGB010000002.1, forward strand.
CATCAGGCCCAGTTCGGTCAACCCCGGCAACTTGCCGCGCAAGAACTTCGCCGGCTCGGCCAGTTGTTGCATCAGCAATCGCTGCAACGCCCGGCGGTGCTGGAACTCGGCTTCGGCTGGCGTAGAAAAGCGCCCTTCCTTGACCGTGCCGTTCTCCTCCACCAACGCCGGATACACCGTCATCGACAGCCCGGCGATCTTCTGTTGAGTCTTCTGCGCCACAGCGGCGAACACCTTCGCCTCCACCGGTTGCTGGCTCTTCGCGGTTTGCGGCACCGCTAGCGCAGCCTGGCTCGCCTCGGCAAAACGAGCGGTCAGCTCGGCAAGGTCTCGACCCTCGCCAAGAAACTTGCCCTGACCGTCGACAATCTCCAGGTTCATTCGAAGATGACTGTCAACTTGTTGCGCCGCTTCGGCCCACGCCTCATCACTGACGCGCACGCCGGTCATGCGCAACAATTCGCGCCCCAGCGCCTGAGGCAACGAACCGTCGGCAAAGGTCATGCGCTGCAGCGCGGCTTTGACGAAGTCCGGCACCGGCACAAAATTCTTGCGCAACGCTTTGGGCAAGTTGCGCACCAGTGCGACGCATTTGGCCTCGATGACACCCGGCACCAGCCATTCCAGACGCTCCGGTGGCAACATCGGCAACAGTGGCGCCGGCACGCGCAGGGTCACACCGTCGCGCGGATGATTTGGCTCAAAGTGGTAACTCAGCGCCAGCTCCAGATCGCCGATGTGCAAGGTGTCCGGGTAATGCAACGCGGTGACTTCAATGGCTTCGCGGGCCAGCACGTCCTCTTCGCGCATGATCAATAGCTGCGGGGCTTTCTGGCTGTTGATCCGATACCAGCTATCGAACGTGGCGGTCTGATGAATTTCCGCCGGCAGGCGCGCGTCGTAAAAGGCAAACAGGGTTTCTTCGTCGGCCAGAATGTCACGTCGGCGCGCCTTGGCTTCCAGTTCGTCAAGCTGCTCCAGCAGTTGCGCGTTGGCCTGCAAACACTTGGCCTTGGACTGAATCTCGCCGCGCACCAGGCCTTCGCGAATAAAAAACTCACGCGATACCACCGGATCAATCGGCCCGTAATGCACCGGCCGACGGCCGACCACGATCAGCCCGAACAAGGTGATTTGCTCGAACGCCACAACTTGCCCGCGCTTCTTCTCCCAATGCGGTTCGAAGTGATTTTTCTTGATCAGGTGCCCCGCCAGCGGCTCGATCCAGTCGGCGTCAATCTTGGCGACCATGCGCGCGTAGAGCTTGGTGGTTTCGACCAGTTCGGCGGCCATCAACCATTGCGGGCGTTTCTTGCCCAGCCCCGATGACGGGTGAATCCAGAACCGCCGTTGACGCGCGCCGAGGTAATCGCCGTCTTCGGTTTTCTGGCCGATCTGGCTCAGCAAACCCGAGAGTACCGCTTTGTGCAATTTGGGGTAATCCGCCGGCTCTTTATTCACACTCAGCTGCATGTCGCGGCAAATCAGGCTCAACTGGCGATGAGAGTCACGCCATTCGCGAAGACGCAGGTAATTCAGAAAGTGCTTGCGGCACCAGTTGCGTAACGGGCTCGCGGTCAACGCCTGGCGTTGCTCTTCAAAACCACGCCACAGATTGACCAACCCGGCAAAATCCGAGTCCACGTCTTTCCATTGCGCGTGCGCCTGATCGGCCGCTTGCTGACGCTCCGGCGGGCGCTCTCGCGGGTCTTGAATAGACATTGCACTGGCAACAATCAGCACTTCCTGCAGGCTGCCCAGTTTCGCCGCTTCAAGCAACATACGGCCCATGCGCGGGTCCACTGGCAGCCGCGCGAGCTGACGCCCGAGCGGCGTCAACTGACTGTTGCGATCAACGGCGGAGAGTTCTTGCAGCAGGTTAAAACCGTCGCTGATGGCTTTGCCGTCAGGCGGTTCGATAAACGGGAAATCAGTGATCTCGCCGAGGCGCAGGTGCAGCATCTGCAGGATCACCGCCGCGAGGTTAGTGCGCAGAATTTCCGGATCGGTAAACTCCGGGCGCCCGATGAAATCTTCTTCGCTGAACAGCCGCACACAAATACCCGGCTCGACCCGTCCGCATCGGCCCTTGCGCTGGTTGGCGCTGGCCTGGGAAATGGCCTCGATGGGCAAACGCTGGACTTTAGCGCGATAGCTGTAACGGCTGATGCGCGCGGTGCCGCTGTCGATCACGTAACGAATGCCCGGCACGGTCAGCGAAGTCTCGGCGACGTTGGTTGCCAACACGACACGACGGCCCGGGTGCGACTGGAAAATCCGCTGCTGTTCGGCCGGTGACAAGCGTGCATACAACGGCAGGATTTCAGTGTGTTTGAGCTGGGCCTTGCGCAACATGTCGGCGGCGTCGCGAATTTCGCGCTCACCGGGCAAAAACACCAGCACATCGCCCGGGCTCTTGCGCTCGCTGCGTTCGAACGCGGCAATTTCGTCGAGGGTGGCGAGAATCGCCTGATCCACCGTCAGGTCATCCTCAACGCGGTTGCCCTCTTCGTCCTGCTCCAGTGTCAGCGGGCGATACCAGGTTTCTACCGGGAAGGTGCGGCCGGACACTTCGACAATCGGTGCATCGTCGAAATGCTTGGAAAAGCGCTCCAGATCGATGGTTGCCGAGGTAATGATGACCTTCAGGTCCGGGCGCCGAGGCAGTAAGGTTTTCAGGTAGCCGAGCAGAAAGTCGATATTGAGACTGCGTTCGTGAGCCTCGTCGACGATGATCGTGTCGTAGCGTTCGAGGTACCGATCGTTCTGGGTTTCGGCCAGCAAAATACCATCGGTCATCAACTTGATCAGGGTGTTGGAATCGCTCTGATCCTCGAACCGCACCTGATAGCCGACCAGCGCGCCTAACGGTGTGCCCAGTTCTTCGGCAACCCGGCTGGCCACGCTGCGGGCGGCGATTCGACGAGGCTGCGTGTGACCAATCAGGCCATGTTGCCCGCGACCGATTTCCAGGCAGATTTTTGGCAACTGGGTGGTTTTGCCCGAACCTGTTTCGCCCGCGATGATCAGCACTTGATGCTTGAGCAGCGCCGCTTTGATTTCGTCGCGTTTGGCGGCGATGGGCAGGCTGTCGTCGTAACGAATCACCGGCAGGCTGGCACGTCGAGCCAACACCTGATCACACGAAGCCTGCATGCGCGTCACCCACTGGGCCAATTTGGCCTCGTCAGGTTTTTTGCGCAGCTCAAGCAACTGCCGCCGCAGCCGGTGGCGGTCGGCGAGCATGGCGTGATCGAGGTTTTTCAGCAGTTTGTCGATGGAGGGCGATTCGTCAGTCATCGGTACGCAATTCAGTCGTCTAGTGGCGCAGAAGGCGGATTGTCGCAGATTTGGGTGCACGGCGACGAATCCACCCAGCTTTTGTGGCGAGGGGATAAATCCCCTCACCACGACGGGGCTCACGGCTCGCGATCGATTGCGCAGCAATCGCGGGGAACTACTCGTTATCGAAGCCCTTGCGCCGATACGGGAACACGTCGATCACTTTGCCGGCGCGAATGGCTTCTTGCAGGCTCTTCCAATAATCGGCGTTGTACAACTCGCCGTGCAGTTGATCGAACAATTTGCGCTGACCGGAATCGGCAAACAGAAATGGCGGAAACTCCTCGGGAAACACATCCAGCGGCCCGATCGAGTACCACGGTTCAGACGCCATCTCATCTTCCGGCGTACGTGGCTGCGGAATATGCCGGAAATTGGCCTCAGTCAAAAAGCAGATTTCGTCATAGTCATAAAACACCACGCGCCCGTGACGAGTGACGCCGAAATTCTTCAGCAGCATGTCCCCCGGGAAAATATTCGCCGCCGCCAATTGCTTGATCGCCAGGCCGTAATCCTCCAGCGCTTCTCGCACCTGCGCTTCGTTGGCGTTTTCCAGGTACAGGTTCAACGGCGTCATCCGGCGTTCGGTCCAGCAGTGACGAATGAGCACCGTATCGCCCTCGACCGACACCGTGGACGCAGCCACTTCAAGCAGCTCTTCGAGGCACGCAGGGTCGAATTTGCTCAACGGGAAACGGAAATCGGCGAACTCTTGGGTATCGGCCATGCGCCCTACCCGGTCAACACTTTTCACCAACCGGTACTTCTCGATCACCGTGGCGCGGTCGACGTTTTTCGACGGTGAGAAACGATCCTTGATGATTTTGAAAACGGTATTGAAACCTGGCAGCGTAAACACGCTCATCACCATGCCGCGCACGCCCGGCGCCATGATGAACTGGTCGTCGGTGTTGGCCAGGTGATTGATCAGCGCCCGGTAGAATTCGGACTTGCCGTGTTTGTAAAAGCCGATCGAGGTGTACAACTCGGCAATGTGCTTGCCGGGCAGGATGCGCTTGAGAAAACCGATGAATTCCGCCGGCACCGGTACGTCGACCATGAAATACGAACGGGTGAACGAGAAGATGATCGACACATCGGCTTCGTCGGTAATCAGCGCGTCGATTTGAATGCCGCGGCCCTCGCGGTGCAGCAGCGGGATCACCAGCGGCCACTGCTCGTCCTGGGTGTAAATGCGCCCCACCAGGTAGGCACCCTTGTTGCGGTACAGCACCGAGGAAAACAGTTCGACGGACAACTCCGGGTCTTTGCACACCCAATCTGGCAGGTTCTCGCGCAATTGCGCTTCCAGGCGACACAGATCCCCGGACAGGTCGGCGTAATCCTCGCTGAAGCGGTAGTCGGCAAAGATGCTCGCCAACATCTCGGACAAATGCCCATGAGGCTTATACGTGCGCGTCTGCGCAGCCCGCGCCCGACGCAGGCTTGGCCGCGTGGTATGGATGAACATGCAGCCGTCGCTGATCAGGTCGTGACTGAACAACCCGCAGAAGATCGAGTTGTACCAGGTCTCGGACAGTTCATCGTCAAAGCGCAGGTCGATCAAAGTGATGTAGGCACTTTTGACCAGTGGCCAGCAACTGACATCCATCAGCGCATCGGTTTCGAACGCCGCCTGCAAACGGTCTACGGTTTCGCCGACTTTTTCTTCGTACAGATTGATCCGAGCAGCGGACGCGGTCTGCGCCTCTTGCCACTTGGCCTGTTCGAAGCGGCTCCGGGCGCCGTCGGTGATCTGACGGAAATGCTCACGGTAATCGTCAAAGCCATCGAGGATCATTCGAGCGATATCGGCGGCGGGCCATTGCTGCGGCATGGTGAGACCTCTGCGGGAATTCGAAGACCCAGAGCTTAGCCAGTGAACCGGGTGCAGGAGAAGCGTAATTTCGGTCTGCGCCGGAATGGTGTGTGAGCTGAAACAAAATTTTTCAGATTATTTTTAATCGACCATTCGGTCAAAAACCGTCCTTGCCAGTCGTCTGATCGACGATTAATCGATTCATCTGCAGCCCTTGAGTTCTGCGGGTTTGGGATCCAATCACTCGCCAGGCAAACCAATCATCCTGCTGACCGCGATCTCCTGATAGCCCTCGGTACGTTCAGAAAACTGGAAATACTGACCTTACTAAAGTAGTGGCACTTTGCTATACAGCGCGCCGTTACCTGCCTAAAAACAAGATCTTCGGTACACGAAGACTCCCCCTAAAAACGCTCAAGGAGTTACAACGATGTCAGTCAGGAATATGCGTATAGGTCTGCGCGCCAGTCTCAGTTTTGCCATATTGGCCGGTCTGCTGGTCGTGGTTGGTCTGTTCGGTCTCGGTCAAATGGCGACCCTGCGCGAAAGCGCAACGGTCATCGAAGAAGCCTGGATGCCGAGCATTGAAAGCATCCATGACAGTGCGGCAAATATCGCCGCCATCCGCCTCGAATCCCTTCGCTTGTTCACCACCAGCCAGACGGCTGGCCGCGATAAAAGCAAAGGCATCATCAGCGCTCAAAAGCAGGAATTGCTTGAGCGCCTGCAAAACCATAAAGCGCTACTGTCCAGCGATCAGGAGCGCACGCAACTCGACAGCCTGAACGCTGCGGCGGCGAAGTACATGGCCATTCTGGAGCAAATCATTACTCAGATTGACGCCGGCCAAAATGAACAGGCAGCTCAGCGACTCAGCAATGAATTGGCCCCCCAAGGCACGGTTCTCGACAAAATCCTGGAACAGATGATCAGCACCAATCAACAAGGAGCTGACGCCGCTGCCGACTTCGCCGCCTCGCTTTACCAGCGCGCGCAGTGGATTGTCGCAGCGATCATTTTGCTCGCGTTGACTGCCACGTTGCTGTTGGCCTGGCTGCTGACTCGCAGCATCACCACACCGATCAATCAAGCACTGCAAGTCGCTCGACAGATCGCCGCCGGCGACCTCAGCGGGCAAATTGTCAGCAGCGGCAAGGACGAAGCCGGGCAGTTGCTTGACGCGTTGGCAGACATGCAAGCAAGCCTGCGCACCACCATTCGCGGCATCAGTGACTCGGCCAAGCAACTGGCTTGCGCCGCCGAGGAAATGAGTTCTGTGATGGAAGAAAGCACCCGTGGCCTGCAGCAGCAAAATGATCAGATCGAGATGGCTGCAACCGCCGTCACCGAGATGAGCGCTGCGGTGGATGAAGTCGCCGCCAATGCCGTCTCCAGTGCCGAAGCCTCCCAGGCCTCGAACGAAGACAGCAAACACGGGCATGTTCAAGTCAGCGAAACCATCACCTCGATTCAAGGGCTGGTCAGCGAAGTCCTCCGCGCTTCCGGACAGGCTGAGGGCCTTGCCGTACAGGCACAAGACATCAGCAAAGTGCTGGAGGTGATTCGCGGTATTGCCGGGCAGACCAACCTGCTGGCGCTGAACGCCGCCATCGAAGCGGCTCGGGCGGGTGAAGCAGGACGCGGCTTTGCCGTGGTCGCCGATGAAGTACGTTCTCTGGCGCAACGCACACAGAACTCCACCGAAGAAATCGAGTTGATGATCAGCAACATCCAGCAAGGCACCAGCGCCACCGTCAGCGCATTGCAAAGCAGTGCAGAACAAGCAAGCCAGACCTTGCGTCGGGCCAACAGCGCGGGCCAGGCACTCGAGAAAATCACCGCGTCGATTTCGCAAATCAACGAGCGCAACCTGGTGATCGCCAGCGCCGCCGAGCAACAGGCGTTGGTCGCCCGTGAAGTCGATCAAAACCTGGTCAACATTCGCGACCTCTCAACTCAAACCGCAGCAGGCGCCACCCAGACCTCCGCCGCCAGCCAGGAACTGTCACGGCTGGCAGTCGACCTCAATGGCTTGGTGACCCGTTTTATAATCTGACCCCTGGTTTGCAGGTGCCATAAGCAAGGCTCACTGCAAAACTCCTGACCTTATAAAAGGAAGGAGTTCCGGTGAGTCCTGTCGGTATTTTTCGTTTACGTCTGCAGGCGACTATCGGGACAACAAACTCGGAAAGTGGACCACTGCATTAGCGAATAGCCCTACAGCCAACACGTAAACCGGCCTCTAGGGTGGACGGCCTTCATTCTATGTAGGCTCGATCATGTGTGGTTGTCCCGCCTGTGCCGCCCGAACACCAACCCTTGCAGACTACGCTCGCCAGCAGGCAGCCATTGATCAATACGAGCAGGAACAGGCTCGTGATGAGGCTCGGCGCAACGAGCATCCCGCATCGCCGCAAACAGACAATCTTGAACCCAAGGGCTGCGTGTTTGCCAAAAGCTGTTCGTTGCCCAACGGATTAATCAATCACGACAACCCCGGCGGTTTCATTCCCGTTGAGCTGTTGTCGCAATACGGCCCTTTTGCCTTACTGGCCAGCGACTCTGCAGAGACTGCCGCAAGCACGCCATTAGCCTGGATCGGAGGCACCAGCACTGCCACGGCGCTTACCCGCCGCCTCGGCGGAACGCTTTCGACCTCACCGCCAGGTTTGAAAGTTCTGGCTGCCGTGCTGATGCCGGACACGACACCACTCGACCGCGCGCTTTACACCCTTGACCAATATGGCTCGCTGGCAATGGGCAAGACCCGCGCCCGGATCCACGTTGAACGTCTTGCTGACGATTCAGTACGCGCTTATGGGTTCTACACCGGAAACAACAAAGAGTGGGAAAGTGTTCCGGTTGTCGCAGCTAACGCCGACGGCGACCGGCTTATTGTCGAGTTGGGCCAAGGACTCAAGCTGATACTGACACTCGATGCGGTAAAGCAAACATCGCATCTTAAAGACGCTCAACCCCTTGCGCCGGTGTGGGTCTACCCACCCACGGATGCTGCCGACAAAACCTTGGTGAAACCAGTCCATCCACCGCTGTATCAAGACAGGATTGTCTGGTTTCCGAACACCAATATCCCGCCGTTCTACATTTCCTTCAGCGTCACCACCACCTGTACTCATCCCGACATGATGGAACAGTTGGCGGAGTACATTGCTGGGGAGATGAATCGCAATATCCACGACCCGGCTGTGCTGGAAATGAGGCGGTTGATTGACTACGACCCTGTCGCGGAAGAAGCGAAGTATGAGCACTTGGCGCCTATCGCCCGTCTGCGTGGACCACCTAGCTACCACGCTATTGCGATGAAAAACAAAGCAGCGGCGGCGGTAATCTGGACTCAGAAAGTGGGTCAGGGACAGGATTGGGATCACAAGCCGAAGCTGCGGAAAATATTCCCAAAAGTTCATCACAAACAGGGGCAGTACGACTACTTCTATGACATTTGGTCGAACATCCATTACGGATACGTAGGGATTATCGGTGGAATTTCAGAAAGCGTTTTATTGGATGGCGCAGGGGCGGAACAAATCGTCACCGACATTGGCAATAGAATCGGAGATTTTATAAATCCACCAAAAGTAGCCAGGAAACTTCCTGGACCTCGTGCAAGCGCTAGCCCGTGGACGGACTTTCGGTCTTGGGACGATGTCGCCGATAGAGTATCAATCAGTATCGGCGTGAAGCTCGCGAGTCAATACCGTAACGGAGGCATAACGTCCAAGATAATCATGGACGAAGTTCTCGCCGTTTCGCCCAACAATTGGGGAGACGGAATACGTGCCCACATTTGCGATTAAATGTTTAAAACTTTTTCTAACGTTATTATCAATTCCGCTGATACCGCTACTGGCAATTATTATGTGGCAGATCATCTTACCGAAAGCGACTGTCCATTACTCTGAAGATGGTCGTCAGGAGATCAAGTTTACATGGAACGTCGAAGATCGAATTGATAGAGGCAGAATGCCTCCCGGCAGTTTGACCAATGACCGTGGAGTTTTATTCCCGGACAGTGAATTCTTCATGGAGTTTTCCTGGTACAACAACATAAAAAATCGATGGCATTGCGTCAGCATCACACCAAAGTGGCCCAGAGCCCATATATACCTCGACGCAAATGGAGATATAGATATCAAAGAAAACAGTGGCACGGACATTGATCGACTGAAGGTATGCGACTGGGATTTGGTGATGCCGTAGCCGCCCGTGGCGACACTCTAGCCGGTCAAGGAGAAATGTCCGGTGAGTTCTGTCGGTATTTTTCGTTTACGGCCGCAGACGACTATCTGGACAAAAAACTCGGAAAGTGGACCACTGCATTAGCGAATAGCCCTACAGCCAACACGTAAACCGGCCACTAGGGTGGACGGCCGTCATTCTATGTAGGCTCGATCATGTGTGGTTGTCCCGCCTGTGCCGCCCGAACACCAACCCTTGCAGACTACGCTCGCCAGCAGGCAGCCATTGATCAATACGAGCAGGAACAGGCTCGTGATGAAATTCAGCGCAACGAGCATCCCGCATCTGCCGCAGAAGAAGCGAAGTATGAGTACATGGACGAAGTGCTTGCAGTGACGCACCGGGACGGAAAAAGGGGGTAAAATCGCATGTATGCTAAAAAGAATAAAATCCGATACGGTCGCTGGGCTCTTTCCATTTTAATTATATTTCCACCGGCACTTTGGTATATCGCCAGTCCGGTTGTAGCGGTTAATTTTTTTCCTAACAGCACGAAAGAGTTCCACTACGTTTGGAACACTCAGCACAGAATTTATAGAGGTAATATTAAACACGGAGGATCGGCCGTTGAGTTCAGCCACCTATTCCCTGACAAAAACTTTTTTATGATGTTCGACTGGTGGACCAAGGCTGGTTTTCAGAACTGCATTTATATAACCCCAAAATGGGGAAGAACGATAGACATCTACCTTGACAAAACAGGCAGGATTGATAGTGCTAAAACAGGGCCGGAGATTATGACCCGTCTTAAGCCATGCAAACAACAATGACACTCAAGAGTGGGATCATAAGCCAAAAATACGCTCCCTGTATGATGGAAAAGTTCGACACAAACAAGGCGCTCATGACTATTACTACGATATTTGGTCAAACATACACTACGGATATGTGGGAATGGCGAGTGGACTATCCGAAAGCCTACTTCTGGATGGAGCTGGGGCTGAGCAAATCGTCTCTGACTCATGGCGAAAAGTTAAAGAGCTTGCCTTGGTGGCACAAGAAGATAGAAAGCTTCCGGGGCCTCATCGCTCTGTAGGCGTTATCGGACTACGGGCATGGGACGACGCTCCGGATCGTATTTCGATTGGTATCGGCACGAAACTCTATAGCCGATACCCCAACGGGCGCATAACAGCAACAATGATAAAAAACGAAGTACTTGCAGTCACACCAAAAAATTGGGGAGAGGGTGCCAGTGTCCATGACTGCAAAACGAATTAAATTCAAATACCTATTCGGGGCTTTAATATTTATGCCTCTGCTGTTCTGGTATGTAGCAGTTCCTGTTGTGGATATTTACTACTCCAAAGACGGAAAAAAAGAAATCCGGTACATTTGGAATACACAGCACAGCATTCATAAAGAAGGCATGAACCCGGGACAATCAACATTCGAAACCGGACATATATTCCCCAATGAGGAGTTTTTCATGATATTTGAATGGGGCGCCAGGGAGGACCATGTGCGCTGCATATCTATCACACCAAAATGGACCAGAACGAAAATTTACCTGGATAGCAACGGCGCAATTGACACTCACAAAACAGCTCCAGGCGACCTCAGTCGCATTAAAAAATGCTAGCGTGAGACTGACCTTCTATTGCTAAACAGATCCAGCCAACCAAGCTCTGGCAGTTATGGAAGAGCCGACTTCTGGAATCGTATTATCCAGCGGCGGTACAACACCGAAAATACAAAGGTCGAATACAACTGGGAGGTGAACACTTGGCATGGGTTTATTCCTCCAGACGACGAGTTTTCTATGCAGCATGATTGATGGAATAAAAAACAGGTCGCCACCATTGCGTGAGCATTCGCCTCAAATGGCCTAATACCGATATTTATCTCGACTCGCACGGCAACATAAATATCAAAAAAGGTGCCCATACAGATGTCGATCGCTTGGGCCGATGTAAAGGGGACTGGTCAAGTCCCCAAACAGGATTCAACCCCCATTTACCGGTTGCCACATGCAAAACTCTCGGCAACACTCTCGCCCCCATCAAGGAAGGAGTGCGCCCGTGAGCCCTGTCGATATTTTCCGTTTGCTGTCGCTGGCGGCTATCTGGGGCGCCAGCTTTCTGTTCATGCGCATCATCGCCCCGGTGATTGGCACGATTCCCACTGCGTTTTTTCGTGTGTCGATTGCCGCCGTCGGGTTGCTGGTGATTCTAGGGCTGATGCGTATCAGTTGGGATTTCAAAGGCAAGCTCAAGACCGTGATGTTGCTCGGTGTGATCAACTCCGGAATACCCGCCACTCTTTACTCCGTTGCAGCCCAGGTGCTGCCGGCGGGTTACTCGGCCATTTTCAATGCCACGACGCCGCTGATGGGCGTGTTGATCGGCGGTTTGTTCTTCAGTGAAAAACTGACTGCTGCCAAGTTAGGTGGAGTGTTCCTCGGTTTGTTCGGCGTCGGCATTCTTACCCGCGCGGGACCCGTGGCGTTCGATCTGGACATTTTGATGGGTGCCCTCGCCTGCCTGCTTGCTACCACGTGTTATGGCTTCGCCGGATTCCTCGCCCGCCGCTGGCTCGATCAGGCTGGGGGGCTCGACAGTCGACTTTCAGCACTGGGCAGCATGCTCGGTGCGACGTTGTTTTTGTTGCCACTGTTCGGTTACAGCGTGATCAGCCAGCCTCCCGCGAGCTGGGGCGGCTGGAATGTCTGGTTGTCGTTGCTTGGGCTGGGGCTTGCATGCACTGCGTTTGCGTACATCGTTTACTTCAGATTGCTGACCTCCATTGGCCCGGTGAAATCGATGACGGTGACGTTCATGATTCCGCCGTTCGGGGTGCTCTGGGGCGCGCTGTTTCTGGATGAGCCGTTGTCGATGGCGCACATCTATGGCGGGGTGTTGATTGCGGCGGCGTTGTGGCTGGTGTTGAAACCGGGCAAGGCTATTGCTTGATGACTTTGCGCTGCCGCCCATGACGCCTTCGCGAGCAAGCCCGCTCCCATAGGGATTGTGCTTGCTCGCGATAGCGATAGATCAGTCACCGCAAACTACAAACTCTTGTGGTTGACCTGCCCATCCACCAAGCGCTGGATGCCCAGTGGATTAGCGCTTTGCAGTGCCTCGGGCAGCAACGCATCCGGGTAATTCTGGAAGCACACCGGCCGCAGGAATCGATCAATTGCCAGTGAGCCCACTGATGTCCCACGCGAATCCGACGTCGCCGGATACGGCCCCCCATGCACCATGGCCTCGCAGACTTCGACACCGGTTGGATAGCCATTGAGCAATATCCGCCCGACCTTTTCCTGCAACGACTCGGCCAGCCAACGGTACTCCAGCAGCTCATCGGCCTCGCCAATCAGTGTGGCGGTCAGTTGCCCACGCAAGCCATGCAGCGCTGCTGCCAACTGCGCTTGATCCTCGACTTCGATGACGATGGTGGTCGGCCCGAATACTTCTTCCTGCAGCAACTGATCACCCTTGAGCAACAGGCTGACATCGGCCTTGAACACTTGCGGCTGAGCCTGATTGCCCTGCTGCGGTTTGCCAGCCAGGTGCGTCAACCCTGGGTGTTCGTGCAACTCTCCCAGGCCTTGGCTGTAGCTGGCCAAAGCACCGGCATTGAGCATTGTTTGTGCGGGCTGTTGATTCATGCTCGCGCAAAACGTTTCCAGGAACAGGCTGAACTGTGGCGAGCGCAGACCGATGACCAACCCCGGATTGGTACAGAATTGACCGCAACCCAGGGTCACCGAACCGGCCAGTTGCGCGGCAATCTGTTCACCACGCACAGCGAGCGCTTTGGGCAGCAGGAACACCGGGTTGATGCTCGACATCTCCGCAAACACCGGAATGGGCTGAGCGCGCGTCGCGGCCATGTGGCTCAAGGCATTACCGCCCTTGAGCGAACCGGTGAAACCTACGGCCTGAATGGCGGGGTGTTTGACCAGCCACTCGCCGACGCCAGCGCCATAAATCATGTTGAAGACGCCCGCCGGCATTGCGGTGCGCTCGGCGGCTCGAATGATCGCATCCGCCACCCATTCAGCCGTTGCCATGTGCCCACTGTGGGCCTTGAACACCACCGGACAACCGGCAGCCAACGCGGAGGCGGTATCGCCGCCGGCCGTGGAAAATGCCAACGGAAAATTACTGGCACCGAACACCGCGACCGGCCCTAACCCAATGCGGTATTGGCGTAAATCCGGGCGTGGCAACGGTTGCCGATCCGGCAAGGCCTGATCAATTCGTGCGCCATAGAAATCACCCCGACGCAAGACTTTCGCAAACAGACGCATCTGGCCGCTGGTACGTCCGCGCTCGCCTTGAATTCGCCCCGCCGGCAACGCTGTTTCGCGGCAAACAATGGCGACGAAGTCATCGCCCAACGCATCGATTTCATCAGCGATGGCGTCGAGGAACAGCGCACGTTTTTCCGCACTGAGGTTACGGTAGATCGGGTACGCGGCAGCGGCGGCGTTGGCTGCGGCATCCACTTCGGCTTCTGTGGCCTGGAAGAAGCTGCCGGGCAGCGGCTCGCCCGTGGTCGCGTCCAGGCTTTGCAGTTGCAGCGTGCCATTAGCGCTGCGGCGCCCGCCGACGTAGTTGTGTCCGAGTAACGTGGTCATAAAGGTTTCCTTGACCGGCCGACAGCGCCGGTGATTGAAGGCTTAAAGCGCACGCACCTGGCCGATGGCCAACGGTTGGGCGCTTTCGCCGATACCGTTTTCCAGCGGCGCGCCAAACTCATCAAGGCTGATCTGGAAGCGATCGCCCGGTTGAGTTTTTATGCCGTCGGCGAACGACAGCGTCGCGGTGCCGAAGTAATGCACGTGAACATCGCCCGGACGCAAAAACTGTGCATATTTGAAGTGGTGGAATTCAAGATTGGCCAAGCTGTGGCACATGTTGTCTTCACCGCTGAGAAATTCCTTTTCCCAGATTGTTTCGCCATTACGTTTGATACGGCTGGTACCCGCCAGGTGCTTGGGTAATTCACCCACGCGCAGTTCCGGGCCATAGGCGCAGAAACGCAGCTTCGAATGCGCGAGGTACAAGTAATTTCGCCTCTCCATCACGTGGTCGGAAAATTCGTTGCCCAAGGCGTAACCGACACGGTACGGCTGGCCATCGTCGCCGATCACGTACAGACCGGTCAGCTCGGGTTCTTCGCCCGCGTCTTCGGCAAACGGCGGCACAGGGAAGTCCGCACCGGGGCGAACCACGATGCTGCCGTCGCCCTTGTAGAACCATTCCGGTTGCGCGCCAACCTGGCCGGCCGCTGGTTTTCCGCCCTCCAGGCCCCATTTGAAAATGCGCATGGTGTCGGTCATGCCGGCTTCGACTTCGCCGTCATGCTGATGCATCTTGTCGCGCGTCGAGGCGCTGCCCAAGTGGGTCAGGCCGGTGCCGCTGATCAGGCAATGAGCCGGGTCTTCGTGGTCCAGCGGTGGCAACACACTGCCCTGCTGCAACAATTGCGCATAATCCGGGCCAGCCTCGGTACCGCGCTGGGCGACTTCTTCTTGCAGGCTGCGCTTGGCGCGGATCGCGGCGAGTGCCAGTTCACGGGTGCTGCGGGTGCCTTTCAGCACGTGAACCTGCGAGCCTTCGACGACGCCAACCTGGCGCTCACCGGCAGTGTTTTCAAATTGAATCAGGCGCATGTCGGCCCTCCACAAAGTCAGGGATGGCGCCACCTGCGGGCGGCGCTTCAAGGTCACTCGATGATGTTGAAGTCGCTCAGGTATTCATCGGAGATTTCCAGGCCCAGGCCCGGTTTGTTGTCGTCGAGCTGGATGTAGCCGTTGACCGGTTGCGGCTCGCCCTTGAACACGTAGTAGAAGAGTTCGTTGCCGACTTCGACGTCGAACACCGGGAAGAACTCCGCCATCGGCGAGGCGGTAGTGGACATGGTCAGGTGATAGTTGTGCATTTGCCCGGCGTGCGGGATGACCGGCACCGACCAGGCCTCGGCCATCGCGTTGATCTTGCGCGCGGCGGTAATGCCGCCAACGCGGTTGGTGTCGTACTGGATCACGTCGATGGCGCGGCGCTCCAGCAGGTCCTTGAAGCCGTACGAGGTGAATTCGTGCTCGCCGCCAGAGATCGGCATGATCCCCATTTTTTTCAGCTCGATGTAACCCTCGATGTCGTCAGCGATAACAGGTTCTTCGAGCCAGCGCGGTTCGAACTCGGCGAGTTTTGGCAACATGCGACGTGCGTATTCCAGGGTCCAGCCCATGTAGCACTCAAGCATGATGTCGATGTCCGGACCGGCCAGTTCACGCAGCGCACGGACCTGCTCGATGTTTTTGCGCATGCCCGCCGGGCCGTCCTTCGGACCATAACCGAAACGCATTTTGAGCGCGGTGAAGCCCTGATTCAGATAGCCCTGGGCTTCTTCCAGGAACAGATCCAGGTTGTCGTTGGCGTAGAGCTTGGAGGCATAGGTCCAGATCTTTTCCTTGGTGCGGCCACCGAGCAATTTGAACACGGGTTTATTGACCGCTTTGCCCATGATGTCCCAGATCGCAATGTCGATCGCCGAGATCGCAGCCATGCCGATGCCCTTGCGGCCCCAGGCGTGGCTTTGGCGGTACATCTTCTGCCAGATGTATTCGTTGTCGAACGGGTCTTCGCCAATCGCAATCGGTGCCAGATAGGTGTCGATGATTTCCTTGGCCACACGCGGTGCCAGGGCGCAGTTGCCGATGCCGACAAGACCGGTATCGGTCTCGACTTCCACCACCAGCCAGCCGTGAAAACGGAACGAGCCCATGGCGTCGCCACGCTCGAACAGGATGTCGCTGGCGTTGGTGCAGAAATGCGCCTGAGGTGGAACAACTTTGCCTTTCCATTCGAAAACGCGGGTACGGATCGCTTTGATTTTCATGAATTCTAATCCTTGCTAACGCTTTGGTAGTGATCAGCCAACCTGAGCCGGTGTGAGCTGCGAGGGCGATTTTGGGGTGTGATGAGTGCGAAGTCGGGACAGCAGGATGGCGCCCAGAATGCCCACCAACGCGAGGGCGAACATGCCGGCACGCGGGTCTGCAAAACTGCTTTCCATCACGGTTTTCAGGTTCGGCGCAACGAAGCCGCCAAGATTGCCGATTGAGTTGATCAGGGCGATACCGCCCGCCGCGGCCGCACCGCTGAGGTAACTAGTAGGAATGGTCCAGAACAGCGGTTGCACCGAGACAAAACCGGCAGCGGCAAAGCAGAACGCGAGCACTACCGGCACCATGCTGTTACCCAGTGCCGAAGCGGCAATACCCAGCGCGGCCATGGTCAACATGCACACTGCCAAGCGACGATGCTGCCCGGTGCGGTCGGCATAACGGGTGACGATGCGGGTGACGATCAAGGCGCATACCCAAGGGATTGCGGTGATCAGGCCGACGTTGAGGCCGACATGGCCGTCGAGCAAACCGGCGATGCGCGTCGGCAGGTAAAACACCACGCCGTATACGCTCATCTGAATCGTGAAATACGCCAGGCAGAATTGCAGCACCCGAGGGTTGCGCAATGCACTGAGAAAGCCGTGCGGGCTGCTGTTTTTTTTCAGCGCATCTTCTTCTGCCAGCGCCGTTTCCAGAGCCTGCTTTTCTTCGACGCTCAACCAGGTGGCCTGAGCCGGGCGGTTGACCAGATAGAAGTAAGCCGCAATGCCGACCACTGAAGCCATCAGGCCTTCAACCACGAACAGCCACTGCCAGTTGGTCAGGCCAAATACGCCGTGGAAGTCCAGCAGCCAGCCCGACAACGGGCTACCCAATACCAACGCCAGCGGCAGGCCGAAATAGAACAGGCCCAAGGCCTGGCCACGGCTTTGCGCGGGGAACCAGTAGGTGAGGTAAAGAATAATGCCAGGGAAGAAACCGGCCTCGGCGACACCCAGCATAAAGCGCAGCACATAGAAGGTTTCGGCGTTGTGGGCAAACATCATGGCCGCCGACACCAGCCCCCAGGTGACCATGATCCGGCACAGCCAGACCTTCGCGCCGAGGCGGTGCAGCATGTAGTTGCTCGGCACTTCGAAGAACGCATAGCCGATGAAAAAGATGCTCGCGCCGAACGCGAACGCCGCATCACCCAGCCCGGTATCAGCCTGCAACGCAGCTTTGGCGAAGCCGACGTTGGAGCGATCGATAAAGGCCAGGATGTACATCAGGATCAGAAATGGCAGCAAACGCAGCCGACTTTTGGAGATGGCACTGGACAGAGCCGTGACGGAATCTGGACGGGGCATGTGAAGGTTCCTTTACTGCCGATGTACCTTGCTCAACGGCAAGGCAGGCTTTTTGTAGTTGTTGATTCAAGTGATCGAGTCGGCTCCAGGTCGGCTCTGATCAGTCGATGGAGCGACTTTAGCCAGCACGAACAGAGGCGGATAATCACTTCTGCACATCCATCGATAACCTGAGGTGATAGGTCAGTGCCGTTATTAGGCAGATCGAGTTATCAGGCCTCACAAAAAACTGTAGGAGCTGGCCTGCCGGCGATAGCGGTCTGACAGTCACTTCAGGCGTGTCTGTCAGGCCCTCATCGCTGGCAGGCCAGCTCCTACAGGGTGTTGCGCGTGTCAGTGGGTTTCGCGGGTTGTCAGTAGTTGTTAACACCCATTCGACAGGCGATCTCGAACGCTTGGCGAATCGCCCCGACGTTGGCCTTGCCCTGCCCCGCGATATCGAATGCGGTGCCGTGCGCCGGCGTGGTAATCGGAATCGGCAAGCCACCCTGTACGGTGACTCCGCGCGAGAACCCCATCAACTTGATCGCGATCTGCCCTTGGTCGTGGTACATCGTGACCACGGCGTCAAATGCACTCGCATCGCCCTGAACCTTGAGGAAAATCGTATCGCCGGGATACGGTCCTTCCGCAGCAATACCCAATGCCTGTGCCGAACGTACGGCCGGGCCGATGATGTCCAGTTCTTCACGACCGAACGAGCCGTTGTCACCGTTGTGCGGGTTCAAGCCGCAGACGCCGATGCGCGGCTTTTTCAGGCCATTGCGCTTGAGTGCGGTGTCGATCAACTGGATCGCCTCCACGACGCGCGCCTGCGACAACATGCCCGGCACTTCGGCCAGCGCCACGTGCGAAGTCACCCGCGACGTCCACAGGTTGTCGAGCACGTTGAACTCACAGAACGGCCCGTGGAAATCCAGCAACTCAGCGAACCAGTGCAGTTCATCGTTGTGTGCCATGCCGGCCATGTGCAGGGAGGTTTTGTTCAGTGGCCCGAACAGCACCGCATCGGTGGTTCCGGCCTCGGTCAGGCGCAGCGCTTGTTCCAGGGTATCGAGGCAGTAGCGACCGCCGATGACACTGGCCTCGCTGCGCGCAAACTCGCCAACGGTGTCACCGCGAAAGTCATAGAACAGCGGCGTGTCGTCGGTAAACGACAACTGCGCAAGCGACTCGACACGACGGTAGGGAAACTGCGAACCGGCAATGCGCATGCCGCGCTGCATTTCTGCCTCATCGGCGATCAGAATCACATTGGCCTGGCTGCGAACCACGGGATCGCTCAACAGGCGTGCGATCAGTTCCGGGCCAATGCCCGCCGGGTCACCCAGGACCATGGCGATGGTGGTTTTGTTCATGCTTCACTCCTCAATGGTTCAGACCATGCCCGGTCAATGGCGCAGGGCTCGCAGCGATAGATCCGCTGCGCATTGCTGTAAAAAAGCCGCTGCTGATCGGCCTGAGGCAGGTCAGCAACAATGGATTTGAAACCGCTGTAGATGTCGTCGAACGAACCGCACAAGCTGTCCACTGGAAAGTTGCTGGCAAACATCGCGCGGTCGCTGCCGAACATCGCGATGACCTCACGCACGATCCAGGCGTTATCTTTGGGCCGCCATGCCCGACCGGCCAAACCCAGGCCAGAAATCTTGACCTGCACGTTCGGCCACTCAGCGAGCCGCGCCATCGCCAGGCGCCAACCCGCCAGCCCGGCAGCGCTGCGGTCACTGGGCAATCCAGCGTGGTTGAGAATCAGCGTGATGCCGGGAAAGTCCCGCGCCAGTTGTTCGGCTTCGTGCAGGTTCCACCAGGGTGCCTGCAGATCAAAATGCAGACCCAGTTTTTCCAGCGCGGCATAGCTTCGACGCCAATGCTCGTCGCTCATCAAACTGCGCTCACGTCCAACCTGAGCAGGTGACGTCGGGCCACCGGGTTTGTGCCGAACACTGCGCACACACTTGAAACCGGCTTGCTCTGTCAGTACTGCAATGGCGTCCGGATGATCGAGCCAGGCTTGCGCCACCACCGCATTCGGCACGCCGTAACGGGCGGCCAACCCCTCGATAAAACGGGTTTCGCCAATCGGGTCTTGCGGGTCCCATTCGGTCTCGACGTACACGGTTTGCACGACGTTGTGTGCGCCCGCATCGGCAAAATAATCGTCGGGCAAATAGCGACGCTTGATCGCGCTGTAGTCGCCGTAGCGGAACGGGACATTGGCTTCAGGCATCAGCCATGGATGGTGGTTGACCGTCGGGTCCCAAAAGTGATGATGGGCATCGACGATCGGGCCATTCCACAGGTTGCTGGTGTCAGGCATGACGCACCTCATCAAGGCTGATGAACAACGTTGCGAGCACGAAGATCGCCGAACACACCGCAAAGAAACCCAGCACCGGCGCAAAACCACCGGTCATTTGCAGAATGATCCCGACCAGGATCGGCACGGCGATGCCACCTACGCTGCCGGCCATGTTCATCACGCCGCCAATCAGGCCGACGCGAGCCGGTGCTGCCAGCAACGCCGGGAAGCTCCAGTAGAGGCTGCCCCACATCAAGAAAAACGCGGTCATGGCCAACAACGCCACCGCCGCAAAAGGATCGCTCAAGGTTGGCAACAGCAGGAAGGCGCCAAGCGCTATCAATCCGGAAAAGGCCAGCAGACTCTTGACCGCGACACCACGGCTGACCCCTTTACGAATCAACCCATCGCACAGGAAACCACCGGTCAACGAACCCAGTGCGCCGCAGATGAAAATGACGAAAGTCGCCGCACCGATGCCCTTGATGTCAAAGCCTCGAGCTTGCGACAAATAGCTCGGCCCCCACGTCAGCAAACCAAAATAAACCA
Source organism: Gordonia sp. IEGM753 (assembly GCF_050321825.1). Taxonomy (NCBI): domain Bacteria; kingdom Bacillati; phylum Actinomycetota; class Actinomycetes; order Mycobacteriales; family Gordoniaceae; genus Gordonia; species Gordonia sp. IEGM753. The sequence continues at coordinate 61,046 of NZ_JBNQGB010000002.1, forward strand.
TGGCCCAACTCGCGCGGCCGACCAGCAAACCACTGAGCGAGCGCGGCGCAATCCCCAAGCCCTTGACGGGGACACGCGCCGCTTCGGCAGCAGGCGTGGCACGCCCGGCGTTGATCTTCTCAAGTTCCGCAGCATTCACGTGTGGGTGCGTGGCAGGGTCATCACGCAGGTAACGCCGAGCCAGCCACGCCAACACCAAGGTCGCGACGCCGGCGATCACGAACGCCAGGCGCCAGGAGTCCAGCGAGGCGATCAGGTAAGCAATGATCAAGCCGCCAATCGCCACGCCCAATGGGCTGCCGCTGTCCATCAGCACCGCGCCACGACTGCGTTCGCTTGGCGCCAGCCACAATGAAATCAGCTTGCCGCCCGAGGGAAATAACGGAGCCTCTGCCGCACCCAGCGCAACACGCGCAAACAGCAACGACAGTCCGCCACTGGCGAATGCCGCCAACACCTGGAATGTGCCCCAGAGCCCGGTGGACCAACTGATCACCCGGTGCGGGCCGAAACGATCGATCATCCAGCCACCGGGAATCTGCAACAACGCGTAGGCCCAGAAGAAGCTGCTGAGGATCAACCCCTGCATGCTGGGCGAGAGGGAAAATTCATGAGCGATGGTTGGCATCGCAATCGACAGCGACACCCGGTCAATCAGGTTGACCATGGTCAGGGCAAAGATAATCGCGAAAATCCGCCAGCGTACGCTGCTGGCTTTGCGGGTGGTGGCTTGCGGTATTGCCGCAGCTACGGCTGTGGGCTGGTCACCTGCGCCGGGCAGGTGCAGCGATGCACTGGGACGAGCCATGGTGCGTACCTCGATTTATTATTTTTGTGATGCCGCTCTGCCGCTTCATGGCGGCGCTGGTGAGCACTATCGAAGGCTCAGTGATAACCGTCTAATCAATACTTGGCATAAGGCGATAGCCTCGGGTTATGCCATGCCTTGCTTTCAGGCAGCTTTCAACGGTTTACACCTCCATCAGCTTTTATCAGAAAAGGCTCTGGCACAGTGCCTTCAGCGAAAACCACACAAGCGATTTACCCGACCTATAACCCCAGGCTATCGGTGTATGTATTGTTTTGACTAGACGCGGAGGCGACGGCTTCCCACACTCGGGCCAGGCTTGCGGCTTTTGAGCGCAGACAAGTCACTTATAACAACTACAAAAACGAGGCCCTTCCATGCGAACTGCATTCGTACGCCGCACCTCCCGTCTTTTTCTTGGTTGTACTCTCGTCGCCGCTGGCGCCCTTCCTGCTCTCGCTCATGCCTGGACGCCTGACAAAAACGTCGAAATTGTCGTTGCTGGCGGACCCGGTGGCGGCACCGACCAACTCGCCCGGCTGATCCAGTCGATCATCACCACGCATAAGCTGCTCGATGTTAATACCATCGTTCTCAACAAGGGCGGCGGCAACGGCGCCGAAGCGTTTCTCGACCTGAAAATGAACAAGGGCGACCCCGAGAAGCTGGTGATCGGCACCAACAATATCTACCTGCTGCCGCTGGTGTCGAAGCTCGGTTATCAGTGGAAGGAATTGACCCCGATTGCAGCCGTTGCCGAGGATGACTTCATTCTCTGGAGCTACAAAGACGCGCCGTGGAAAGACGCGAAAGGCTTCTACGAAGCGGTCAAGGCCGACCCGTCGAAACTGCGCATGGGCGGCAGCCAATCCAAGGACGTCGACCAGACATTGACCCTGCTGCTGAACCAGACCACCCACAGCAAACTGGTGTACATCCCGTTTAAAAGCGGCAGTGAAGCCGCCACCCAACTGGCTGGCAAACACATCGCCGCCAACGTCAACAACCCCAGCGAAAGCATCAGCCAATGGCGTGGCGACCAGGTCGAGCCGCTGTGCGTGTTCAGTAAAGAGCGCATGAGCTACACCGAAAAAGTCGCCGGCGATAAATCCTGGGCCGACGTGCCGACCTGTCACGAACAAGGCTTGGGCATCGACCAATACCGCTTCCCGCGCACCGTATTCATGCCAGGCGAGGTCACCGCCGAACAACGTGCGTTCTATGTCGAGCTGATGCGTAAAGTCACGCAGAGCCCGGAGTTCAAGGCCTACGTCACGCAGAACGCATTGGTGCCGACCTTCCTCGAAGGTGAGCCACTGACCGCCTATATCGAACAGGACACCGCCCGCGTCACGCCGGTGTTCAAAGAGGCCGGCTGGCTGAAAAACTGAGTTGCTCGCGGCCGTTCGCCTGCGCTCGGCCGCCACCTGCTGGAGGTGTTTCATGTCCCATTCTTCGGATTCACCGGCGTTGGTCGGTACCCGCTGGGTCGAACTCGGCCTGACGTTGTTTACCGCCCTGTTGGGCGTAGTCGTGATGTTTGGCAGCGTCGAACAAGGCATCGGCTGGGGCGATTCCGGCCCTGAGCCCGGTTACTTCCCGTTCTACATTGGCCTGCTGCTAAGCGCCGCCAGTGTCGGCAACGGCGTGCTGACCGTGGTGCGCTGGCGCGCGCTGAGCGTTTCATTCGTCAGCCGCAGTGCATTCAAGCAAGTGTTGTCGGTGTTCATCCCGATTGCGCTGTTCGTTGGCGCCATGCCGTTCACCGGCATTTACATCGCATCCGCCTGTTTTATCGCCTGGTTCATGTGGCGCGACAGGGTCCGCGAAAAGCCTTATGGCCCGTTGATGATCGCCACCGTATCGCTTGGCGCAGTGCTCGCCAGCTACCTGATTTTTTCGCTGTGGTTCAAGGTTCCGCTGGATGCGGGTCCGCTGGGTGACTTGATCAGCCTGGTCGGGAGATATTTCAAATGAGTGAGTTCGATTCCCTGCTGCAGGGCATGAGCCTGATCATGACCCCGGGCCACATCGGCCTGATGGTGATCGGCGTACTGCTGGGCATTCTGGTCGGTGTATTGCCAGGCCTCGGCGCGCCCAATGGCGTGGCATTGTTGCTACCGCTGACGTTCACCATGTCGCCGGTGTCGGCGATCATTTTGTTGTCGTGTATGTATTGGGGCGCGCTGTTCGGCGGCTCGATCACCTCGATTCTGTTCAACATCCCCGGTGAACCCTCATCGGTGGCAACCACCTTCGACGGCTACCCGATGGCTCGCGAAGGCCGCGCCGCGGAAGCCTTGACCGCCGCATTCAGCTCGGCACTGATAGGTGCCCTGGCCGGCGTGTTGCTGCTGACGTTTCTGTCGACAAAAATTGCTGCGTTTGCCATGTCGTTCAGCTCACCGGAGTTCTTTGCGGTGTACCTGTTGGCGTTCTGCACCTTCATTGGCATGAGCAAAAACCCGCCGCTGAAAACCGTGGTGGCGATGATGATCGGTTTCGCCATGGCAGCGGTCGGCATGGATACGGTATCGGGCAATTTGCGCTTGACGTTCGACCAGCCAATATTGATGACCGGCATCAGTTTTGAAGTGGCCGTGATCGGGTTGTTCGGGATCGGCGAAATTCTCTGCACCGTCGAGGAAGGCCTGGTATTTCGCGGCGAACATGCGCGCATTACACCAATGGTCATCCTGCGTACCTGGGCCAAACTGCCACGCTACTGGCTGACCATCGTGCGCAGCACATTGGTCGGTTGCTGGATGGGCATCACGCCGGGCGGGCCGACGGCGGCATCGTTCATGAGCTACAGCCTGGCGCGGCGCTTTTCGAAAAACCGCGACAACTTTGGCAAGGGCGAACTGGAAGGCGTGATCGCTCCGGAAACTGCCGACCACGCGGCGGGCACCAGTGCCTTGCTGCCGATGCTGACCCTGGGCATTCCCGGTTCGGCGACTGCCGCAGTGATGCTCGGTGGGTTGATGATCTGGGGCTTGCATCCTGGGCCGACGCTGTTCGTGGAGCAGCATGATTTTGTCTGGGGCCTGATCGCCAGCATGTACCTGGGCAACGTGGTGAGTTTGATCGTGGTGTTGGCGACGGTGCCACTGTTTGCCTCGATCCTGCGCATTCCGTTTTCGATTATTGCGCCAATCATCATCATGGTTTGCGCCATCGGTGCGTACTCGGTGCACAACTCCTTCTTTGATGTTGTATTGATGCTGGGCTTCGGCGCACTGGGTTATCTGTTCAAGAAACTCGGTTATCCGATTGCGCCACTGGTGCTGGCGGCCGTGTTGGGCGATAAAGCTGAAGATGCGTTCCGTCAGTCGATGCTGTTTTCGGACGGGCAATTGGGAATCTTCTGGTCCAACCCGTTGGTGGGCAGCCTGACCACCGCGGCCATGCTGATGCTGTTCTGGCCGTTGATTACCAAGGCACTGCAAATGCTGATGGGCCTGCGCAAACCGCACGTAGCGAAAACCAAGTCGGTGCTGTGACACTGCAATGCTGGCAACGCCTGACATTTGTTGTCAGGCTTGCCGCAGTCTTTTTTGCGAGTCGAGCCCATGACCCGAACGCCTGATGTGCGAATTCCAGAAGCCAACGTGATCCACAGTCGACTGCGTCTACGCCAATTGCGGCTGATGCTGGCTCTGCAGGAGTTCGGCTCGTTGCGGCGCGCCGCCGACCACATCGGTATGACGCAGCCAGCAGCGACGAAGATGCTGCATGAAGCCGAGGATTTGCTCGGCGTCGAGCTTTTCGAACGCTTGCCGCGCGGCATGCGTTCTACCCCGTTCGGGGACACCGTCATCTACTACGCACGCATGGTGTTTGCCGAACTCAGCGGCATGCGTGAAGAACTGGTGGCGCTCGAATCCGGCAACCTTGGCCGGGTTGCAGTCGGCGCCATCCCGGCGTTGGCCTCAGGACTATTGACCCGCACCATCGCCACGCTCAAACAGAGCCACCCACGGTTGTCGATGAGCATTCAGGTCGACACCAGCGACGTGTTGGTGCAAGCGCTTTTGCAGGATCAACTGGACATCGTGCTGGGACGGATTCCGGCCGGCGCACGAGCTGAGGAGCTGTTATTCGATAGCCTCGGCGAAGAAGCCTTGTGCGTCATTGCCGGTGCGCAACACCCATTGGCGAAGGAGAAGAAACTGAGCTGGGCAGAGCTGCAGAACATGACTTGGGTGCTGCAACAGCACCCGAGCCCGATGCGCGCGATCATCAACCAAGTGTTCCACAATGCCCGGGTCGACATTCCGAGCAGCATCGTGGAGACCACCTCGATCATGACCCTGCTGTCCTTGATCCAGCAGACCGACATGCTTGGCGTCACGCCAGTGTCGGTGGTGGAAGATTACGCCGGCCGCGACCTGCTGGCAGTGCTGCCAATCAAATTCGAGGCACGTCTGCCACCGTTCGGACTGATCACCCGGCGCCATCGCATTCAATCGTCGGCGATGCAGGCGTTCATGAACTCCGTGCGGGCCGAGCATGCGCCCACCAAATGAAAAAGGCCCGAAGCTGAAGGCTCCGGGCCTTGGTTCTCTTTAGGCGGACTTACGGAATACGAACGCCAGGCCGACAATAATCAGCACCATTCCCAGCAGACTCAACGAGGCAAGTTTGTTGCCGAAAATCAGATAGTCCATGATCGCCGTCACCGCGGGTACCAAGTAAAACAGGCTGGTGACATTCACCAGATTGCCGCGAGCAATCAGCCGATACAGCAGCAACGTCGCTAGCACCGAAACGACCAGCCCCATCCACAAAACCGGCACGATAAAACCACTGCTGTGTTCGAAATGGAATGGCTGAAACGGCACGAAGATCCCGCACAGCAACAGGCCTGCAAGGTACTGCACCGGCAACGTTCCGAGAGGGTTGTCGGTGATGCGTTTTTGCATGATCGAACCGAACGTCATGCTCGCCAGCGCAAGTAATCCGAAGAGCATGCCCGCCAGCGACATACCGGCCAGACCGATGCCCTGGTAAACCACCATGATCAGCCCCGCCAAGCCCAGCGCCAAGCCAAATAGGCGGCTGGCTGAGCGCTGACGCTCCATGATCACCACCGTGAGGATCGGCTGAACGCCCATGATTGTCGCCATTACACCCGGCGTGACTTTCAAGTCCAGGGCCAGCAGATAGAAAATCTGGTAAGCCCCCAGCAACACCACGCCGGTGGCCATCGCGTACAGCATCGGCTTGCCGCCCTTGGGCAATTTCAGCTTGAGTAACGGCACCAGCAGCACCAGACCGCACAACGCGATGGCGAAGCGAAACAGCAAAAACGCAAAGGGTGACGCATGCGCCAGACCCCATTTGGAGAAGATTGCACCGCTGCTCCACAGCAGAACAAACAGGCTCGTGGAGGCCGCCGCCAATGCGGATTTTTTCGAAAGGACAAACATGAATACCACCTGTAGTCAGGCAAAAAGCCAACTCAGCCGAAGCTGAAATTCAGTAGTTTTTTCAAGCGGGCGATTTTTGTGCGGGCATACGACAGCCAATAAAAGCTGATCAGCCCGAAACGCCAACGCCCGGCGGTGATACGACTGCGCACACCGGCGTGCTACTGACAGGTGGAGGGTAATGACTGATCTGCGCAGGCTGCTGATTCCCGCACGGCACGACGCCAGCGTTAACCGCTGAATCGACTACCGCGTTGATGAGGGATGCAGGCATGGGCTGATCTTCTTTGTGGGATCGGACAGTGATTGATGAAAACCACCGAGCGCCGACTATAACCAGCGATCGACATGTATTGCAACGACTTGGATAAAGAGCCCTTAACGACAGGGTCACGTGGGCGAGTGGTGATGCCCTTTTGGCTGCGACCCGTGTCGAACTCACTGATGATTAATGACCACACCGGTGCGTCGTTTAAATTCCCTTTTTAAAAAAAACCGCTCACAAGGAGCGGTTCTTTTATCCAACAATCAGCATCAACCGAACAGCCAATACACCAGCAACGCCAGCACCAGCACCGCCAGTACCGGCCGCAGCACGCGGTAGGCTTTAGGGTTACGACGCTTCCACTGTTTGACCACACCACTGAACTTGTCGCTGGAGTTCTTGCTCCAGGCGTACGCCCGGTTGATCCCGCCTACACGTTCATCATCCAGGTTTTGTGGCGCAGTGGCCCGGCCCAGCCATGCGCTTATCCAGCGATTGATGCGCGTCATGAACCGATTGCTCAGCGGCCGCTCAATGTCGCAAAAGAGAATGACCCGGGTTTTATCGGTTTCGTTTTTGACCCAATGCACATAGGTCTCATCGAACATAACGTCTTCGCCATCGCGCCAGGCGTACTCCTGACCATCCACAAAAATGCGGCAAGCATCGGAATTGGGGGTCGACAGGCCCAGGTGATAGCGCAGGGAACCGGCAAACGGATCGCGATGCGGGTTGAGGTGGCTACCGCCCGGCAGCAGAGCGAACATGGCCCCTTTCACGTTGGGGATGCTGCTGACCAACGCCACGGTCTTCGGGCACAGCGCTTCAGCCGAAGGCAGCGGTTTGTCGTACCACTTCAGGTAGAAACGCTTCCAGCCTTTCTTGAAGAAAGAACCAAAACCGGCGTCATTGTTCTTTTCGGCGGCGCGAATGTAGCCTTCGTCGAACAGGTGCATGGCTTCGTCACGAATGACCTGCCAATTGTCCTTGAGCACGTCCAGTTCCGGGAACTTGGTGCGATCCAGATACGGTTTGGAAGGCACGCCGGAAAACAGGTACATCAAGGCGTTGTAAGGCGCGAACAGAGCCGAATGGTTGACGAATTGACGCAGCACCGGCAATCGCGCCTTACCGCGCAAATGCACATAAAGGGTGCTGCCGAGAAACAACAGCAGCACCGAAGCCTTCGCGGCAAGGGAAAAACTCATCAACGACTCCTTGAAATAGGCAACTCTGCACAACGCCATTTACCCGACGTGGCAGCCGGCAATGATAAATCACTACCGGCCTCGGGAAAAACCCGCAAAACCCGACATTCAGTGTTAAAGATTGTGCAATAAAGCACTTTTTAACATAAGGCGCCTGAACACTCGCTGACCTGAATCAACCCCCACCACGGCTTACTGTTGATTCTCCTGCTCGGTGAACAGATCGCTGAACAACATGCTCGACAAGTAGCGCTCGCCGGAGTCCGGCAGAATCACCACAATGGTCTTGCCTTGCATTTCGGGTGTCTCGGCCAAGCGCACGGCCACCGCCATCGCAGCACCACACGAGATGCCGCACAGAATCCCCTCTTCCTGCATCAACCGCAGGGCCATGGCTTTGGACTCTTCATCGCTGACCAGCTCAACCCGATCGACGATCGACAAATCCAGGTTCTTCGGCACAAAACCGGCGCCAATGCCCTGGATTTTGTGAGGGCTGGGCTTGATTTCTTCACCGGCCAACGCTTGGGTGATCACCGGCGAGCTCACCGGCTCTACCGCGACCGAAATAATCGGCTTGCCCTGGGTATTCTTGATATACCGCGAGACGCCAGTAATGGTTCCGCCCGTTCCGACACCCGCCACCAACACATCAACGGCACCGTCCGTGTCGTTCCAGATTTCCGGACCGGTTGTTTTCTCGTGGATGGACGGGTTGGCCGGGTTATCGAACTGGGCCGGCATGAAGTACTTGGCCGGGTCGCTGGCGAGGATTTCCGCCGCTTTCTCGATAGCGCCCTTCATGCCTTTTGCAGGCTCGGTCAGTACCAGCTCGGCACCCAGCGCCTTAAGCACTTTGCGCCGTTCAATGCTCATCGATGCAGGCATGGTCAACATCAGCTTGTAACCGCGCGCGGCGGCAACGAACGCCAGACCAATGCCGGTATTGCCGGAAGTGGGTTCAACGATGGTCATGCCAGGTTTGAGTTTACCGGTGCTTTCCGCGTCCCAGATCATGTTTGCACCGATCCGGCACTTGACCGAATAACCGGGATTGCGCCCCTCGATCTTGGCCAGGATAGTCACGCCGCGCGGCGCGATCCGGTTGATCTGCACCAGCGGTGTGTTGCCGATGGAGTGGGCGTTGTCAGCAAAAATACGACTCATGGCTGGGTCCTTATGCAGCATTGAATTAGCGCTCCAAGGTATGCCTGTTGCTCCTGGTCGTCCAGTCGAGGCGAACGTCCGCGCGCTGGCGCAGTCAATGGCATTACATCGCCAGAGATCTGCCATCATGAAACGTCGATACAGTTGGCCCTTGTGGACACTTGCCGGCCTCGTTGTGCTACTCGTTGCATTGCATATCACCCTGACGTACATGGTGCGCAATTACCTGAACGACAAGCTGGCGGACATGGGTGAATATCGCGGACAGGTCACCGATGTCGATCTGGCCTTGTGGCGCGGCGCGTACAAAATCAACGGGCTGAAAATTGTGAAGGTCGACGGCAAAGTGCCAGTACCCTTCGTCGATGCGCCACTGATCGATCTGTCGGTCAGTTGGCACTCATTGTGGTACGACCATGCCGTCGTGGCAGAAGTGCAGTTTTTCAACCCGCAACTGAACTTCGTCGATGGCGGCACCAACAAACAAAACTCGCAAACAGGTCGAGGCACCGACTGGCGAGCGCAACTCAGCAAGTTGCTGCCAATCACCCTCAACGAAGTTCGAATCAACGACGGCAAGATCAGTTTTCGCAACTTCAATTCGCAACCGCCGGTCAACATGAACGCCACTCAGGTCAATGCCAGCATTTACAACCTGACTAACGTAGTCGACACCCAAGGCAAGCGAGACGCGCGTTTCGAAGGTAAGGCCCTGTTGCTGGGGCACGCACCGCTGGAAACTACGGCAACTTTCGATCCACTGAGTAATTTCGAAGACTTCGAGTTCCGACTGCGGGCTAAGGACATTGAACTGCGGCGCCTGAACGATTTTGCGTCGGCTTACGGCAAGTTCGATTTCAATGCTGGCCACGGCGATGTGGTAATTGAAGCCGAGGCTAACAAAGGGCAACTCAAGGGCTACATCAAGCCGCTGTTGCGCGACGTAGAAGTGTTCAACTGGCAGCAGGATGTCGAAAACAAGAATAAGGGAATTTTGCGTTCCGTCTGGGAAGCGATAGTGGGCGGCACCGAAACCGTGTTGAAAAACCAGAACAAAAACCAGTTCGCCACCCGCGTTGAACTAAGCGGCAATGTGCATCAGCAAAACGTCAGCGCATTTCAGGCGTTCCTGCAGATACTGCGCAACGGCTTCGTCCAGGCATTTACCGCCCGCTACGAACGGCCGAAGCCGGAGGCGGGTTAAGACTTTCGGGTCACCGTGTAGTCGCCGGTCGCTTCGGCAGCTTGCGCCGGGTTCGCTTGCGATTGCAGGAAATCCCAGCCAAGACATGCCAGTGTCTGCTACTTGGGCACCGCCTCTCGACCGCAACGGTAGCGGCTGATACCCCGGGCACCGATCCCAAGCGCCTGCGCAGCCTGATTCAGACCGTCGATGCCAGTCAGGATGTGACGCTCCATTCAGAGACTGAATAAGCCGTCTGCGTTCACAGTCGACCGGCCTGCGCGGTATAGTCGGACACAACATTTATTGCGCTACGCCCTGCTCCGCTCAGGTCGGCGTTACCGTTCGAGGAAAAGCAGATGAAGTTCGAAGGCACCCAGGCCTATGTCGCCACTGATGACTTGAAGCTGGCAGTGAATGCCGCCATCACCCTGGAGCGTCCGCTGCTGGTCAAGGGCGAACCCGGCACTGGCAAGACCATGCTCGCCGAGCAATTGGCCGAATCCTTTGGCGCCAAGCTGATCACCTGGCACATCAAGTCCACCACCAAGGCCCATCAAGGCCTTTACGAGTACGACGCGGTGAGCCGTTTGCGCGACTCGCAACTGGGCACGGACAAGGTTCACGACGTTCGTAACTACTTGAAGAAAGGCAAGCTCTGGGAAGCCTTCGAGTCCGACGAGCGGGTGATTCTGCTGATTGATGAAATCGACAAGGCCGACATCGAGTTTCCGAATGACCTGCTGCAAGAACTCGACAAGATGGAGTTCTACGTTTACGAGATCGACGAGACCATCAAGGCCAAGAAGCGTCCGATCATCATCATTACCTCCAACAACGAAAAAGAGCTGCCAGACGCTTTCCTGCGCCGCTGTTTCTTTCATTACATCGCGTTCCCGGATCGCACCACGCTGCAGAAAATCGTCGACGTGCATTACCCGGACATCAAGAAAGACCTGGTCAGCGAGGCGCTCGATGTGTTCTTCGACGTGCGTAAAGTGCCAGGGCTGAAGAAGAAGCCTTCGACCTCCGAACTGGTGGATTGGCTGAAGCTGCTGATGGCCGACAACATCGGCGAAGCAGTGCTGCGCGAACGCGATCCGACCAAGGCCATTCCGCCGCTGGCCGGCGCCCTGGTGAAAAACGAGCAAGACGTGCAGTTACTGGAGCGTCTGGCGTTCATGAGCCGTCGCGGTAGTCGATAAGGGCCAACGCCATGCTGCTCAACATGTTCAATGAAATGCGTGCAGCCAAGGTGCCAGTCTCGGTGCGCGAGCTGCTGGACCTGATCAACGCGCTGAAACAGCGCGTGACCTTTGCCGACATGGACGAGTTTTACTACTTGGCCCGAGCAATCCTGGTGAAGGACGAACGGCATTTCGACAAGTTCGACCGGGCCTTCGGTGCTTATTTCAATGGCCTGGAAAAACTCGACGACCACCTTCAGGCGTTGATTCCAGAAGACTGGTTGCGCAAGGAGTTCGAGCGTTCCCTGACCGATGAAGAGCGCGCAGCCATTCAGTCCCTGGGCGGCCTGGACAAACTGATCGAGGAGTTCAAGAAACGCCTCGAAGAACAGAAAGAACGTCATGCCGGCGGCAACAAGTGGATCGGCACGGGCGGCACCAGCCCGTTCGGCTCCGGTGGTTTCAACCCGGAAGGTATTCGGGTGGGCGACGCAGGCAAGCGCCAGGGCAAAGCGGTCAAGGTGTGGGATCAGCGCGAGTACAAGAACCTCGACGACTCGGTCGAACTGGGCACCCGCAACATCAAGGTAGCCCTGCGCCGGCTGCGTAAATTTGCGCGTCAAGGGGCGGCGGAAGAGCTGGACATCGATGGCACCATCGACCACACCGCACGCGATGCGGGCCTGTTGAACATCCAGATGCGCCCGGAACGGCGCAATACCGTCAAGCTGTTGCTGCTGTTCGACATCGGCGGCTCGATGGACGCCCATGTGAAGATTTGCGAGGAACTGTTTTCGGCCTGCAAGACTGAGTTCAAGCACCTGGAGTACTTCTACTTCCACAACTTCATTTATGAATCGGTGTGGAAGAACAACATGCGCCGCACCTCCGAACGCACCTCAACCCAGGACCTGCTGCACAAGTACGGCGCCGACTACAAAGTGATCTTCATCGGCGATGCGGCGATGGCGCCTTATGAAATCACCCAGGCCGGCGGCAGTGTCGAACACTGGAACGAAGAAGCCGGTTACGTGTGGATGCAGCGGTTCATGGCGAAGTACAAGAAAGTCATCTGGATCAATCCATACCCGAAAGATACGTGGGGCTATACGTCCTCCACCAACATCGTGCGGGACTTGATTGATGATCAGATGTACCCGCTGACGCTGCGGGGGTTGGAGGAAGGGATGCGGTATCTTTCCAAATAATCTTCGTTGCCTGTCATGGCCCCTTCGCGAGCAAGCCCGCTCCCACATGAGATCTGCGTCGTACACTGGATCAATGTAGGAGCGGGCTTGCTCGCGAAGCTTTTAGCGCTTTACGAACCGCTGCAAATACGCCAGCTGCTCCTGATGCGCCGCCTCCTGCAACACGGGTCGCAACTGCACCTTCACCCCCGGCAAACACTGCGCCAGACGCGCCAACGCCAAGGGCGTCAACGCTCCCAGTCTCGGATACCCGCCAATGGTCTGCCGATCATTGAGCAATACGATCGGCTGGCCATCCGGCGGCACCTGAACGGCGCCGAGCGGGATGCCTTCGGAGATCATCGGCTTGCCCTGGTACTCCAGCGCCTTTCCCAGCAAGCGCATGCCCATTCGGTCCGCGCGACTGTCCAGGGTCCAGACATTATTGAACGCGTCGAACGAACTCTGCCCACTGAACTCGCCGATCTGCGCGCCCAATACCAGGTCCAACGGCTTGTTCTCGTGGAAATCTGGTCGATGTGCCGAGGGCAGTTCCCGCAGCAGCAACAGCGAGCTGCCCTGATAACTCAACGGCGCGCCCTTGGCCAACGCCCGCCCCATTGCATCCGGCCCGCCAAGCGCCTCACGGACCACGGTTGAACTGCTGCCCAATACCTTCGGCGCATCAAACCCACCGGGTGCCCCCAGGTAAGCCCGAGCCCCCAGTAGCGGCCGAGTCAGTTGCAAGCACTGACCTTTGTTCAGCCTGAAACTGCGCCATGGCGCCAGCGCCTCGCCGTCCACTAGGGCACCGAGGTCCGCTCCCGCCAGCGACAGCACGCAATCCTCTTGCGCGACCACAGTGAACCCGCCGAGAGTAATTTCGATCACCGGGGCATCCAGCGCATTGCCCAGCAACCAGTTCGCCCACGACATCGAACGCCAATCCAGCGCCCCGCCCTGAGTCACGCCCAAATGCCGTACACCGAACCGGCCCGCGTCCTGCAACAGGCACAACGGCGTGCTCGCTTCAATCGTCAGAAGGCTCATGCCTGTGCCTCCAGTGGCGTGTCATCACCGCCCAGGTTGAGGAACTCGGCGTGACTGACCGCTTCGAAGCGAACCGTATCGCCGGGTTGCATCAGGCTGTAGCCATCGCGCTCACGGTCGAACAATTTGGCCGCAGTACGGCCGATCAGGTTCCAGCCACCGGGAGACACAACCGGGTAGGCTGCGGTCTGCCGCTCGGCAATCCCCACGCTGCCCGCGGCGACTTTTTTGCGTGGAGTATCCAGGCGCGGCGTCGCCAGCACTTCATCGACCAGCCCCATGAATGCAAATCCCGGCGCGAAGCCCAGGGCAAATACCTGGTACTCGCGTTGACTGTGGCGGCGGATCACTTCGTCGATGGCGAACCCACTGCGCCGAGCCAACAGGCTTAATTCGGGGCCGACGCTCAGGTCGTACCAGACCGGTAGCACGTGGCACTTGCCTTGAGAGCTGGCGCCAGGCGTCAAGCCGATCAAGGCCCGGCTGATCAGCTCCCGTGCCTGAGCCGGACTCAAGGCCTTTAAATCGTAATGCACCATCAACGTCGTATAGGACGGCACCAGATCGATCAGGTGCCCGGCGAACGCTGCACGCAGGCCATCGCTGGCAGCGAGCATCCACGGCATGTTGTCCTCGCTGATCTCATCGAACAACCGCACCATCAGGCAATCCACTGCCACCACTTCCAACCGTGGTTTCATGGGGCACTCTGCTGATCAAGCGCTTCACGAATCCGCCGCACGGCAGCCACCGAACTCGCATTGTCGCCATGCACGCAGAGCGTATTGGCCCGCAACAACAAGTCACTGCCGTCACTGGCGACAAGGTTGCCGCCCCGCGCGATGGTCAGTGCTTGCCCGATGATTTTTTCCGGATCGTGATGTACGGCCCCGGGCAGTTGCCGAGAGACGAGCCTGCCGGCGCTGTCGTAGGCTCGATCGGCAAACGCTTCAAACCATAAGGTCACGCCATATTCGTCGCCCAATAATTGAGCAGCGCTGTTGTCGCGAGTGGCCATCAGCATCAACGGCAAACTGCGGTCATAGGCCGCCACCGCCTGCAGTACCGCACGCAATTGAGCCGGGTTGGCCATCATGTCGTTGTACATCGCGCCATGCGGTTTGACGTAGCTGACCCGCGTGCCCTGAGCCCGACAGATGCCGTCCAGAGCGCCGATCTGGTAATGCACGAGGTCCTGAAGCTCCTGAGCGGAGTAAACCATGGAGCGACGGCCAAACCCCACCAGGTCCTGATAGGCCGGATGTGCACCGATCTTCACGCCGTTACTCAAGGCCAGGCTGACGGTCTTGCGCATGATGCCCGGGTCGCCGGCATGGAAGCCGCAGGCGATGTTGGCGCAATCGATGAAGGGCATGACCTCGGCGTCCAGACCCATGGTCCAGCTACCAAAGCTCTCGCCGATGTCGCAGTTCAAAAGCAGGCGGGTCATGGTGAACACTCCTGAGTCGCGTTGTATCAGCAGGTACTGCGCAAGCGCCTTCTCGCCAAGAGAGCGCGCTTGTCGACGTTACAACCCTCGCACATCCCGATCTTCAATCGGCCGGCTCTGGCGCAGGCGTTTGCCGCCCAGCACCACCCAGTCGATCAACCGGAACAGGCATTCAATGCCGAACGAAAGCAGCAAGGCGCCGCTCATGCCCCAGATCATCGCTTCTGGCGTCAGCAGAATCTGATAGCTGTAGCCGTTCCAGGTTTCCTTGCGAATATCCGGATCGGCTGCCAGCGCAACTTGCAGGAAGCGGATGTACCACGGGCCCTGCATTGCCTGGAACTGTTTATCCAGCGCCAGCTGACGGGTCAGCAGGTTGCTCAGGCTGTCGGCGTCACTGCGAAAGATCGGGTCGTCGCTCGCGCGGTAATGGGCGACGAGCGCCTGCATATCACCTTTGAAAAACTGGTTCGCCGTGCCCTGGAAGCCGCTCAGGCCAGCCTGCGCCTCAATCAGATGCGCTTCGATGCGCTTGGCGTAATCGCTGATGAAACCTGGCACCTGAACGCCAATCAACAGGCCCGCCGCGAACAACACCAGCCGTAGATAACTGAGCAACATGGTGGAAGTCCTTATTCGGTCTTGCCCTGGCTGACGCATTCGCCGCGTCGCCAGAGGCTCCATTGGCCCGGTTCGTAGCGGGTCCAGGTTTCGTTTTCAGTCAGTGGTTCGGTGGCGATCACCGTGACGACGTCATTGGGTGTGGTTTCTGCCTGGAAATCGACGATCACGTCGACATCCTTCAAACGCGCGGGCCCGAACGGTGCACGACGGGTGATTTGTGCGAGTTTGGTCGAGCAATAGCAGAACAGCCAATCACCGTCGCTGAGCAAGCAGTTGAACACGCCTTTACTGCGGTATTCGGCGCAAGCCGCTACCAGGTCCGGCAGCAATGCTTCAACTTCGACCGGTTCCGGGAATGCAGCGCGGACACGGTTCAGCAGGTCGCAAAACGCCGCTTCGCTGTCGGTGTCGCCAACGGGTCGGTAAAAACTGGTGGTCGGTTGAAAGTCTGCCAACTGGCCATTGTGGGCGAAACACCAGTTGCGCCCCCACAGCTCACGCACGAAAGGATGGGTGTTGGACAGGCAGACCTTGCCGACGTTGGCCTGACGGATATGCCCGATGACCACTTCGCTCTTGATCGGATAGCGCTGCACAAGGTTTGCGACTTCAGACTCGCTGCTCGCCGCCGGGTCCTGGAACAGCCGCAGCCCGCGGCCCTCATAGAAGGCGATACCCCAACCGTCGCGGTGCGGGCCCGTTTTGCCGCCGCGTTGCATCAGCCCGGTGAAGCTGAACACAATATCGGTAGGGACATTGGCGCTCATGCCCAATAACTCACACATGCTCGGACTCTCGATGAAAGGCAGGGACCCGCTTACAACCGCGGCTCGACCCGCGAGCGCTGAGGATTACTCGGGACAGGCGGACGACCATAACGATCATCGCCGGCACCGCCGAAGGGTTGATCGTCGTCCCGTTCGTCGGCCCGCGCCGCAGCTTTCGCAGCAGCCGCCTGGGCCTTGCGAGCGTTGGACGCGCGCTCGATCGGGAAGCGGATCGCCACGAACACCAGGTAGATGCCAAACGCGATCATGCTGTACATGAACAGGTCGGAAATCGCCCGCCAAGCGTTGTTACCCACTTTGAACGCAAGGTCCAGGGCCGTGATTGCGATGGCCGGGGCAACTTTTTCCTTCACCGGGTCGATGATGGTCGGGCTGAACAGCAACACGGCAACCAGCAGCCGCAGTGGCTCACGCAGCCAGCGCCACATCCAGCGGGTAAGGCGCATCCACACCAACAGGCAGCCTAAAGCGGCAAAGGCGTAAAGGCCCCAAGCGATCAGATAGTCGTTCTCGGTCATGGTGTCCATGGCAAGGCAGGCAAAGAGGCGCTTATAGTAACGACTTTTCACACTTCAGGCTTGTCCCAATACTGAGCTGTGATGCCTAACTCCTGTAGGAACGGGCATGCAAAGCCCTATTCCGTCCATCGTTCGAGAGTCCTTCATGCCCGTATCCAACAACGTTTGCGACGCTCCAATTGCCCGAAGGGCTGAAGGTCCTGACCCGTATGCCTGGTTACAGGAGCGCGACACCGCTGCGGTGCTCGATTACCTGAAGGCCGAAAACAGCTACCAAGAAGCGCAAACCGCCGATCAGGCTGCGCTGCGCGAAACCTTGTTCGAGGAGATCAAGGGCCGGATCCTAGAAACCGACCTGTCGCTGCCCTCCCCGTGGGGTCCGTACCTGTATTACACGCGTACAACCGCCGGCGACGAGTATGCGCGTCACTACCGTTGTCCGCGCCCGGCCGATGACAGTTTGCAACTGGATGAAAACCTCGAACAACTATTGCTGGACCCCAACGCACTGGCCAACGGCGGCTTCTTTTCGCTGGGTGCATTCAGCATCAGCCCGGATCATCAGCGGCTGGCCTACAGCATTGATGCCACGGGCGATGAAATCTACACGCTGTTTGTCAAGGAACTGTCCAACGACAAAGTCAGCGAACTCGAGTTCGAGGATTGCGACGGCAGCATGACCTGGGCCAACGACAGCCTGACGCTGTTCTTCGCGGAACTGGATGACACTCACCGCCCGCACAAACTGTTTCGTTATCGACTGGACGGCACGGCAGCCGAAGAAGTGTTCCATGAGCCGGACGGCCGTTTCTTCCTGCATTGCTACCGCTCAAGTTCAGAGCTGCAATTGCTGCTGTCACTGGGCAGCAAGACCACGAGCGAAGTGTGGGCACTCGACGCCTCGCAACCGCACCAGGCATTTACGTGCCTGGCCCCGCGAGTTGAAGAGCATGAATACGACGTCGACCACGGCGCACTGAATGGCGAATGGAACTGGTTTATCCGCACCAACCGCGACGGCATCAACTTCGCGCTCTATCACGCCGTGGACACGGGCGTTGTACCGACCGAAGCTGACTGGCAAAACCTGATTGCACACAGCGACACCACGATGATCGAGGGCATGAGCCTGAACGTCTCGGCCATGACGCTTAGTCTGCGAGCCGGCGGTTTGCCGATCATCGAAGTTCACCCGCAAGACCTTGCAAGTTACCGCGTGCAACTGCCGGATGCGGCCTACAGCCTGCACGTGCAAAACAGTCTTGAATTTGTCAGCGACAAGATTCGCCTGCGTTATGAAGCATTGAACCGTCCGGCGCAGATCCGGCAGCTGGATCTGGCCACTGGCGAGCAGACAGTACTCAAGCAAACCCCGGTGCTCGGCCCCTTCGATGCCGATGCTTACGTCAGCCAGCGCTTGTGGGCGACTGCGCCAGACGGAACGCAAGTGCCGATCAGCCTGGTGGTCAAACGCGAAGCACTGGGCAAGCCGACGCCGCTGTATCTCTACGGCTACGGTGCGTATGGCGAAAGCCTCGACCCATGGTTCTCCCATGCACGTTTGAGCTTGCTGGATCGGGGCGTGGCGTTTGCCATTGCGCACGTGCGTGGCGGTGGCGAGTTGGGCGAAGCCTGGTATCGCGCCGGCAAACAGGAACACAAGCACAACACCTTCAGCGACTTCATCGCCTGCGCTGAACACCTGATCGCCAATGGTTTCACGACTTCTTCGCAATTGGCGATCAGCGGCGGCAGTGCCGGCGGTTTGCTGATCGGTGCCGTGCTCAATCAACGCCCGGACTTATTTGCTGCCGCGATTGCCGAAGTGCCGTTTGTCGATGTGCTGAACACCATGCTCGACCCGGACTTGCCGCTGACCGTGACCGAATACGACGAATGGGGTAACCCTCAGGAACCGCAGGTTTACGAGCGGATCAAGGCCTATGCTCCCTACGAAAACGTGACTGCCCAGGCGTATCCTGCGACGTTGGTGATCGCTGGCTACAACGACAGTCGGGTGCAATATTGGGAGGCTGCCAAATGGGTGGCAAAATTGCGAGCCACCAAAACCGACACCAATCCCCTGCTGCTCAAGACCGAATTAGGCGCTGGCCACGGTGGGATGAGCGGTCGATATCAAGGATTGCGTGACGTAGCGCTCGAATATGCATTTGTTTTTAAGGTTTTGGGCATTGCCTGAGGAACTTGGCCCGGTGACCCGGTCATAAGACCAGGCACCGGGCCCGCACGAACCAAACCCGCAACAGACCACAAGAAAAAGACTGTGACGACATGTCAGAACTGACCTTACTGAACAACGAAATTCGCTACTGGCTGATGGACTGCGGCCTGTTCGATCAATTACTGCCGGCCGACTTTGCAGCGGCATCGGGCTACTTCAGCATCAGCACCGTGGCCGAAGGCGAAGAGATTTTCCACGAGGGTGATGCCGGCAGTTTCATGTGCATCATCCACACCGGCCAGGTGGCGGTTCAAAAGACCAATAGCGACGGGCAACGGGTGACGATGGCCACCCTGCGCAGCGGCCGGGCATTCGGCGAGATGGCCGTGCTCGACGGCGAACGACGCTCCGCCAGTTGCGTGGCCGCCAGCAATTGCCAGTTACTGAACCTGGGCAAGGATTCGCTGGAAAAAATGCTCAACGACGCCCCTAAAATCGCCGCAAAAATCATCCGCGCCCTGGCCGTTTCCCTGTCAAAACGCTTACGCATGGCTGACGGACAATTGCTCTCGCAGCAGGTTTAACCGCCGGGTGACTTGACCTTGGTGCTGTTTTGCTCAAGCCCCGGCAAGGTCTGGTCCTTGGGTGGGCTGGGCATTTCAATCGGCGCCAACGCCGGGCCGCCGTTGCCCGGCCCGGTTTTAGGGACGCTGGTCGGGGTGATCTGCGGGTAAGGCGTCGGTGTGGCGGTGCCCGGTGAACCGGACATCGGCGCCGGACTGGTCGGGATGGTTTGCAAATCTTGCGCCTGCGTCGCAGTAATCGAGAGCGCGGCCAAGGCAATGACCGTTAGAATGGTGCGCTTCATCAATGGCTCCGTTAGCCTCGTGGTTTTTCGCAGGCTACTCCCAACTGCGCGTGTTTGCCCTCCCCAATGCCAATTCTTCTCAAGAGAGCCCCATGAAACGTTTCGTTCTGCTCGACACCACTCCCATTCCTGACAATGGCGGTGCCCTGTGCCTGTTCGAGTATGGCGAGGACTTCGTCATCAAGATTCAGGGCGGCGATGGCGGGCAGTTAATGAACACCCGCATGCACGGCTCTGAAGATGCTCTGGCCGAAATCCCTTGTCGAAAAGTCGCCGGCCGGCCGAACTCCAGGGTGCTGATCGGCGGCTTGGGCATGGGTTTTACCCTCGCCTCCGCGCTCAAGCATTTGGGCAAAACCGCTGAAGTGGTGGTTGCCGAACTGGTGCCCGGCGTCGTGGAGTGGAACCGTGGCCCGCTCGGCGAAAAGGCAGGTAATCCGTTGCTCGACCCGCGCACGGTGATCCGTATGGAAGACGTGGCCAAGGTGTTGCAAGCCGAACCGCAAGGTTTTGATGCAATCATGCTCGACGTCGACAACGGCCCGGAAGGCCTGACCCAAAAGGCTAACAGTTGGCTGTATTCCGCGGGCGGCCTCAGTGCCTGCGCCAAAGCGTTGCGGCCAAAAGGCGTGCTGGCCGTGTGGTCTGCCAGCGCTGATCGGCAGTTTTCCGACAAACTGAAAAAGGCCGGTTTCAAAGCCGAAGAAGTACAGGTCTTCGCCCATGGCAACAAGGGCACACGTCATACCATCTGGATTGCCGAGAAGCTCAAGGGCTGAGCTAAACTCAGTTGATAACCGTCATTAGTCTTTTACAAAGGTGAACCCATGAGTTCGTCAACACCGACCAACACCTCGAAGCTGGACCGCATCCTTGCCGACAACCAGCGCGACAAGGAAATGGGTTACCGCGACAAGGCCCTGAAGATGTACCCGCACGTCTGTGGCCGCTGTGCCCGTGAGTTTTCCGGCAAGCGCCTCAGCGAATTGACCGTGCATCACCGCGACCATAACCACGATAACAACCCGCAGGACGGCTCGAACTGGGAGTTGTTGTGCCTGTATTGCCACGACAACGAACACTCGCGGTACACCGATCAGCAGTATTTCGGCGAAGGCTCGCTCAGCAGCCCGAAAATTGCCAAGGCCACGCACAACCCGTTTGCGGCGTTGGCGGGTTTGATGAAAAAAGAAGACTAGGCCCGAACGCCCAACGTCAAACGGCAAGCCTTGGACGTCGGCGGCGAGAATCTGCCGCCGCCGGCCAATTTCGCTTCTTCCTGACTGCGCCCCAATCTATCAAAACCGTTACAAACCAACGGCGGTAAGTGCCATTAGCCTTGATGGCACTGTTCTTGCGATGTATCAGTATCAATACATACTCGCGGACAGGCGTAGCGGATGAACATCAATTCAAGCTTCAATACCGCCGCCATGGCGGTCTACAGCGTTGCTGCCGAGCCAAAAGCCAACGCCAGCGCCGCGCAAGCCGACCAAACCGCAACTACTGCGAACACAGCGGACTCGGTCAGCCTCTCCAAAACATCCACCGACTACAGCGGCTCGATTACCAACAACGCGCCATTCTTCCCGGTTCGCCAGGGCATGAATGCGGACGCATTGGTGTTGGGCGTCACTCAGCCGGGCGCGGTGTCCAGCTCCAAGGACAAGACCTTCGCGCAAGTGGCCGACGATGCCCGTAAACGCATGGATGAAAAATACGCGCAAATGAAGGCGGGAAATAAGCCTTACAACGCTAGCGTTGAAGATCGTAATGCGCTGATGGGTGACCTGGATCGGCGCTCGCTGAATGCTGTCGCCACCAACGAAGGTGGCCAGTTTTCCAAGGATGAGCAAGACGCCGCCAAAGCCCTGATGCAGCAGCAGGCCCGACTGGCATCCGGTTACTAAAGCGGCCCCGATGACCAGAAAAAAAACTGGAAAGATCCGTTCGCCAATGACCCGGTCGGACGCGCAAAAGCGGCGCTGAATTTTCTCGACAACCTCGGCCCTGAAGAAAAAAACACGGCTCAATGGCTGTCCCAGCACATGTCGTTGCAAGACGCGCTGAACAACTACGGCAAGGTTGATTCAGGCACCGACGAAAAGAAAAAGGACGGGCACTTCCATAATCTTGCGGAAATTCTCTCCGGCATAGACACCGACGGTTCCGCGAGTAAAGAGCCCGCGAACTCCAGGGTCAATGACGCCGCCAGCGCCATGATGGACAAGCTCAAAGCCCTGCTGCCTACCGCATAGGCATCGTCTGTTGTCCACCTGCGCCTAGCCCAATTGCGTTGCCGCGAGGATGAAACTTTCATCAGAAAGTACGGCGACGTTTGTTGGCAAAATCCTGACATTCGCAACTCTGTCAGGTAACCAACATGCCACGTATTTTGACCATAGAAGACGACGCCGTGACGGCCACGGAAATCGTCACGGAGTTGCAAAGCCACGGCTTTGAAGTGGATTGGGTGGACAATGGCCGTGAGGGCCTGGTGAGTGCGGTCAGTGGCAATTACGACCTGATCACGCTCGACCGCATGCTGCCCGAGCTTGATGGCCTGGCCATCGTCACCACGTTGCGCGCCATTGGCGTGGCGACGCCAATCCTGATGATCAGCGCCCTCTCCGACGTCGATGAACGTGTGCGCGGCTTGCGTGCCGGCGGCGATGACTATCTGTCCAAACCCTTCGCTACCGACGAGATGGCGGCGCGCGTGGAGGTTTTATTGCGACGCAAAAGTCCCGTCAGTGCCTTCGAGACCACCCTGCGCGTGGCCGACCTGGAACTCGACTTGATCACCCACGAGGCCCATCGCGCCGATCAACCGCTGAGTTTGTTGCCCACCGAGTACAAACTGCTGGAGTTCATGATGCGCAACCCGGGGCAAATCCTCTCGCGGATGATGATTTTCGAAGAGGTCTGGGGCTACCACTTCGACCCCGGCACCAACCTGATCGATGTGCACATTGGCCGTTTGCGCAAGAAGATCGACCCGCCCGGCCAGACGCCTTTGATTCGGACGATGCGGGGCTCGGGCTATGTCATTGCTGAACCCCTCTAAGGGTTGGAGTTCATCGACCAGCCGTTTGTTGGCGCTGTATAGCGCGTTGTTTGTGCTCTGGAGTTGCGTGCTCATGGGTGGGCTGTATTACGAAGTGTCCGGCTACATGAACAATCTGGCTCGGCACTCACTGATGCAACGTCAGCATTTGTTTTCTCGCCTGCACGGCGAGCAACTGGTCGAAGCCCTGACCAGCAACATGAAGTTCGACATGCCTACCGTGGACGCCTTTGGTTTGTTCGACAGTCAGAAAAAACCGTTGTACGGCGCGATCAAGAGTATTCCGGCGCACCTGCCGCTGGACGGAAAAATCCATGAGCTCGGCACCTGCGTGGACTCCGATGACCCGCTGCTGCCGCAGTCCAGTTGCGATGCCGTGGCCACTCAAACCCATAGCGGCCAATGGCTGGTATTGGTCCGGGACAACGGCTCGTTGCTGGCGGTCACGCAGATCATCTGGCATGCGTTGCTCTGGGGAATATCGCTGACCATTCTTCCCGGCATTGCCGGCTGGCAGCTGTTACGCCGGCGTCCGTTGCGGCGCATTCGAGCGATCCAGGCCAGTGCCGAATCGATTGTCGCCGGCAACCTGACTCATCGACTGCCGCTGTCCGACCGGCGCGATGAGCTGGACATGCTGGCCGCCATCGTCAACGCCATGCTCGAACGCATAGAGCGACTAATGAACGAAGTCAAAGGAGTGTGCGACAGCATCGCGCATGATTTGCGCACGCCCCTCACCCGTCTGCGAACCCAGCTCTACCGGATTCAGCAGCAGGCAGGCGAAGGTTCGTCGCAAGCCGCGCAGATGAATAAAGTCATCGTTGAAGCAGACAATTTGATGGCGCGCTTTCGCAGCCTGTTGCGCATCTCCGAACTGGAAGATCATCAGCGTCGCGCTGACTTCGTGCAGCTCGACCCCCTGTCGTTGCTGGACGAGGTGTATGACTTTTACCTGCCGCTCGCCGAGGAAGCAGGCCTGAGGTTGCGCTTGCAGCGCGCCGATTCACTGCCGACGCTGAACGGCGATCGTGCATTGTTGTTCGAGGCATTGGCGAACCTGCTGAGCAATGCGATCAAGTTCACCCCTGCGGGCGGTGAAGTCATCCTGCGGGCGATCAATGAAGCTGGCAGCACTCGAATCGAGGTACTGGACTCCGGCCCAGGCATTCCTGCCGTCGAACGCGACGCCATCTTCCAAAGGTTCTATCGCTGCGACGACACCCGACATCAGACCGGTTTCGGATTGGGACTGTCGATCGTGGCCGCCATCATCAACTTGCACGGGTTCAAACTGGAGGTCGGTAATCGTGCGCAAGGCGGCACGCGAATGACTCTGGAGTGCCGCCCTGCCATGCTCACGCTGTGAGCCCGTTTTGCCAGCGATGGCGTCCGTGAAATCGCCATCACCGGCAAGCCGGTTTCCTACGGATCCGTGTTGATGACATCAATCCCGGCGAGCACCACCGAACCGTAGGAGACTGGCTTGCCAGCGATGGCGGCGTCGGATTAACCCGGCATGCACTGGAAGTCCGCGGTCTGCGCCAGTTGCTTGCCGTGCGAATCTTCCAGGCGTGCGCTGACTTCCTCACCCAGGCTCGACTCCACCAATTGATAATGCTCGCCGGCCTTGAACTGGTTGTAATGGACCTTGCCGGAACAATCTTCCTGGTTTGAATCACCCATCGGATTTTCGAACAGCGTTACGTCCAGGTCATGCGCGCCGGGGGCCACCTCAAAATAACGACCGTCTTCGATTCGCTTGCCGTCCACTCTTTCCGCCAACATGTCGTTGGGTGCTTCTTCCTGCAGGCCGATCCAGGCGAGCGCAGGATCGGGCTGGGGCATCGGACCCACGCAGGCGGACAACAAACAGACCACACTCAGGCCGGGAACCAACAGCAAATGTTTAAGCATCATTGAATGATCCTTTATTCGAAAAAACCGACTTACGAGCATTGGAAGCTGTCGCTTTGCGCGACTTGTTTGCCGTGTGAATCCATCAGGCTGAAACTGGCCGTCTCGCCTTCGCTGGAAGCGCTGACCTGATAATGCTCACCGGCCTTGAAGTTGGCGTAGTCGAGTCGGCCCATGCAGTTAAGGTCGCTGGAGTTGCCGTCAGCGCCACTGATCAGTGTCATGTCCAATTGATGAGCGCCCGGTCCGACTTCAAAATAGCGACCGTCGTTAACGCGCTGACCGTCAATTTTTTCCGCCAGCAAGTCGTTACTGGCAGAGGGTTGCAGGCCAATCCAGGCTTCGCTCGGATCAGCCGCAGGCATCGGCCCTGCACAGGCTGATAACAGACACACAAGACTTAAACCCGAGACCATCAACAGCGATTTACACAGCATCGAAAACACCTCGCAATCAGGCGCCGAGGCCGCCGCCTGGAGTGACGGTGGGCTATCGGCTTGAGGTGCAGAGTGGCGAGGCTGCGCGGTTCGGACAAATGAATCCGCATGAAACGAATTTCAGATAATCGTTAAAAGATTCTTCATTCTGCTGAAGGCAAATCTTTAAGTAACAAACGCAAGACTGCCGAGGTTTGCAATTAAACACCTCGGAGGTTTACGGCATGCTCGGGCTGGTAAAGACTGCACTGCTCAAGCCCTACACGTTTATCGTGCTGGCAATTTTCATCTGCATCATCGGGCCGATGGCGGCTTTGCGCACGCCCACCGATGTGTTTCCCGACATCGGCATTCCGGTGATCGCCGTGGTCTGGCAGTACAACGGTCTGTCGCCGCAAGACATGGCCGGGCGAGTGATCTACACCTATGAGCGTTCGCTGAGCACCACGGTCAACGACATCGAACACATCGAGTCGCAATCGCTGCCGGGCATGGGCATCGTCAAAATTTTCTTCCAGCCGGGTGTCGATATCCGCACGGCCAATGCCCAGGTCACAGCCGTTTCACAGACGGTACTGAAGCAAATGCCGCCGGGTATCACGCCGCCGCTGATCCTCAACTACAGCGCCTCGACCGTGCCCATTTTGCAAATGGCGTTCTCCAGTCCGACGCTGTCGGAGGCGAAAATCCGCGACCTGGTACAGAACAGCATTCGCCTGCCATTGACCTCGGTGCCGGGGGTGGCAATTCCCACGCCGATGGGTGGCAAACAGCGCCAGATCACCCTCGACCTCGACCCACAAGCGCTGGCTGCTAAGGGGCTTTCCGCACAAGACGTGGGGAATGCACTGGCCGCGCAAAATCAGATCATTCCGGTGGGCACTGCCAAGCTTGGGCCTAATGAATACACGGTGCTGTTGAACAACAGCCCCAAAGCCATCGATGAACTCAACGACCTGCCGATCAAAACCGTGGATGGTGCGCTGATCACCATCGGCCAGGTCGCCCACGTGCGTGACGGTTCGCCGCCGCAAACCAATATCGTGCGGGTCGATGGTCGTCGCGCGGTGCTGATGCCGGTGCTGAAAAACGGCAATATTTCCACGCTGTCGATCATCGACGGCATTCGGCAGATGTTGCCGCGCATCAACGAAACACTGCCGCCTTCGCTCAAGACTTCACTGCTGGGCGACGCCTCGGTGTTCGTCAAGCAGTCGGTGGGCAGCGTGGCCAAGGAAGGCATCATCGCGGCGTTGCTGACCAGCGCGATGATCCTGCTGTTTCTTGGCAGTTGGCGCTCCACGCTGATTATCGCGGCCTCGATTCCATTGGCCGTGCTGTCGGCCATCGCGCTGTTGGCGGCCACCGGCCAGACCCTCAATGTGATGACGCTGGGCGGGCTGGCGTTGGCGGTGGGCATTCTGGTGGACGATGCCACGGTAACCATCGAAAACATCAACTGGCATCTGGAGCAAGGCAAAGCGGTGAAGACCGCGATCCTTGATGGCGCGAAGCAAATCGTCGGTCCGGCCTTCGTTTCGTTGCTGTGCATCTGCATCGTGTTCGTGCCGATGTTCCTGCTGCAGGGAATCGCCGGTTACCTGTTCCGCCCGATGGCGCTGGCGGTGATTTTTGCCATGGCCAGCTCGTTCATTCTCTCGCGCACGCTGGTGCCGACACTGGCGATGTTCCTGCTTAAACCGCATGTGCCTGAACAAGGCCCCGGGCATCATCCGGAAGATCAATTCATTAACCATCACGAAGGCGAACAACACGGCACACCACGCCATCCGCTCCTGCAACGAGTGCTGAATTTCCAGCAGGGTTTCGAACAACGCTTCTCAAACCTGCGCGATGCCTATTACGGCTTGCTTGAGTTGGCCCTGGAGTACCGCAAGCGGTTTCTACTGGGTTTCCTGACCTGTGTACTGGCCTCTTTCGCGCTGCTGCCAAGCCTTGGCCAGGATTTTTTCCCGGCGACTGACGCCGGTGCGCTAGCGCTGCACGTGCGGTTGCCTTTAGGCACCCGCATCGAAGAAAGCGCGGCGGCGTTCGACCGGATCGAGGCACGAATTCGTGAAGTGATTCCGGCTGCGCAACTGGACACCATCGTCGACAACATCGGCATCCCGCTGAGCGGTATCGACATGGCTTACAGCAACAGCGGCACAATTGGCCCACAGGACGGGGATATCCAGGTCACCCTGAAGGCCGATCACAGCCCCACCGCCGATTACGTGCAACGCTTGCGCGAAGCATTGCCAGACAGTTTTCCCGGCAGCCACTTTGCCTTTCTTCCTGCCGACATCAGCAGCCAGATCCTCAATTTCGGTGCACCGGCACCTTTGGACGTGAAGATCTCCGGGCCCAACGGCGACGCCAACCGCGCGTATGCCATAGAGCTGGAGCGACGCCTGCAGCATGTCACCGGGATCGCAGATCTGCGTATCCAGCAATCCACCGGTTATCCGTCGCTGCAGGTCAATGTTGATCGGCTGCGCGCCAATGGTTTGGGGATCACCGAGCGCGATGTCACCAACAGCATGGTCGCCTCCCTGGCCGGCAGCTCGCAGACGGCGCCGACCTTCTGGCTGAACCCGGCCAATGGCGTTTCCTACGGGGTGGTCGCGGCCACGCCACAATATCGCCTCGACAGCCTGCCCTCGCTAGAGGCCTTGCCGGTGACCGGCAGTGATGGGCAATCGCAGATTCTCGGCGGTGTGGCGAGTATTTCGCGGGTACAGAGCCCTGCTGTCGTCAGCCACTACAACATCATGCCGACCCTGGATGTGTACGCCAACGTGCAGGGCCGTGACCTCGGCGGTGTGGCCGGGGATATCCAGAAAATCCTCGACGACACGGCCTCGTTGCGGCCTAAAGGTGCGGTGATCAGCCTGCATGGACAAATCGATGCCCTGCACGAAGCGTTCAGCGGCCTGAGCTTCGGCCTGCTGGGTGCCGTGGTGCTGATTTACCTGCTGATCGTGGTCAATTTCCAGTCGTGGGTCGACCCGTTCGTGATCATCACGGCCCTGCCCGCCGCCCTCGCCGGCATTGTGTGGATGCTGTTCCTCAGTGGTACCTCGTTATCAGTGCCGGCCCTAACCGGCGCCATTCTGTGCATGGGCGTGGCGACGGCCAACTCGATTCTGGTGGTGAGCTTTTGCCGGGAGCGCCTGGCGGACCATGGCGATGCGCTGAAGGCCGCACTGGAGGGCGGTTACACCCGTTTTCGCCCGGTGTGCATGACCGCCCTGGCAATGATCATCGGCATGTTGCCGTTGGCACTGTCCGAGGAGCAGAACGCGCCGCTCGGCCGAGCGGTCATCGGTGGCCTGATCCTCGCCACCACCGCCACCCTGTTATTTGTGCCCGTGGTTTTCAGCCTGGTCCATGGACGTCATTCATCTCGCACTGCTGTTGAAGAAAATTTTGCTGGAGAAAGCACCCATGTCGACTGAACAAAAACCTTCGCGCAAGCGCCTGATGCTGGTGGGCATCGGTGGCCTGACACTGGCCGCACTGCTGGTTGCCAATGGCCTGGCCGCCCGCACTCGCCATGAAAACGCGGTAGCGGCCTGGACCGAAACCGCGGCTATGCCGTTGGTCAGCGTGTTCCAGCCACAACAGAACGTGCACGGCGACAGCCTGCGGTTGCCGGCGCACTTGGAGGCTTGGAGTAAAGCGCCGATCCACGCCCGGGTCAGCGGCTATCTGAAGGACTGGAAGACTGACATCGGTACACAGGTAAAAGCCGGCCAGGTACTGGCGGATATAGACAGTCCGGACCTTGATCAACAGGTGGCTCAAACCCATGCGCGGCTGATTCAGGAACAGGCCAATGCGCGCCTCGCCGAAACCACCGCGACACGCTGGCAGAACTTGCTGGCGACGCATTCGGTGTCTCGTCAGGAGGCTGACGAAAAACGCTCCAACGCGGCCGCCGCCAAGGCCAATGCGCAGGCTGCGGCGGCGGACTACGCTCGTCTTTCGGCGCTGGAAGACTACAAAACCATTCGGGCGCCGTTCGCCGGCACCATCACCGCGCGCAACACCGATATCGGCCAGTTGATCAAAGCTGACAACGACAGCGATCCCGAGCTGTTCGACATCGCCGACACCCATCAACTGCGCCTGTATGTACCGGTGCCGCAAAACTACGCCAGCGTGATCCGCCCCGGCATGCTGGCGCAATTGGTGGTACCGGAACACCCGGGCCAACATTTCAGTGCGCGGCTGGTAGGTGACTCCACCGCGGTCGACCGCCGCTCTGGCACCTTGCTTGCGCAATTTATCGCAGACAACCCGGACGGCGCCTTATTGCCGGGTGACTATGCCGAGGCCACGTTGCAAATTCCGGCGGATACCCACGGTGTCAGCATTCCCGCCAGTGCGCTGATCTTCCGGGCGCAAGGCACTCAGGTCGCGGTGCTCGACCCGGCCAACCACGTCCATCTGCGTGATATTCATATCGGCCTGGACTTGGGCGAGCGCCTGGTCATCGACCAGGGTCTGAAGCCTGCGGACCGCATCGTCGACAACCCGCCCGATGCGTTACGTGAAGGCGATGCGGTGCAACTGGCCGACGCCGGAGGTGCTCATGTTCCCAAGGCTTGAACCACTGGCCGCAGCACTGACGGTGGCGCTGCTCCTGCAGGGCTGCTCACTGGCCCCGACCTACAAGGCGCCCAGCATTGATTTGCCTGCGAAGTACCGCGAACACACCCGCGACGGGCCGTGGCATTTGGCGAGTTCCGGCCAGCAACTGCCCGGGCAATGGTGGCAGTTGTATCAAGATCCTCAGCTGAACGAGCTGCAGCAGCGTCTGTTACAGGCCAACCCGGACCTCGCGGCGGCGCTTGCACACTTTGATGCTGCACAAGCGTATGCCGGTCAATTGCATGCAGGGCTGTTCCCGCAAATCACTGCCAGCGCCCAGCCAGTGCGACAACGCCAGTCGGACGGCAAACCGTTACGCGGGAGCAATCAGCCCTCGGTCTACAGCAGCAACACCGCAGGTTTTGCATTGAACTTCGACCTCGACCTGTGGGGAAAAATTCGTAACCAGGTGGCGGCCGGTGACGCGCAAGCCCAAGCGTCGGGGGATGATCTGGCCGCCGCCCGATTGAGCCTGCAACAACAGCTGGCAACGCTGTACATCCAGCTCGATGGCCTGGATGCCCAGCAAGTAATTCTCACCCGTTCTCTGGATGCTTACACCCAGGCCCTGCAACTGACCCGCGACCGCTACCAAGGCGCCATCGCATCAGAACTGGACCTGACCCGCGCGCAGAGTCAATTGGCCGAGGCCCGAGCGCAACTGGACGAAGTGCGCGCGCAACGCAACCTGACCGAACATGCAGTGGGTGAGCTGGTGGGCGAACCGGCGAGCGTGTTTCAGTTGCCGGCAAGCCATTCGGTGCTGGGCTTGCCTCAAGTTCCCAATGAGTTGCCCAGTACCCTGCTGCAACGCCGGCCGGACATCTCGGCGGCCGAACGCCGGGTGTTTGCTGCCAACGCATCGATCGGTGTAGCCCGTGCCGCGTGGTACCCGGACTTCAGCCTGACGGGCCTGCTTGGCGGGCAAACCGCCGGCAGCGGCAATCTGCTGGCGGCCGGTAATCGCTACTGGGCACTCGGGCCGCTGGTCAACCTGCCGATTTTCGATGGCGGACGGCTTGATGCCAACGAGCGCCAAGCCAAAGCCGAATTCGAAGAAGCAGCCGCGCATTACCGCAGTCAGGTGCTACGGGCGGTGCGTGAAGTCGAAGACAACCTGGGTCAACTGCGCGACCTGCAACAGGAAGCCTTGGATGAACAAGCCGCCGTCAGCGCAGCGCAGCACACTCAAACACTGGCCATGAACAGCTATGAAGCCGGCGCGGTGAATTACCTGGACGTGGTCACCGCACAAACCTCGGCGTTGCAGGCCCAGCGTCGATTACAGACATTGCGGACCCGGCAGTTGCAGGCCAGTGTCGGTTTGATGGTCGCCATGGGCGGAGGCTGGAGCAGCGGTCGCTGACATCGCTGTAACCCTGTGGGATTGGGGGCGGATCCAGAGCACCGCCAATCCCAAAACTGACGACCCGAAGTGAATCTCCGTATAATCGCGCTCTTTTACCCGAAGGCACCCCGCTCGTGGCAGATAAACGGTACAGCTGCATTGGTTTGTATAACCCCAAATCACCGGAGAACGTCGGCTCGGTGATGCGTGCCGCCGGTTGCTACGGCGTGGCTTCGGTGTTCTACACCGGCAAGCGATATGAACGTGCCGCCGACTTCGTAACGGACACCAAACGCGTCCATTACGACATTCCGCTGATTGGCATCGACGACCTGAAAAAGATCCTGCCTCTGGGGTGTGTACCCGTAGCGGTGGAGCTGGTCGAAGGTGCCCGCTCATTGCCCGAATACACTCACCCGGACCGTGCGCTGTACATCTTCGGCCCCGAAGATGGAACGCTGGATCAAGAGATTCGTGACTGGTGTGAAGACGTGGTCTACATCCCGACCACTGGCTGCATGAACCTCGCGGCCACCGTCAACGTGGTGCTTTACGACCGGATGGCCAAAGGCCTGAACACCCGCTCGGGACCGAAATTCCGCTGAACCACCGCACATTCGATGGAACAAGCCACCTGCTTTGGCAGTCAGCTTAATTATCCATTCTTGAAGCCTGGAGACAGATCATGAGCGAACTCAAACGCGTAGAGCGCATCGAATCCACCCCATTTCAGACCTATCCGGATCAGAACGTACACGGCTGGGAACGCATTGGTTCCTTGGCCGGGGGCGTGCTGATGATGGGCAAAGGCCTGCGTCG
This sequence comes from Gordonia sp. IEGM753, assembly GCF_050321825.1. Classification (NCBI taxonomy): domain Bacteria; kingdom Bacillati; phylum Actinomycetota; class Actinomycetes; order Mycobacteriales; family Gordoniaceae; genus Gordonia; species Gordonia sp. IEGM753. The sequence continues at coordinate 93,210 of NZ_JBNQGB010000002.1, forward strand.
CGGCGGCGTATTCGGGCTTATTCAGGTCGCCATTGGCGGTGTGGCGCTGGCGCGCGGCATTACCGGGCACAGCTCGGCCAAGAGCCTGCTGGAAAAGAGCCGTCAGGACATGAACAACGTGCGGGCGAAAATTCAACGCGCCGGTGAAGAGCTGAGCCAATTAAAGGCGAACGCCGAATCGGCGACCAAGACTGCCACGGTGACGGGCAATGATTCCTTGAAGTCGCCTAAAGCCTCGGTTTGATCTAAAGGCTTGCTCGCGAGCGCGGTATTAATGAAGCAACTCGGTACCAAGGACGGTGGACGATTCACCGATCACGCTTTCGCTGAGCTGGACGAATTCCTTGGTATCGATGCTTCCCAAGTGCATCGCTGCGCGCAGCACGTCGTCCAGCGAACGCTTGTTGCGGGTCTTCAAGCGAATCTCGCGGTCCAGATCCTGAAGCAATAACACAGCCTTCGAAATCTGTGCCGGGCTAATCTGTTCGCCACGCAAGGTGGTGACCTTCTGGCTGTCCTTGGTCAACTTCTTGTTCAAACTCTCAAAGCGCTCATCGCTCATGCCACCCGCGCGGCGCACCAGTTCGATGGCGTAGTACTCAGCAAAACCTTCGCTGATCCAGTCACTGCGCTGTTTGTCGTTGATCCGCCCGAACACTTGGGCCAATTCACGCACCAACGCGCTACTGCCGCTTTCGCTGACCAACGGCATTCGCGTGTTCAGGTAGATGGACTCATGGCCGGCTAGGCTGCCGCGCCACATCGGATCGCTGGCGCCGACAATCAACAGTTTGCTTGGATGACGGGGAAACACCGCTTGCACCTGCGGCCAGACAAAGGTGAGCAGTGTCAGCACGTCCATGCGGCGCATGCCCTGGCCTTGAGGCGAGGCGACAGTGACTTCGGTTTCCCCCAGGCGCGTACGGCGACTGCCAAGTTTGCCGGCCAGCATCCAACCGGTCGGCCGATCAAACAACCGGGACACGTTATTGATCCGGAACTTGTTCTTGCCGATGCGCGGCCAGGCGGTTTCAACGCTCTTCCAGCCGGCGGGCAATTCAAATTCAAGGCGTGATACCAACTCGATGCCGTCCTGCTGGTCGAGTTTGGCCGCAGGCACCAGGTCATCGCCGCGCATCAACGCCCACGTCGGGGTCATGCGCGCGTCGAAGCTGCCGTTCTTCAAGGCATGGCTGACGCGCACGCGGTAAGTCAGGCTGGCCTTGTCGGCGGCCGGACGCCACACGCCACGTGCGTGAGCGCCGGGTGTCAGTTGCCATTGGCCATCGGCCTTGAAGTCGCTGTAATGGCTGCCGTCGCCCAAATCGAAATCCAGGCTGCGCACTGCTGAACCCTGGGCCAGGGTCAACCGCACTTCAGCCTGATCACTTTGTGGAAAAAGCCGCACGTGATAATCCAGATCAACTTTCTTCGCCGCCCATAACGAAGAACTCAAGGCCAACAACCCGACGCCCAACGCCAGCCGCCATCCCACAGCCATACACTCTCCTTGGTGAAACGTTAACCCGCACGGAAAATCAGGTGATCTTCCCAATCGTCTTCGGCCACGCTGCCTTCGGCCAGCATGCGCCCGGATTGTGAAATTCGTTCGTGATGCACTGCATCGCGATCCCCGCTCACCAGGTGGTGCCAGTGCGGTAAATCCTTGCCCTCACTGACCAGGCGATAACCGCAGGTCGGCGGCAGCCATTTGAACTCATCGGCCTTGCCCGGCGTGAGCTGGATGCAATCGGGCACAAAGTCGCGGCGATTAGGGTAATCGGTGCACTGGCAGGTCTTCAGGTCCAGCAATTTGCAGGCGATGCGCGTGTAATAGACGCTGTTGTCGTCTTCATCTTCAAGCTTTTGCAGACAGCACAAGCCACAACCGTCGCACAGCGATTCCCATTCCTGTGGATCGAGCTGATCGAGGGTTTTGCGCATCCAGAACGGTTCGACTTTGGCAACCATGGCTCAAGCATCAACATCAGGTAATGAAAAGGCCGCCAGTCTAGTGCGCAGAGGCCCGCGGGCCAAGCACTGGCGACTGCCGGTAGAACGTGCTTGTCAGTTAACGCGCCGCCCAGTAGGGTTTTGCGTCGTCCCCACTTCTTAAAACGTAGCAAGGAACTCCGCATGAGCGCCAATCCACGCGTTGCCGATTACGCCATCCACCCGCAATTCACTGATCGCTGGTCGCCTCGCGCGTTTACCGGCGAAGCCATCCCGGAAGAAACCTTGCTGAGCTTCTTCGAAGCGGCGCGCTGGGCGCCATCGGCGTACAACTCGCAACCTTGGCGTTTCCTGTATGCGCGCCGCGATACGCCGAACTGGGAGCGTTACCTGGGTTTGCTGAATGAGTTCAATCGCAGCTGGGCGCAACATGCCTCGGCACTGATTATCGTGGTATCGAAGACCACGTTCACTGCACCTGGCGCAACCGAAGAAACACCGGCCCTTTGGCACACGTTCGACACGGGTTCGGCCTGGGGTCATCTGGCCTTGCAAGCGAGCATCAGCGGCTGGCATACCCACGGCATGGCCGGTTTCGACCAGGAATTGACCCGCAAGGAGCTGAACATTCCTGAAGGTTATGCGCTGCACGCCGCCGTGGCGGTGGGCAAGTTGGGTGACAAAGCGACGCTGGCGGAGTACCTGCAGGCACGTGAAGCGCCAAGCCCGCGCCGTCCGCTGAGCGAGTTGGCGGCTGAAGGCGACTTCAGCCTGTAAGCCACGCTGCGCTACCTCTTCAGGCGCGAGCTTGCTCGCGATGGTGTGTCAGATACACTGACGACAACTGACACATCATCGCGAGCAGGCTCGCTCCCACAGTTAGACGCGTGCATTCAATAACCGCGATTGAAATCCACTTCCCCGCGCAGCGCTTGACCCGCCTCATAGGCACGCAGGTTCTCGACGAACAGGTTCACCATCATCGTCGGTGACGTCGGCGCCGAACTGTGACCGGTCAGCAACAAGCCCCAAGCCGTCCAGAAAGGATGACGTTGCGGCAACGGTTCCTGACGGCAAACGTCGATGACTGCGCCGGCCAGATGCCCCTCTTTCAAGGCTTCCACCAAATCTGCATCGACCACTGCGACACCGCGCCCAACGTTGATGAACAACCCGGTCGGCTTGAATTGCTTGAACAGCGCTGCGTCATACAGATCGTGGGTTGTCGGCGTATTGGGCAGCAGATTGATCACGTAATCCACTTCACCGACCAAACGCGGCAAGTCGGCCAGGGCCGCGACTTCGATAAACGGTGCCTGCTCGCGGGCTTCACTGGCGATGCCATACAACTCGACGCCAAACGGCAACAGGAACTGCGCCACCGTCTGCCCGATGTCGCCGGTACCGACGATCAACACTTTGCGCCCTGCCAGGCTTTGGCCCAGGCGATTGTCCCATTTGCGCTCGACCTGGCTAACCAGTCGCGGCAGCACTTCGCGCTCGTGACCGAGCATGTAGGTGAGCACGTATTCAGCCATGACCTGGCCGAAAATCCCCACTGCGCGGGTCAGTCGGTAGTGCCGTGGCAAGCCGTCAGCCAACAGCGGCGTAATGCCAGCCCAGGTCGACTGCAGCCATTGCGGTTGGTGCCCCTGACGCAGCAGGGTCGCCAGTAAATCCGGCTGGCCAAGCCAGATCGGACAATCTGCGGCGTGGCTGGCCAGTTCAGCGGAATCGCCGCTGGTCAGCACTTCCAGTTCGGGAGCCGCCTGACGCAACAGTTGGGCATACACAGGGTGGTCGTGTTCAGCTATCAGAACGCGCATGGTTCAAACCTTTCAAAAACAGTGCAGATGGCCGTCGACGGAGTATCGCTCCGTCGTCCTGACCAACGCCAAAATCATTCCAGTATTTCATTGTGGCTCTGAACAGAACCTGTCTGCCGCTTACATCGGATCGTTGCGGCGCAACAATTCTTCCGGCAGATGCTCAATGTATTCATCTTCAGCCGGCGGCATTTGCAGGTGATAGCCCTGCTTTTCAAGGTTCTCCAGCACCAGCGTGATGTCCTCGCGAGACAGCTTGCGCTCGGGCGTCAACACCAGGTCGAAAGCGTGGTGCGGTTTGCCGAAGGCCGCCATCAGACTTTCCGGGACGCGCTCCAGTGCATCGCTTTTAAGCACATAGAGGTACATCTCGTTTTTCTTCAGGCTTCGGTAGATGGAGCAAATACGTTTCAAGGCTGTTCTCCGGCGGTAGCCAGGCTGTCTAACAACGCCTGGCCCATCAATTCGCGGCGCCAGCCACGCAGCGAATCAGGCAATTGATAAGGGCCCATCGGGAAGCCGCTTTTGAGCAGCGCTTCCAGGGTTTTCTTGCGCAGCATCAGTTCTGGCGCGATGTTCAGACGCTCGGCTTCGGCCTGGCCGATCGCCCGCAACTGCTTGACCAGCACAGCGGCATCGACCGGTAATGGCTCCGGCACCGCTGGTGGCCATTGATCAGGCGACACACTGCCTGCGCGCTTGATCAGATCAAGCAGAAATTCGCCGTCCTGACGCACGGTACGCGGGTGCATGTCTTCGATTTTTGCCAATGCGCCGAGGTTGTCCGGTTGAGTCCGCGCCAACGGCCACAACGCGTGTTCACGTACGATGCGGTTGCGCGGCAGATCACGGGCGCGGGCTTCGTGCTCACGCCAGGCGCAGAGTTCGCGCAGCACAGCGAGTTGGGCGCGGGAGAGTTTCCAGGCCAGTTTGGCGTCGCGGTAAACCTCGTAAGGGTCGACTTCACGGCGCAGGTTGGCCACCAACTCGGCACCGTCCTCCAGCACCCAATTGTATTTTTCGTCAGACAGCTTGGGACGCAGGCGTACGAAAACTTCCGCCAGGTGCAAGGCATCTTCAGCGGCATAACTGATTTGGGTGTCGGACAGCGGACGCTGCAACCAGTCGGAACGGGTTTCGCCCTTGGGCAGGTCGATGCCAAGCACTTCCTGCACCAACCGCGAATAGCCCATCGAAAAACCGAGGTTCAGGTACGCAGCGGCCAATTGGGTATCAAACAATGGCGCCGGCAGGCTACCGGTCAGGCGCAGCAATACTTCGAGGTCTTCGCTGCACGCGTGCACCACTTTGACCACGGCCGGGTTTTCCAGCAACGCGGCCAAGGGCTGCCAATTGTCGATGGTCAACGGGTCAATCAGGTAGGCGCGTACACCGTCGCCAATCTGAATCAGGCCGGCGATCGGGTAGAAAGTGTCGACCCGCATGAATTCGGTGTCGAGGGCAACGGATGGCAGCTGCTGCCACTCGGCGCAAAACTGACCGAGGCTATCGTTGTCGCGAATCCAGTGAATATCGATGGCCACACGGCTCTCCCTTGAAGAATGGCGCGCAGTATATATCGCCCCCGGCGATTTCCGCGCATCCACTGAACAAGAGCTTTAGCGAAAACACCTGCCCGACGGCAAGAAATGTCTGACAAGCGGAGGTTAGCTCGCCTTACGAAGGACGTAGACCCGCATCCGGGCACAACCCGGCAGGAAGTCCTGATGGCTGAGCAAGCTGAAGCCGGCCTGCCGGAACTCGGCTTCAACCACAACCCTGCTCGTCAGATGTTGAGCCGCAGCCCCTTCTGCGCGGGTGCGCCGACCTTTGAAGCGTGCGCCGATGCGCACTGCGACGATCACCGTGTCGCGGCTTACACGATGAAACTCGCCAAGCATCGCCAGACGATGTTCCGGGTTGGCTATATGTTGAAACAGTCGCATGCAAAAAATGCAGTCAACCGCATTGGCGGACAAGCCGATGTTGAACGCCGAACTCTGAAAGGTCTTGATCCGCTTGAGCAGGCTCGGCGAATGATGGGTCTGCGCATGGTTGAGCATCTCCTGGGACGGATCCGAGGCGAGAATCACCCGATTCGTGTGTTCCGCCAGCACCGACCAGAACCGCCCGGCGCCGCAGGCCACATCGAGGATCAGGCCAGGTTCGCCGGCAACTTTCAGCGCATTGCGCACCAGTTGCTCGTCGCGCCAGAACGCCAGGCGCCCGCCCAGACCGCGCGGTCGCGGTTGAAGGCAGACGCGAGCATGTTCCTGGTCATAGCGCCGGGCGAACTCAAGCTCGATGGCTGATGGGGGCTGGGCGGGCATGTGCAGTGGCTCTTGTTGGAGTATTTACCGAACCGCAGGGTAGCGGCCAACGCGTGAAAATTAAGTCGAAGCACTCACTCTTTGGCCAGAACGCCATCGATTACCGCCCCACGGCATCCGGCAAACATATCCAGATCCCGGTTGTAGACCTTGCTGCTGACTTCCAGCAAACCAAGCATCGAGTGAAACAGGTTGTCCTGGCTCAGGGGTTTGTCACGGCCTAGTTGCAAGCAATGAGTGTCTACCGAGAACGATTTTTGATAGCTGTCGGAGAACCAGGCAAGCATCGCTACATGCTTTTGTTGTTCCGGTGCCAGCAAGTAAGGCGTGCCATGCAGGAACAAGTTGTACTCGCCCAGGGATTCGCCATGGTCTGACAAATAAAGCATTGCGGTATCAACCTTGTCCTGGTTGCTGCGCAACAAGTCGATCAAGGTCGACAGCACGTGATCGGTATAGACCAAGGTGTTGTCGTAACCGTTGACGATACTGTCGCGGCTGCAGTTGTTCAGGGAGTTGCTCTCACACACCGGGGTGAAGTGTTCGTATGCCTTGGGGTATCGCTTGAAGTAGTCCGGACCATGGCTGCCCATCTGATGCAGTACCAGCACCGTGTCTTTGTCCAGGTTATCAATGAAGTGCTGCAGGCCCTGCAACAGGATTTCATCGCGGCATTCACTGTTGGCGCATAACGCAGGGTCTTTCAGGTTGCTGACGTCGTCGACCGTAACCCGGTCGCACGTACCCTTGCAGCCAGACTGGTTGTCACGCCAGATCACGTCCAGCCCCGCACGCTTGAGCACATCCAGCAGGCCTTCCTGGTTCTGCGCCTTGCTGGCGTTGTAATCCTTGCGCCCCATGTCGGAAAACATGCAGGGCACCGATACCGCGGTTTCCGTGCCGCACGAATGCACATCGGTGAATGCGATCAGGCCGGACTCTTTTTCCAGTGTCGGCGTGGTATCGCGGCTATAGCCCAGAATGCCGAAATTCTCGGCCCGCGCGCTTTCGCCCACCACCAGTACGGTCAGAGATTTGCGGTCGTGGTTTTTCCAGGCAGGGTTTCTTTGGGCGTCTTCACCGATTTTGACAAAAGGCTGATGGGCTGAGGCGACTTGCTCGCGCAGATAACCAAAGGTTGCCCCGATGTAATTGCTGGGCACTACCATCAAGCGCAATTCATGGTGGTTGCGAAACAGCGAAGACAACCCTTGATAGTTAACCATCGCAACGCCACCAATGACCGCAGCCGAGGCCACGCTCACCAACACTTTACTTAATAGATCACGGTGCCAACGACGGTAATTGATCGGGGTTTTCCACAACAACCACGACGGCAATATACCCAGTAGCAAAATATAAAAAAGCAACGTCAGCGACAGTAAGTCACGAACTTCAGTGATGTTGGTTTCGGCCAGGTTGCGCAACATGCCGGCATCGATCAAAGCGCCGTATTGGCCCATGAAGTAGGCAACGCCGGCACTGATCATGAACATCAGTGTCAGGATCGGTTTGAGCACGGGACGGAAGGCAAGCAACGTCAACACAATGTTGAAAGCGGCGAAAATCATCACCCCGAATGCAACGCGCATGACGACACCCTTGCCGTCAGACGCGGTGATTTCAAACAGGTGCTGCCAGAGCACGAAATTGAAGCCGAATAATAAAAAGGCGCTGGCAATCAGTGTCACCCACTCGGGGCGCACAGGTTTAATTTTCAACATGGTGATCGGCGGGTCCTGAAAAGAAGTGCCTGCAGCCAGATAAAAGTGCATTAGCTGAGACAGCGCCGACTTTAGGCAGTTGACCATCAATTTTTTGTGAAAAAGAAGCCAACGATTAGTTGGCTTGATAAACAAGTTAGAAACTATAAATTTATTTGAGAATGGTTCAGGTTACGTTCAGGCCTGATGCAGGTACCAACGCCAGTCCTGTTCGCCCACCTCGCCCATGAATTGACGATATTCGGCGCGTTTAACCGCCAGGTACACGCCCAGGAATTCCCCGCCAAACGCCTCCCGAGCCCATTGCGAACCTTCCAGCGCGCGCAATGTGGTCAGCCAGTCGGTGGGTAACAGCTCGGTTGCCTGTGCATAGCCATTGCCCTCCACTGGCAAGCCTGGGTCGAGCTGTTCCCGAATGCCGCGATGGATGCCAGCAAGAATCGCTGCAGCAGCCAGGTAAGGGTTGGCATCCGCGCCGCAGATGCGGTGCTCGATGTGCCGGGAAAACGCCGGCCCGCCTGGCACGCGCAAACTGACGGTGCGGTTGTCGACGCCCCAGGTTGCCGCCAACGGCGCATAGCTGTTGGTCTGGAAGCGACGGTAGGAGTTGGCGTTCGGGCAAAACAATAATAACGAGTCGAGCAGCGTCGCAAGCATGCCGGCTACCGCTTGTTTGAGAAGTGGCGTGCCCTCTGCCGCTTCACTGGCAAACAGGTTGTTGCCGTCCTTATCAGCAATGCTCACGTGCATGTGCATGCCAGTGCCGGCCAGGTCATCAAACGGTTTAGCCATGAAACACGCCGCCATGCCGTGCTTGTGAGCGACGCCCTTGACCAGCCGCTTGTAGCGCACCGCCTCGTCCATGGCTTGCAGGGCATCGGCGCGATGTTCGAGGGTAATTTCCACTTGCCCCGGCGCGTATTCGGAAATGGCCGTGCGCGCCGGGATACCTTGCTCTTTGCAGGCGCTGTAAAGGTCAGCCAGAAAAGGCTCGATCTGCTCCAACTCGCGCAAACCGTAAACCTGAGTCGAACGCGGCCGCCCACCATCGACGTCACGTGCGGGCTGCGGCCGGCCGTTGCTGTCGCGCTGCTGATCCAGCAAATAGAACTCCAGCTCGGCGGCCATGACCGGGTAATAACCATCAGCCTGCAGGCCTTCGATGACTTTCGCCAGCAAATGCCGTGGGTCGGCAATCGTCGCCGGCATGCCCTCTTTCGGGTGCATGCTGACCTGTACCGCGGCGGTCGGGATCAAGCGCCACGGCATGCGCGTCAAGCTGCCGCTGATCGGGTACGCCCGGCAATCGATGTCGCCCACGTCCCAAACCAGCCCCGAGTTTTCCACGTCATCGCCGTTGATGGTCAGACCAAGGATGGTGCTCGGCAACGGCCGGCCGCTCTCGTACACCGCCATCAGTTCATCGCGATGCAGCAACTTGCCCCGGGGAACGCCGTTGTTGTCGAGAATGAACAACTCGAACATCTCGATATCCGGGTTCTGTTGCAAAAAGGTCTGGGCTTCTTGTGGGGTGGCGAAGGAGGTTGGAGCGCTACTCATGAGAATTCTCTTTTTTCCGCGTCAGGCAAACGCGCAGGCGTCGCCAGTTTGATCCAGCGCACAGCGCAGGACCTTTAAACAAGCATCAACGGGAAAAGCGAGAATCTGGCGGGCGCGCGTGACGGCAGTGCCATAGCGCCCAAAAAGCTAATTCAGAGGGAAGTGCGACGGGGGAACCGTCCATAGTTAAAACCGCAAAGACCAGATGCACAGCAGCGTCACATGGGCGGTTAAGTCGTTAAATCAGCATTTGAAGAACTTTGGGTGCGGATTGGCTAAACAAACATCCCACCCCGCCCGGATTCGCTGCGGCGCAGAAGTATTTAGTTTTTAAATAAGCCTGCAGACTTTCTGATTTGCGGGGCCTCGGTCTGCGCGCGCCTAATCGGCGCCTGTTGACTAAAGGCCTGATGATGGAAAACGTAAAAGCAACTTCCCGCCCTGCCCTTTTGCTGATGTTCAGCATCGTGCTGGTGGCCCTCAACCTGAGGCCCTCGATGGCGGCTGTCGGCCCGTTGTTGTCGGCCATTCGCGGCGACATTGCGCTGAGTTTCAGCCTGGCGTCGCTGCTGACCATGCTGCCGGTCATGGCGATGGGACTGGCCATGTTCTTTGGCCTGCGCGTCAGCCAGCGGTTGGGACAGATGCGCACGGTGGTGGTGTCGCTGCTGATTATCGGCGTGGCCGCGGTTTCGCGACTGTTTCTTGATTCCGCACTTGAGCTGATCCTCAGCGCAATGCTGGCGGGAATCGGCATCGCGCTGATTCAAGCGATGATGCCGGCGCTGATCAAATCCCGTTTCAGCGACAACGTTTCGCTGTGCATGGGGCTTTACGTCACCGCGATCATGGGCGGTGCTGCGATTGCCGCCTCGTTCGCTCCGGTCGTGATGAACCGCACCGGCAGCTGGCGCATGGGCCTGGCAATCTGGGCGGGCCTGGCATTGCTGGCATTGCTGTTCTGGTGCAGCCAACGCGTGGCCAACCCTGCGCAACATCCGCAGCACTCGCGCAATGAATCGTTCTTTGGCAACTCCCGCGCCTGGCTACTCGCCCTCTTCTTTGGCCTTGGCACCGCGTCGTACACCTGCGTGCTGGCCTGGCTGGCGCCGTACTACGTGGAAAAGGGCTGGAGCGAGCAAAACGCCGGGTTGCTCCTGGGATTGCTGACCGCCATGGAAGTCGTGTCAGGGCTGCTGACGCCTGCCATCGCCAACCGCAGCCGTGATCGGCGTTGGGTGCTGGTGGTGTTGCTGGCGTTGATCATGGCCGGTTTCTGCGGCCTGATCCTCAGCCCGCAACACCTGAGCCTGCTGTGGCCGTGCCTGTTGGGGCTGGGCATTGGCGGACTGTTTCCGATGAGCCTTATCGTGTCGATGGACCATATCGACAATCCACAGCGCGCAGGTGGCCTGACTGCATTTGTCCAGGGCATCGGGTACCTGATCGCCGGCCTCTCGCCGCTGATCGCCGGCATGATCCGCGACCAACTCGGCAGTTTTGAATGGGCCTGGTGGTCACTGACTGGCGTCATGGCGCTGATGATTGTGATGGTATTGCGCTTTGATCCACGGCACTACGCCCGTCATATCCACTGACCCGGAAACCTCATCATGAAAGACTCAGGTTTCGCCGCGGCGCACGTCGGCATGCTGCTTTGGGCGGTGCTGATAGCCGCCTCTTTTCCAGCGGCTGCCCAGGTCAGCCAAGCCATCGACCCCATTCTGCTGACCGGTTTGCGGCTGCTGTTTTGCGCGCTGGTGTTTCTGCCGTTGCTGCTGTTGCAAGGCAACACCGCCAGCACTGTCCGAGGGCTGCTCAACCACGGCGTGCTCGGCTTATTGTTGGCGGTGTATTTCGGCTCATTGTTCGAGGCACTGCGTTACACCTCGGCCGTCAACACCGGGACGATGTTCACCCTCGTGCCATTATTGACGCTGCTGTTTGAAGCGCTGCTGATGCCCGACGCCAGCCTGAAGCAAAGGGTATTGCCGATGTTGATCGCCGCCGCAGGGGCGGTGTTGCTGGTGCTGAAAGGTGCGGGCCCTGGCGAAATGCCGTCGCTTTATGCGGTGTCGGTGTATGGCCTGGGCTGTCTGGCGATGGCGCTTTACTCACCGCTGAGCCAACGCTTCAAAAACCGCAGCCTCAAGGGGCGTGGACCCGTGGTCATGACCTTTTGGAACATGCTGTTCGGTGCGTTTTTCCTGCTGGTGTTGTCTGGCCTCAGTGGTGGCTGGCGATCGGCGTCGATGCTGACGGTGAATGATTTCTGCTGGCTGATCTACCTGGCGCTGTTCGCGACGTTGGCGACTTTCTGGCTGCTGCATCGGGCCATCGGCGTGATCGCTCCGTCGTCGGTTATTTCCTACATTTACCTGAGCACGTTATTCATCACACTGTTCCACTGGTTCTGGTTGGGGCAGTCGCCGTTGTTACTGGAAATCGTCGGTGCCGCGCTGGTGGCCATCGGCATGCTGGCGCTGTTGCTGTCCAGCCGTCGCACAGCTCCGGCCACCGCCGAAGGTTAATCCGGGCAAGGCATTCTCCTTCCGGCATTGTTTGGTTAGGATCACTCGCAGAATGTTGCGCACGGTCGGCGCAAGTAAAATTGCGAGACGCAGTGGATGCTCAACAGTAACGTGCTTCGAAAGCTCGACATGCAGGACCTGATGGTGTTCGTCGCGGTGTATCGACAAAACAACGTCAGCGCTGTGGCGGATACGCTCAACGTCAGCCAGTCGACAGTCAGTTACTGCCTGAAAAAACTGCGCGCAAGTTTCGAAGACGAACTGTTCATCAACACCCGCGCGGGGATGAGTCCGACCTGCAAGGCCAGTGGCATGTACCCCCATGTGCTGAACATCCTCGACAGCATCAATCTGTGTCACACCGCAGCGTCGGCGTTTGACCCGGCGTTGCAGCCCATCACTTTTAACCTGTGCGCCCCGGAATATTTCGAGCAGTTGATCCTGCCGCGTCTGTTGAAGCGCTTCGCTTTTGCCGACTGGCCGGTGATGGTCAACATGCACAAACTGGAAAGCGATATTCCGGCTGAAGCACTGCGTGACGGCAGCTTGGATCTGGTGATGTGTTTTGGCCCGGATTTTCATCGCAGCCACGGTGATTTCAAATCCCGGACGCTGCTGACAGATGATCTGGTGTGCGTCTTCGATAAACACACAGCCCCCGCGCAACCTCGCTTGAGCCTGCAAAGCTTCGTCGAACGCCGGCATGTATTCCCGACGCCGTGGAACTCAAGCACCAACATGGTCGACGGCTGGTTGACGCAACAAGGCCAAAAACGGCAGATCGTCGCGCGAGCCAACAGCTACAGCGCTGCGCTGAAGATGATCACTGGCACTGACTTCGTCGTGACCTTGCCCCGGCGCATTCAGCAGTTGCTGGCCAGTGAGGCAACGTTCCAGCAGTGCGAAGCGCCCAGTGGCTTGCCGGGTTTTACCCTCGACATGCAATGGACACATAACGTCGACAAGGACGAGGCCAATGGCTGGCTGCGCGAGCAAATCATCCAGGCCTGCGCCGAGCAGAACGCTGATTGAGATTACACGCCGATAGCGGTCTTGGCGTAGGACGCTCGGTCAATGTCGAGAATCTCCACACACAGTTGCACTTCAACGCCCGCCGGCCATTCGCACAGGTCCTGGACCACGGCCAGCAGGCTGTCGGACAACTGCTTTTTGATCTCCGGCGAACGACCGCTCAACAGCGCCAGGCTCACATACACAAATGCACGTTCACCCATGGCGGTGCCGACCTTGAAGGTCTCGACCTTCACCGCGCGGCTCTTGATATCAAATTCGGCAGCAAACTGACCGGAACCCACCAACGTATTGTTGAGCCGGATCAAGGCTACATCAGCATTCAAACCCGGCAGGTTGGCGGTGTATTCCATGTGCAGATGAGGCATGACGTGGCTCCAGAAAACGCGCGCAAGGAGCGCGCAAAGGCCGTAGGTATACCACACTGGCGTCGAACGTCCGGACGGCTATTTTCCGTGCACCGTTGAGGCCAGCGATTCGCGCAGCGCCAGGGTTTCCCAGGCAGCGACCAGTATCACCACCGCCGTGGTCAGCGCTCCCAGCAACAGTGCTGAAAACCATTGATTCAATGCCAGCGGCAATAACGCCATCAGCAGCGCGAGCCCGACCAAATGCGAAAGCGGCGGTAAAATCCGGTCTGCCATCACCCATTTGAACAGTGCATTGCCCAGCAGGAATAACCAGGGTCCGGCAATGATCGCGAGGATGCCAGCGTCGCTGGCGTGGTCGGGGTGCATCAGCACTAACTCATCGGCGACTGCACTGACAATCACGCCGGCAACGATCAGCACGTGCAAATAGGTGTAGGCAATCCGCGCCTGACGACCGGGATCGGTGGAATGGGCGATGCGATGGTGTGCACGCTCGGCGCCACTGTCGAAATACACCCACCACATGGCGATACTGCCCAGCACCGCCACCAGAAACGCCATCAACCCTTGCAGGCTCAAGGCCAACTCGGCGAACGTCGCACCGGTTACCAATAGCGATTCGCCGAGGGCAATAATCACAAACAGCCCGCAGCGTTCGGCCATGTGATTGCCTTCGACATTCCAGTCACTTAACGAAGAACGCCCAAGCCCCGGCACCCAGAAATACACTGACGGTGAAATCAACTCGATCAACAGGGCCAAGGCCCAACAGGCCAGCCGTTGATCGCCCGGCAAAAAAGCCCCGGCAATCCAGAACACGCCAGACAGCATCAGCCAGGCCAGAATGCGCTGAAAGTTACGGGTCATGCCCAGTGGCTCCCCGCGCACCGCCCACAGTGCGAACAGCGTGCGCCCGACCTGCATGAACACGAACGCCCCGGCGAACATCAGTCCGTGATCGGTAAAGGCCTTGGGTATCGATGAAGAGAGCAACAGGCCGGCGATCATCAGGCCGAACAGCCCGAGGCGAACGGGCAGTTTTTCCGGGTCGAGCCAGTTAGTGATCCACGACGTGAAGATCCAGACTCACCACACCGCGACCATCATCAACGCGACCTGAATCGCCCCGCCAATCGACAAATGCGCCAACAGCGAATGAGACAGTTGGGTGACGGCAAACACAAACACCAGATCGAAGAACAACTCGACCATGCCGACCTTACCGCTGTCTTGGCTGCCGCGCCCACGCAACAAGGAACGGGATAAGGCCATGTTTGATCTCCGGTTTTAAAGTGAACCCGCGCTCTGCAAATCGCCGTGACCGCGCTCGCTCATGAACGCTTCCAGGCGCGAGCGCAGCCAGCGTTCGGCCGGGTCGGTATCGACATGGCTCAGCCAGACCATGGACAGGTCAAGGGTTGGGGTCTTGAACGGGAACGGTTCCTTGAACAACATTCCAGACGCCGCCATCGCTTCGGCGGTGTAATCCGGCAGGCTGGCGATGAGGTCGGTTCCGGCCAGCAATGCAGGCAATGCGCTGTATTGCGGCACGGACAGCACAACATGGCGTTTGCGTCCGATCTCGGCCAGCCACTCATCGGCATAGCCACTGACATTGGCGGTGTGGGACACCAGCACGTGAGGGCGCGAGCAGTATTCGTCGAGGGTCAGCGGCGCATCGGCCACATCGGCGCGCAGGATGCTGGGCTGGATGTGCCGCAGCAATTTGCGCTTGGCATTGGCTGGCAAACCCCGGGTCTGGCTGATGCCGACCGTGATGTCGCCGGACGCCAGCAAATCGGGAATGCGCCAGTAATCGACATGCTGCACCACGAACACCACGGTCGGTGCCTCTTGGCGCAGAGCGCGCAGCAGCGGCGGCAACAGACCGAACTCGACATCATCGGACAAGCCGATGCGAAAGGTCATGGTGCTGCTGAGCGGGTCGAAATCGTGAGTCAGGCTCAGGGCCACCGACAGCGAATCCAGGGCCGGTGACAAGTGCTTGATGATTTCCTCGGCTCGCGCGGTGGGCTCCATGCGGTGCCCGACACGAATAAACAGGGGATCATTGAACATCGTTCGCAGGCGATTGAGCGCTGCACTGATGGTCGGCTGTCCCAGAAACAGCTTCTCGGCAACCCGCGTGACATTGCGTTCGAGCATCAATGTCTCGAACACCACCATCAGGTTGATGTCAGCCTTGCGCAGTTCATTGCGATTCATTCAATACCCCCATGCCCAAGACTCGGGGCCAGTTTAGAAAGGCATGGCGCGAGCGTCTACTGCGGCTTTGCAGCGGTTTTTTCAAACGATTCGAAACACATGCCGGGTAGCCAAACAAACCAGCTCCGCTACCCTGCGTCCGGCGCGCCAAACAGGTTGCGTAATGACCCACAGCATGGAGCGATTCGTATGTATTTCGAGATTTACAAGCAGTCCAAAGGCACCCCAAGTACCGGGCAAGGACAGTGGCGCTGGCGGTTAAAAGCAGGTAATCACGAGACGATCGCCAGTGGCGAGTCGTACATCAACAAGTCGGACTGCGTGCACGCCATCAACCTGATGAAAGGTACCGATGGTGAAACACCGGTGAAGGAGCTCTAAGGCCCGAGACAACAGTGCCGAAACTGTTCGATTGCAGCGAACAGCTTCGGCATGCCTTGCTTCATCGTGGCAAGGGGTACAACGCGTCATCAAATTGCGACAACCGCGGGAACACCATTGGCTGCTCGTCGCTTAAATGCTGCAAGCGCTGTTGGTAGCTCACCAGAAATGCCTTGCGCGCCTCGTCGCTGATGTACGGCACGTGCCAAGCGACAAATGGTTGCAGCACCTCAAAACCGACATACGCCAGCGTGCCGCGCAGAATCGGTCGCAGCATGTCTTCCAGCGGACCATGTATCGCCTCTTCGCCGAACATGTGCTCACGCCCGCCCAGGGTCACGGTTACCAGCGCTTTCTTGCCGCTCAGGCCGCCCTGATCGTAGAAACGCTTGCCGCCGTAACACACGCCCGACACCAGCACCCGATCAATCCAGCCCTTGAGAATTGCCGGGGTCGAGAACCAGAAAATCGGAAAATTCAAAATCAGCAGGTCGGCCCATAACAGCTTGTCGAGTTCCTGCTGGATGTCCGGCGCTAACGACTGCTTCTTGACGCCCAGGCGCTGCTCCAGCGCATACACCAGGTAATCCGGATTTTCCCGCGAAGAAAAATCATCGGCGCTGGCCACCGGGTTCCAGTTCATCGCGTACAAATCACTGATCTGCACCTCGTGCCCCTGCGCTTCGAGGGTTGTTACCGCTTGATCGCGCAATGCAGCGGTAAATGAATTCGGTTCCGGGTGAGCGTGGACAATCAATACTTTCATGACAATTCCTTAGACGTTTGCAAGCTTTGTGTTTGAAGTCGGCAACGCGCGTGCGGCCAATAACCGGTCGAGCCAGTCGGGGTCCATTTGCGGTTCGGATGAAAACAACAACCCGGTGTAATCCTGATGCGGTGGCGTGAAAATGACATCGCGTGAGCCGTGGTCGACCACCCTTCCGCGCTGCATCACCAGCACCTCGTCGGCAATCGCCCGCACCGTGGCCACATCGTGAGTGATGAACAGATAGGCAACGCCCAGTTGCTGCTGAATACGGTTGAGCAATTTCAGCACACCCTCGGCCACCAACTGATCCAGCGCCGACGTCACTTCATCACAGATGATCAATTGTGGGTCGGCAGCCAGTGCGCGAGCGATGCACACCCGTTGCTTTTGACCACCGGACAATTCACGCGGCTGGCGCTCCATGAAAGTTGCCGGGTCGAGCTCGATCATCTCCAGTAGCTCGGCCACTCGCGCCCGCATCGCCTTGCCTTTGAGGCCAAGGTAAAAGGTCAGCGGGCGACCGATAATGTCGACGATGCGCTGACGTGGGTTCAGTGCCGTATCCGGAATCTGGTAGATCATCTGGATGCGCCGCAATTGCTCTTTGCTGCGCCGACGAAAGTCCGCTGGCAACGCTTCGCCGTCATACAGCACCTGGCCCGAAGTCGGCGCCAGCAAACCGGTGATCAAACGTGCAGTCGAGCTTTTGCCACTGCCCGACTCACCGATGACCGCCAGCGTCTGGCCGCGATACAGGCGCAATGAAACGTCGTGCAGCACCGGTTGATGCCCGTAGCTGGCGCAACTCTGGCGCAGCTCCAACAATGGTTTTTCCTGTTGCGGACACGGCTTGGGTTCGGTGCGAAAACTGCGCACGGCCCACAGCGATTTGGTGTAGTCCTCCTGGGGATCACCGAGCATTTTGCGGGTCTCGGCCTCCTCGACCAATTTCCCATGGCGCAACACCATGATCCGGTCCGCCATTTGCGCGACCACCGCCAAATCGTGGCTGATGTAGATAGCGGCGCTGCCATACGTGGCGATCGCCTCACGAATGGCCGCCAGCACTTCAATTTGCGTGGTGACGTCGAGCGCGGTGGTCGGTTCGTCGAAGATGATCAAGTCGGGATGACAGGCCATTGCCATGGCAGTCATCACCCGCTGCAGTTGCCCGCCAGACACCTGATGCGGATAACGCTGGCCGATCTGCTCAGGATTCGGCAGGCGCAGAACGCGGTACAACTCAACCGCTTCGGCCATGGCTTGGGCACGGCTCATGCCACCGTTCTTGACCGCTGTTTCGACGTGTTGATCGATCAACCGATGCGCCGGGTTGAACGAAGCCGCAGCGCTTTGCGCCACGTAGGCGATGCGCAGCCCACGCAGTTTGCGCAGCGCATCAGGCTTTGCGCGCAGCAGGTCAATGCCATCGAACTGCACCGAGCCGCCGGTGATGCGGCAACCGTCGCGGGTGTAGCCCATCGCCGCCAACCCGAGCGTCGACTTGCCAGCACCCGACTCACCAATCAGCCCCAGGACTTCGCCACGTTGCAACGTCAGGTCGATGCCCTTGATCAGTGGATGCCAGGCGTCTTCGTAATGACCTTCGATGTGCAGATCACGTATTTCCAGCAACGGTTTTTCGTTATTGAGTGCGTTCATGTTCAGCATTCCTTGAGGCCGCTGGATGTATGCAGCATCCAGTCGACGACGAAATTGACGCTGACCGTAATCAACGCAACCGCCAGTGCCGGCAGCAATGGGCTGACGTCACCGAAGGTAATCAACACCGCATTATCGCGGACCATGCTGCCCCAATCGGCGGTGGGCGGCTGAATGCCCAAACCGAGAAATGACAGCGCGCTGATGAACAAAAACACGAAGCAAAAACGCAGGCCGAACTCGGCAATCAACGGCGCAGCCGCGTTGGGCAATACCTCACGCGTCACCAGCCACCACAAGCCTTCACCCCGCAGCCGCGCCGCTTCGACGAAGTCTTGCACCACTACGCTCATCGCCACCGCACGCGACAAACGAAACACCCGGGTCGCATCCAGCAGTGCGATCACCAGCACCAGCGACGTCGCCGTGGTGCCGACCACGCTGAGAATCAGCAAGGCGAAAATCAGTTGTGGAATCGCCATCAGAATATCCACGATCCGCGACAAACCCTGATCAATTGCCCCACCTTTGATGGCCGCGACCAACCCACTCAAGCCGCCCAGCAGAAACGCCAGCACCGTGGTCAG
Source organism: Gordonia sp. IEGM753 (assembly GCF_050321825.1). Taxonomy (NCBI): domain Bacteria; kingdom Bacillati; phylum Actinomycetota; class Actinomycetes; order Mycobacteriales; family Gordoniaceae; genus Gordonia; species Gordonia sp. IEGM753. The sequence goes on from NZ_JBNQGB010000002.1 coordinate 112,162, forward strand.
AAAGGCAATGCCCAAGGTATTTCGCGCCCCGTACACCAGACGACTGAACATGTCGCGACCGAGGTTATCGGTGCCCAATAGAAACTGACCGCTCCACGGCGCAAAGCCGTCGCCCACCACTTGGGTTTCGCCATACGGCGCCAACAGCGGGGCGAACAGCGCCACCAGAATGTAAAGAATGATCATCAACATGCCGAACTTCGCGCTCAGCGGCGCCCGTAATAATTGTTTGAGCAGGCTCATGTTCTACCCCTTCGGATGCATCAGGCGTGGATTGCTGGCGATGGACAGCACATCCGCCGTGGTATTGAGCAAGATGTACGTCGCGGCGAAAATCAGGCTGCACGCCTGCACCACCGGGATGTCGCGTTTTGCCACCGAGTCCACCAGCAATTGGCCAAGCCCCGGGTACACAAACACCACCTCGACCACCACCACGCCGACCACCAGGTAGGCCAGGTTCAGCGCCACCACGTTGACGATGGGCGCCAAGGCATTGGGCAAGGCGTGACGGAAGATAATCCGCGATGGGCTAATGCCTTTCAGCCGGGCCATTTCGATGTAGGGGCTGGCAAGCAGGTTGATCAACGAAGCACGCGTCATGCGCATCATCTGCGCGATGACCACCAGGCTCAGCGTGGCCACCGGCAGTACCGAGCGTTCCAGCACAGTGCCGAAGGAGGCATCAGGCGCCAGATTGGAAATGCTCGGGAACCAGTTGAGTTTTACCGCGAACACCAGGATCAAAATGTAGGCGACGAAAAACTCCGGGAACGACACCGCGCTGAGCGCCGTGGTATTGAGCAAACGATCAAACCAGCTGTTGCGATACAGCGCAGCCAACATCCCCAACAACAAGGCCAGCGGCACCGAAACCAATGCGGCTAACAGCGCCAGGCTGAAGGTATTGCCAAGGCGTGCGCCGACCAGTTCGGCAATCGGTCGCTGATTGGCCAGCGAGACGCCAAGATCCCCTTGCAGCAGGTTCCAGGCCCAGTGGCCGAAGCGGGTCAGCGGCGGCAGGTCCAGACCCAATTGAGCACGAAACGCGGCCACGGTTTCCGGGGTGGCGGATTGCCCCAGCATGGCTTGGGCGATGTCGCCGGGCAGCATGCCAACCGCCAGGAAGATAATGACCGATACCGCAAACAGCGATAACACACCCAGTGCCAAGCGCTGCAAGAGCAGCTTGAAAAGACTATTCATCGTGCGAATCCTTTAAATGGGCACGCTTGCGCAATGTACAAATTCCCAATGGGGGAGCGAGCCTGCTCGCGATGACGGCAGCGAATTCAATGTCGATGTCGACGGACAGATTGCTCTCGCGAGCAGGCTCGCTCCCACCATTGATTTTCACTGGTTCGCAGATTTTCAGGCCTGCCACCAGCGCTCGATCACGCGTAGCCCATCGAGTTCGCCATAGGGCGCGGTCTGTTCGCCGTGGGCGACCCGGTTCGAACGGGCGGCCACCGAACTGGCGAACAGCGGCACAATCGCCCCGCCATCGTCCCGGCACAGCGCCTGCATTTCGTTGTACATCTCACGACGCAGCGGGTCGTTCATTTCGCCACGGGCAGCGTTCAGCAGTTGATTGAAACGCGGGTTGTCCCAATGGGTTTCGTTCCAGGCCGCGCCCTTGGCGTAACCGATGCTGAACATGCGGTCGGCGGTCAGGCTGCTGTACCAAAAGGAGGTGGTGAAGGGTTGTTTCATCCAGACGTTGGAGAAGAACCCGTCCGCAGGCTCGCGCACCACGTCGATGTCGATGCCGGCCTGACGTGCCTGTTCCTTGAACAACACCGACGCATCCACGGCCCCGGCATAGGCCGCGTCCGAGGCTTGCAGCTTGACCTTGAAGGAGTCGACACCGGCCTGACGCAGATAAAAACGCGACTTGTCCGGGTCGTAGGTGCGTTGTTCCAGCGCGGTGTTGATGAAGCGGCTGCCGGGCTGGATCGGGTGATCGTTACCCACCAGGCCGTAGCCGTGCAGCACCGACGCGAGCAACGTTTCACGATTGATCGCGTGCTTCATCGCCATGCGGATGTTGTTGTCCTGGAACTGCTGGCTGTCGCACAGCATCGGGAACGTGTATTGCTGCGCGCCTTTGGTTTCTTCGATCACCAGGTTCGGATTACGCTTGAGCAGCGCGACGGTTTTCAAGTCGACCTTGTTGATCACGTCAACTTGCCCGGTCACCAGTGCATTGATCCGCGCGGCACCGTCGGCAATGGCAATCAGTTCGGCACTGGCAAAATGCGCCCGGCCCGGTTTCCAGTAATCGGGGCTGCGTTCCAGCCCCATGCGTACGCCTGGCTCGAAGTCCTTGAGGCGATAACCACCGGTGCCTACGCCGGCCTGCCAGTCCGATACGCCGTCCTTGGCGGGCATGATCACCAGATGATAATCGGCGACCACATAGGAGAAATCGGCGTTACCGGAGTGCAACTCAAACACCACGCTGTCGGTGCCTTGCGCGCTGACCTTAGCCACGTCGCCCAAGACTGTCTTCGCCGCCGAGGTCGATTTTTCGCCGAGATGATGCTGGATTGACGCGACCACATCGTCAGCGGTCAGCGTCTTGCCGTTGTGAAAAGTGACGCCCTGGCGCAGTTTGAAGGTCCAGATTCGCGCATCCGGCGTCGACTGCCAGCTCTCGGCCAATTCCGGAATGGCCGTGCCGTCCACGGCGATTTCGGTGAGGGTGTTATAGACCGCAGAAAACCCGACAAAGGTGAAGGTGTCGGCCCAGGAGCCTGGGTCTTTGGAATCGGTGGTGCTGCCGCCCGCCAGGCCAAGGCGCAACACGCCGCCCGGTTTTGGGGTGGCTTCCTGGGCGAAGGCACCCAACGGCAAGCCCATGGAAAACGCCCCGGCCACGGCTGCGGCAGCCGCGCTGTATTTAAGAAAATCACGACGCGCAAAATCATGGTTCGCTTGAGTAATCTTGTTTTTGTTATCGCTCATTGCATTGCCCCTGATCAACAGCAAAGAAAATAGTGAATTACCGTTTGAACCACGCAAAACACCGGGCACAGGCCCGGTGAGGAGATTTGCTGCTGGAGATCACACCTGGATCGCCTTCACTTCTACAAACTCATTGAGCCCTTCTTCACCCCATTCGCGACCGTTGCCCGATTGTTTGTAACCGCCGAACGGCGCTTGATAATTGAACGCCGCCCCGTTGAGAAAACACTGCCCGGCCCGCAGCTGACGACCGAGCTTCAGCGCGCGTTCAGTGCTACTGGCCCAGACACCGCTGGACAAACCGAACGGTGAGTCGTTGGCGAGTTGAATCGCTTGCGCTTCGTCGGCATAAGGAATCAGGCACAACACCGGGCCGAAAATTTCTTCCTGGGCGATGCGCATGCGGTTATCGACGTCAGCAAACAACGTCGGGCTGACGTAGAAACCGCGTTCGAATTCGCTTGCCGAATCACCGCCGCACACCAGCCGCGCGCCTTCCTGCTGGCCGACTTGAATGTAATCAAGCACCGTGCGGCGCTGGGCTGCCGAACACATCGGCCCGAGGAAACTGTGCGGGTCCAGCGGATCCCCCATGCGCAGGCTTTGCGTTTCGGCGATGGCCAGTTCCACGGCTTCGGCGTAGCGGCTGGCGGGCAGCAACATACGGGTCAATGCGGTGCAGGTCTGGCCGGAATTGATCATCACGTCTTGCACGCCGTAGCGCACAGCGGCGGCCAGGTCAGCGTCTTCAGCGATCAACAGCGGTGACTTGCCGCCCAGTTCCAGGCACACGCGCTTCACCGACGGTGCGGCCGCTTGCGCCACGCGAACGCCCGCGCCGGTGGAACCGGTGAACGACACCATGTCGACGTCCGGGTGCTTGGCCAGCGCTTCGCCCACTTTCGAACCCGGCCCGCTGACCAAGTTGAAGACACCGGCCGGCAAGCCGATGGTCTCGATCATCTGTGCCAGCAAAAATGCGTGCAGCGGGGTTTCCTGGCTCGGCTTGACCACCACCGTGCAACCGGCGGCCAGGGCCGGTGCGAGCTTGCCGATCAATTGGTGCAACGGGTAGTTCCACGGGTTGATGAACGCGCAAACGCCCACGGCTTCGCGAATCACCCATGAGTTGCCAACCTCGCGCACCTCGTCCATCAAACTGGCCAGCTCAACGTACTGCTCCAGGCCAATGATCGGGCCGTCGACTTGAACCGAACGCGACCACTGCACCGGCATGCCCAGTTCAGCGGTGATGACGCCGGCCATCTCGTCGGCCCTGGCGCGCAACTGCTCGGCGAGCGCGCGGATGTAACCGGCGCGCACGCTGGAAGGTGTGCGCGACCACGCGCTGAACGCCCGGCGCGCTGCATCCACCGCATGGTTGACATCACGCTCATCACCCAGCGGTACCGATCCTGCGACGGCTTCAGTGGCCGGGTTAATGACCTGGGCGATGCCTTGGCCCGACGGCGCTTGCCAACGGCCATCGATAAACAGTGTTGTGTAGTTATGCATGAATCCGTGACTCCATCAGTTCACTGGCACAACGGGCAATGCGCTGACAGGCATCGCGTAACGATTGCGCGCTCACCACCAGGCCCAAGCGGATATGCCCGGCAGCGCTCGGCCCAAAGGCTTCACCGGCAAGTACCGAGACGCCGTGGCGGTCGAGCAAGCGGTCGGCAAATTGGTGAGCGCTGAGCCCGGTTTCGCGGATATCGACCATCACGAACATTCCGCCGTCGGGTTTCAACGCGCGCACGCCCGGGCAATCGGCGAGGGTTTCGCACACCAGATCACGGCGTTGGCGGTAGGCTTCACGCATGGCGTCCAGCTCTGGCAATTGGCTGTCCAGTGCAACCACCGCAGCGTCCTGAATGAAATCCGGCGAGCCGTAGAGCATGCACAACGCCAGGTTTTCCAGGTGCTGCGAAAGCGATGTGGGCGCCACCACCCAGCCCACGCGCCAACCGGTCATGGCGTGGGATTTCGATAAGCTGTTGAGCGTGGCGGTACGTTCGGCCATGCCCGGCAAACTGGCAGGGCTGACGTGTTCGCCTTCAAACAACAATTCGCTGTAGACCTCATCGGAAATCAGCCACAGGTCATGAGCGATGCACAGGTCGGCCACCGCTTGCCACGTGCTGCGCGGCAGGCTCGCACCCGACGGGTTGTGCGGACTGTTGAGCGCCAGCGCACGAGTGCGCGGCGTGATGCGCGCAGCGATGTCTTCAGGCAATACCCGAAAACCGTTTTCGGAGCGCACTGGCACCGGAATCACCACCGCGCCGCAGGCACCAAACACCGCCTCGTAAGTGACGTACATCGGCTCGGCGACCAGCACTTCATCACCGGGGTTGAGCACACACTGCGCCACGCAGAACAACGCACACTGTGCCCCGGCGAGCACCGTCACCTCTTCCGCGGACACCTGTTGACCACTGCGTTGCCGGTGCCTTCTGGCGATGCCCTCACGCAAGGCGCGTTTGCCGCGGACTTCGGCGTAATGCGTATTGCCGTTGAGAAGGCTGTCGATGGCCGCTTGCACCACGGGCATCGGTGTATCGAAATCCGGATCGCCTACTGACAGCAGCAAAATGTCTTTGCCCTGTTCTTGCAGCGCCAGTGCGCGGTAATGGATGCCCCACGCGGCTGAGCCGTCGCCGGCGATTCGTTGAGTCAAATCGGAAAAGCGCATGACGTCAGCTCCTTAAAAAATGAAAGTCATTGAGCGCACGCATGCTTGAGTTCGATCAGGGTGACGCCGTTGCGTTTGAAGCCGTGGCGCAAATCGGTTTGCAACTCGGCCAGGCTTTGCGGCTGGGTGACGGTGCAACCGAATGCACGCCCCAACGCTGCGAAATCCGGGTTGCGCGGCAGCACGCCGATCGGCTCGATATCCAGCCCCAGCATGTCGTCGCGAATTTGCCCCAGCGCATCGTTGTTCCACAGCAACACCACCAGCGGGCTGTCCAGTTCCTCGACCGCCGTTGCCAACTCTTGCGCGGTGTAGAGAAAACCGCCGTCGCCCACCAACACCAAACCCGGGCGCTGCGGGGCACCGAATTTGGCGCCGATGCCGGCCGGCAATCCGTAGCCGAGGGTGCCGTAACCGGTCGGGTGCAACCAGCTACGAGGCGCCAGACTGTTGAAGGCGTAGTTGCCGGTGTAAGCCAGTTGCGTCATGTCGGTGCTGATGAACGCGTTGTTTGGCAACTCGGCGGCGATGCGTTCAAGAATGGCCTGGTGAATCGCCTGCAACGGGCCGTGGCTGGCCGCCACCGCTTCGCGCAATTTGACGACTGCGGCAATCGCGGCACTGGCATCGCGCGCGCCTGGTGCCAGGCGCTCCAGCAACGCGGCAAGGGTCTGTTGCGCGTCGCCATGCAGCGCCACCGCGCAGGGGTAAAAGTCGTTGAACTTGCGCGGATCAATGTCCACGCGCAACAGTTCGGCATTCAGCGGCAAGCGCTCGCGCCAAAAATCGGTGTCGGCCATTTCCGTACCGATCGCCAACACCACGTCGGCTTCAGCAATCAGGTTCCAACCGGGTTCGATGCACAAGCTCGAGCCCGCATTAAGCGGTGCATCCGGCGGCAACAGGCCTTTGCCGGCGACACTGGTGAACAGCGGCGCCGCCAAGCGAGTGCTCATCTGCTGCAATTCCTGCTGCGCGTTCAGGGCACCGCCACCGGCGATGATCATCGGGCGCTTGGCGCCTTGCAGCTTCGCCACCGCCTCATCAATTGCCGTCGTAGAGGCCGCGCCACGACCTGGGCGACGCACCACTTCATTGCTCCAGTCACGGGCGACCTGTGCCGACAGCACATCCAGCGGCACCGAGATGTGCACCGGACGCGGACGCTCGCTGTCGAACACGGCGTAGGCACGGGCGATCAGTTCGGGGAGGTCTTCAGCACTCAGTGCCACCGCTGAAAACGCGGTGATCGGCGCAGTCATGGCGCGCTGATCCTGAGTTTCGTGCAGGCAACCCCAGCCCTTGCCGAGGCTGGCGGTATGGTTGACGCTGGAAATGACCAGCATCGGAATCGAGTCGGCATACGCCTGACCAATGCCGGTCGCGGCATTGGTCACGCCGGGGCCGGTAATGATGAAGCACACGCCCGGTTTACCGCTGACACGTGCGTAGCCATCGGCCATGAAACTGGCGCCTTGTTCGTGGCGGGTCAGTACATGGCGAATGCCGCTGCCGGGCAGGCCGCGATACAACTCCAGCGTGTGCACGCCGGGAATGCCAAACACGGTGTCGACGCCGTAATTTGCCAGCAAGCGCACCAATGCCTGGCCGCCGGTCAATGTCGTGGTTTGCATGTTCACATCCTCACTCGTGGCCAAGGCGAATCAACGCATCGACCGCAGTCGTGCCGTGGGCACCGACCAACAATGGATTCACATCGAGTTCCAACAGGTGTGCGGCGTTCTCGCAGGCGTAGTCGGCCACTGCGCGAACGGCCGTGACCAATGCCTCAAGGTCCGCCGCTTCACGACCGCGAAAACCTTGGAGTAATGGCGCACTGCGCAAGCTCAACAATGCCGCGCGAATCGCACCGTCAGTGGTCGGCAGCAGCAGGTTGCGACTGTCCTTGAGCAGTTCCACCAGAATGCCGCCGGCACCGATGACCAGCGCCAGGCCAAAGTCGTTTTCGCGCTTGATGCCCACGATCAATTCAGCCAGCGGCGGCGTGGCCATCGGTTCCAGCAGCACGCGGTCGAACGGCACTTGCGGCGCGTAATCGGCAATGCTCGCGCGCATCTTTTCCAGTGCTGCGGTCAGCGCTGCGCCATCCTTCAGGTTCAACGCCACAGCGCCCGCTTCGGTCTTGTGCGGCAGGTGTGAGCTGACCGCTTTAAGCACCAACGGGTAACCCAGCGCATTGGCGTCACTCAGTGCTGTTTGCGGTGTGCTCAATACACCGTTAGGCGTTGGCAGACCAAATGCGCGCAAGGCCTTTTTCGAGTCCCACTCATTGAGCAACTGACCTTCATCAGCCAACGCCTGTGGACAAATCGGCACCAGCGCCGACTCGCCCAACGCCAGCAGCGCTTGACGATTGCGTTGGTAACCGGCAATTCGGCCCCACGCGGCCAAGCCATCTTCCACGCCTTGCAACGCCGCTACACCTTGCTCGTGCAGACGCTCACGGGCATGGAACGGCAGCAGTTCGGGAAAGGCTGAAGTGACAAAACCGGTCTTGCCGTGACGCACCAGCGCCGCACAATACAGCTCCAGCAACAGGTCGCATTCCTTGCGCTCGCCTGTCGATTCGCTCGGGTAATCAAGCACCAGCATCGCCGCATCGGCCTCGGTGCGCAGGGCGCTGTCGAGCATGCGGTTCAAGGCTTCACCGTCGCCCCAAATGGCCGTGGTGAAATCCAGCGGGTTGACCAGGTTGGCGTATGTCGGCAGCACCTGTGTCAGCTCTTGCACCTGACTTTCATCAAGTGCGGGCAGGGTCAAATCGTTGCGTTCGGCGTAGTCGGCAATCAAACCGGCGTCGCCACCGGAACAGGCCAGCGCGATCAGGCTATTGCCTGCTGGCAGTTTTCCGCACGCGGCAGCCTTGAGGGTTTCGACGAAGCTCACCGGACCACTGACGCGGATCACGCCGAGGCGCGCAAACAGGCTGTCGTACAGCGCATCGGAACCGGACAGCGAACTGGTGTGACTGAGCGCCAGCTCGGCGCCAATTTGCGAGACGCCGGTTTTCAGCGCGATGATCGGGATGCCTTTCTCCAGCGCCTTGTGCGCGGCGCGGGCAAAACCCGGCACGTTTTTCAGGCCTTCAAGGTGCAAACCGATGGCGGTGACGCGTGGCTCATCGAGCAACACGTCCATCAATTCAGCGACGCCCAGTTGCGCCTGATTGCCAACCGAAGCCATGTACGCCACCGGCAACGAGCGGTCGCTCATCGACAGGTTGTAGGCGAAGTTGCCGCTCTGGGTCAGCACCGCGACGCCCTTCTCCACCGGTTTGCCGCCATGCGCCACCGGCCACAACGCCGAGCTGTGCAGGTAGTCGAGCAAGCCGTAGCAGTTAGGCCCGAGCAAGGCCATGTTGCCCGCGGCCTTGAGCAATTGTTGCTGCAAGGCCTGGCCTTCGGCGCCGCTTTCAGCGAAGCCCGAGGCGTAGCAAATCGCCCCGCCAGCACCCTTGGCGGCCAGTTCGCCGACGCAGGTCAGTGTCAGTTCGCGGTTGGTGGCGACGAACACAGCGTCCGGCCCGCAAGGCAGATCGGCAATGCTGCGCACGCACGGCACGCCTTCAAGCGTGTCGTGCTGCGGATTGACCAGCCACATCTGCCCAAGGTAGCCACCGTCGGCGCAACGCTTGAGCGCTCGGGCCATGCTGCGGCCACCGACAAATGCCACATGACGGGGGGCGAGCATGCGTTTGAGGTTGTCACGAATAGTCTGCGACATGAGTTTTCTCCAGGCCAATCAGCGCAACAGTGGCCGCAGCAGCTCGCGGGAAATAATGTGCCGCTGGATCTCCGAGGTGCCTTCCCACACGCGCTCGATCCGCGCGTTGCGCCAGATGCGTTCCACCGGGCATTCGTCCATCAGGCCCATCCCGCCAAAGATCTGCACGGCCTCATCAGCGACCTTGCCCAGCACTTCGCTGGCAAACAGTTTGGCCATGCCGGCCTCGCCATCGGTCATAGAGCCCTGGTCCATTTTCCATGCCGTGTGCAGGGTCAGCAGTTCAGCCGCACGGATCTGCGTGACCATGTCCGCCAGCTTGAAAGAGATGCCCTGATAGGTGCCGATTGGCTGGCCGAATTGTTTGCGGTCCGCCGCCCATTGCAGCGACACATCCAGCGCACGCTGTGCCTGACCGACGCAGTTGGCAGCGACCATCACCCGCCCGGCAGTCAGCCAGGCGTTGGCCACGTCCCAACCTTTACCGACTTCGCCCAAGACCTTGGCCGCAGGCACACGGCAGTCGTCGAAAAACATCTCAAAGGTGTGATAACCACGGTTGCTCACGCACTTGGGACCACGGCGAATGGTCATGCCGGGCGTGTCGCGATCCACCAGGAACGAGGTCACGGCGTTACGTTTTTTGCCGTTGTGTTCGTACGTGTCGGTGACCGCGAACACGATGGCGAAATCGGCATGCCCGGCATGGCTGATGAAGTGCTTGCTGCCGTTCAGAATGAAGTCATCACCATCGCGCACAGCACGGGTCTTGATTGCATTGGCGTCTGAGCCGGCTCCCGGTTCGGTCAGTGCGAAACAATCAATTTTTTCGCCCTGGATGCACGGCAACAGGTAGTCGTTAATCTGCTCGCCGGTGCAGGCCATGAGGATTTTCGACGGCCGTGCGACGAACACGTGCAGCGCCCAGGAGACCTTCGACAGCTCGCGTTCGATCAGCGCCTGAGACAGGTAATCGAGGCCGCCACCGCCCACTTCTTCAGGCATGTTGAAGGCATAGAAACCTGCAGCGATGGCTTTGCCGCGAATCTGCGCTGCCAATTCAGGCGAGACTTCATCGGCGCGATCGACCGCTTCTTCATGGGGCAGCAGTTCCTTGGCGACAAAGCTGCGGACCGCTTCCACCAACATTTCTTGTTCTTGGGTCAGTTGGAAATTCATGGTGCTACCTGTTGTTCATTCACGGGTTAAAGGTGCGAGGCTGAAGTGGGCTTATTTGCCGACGAACTGTGCCGGGCGTTTTTCTATGGCGGCACGTAACGCTTCAGCGCCGTCCTCGCTGCGACCACACAGCAGGCCTGCCGCCAGTTCGGCCTGCAATTGCTCCGGCAGGCTGCGCTGAGCACCTTCACGCATCAGTTTTTTGGTTTGGGCAAATGCGAACGTCGGGCCGTTGGCCAGGCGTGTCGCCAATTCACCGGCCACGTCCAGCAGTTGCTCATCGGCGCAGACTTCACCGACCAGGCCGGTAGCCAAGGCACGGTCCGCGCCCCACAACTCGTCGAGGAACAACAGACGCTTGGCTTGTTCGGTGCCGATCAGGCGGGGCAAATGCCAACTGGCGCCGGCGTCCGGCGAGTAAGCCATGCTGGTGTAACCGGCCTTGAACCGCGCCGATTGGCCCGCAACACGCAGGTCGCAGCACAGCGTCAAATCCATCCCTGCCCCCACAGCGGTGCCATTGATGGCGGCGATGGTCGGTTTTTCCAGGCTGAATAAACGGCTCATCAAGGCGTGAGCGGTTTCGGTCCAGCCGTAGCTTTCCAATGCACCGCGCGCTTCGGCGTCGGCCCACTCGGCGAGGTCGGCACCGGCGCAAAAGCTGCGGCCGCTGCCAGTCAAAACAACGACACGAACCGCGGGATCGGCGTTGAAGTCATCAAGCAGGGTGTGAAGATTTTTCAGCGTAGGAATGTCCAGCGCGTTGCGCTGGGCCGTGCGGTTGAGCGTGATCCAGGCAACGCCTGCTTCGACCTGACTGAGCAGAGAAGGTTGAGTAGTCATGCGGGTCCCCGAATTGTTGTGTTTGGCTTGAGGTGATGCGACTGAGGCCATACTAAACGAGTGTTCAGCAAGCCGGCAATCGGAGATTTGCATGGGTGTAACAGAGTGTGTTTTTGTTTAAATTATTGATTTTTATAGGTTTATTATTTTTTACTCGAATTCGAGGAGAGTGTTGTTACAACTTTGAACAACTGGGCGAAGGGTTTTTACGCGGACGGGGGATTGCGTTAAGCCGTGGGATTTTGGGCGCCACACGGAACTGTAGGAAACCGGCTTGCCGGTGATGGTGTTCTGGGAATCGCCATCGCTGGCAAGCCAGTCTCCTACAGGGGTTGCGTTACGCCGTGGGATTTTGGGCGTCACACGGATCTGTAGGAAACCGGCTTG
>NZ_JBNQGB010000002.1:124079-578541 GCF_050321825.1 Gordonia sp. IEGM753
GTTCTGGGAATCGCCATCGCTGGCAAGCCAGTCTCCTACAGGGGTTGCGTTACGCCGTGGGATTTTGGGCGTCACACGGATCTGTAGGAAACCGGCTTGCCGGTGATGGCGTCTTCGGAATCGTCATCGCTGGTAGGCCAGGCTCCCACAGAGTCAGCCGGGGGGTTATAGCGAAGGCAAACTTGGCGACAACGCCGCTTCGCGCTTGCGATAGATCAGGAAGTAAGCCGCATAGCACACCGCGATGAATCCAAAGCCCCAGTACAGCGAAGGCCTTTGTGTTTCATCCAGCGCCAGGAACACAAACAACGAGCAGCACAACACGATGCATGTCAGTGGCAACAGCGGAAACCATGGGGCACGGTACTTCAGATCACTCAGTTTGCCGCCATCACGCAGGTAGGCCTTGCGGAATTTGTATTGCGCCAGGGCTATCACGATCCAGGTCACCGTGCCTGACATGCCGCTGACGGCCATCAACACCATGAACAACGTATCCGCCGCCACGAAACTGGTCATCAGCGACACCAATGCAAAGCACAGGGTGATGCTCAGCGCCCGCAAGGGTACGCCGCGTTTGCTCAGCGGCGACAAGGCTTTGGGTGCCATGCCGGTTTTCGACATTGCCCAAAGAATGCGCGTCGCGGCATACAGGCCTGAGTTACCGACCGACAGAATCGCGGTGAGGATGACAAAATTCATCAGGTCGGCGGCGTAAGGAATGCCGACCATGTCGAACACCTGCACAAACGGACTTTGCATCAGCCCTGCCTGTTGCCACGGCACGATGGCCGACAGCACCACAATCGCCAACACGTAAAAAATCAACACGCGAAACACCACGTTGCGCACCGCACGCGGGATGCTTTTTTCCGGTTGATCGGTTTCCCCGGCGGCCACGCCCATGATCTCGCAGCCCTGGAAGGCGTAGACCACGGTCATCATCACCGCGAACACGGCCGACAAGCCGTTGGGGAACAGGGAGTCGCCAATCAGGTTGGTCGCCATCGGTGCCGGTGCGCCGCTGGTCAGCGGGATCGCGCCGAAGATCACCAGCACGCCGACCACGATGAAGCCCAGAATCGCCGCCACCTTGATCCCCGAGAACCAGTATTCCGCCTCACCGAACGCACGGGTTGCCAGCGCGTTCAAGCCGAACAACACCACCACGAACAGGGCAGACCAATACCAGATTGGAATCGACGGGAACCAGCGCTCCATCAACATGCCCGCCGCCGTGAACTCCAGGCCCACGGTAGTTGCCCAGCTCATCCAGTACACCCAACCGATCATGAACCCGGTGGCCGGGCCGATGAATTTGGTGGCGTGGGTCTGGAACGAGCCGGAAACCGGCATCTGGACCGACAATTCGCCCAGGCACACCATCACCAGGTACATCAGGAAACCGGCCACCAGATAAGCCAGAATCGCGCCCACCGGGCCGCCCTGATTGATGGTCACGCCAGAGCCCATGAACAGCCCTGTACCGATGACGCCGCCCAGCGACAGCATGAAAATGTGACGGCTTTTCAGGGCGCGGGTGAGGTGGATGCCTTCACGTTCGATGGGTTTACTCATGCTCGCACCTCAATACGCTGCGAGGTGCACGGCGAATGACAGCGGGTCATTGCGCAGGAAAGATCAGCTTTACGGCAGTTCATTATTATTGTCTCCAACAAGCTTCGAAGGCCGCGCCAGGGCGGTTGCGTCGATTATTGGAAAGCCATGTAAGGTCGTGTTGTACGCAAGGATCAAAGATGTAAAAAGTCGTAACAAACTTGTACGTCAGGCTCGTATCAGGCCGTGCAACGTCTGCTGAGAAGCCTGCAATTGCGCTTGAAGATGTAACGCCATGGCCTGCACCGCCGCTTCATCACTCACCAGCGCAGCCTCCTCCAACGCCCGCAATACGGTGGCCAATGCACGAAAGCCCAGCGAATCGCTGCTGCCCGCCAAGCGATGCGCCAAGTGCGCGACTTCAGTGCAATCGCAAGCATCGATCGCCTCTGTGAGTGCTTTGCGATGCTGGGTGATCGAGTCACGCAAGACTTCCAGCAACCCTTGCAGTTTTTGCTCGCCGAGCAATGTGCGATGGGTCTGCAACAGCGGCCAGTCCATGGCCTCGTCCGTGTGTTGCGCAGTGGACGGTGGCGATTGTCCGGCCAACGCCTGTCGCAGATTTTCAAGCTTCAGCGGTTTGGCGAGAATCCCGTCCATGCCGGCATCCAGATACCCGCGCACCAACGCTGGCTGGACGCTAGCGGTCAGGGCAAGAAGGCGACTATGACGGTTTGGCCCAGGATGACTGCGGATCTGGGTGCACAACTCCACACCGCTAATGCCGGGCAGATGCACGTCCAACAGGATCAAATCGAATGCCTGCGACGCGCATTGAACCAGCGCTTGCTCGCCGTCTTCAGCCAGCCATACCTGATGCCCGTCGCGCTGCAACAAACCACTGACCACCTCACGATTCAACGCCACATCCTCGACCACCAGAATGCTCAATGCCTGGACCGCAGTACTGCTCAATGCCGTGCCAACCATGCCGCTGGCCGGTTGCAACCTCAGCTCGAACCAGAAACGACTGCCCTGCCCCTCTTCACTGTCCAGGCCGATCTGCCCGCCCAGTTGCTCCACTAAATGCTTACTGATCGCCAGTCCCAAACCGGTGCCGCCAAAGCGTTGCGCCACCTCTTCGCTGGCCTGGGTGAAGCGTTCAAAGATCTTCTGCTGCATGTGCGGGGCGATGCCAATGCCATTGTCGATAACACTCACACGCAGCCGCTGCCCGGTGTGTTCGGGCACTGGGGGCAGCAGCGCGACATCGACTTCCACTTGCCCGCCTTCGGTGAACTTGATCGCGTTGGCCAGCAAGTTGCTGAGCACCTGGCGCAGAAATTGTTCGGCGCCGTTGTGTCGTTGCGCCACGCGCGGATCGACTCTGCAATGCAAGGTTGTATCGTTGCTCAATGCCCGAGGTTCCAGCAGCGTCAGCACCTCATCAAGCAATAGCCGAAGCGAGAAGTCGACGGGTTCCGGGTGGCTTTCGCCCTCTTCCAGTCGAGCGAAATACAGCACTTCGTTCAGAATCGACAGCAGGCCTTCGCCGGCCTTGTACAACGCGTCCAGGCGTTTAAGGTCGCGCTCGTCCAGACTCGCACCGCGCAGCAATTCGGCCATGCCGAGGATGCCATTCAGCGGGGTGCGCAATTCATGGCTCATGGTCGCCAGAAACCGTGACTTGGCAAGGTTAGCCGCTTCGGCTTCTTCTTTGGCGCGCCTCAGGCTGGCGGTGCGACGCTCGACCAATCTCAGCAGTTCATCACGATTGTCCTGCAGGGCCAGCCGATCTGTTTCCCGACGATCGATATCGCTGAGAATCGCCCGGCGCATGTCGTCGAGCGCATGCGCGACCGTGTCGATTTCATCCTCGCCAGCGCTGCGGTGCTTGTCGAGGTGCAACGGTTCATTCCAGTCACCCGCGGCGATGCGCCGCGCAAACTCGGCCATCACCAGTAGATGCCGTGTCACCAGCCGATAGAACAACCCCGACAACGCCACTGCCAAACCGCAGAGAAAAACGCTCATCCACAACAGGCTGGTCAATCCGGTGGCGTACAGCCGCCGATACACCGCGCCCAGATCGGTACTGACCTCCAACTGCCCCAGATGCCGTACAGGTCCGGAGGGCGGTTGATAGTTCAACTCGAAACGCTCGATACGCAACGGCCCGACCGGGTCGGGAGTGCCTTGCAGCAGGTCGAGGTCGGGACCGGTCAGGCGCACACGCGCCACGTCGGAGAAATCCACCAGACCGCGCAATTGCACATTCAATTGTTGCTGATTCAAATCCCACAGGTTGCGCTCCAGGCTGGCCAGATAACCGGCACTGATCAGCTCCATGCGCGAGTCGATTTCACGCATCTCGCGACGGTATTCGAAATACAACTGCACACCGCTCGCCAGGACGGTAAAACACAGGCTGAACAGCAGAATGAACAGCAATAAACGCCGCAATAATCCATCGGGATAGAGGCGAATCATTGCGCGTCCGGCAGCAGTTTGATCATATCGCGGTAGGTGACTTCACTTTCGTGCAGCAACTTGTCCACTTCCCCCGAATCCACCATGCGCGTCAATTGGGCATTTACCTCCGGCATGCGGCTGGCCACTGGCGAACGGCGCGATACCGCTATGCGCAAATAGTCCACACCAAAGGATTCGGGCAGTGCGACGATGTCTTGCGCCCCAGGCAATGTCTCGACACGCATCTGCCCGGTGCGCCGCTCGGAAACGATAAAATCAATGCGCCCGCGAATCAGTTTTCCGAAATTTTGACGGCAGTCAGAGACCCGTTCGAAGTTGTGATGCTCGGCCACGAAACGGTCGAAATCCACGCCGTAACTTTCACCGAACAACATCCCTCCCCGGTAATTGGCCAAGTCCTGCAAGCGCTCGATGTTGACCGGATGCTGGCGATTGACGAACACCGCCACTTCTTCGCGCAACACCGGCGTCGAAAAAACCAGGCTGTGCTCACGTTCGGTCGTCTGGTAGGCCAGCACCACATCGACACGCCCTTCAGCAGCGTCCAATACGCAACGATTCCAGTTGTCCAATTCGACGACTTCGACCTCGTAGCCCAGTCGCCCGAAGAGGTTTTTCACAACGCTGGGGGCTACGCCGCGCACCTGTTTGCCGTCGCTCCAGGAAATAGGCGGATAAATCGGATAGTCGCAATATCGAATTTTTTCCGCTGCCATGGCGCTGGCAGACGACAGCAACAACAGCAAACCAACCCACCGCAGCATGCCGTTCAGGCCGCCACGCTGGCGGTAAACAGGTAACCGGCGCCGTGGATGGTGATGATCAGTTGGGGCTCGGCCGGGTCGTCGTGAAGTTTGCGGCGCAGGCGCCCTACGAGCACGTCGATGGAGCGATCGTTGGGCACCCATTCGCGATTGCGAATCTGGTCCATTAACTGATCGCGACTCAAGGTGTGACCACTGTTGCGCAGGAACACGTTGAGCAATTGGTACTCGCCGTGAGTCAGCAGGGTTTCGCAACCAGAGTGATCAATCAACCGTCGGCGATCGGTGTCCAGTGCCCACGCGGCGAACTGTTTGACTGGCCGGGCGATGCCTGCGACCGGTTGCGGTGTATGGGCATGGCGAACCCGGCGGATGAGGTTTTTTGCTCGGGACACCAGTTCCCGAGGGTTAAGGGGCTTGATCACGTAATCATCGGCGCCGCACTCAAGGCCCACGATACGATCGATTTCGTCGTTGCGCCCGGTGATCAAAATGATTCCGACTTCCGAGCGCACCCGCAATTCCCGAGTCAGGGTCAGGCCGTCCTTGCCAGGCAAACGGATATCCAGCATCACCAGATCGACCGTGTTGCTTGCCAGAAAAGTGTCGGCCAGCTCCGCCGTGGCAGCGCAATGCACGGTGTAGCCTTCCTGGCTCAAGTAAGCTTGCAGCAGTTCGCGAATCAGCGGATCGTCATCGACGATCAGTACCCGAGGAGTCATCGCATGGTGTCCTGCGTGTGCCCGAAGGCGTGTTTCTTATTAGAGTTTTTCCTGCACTGGCGGCTGAGAGTAGCCATTACTGAACGATCGATCAACAGATGGTCGTCGGCAATAAGAATCGCTGGTGCCCTCCGGCCTGCAAACCGTCGACCCACGCCTCGCAGATCTGCATGCCCTGTTCCGGGGTAAATGTCCCGGGATTCAGACCTGACTCCAGCCACAAACCATCGAGCAGTGCGCTGAGGCCAATGGCGGCGAGTTCGGCATCGAAATTCTCCCAACCCTCTTCCTGCGCCAACTCGCTCAACACCTTGCGCAAGATGCTGCGGTACTCGCTGTAGGAATGTTCGTGCGCGAGGTTGATCGCTTCGGCTGTCTTCACCGCGCCCCAAAACGCCAACCAGGCATCAAGCAGTTGCGGATCAAGCAATTCGGCGGAAAACGAGCCACGGAAGAAGGCCGACAGACGCTCGCGGGCGTTGGGTGCGGCTTGGTCCATGGCGGCGCGCAGCAGGCCCATGACCCGGCCGGTCACGGCGAGGTAGGCCTCGGCGACGAGTTCGTCCTTGCCGGAATAGTGATGGCTGATCAAACCGACCGAGACGCCAGCCTCGGCAGATATCTTGCGAATGGATGCGCCCTGGAAGCCGTGGCGCTTGAGGCACACGAGCGTGGCCTCGATGAGATTGGTTTTACGCAACTCCGGGGCCATTCGGGAGAACCGGACTTCCTGTGTCATGGGGCGACGCTCCTGGAGACGAGGGTTGAGCCCGGAACACATCGTTCACGAGCTGAACGACTGTACAGCAACAACCCTCGTTTACTCCAGAACCCGCCGCTATTTGCTCTGGTTACATATTTGGCAGTACATCAGGAGAAATCAGCGCCCCGCCCTTCATGACCACCGGTGTTTTTTCAAGAATCGAGATGTCTGCAAGGGGATCACCGTCGACCGCGATCATGTCGGCGAATCGCCCAGCACTGACGGCGCCGACATCCGCTTGCCAATTCAGCAGGTCAGCCGCCACCACGGTGGCGGACTGAATCGCCTGCATCGGCGTCATCCCGAACTTGACCATGTAGGCGAATTGCTTGGCATTGGTGCCGATAGGGTAGACACCCGCGTCGGTGCCATAGGCGATTTTCACCCCGGCCTTGACCGCTTTGCGAAATGCCTGACGCTGGGCATCCGTGGTTTCAGCGTTCTTGCGCAAGTAACCCTCCGGCCAGTTTTCCTTGTGCCCCACTTCGTCGATGTAGTCACCGTTATAAACATCCATCACCAGATAGGTGCCGTTGTCTTTCGCCATTTTGATGCCTTCATCATCAAGCAACGAAGCGTGTTCAATCGATTTGGCGCCTGCGCGGATAGCGGCCTTGATGCCTTCTGCGCCATGCGCATGGACGGTGGCATAGCTCTTGTGAATCTTGGCCTCCTGCACGACGGCGCGCATTTCCTCTTCGGTCATTTCCATTTGACCGGGTTCAGTGCCTTCGGCCAGTACGGCGCCTGTGCCGATCATCTTGATGGTGTCCACGCCGTGCTGGAACATGTAGCGCGTCTTGAGTTTCGCGTCATTGGCATCGGTGTAGACGCCGACTTGCATGTCCTGCGGAATCTTTATTCCAGGGGCGAATCCTGTGACTTCGCCGCCGCCACCGGCCACTGTTATGTAAGCACCCACCACGTTCATCCGTGGCCCCAACACCCGGTTAGCGTTGATGGCATCACGCAACGCGACATCGGTAAAAGCACGGTAGGTGCCCAAGTCGTGCACGGTGGTAAAACCCGCCCGCAACGTCTGATAAGCATGCTTGGCGCCCATCAGCGCCACATCTTGCGGAGAGTGCAGCAGCGGCTCAGCCACGTTGTTGGTCATGTCCCAATCAGCGATATGAGTGTGCATATCAATAAGGCCCGGCAACACGGTTTTGGACGACCAATCAATGACCTTGCTGTCGGCGGGCGGCGGGCTCCATGCTTCAACCGCCACAATGCGTTCGTCCTCAATCTTGATGCGTTGATCGCTTAATACCTTGCCCTTTTCGACATCAACCAAGCGTCCTGCGTGTACATAAAAGGTGTCTGCTTGTGCAGAAACTGTAACCAGCGAGATGGCCAAGGTGAGCGCTGCGTACTTGAGCGGAATACTTTTCATGTCAGTCCTCTTATTGTTTTACGTGCATTAAAAAATATTAAGCGGGTATTCAGTTATCAACCGGAACTGCCGGGCGCTGTCACCAGAGAACGTGTGATCGGCGTAACGCACCAAGACGGACAAATTCTTGAACGTGCCACTTTCAAAAACTGTTTTAAGATCCAGGTCTCGTTCTATTTGCCTGTCAGCGTTGGCAAAGTACGCATATAAGCCCTCTGGATCGATCTGTTTGCTGTCAATGTCAAAGCCATACACATAACGAAATCCCAACGTTGTTCGAGAGAAACCCGTACTTCCAAAATCGTATTGATAACCCAGCCCTACTGACTGTTCGCCAGGGCCGTTGAAGTCTCCGTACTGCGAGGAGTTGGCCAGGTATATCGAGTCCATAAAGGTGCCGTCCGACGACGCCAGGTAGTCGAAAGGTTCGCTGCCATGAATTTTCTGATAAGACAATGTGTAAGTATGCGCACCCTCGGTATAGGCACTGGCAAGTGACCAGGCCGTTACGTTAATTGAACCCGCGCGCGCCTGGCCTTCATCCAGTGACCGATACACGTTGAAATCAACGTTCAGCGCTTTATCGGCAGACAGGGCAAAGGTGTAGTTCGCGTTGATGTAGTACTGGCGCCACAAATCCTCTGCACGCGAGGCATACGCGCCAAAAATGGCCTGGTCCACCGGTTGATAGGTCAGGCCGGCATAATCGACATCGCCGCCCTTGACGCCTGCATAACCGGCCACAAAATCACCGTCATGATCGGTGCTGGCATAACCCTTGGACGAGAAAAAGTGCCCCGCATCGACACTGACCTTATCAATGTCACTGCTTAAAAACTGGATTCCCCGGACGGTCATCGGCATCAGGCGTGAGTCCGGTGTCGCCACTACCGGATTGTACGGCCGTAGATCACCGTATTTGATAACGGTGTTCGACCATTTCATTTTAACAGCGGTGTTCAACGTTGATGATTCGGTTCTTTCACCTTCCCCATCTGCCGGAAAGAGCCCCGTGCCGACAGTTCCGCGCCCACCATCCAGCTTATAAGCAGTATCGATACTGGCATCGATGCCGAACCCGACAACACCTTGAGAAAACCCCGACTTATAATCCATTAAAAATCCCTGCCCCCAACCTCGAGCATCGGGATAATCCGATAATGATTTGCGATTAAAGTAGATATTCCTGGCAGTTACCGTAGCGGTCCCGTCTTCGATAAAATCACCGGAAGTTTCATCAGCGTGGGCTTCAAGGGAACTTGCAGACATCGAGAAGACGAACATACCCAACAGGGAACGCTTTTTCATTGGAGGCCTCAGGACTTTACTTATTATTGTTTTATATAACGCCTGTACCTCCCAATGTTAGCCAGACCTTGTCGCTAAATTACAGCATTGAAATGTATAGAGTTGGCGAACATTTGTAAGTCAAGTAACAGACTGTAACTTCACTGATACATCTGAATGTCATGACGGGAAGCCCCCATCGCTGGCAGGCCAGCTCCCACATTGGATTTGGGCAAGACACAGGGTTTGTGAGCAACAGAGATCTATTTTGAGATCTGGGCAAGGCACAGGGTTTGTGAGCAACAGAGATCTATTTTGAGATCTGGGCAAGGCACAGGGTTTGGGAGCAACAAAAATCCACTGTGGGAGCTAGCCTGCTAGCGATCAGGCCCGCCCATTCAACAAGAATTCCTGACAGACCGAGGTGTAGCCATCGCTGGCAGGCCAGCTCCCACATTGGATTTGGGCAAGACACAGAGTTTGTGAGCAACAGAGATCTATTGTGGGAGCTAGCCTGCTAGCGATGAGGCCCGCCCATTTAACAAGAATTCCTGAGAGACCGAGGTGTGCCCTTCGCAGGCAGGCCAGCTCCTACATTGGATCTGGGCAAGGCACAGGTTTTGTGAGCAACAAAAATCCACTGTGGGAGCTAGCCTGCTAGCGATGAGGCCCGCCTATTCAACAAGGATTCCTGGCAGACCGAGGTGTGCCCTTCGCAGGCAAGCCAGCTCCTACATTGGATCTGAGCAAGGCTCAGGTTTTGTGAGCAACAGAGATCTATTGTGGGAGCTAGCCTGCTAGCGATGAGGCCCGCCCATCAAACAAGAATTCCTGAGAGACCGAAGTGTGGCCATCGCTGGCAGGCCAGCTCCCACATTGGATTTGGGCAAGGCACAGAGTTTGGGAGCAACAAAGATCTACTGTAGGAGCTAGCCTGCTAGCGATGAGGCCCGCCCATTCAACAAGGACTTCTGGCAGACCGAGGTGTGCCCTTCGCAGGCAAGCCAGCTCCTACAGGGATCTGAGCAAGGCACAGGTTTTGTGAGCAGCAAAAATCCACTGTGGGATCTGGCAAGGCACAGAGTCTGTGAGCAACAGAGATCTACTGTGGGAGCTGGCTTGCCTGCGATGGCGGCGGTGCGTTCAGCAAAGGATCGGGATCAATCTCGATAACCCGGCGCTACGCGGTCCAGCAGTCGCAACAACGCATTCCAGGCCAATTGCATTGCGTCCGGGTCATTCAACTCGCCTTCTTCCAGTGGTCGGCCCGGGTCATTGAACTGGCGTTCGGTGTATTCGCACACCTCGGCCGATGGCAATACCAGTTCGCCGGCAGCCTGCGCCGCCAACTGGATTTCGCAAGCTTTTTCCAGGTAATACATGCGCAGAAAGGCTTGGCTCACGGTTTCGCCCACGGTCAGCAAACCGTGGTTGCGCAACATCAACACCGGTTTATCACCGATGTCCTGCACCAGCCGCTGTTGCTCGCTCAAGTCCAGCGCCACGCCTTCGTAGTCGTGATAAGCAACACGCCCATAAAACTCCATGGAGATCTGGTTCACCGGCAGCAAACCACACTTCAATGCAGCCACCGCGCAACCGGACCGGGTGTGCGTGTGCAGCACGCATTGCGCATCTTCGCGCGCCCCGTGAATGGCGCTGTGAATCACAAAACCTGCCGGGTTCACCGGGTATGGCGACGCCTCCACGGCGTGTCCGTCCAGGCCGATTTTCACCAGGTTGGAGGCGGTGATTTCCTCGAACATCAGCCCATACGGGTTGATCAGAAAGTGATGTTCCGGCCCCGGCAAACGCACCGAGATATGGGTAAAAATCAGATCGGTCATGCGAAAGTGCGCGATCAATCGGTAGCAAGCCGCCAACTCTTCACGCAACCGTTGTTCGGTGACGCTGCGCCGAGACTCAGCGCCAGTCGGGTTAGCAATCTCGTTCATGGTTTAGATCTCCAGGCTGATCGACTGAGCAAACAGTAAGGCTGGACGCTGTGCAGCGTCCAGCCGATCAAGACTACTTGCTGGCCCAGGCGTTGAAGCGCTCTTCCAGCTCTTCGCCGTGATCCACCCAGAATTCGACGTTCATCGACAGTGCACCCTTGAGATTCTGCGGTGAGGTAGGCACCCATTGCGCAAGTTTGCTGTCGAGTTTCGCGGCGGCCACGGTGTTGGTCGGGCCATAAGGGATTTGCTCGACGTACTTCACTTGAGCGTCCGGCTGATTGGCGAAGGCGATAAAGCGCTTGGCCTGATCGACATGCTTGGAGCCTTTGATGATCGCCCAGTAATCCATACCGTACAGGCTGCCCGGCCATACCAGCCCCAAGTGGCTGCCACTTTGCGCTGCAGAGGCGACGCGTCCGCTGTAGGTGGACGTCATCACCACGTCGCCGGCCGTCAGCCACTGAGCAGGTTGAGCGCCGGCCTCCCACCACTGGATGTAAGGCTTGAGCTCAGTCAGTTTGGCGAAAGCGCGGTCCACGCCTTGGGGCGTGCTTAACACCGAGTAAACATCCTCGACTTTCACCCCGTCAGCCAGCAAGGCGAACTCCAGGTTGTACACCGCGCGTTTACGCAGCCCGCGCTTACCAGGGATTTTCTTGACGTCCCAGAAGTCAGCCCACGATGTGGGTGCTTGAGCGAGTTTTTGCGTGTCGTAAGCAATCGCAACGCTCCACACCAGCGCCGCCGAACCACACGCCTGCGCGGCATCGGGAATCAATTGGTCCGCGCCGCCGAGTTTTTTCCAGTCGAGTTTTTCGTACATCCCTTCGTCACAACCGCGCATCAGGTCCGGACCTTCGATTTGCACAACGTCCCAATCAGCGTTGCCGGTGTCGACCATCACTTTGATTCGGGCCATCTCACCGTTGTATTCGCTTTGGATGAGCTTGCTGTGGTCCGCGACGCTGAAGGGTTGGAAAAAGGCCACATCCTGTGCTTTTTGCCCGGCGCCGCCATAACCGACCACCACCATATCCGGTGCTGCCTGGGCACTTCCAAGGCCCATGGCCAAGGTCAATACCAAGGGATAAAAACCGTGCTTGAGCGTATTCGATTTCATCGGTGGTTCCTCTTGCAGGTGCCGCTCGACTGAACGCCGACGTGGCCCTTTTTATTGTTGTGAGGTTCGCCCTGATGCGGGCGCAAAATGAAATTACTGCAACCAGCAGTAAAAAAACAAGTTGATTTTTTACTGCTGGTAAATTTCTATAGGCAAAACAATAACGCCGAAACCGGCCTTTCGGCTTCAGCCTGCCTGGAGTATTTCCACCATGTCGTCCTCGCCCGCCGCTTTTTCGCACCTGTTCGAACCTTTGCAGCTGCGTGGCAAACGCCTGAAAAACCGCATCATGTCCAGTGGGCACGACACCTCGATGCCGACCGACAATCTGGTCAACGAACAACTGATCGCCTATCACAAGGCGCGAGCTGAGGGCGGCGTCGGCCTGATCGTGCTGCAAGTGGCCGGCGTGCATGACAGTGCGCGCTACACCTCGCACGTGCTGATGGCGACTGAGGATGCCTGCATCGAGGGTTACCGAAAACTTGCCGACAGCTGCCATGCGCACGGCACCGTCGTGCTGTCGCAAATTTTCCACCCGGGCCGCGAAATCATGGAGTCCAGCGATGGCTTGCTGGCGGTTGCCTACTCGCCCTCCGCGGTTCCCAACGAACGCTTTCGGGTGATGCCTCGCGCCCTTGACCAGGCAATGATCGATGAGATCGTGGCGGGTTACGGCGCGGCGGCAAGGCGTCTGTATCAGGCCGGCATCGACGGCGTGGAAGTGGTTGCCAGCCATGGTTATCTACCGGCGCAGTTCATCAATCCCAGGGTCAACCGTCGCACCGATGACTACAACGGTGAGCTGGAACAACGCCTGCGTTTCCTGCGCGAAGTGATCGGCGCCATACGTGCCAGCACCGATGAGCATTTCATTATCGGCTTGCGTATCTCCGCTGATGAACGCGACCCCGAAGGGCTGACCGAAGATGAATCGCTGGCTGCCGTGCAGCTCCTGCAGCCGATGCTGGATTACGTGCATATCGTCGCCGGAACCTCGGCCTCACTGGGCGGCGCGGTGCATATCGTGCCGCCGATGGCGATCGAAGCAGCTTATCTGGCCAAGGAGGCCGGTACCTTCAAGGCCAGTTTGTCGATCCCGTTGTTCGTCACCGGGCGCATCAACCAGCCACAAGAGGCCGAGCTGATTCTGTCGCGCGGCCAGGCCGACGTGTGCGGCATGACTCGCGCGTTGATCTGCGATCCGCAAATGCCCAATAAAACCGACACCGGGCATGTCGAGGACGTCCGAGCCTGCATCGCCTGCAATCAGGCGTGCATTGGCCACTTCCACAAAGGCCTGCCGATATCCTGCATCCAGCACCCGGAAACCGGTCGTGAGTTGATTTTCGGCCAGCGACAACAGACCGGGCAGCGTAAGCGGATCATGATCGCGGGCGGCGGCCCGGCTGGAATGAAAGCCGCCGCAGTGGCCGCCCAGCGCGGACATGAAGTGACTCTTTACGAGGCGAGCGCGCAACTCGGCGGCCAGGTTTTGCTCGCACAATTGCTACCACGACGCAGTGAATTCGGCGGTGCCAGCACCAACCTGCAACGCGAAATGGAACTGGCCGGCGTGCGCGTGGTGCGCAATACCCGCGTCGACCGCGCGCTGGTGGAACGTGAACGGCCAGACTTGGTGATAGTCGCCACCGGCGCAGAGCCTTACTGGCCGGCATTCGAGCGCGGCGGTGAACTGCAGGTGGTGGACGCATGGCAGGTGCTGCGCGATGAAGTGCACATCGGCCGTTCGGTGGTCGTCGTCGACTGGCGCTGCGACTGGATTGGCCCCGGCATCGCCGAACGCCTGGTACGTGCCGGGCATCAGGTACAACTGGCGGTCAACGGCACGCATTGCGGCGAGAACCTGCCGCTGTACGTACGCGATCAATTGGCCGGTGAGCTGCACAAACTCGGCATCCCGATCACTCCATACGCCCGCCTGTATGGTTGCGACGACAACACCGTCTACCTGCAACACACTGCCAGCGGCGAGCCGATGCTCTTCGAAAACATCGATACATTGGTGCTCTGTCAGGGTCATCAGCCAGTCGATAGCCTGGGCGCCGAGTTGCAAGGGTTGGTCGAGTTCCGGCGCATCGGCGATTGCTTGGCGCCACGCACCGCCGAAGAAGCTATATACGAAGGGCTTAAAGTCGCCTGGGAGCTTTGAGGCTGTTTTATACTCCGGGGTTTTTACAAACCCCGGTTTGGAGCACGCGATGAGCAACAGCAGCACGATGCCGCCTGCCAACAGCGCGCCTACGCAAGAAAGCGCTACGGCAGAGCCGCATTTTCTCGGCACACGGATTCGTGGCCTGCGCAAACGTCGAGGCATGACCCTGACGGAACTGGCGCAGTTGAGCGAGCTGACGGCCGGGTACATCAGCCAGCTGGAACGCAACCTGGCGTATCCCTCTATTCCCGCCCTGTTCAATATCGCCCGAAGCCTCGGCGTGACCATCCAGTGGTTCTTCGCCAGCGAAGCGCAAACCGCGCCCGAAGATGACGGCATCGTTGTGCGTAAAAACAGCCGAATGAGCGTGCATTACGAAGATGGCATCGTCGATCACCTGCTCACACCGCAACCCAATCGACAGTTGGAAATGCTGCACTCGCGATTTCCGCCGGGCACTTACAGTCAGCAAAGCTACAGCCACGAAGGTGAAGAGGCGGGGTTCCTGCTATCAGGCAGTTTTGAGTTGTGGGTGGGAGAGCGGCATTTTCTGTTGGCTGAAGGCGACAGTTTCAGCTTTTCCAGCCAGGAACCCCATCGCTACGGGAACCCTGGTGATGTGGATGCCGTGATCATTTGGGTGATAACCCCTCCGACGTTTTGAGAACGATCCGAATAGCACGCTTGCATCAGAAACGAAAAAGCCCCCTGGTTTTCCAACCAAGGGGCTTTTTCTCACTGGGGGATTCTTGCACAACGCCTGTCCGTTACATCCCGGCGGCATCCAGTAGCGCGTTACCCGACTGACCTTTTGCTGCACCGCTTTTGTAGACGTCCATTAGCACGCCTTTGGATGACCATTCAAACACGGTGCTCTCGTTGACATTAGGCGCGAAAGGCAGCGCCGCGATCTTGGTGTAGGGATAGGTCCATATTTCCTTTCCGCTCACCTCAGACTTGTTGGCGGGTTGGCCAATGGCGCCAATCACCTGTTGCTGGGTAGTCTTGCCTTTCTGAAACTGAGCAAGTTGCTGTGAAGAAACCGGCGTACCAGATGTGTAGTCCAGGGCGGAGCAACCGTGTAGCAACACAGAGGCAGAAACGAGTAAAGCAAGCGTGACGCACTTTTTCATGAGCTTTTCCTTGAAGGCACGGTCTCGACCTTTGAGACTTACTCAAGTTTAAACAGGCGCATCGACCGCCCTCAATAGCACACATGTACTAGCCCACCTTACAACACCATCAATTAGCCACTAGCACACTTGCCCTAATTCCCCCTGCGCTCGCCACACATTAAACTTTCAGTTTGATCTGAAACCCAGATAAACACTCGAGCATAAAAAAGTTGCAACGTCGAGGAAAACAAACATGCCTCGAGTTTTAAAACAAAGCATAAAAATGGAGCAATACCATGTCATCGCTGTTCAAGTTTAATAATTTTTTTGCCGCTTTGGCTGTCGTAACGGCGTCCACTTCGGCGCTGGCAGAAGAGCCAAATCCCATCGGCGATTGGTGGATCATCTACGGTAACGGCATTGCGCACAAAAACATCATGTACGTCGCTGACCGCACCTCTGTGCTGCCCTCGCCCAAAACCAAAGGCGCACAATTGGTGGCCGTGACCTTGGTCTATGAAGAGCCGGGCAAGCCGATGATCGACGCATACAACCTTGAAGTCCAATGCCCGACGCGCAAAGTACGCTTTCTGAATGGCCAGTCTGTAGAGCGCATCGGCTACACCTTGCGGCACCTTAAAGTGAACGATAAATGGCAGGAGCCAAAGGAGCTTTGGGTCCAGCGTTCGTTCGAGTTCGTCTGCAAACCGGGCAACAAGGACTCTGTCGCGATGGGCAAGATGGACTACATGCAGATGATCAATGTGTCCCAACAAATGTTCTTCAAATTGGCACCGGTTCAGGAGAACAGCAAGATGATGGATGATCTGGATAACATATTGGGCAACAAACAATAGCAAAGCTGCTCACATCGATCGGCACGCAAACCCTACTTTCACGTTCTGGCTGTTTAAATTTTTACCGCCTTATACTTCATAGAAGAACTTATAATGAACACATGGATTCGTTTTCTATTATTAACATTCATTATTCCCAGCACTTTATTGATTAATGGTTGCTCAACCATTGCACAGTCCCGTTGGGAAGGACGAGACCTTCAGGAAGCACTGGATCTATTTGGCAAGCCCGACACGATGAAAAAACAAGTCGGTGCGAATGGAGAAAACCTGGCTGTGCTCACCTGGTATAAATCGTCCAGCTGGACCAACACCGAGGCCGCTGGGACATCAATGACCCCTACGGGCAACGGGATGGTTTACACCGAGTACTATCAAACCGTGGCCCACAGCTCCGATTGTAAAATCGAGGCCACCGTCGATAAGACTAAAAAAATAGTACTGTTCAGAATCGAAGATGGCCGAATTCTACACGGCAAGTGCACAAACGTTCCTTATGTACCGGGGTACATTCCGCCAGGATTCTAAACATTCCCTACAGCGGCCGGTGAGCCAGCTGATGCTCTTCATGCAACAGGTATGCGGACATTTGACTGTTTCTGGCTGAGGTCTCGCAACGTGGCGCGCAACTCGGATGGGTGCACAGGTTTGGAGAGGATAGCGACCTGATGGTCGCGTAACTCCGACTGGATCGTCTCAACGTCATGCCCGGTGAGTATCAGCGCCGGCACTGCCCAACCGCGCTGTTGCCGCAACTGATCTATACACTCGATGCCGGTGGCGTGGTTGCCCAAATCATAGTCAGCAACGATCACATCACAATCGCTGACCAGGTCCCGGCCAGTCAATTCGGCTTGCACCGCGCATCCCCAACGTTCCAGCAAAGCCTGAGTGGCCAGCAGCACGTTGTGATCATCCTCTACCAGGCACACTTTCAATCCACTCAGCAAACCGACCTGATGCACGTCTTCGCGAAGATTGGCGTGTTTCGGCGGCATCGCCAGCGGCAAGCCATACAGGCAAACGGATGTGCCGCGCCCCACACGCGAGCGTATAGCCACGTCCATATCCATTAGCTGCCCCAGGCGCCTGACGATGGAGAGTCCCAGCCCCACGCCCTCGACATCCTTGTCCCGTACCTGACGAACTCGATAAAACTCTTCGAAGACTTTCGGTAAATGCTCCTGCTCGATCCCTCGCCCCTGATCGTGAACCATGATGGCGAGCCCGGTACCCCGCCTGCGCACGCCGATCAAAACCGGCCGCTGGGCACCGTACTTGAAACAGTTCGAGAGTACGTTTTGAACCATGGTAGTGAGGAGCGCCGGATCCGCGAGTACCCACTGGGAACAAGGCCTCAAACGCAATTGCACACCGGCCCAACGCGCGGCCTCGACATTCTGGCGCACAAGGTCAGTCAGAAAGTCGCCGAGATTCAGCGCCTGCAGCTTTGGCAGCACACGGCCATTGTCCAGGGTGTAGAGATCGAGTATCGAGCGGAACAATTGCGACACGTTGAGCAATGAACGGTCGATGCTGTCCACCAAACGCCGCTCTTCATCCCCCAGGTGTGCTTCGCGCAAACACGCGGTGAACAGGCCAATGGAGTGGATCGGTTGCCGTAAATCATGGCTGGCCTGGGCCAGGAAACGCGATTTTTCGAGATTGGCCGCGACGGCCTCCTCCGACGCCTTACGCGTGCGTTCCAGCAGCAAATGGGCATAGACCGGAATCACCGTGCTGGTGATCATCAGCATCAGCACCATGAACGGTTGCGCCTGCCACAACGGCGTCAGGCGATAGACAATCAGTAGCGCCAACAACGCCAGCCCGGTAGCAATCGCCAGATAGCGCGAGCCATAACGCATGCCATTGCCCAGGTTGACCCAGACCATCACCGCGTACAGCGGCAATGCCGCTTCGCCACCGACCACTAGGCCAAATGAGGTGCCGGTGTAGTCGTGAATCATCCCCAGGATGCGCCGCGCCGGGTAATGCCCGGGCCAACGGGCAATGACCTGACGAAAGGCAACCGAGGCCAGCAAGAACACGCAGATATAAAGGATAACCGGCAGGTAAGTGTCCACCTGCTGTCCGGGCAGCAGGCCCAATGCGCCGATGTAGATAATGGCGCACACGGCCACGATGATGCGCAAATTGGCCTGAGCGAGTTCGGTATTTTTCTCGAACGTCATGGGGAAACATCCTTGTTGGGTCGTCTACAGATCCATCACGCGCCTCAAGTAGCCACCCGGCGCGGTGCTAAAGTAACATGCCGGACAAACGCCAGACTCATGGAAGGAGCACACCGTGGCATGCAGGATCATCATCGCCGACGATCACCCGATGTTTCGCGAAGGCATGTCGCGCACAGTGCAGCGGTTGCTGCCCGAAGCAACGCTGGAACAGGCTGGCGATCTCGACACCGTGCAAGCGTTGATCCAGACCGGCGAAGAAGTCGACACGCTGATTCTGGACCTGCGCTTCCCGGGCCTGACCTGCATGAGCCAGCTTAGTGAACTGCGTCAGCAGTTACGGCGGACTACGTTGATCGTGGTTTCGATGGTCGATGACCCGGCGTTGATCGAGCAAGTCATGACGCTGGGTGTGGACGGGTTTATCGGCAAAAACATCGCCCCGGACGAAATCGGCCAGGCACTGCTGGCCATCCGCGAAGGCGAAGTGCTGGTCAAGTTTGCCCCCTCGGGCCTGCTACCCCTCGAAACCAACGCACTGACCGCCCGCCAACAAGACGTACTGCGCCTGATTGCGCAAGGCAAGACCAATAAGGAAATCGCCCGCGAACTGGATATCTCGCCTTTTACCGTGCGAATTCATGTGTCATCGCTGTTGCGCACCTTGAACGTTTCGTCACGAGCAGCGGCGGCAGTGAAGTATTCGCGGGTGAGTTAGGCGGCGCCTCATCCATTGTTCTGATTACGCAATAATCAAACCGTCAGAAACGAAAAAGCCCCGTTACTTCTCAGCTACGGGGCTTTTTCTATGTAATGGCGGAGAGATAGGGATTCGAACCCTAGGTACCGGTGAAGGTACAACGGATTTCGAATCCGTCCCATTCGGCCACTCTGGCATCTCTCCAACGGCGCGCATCATAACAACACTTTTGCCGGAAGCGAACCCCCTAAGCGAAATTTTTCCGTGCTATCAGATGCTTGCGTCGATTAAAGCGGTACGCCCAGACGATTGGCGACTTCTTCGTAAGCTTCGATCACGTCACCGAGGCCCTGACGGAAGCGGTCCTTGTCCATTTTCTTGCCGGTAGCCTTGTCCCACAGACGGCAGCCGTCCGGGCTGAATTCATCGCCCAGGACGATGGAGCCGTCGCTGAACACGCCGAACTCGAGTTTGAAGTCGACCAGCAGCAAGCCTGCGTCGTCGAACAGTTTGCTCAGGACTTCGTTGACCTTCAGCGACAGTTCTTTCATGCGAACCAGTTGCTCGGCAGTGCCCCAACCGAAAGCTACAACGTGGGATTCGTTGATGAACGGGTCGCCCTTGGCGTCGTCCTTCAGGAACAGCTCGAAGGTGTACGGGTTGAGCTTGATGCCCTCTTCTACGCCCAGACGCTTGACCAGGCTGCCTGCGGCGTAGTTACGCACGACGCATTCAACGGGGATCATGTCGAGTTTTTTTACCAGGCATTCGTTGTCGCCCAGCAACTTGTCGAATTGGGTCGGCACGCCGGCAGCTTCGAGTTTTTGCATGATGAAGGCGTTGAACTTGTTGTTCACCATGCCTTTGCGGTCGAGCTGCTCGATACGCTTGCCGTCGAACGCCGAGGTGTCGTTGCGAAACAGCAGGATCAAGCGGTCAGCGTCATCGGTCTTGAAAACCGATTTGGCTTTGCCGCGGTAGAGTTCTTCACGTTTTTCCATGATGGGCTCCGCTTGCTAAGTAGGTGGGCTAGGCGATGTATCGCCAGTCGAGCCCTGAATCTTGATCGGCCAGTTGCAGCCAGTCCGGATCGCACCCTAGGGTGTCGACAAAACATTGCCGGGCCAGCTGCGGCAGGTTGTTCTTGCTGCTCAGATGGGCCAGGACCAGATGTTGCAGGCCTTGCCAGCCCAACTCAGACACCAGGAATGCCGCCTGGTGGTTGTTCAAATGCCCCAGCTCACCGCCCACCCGCTGCTTGAGAAAGTAGGGGTAGTGACCGCGAGCCAGCATGTCTCGGCAATGATTGGACTCGATCATCAATGCATCGAGGTCCCGATAGCCGTCCAGCACGGTATTGCAATAAGAGCCCAGGTCGGTCAGCAGGCCGAAGCGCCGCTCACCATCGCTGAATACATATTGCGTCGGTTCCTGTGCATCGTGGGCCACGGCAATGACGCCGATGCTCAGAGCGCCGATCTGCAACTGCTCGCCGCCCGCCAGAAGGCCGGCGGGTTCAATCGGTTTGCGCATCCCGCGCAGGGTGCCGCGACTCAGGTAGACAGGCAGATTGTAACGCCGAGACAGCAAACCCACGCCATGCACGTGGTCGGCATGTTCGTGGGTCACGAGTATCGCGCTCAACTGCGAAGGGTGTATCCCCAATCGCAGCAAGCGTTTTTCGGTTTCCCGCAGGGAGAAACCGCAATCCACCAGCACGTAGGTGTCATCGCTGGCTATCAGCGTGCCGTTCCCTTGGCTACCGCTGCCGAGAACGGCAAAACGCATGTGATCAGCCCAGGTTGTCCTGAATCACGCTCAACACTTTGCGCGCCACTTCAGCAGGCGCGACGGTGTTGATGTTTTTCTCGACGGTGACCTGGACGTTTTCACCCACCTTGCTCAGGCGAACCTGATAACGCTCGGCACGGGCTTCAACTTCTTCCTTGGTCGGCGCGCTGCCGAACAGGCTGCTGAAGAAGCCAGGCTTCTCGTCTTTCTTCTCGGCTTTTTCAGACAGGTTGATGTAGTAGAGGCCCAGGCTGCGGTTGATGTCTTCAACGCGCCATTGGCCCTGCTCCAGGGCACGACCAACACTCGACCAGGCACGATCCAGGTCAGGACCCACGCTCAGAACCGGGTTGCCGCTGCCGTCTTCAGTCAGGCTGACACGGCTAGGCGTATCGGCATCACGCGAGGCCAGCATCGAAACCGAACCGCCCTTCTCGGAAATGCGGCTCATGCTCGCGAGCATGTCGTCGACCAGTGCCGCATCCAGGCCAGTGTTGACCGAACGGTTGGTGAACTCGACATCGGACGTGCTGCCGGCAGGACGCTGGGCACTCACGACGTAGACTTCACTGGTGTTGCGCTGCACGCCCGGTTCGATACGCACCCGAACGCGGGTTTCACTGTCGGCACTGATGCCGGCGGCGCTCAGGCGCTTGCCCATTGCTGCGGACAATTCGTCGGCGTGTTGCCACGTCGTCGTGAACTCACCGGTTTGCGGACGCTGTTCGTCCAGGCGGAAACCGTTGTCCTGGAAGAACTGAACAGCCACTGGCCAGACTTCGGCCGGCGGGTTCTGGCCCATGATCCAGCTGGCGTCGCCGCTCTTTTGAAGCGTGTAGGCGCTGGCGTCAGCGATGGCGGACAACGGCTGCGGACGAGGTACAACGTACTCGCCTTTGGCGGTGTCATCGGCCACGTTGCGCGGAATCGGCAACAGCGGATCAAGACGCTTGGCGGTGTGTACATCGGGTGGCAGTTGCATCGGTGCGGTTTGTTGCGCTTCCAGGTAATCGCTACCACGGTCACGGAAATAACCTTCCGGGCCCCAAACCCATCCGCAGCCACTGGTGCTGGAGATAATCAAGGCAAGTGCGGAAAGTCCGGCCAATCGCTTCATGCGTAATGCTTCCTCAATTAAACCAGGACGCCGGACTGGCGCATGGCCTGCCGCAGCGGTTCGTGACAGGCAGTGCTGAGCCAGGTGAGCGGCAGACGGATACCGTCCGGCATCAAGCCCATTTCATGCAGCGCCCATTTCACGGGGATAGGGTTGGATTCGATAAACAGGGTTTTATTGAGCGGCATGAGCTTTTCGTGGATCGCGCGGGCAGTCGCGGCGTCACCCTTGAGAGCGGCGTTGCACAGGTCGCTCATGTCACGCGGGGCCACGTTGGCGGTAACCGAGATGTTGCCCTTGCCGCCAAGCAGGATCAGCTCGACTGCGGTGGCGTCGTCGCCGGAGATCACCAGGAAATCATCGCTGACACCGTCGATGATCGCTTTGGCACGGCTCAGGTCGCCGGTGGCTTCCTTGATACCGATGATGTTTTTTACGGTCGACAGGCGGATAACGGTATCGGCCAGCATGTCGCACGCTGTACGGCCAGGCACGTTATAGAGGATCTGCGGGATATCGACAGCTTCGGCAATGGCCTTGAAGTGCTGATACAAACCTTCCTGGGTCGGCTTGTTGTAGTAAGGCGTGACCAGCAAGCAGGCATCGGCGCCGGCAGTCTTCGCATTGGTAGTCAGCTCGATGGCCTCGCGAGTCGAGTTGGCGCCGGTACCGGCGATCACCGGAATGCGCCCTGCAACTTGCTTGACCACGTAACGAATCACTTCAATGTGCTCGTTGACGTCCAGAGTGGCCGATTCACCTGTAGTACCGACCGCCACGATGGCGTGGGTGCCGTTTTGCAGGTGAAAGTCCACCAGTTTGCTCAGGCTGTCCCAGTCGAGACGACCCTGTGCATCCATGGGTGTGACCAGTGCCACCATACTGCCCGCAATCATGCAACCGCTCCTGCCGGAAAAAGAGAGCGGTAATGGTACTGGCGCCAAGATGCTTGTACAAGCGAAGTACTGCGCTGCCGCCATTCCCCTTGGCGCTGCTTTTCGCTACCCTTCAGACTTTGATCGGTACGGACACGCTCGTACGCCGGGTTCCAGCCTCCTTTTTCGGCATCACAAGCCCCGATCCAGCGTTGCCGCCCCTCGCTCCAGCCTTGATGGAGCACGTTGCAACCTTCGGCCGGGTTTTCTGAATTCGCATCCGCAGGCTCGCCCCCGGTAAAAAAAGCCCGTAGAAGTATCGACCGCTCATCGCTTTAGGAATGCTGCATGTCCACCCCCACAGTTCGCGAACAATTCCTTGTTATCAGTGCCCTCGGCGCCAACCCCATGGAGCTGACTAACGTCCTGTGCCGTGCCAGCCATGACAACCGCTGCGCCGTGGTCACCTCTCGCTTGACGCGTCATGGCGAGTGCAGTGCGTTGATCCTGGAGATCTCCGGTAGCTGGGACGCCCTGGCTCGCCTTGAAGGCAGCCTGCCTGGCCTCGCCAAAAAACACGCGTTCACGGTTAATGTCGTGCGCAGTGCAGCCCTGGAAAATCGTCCTCAGGCTTTGCCTTATGTTGCTTATGTCAGCTCGGCTTACCGTTCGGACATCATCAATGAGCTGTGCCAGTTTTTCATGGACCACAACGTCGAGCTGGAAAACCTGACCTGCGACACTTATCAGGCTCCGCAAACCGGCGGCACCATGCTCAATGCCACGTTTACCGTGACCTTGCCGGCTGGCGTACAAATCAGCTGGTTGCGCGATCAGTTCCTGGACTTCGCCGATGCGTTGAACCTGGATGCCCTGATCGAGCCGTGGCGCCCACAGAACCCAATGTAAGGAAGCTTTCATGGCCGTTGCTATCGACCAACCGGTTGCCGATTTCGAAGCACCCGCCACCAGCGGGCAGACCGTCAGCCTCTCGGCCCTTAAAGGCAAGCAAGTGGTGATCTACTTCTATCCCAAGGACAGCACGCCGGGCTGTACCACTCAGGGCCAGGGTTTTCGCGATCAGCTGGAAGCCTTCCAGGCCGCGAACACTGAAGTTTTTGGTGTATCGCGCGACAGCCTTAAATCCCATGAGAACTTCAAGGCCAAGCAAGCATTCAACTTCGAACTGATCAGCGACAAGGAAGAAGCGCTTTGCCAACTGTTTGATGTGATCAAGCTGAAAAAACTGTATGGCAAGGAATACATGGGTGTTGATCGCAGTACGTTCCTGATCGACAAGGACGGCGTGCTGCGTCAGGAATGGCGTGGCGTGAAAGTGCCAGGGCATGTGGATGCTGTGCTGGCGGCGGCTCAGGCACTGAACAAGGGCTGATTTCTTCGGTGCCTGTCTGGACGCTACCGCGAGCAGGCTCGCTCCCACCGTTGACCGAGTCGGCTTGTCTGATACGGTCAATGTGGGAGCGGGCCTGCTCTCGATGAAGCTTTCAGCCTCACTGAAGCATCACGACTGACAGATTAGAGCAGTGGCGCCACCACCGGTTCTTTACGCGGCCAGGCATCCAGTACAGCCTTGAACAGGGTCGCCAGCGGAATCGCAAAGAACACGCCCCAAAAGCCCCATAACCCGCCAAACAACAACACCGCGCAGATAATTGCCACCGGGTGCAGGTTCACCGCCTCCGAGAACAGCAACGGCACCAGCACGTTGCCATCCAGCGTCTGAATGATCCCGTAAACCGCCATCAGGTAAATGAACTGATCGCTCCAGCCCCACTGGAACAGTGCAATCAAGAGCACGGGAACGGTCA
The DNA here is from genome assembly GCF_050321825.1 of Gordonia sp. IEGM753. Lineage (NCBI taxonomy): Bacteria > Bacillati > Actinomycetota > Actinomycetes > Mycobacteriales > Gordoniaceae > Gordonia > Gordonia sp. IEGM753. The sequence goes on from NZ_JBNQGB010000002.1 coordinate 148,795, forward strand.
CCACCACCGCTCCGACATACGGCACCACCACCGAAACGCCCACCAACAACGCCAACAATGCTGCGTAGTTAAGCCCCAGGGCGACGAAGGCAATGTAGGTCACGCCGCCACAAATGAAGATTTCGATAACCTTGCCGCGAATGTAATTGGCAATCTGGCGGTTCATTTCCTGCGCCACTCGCGTAATCAGCGCGCGCTCACGGGGCAGGTAACCGCGCACCCACTGCCCGATCATTTCGCGGTCCTTGAGAAAGAAGAACACCAGGATCGGCACCAACACCAGATAGATCATGATGTTGACCAGCAGTGGCAAACTCGATAACGAAAAAGTCAGTGCCCACTGGCCGAACTTGCCAATCTCGCCTCGCGCCACTTCGATGGCCTGCAGCACCTGCTCATCGGACACCAGATGCGGGTAACGCTCGGGCAGTAAGAGCAGCAGCGATTGCCACTTGGCAAGCATGCCGGGCAACTCATTGAACAACGTGATCAACTGATGCCAAAGCAACGGCACGACCACGACCATGAACACCAGCAAAACGCCCATGAACAAGGCGAACACCAACCCCACCGCAACCCCGCCAGGCACCCGCAGGCGCTCTAGGGTGACCACCAGGCCTTGCATGAGATACGCCAGCACCATCCCGGCCAGAACCGGTGCCAGCATGCCGCCCAGTGTCAGTACCGCGGTAAATGCCAGAAACAACAGCACCGCCAGCACCACGGCTTCTTCATCGGAGAAGTAGCGCTGAATCCAGTCGCGTAACACCTTGAACATCAATAATCCTTAAAAACAAACGCAGCAGGTTTCAGGCTTTTTTCAGCCAGTAGCGGTAAACGCCCGCCTCATCTTCTTCAAGCAGCAGCGTATGACCGGCCAACCGGGCAAAGGTGCGAAAGTCACGCTGAGAGCCCGCGTCTGTGGCAATCACCTTGAGCACGTTGCCGCTGGTCATGTCGTTGAGTTTGAGTTTGGCTTTGAGCAGTGGCAGCGGGCAGCTCAGACCAGTAGCGTCCAGTTCGAAGTCATGTTCTACAGCGTTGGTCATTGCTTCACTCCGGATCATGCAATCGAGTGGCTTAGAATATCTGGTCCGAAGCGAAGTGTCCGGCTACAGTAAGGTCTTTGTCGACTAAGGCTTTGTGCATGACTTTTTTGCGCCCTACCCTGCTGACGCTCGCTTGCCTGCTCGCCTCACCAGGCTTCGCTGACGACTTGCCGTCACTCGGCGACGCCAGTTCTGCCATCGTCTCGCCGCAGCAGGAATACCAGTTGGGCCGTGCGTGGCTCGCGCTGTTGCGCAGTCAGGTCTCGCAGCTTAATGATCCGCAGTTAAAGGACTACGTGGAAACCAGTGTTTATAAATTGGTGGAAACCAGCCAGGTCAACGACCGGCGACTTGAGTTCATCCTGATCAACAGCCCGCAGCTCAACGCCTTCGCAGCGCCGGGCGGGATTGTCGGGGTCAATGGTGGCTTGTTTCTCAACGCTCAGACCGAAGGCGAATACGCCTCGGTACTGGCTCACGAACTGGCTCACTTGTCACAACGCCACTTCGCCCGAGGTGTCGAAGCTCAACAACGCATGCAAGTACCGATGATGGCCGCTCTGCTGGCCGGTATCGTGATTGCAGCGGCCGGTGGCGGTGATGCAGGGATCGCAGCCATTGCTGGTACTCAAGCAGCGGCGATTCAGGAACAACGACGCTTCTCGCGCCAAAACGAAGAAGAAGCTGACCGCATTGGTATTCTCAACCTGGAAAAGGCCGGATACGACCCACGCTCGATGCCAACGATGTTCGAGCGGTTGATGCGCCAATACCGATTTGACGCCAAGCCTCCAGAGTTCCTGCTGACTCACCCGGTCACCGAATCGCGTATCGCCGACACCCGCAACCGTGCAGAACAGGCCAAACCGGGCGGCATCGAAGACACCATGCGCTATCAACTGATTCGCGCCCGCGTGCAATTGATCTACGAAGAAACTCCGGGCCTGGGCGCCAAACGTTTTCGCGCACAGCTGGATGAGAACCCGAAAAACGACGTTGCCCGCTACGGCTTGGCCATTGCCCAGATCAAGGGCGGCCAGCTAAATGAGGCGCGTGAGAACCTCAAGTTACTGTTGGCCAAGTCGCCGAATGAAATCATTTACAACCTTGCCCAGGTCGACCTGGACATTACCAATAATCGTCTGCCAGATGCCCAGACACGCGTGGATCGGATGCTGACCCAGTATCCTGGCAATTACCCGCTGAATCAGGTGCGCGTGGATTTGCTGCTCAAGCAAAACCGTGCGGCCGATGCCGAGAAGGCCTTGGAAAACCTGCTCAAAAGTCGTCCGGACGATCCAGACGTGTGGTACATGGTGGCAGAGACTCGCGGACTGTCCGGCAACATCATTGGCCTGCATCAGGCACGGGCGGAGTACTTCGCGCTGATTGGCGACTACCGTCAGGCCATTCAGCAACTGGATTTTGCCAAACGTAAAGCAAGCGGCAACTTCCCGCTGTCGTCACGTATCGATGCACGGCAACGTGAGTTGATGGACCAGGAGCGCATGGTCAAGGACATGATGGGCTGAAGCTTTTCTGCCAGGCACAAAAAAACCGCCTCTTTCGAGGCGGTTTTTTATTCAGCCAACAACCGGTTTATTCAGCCAGTTTGAAGGTGATGAAGCTCGCGCGCCCCTGACGCAGAACCCGCATCGACACCGAACGGTTCTTCGGCAACGCCTTGGCTATTTCAGCAAATTCCTTGCGGTCGCCAATGGCTTGGTTATTGAGGTGAGTGATCACATCATTTGGCTGCAAGCCGATCAATGAAGCAGGACCGTCCTGCACTTCCTTGATAACCACACCACCCTTGAGGTCCAGGGTTTTCTTCTGCTCTGCGGTCAGGTCGGTAACGGCAACGCCCAGACGATTGCTGCTGGTTTCAACACCCGATTTAGGCGATGCATCCAGCTCTTTGCCTTCGTCAGGAATGGCGCCAACAGTCAACTCGACATTCTTGCGCTTGCCGTCGCGAATCACTTCAAGATTGGCTTTCGCACCCTCTTTCAGTGCGCCGACCAGATGCGGCAAATCCGCGGACATGATGATCGGCTGACCGTTCATGCTCAGGATCACGTCGCCCACTTGCAGGCCACCCTTGGCAGCCGGGCCATCGTCCTGGATCTGGGCAACCAGCGCACCGGCCGGTTTTTCCAGACCAAACGACTCGGCCAGATCCTTGTTCACTTCCTGAATGACCACACCCAGCCAGCCGCGACTTACTTTACCGCCGCTTTTCAGCTGATTGGAAACGTCCATGGCCACATCGATCGGGATCGCAAACGACACGCCCATGAAGCCACCGGAGCGGGTGTAGATCTGCGAGTTGATACCCACGACTTCGCCCGCCAGGTTAAACAGCGGACCACCGGAGTTACCCGGGTTGATTGGCACGTCGGTCTGGATGAATGGCACGTAGTTTTCATTTGGCAGGCTGCGACCGATGGCGCTGACGATGCCTTGGGTCACCGTGTGATCAAAGCCAAATGGCGAGCCGATGGCGACAACCCATTGGCCCGCTTTCAAGTCCTGGGATTTGCCCAGCTTCAATACTGGCAGGTCCTTGCCTTCGATCTTCAGCAGCGCCACGTCGGAGCGCGGGTCGGTGCCGATCAGCTTGGCTTTCAATTCACTGCGATCGGCGAGGCGAACCAGAATTTCGTCGGCGTCGGCGATCACATGGTTGTTGGTCAGGATGTAGCCATCAGGCGAGATGATAAACCCCGAGCCCAACGACTGGGCTTGCTGGCGGTCACCGCGCGGTGATCGCTGCCCTGGCGGCATGCCACGTTCGAAAAATTCGCGAAGTGCAGGCGGCAAACCTTCAAGGTCGGGCATCTGGCTGGACACTTTGCGGTCCGGAAGTTTTTGTGTAGTACTGATGTTCACCACGGCCGGCGAGGCCTGTTCGACCAGTTGCGTGAAGTCAGGTAATTCAGCCGCTTGTACAGCGACCGCCTGACCGAGCACCAGCACGGTGGCAAAAATGGAGAGATAAGACTTCAAGCGTGGTATCGACATACGGCTCCCGTTACGACGAGCATGGTTAAGCGATATGGACCAAGGAACACCGGGAACAATACGCCGGTATTTTTGTTCCGGGAACAACAAACAAGGCCAGAGCCGAGGGGCTCTGACCTATAAAAAATTTTTGGGATATTTGCAAACTGAAATGCTCACCAAACATTTCGATATCAGCTCACTACTTGGACGCAGTGGCGTCGGTGCGCATTGAAAGCGCAATCCGTTCGGCGGTACCAATCGGAATTTCGCCCACTACAGTCACCATAACTTCACCCTGAGGGGTAGTCAAACGACGGGAAACCGCAACAGTAGGCCCAAGCTGGGTACGAGTATCGGTCACCGTAGCACCGTTCAAAGGCTCGAGAAAAACCGAAAAACGGGCCAAGCCATCGTCGTACATAAGGCTGTTAACCTGGGTTTTGGTCTCGGGATCTTTACGGGCGGTGCTGCTGGTGAGCTCGAAACCCGGCGGCAGCCAGTCCGAATGCCACGCTTGCGTAACTTTGGCAGCCGAGGCCTTGTCACTGTCGAGCGTTACAGCCTTGCAATCGCTGCCGGGCTGCAGGTCTTTGTCAGATGGCACGTCGGTGGTATCGAGTTGCGTAAACTGGAACCGCTCCAACAACTGTCCCTTGTCATTTAGCAGCAATGACTTAAGCGGCAGGCCGGTTTCTTTATCCAGGTGCAGTTCAAAACCATAACGATGTTGATCGCGGGGCGTGAGTGAAACAATCACTGCAGCACGCCCGGCAACGCGCGACTTGCCAATAACGGCAAGATCGTACCAATTCTTTAGCTTTTGTGGATCGAGTGCACGGGCGGCGGAATTTGGGGAATCCCCAAGTCCTGCAATCAGGGTGCCGCTAACGCATTGAGTATGCCCATCAATGCGCACGACTTCCTGAGCCGAGCCGTCGAGCTGAAGCAAACGCTCGCGGACCTTGCCATCCTGGACGCGATGCCAGATGTTGTGGGTAGAAAAACTACCGTTACGCTCGTAGACAAAAGTACCGTAGAAGCTTTGCTGTTGCTCGGCTTGGCCCAGGCGGGTCAACCAGTCCTGGGCTTCATCGGCGTGGGCTGGAACAACAAACCAGCCACCGAGCAGAAGCGTAAGTAGAGGTATGGCGCGCATGATCCTCCTTAACGGTTTTCCAGGCTTGCTGCACGTGCGTAAGGCAGAGCGCTTTCAGTACCTTTCAGTGCAGCTTGTTGAGCATGTTGGCGCAAGTAGCTTGGCAGACGCTGATCGTGCCAGCCCGGCTGACCTTGCAGTACGCCATTGGCCATAGGGCCTGTGGCTTCCGAACTCTCATTGTAGCCTGCCAATACGGCCGGACCTTTCACCTGTGGCACAGCCAAAACAGGCTGGTTCGACTGCTGAGCCAACTCAACACCGGCGATTTCGTCCTGATTGTAAAGACGAACACCCGCCAGTACGGCTACGGTAACCGAGGCTGCAACTGCGAGGCGACCCAGGCTACGCCAAGGACCACGAGATGCTTTGGCCGGCACCGCTTCGTCAGCCAAGGCTGCCGAAACTGCTGCTGCAATATCCAAACGAGGAAGCAGCAGATCTTTGTGCATGACTGCCCGAGCGATTTGATAACGAGCCCAGGTTTCACGGGTTTCGACATCGTCAAAGGCATTTAATACCCGACGCAATTCCAATTCGTCCGCTTCGTTATCCATCACTGCGGACAGCGATTCCTGCAGGGCTTCACGACTCATGGCGTTCCTCTCTTGGCTATCGCCGCTGTCTCAGTTTTCCTGCAACAACGGCTGCAGGGCTTTGTCGATGGCTTCCCGAGCGCGGAAAATCCGGGAGCGCACGGTACCCACCGGACATTGCATAACACTGGCAATGTCCTCGTAACTCAGACCATCAAATTCACGTAAAGTTAAAGCCGTACGCAAATCTTCTGGAAGTTGCTGAATGGTTCGATGGACGGTGCCTTCGATCTCATCCCGCAGCAACGCGCGTTCTGGCGACTCGAGATCCTTGAGGCCATGATCGCCATCGTAGAACTCTGCATCCTCGGAACTAACATCGCTATCCGGCGGCCGGCGGCCGCGTGAAACCAGATAATTTTTCGCCGTATTAATGGCGATGCGGTAAAGCCACGTATAAAACGCACTGTCTCCGCGAAAGTTTCCAAGTGCACGGTAAGCCTTGATAAAAGCTTCTTGCGCAACATCCTGGGCTTCATGGGTGTCGTGCACAAAACGCACGATCAACCCGAGAATTTTGTGCTGGTATTTCAGCACTAGCAGATCGAACGCTCGCTTGTCGCCGCGTTGAACGCGCTCGACCAGCTGCTGATCCTCTTCCTGGGTTAGCATGAACACTCCTCGATAAGCTCGGAGGAGGCTTGCATAACTAAACGACCAGACTTGCAAACATAGACTCGGGCTTTTCGCAAAAGTTCTCCCCCTCCAGGCAAGTTTCCTGCGGGCTCTGATTTGGCACGCACGAAAAGCGCAGCGCGGGCTAACCCGGCTGCGCGAATAATCTTGTCATCGGATTCGCCGGCAAGAATCCAACTGCAGATCCCACCTTGAAGCCGATACTGTCCCTTGATTCGGGCAACGGTGTATTGAACTCGAGCCATTGGCAAAAGTTCCAAATATTTATAGCTGCGCGAAACCGACAATGTGCAACCGTGGGCACAAAAGGACTGTTAAATCCACGATACAGTCGCCTTATCGCCGAAACACCAAAAAATCCATCCGACGAAGCGTCCGGTTTTTTCCTTCACAGTAGTTTCACAATGCCATGTAGGCTCGGGTATTGTGCCGCTCCCCCTCTCTATATACTAGTGGGCTGTGTGGCTGCTTCGACTCGCCGATCCCAGGAGTCTTGCGCCTACCCCGATCCGGGTCGCATTGAGCGGAATCCTGAAATGAGCCAACAGTTTCAACACGATGTTCTGGTCATTGGCAGCGGTGCTGCCGGTTTAAGCCTTGCGCTGACCTTGCCCGGTCACTTGCGCATAGCCGTATTGAGCAAAGGCAGCCTCGCCAACGGCTCGACATTTTGGGCTCAAGGTGGCGTCGCGGCCGTTCTTGATGACACCGACACCGTTGAATCCCATGTCGACGACACGCTTAATGCTGGCGCCGGGCTGTGCCATGAAGACGCCGTACGGTTTACGGTGGAGCACAGCAAGGAGGCAATTCGGTGGCTGATCGATCAAGGCGTACCCTTTACCCGGGATGAACAATCCGGCACCGAAGACGGCGGATTTGAATTTCACCTGACCCGCGAAGGCGGCCACAGCCATCGGCGCATCATCCACGCGGCCGATGCCACAGGCGCAGCGATTTTCAAAACCTTGCTCGATCAAGCGCAGCAGCGGCCCAACATCGAATTGCTGGAGCAGCGCGTTGCGGTCGACCTGATCACTGAAAAGCGTCTCGGTCTAGAGGGTGATCGCTGCCTGGGCGCCTACGTGCTCAATCGCGGCACAGGGGAAGTCGATACCTACGCCGCTCGTTTCGTGATTCTGGCCTCGGGCGGTGCCGCCAAGGTTTACCTGTACACCAGCAACCCTGACGGTGCCTGCGGTGACGGCATTGCCATGGCCTGGCGCTCGGGGTGCAGGGTGGCGAATCTGGAATTCAATCAATTCCATCCCACCTGCCTTTATCACCCGCAAGCCAAGAGCTTTTTGATCACCGAGGCTTTGCGCGGCGAAGGTGCTCACCTGAAACTGCCCAACGGCGAACGTTTCATGCAGCGCTTCGATCCGCGCGCCGAGCTGGCGCCGAGGGACATCGTGGCGCGCGCCATCGACCATGAGATGAAGCGGCTGGGTATCGATTGCGTTTATCTGGACATCAGCCACAAACCGGAAGCGTTCATCAAGACGCACTTTCCGACGATGTATGAGCGCTGCCTCGAATTCTCCATCGATATCACCAAACAACCGATACCCGTGGTACCGGCAGCGCATTACACCTGCGGCGGGGTAATGGTCGATCAGCACGGCCACACCGATGTGCCGGGGCTTTATGCAATCGGCGAAACCAGTTTCACTGGCCTGCACGGTGCCAATCGCATGGCCAGTAATTCGCTTCTTGAGTGCTTCGTGTATGCACGTTCGGCCGCTGAGGACATTCTTCGGCAGTTGCCTCTGGTATCGATCCCGACTGCCCTGCCCGCCTGGGATGCGAGCCAGGTCACCGATTCCGACGAGGACGTGATCATCGCGCACAACTGGGATGAGCTGCGCCGATTCATGTGGGACTACGTCGGCATCGTGCGCACCAACAAGCGCTTGCAGCGTGCTCAGCATCGCGTTCGCCTGTTGCTGGACGAAATTGATGAGTTCTACAGTAACTACAAGGTCAGCCGGGACTTGATCGAGTTACGTAACCTGGCGCAAGTTGCCGAATTGATGATCCGCTGCGCCATGGAGCGCAAGGAAAGTCGAGGCCTGCACTACACGCTCGATTACCCGAACATGTTGCCGGTTGCGCTGGACACTATTCTGGTGCCGCCCACCTACGTCGACTGAACTTGAGACGAACCCGCAGGCGTCGGTGCAGATCCGCCGCCTGCGCGTCTCGCGGCACGCACACCGCACGGGTCCTGCGCTCGCCACACAGACGAAACCGCAGCACGACGATCAACGGCAGTGCCAGGCTATCCGGCCGAAGCTGCACCGCTTGCCAACCTTTTGCCTGACTCCATAACTGCCAGCCATCGATATCGCGACGCAAGCCGCTGAATGCCTGCGGGTGCGTCAGCAGAATTTGCCGTGGCAGCGCCCATGCGCCATGAATCAGGCACAGCGAAATCCCGAGCGCATTGGCCCAGAGGGGTAGGGAGAGAAGAAACAGCGAGCCTAGCGCGAAAAACTGCGCCAGAAGGTACACCGCCAGCAATTGCCGTGAGGCATGCCAGCGGCATTCGAACGAATTACTTGGGCTGGACACGATCCAGAATCATGCGAACCATGCGTTGAAGCTCTGGGTCTTCCGATTCGGCGCGTTCCATGAACCAGCCGAACATGTCCTGATCTTCGCACTCGAGCAGTTTGCGGTAGCAATCGCGGTCGACATCGTTAAGGTGCGGGTAAACCTCTTTAACAAACGGTACCAGCAACACGTCAAGCTCAAGCATGCCGCGGCGGCTGTGCCAGTAGAGGCGATTCAGTTCAACATCTTCGACCATGGAGCGCTCCTCAAATAGGCGGCAAGTATACAGCCACGCGCCCCATCGAACAGTCGGCTTTGGTCGGGCAACGCCATCCCTTTGTGAACTACCCATTTCAAGGGCGCCACCTTATGATGTCAGCCAGACTTTTTACCCTGCGATGTCCCATGGCCGATTCTGCATTTTTCTGCACCCTATCTCACGAAGGCGTTCTCGCGGTACGCGGCGCGGATGCCAGCAAATTCCTGCAGGGCCAATTGACCTGCAACCTTAATTACCTGAGCGATACTCAGGCCAGCCTCGGTGCTCGCTGCACACAAAAAGGCCGGATGCAGTCGAGCTTCCGCATTCTGCTGCAAGGTGACGGCGTGCTGATGGCCATGGCCAGCGAGTTGCTGGAGCCGCAACTGGCAGACCTGAAAAAATACGCGGTGTTCTCCAAGTCAAAGCTGACCGACGAGAGTGCTGCCTGGGTGCGCTTCGGCATCGAGCAGGGTAATGCTGCACTGGCCAGCCTGGGGCTCGAGCTGCCGGCAGAAACCGATAGCGTTGTGCGCAGTGACGACCTGATCGCCATCCGCGTTTCGCCAGATCGCGCCGAACTCTGGGCCCCAGCAGATCAAGCTGATGTCATCAAAGCCAAACTGGCTGCACAACTGCCGGAAGGCGAGCTGAACCAGTGGTTGCTGGGCCAGATCCGCGCAGGGATCGGCCAGGTCATGCCAGGCACCCGCGAGCTGTTCATACCGCAGATGCTCAACCTGCAAGCCGTTGGCGGTGTAAGTTTCAAGAAAGGCTGCTACACCGGCCAGGAAATCGTCGCGCGGATGCAGTACCTGGGCAAACTCAAGCGCCGTTTGTATCACTTGCAAATGGAGGCTGCTGAACTGCCCGAACCTGGCACGCAACTGTTTTCCCCGACGCACGCCAGCGCCATCGGCGAAGTGGTGCTTGCCGCCTCTGCACAGAACAAAATTGAACTCCTGGCCGTGCTGCAAGCCGAAGCTGCAGATGCAGGCGACATCCACCTGAGCACAGTGGATGGCCCGGCCCTGCAACTGTTCGAACTGCCTTACCCACTGGATCGCGATCGCGAAATCCAGCGTTGATTGCCGTACTTTTTGCAGCACCCTAGAGAAACGAAATGATCGAGATGGCGGAAAAGGTCCGACGGGATTTGGTTGAGGCCATCGATAACGATGACTTGGTTCTGCCGACGTTACCGGAAGTGGCCCTGCAAATTCGCAAAGCCGCCGAAGACCCGGAAATCAGTGTCAGCAACCTGAGCAAAGTGATTGGCCGCGATACCGCGTTGTCGGCGCGCCTGATCAAAGTGGTCAATAGCCCGCTGCTGCGAGCGACTCAGGAAGTCACTGACCTGCACACGGCGATCACCCGTTTAGGCGTCAACTACAGCAGTAACCTGGCGATCGGCCTGGTGATGGAGCAGATTTTCCATGCCCGTTCCGAGGTGGTGGAACACAAGATGCGTGAAGTCTGGCGCAAGAGTCTTGAAATTGCCGGTGTCAGCTACGCGCTGTGCCGCCGGCATACCCAGCTCAAGCCCGATCAGGCGGCCCTTGGCGGGCTGGTGCATCAAATTGGCGTACTGCCGATCCTGACCTATGCCGAAGATCACTATGAGCTACTGTCGGACCCGGTCAGCCTGAATCACGTGATCGACCAGATTCATCCCCTGATCGGCGACAAACTGCTCAGGGTTTGGGACTTTCCAGAAATGCTGGTGCAATTGCCAGGCTTGTATCTGGATTTCAAACGCGATTCGAAACGGGTCGATTATGTCGACCTGATCCAGGTAGCCAGCCTGTATTGCCACAAAGGCACGGACCATCCTATTGCCCGGATCGACCCGCTCAGTGTTCCAGCGTTTAAAAAACTGGGTATCGACCCGCAGAATGAATCGCTGTGCAGGGACCTTGAGGAATCGCGGTCGATGTTCTACTGAGAACCTGGCTCAATCTCCGGTAATAAAGCTCACCCGCACCATCAATCCGGCCTGCTCACCGTCGTGCAGGCTGATCTGTGCCAAGTGCGCCCGGCAAATCTCGCCGACAATCGCCAAGCCCAAACCCGAACCGGCCACTTGCTGATTACGCCGGTAAAAACGTTCGAACACCCGATCTCGCTCTTCATGCGGAATGCCTGGGCCATCATCCTCGACTTCCAGCACGCCCGGCGCTGTCACACGCAGGATCACATTGCCGCCCGACGGTGTATGAGCCAGCGCGTTGTCCACAAGATTGCTCAGCAGCTCATTCAACAGCGTTGGCTCACCGCGTAACCACACCGGTTCGTCCGCTTCAAGCGCTAACGCCACACCGCGCGCGTGGGCCAGCGGCGCCATGGCCATGCCCAATTCCCGGGCCAACTGGCTGAGGTCCAGCAGTTGTGCACCGCCCTCGGCAATTGCCCGTGCGCCGTTTTCAACCCTCGCCAGCGATAACAGCTGATTGGCCAGGTGAGTCAAGCGATCCGTGCCTTGGGCAGCCGTTTCAAGCGTACTGCGCCAGATATCGGGCTCGCTTGAGCGCATGCCCAGTTCGAGCCGTGCTTTAAGCGCCGCCAAGGGTGTGCGCAACTCGTGAGCGGCATCGGCAATAAACTGCGCCTGGCGCTCGAACTGCCCGCGTAATCGCTCGGTAAAGTGATTCAGCGCCCGAACCAGAGGCCCTAATTCGTGCTGCACTTCTACCAGCGGCAACGGCCGCAGGTCGTCTGATTGACGTTCTTCCACGGCATTGCGCAGGCGTTCCAGTGGACGCAATGCCGCACTGACCGCAAACCACACCAACAACAATGCACCGATCGCCAACATGCCCAAACGCAGCAAGGTATCCGCCATCAGGCTGCGCGCCATGCGCACCCGAGCCTCGTCAGTTTCGGCAACACGGATTTCCGCCATGCCGTTCATGTTCGGCTCGATCACCGGTTTGAGCAGGCTGACAACCCGAACGTTCTGCCCTAGGTATACCGCGTTGTAAAAACGCGCCAGCGCCGGATAATCGTCGGTGCGAGGCGTGCCGGGCGGCGGTCCTGGCAGATTTTCGTAACCGGAAATCAACTTCTGATGAATGTCGTTGACCTGGTAATAGATGCGCCCTGCACTGTCATAGGCGAACGTATCGAGGGCTACGTAAGGAACGTCGGCACTGAGGCCGCCATCGCGTTGGGAGAGGCCGGCTGCGATGGTCCGCGCCGAGGCCAGCAAGGTCCGGTCGTATGCGGTGTCGGCGGCCTCGCGCCCGTTCCAGTAAGCACTCAAGCCACTGGCCAACATCAACACCACCAACAATAACGCGAGGTTCCACAGCAACCGCCAGCGCAGGCTGCTGGGCTTATGCATCACGGCTTTCCAGCAAATAGCCGAGGCCACGGAAGGTCACAATGGCCACAGGATGGCCATCAAGTTTTTTGCGCAAGCGGTGCACATAGATTTCGATAGCGTCGGGACTGGCCTCTTCGTCCAGACCGAACACTTGGGAAGCCAGTTGCTCTTTGCTCATCACCCGGCCGGGACGAGCGATCAACGCTTCGAGCACCGCTTGTTCGCGCGAGGTCAGGGTCAATAACTCTTCACCCAGCGTGAAGCGCCGTGTATCCAGGTCATACGCCAAAACGCCGCAGCGTTGCTGGCGTTCGCCGCCCAGTACACTGCGGCGCAACAACGCTTTGACCCGGGCTTCGAGTTCGGTCAGCTCGAAGGGTTTAGCCAGGTAATCGTCGGCGCCCAGGTTCAGCCCATGCACCCGGTCCTTGACGTCGCTGCGCGCAGTCAGCATCAGCACCGGCAGGTTCTTGCCGCGCGCACGCAGGCGTGCCAGTACTTCAAAGCCATCCATGCGCGGCAGCCCCACATCCAGAATGACGACGGCGTATTCCTCGCTGCTCAATGCCAGGTCAGCGGCGACGCCATCGTGCAGCACGTCCACCGTCAGCCCGGTGCTCTTGAGCGCCTGGGCGACGCTTTCGGCCAGCTGCAGATGATCTTCGACGAGCAGAACTCGCATGGGTTTTTACCTCGTTAAGGGATGGTCGACGCCATTCTTTGGCGCGGAGTTTACAGCCGCATCCGCCGCTGTGAAGCCCGAAAACCGTGAAAAGCCTTCTGAAAGGTTAGCGAAAGGTTGGACGGTTAGAGTCCGGTCTACGGACCGTTTCGACACGCCGTTGCTAACAACCTTAGCGAATACGAAAAACGCCTCGATGCGTTTTCGCCAAATAAGAACAATAAAACGGAGTATCACGATGCTGTCTACGCAGCCTCAGGCTTGCCCGCCTGCTCGCTTTTCCCGCCTCAGTCACACCGCCCTTGCCAGTGCAGCCGCTCTCGCAGGGTTTTCGCCGTTAAGCCAGGCTGCTTTTTTTGAAGACAGTACGGCAACCCTCGACACCCGCAACATGTACTTCAACCGCGACTTCCGCGACGGTACCAGCGCCCAGCAATCCAAGCGTGACGAATGGGCCCAGGGGTTCATGCTCAATCTGCAATCGGGTTACACCGACGGCACCGTCGGCTTCGGTGTCGATGCGCTAGGCATGTTGGGGGTCAAGCTCGATTCAAGCCCGGACCGCACTGGCACCGGTCTGCTGCCGACGCACGACGACGGCCGCGCCGCGAATGAGTACTCCAAACTGGGCCTGACCGGTAAAGTAAAAATCTCTGCAACCGAACTGAAAATCGGCAGCCTGATTCCGGAGCTGCCGATCCTCAAGCCCAACGACGGACGCATCCTGCCGCAGACGTTTGAAGGTGGCTTGCTGACCTCCAAGGAAATAAAGAACCTGACCTTCACCGGTGGTCGCCTGGAAAAAGCCAAGGACCGCGACAGCACGGATTTTGAGGACATCGCCCTCAATAACAAGAACAGCCGCTTCGCCGGCACTGCCGCTGGCAAGCACTTCGACTTTGGCGGCCTGGACTACAAGTTCACCGACAAAATCACCGGCAGCTATCACTTCGCGCAACTCGACGAGGTCTACAACCAGCACTTCCTGGGCATGGTGGCTTCGCAAAAATTTGGCCCTGGTACTGTGGGCACGGACCTGCGTCTGGCCATCAGTGATGACCAAGGTGCGGCCCGTGGCGGCAAGATCGACAACAAATCCCTGAACGGTTTGGTGAGCTACGCCATCAGCGGCCATAAATTCAGCGCCGGTTATCAGCACATGTCTGGCGACAGCGCTTTCCCCTATGTCGACGGCAGCGATCCATATCTCGTCAACTTCGTGCAGATCAACGACTTTGCCGGCGCCGAAGAACGCTCCTGGCAAGCACGCTACGACTTTGATTTCGCCAAACTCGGCGTGCCGGGCCTGAGCTTCATGAGCCGCTACCTGAGCGGCGATAACATCAAGCTCAAGAATGGCGACGAAGGCAAGGAATGGGAGCGCAACACCGAGATCAAATACGTAGTACAAAGCGGCGCCCTGAAAGACGTCGCCGTACGCCTGCGTAACGCCACCTACCGTTCCAACTACTCTGCTCGCGATGCCGATGAAGTGCGTCTGCTGGTGAGCTATAGCGTTGCCCTTTGGTAATTCAATACGTCCATAACAACAATTCCTAAGGAGACATAGATGAACTTATCACTGCGTAAAGTTGCTCTCGCCGCCAGCTGCCTCATGTTCGCCGGCCAACTGATGGCCGAGCCAAGACGCCCGGAATGCATTGCCCCGGCCTCACCCGGTGGCGGTTTTGACCTGACTTGTAAACTGGTGCAAAGCGCATTGGTGAACGAAAAACTGCTGAGCAAGCCGATGCGCGTCACCTACATGCCCGGCGGTGTCGGCGCGGTGGCGTATAACGCGGTCGTCGCTCAGCGCCCGGCAGACGCCGGCACACTGGTCGCTTGGTCCAGCGGTTCGCTGCTGAACCTGGCTCAAGGCAAGTTTGGCCGTTTCGATGAAACCAACGTCCGCTGGCTCGCAGCCGTCGGCACCAGTTACGGTGCCATCGCAGTGAAAAGTGATTCACCGTACAAAACCCTGGACGATCTGGTTCAGGCGTTGAAAAAAGACCCGAGCAAAGTGGTGATTGGTTCCGGCGGCACCGTTGGCAGCCAGGACTGGATGCAAACCGCGTTGATTGCCAAGGCAGCCGGGATCAACCCGCGCGACCTGCGTTACGTAGCCCTTGAAGGCGGCGGCGAGATCGCCACGGCCCTGCTCGGCGGTCACATCCAGGTCGGCAGCACGGACATCTCCGACTCCATGCCACACATTCAAAGTGGTGATATGCGCTTGCTGGCGGTGTTCTCCGAAAAGCGTCTGGACGAGCCAGAGATGAAAGACATTCCAACCGCCAAGGAGCAAGGCTACGACATCGTCTGGCCAGTGGTTCGCGGCTTCTATCTCGGGCCAAAGGTCAGCGATGAAGACTACGCCTGGTGGAAAGACGCCTTTGACAAACTGCTGGCGTCGCAAGACTTCGCCAAACTTCGTGATCAGCGTGAACTGTTTCCGTTCGCCATGACCGGCCCGGAACTGGACACCTACGTCAAAAAACAGGTGGCCGATTACAAAGTGCTGGCCAAAGAGTTCGGCTTGATTCAGTAAACCGCCGCTGTTCTCACGGTGGCGTCCCTGCGCATCAAGGGCGCCGCCCAGGAGTTTGTCATGCTCTTACAACGCATTTTTGCTTCGGTGCTGTTGCTGGCCTGTGTCGGCCTGGCGCTGATGGCCTGGCCGTATCAGGCCGCTTTTTCTTATGAACCGGTCGGGCCTCGGGCCTTCCCTTTGTTGATGATCGGGCTGATGGGACTGGGGCTGCTTTACATGCTGTTTCGCCCCACGCCGATTGTGCACAGCGAAGACGAGCCGCAACTCGACCGTGAAACCCTGAGCAAAATTGGCGCCTGCATCGTGCTGTTGCTGATGTTTGCCGGCATGTTCGAGCCGCTTGGTTTCATCCTCAGCAGCATCTTGATCGGTATCCCGATGGCACGCCTGTACGGCGGACGCTGGGTGCCCAGCATCATTGTCACCACGCTGATGAGCATTGGCCTCTACCTGCTGTTCGACAAGGTGATGGACGTGCCACTGCCGCTGGGCCTGCTCGACGTTCTGGAGAACTGATATGGATACGCTTGGCTATTTGGGTCAGGGTTTCGGCGTCGCGCTGACCCCTTACAACCTGGTGACCGCGCTCTGCGGCACCCTGATCGGCACCGTGGTCGGATTGTTGCCGGGCCTGGGCCCCATCAACGGCGTGGCATTGTTGATACCGATCGCGTTCGCGCTCGGTTTGCCGCCGGAATCGGCATTGATCCTGTTGGCAGCCGTGTACCTGGGTTGCGAATACGGCGGCCGGATCAGCTCGATCCTGCTGAACATTCCAGGTGAAGCGTCCACCGTCATGACCACTCTCGACGGTTATCCGATGGCGCGCAAAGGCCTGGCGGGTGTAGCGCTGTCGCTGTCCGCGTGGAGTTCGTTCATCGGTGCTTTCATCGCGACTTGCGGCATGGTGCTGTTCGCCCCGCTGCTGGCGAAGTGGGCAATTGCTTTCGGACCGGCGGAGTACTTCGTGCTGATGGTCTTCGCGATTGTCTGCCTGGGCGGCATGGCGGGTGACCGTCCGCTGAAGACGTTTATCGCCGCACTGATCGGTCTGTTCCTTTCCACGGTTGGGATCGACGCCAACAGTGGCGTTTACCGATTCACCGGGGACAACATCCACCTGACTGACGGCATCCAATTTGTCGTGCTGGTGTTGGGGCTGTTCTCGATCAGCGAAATCCTGCTGTTGCTGGAAAAAACCCACCGCGGCCAGGAAGCGGTGAAAGCCACCGGCCGCATGATGTTCAACTTCAAGGAAGCATCGGCGGTGTTCGCCGTGAACGTGCGTTGCGGTGTGCTGGGCTTCATCATGGGCGTGTTGCCGGGTGCCGGCGCGACGCTGGCCAGTGCCGTGGCCTACATGACCGAGAAGCGTATCGCTGGCGCCAAGGGTACTTTCGGCCAAGGCGACATGCGTGGTCTCGCAGCACCAGAAACCGCGATTGGCGGCGCAGCGTGTGGCGCACTGGTTCCCATGCTGACACTCGGCGTTCCGGGTTCGGGCACCACGGCGGTGATGATCGGCGCGTTGTCGCTGTACAACATTACGCCGGGCCCACTGCTGTTCCAGCAGCAACCCGACATCGTTTGGGGACTGATCGCCTCGTTGTTCATTGCCAACGTCATGCTGGTGATCCTCAACATCCCGATGATCCGCATCTTCACCCGCATCCTGGCCGTGCCTAACTGGGCGTTGGTGCCGGTGATCGCCATCATCACCGGGATTGGTGTCTACGCGGTGCACGCCACCACTTTCGACCTGTTCCTGATGATCGGCATTGGTATCTTCGGCTACATCCTGCGCAAGCTGGACTTCCCGTTGTCGCCGGTACTGCTCGGGTTCATTCTCGGAGGCTTGATGGAGCAAAACCTGCGCCGCGCGCTGTCGATTTCCAATGGTGCACTGGAAATCCTCTGGTCCAGCCCGATCACCTTCGGCGTATGGGTACTGACCGCGATCATGCTGCTGATGCCTATCCTGCGGATCTGGCGCAAGCGTTCGGTCGCCCGGCGTGCTATCGCCGATGTCTGATAGGCCCTTCAAAACCTGGTGGGGAACCCCGCTGGTCGGTCTGCTGGGCGGTTACCTCGCCAGCCAGATCGGCTGGCCGCTGCCATGGATGGTCGGCTCGTTGCTGGCGATCATCCTGGTGCGCTGCCTCACACCCTGGCAATTGGCGGAAATCCCTGGCGGCCGCAAGTGCGGCCAGTGGATCGTCGGTATTGGCATCGGCTTGCACTTCACCCCCGTGGTGATGGAGCAGGTGCTGAGCCACTTCGGCCTGATCTTCTTCGGCGCGTTGGTCACCAGCCTCTCCGCAATAGTCGGCGTGTGGTTGATGCGCCGTACCGGTGAAGACCGAGCCACCGCATTTTTTTCCAGCATGCCCGGCGGCTCCGGTGAAATGGTCAACCTCGGCGCTCGCAACGGCGCGGTGCTCAGTCGCGTAGCCGCAGGGCAGAGTTTACGGGTGCTGGTGGTGGTGCTTTGCGTACCGGCAGCCTTCAAATATTTACTGGGCGACGGCGCGCCCATCGCGCATCCAACCGCCGTCAATGGGTGGTTGCTGGCCTTGTTATTCCCGGCGGGCGCTTTGGTGGCCTGGCTTTGGGAGCGCCTTCGTCAACCCAACCCATGGCTTTTCGGTCCCTTGCTGATAAGCGCCGCGGTCAGCATCGGTTGGGATCTGCACATCGGTTTGCCGAACGGTGGCAGTCAGATTGGTCAATGGCTGATCGGCAGCGGTTTGGGCTGTCACTTCAATCGGCAATTCTTTCGGCGTGCGCCGTCCTTCATGGGCCGTACGTTGATCGGCACCGTGCTGACCATGCTGATCGCAACCGCTGCCGCATTGGGCTTGAGTGCGCTGACACATCTTGATTTGCGGTCGCTGACACTGGGCATGATGCCCGGTGGGATTGCAGAGATGAGCCTGACGGCAGAAACCCTGCAATTATCGGTGCCACTGGTCACGGCGATGCAGGTGATGCGGCTGTTGTTTGTATTGTTTCTGGCGGAGCCGCTGTTCAAGTATTGGGACCGTAGTCCAGAGTAAAGACCGAGTTGAATCCATCGCCAGCAGGCTGGCTCCCATAGGTTTTGTGACACCGCAAAACCGAGGTGGGAGCCTGCCTGCTGGCGATGCTTTTCAAACCGGCGGCAATCGCCACTCGATCGGCGTTTCACCATTTTGCTCAAGAAACTTGTTGGTGCGGCTGAAATGCCCGCAGCCTAGAAAACCTCGATAAGCGGACAATGGCGACGGATGCACCGACGTCAACACCAGATGTTTGGTTGCATCGATCAGTTTCTGCTTGCTCTGGGCATGCGCGCCCCACAGCATGAACACCAGATGCGGCTGATGCTGGCTGACCACTTCAATGATCCGGTCCGTGAAAAACTGCCAGCCCTTGTCCTTGTGCGCATTGGCATTGGCGCGCTCAACCGTCATGGTGGTGTTGATCATCAGCACGCCCTGATCTGCCCAGCTCTGCAGGCAGCCGTGGCTTGGAATATCGATGTTCAGGTCGCGTTTCAACTCTTTATAGATGTTCACCAGCGACGGCGGTGTCGGCACGCCCGGTTGTACCGAGAAGCACAAGCCATGCGCCTGGCCCGGGCCGTGATAAGGATCCTGACCAAGGATGACGACCTTGACCTGGTCCAGCGGCGTGGAATTGAGCGCGTTGAAAATCATCGGTCCCGGCGGATAGATCTCCTTGCCCGCAGCGCGTTCCTGTTGCAGGAAATTGCGCAACTCTGTCATGTAAGGCTGGTCGAACTCGGCACGTAGTGCTTCCTTCCAGCTCGGTTCGAGTTTGATACGGTCGTCAGCAGTCATGGTTACATCCGGTAAAAACAATGGGGCGAACCCTAGGAAAGCTAGGCATGCTTGTCAATTGATCTGACGCAGATCCGGCACTTTCCTACACTGCGATCATACTGAACGCTCAATTTCACGATCGAGGTCACGATGAATTTGCACTTCGAAGAACTGACCGGCACCGACGGTGCACGCTTGGGCATCGCCAGCCTGGATGCCGAAAAGTCGCTTAATGCCCTGTCCTTGCCGATGATCAACGCCCTGCGCGATCAACTGGACGCCTGGGCCAACGACCCACAAATTGTCTGCGTGCTGCTGCGTGGCAACGGTGCCAAAGCGTTCTGCGCCGGTGGCGAGGTACGCAGCCTTGTAGAAGCCTGTCGCGCGCATCCCGGCGAAGTCCCTCCCTTGGCAGCACAGTTTTTTGCGGCGGAATATCACCTCGACTTCAACCTGCACACTTACCCGAAACCGTTGATCTGCTGGGGCCATGGTTACGTACTCGGCGGCGGCATGGGCCTGCTGCAAGGGGCGAGTATCCGGATTGTCACGCCGAGCAGTCGATTGGCGATGCCGGAAATCAGCATCGGTTTGTACCCGGACGTCGGCGCCAGTTGGTTCCTCTCGCGCCTGCCCGGCAAGCTCGGCTTGTTTCTGGGGCTGACCGGTGCGCACATGAACGGCCGTGATGCCATAGACCTGGACCTCGCCGACCGCTTCCTGCTGGATGATCAGCAAGATGAGTTGATTCAAGGCTTGCTGCAGTTGAACTGGCAAGAACAAACACCGATGCAGCTCAACAGCTTGCTCAAAGCCTTGCAGCGCGAGGCCATTGCGCAAATGCCCGACGCTCAATGGTTGCCACGACGCCAGCAAATCGACGAGTTGCTGGATGTGAGTGACGTGCGTTGCGCCTGGAAGGCCATCAGCCAGTTAGATCACAGCACTGACTCACTGCTCAGTCGCGCCGCCAAAACCATGATCGCAGGCTCACCGTTGACTGCTCACTTGGTCTGGGAGCAAATCGCTCGCGCCAGGCATTTGTCATTGGCGCAAGTGTTCCAGATGGAATACACGCTCAGCCTTAACTGCTGCCGTCACCCGGAGTTCAGCGAAGGTGTGCGGGCGCGGTTGATCGACAAGGATCAGAAGCCGCACTGGCATTGGCCCGACATCAACAATGTGCCGGACGCAGTGGTTGAAGCGCATTTTCATAAGGTGTGGGAAGGTCGGCATCCATTGGCGGATTTGCCGGAGTATTGAATTTCAGGCATAAAAAAGCGGCGCTTCATGCGCCGCTTTTTTATGACCGGTTTTTAGTAAAACGTTAGCGGCGACCGCCCCGATCACCATGATCGCCCCGCCCGTTATGATCGCCGCGCCCACCGTAATTATTATTGTGGCCGCCACTGCCACCGCGATTGTCGTTGTTCCAGTTGCCACGGTTACGGCCGTCCCAGCCATGGTTTTGATAAGCCCTGTAATCGGCTCGAGGCGCCGGTTGGTAATAACGCGGGGCCGATTGATAAATGCGCGGCTGCGGGTAGTAGCGCGGAGTAGGCTGGTAGTACCGCGCTGGTGGTGCGTAGTAACGCGCCGGCGGCGAATAATAACCGCCGCCACCTGAGTAGTAGCGTGCGCCGCCGGCGTAATAGGCAGGCGCCGGCGAGGTATAGACCTCAGAACTGTAGTAACTGGCTCCTCCATCGGAATAGGGCACGCAAGCGCCCAGGGATAATCCCAATACAGCAAGCAGAAGAATTTGGCGGAGCTGTTTTCGACAGAGCATGGCGGCCTCCTGGACCGCGAGTGAGCCACACCAGCGACGCTGGCAGGCAACAGTCAATTATTGAGTGGCTGTCGAAAGATAAGACCTCGATTTCGGAATCTGGTGCGCCGCTGCAACAAGTTGAAACATCTGCCCGATGAAAGGTTTTTCATCAATCCCATAAAAAAGCGGCGCACCCAGTTGCAGATGCGCCGCCGCTTTCATGCACCTGTTAATGGTGGCCGTGATACCCGCCACGGTAATACCGGCCGCCATAACCACCGTTGTAATAGGCGTGATAACCGCCGTAGTAACGAGGGCCGTAATAACGAGGCCCGTAGTAGCCGCCAAAATACCAGGGCGAGTAATAACCACCGTAGTAATAAGGCGAGTAATAGCCGGGTGAGTAGTAAGGAGAGGTATAAACCGCGGCGGGCGCCGGGTAGTAATAGCAAGCAGACAACCCCAAACCGATCGATGCACTAAGCAGGCATCGTACAAGCGTTTTTCGAAGGAACATGGCGGCCTCCTGGAAGACCAACGGCGGCAGTCGGCACAGGCCGGCTTACCTATGCTTTGACTGTAAAATTCCGATCAAGTGCGATAGCACGCCAACCTTCAGATCAGCGGCCGGCACGTCCCATTTCGGTGCAGGCACGCACCATCAACAGGCATCGCCAAGGTTCTGACCGAGCGCGAAAAATACGCAATCGCCCACGCTAGAAGGCTCAAGCCAACTTGGCACGTCTCTCGCTTTAGCAAACCTGTGCAGGAGTCAACACAGGTTCGCGGCACCACAATTTGCAATGGCTGACTAGGGTTCCGACTCGCTGATACGAGTGACTGGTCCGAGAGTTGGCGACCTCCAGTTGAGGTTACACGGCGGGACAAAAGCCCGGGAGACAAGCCACCGTTTACGGTGCCGTTGCCTTCCTGTCCGCCCATGATCAACTGGAGAACCACCCATGTCCCAGCTTCGTTTACCCGCCCTGCTCGCTGCTGCTTTCGCAGCTTTCGTGAGTTTCTCGTCCCAGGCAGCGCAAAAAGACCACTTCAGCGTCTGCTGGACTATCTACGCCGGTTGGATGCCTTGGGAATATGCGTGCAGCCAAGGCATCGTCGACAAATGGGCGAAAAAGTACGGCATCAAAATCGATGTGGTACAGCTCAACGATTACGTCGAATCCATCAACCAATACACCGCTGGCCAATTCGACGGTTGCACCATGACCAACATGGACGCGCTGACTATTCCGGCAGCCGGTGGCGTTGACAGCACCGCGCTGATCGTCAGCGACTTTTCCAACGGCAACGACGGCATCGTACTCAAGGGCGAAGGCAAGAAAGTCACCGACCTGAAAGGCATGGACGTCAACCTGGTGGAACTGTCGGTGTCGCACTACTTGCTGGCCCGCGCGCTGGACTCGGTGGACCTGACCGAGAAAGACCTGAAAGTGGTGAACACGTCCGATGCCGACATATCCGCTGCTTTCAACACCGATCAAGTCAAAGCCGTAACCACTTGGAACCCGATGCTCTCGGACATCAAGGCCAAGCCTGGCGTGACCGAAGTCTTCAACTCCAGCCAGATCCCCGGCGAAATCATGGACATGATGGTCGTCAACAGCGCCACCCTCAAAGACAACCCGGCCCTAGGCAAAGCGTTGACCGGCGCCTGGTTCGAAGTGGTCGAGTTGATAAACGCGAAAAACGCTGCCAGCAAAGCCGCTTTAGAACACATGGCCAAAGCTTCCGGGACTGATCTGGCTGGCTTCCAGTCGCAACTCGACACCACCAAATTGTTCGCCACCCCGCAGGAAGCCCTGGCTTTTTCCACCAGCAAGCAACTGCCGGACACCATGCGCAAAGTGGCCGAGTTCTCGTTCCAGCACGGTTTGCTCGGTGAAGGCGCCAAGGACACCAGCGCGGTGGGCATGGCGTTCGCCAACGGCGTGACCAGCGGCGACAAAACCAACCTCAAGCTGCGCTTCGACCCGAGTTACGTGCAGATGGCCGCCGACGCCAAGCTGTAATCAAGAGGACCTGGCCATGCGCCTGATCAATCGCCACCCGGATCGCCCGAGTCGCCTGTTGCTGGTGATCCTGCCATTTGCCCTGGTGCTGTTCGCCTATTTCATGGGCTCGGCCGAGCGGCTGACAAACAACCCCAACGACAAACTGTTGCCGAGCGCGGTGCAGATGACCGATGCGGTGAAACGCCTGGCCTTCGTGGCGGACACCCGCACCGGCGAGTACGTGCTGTGGCAAGACACTGCCGCCAGCCTGCAACGCCTGGCTATCGGCCTCGGTATCAGCGCGCTGGCCGGGCTGTGCCTGGGCATCGCGGCCGGCACCTTGCCGCTGTTCGGCGCGCCGTTGTCACCGCTGCTGACGGTGCTGTCGATGGTACCGCCGCTGGCGATCCTGCCGATTCTATTCATCGTTTTCGGGCTGGGGGAATTGTCTAAAGTGATGCTGATCGTGATCGGTATCACTCCGTGCCTGGCGCGTGATCTGGAGCAGCGCGCCCGGGAAATTCCCGTCGAGTTGTTGATCAAGGCGCAAACACTCGGCGCCTCCACCTGGACATTGATGCTGCGCGTGGTGCTACCGCAACTGCTGCCACGCTTGCTGATTTCGCTGCGGCTGATGCTCGGTTCTGCGTGGTTGTTCCTGATTGCCGCTGAAGCCATCGCCTCGACTGACGGCCTCGGCTACCGGATTTTCCTGGTGCGTCGTTACTTGGCAATGGACGTGATTTTGCCGTACGTGGTGTGGATCACCCTGCTCGCCTGGCTAATGGATTGGGGCCTGAAACGCCTGACCCAACGCGCGTTCCCCTGGTATGAAGGAGCCCGCGCATGAGTTTCATCACCGTCAAAAACGTCTGGCAGCAATATGGCGATCAAGTGGTGCTCGAAGGGCTGAACCTGAACGTCAACGAAGGTGAGTTCTGCACCTTGGTCGGTGCTTCCGGGTGCGGAAAATCAACCTTCCTGCGGCTGTTGCTCGGCCAGGAGCGCGCCAGTCGCGGCGAGATTCTGCTCGATGGCCAAGCGTTGGCCGGTGAACCGGACTCAAGCCGTGGTGTGGTATTCCAGCGCTACTCGGTGTTCCCGCACCTGAGCGTGCTGGACAACGTTGCGCTCGGCTTGGAACTGCCTCGCTCGCCACTGTTGGGGCGCTTGTTCGGCAATTCGAAAAAAGAGGCCCGCGAACTCGCCTCAAACCTGTTGCACAAAGTCGGCCTGAGCCACTCGCTGGACAAGTACCCGGCGCAGCTGTCCGGTGGCATGCAGCAACGGCTGGCAATTGCCCAGGCACTGATCATGAAGCCCCGCGTGCTGCTACTCGACGAACCGTTCGGCGCACTCGACCCGGGCATTCGCAAAGACATGCACGGCTTGCTGCTGGAACTGTGGCGCGAAACTCGACTGACCGTGTTCATGGTCACTCATGACCTGAGCGAAGGCTTCAGCCTCGGCACGCGCCTGCTGGTGTTCGACAAGGTTCGCACAGACCCGCATGCACCCGGCGCCTATGGCGCACGCATCACTTACGACATCCCTTTGAACAGCGACCGCCGCGTTCAGCGCGCCGCCGTCGACGCCCTGCCGGCACCGCTGGCAGGCACGCTTCGTATCGCTTAGAGGAATTTTGAAATGACTGATTCGACTCAACTGTTCCCGCCCTTCGCCGAAGAAACATTGCCCGGCGGCGGGCATCGCTCGTTCGTCCTGAAACGCGGCCAGTTGCTGCGCCTGACCGACCTGCGCGGCGGCGCCAACGTTAGCCTGACACTGCTCAACGCCAATGAAAAAACCGAACGCCTGAACCTGCCCGACAGCCTTAAGTGCCAACACACCGCCAAGCTCACCACGGGCCACTGCCTGTATTCGGACATGGGCCGGGTATTGGCCGCTATAACTGCCGACACCTGCGGCTGGAGCGATAGCCTCGGCGGCGTACTTTGCGCCGAAGAGGTTGCCGAAAAATACGGCACCGGCCGCTATCAGGAATTGCGCAACGGCTTCTTCCGCAATGGCACCGACAACTTGTTGGTGGAGCTGGGGAAATGGGGTTTGGGCCTCTCGGACCTGCTGATGACGCTCAACCTGTTCAGCCGCGTGAACGTCGATGAGGCCGGGCATTTTCACTTCGTCGAAGGCAACTCAAACGCCGGTGACTACATCGAACTCTACGCACCGATGGACACCTTGGTGGTGCTCACCGCGCTGCAACACCCGATGGACCCATCGCCAACCTATGCCCCCAAACCATTGAAGCTCAGCTGGATGAACGCCGACGCCAGCGTCGCCGAACACTGCCGTACTTCACGCCCGGAAAACGAGCGTGGCTTCATCAATACCGACCGTTTGTTTGCCTGAGGAAACTGCCATGTCACTCGCAATCGCACCCGCCGCAGTCAACACCAGCAGGCAGCCAGAAACGGCGGTCTACCGTGCCACCATTCCGGCCGGTGAACCGTGGCTGATGGAGGTCAAGGCTGGCCAGACCCTGCGTATTCTTGACCTGGAGGGCAATCAAGCGGTCGACACTCTGTTCTACAGCGTCGCCAATCCCAAGGAGCGCTACGACGTGCAACGCACGTTGCGTCGCCAGAACAGCGTCTACCTCGGTACCGGCAGCGTGCTCTATTCCAACCTCGGCAAGCCGATGCTGACCATCGTCGCCGACACCTGTGGGCGTCACGACACGCTCGGCGGTGCCTGTGCGCAAGAGAGCAACACCGTGCGCTACGCGTTGGAGAAGCGCTACATGCACAGTTGCCGCGACAACTACTTGCGCGCCTGCGTCCACGACGGGCGGCTGGGCAAAAGCGACATCGGACCGAACATCAATTTCTTCATGAACGTGCCGGTGACGGCGGACGGCGGGCTGACCTTCGCCGACGGCATCTCGGCCCCCGGCAAGCACGTCGACTTGCGGGCCGAAATGGACGTGATCGTGCTGATTTCCAACTGCCCGCAACTGAACAATCCCTGCAACGCCTACAACCCAACGCCTGCGGAGCTATTGGTATGGAACTGAAACTGGCGCGACTGCGCAAATGGTTGTTCGCCCTGTGCCAGGCGCGTTCCGGGCAGTGCCTCAAACCTCCAAAACACCTCTGAACCCTGTGGGAGCCTGCTCGCGATGGGTCGTGAAGCGGCCCTGAACCCGGCAACGCGGCTGTAGTTGATCCACCGCAGCGACGGGTTTCGACTGCTTCGCAGCCGATCGAGAGCAAGCTCCCTCGCCACAAAAAGCGTGAGTTTTTTTCATCCGGGACGGCCCGGATGCACTTCGAAAAACTGCGGGACGGCCCGCATCCCAGGTCGAGGCTGATGCGCTATCAGCTTCCGGGGGTTATGCCATGTTCGAGAAAGTCCTGATTGCCAACCGGGGTGCCATCGCCTGCCGCATCCTGCGAACCCTGCGTGAGCTAAAGGTAAAAGGCGTCGCCGTGTACAGCGAAGCTGATGCCGCGAGCCTGCACATTCTGCAAGCCGATGAAGCCTGCAGCCTCGGTGAGGGAGCCGCGGGCGGCACCTATCTGGCGGTGGATAAAATCCTCGCTATCGCTAAAAGTACTGGCGCCACGGCGATCCATCCTGGCTACGGCTTCCTTTCAGAAAACGCCGCGTTTGCCGAAGCCTGCGAAGCGGCCGACATTGCCTTCATCGGCCCGACCCCAGAGCAATTGCGCGTGTTTGGTATCAAACACACCGCGCGTGCCTTGGCCAAGCAACACGGCGTGCCAATGCTCGAAGGGACAGAACTGCTCGACAGCCTCCAGGCAGCGTTGCTGGCGGGTGAACAGGTCGGCTACCCGGTGATGCTCAAGAGCACGGCTGGCGGTGGCGGCATCGGCATGCGCGTATGCCGCAACGCTGCCGAGTTGAGTGAATCGTTCGACGCCGTAAAACGCCTCGGCCAGAACAATTTCAGTGATGCCGGCGTGTTCATCGAGAAGTACATCCAGCGTGCCCGTCACCTGGAAGTGCAGGTGTTCGGCGACGGCTTGGGTGATGTGATTGCACTCGGCGTGCGCGATTGCTCGGTGCAACGGCGCAACCAGAAAGTTCTCGAAGAAACCCCTGCACCGAACCTGCCAGAAGGCATGGCCGACGCGCTATGTGCAGCGGCCATCAAACTGGCGAAAGCCGTCAATTACCGCAGCGCCGGAACCGTAGAGTTTGTCTTCGACAGCGAAGATCAGCGCTTCTACTTTCTGGAAGTAAACACCCGTTTGCAGGTGGAGCACGGCGTTACCGAACAGGTCTGGGGTGTCGATCTGGTGCGTTGGATGGTGCAACTGGCGGCCGGTGATCTGCCACCGCTTGGCGAGTTGAGCCAAGGTTTGCACGCCTGCGGCCATGCGATCCAGGCACGGCTATATGCCGAAGACCCGGGCCGTGATTTCCAGCCAAGCCCTGGTTTGCTGACGGCGGTGAATTTCCCGGCTGCCGATGGCAAAAAATTGCGCATCGACACCTGGGTCGAGGCCGGTTGTGAGATACCACCGTACTTCGACCCGATGATTGCCAAGGTCATCAGTTGGGCGCCCACCCGTGAAGAAGCACGCACCGACCTGCATCAGGCATTGGGCGAAAGCCTGCTGTACGGCGTAGAAACCAACCGCGATTACCTGCGCCAGATGTTGCTCGATGCGCCATTCGCCAATGGCCAGCCATGGACGCGTTGCCTGGAAGGTCTAGTTTATCAAGCGAACACCTTCGAGGTGCTCAGCGCAGGCACTCAAACCAGTGTGCAGGACTACCCTGGGCGCCTCGGCTATTGGGCCGTGGGTGTGCCGCCGTCGGGGCCGATGGACAGTCGAGCACTGCGCTTGGGCAATCGCCTGCTCGGTAACGAAGAAGGCGCCGCTGCGCTGGAAATCACCATGAGCGGACCGCTGCTGCGCTTCAATTGCGAGGCTGTGGTCGCGGTCACCGGTGCAGTGATTCCGCTGCTGCTCAACGGTGATGCGGTCCCGATGAACACGGCGCTGCTGATTCGCGCCGGGGCCACGCTAAGCCTGGGCACCATTGCCGGTGCAGGGGCTCGCAGCTACCTGAGTCTGCGCGGCGGTGTGCAAGTGCCGGATTACCTGGGCAGCAAAAGTACCTTCAC
This sequence comes from Gordonia sp. IEGM753, assembly GCF_050321825.1. NCBI lineage: Bacteria > Bacillati > Actinomycetota > Actinomycetes > Mycobacteriales > Gordoniaceae > Gordonia > Gordonia sp. IEGM753. Next base: position 177,340 of record NZ_JBNQGB010000002.1, read on the forward strand.
CCTCGGCCAGTTCGGCGGCCATGGCGGCCGCGCATTGCGTAGCGGCGACGTGTTGCATGTACCGGCACTGACCGATCGCAACAGCGGCGCTCAGCTAGCGGAAAACCAGGTCACCCCGTTGCCTGGCGTGCGGCACATTCGAGTGATCTACGGTCCACATGGCGCACCGGAATACTTCACCGAAAACTACATCGGCACCTTCTTCGACACCCATTGGGAAGTGCATTTCAATTCCAGCCGTACCGGCGTGCGGTTGATCGGGCCGAAGCCGGAATGGGTACGCGCCGACGGCGGTGAAGCCGGCCTGCATCCATCCAATATTCATGACAATCCGTACGCGATTGGCGCGGTGGATTTCACCGGGGACATGCCGGTTATCCTCGGCCCGGATGGCCCAAGCCTCGGCGGCTTTGTGTGCCCGGTGACGGTGATCGAAGCCGACCTTTGGCAACTCGGGCAACTCAAGGCTGGGGATAAGGTGCAGTTCTCGCCGGTGTCCGTTGAAACCGCCCGACACCTTGCCCTGAAATGGGATCAATGCGGGAGCGAGCTTGCTCGCGAAAGCGGTTTGTCAGGCACATCAATACCGACTGAAACCACGCCTTCACGAGCAAGCCCGCTCCTGCAGGGGCTTGTGTCGCCTGTTGTTTTGGAGTTGGGTCAGGACGATACCCGGCTGGTTGCAAGGTTGTCGGGGGACACTCACCTGCTGCTGGAAATCGGCGCACCGGAACTTGATCTGGTTTTGCGCTTTCGTGCTCACGCCTTGATGCAGGCGCTGGAAAATAAACACCTGTTCGGTGTGATCGACCTGACACCCGGCATCCGCTCGCTGCAGGTGCACTACCAACCCGAGCAACTGCCACTGGCTGATCTGCTGGGTATCGTCGCCGGTGAATGGGACGCCGTGTGCGCCGCCAAAAATCTTGAGGTGCCCTCGCGCATCGTCCATCTGCCCTTGTCCTGGGATGACCCGGCGTGTCAGTTGGCAATCGAAAAATACATGACCACGGTGCGCAAGGATGCACCGTGGTGCCCGAGCAACTTGGAGTTCATTCGGCGCATCAACGACCTGCCAAACCTCGATGAAGTACAACGCACGGTGTTCGACGCCAGCTACCTGGTGATGGGGCTGGGCGACGTCTACCTGGGTGCTCCGGTCGCCACCCCGCTCGACCCACGGCATCGGCTGGTGACCACCAAATACAACCCCGCCCGCACTTGGACCGCCGAAAACTCGGTGGGCATCGGTGGCGCTTACATGTGCGTCTATGGCATGGAAGGTCCCGGCGGTTATCAGTTCGTTGGGCGCACGTTGCAGATGTGGAATCGCTATCGCGAAGTGGCAGCGTTCGATGGCAAACCGTGGTTGTTGCGCTTCTTTGATCAGATACGTTTTTACCCGGTGAGCGCCGAGGAACTGCTGCGCATCCGCCGCGACTTTCCGCTCGGACGCTTTGATCTGAACATCGAGCACAGCCAACTGAACCTCGCGGATTACCAGGCGTTCCTGGCGAAGGAAGCCGAGACCATCACGGCCTTTCGCGATCAGCAAAAAAGCGCCTTCAACGCTGAACGCGAGCGCTGGAATGCCAGCGGCCAGGCGCATTTCGACAGCGAAGATCAGGTCCCGGAAGTAGCCGAAGACGCACCGCTCGCCAGCGGTGAAATGAGTGTCGACAGCCACATTGCCGGCAACCTCTGGCAGGTTCAGGTGCAGGTCGGTAACCGGGTTGCCGCTGGCGATGCGCTGGTGATTCTGGAGTCGATGAAGATGGAAATTCCGCTGCTGGCGCCGATGGCCGGCGTGGTGCGCGAGATTCGTGTGCAACCGGGTTCGGCGGTACGCGCCGGACAGCGCGTCGTGGTGCTGGAACTCGACTGAAACCATTTGAAAAAGGATTAACGCCATGAACATCAACCTGCAACTCGACGCTCTGCGCAGTGCCTATCGCGAAGGCAGCCTGACACCTCGGCAACTGCTGCTGGCGCTGCGCGATAAAGCCGCAGCGCTGAACCCGGACTATCACCTGTTCATTCACTTGCTCAGTGTCGAAGAACTGGAACCCTATTTGGCCGCCCTCGATGAGCAAAATATCGATAGCCTCCCGCTGTTCGGCGTGCCGTTCGCGATCAAGGACAACATCGATTTGGCAGGCATTCCCACCACCGCGGCGTGCCCGGCATTTGCCTATGTGCCAGAACGCTCGGCGACCATCGTCGAGCAGTTGCTGGCGCTGGGGGCGATCCCGTTGGGCAAGACCAATCTCGACCAGTTCGCTACCGGCCTCAATGGCAGTCGATCACCCTACGGCGCGTGCCCCAATAGCGTGTTGCCGGAGTATCCATCGGGCGGCTCCAGCGCCGGTTCTTCGCTGGCCGTGGCACTTGGTGTCGCGAGCTTTTCCCTGGGCACCGACACGGCAGGCTCGGGACGCGTACCGGCTGCACTGAACAATCTGGTCGGCCTGAAAGCCAGTAAAGGATTGATCTCCACCGCTGGCGTCGTACCGGCCTGCCGCACACTCGATTGCGTCACCACCTTCACGGCGACCGCTCGGGAAGCCAGCCAGCTCTTGGCGCTGACCGCGCAGCTTGATCCTCGGGACGAGTACAGCCGCAGCAACCCGCTGTGGAATGACGGCTCGGCATTTGGCGCACCTCGCCCCTTCCGATTCGGCGTGCCACGTGCGCAGGACCTGGCGTTTTTCGGATGCCCTGAAGGCCCGCTGTTGTTCGGTGATGCCATCGATCAACTCAAGACACTGGGTGGCGAAGCGGTGGAGCTGGATTTGTCGCCGTTCCTCGAAGCCGCCCGCCTGCTCTATGAAGGACCGTGGGTAACTGAACGCTACAGCGTCGCCGGGGAGCTGATGGAGAACAATCCCGAAGCCGTGCTGCCGGTGATTCGTGCGGTGCTGGCCAAGGCACCGGCAGTGAACGGCGTACAAACCTTCCGCGCCCAGTACCGTCTGCAAGCCCTTAAAGCGCTGTGCGACACGGCACTGGAACACCTCGATTGCGTCATCACGCCGACCATCGGCCGCCCGGTGACGCTGGCCGAACTGGAAGCCGAACCCGTGCTGCGCAACTCGCAACTGGGTTACTACACCAACTTCATGAACCTGCTCGATTACGCCGCCGTCGCCGTGCCGAGCGGCTTCATGGACAATGGTTTGCCGTGGGGAGTCACGCTGTTCGGGCGTGTATTCACCGACCAGTATCTGTTGAGCGTGGCGGATGCGTTGCAGCGTCATCAAGGTTCAACGCTATCAGCACCCACGACTGCCGCTCGCAATGACCGCGCACGGCTGGTGGTCTGCGGAGCGCATCTGGATGGCCTGGCGTTGAACTGGCAACTGAAACGGCGCGGGGCGACATTGGTCGAGACGACGCTAAGTTCTCCGGACTATCAGTTGTATGCACTCGCCGGTGGGCCGCCCTTTCGCCCGGGTATGGTGCGGGTGAAGAACGGCGGCGTGGCGGTTGCAGTGGAGGTGTGGGAACTGCCGAGCAGTGAGCTGGGCTCGTTCCTGACCGGGATCCCGGCACCATTGGGGTTAGGCAAGGTGCAACTGGCGGATGGACGCTGGGAGAGCGGGTTCATCTGTGAAGGGTACGGGCTGGAGGGGGCGGTGGATATCAGCCACTTTGGAGGGTGGCGCGCGTACCTGAAAAACCTGCAGTGATCGCGACACAACAGATTCACCCATAATCCTGTGGGAGCGGGCTTGCTCGCTCCCACAGTCGTTTTGTGTTCATGGAAACATTGCGTCTACCGGTAAATCCTCGTCATTCAGCGAATCTTCCTACAACCACAGCTACCCTGCCTGACTTCTTTCCCCGCTAATCCCCTGCACAGTCTCCCGCGCCAATTTTCCTGCGCGAGGACTGCTCATGTTCGACCCGATTGATTGTTCGCCTTCGTTCGAAGCGCTGCGCTGATGGAGCATAGCGCACGCATCGAGCAGGCGCTCGACGACTTCCCTGACACCCTGACGCTGTATCGCCAGCAGCTCGATCATTGGTTCAGCCGCGCCGCCGACAAGGTCAGTCACGCGACGGACTTGCCGTCGCTTATGGACATGGAACGGCGGATCAAGTTCGGCGACAGCACCACGGTGGTGGGCCGTCGCGACGATGATTTTATCTCCACGGTGGCGCAATGCCCGCAGAACGAAATTCTGCAGATCGAGAGTTCGTTCGAGTCGGTGTATGACATTCCGCTGGGGAACATTCAGGTGGATGTGATTGCGGTCGATGGGGGTGAGCGCACGTCGATCACGCTTGATGAACACGGCAAAGGATCATTCAGAGGTGTACCCGGAAAATTTTACCGGGTGCATGTACAAAGTGCGGTGACAAAGGACCAGGTTGATGCGCTGTTCAAGTCTTACGACGGACTGACCGGGCAACTTGAAGACTGGCTGCGCAAGGAGTGGGAGGGGTTCAAGCCGCAGTGGTCGACGTCGGCGTTTGCGGCGGCGGGGAATGGCATGTTGGCCGGGAGTTGGGCGGTGATTGTTGGGGTGTGGGACACCGTCAGCCTGGTCTTCGACATTCTCAAAAATCCTGAAAAACACCTTGAGCGACTGGGCAACAGTGCGCAATCGCTGATGACTATGGCTCGAGAGTCTCCCGCAGCAATGGAAAAAGCCATGCTGCTGGCGAGCGATGAAGCGGTGCTGTGTTTGCTGCTGCGCACAGCCAGTTTGTGGTGGGAGATGCTGCCGCCCAGTGAGATGGCGGGGGCCGCAGGAGAATTGGTCGGACAGGTACTCATCGATACGCTCATCGCGCTGGCCCTGGCGAGCACCGCGGTAGGCATACCAATCGCTGCGGCCTATCTGGCATTTCGCGGACTGCAGTACGGTTCAGTGTTGGCCGGCCTTGCGCTGCGATTCGTAAAGGCGACTTATCACACCCTCAATTCGATCACCCAATACGTCCACAACTACAAAGCCGTCGCCGCGCGCGGTATTGCAGCCAGCGCCAATCAGGGTCGCTTGCTCATCAACTGGAACGCCCGCAAGAACACCACGCTCAAGCAGAACGAACACCGCGACGACGCTTCAAAGCAGGCGAAAAACCCCAACGGTGACAGCGCTGATTCTGTCGCAAAAACCGCGACCAACAAGTGCCCGGTGTCGATGGTCACCGGCGAAGAACTGCTGACCCTCACCGACGGCACGCTCGACGGCCTCCTCCCCTTCGACTTCACCCGCCTCTACCGCACCAGCGCCGCCGAGATCGATGGCGGCCTCGGATTCGGCTGGAGCCACAGCCTCTCCCATCGCCTGGAAATCGACGGCGACGAAGTCATCTGGATCGACCACGAAAACCGTCGCACACCCTTTCCCATCCCGAGCACCGAACGCCCGGCGATTCACAACAGCCTGTCGCGGGCGGCGATTTTTCTCGGCGATGCCCCCGAAGAACTGATCCTCGCCCAGGCCGGCGACGCGCCGCGTTTTTATCACTTCATCAATGGCCGGTTGAGCGCGATCAGCGACGCCTACGACAACCGCCTGCACCTCAGTTATGACCACCACGGTCGCCTCGAACGCGTGGACAACGGCGCCGGTCGCGCCTTGTTGTTGCGTTACGACCGCCGTCATTTGATCGCTGTCGACTACCAGCGGTTTACCCCGGCGCCCACCGTGGCACAGGGCTGGGTGACCGAGCAGACGCTGGTTTGCTATCGCTACGACGAGCGCCATCAGCTGATCGAAGCGACCAACGCCGCCGAGGAGAGTGAGCGTTACCGCTACGACGAGCAGCACGTCATCCTCCAGCGGCAACTGGCCGGTGGGGCGAGTTTCTTCTGGGCGTGGGAACGGTCCGGCAAGGCCGCCCGTTGTATCCGTCACTGGGCCTCGTTTGCGCAGATGGACGCGCAATACGTCTGGGATGACCAGGGCAGCGTCACGGTCAAGAATATCGATGGCAGCGAAGAGGTGTATGTCCACGACGACCGGGCGCGGCTGGTGCGCAAGGTCGAACTGGATGGTGGCGAACACCTCAAGTCCTACGACGATCAGGGACGTTTGATCGCCGAGCAGGACCCACTGGGCGCGATCACTGAATACCACTACGACGACGCCGGACGGCTGGTAGCGCTGATTCCACCCTACGACGCGCCAACGGCCTACGAGTACCGCAACGGGTTCCTGCACGCGCGCTTTCGGGGCAAGGCCGAGTGGAAATACCTGCGCAATGCCCAGGGCGATGTCACCGAGGCCATCGACCCGGACGGTCACGCCACGCACTACCGCTACGACGCCCAGGGTCGCTTGCTGTCGATCCGTTACCCGGACCACAGCCGGCATCTGTTGGTCTGGAACGCGCTGGGCCAGCTCGTCGAAGAAACCCTGCCAGAGGGTGGCACGCGGAAGTTTTCCTACGATGCACTGGGGCGGCGGATTACCCAGGAGGACGAACACGGCGCCGTCACTCACTCGCAATGGGATGCCGTTGGCCGCCTGATCAAAACCACCCTACCGAGCGGTGCCACCCGATCCTTCAGCTACAACGCCTACGGCACGCTCACCTCTGCCACCGACGAGCTGGGCCAGGTCACGCGCTACGAGTATGTCGAGGACCTGCACCTGGTCAGTCGCCGGATCAATCCGGACGGCAGCCAGCTCAATTATCGCTACGACAACGCGCAGCTGTTGCTGACGGAGATCGAGAACGAATCCGGCGAAAAGTACCACCTCGACTACACCGCCAACGGCCTGATCCGACAGGAAACCGGCTTCGACGGCCTGCGCACCGCTTACGCCTACGACCTCAACGGTCATCTGCTGGAAAAAACCGAGTTTGGCGAGGACGGCTCGCAACTGGTCACCGGGTATGCACGCGATTTAGCCGGACGCTTGCGGGTCAAGACCCTGCCTGATGGCACGTGCGTGACCTATCACTACGACAGCCTCGGTCGCCTGACCAGTGTCGACGACGGTCATGATCATCCGCTGGAATTCGAGTACGACCGCCAGGATCGACTAATCACCGAACACCAGAGCTGGGGCACCCTGCGCTATGGCTACGACGCCAGCGGCCAGCTCAACCGCCTGCGCCTGCCGGACAACAGCGTCCTCGATTACCACCACGCGGCAGGCGGCGCGCTTACCGGCATCGACCTCAACGGCGCCCGACTCACCGCGCATTACTTCGTCGGTGGCCGCGAACAGCAACGCCAGCAGGGCCTGTTGCTCAGCGACTATGCCTACGACGATCAAGGACGCCTGAGCGCCCACGCCATCGGCAAACCGCAACAACCGCTGTATCGCCGCGATTATTCCTACGGTGCCAACGGCAACCTCGAACTCATTTCCGACACCCGCCACGGCCGCCGCAGTTACCAGTACGACCCGCAAAACCGCCTGACCCGCGTCAACCACGCCCGCGACGACGACCCGGAAACCTTCGTCCACGACCCCGCCGGCAACCTGTTCATGCAGGACCGCGTCGGCAAGCCCACCGTCAAAGGCAACCGCCTGCTGATGCAAGGCGACCGTCACTACGACTACGACGCCTTCGGCAACCTCATCCGCGAACGCCGCGGCACCGCGCAAAAGCTCGTCACCGAATACCGCTACGACTGCCAACACCGCCTGATCGGCCTCACCCGCCCGGACCGCGGCACCGCCAGCTACCGCTACGACGCCTTCGGCCGGCGCATCGCCAAAACCGTCGACGGCCACACCACCGAATTTTTCTGGCAAGGCGACAACCTCGTCGCCGAAAGCAGCAAAAGCCACTACCGCAGCTACCTCCACGAACCCGGCAGCTTCCGCCCGCTGGCCATGCTCGACGGCAAAGGCCCGCGCAAGGCCTGCCCGTTTTACTACCAACTGGATCACCTCGGCACACCGCAGGAGTTGACGGATTTCAGCGGAGACATCGTCTGGTCGGCGAAGTACAACGCCTACGGCAAGGTCAGCCGTCTGCAACATGGCGCCGGTGAACAGCTGGAACAGCCGCTGCGCTTCCAGGGACAGTATCACGACGCCGAAAGCGGCCTGCACTACAACCGGCATCGCTACTACAATCCGGATGTTGGACGGTATCTGACGCCGGACCCGATCAAGCTGGCGGGTGGGCTGAATCAGTACCAGTACACGCCGAATCCGACGGGGTGGGTGGATCCGCTGGGGTTGAGTTGTCCACCGCCGGGTAAGCTTGGGTGTGGTGCGCCGGATGATGTAACTCAAGTAACGGTTGATGAGGGTGCGCCGGCACTGCCGAAGCTGAGTCATGAGGAACGACGGGCGCGGATTGAAGTTGTCAAAGAGGAGGTTGCTAAGCGTTGGGTGGAAAGATTTGAGGATAAGCGACCTGGAATGCATTCCATCGGTAAACACGGTGCTGATGTTCCTGATGCTGTTATCCGTCAGCGCGCAATCGACGGAACCGACCCAATCACCAAGAGAAAATCTACCAGAGGAAACCTGAGTTCTCAGTATAAAAGCTGGAATTTGCACATGCATACGCTGAATGACGATACGACTAGGGTCGTTAGAAAGCTTCCGCAATTCACTGGAGAAGATGTAAACGGATACCCAATTGTCCGCCGCCATAATAAAGATGTCGGAAGGGGTTATAAACCGAATAAAAAAGACTCTAAAAACCCTCACCTTTTAGAGTCAATGCATGGATCTGAGACAAAGTTCAGCAAAGGGAAAAATCCCACTATATTTACATCAAATCCGGCGGATATAAAATGATCAAACACCCGTTTCTAGATATAGAGTACAAGCCGACTGTCCGGGGAATAATTGGAGCGTTCGACATCTATGACAGAGAGCACACCTTAGGTATAGAACTTGAAAAATACGACATGAATAACGCAAGCGATCGAAAAAAACTTGCAAAGAATTACATCGCCAACAACAGTGACTACTTAAGCTACAGACATAAATTTTTGCTAGTAGCGACTCTCCAGGCCGCGCTACTAGATAAGTCCTTTGACTTTAAAGCGTTATTGGAACATGACTGTCAAAGCACAAGTTCTTTTCCCACCAACTGGGAAAAAATGAAAGCGCCGCGCGAGTTTTTTGATGATATTTATAGCGTATTGGTTGATGAGTGGAGTGATCAACTGATAGCAGCAGGCCTCGAAGACCGCTCAGTATGGTAAGAAATAAATAGATTTAGCGTTCTACTTGCTCAAAAACAGGCTGAACCGGCATTAAGAATTTATTTATTAAGGAAATTGAGCTGTCACTACTGTTACTGAAACTCATGGGATTCTGGCGAATCATGGCTACGCCACATTGAAGACAGGTTGAAAGCCAAGATAAGAGGATGACGAGCAGGTAGGAAATTTCGAGAAAAGGGGACGGGTTTTGTATCGCAGACCGGGTCATCTGTAATGGATTACGAACTGTAGGGGCCGGTGTATATCAGTCCTCTGAGCGGATGGCGCGCTTAACTGAAAACCCTCGCTTGGGCGTCCCCCTGTAGGAGCTGCTAAAGTCTGCGATCCTTTAATTTTTTTTTAACGATCAAGATCAAAAGATCGCAGCCTTCGGCAGCTCCTTCAGGGATCAATGAAGAGTTGCACACAAGCTTGGAAGCAACACTCGCGGTGCACATGGAGAGGTTATTTCCCCGCAGCCCCAATAGAATGCCTCTCACCCGGATCACTGCCAATAGAACCGTCATGCAGGCCCGCGCAAGGCTTGCCCGTTTTACTACCAACTGGATCACCTCGGCACACAGCAGGAGTTGACGGATTTCAGCGGCCACATCGTCTGGTCGGCGAAGTACAACGCCTACGGCAAGGTCAGCCGTCTGCAACATGGCGCCGCTGAACAGCTGGAACAGCCGCTGCGCTTTCAGGGGCAGTACTACGACAGCGAAAGCGGCCTGCACTACAACCGGCATCGCTACTACAATCCGGATGTTGGACGGTATCTGACGCCGGACCCGATCAAGCTGGCGGGTGGGCTGAATCAGTACCAGTACACGCCGAATCCGACGGGGTGGGTGGATCCGCTGGGACTAGCTTGTGGTCCCTGTCCCGGAGAAATTGAAGCCGATGGGCCGTTCAGCGTACTTGCCCCGGGAGGCGGGTTGTCAGCGCATGAAGCTCGAGGAGGACATCTAATAAGAAAACACATCGGTCGAACTGAAACGCAGCTGCGACAAAGGCTTGAGGATGAGCCATGGCTCGGAAAGGCATCGACCTTCTATGATCAAGCTACAGCCGAAAAGGCAACCTACAGCGTTATTGGATCAAAAAAATCTGACATCGAGAAATTCATGAAAAGCCACGATCAACAAATTATAATAAATGATTCCCTACCCTTTCCAGTAGGTTTCGTTTTAAAGCGTAACGCATCTACCGTGGATGTTTCCGGCGTGCATCTGTTATTACGAAAAGACAGTCGCATGCCTGATGGTTATCGTATACACACAGGATATGCAGAATAATGAGTGCAAAATTTCCGATGTTGTATCAACTTTTCGGAGGGTACTTCCATCAAGATTGGAAGTTTGATCACGATACAGAGGATGAGGTTATAAGAACATTTATTACTGAAGCTTCTTCAGAAACGCTTTCAAAGGTGAAGGACGAGTTAAAATTTATTCTGCGTACTACCCAGAATGAAGATCAAATTCAGGCAATTTTATTTGAGGAAATCGGATGTTCCTACTACTACCCCTATGCATGGCCATCAGGAAGAGCTTGGTTAGAGCATGTTTTAGGAATGTTATATTGATGATTGCGGATTGTGCCCGATAGATCACTAAACGGGCATAACGATGACTATCCGAAAAAAACACGACGACGTTTAGAGTAGAAAAGGGGACGGATTTGTTTTGTATGGATTTGTTTTGTATCGAAAACCGCCTGACCCGCGTCAACCACGCCCGCGACGACGCCCGGAAACCTTTGTTCACGACCCGGTCGGCAACCTGTTGCTGCAGGACCGCGTCGGTAAGCCCATCGTCAAAGACAACCGCCTGCCGACGGCAAAGGCCCGCGCAAGGCCTGCCCGTTTTACTACCAACTGGATCACCTCGGCACACCGCAGGAACTGACGGACTTTGGTGGCGACATTGCCTGGTCGGCGAAGTACAACGCCTACGGCAAAGTCAGTCGTCTGCAACATGGCGTCGGTGAACAACTGGAACATCCGCTGCGCTTTCAGGGGCAGTACTTCGACCGCGAAAGCGGCCTGCACCACAACCGGCATCGCTACTACAATCCGGATGTTGGACGGTATTTGACGCCGGACCCGATCAAGCTGGCGGGTGGGCTGAATCAGTACCAGTACACGCCGAACCCGACGGGGTGGGTGGATCCGCTGGGACTAGCTTGTGGTCCCTGTCCCGGAGAAATTGAAGCCAATGGGCCGTTCAGCGTACTTGCCCCGGGAGGCGGGTTGTCAGCGCATGAAGCTCGAGGAGGTCATCTTATTGAGAAACATATTGGTCGAACAGAGGCACAGTTACGACAAAGACTTAGGGGCGAGCCAAATATACCGATCGCTTCAACGTTTCCAAATCAAGCTACTGCTGAAGCTGCAGTTTTCAATACAGTCAAGCAAAATAAAACATTAATAGATGAGTTCCTAAACAGCAGAACCAGAAAACTTGTGATCACTCAGCAAATGACAACCCCCATTGGAGTTGGCGTAGTTCGTAACACTGGAAAATTGGAGTCATTAGATTTTGTCAAGCTAATACTTAAAAAACAATCAACTTCGAGAAGCGAATATTTTATTTTAACGGGGTACGCAAGTGACAGACAAATCATTCAATAGATTATATCAATTCTTGGGCGCCTATTTTAATGAGGACTGGATGTGCGAGTATGAACTGGCGGATGACGTAATAAAAGACTTCTTACTCGACTCTACTGCTGAAGTCATTGACTCAGTGCAAAAAGAAATATCTACGCTACTGGAGGTTCAGATGGAGGAAACCGAGCTAAGAGAATTCCTGCTCAAAGACATGAGTTGCTATTATTGTTATTGGCATGAGTGGGAGTCGGGAAGAACTTGGCTAAACCATATTAGTAACGTTCTTCGAAGTCAACCCTCATCTAGTTGATAAAATGAACGCAGATTTTGCAGAGCTGCATAATTTTTTTGGTTCCTATTCCCATCAAGATTGGACATTCGAGCATGAGACGGCCGAGCAGGTTTTAGACACCTTCTTAACGGAATCTCACATCGATGAACTGATTAAAGTTCGAAGCGAGATCAACGCGCTACTTGAGCAGAAGCAGGACGAACCGATATTAAGAAATTACTTCTTAAGGAATCTTAGTTGTTACTACTATTATTGGATTTCTTGGGAGTCAGGTGAGTCGTGGTTACGCCACATTGCAAAAAGGTTGAACTCACGAATTGAACGATAAATACGGATATGCCACCCCCCAAGGTCATCGGAAATCCCCTTCAGTTTCCTGCGGTGTTTATTTACCGGTGCAACATGAACTCTAACGATAGTCTTGGGGGGCGCTGCGACTGCAGCGACACGCCCACCCTCTTCCTCAATACCCAGGCACCATTCGATATTCAGGTCAATGCCACCAATTATCGCACTCACGCAGCTCCCCCAGGACCGGAGGGGCTGAGCCCTAGCCCTTGATCCCCACCAACTCACCCCACAAATCCAGCAGTTATTTCCCCGCAGTCCCATTAGAATGCCTCCCACCCGGATCACTGCCAATGGAACTGTCATGCCGCCTCGCTCGTCGCTGTATTCGCAACGTTCGTTGGTCCTTACGCTGATCGCGCTGCTGGGCGCAGGCTTCCTCGCTACGTCCTTTCTCAGTTACTACGCCTCGCGAGCGTCGATCCGTGACAGCATCGTCAATACCGAGCTGCCGCTGACTTCAGACACGGTGTATTCGGAAATCCAGAAAGACCTGGTCAGGCCGATTCTGATTTCGTCGATGATGTCGCGCGATACCTTCATGCGGGACTGGGTGGTCAACGGTGAACAAAACCCCGAGCAAATGACCCGCTACCTCAACGAGGTCATGACCCATTACGGCGCTTACACCGCTTTTTTCATCTCCAACACCAGCCTCACGTACTACCAGGCCAAGGGTGTACTGAAGCAGATCAAAGCCGACGAGCCCCGCGATGCGTGGTACTTCCGGGTACGGGACATGGCGGCTCCGTACGAGATAAACGTCGACCCGGACTTGGCCAACCGGGATAACCTGACCTTCTTCATCAACTACAAGGTGTTCGACTACAACGACCGTTTCATCGGCGCCGCCGGCGTCGGGCTGACGGTCGATGCAGTGATCAAACTCATCGACAAGTACCAACAGCGCTATCAACGCAGCGTGTACTTTGTCGACAACTTCGGGCGTCTGGTGCTGACGGGCGCCGAGGGTGGCCCGCAAGGCGCGCACATCGGGCAAACGCTCAATGAGCTCGACAGCATGAAAGAGCTGATCAGCCAACTGCCAAAACCCCACAGCGGCAGCTACGAGTACTCTGTGCAGGGTAAAGGGCATTTCCTTAATGTGCGGTTTATTCCGGAGCTCAATTGGTATTTGTTCGTCGACAAACGTGAAGATGGCGCGCTCAATGACATCCGCCAGTCGCTGTACCTCAACCTGCTGATCTGCCTGTTCGTGACCCTGATTGTGCTGGTCCTGCTCAACCGGGTGATCAAGCGTTATCAAACCAGAATTCATGCCCAGGCAACGCTCGACAGCCTGACGGAGTTGCCGAACCGGCGCGGTTTCGACCTGTTGGCCGCTCAAGCCATGCACGAAGCCCAGCGCGAACCAAAGCCGTTGACCGCGTTGTTGCTGGACCTGGATCACTTCAAGGCGTTGAACGACACCTATGGCCACCTTGCCGGCGATCAGGTGCTGATCGGTTTTGCCCGGGACCTGGAAAGTTGCCTGCGTCACTCCGACATCGTTTGCCGCTGGGGCGGTGAAGAGTTCATCGTGTTGCTCAAGGACACCGACGGTGAAACCGGCCTGATGATCGCCGAAAAAATTCGTCAGCACGTGCAGCAACAGCGTTATGCCTACAACGGCAGCGAACTGCAGCTGACCGTCAGCATCGGCCTGACCACGCTACAACCCGATGACACCTTGCACACCCTGCTCTCTCGAGCCGATCATGCGATGTATCGGGCCAAGCAATCTGGCCGTAACCGCACCTGCGTGGAAATGTCTCACTCAAGCTATGAATAACCCTGCATGAACCGCCCTGACATCTGCCCAGCCTGCGGCGCAAGCAACGACTGCACCCTGGCGGACCCGCGAACGGCTGACCAGGCGTGCTGGTGCTTCAGCGTCAGCATCGACCCGGCAGTCCTCGAAGCGTTGCCGCCAGAACTGCGTGATCAATCTTGCCTGTGCCCACGCTGCGCCGGGGTCGACGCACTGTTGCAAGCAGCCAAGCCGCCGATCGCCTAATATGCGCGGCCCTTTTTCTATCGATGCCCGTCATGCGTGTTGACCGCTTCCTGAGTAATCTGCCGTGCTTCAACCGTCAGCAGGTTCGCCTGTTGCTGGTGGAGAAACGTGTGCGCATCGACGGCGATATCGTCAGCGACCCGCACGCGCAAGTCAGGGAATTCAGCCGCGTGGAGGTCGATGGCGAGGTGCTGCAAGTTGGCAAACCGTTGCGTCACTTCATGCTGCATAAACCGCCGGGTTGCGTCAGCGCCACGCGCGATCCGCAGCACCCGACCGTGCTCGACCTGATAAACGAGCCAGACAAGCACGACCTGCACATCGCCGGTCGCCTGGACTTCAATACCACCGGGCTGATGCTGATCACCAACGATGGCAGTTGGTCACGACGCCTGACCCAACCGCAGACCAAATTGCCCAAGGTTTACTACGTTGAAACCGAACAGGACATCGGACCGGAATATGCGCTGAAATTTTCTGAAGGCCTGTACTTCGCCTTCGAAGACCTCACCACGCAGCCTGCCGAACTGGAACTGCTCGGGCCAAAATCTGCACGTCTGAGCATTGTCGAAGGTCGCTATCACCAAGTGAAACGAATGTTCGGCCATTTCGACAACAAAGTGCTGCGTTTGCACCGAGAATGCATGGGGCCGCTGGTGCTCGACCGCTCGCTGAAACCGGGCGAATACCGCTCGCTGAGCGATGACGAGATCCAAATGATCTAAGCGGCCTACCGCCGAGCAGAAGTTGTCGAACAATTTACCAATGGCACTTGCAGGATGGCGCAGCCCCTGCTTGAATCAGGACGTCAGCCGAAATGTGACTGACGAGTCACACCATACTTCTAAGAAACTTTTTGTCGGTTAGAGAACCCTCAGGTTCCGCCTCAGGCCGACAGACTGCCCGCCAATAACAATACCCGTCGACCTGCTTCACCGGATCGACATGGGCCTCTCAAATTCCAGGCGTATGCCTACCTGTCACAAAGCTCGTGCAATCTCATTTGCGCGCATACCCGCTTGCCAGGAGTCTTATGACATGAGGCCAGAAATCGCTGTGCTGGATATACAGGGTCAGTATCGGGTTTACACGGAGTTCTATCGCGCAGACGCCGCAGAGAAGACCATTATTTTGGTCAACGGCTCGATGGCCACGACTGCGTCGTTTGCACAGACCGTGAAAAACCTTCACCCGCAGTTCAATGTGGTTTGCTACGACCAGCCCTACGCGGGCAAGTCCAAGGCCCACAACCTGCATGAGAAATTGCTGACCAAGGAAGTTGAAGGGCAGATCCTGCTGGAGCTGATCGACCACTTCGCCGCCGAACACGTGCTGTCGTTTTCCTGGGGTGGCGCGGCGACGTTAGTGGCCTTGGCCCAACAGCCGCGACGCATCGAAAAAGCCGTGATCAGTTCGTTCTCGCCAGAGATCAACTCACACATGCTCGACTACCTCGAGCGCGGCGTCGATTACCTCGGCAGCCGTGACGGTGACCGCGTCGGCAATCTGGTGAACAGCACCATCGGCAAACACTTGCCGACCCTGTTCAAGCGCTTCAACTACCGCCACGTCAGCAGCCTGGCCGACCATGAGTACGGGCAGATGCACTTTCACATCAACGACCTGCTGCACAGTGATCGCCAATGCTTCCTCAAAGCGGCGCAAAGCATCAACGTGCCGGTGTTGTTCATGAATGGTGAATGGGATGAATACACCGCCGCCGATGGCGCGCGATTGTTCGCCAACCACGTGCAACACAGCACGTTCACCACCCTGGAAGCCACCGGCCACTTTCTGGACATGGAACACAAAGCCGCATGCCGCGACAGCCGCAACGCACTGCTTGGCTTTTTGAAACCTGCTCAGCACGAAAGCCGACCGCGTTATCACTACGTCCAGGATCACCATGCACCGGCACTTTGAAACAGCGTCATCGCGAGCAAGCTTCGCCGCCCTGCAGTGTTAAACGTATTCCTGTAGCAGCGAGGCTTGCCCGCGAACGACCGTCACACGGTCCACGCATTGTTGCACCCGCGTCAAAGCCGTCCCGCACAAAGAAAAACTTCATTTCCAACGCAACATCTGGTACAAAGTCAGCCGCTCTGAGCGGGTATAGTTTAATGGTAGAACAGTAGCTTCCCAAGCTTCCGACGAGGGTTCGATTCCCTCTACCCGCTCCAATCGAATTTTGCTCTTTCGTTAAAGTGTTTTTGACGGGATGCAGCCAAAAAAAACCGGCCCTTATGGCCGGTTTTTTTGTGGGCTGGATTTAGCTACCTCGCATCGTTGATGCATTAATCACCGATTGCATGTCAGTCAAGCGAACGCTAATATCTCCCAAAAAGGGAGGAACAACAGTGCGAGTTATTGCAAAAGGGACTTTGCGGGAATTCTGGGAAAGCAGTCCGTCTCACAGCGAAGCTGAAATCCCACTGGTTGAATGGTATCGACACATGGAAAGGGCAATTTATCGCACGCCACAAGAGGTGAAGGCGGAGCTGAGAACAGCCAGCATTCTTAAAGGGGCCAGGGTCGTGTTCAACATCGGTGGCAACAAATACCGAGTAGTCCTGGCCATCGACTACCAACGACAACTTGGCTTTGTAAGATTCGTTGGTACTCATGCACAGTATGATCAGATCAACGCGGAGACCGTGTAATGGACATTAAACCTATTCGCAGCCAAGAGGATCTGACGGCTGCACTGGCTCGAATTGAGAAGTTGTGGGGGGCAGAAATTGGCTCACCTGAAGGCGATGAGCTGGAAATTCTTGCGCTGCTCGTCGAAAAATACGAAGACGAGCATTTCCCGATGCTGCCCTCCGATCCGATTGAGGCCATAAGATTTCGCATGGAGCAGCAGGGTTTGACCCCTCGTGATTTGGAACCCTTCATCGGTACCAGCGGGCGCGTATCCGAAGTGCTGAATCGCAAACGAAAGTTAAGCTTATCGATGATCAAGCGCTTGCACGATGGGCTCCGAATTCCTTACGAGAGTTTGCTTGCGGGTGTCTCTTGACCCTAAACCTGAAACTGCAAATGCCGGTCCATGATCGGCTAATGCTGATCACAGGTCTAAATAGGCTCACTGAGACAACAATCGGCCACACACTCAGTGCGCCTGGTAAACGACACCCACAGAGCACCACGAACATGACTCAAAACATTTACGACGATCCGGAGTTTTTCCAGGGTTACGCACAAATGGGCCGCTCCATTGGCGGCCTGGATGCGGCGCCGGAATGGCCTGCGTTAATGTCGATGCTGCCGCCGATGAAAGGCTTGAACGTGGTGGACCTCGGCTGCGGTTATGGCTGGTTCTGCCGTTGGGCCAGTGAACAAGGCGCCGACAATGTGCTGGGCCTGGACGTATCGGCGAAAATGCTGGAGCGTGCGCGCACGACAACGTCAGCGCCGAACATCCAATACGCCCGCGCCGACCTGGAGAATCTTGAGTTGCCGCCGGCCAGTATTGATCTGGCTTACAGCTCTCTCGCGCTGCACTACATAAAAAATCTGCCGGGCTTGTTCGCACAAATTCATGCGACCCTTAAGCCCGGTTCGCGTTTCGTATTCTCCATTGAACACCCGATCTTCATGGCTCCGCGCAACCCGGGCTGGTTGATTGATAGCGAGGGCAACAAGCGCTGGCCTATCGACAGCTATCAGCTTGAAGGCGAGCGTGTGACGAACTGGTTGGCTGAGGGCGTGATCAAGCAACACCGGACCCTGGGGACGCTGTTGAACACACTGATCGCAGCAGGGTTCACGATCCGGCATGTCAACGAGTGGGGACCGTCGGAGGCCGACATCGCGGCGCAACCGGCGCTGGCAGAAGAGCGTGAGCGGCCAATGATGCTGTTAGTCGGGGTGCAGCGATAAGCACCCCGTTTGCATCAAGACTTAACGCGTTGCCACGATAAACAAACGCGGAAATGGCAGCAGCACCGAACCATCGCTCAGGGCTGGATAAGCCTGTTCGATGGCCGCCTGATACTGTTTCAGGTACTGCGCTCGCTCGGCATCATCCAGCGGTTCGAGAAAGGGCCGCAAGCCGCTGCCCTTGAACCATTCCACAACCCCTGAAGCGCCACCGGCAAGCGGATGATGGTAAGTGGTGCGCCAGATATCGACGCGAGAACAGTGCGGGCGCAGCATCGAATAGTAGCCGCTGGCACTGTCCATCTCGGTTCGCAGCCCCGCCGCACTCGCAAGCTTGCTGGCCCATGGACCCGCTGCGGCGACTTCGCGCATCAGGCGATGAGAGGGTTCATTGAGATTGTCCGGCATCTGGATCGCCAGGCTGCCGCCGGATGATAGTTTGCGCACCAGCGCCGGCAGAGACGTCGAGTGATCGGGCACCCACTGCAAAACAGCGTTGGCGAAGATCACATCAAAAGGTCCACTTTCGCTCCAGGTATCAATGTCCGCGAGATCGAATTGCACTTGGGGCAAGCGCTTGCGCGCAGCCTCGATCATGTCGGTCGACGTGTCGATACCACGCACCGTCGCGTTGACAAAACGCTCTACCAACAACTCGGTGGAGTTGCCGGGGCCGCAGCCGATGTCGATTGCCGAGCGCACGTCCAATGGCGGGACCGCCGCGAGCAAATCACGGGCCGGGCGTGTACGTTCATCTTCAAAAGCGACGTATTGTTTGGCGGACCAACTCATTGCGTTCTCCTGTTGGTGTTGTCGTGCGTGGACAGACAACCGGTTCGCTACGATACCGCGCCCCGACTGCCTGCCCAACCCGACTTACGGCTACCGTCAGTTGACCCAACCTCCTCGCTGCCAGTGCCAGCCATCATTACGCTGCTCCCAGTGCGGATGCACGTAACGATAACCTGGCCGTACCGGTTCCCAATGGCCATGAACGGCCACATAGCGTCCACCTTCCCAACGCCAATACCCACGCGACCAGACATAACCCTGGCGCCCTACCGGTTCGACTTCGATCACGCGTTCCGGTGGCGGTTGCGGTGCAACCACTTCCACATATTCGCGTTGCACTGGACGCCGGTCGTGCACCACGCGCTCTTCCACACAACCGGAAGCCGCCATAACCACCGCCAGCAATGCCACATTACGTAACCACATGCTGCCTCCTCAGGCTGTTCGCCAATCGAGTGAACCAGCAAAAAAATGCCCCCTGTTACAACCATGCTCCTGCCTGGCTCCTGAATTTTGTAACAGGTCCTGTCTGTCTAAAACCTGAACTGGCATCACTTCGTCGGTGCAACACACAGGATCTCGAAAAGCTCGACAGCGCTCTAAATTGTAAAAAGAAATTTCAGGAGGCAGCCGCTGTCAGACGATCAGGCCTATCCCAATAAGGAACACGGAAATGAAATTCGCGAAGATGTCCCAAGCCCTTTCAATGTGGGCGGGCAGTCCAACGACGTTCGTGGTTGCAGTGGCATTGATCGTCATCTGGGCGCTGACTGGGCCGATTTTCAACTACAACGACACGTGGCAGCTGATCATCAATACATCGACGACGATCATCACGTTTTTGATGGTATTTCTGATTCAAAACACGCAAAATCGCGACAACGATATTCTTCACCTGAAGATTGATGAACTGTTGCGTGCAACGACGGACGCGCAGAATGCGATGCTGGGGCTCGATGGCAAAAGCCTCGAGGAGCTGGAAGCGCTGAGGAAGCAATACCGGGCGATGGGCGAAAACCAGACGTTGACGCTGGAGGGCACATCGGCAGAAACCAAACACAAGCAAGACCTGAATCAGTGCTGATGCTTGCCCTCGCGGGTGACCGGTTCACCCGCGCGTTCTACTCGGTTGATCAGCGACTGGCTTGAAGGGCCTTGGCCATTTGCAGATGATTCTGCAATTTGGGCAGGGTTTCTTCGGCGAACGCTTTGATTTCCGGCACGTTGGTCGTCTTGGCTTCCTGTTGCAACTGCTCAATGGCCTCTTCAGTCGATTTCACCTGACTGTCGGCATAGGACTGATCGAAAGCGGCGCCCTCCTTCACCTCTGGCATCAGCTCTTTGGCTTTGCCGACCACCTCTTCGCGTGGCGCAACCGGAATATCCAGCTGTTTGGCTATCTTCGCCAGGTGCTGGTTGGCGGTCGTCCGGTCGTTGATGACGACGATGGTGTAATCCTTCACTTCCTTGGATTCGGTTTTCTGGTGCGCCAAGCGACTGGCTTCGATATCGGCCATGCCTTTGGCCGATGCGTCGTTGATGAATTCGGCAGGTGACTCGGCAAACGCACTCGTGGCGCACACGCCCAGTAGTGTGGCAAAACCGACATTGCGTATATGGGTGGCCATCCTGTTCATGGTCGCGCCCTCCTCAAAATAAAATTAAAACGGGAGCTTTCGCCCCCGCCTCTCAATCAAAACTACCTGCACCAACTACTTGGATTTCTGACCACCTTTGCGGCCCATTTCTGGTTTCGCAGGGTCTTTATCGACAGTCGTGGTGGTAGTTTTCCCACCTTTGCGACCGGCTTCAGACGCCTTCGTTCGATCGTTGGCGAAGTTTCCCGAGTTCGAGTTTCTTGAATTAGGCATGATTCTCTTCCTCTTGGTGATGATCGCGACGAGCTTGAGCCCGCATAGAATCTGAATTTCAATCGCCACAAAGGTTTAGAAAAAATAAATGCGCTGCGACGAACGGTGACGAAATATCAGGTGCCTAGCCGCAGGTGATGCTGGCGTTTCACTGCGTACATTGCTTCGTCGGCATACCTGAACAGCTGTTCCTCTTCAGTGCCATGCTCTGGGTAATACGCCACCCCAATACTTGTCTGCAGGATCATGTTGTGGCCATCCAGGCGAAGTGGATGGGCGAGCACCTGACGAATCTTCGCCACCACACCGTCCGCGTCTTCCAGGGTCTGGATGCTGTGCAGCAACACCACAAATTCGTCACCGCCGATGCGCGCCACAGTGTCGGTTTCGCGAACGCAGCCTTTCAGCCGAGCGGCCACCGCTTGCAGCAACATATCGCCGACGGCATGGCCGTGGGTATCGTTGACCGCTTTGAAACGGTCGAGATCGACGTAAAGCAAGGCCATGCGGCCAGAATCGGCACGCGCCAATGTCAGTGAGGCTTTAAGCCGCTCGCGCAGCAGTTCGCGATTGGGCAATTGAGTCAGTTGGTCATATTCGGCCATACGCTGCAGGCGAGCGTGCAGTTGCTTGCGCTCTATGGCGGTCGCAACTTGCGCACACACGTATTGCAACAGCTCTTTGTCCTGCTCGGTGTAGCGCTCACCGCCCGCGACGCTTTTGACCAACAACGCGCCGATGGTGCCGTTGTGCGAATTTAACGGCGCGCCCAACCAACAGGATGAATGTTGGCCCATAACCAGCGATTCAAACCTGGCAGGCGCGTTGTCCGCCGCCAGCATGATTGGCTGCCCACTGCGAGTAATCTCGTCGCACAACCGGCCGGTGACGGTCGAGGGCCATTCGGGATGCTGTTCATGGTCGTTTACGTGATAGGGGAATTTGAGCTGCGTGGTGCGTTCGTCATACAGCGCGACGGAGAAATTCAGCGCCGGCAGCCACTTACCGATAATCAGGTGAATACGCTTGAACAGCGCCAGCAAGTCTTCTGCCGCGTGGGCAGCTTCGGAAATGGCGTACAGCGCCGCTTGCCTGGACTCGGCCTGCTTGCGCTCGGTAATGTCGCGGGCAACGGCGATGCGCAGTTGATCAACCTCCGACCAACGCGCCGACCAAAGAATGTGGGCGACGGTGCCGTCCTTGCGCACGTAACGGTTTTCGAAGTTGAGTTTGGGCGAGCCACCCATGATCTCCCCTGCAGCGTCGAGCGTGCGTTGCCGATCGGCGGGATGCACCAGATCGATCATTGGCTGGCCGATCAATTCATCCGGGGTGTAGCCGAAAATACGCTCGCAGGCCGCGCTGACAAACACGAAGCGACCCTGTTTATCGACCGCACACACGGCGTCCAGCAAAAGATCGAGGTAACTCGCCAGCGGCGCGGAATTTCTAGTGGCCATGGTGACCTGCGTTCAACCTCATGTGTTGTTAGTCCATCTCTATAGCCGCCAACATCCGGCCATTCAGCCAGCTTAATGCTTGATCCGCGCCCCGTCGCTTATGCCACGCCAGTACAAACGTGAACGAGGGGATATGAAACGGCGGCGGCACCACGATAAGCGCTGCGTGATCGATAGCCAGCAAACCCCGACTGGCAACGGTGAGGATCAAGTCTGTGTCGCTTATAACATCTGGCGCGACACTCCAGTGCGGCAAGCTGACGGCCACCCGGCGGCGCTCGCGCAAAGCTGTCAGCGCCCGTTCGATTTCCGGGGTCCCACTGCCGCGCATCTCCAGCAAAACGTGGGGCCGGGCAAGGTAGGTTGCGAGGTCGAGGCGGCCATCGGCTGGTAGCGTGCGACGGTCAAGGAGGCACGTAAAATGCTCCTCGAATAACGGCGTGCTGCGCAACTCGTTCGGCAGCTCCGGAAACACCCCGGCCGCGACATCGATATCACCATTGAGCACGCCATCAAGCATGCCTTCGCGGCTGGCGTGAGTGATTTGCAAGTCGATACCCGGCGCCTCACGTCGCAACGCTCGAACCAATTGCGGCAGGACGATGGCTGCACCGTAGTCGGACATTGCCAAGCGAAATGTCCGTTTGGCGGTGGCCGGATCAAAAGCGTTGGGCGCCAGCAACGATTGCACTTGAGCCAGGATTTCAGCCAGGGGTGCCATCAGTTCAAGGGCGCGCGGGGTAGCGATAAGGCCGGCGCCGGCGCGCACCAGTAACGGGTCACCCAGCACATCGCGCAACCGCGCCAGCGCATGACTGACCGCCGGTTGGCTCAAGTGCAAGCGCTCGGCGGCGCGGGTCACGTGCTGCTCGCTGAGCAATGCATCAAGGATCACCAGCAGGTTCAGGTCGATGCGCCTTAGATCATTCATCTGATGCATGTTCTACATGTTTATTTGGAATTTAAATTTGCACGACGAATACTCTACAGTCCAACAAAATTTGTTGGAGAAAGATCATGAGTACGTTGCATTGGGTCGGATTGTTGTTGCTGGCGGTTTTTGCTGGAGCCGTGGTGCCTTTTCAAAGCGCGATCAACGCCAACCTCGGGCGCGGACTGGGGCATCCGCTGTGGGCAACGCTCGCCTCTTTGATGGTCAGCATTGTGGTGCTGCTGCCCGTGATGCTGGCACTGCGCCTGCCCCTACCGTCACTCGCTTTTATCACTAAGGCTCCCCTGTGGATGTGGGCGGGGGGCGCGTTTGGGGTGTGCTTTATCTCATTGGCGTTGATGCTGCTGCCCAAGCTTGGAGCATCAGGGTTCATTGCCTTGGCGCTGGCGGGACAGGTAGCGGCATCGCTGATGCTCGACCATTTCGGGTTGTTCGGGTTGGTGGAGCGCCAGATGACACTGCCGCGAGTGGCTGGCGCGGTGTTGCTGATTGCGGGCGTGGCGCTGATTCAATTCAGCGCCGCACCGGCGAAGGCCATAATTGCGACCTCTTGAAGATCAAAAGGCGCCGTCAGAACGCGCTGCGGAAAATCTCTTCTATCTGCCGTTGATCGGCCACACGCGGGTTGGTCAACCCGCAGGCGTCTTTCAGCGCGTTGGCGGCGAGCACCGGGATGTCATTGAGCTTGGCGCCCAGCTCCCGTAAACCACCGGGAATTTCAACATCATGGGCCAGGTTGCGAATCGCCACGATGGCTGCTTGAGCGCCCTCTTGCGGACTGAAACCACGGATAACGGCCCCCATCGCGTGGGCGACATCCGTCAGCCGGTCGGCGCAAACCAGTGCGTTAAAACTTTGCACGTGCGGCAATAGCACCGCATTACACACACCGTGCGGCAAGTCATAGAACCCGCCGAGTTGATGCGCCATCGCGTGGACGAAACCGAGGGAGGCATTGTTGAACGCCATGCCCGCCAGGAACTGCGCGTACGCCATGTTTTCCCGCGCGGCCATGTCGCTGCCATTGCGCACTGCCTGGCGCAGGTTGTTGCTGATCAACGTGATGGCTTTCAGCGCGCAGGCATCGGTGATGGGGTTGGCGGCGGTCGACACATACGCTTCGATGGCGTGAGTCAGCGCATCCATGCCCGTGGCGGCGGTCAGGCCTTTGGGCATGGCAACCATCAGCGCCGGGTCGTTGACCGACAGCAACGGTGTGACATTGCGGTCGACGATGGTCATTTTTACGTGGCGTGATTCGTCGGTGATGATGCAGAAACGGGTCATTTCGCTGGCCGTGCCCGCGGTAGTGTTGATGGCGATCAGCGGCAATTGCGGTTTAGTGGATTGATCGACGCCTTCGTAATCACGAATCTGCCCGCCGTTGGTCGCACACAGTGCAATGCCCTTGGCGCAGTCGTGCGGCGAACCGCCGCCCAGCGACACCACAAAATCACAGCGACTTTCCTTGAGCAAACCCAGGCCCAGTTCGACGTTGGCAATGCTCGGATTGGGTTTGGCGCCGTCGAAGATCACCGATTCGATGTCCTGCAGTGCCAGCTTCTCGGCGATCATGCTTGCGACGCCTGCTTTCGCCAGCCCGATGTCGGTCACGATCAATGCTTTGCGAAAACCGTACTTGCCAATGGCGACCATGGCTTCGTCGAGGCAATCGCTGCCCATGATGTTCACGGCAGGAATGAAAAATGTGCTGCTCATCAACCAATCTCCTCGGCTTGAGGCCAGATCGGCAGCGCCGGATCCAGCGGATGCTCACAGGATCGGCCGATAAGTCGCCTCGTATGTTGATCTGGCTCAACGCCGGGTCGTGATAAAGTCGCCGCCCATCAGACCTTTTGCTTTTGAGACGACGACCGCAATGACCGATTTCCAGGATGTTGACGCCCAACTTGAAGACTGGAACGCCTTGCGCGCCACCGTATCAATCAGCGGCTTGCTGGCAGGTAACGGCGCCAGCCGCGCGGTGTGGGATGACTTTGGCTACGACTCGCTGTTTGAAAACGCCCGTACCGTCGAAGAAAAACCGCTCAGCCAGTCTGAACTGAGCGTGTTCGAGGCGCTGCAAACCCGCAGTTTCGAGCAGGTGCTCAGTGCGCTGAAAATCACCAGTCGCGTCAATAAAGCGTTGGCCGTCAGCTCTGCCGCTCCGCGAAATCGCTACTACGCCATCAAGGAAGCGCTGATTAATACAGTGCACGCGGTGCACATCCCGTGGCGGCTGGTGGTGCCCCAGACACTGGCGTCGATCAGCCAGGAACTGGCCCGCTATCAGACGGTGTTCACCACCAACTACGACTTGCTTAACTATTGGGCGATTCAGCAGTCGCCCGAGGCAATCACCGATCTGTTTCAGGGCGCCGAGCCCAGCTTCGATCTGAGCACCACCGCCACCGATAAAACACGCCTGCTGTACCTGCACGGCGGTTTGCATCTGGTGCGCAACCAGGACGGCACGGCACGCAAGTTGATGTCTACTGAAGGCACGCTGCTCGGCAGTTTCGCAATCAACAATACAATCAAGACACTCGATGATGTGCCGCTCTTCGTTAACGAAGGCGCGTCGCAAGACAAGCTGAAAACCATCCGCAGCTCTGACTATTTGTCGTTTTGCTATGACCAGTTGCTCGGCCATGGTGAAGGGCTGTGCATCGTTGGCCATGCCCTTGGCGAGCAGGACAGCCACATCATCCACGCGCTGCGCCAGGCGAAACCAAACGTAGTCGCGATCTCGATTTATCCGCGCAGCAAAGCGTTCATCCAGCATCAAAAACGGCACTACGCGAAGGTGTTTGAAGGCACCGGCAGCGAGCTGCGCTTTTTCGATTCGAAAACCCACGCACTGGGCAGCCCGAAGCTCACGGTGCCGGTTGAGGTTTAGCAGTGAAGTGACGGCGGCGATCCGACGATGACGGCTTCGCACTCAAAAAAAGGTGCCGCCAGTGACGGCTCCTTCGCGAGCAAGCCCGCTCCCACGGGATCGGTGTGATGTTCGAGTTCTGGGAGTTGCATCGATCAAATGGTGGCGCCTGCTACAGGTTCAGAGCACCGGCAAGGTCTTGTCCTTGATCACCGTCGTTGGCCCGATGGCCTTGACGCTGGCGATGCCTTTTTCGCGGGCGGCGTCGGACGAATAGGCTTCGCTGCTGCCGACAATCTCATGGTTAGCGGCTTTGAGATTGAAGTACGGGTGACCGTCCTTGGTGTTTTTTCTTTCATAGCGCTCATCCAGCGGGCTGTTTTTCTGCACGGCGGCGATGCCGCTTTCGGCCCCGCTGCGGCTGGTGTAGTGCTCGCTCACAAGAATGGTTTCGGCATTGGCCGCTTTCAATACGAAGCGAAACTGGCCGCTGCTGGTTTTGCTCAACTCATACCATCCGGACATGGTGCTACTCCTGTCGTTTGATAAAGCAAAAGTCGCTTGATAGTAAAGACGCTATTGCCGGTTTAGCCATTGGGTAGCGATGCATCGGCATCCGCCTGCGCGGTTTTTACGCTGCGCAGCAACAGCGCAACCGAGGCCCATGCAGCAAGGCTGGCCAGCGCCAGAAACACCATGACCGCACGATACCCATTGATGAATGCGCCTTGCACATCGTTCAGCGGCACGCCGGAAAAATGATGATAAATCCCGACGCCGACCGCCAATCCAAGCCCACCGCCAACGTTGTGCAAGGTCATCAGCGAACCCATCGCCACTGAGCCGACTTGCTGCGGTACCGAGGAAATACCGAGCACTGTCGAAGGGCCAAGAATGCTTGCCCAGCCCAACCCCATCACGACGAACGCCGCCAACACGTAGACCAGGGAAGTCTGCCGATCAAAACCTGCCTGCAACAGCGCCGACACCACAAACAGCAACAACCCGGTTTTGATCAGCAGTGCCGGCCCCTTACGATCCACCAGGCGACCCACCAGCGGTGACAAAACAGCGACTCCAAGCGTGGTGGGCAACAACAGCAGCCCACTGGACTGGACGTTTTCGCCGCGAACCAGCGCCAGGTAAAGCGGCATGACAAAAAACGCCACGCAGTAAAACAACGCCAGACCAAAACTGGCGGTCACCGCCGCAACGAACCGTCGGTTGGCAAACAACTGCAGGTCGATGATCGGTGCCGCGACGCGTTTTTCGACCTCGATAAACGCCCAGAGCGCCAACACTGCCAGCACGATCAGGCCCAGCGTGATGGACGAACTCCAACCCCACGCGGCCCCTTGAACAATCACCAGCACCAGGCTCGGCAACCCGATCAACAACAGGATCGCTCCCAGCCAATCGAGCCCGGCGTCTGTCTGCGTAGCACGGGATTCATCGACGCTGAAGCTGCAAATCACCAGGCTCAATACCACGAACGGCACGTTGATCAGGAAGATCCATTGCCAGCCGAACGCACTGGTAATCACCCCGCCCAACACCGGCCCGATGGCCAGACCGACACCATTGACCCCAAACAGCACACCGAACGCTTTGCCCTGTTCGGTGCTGTCGAACGTGCTGGAGACAATGGCTCCGGACGCGGTATACAGCACCGCGCACGCCAGGCCCTGCACAATGCGGGCGCCGATTAATTGATCAATCTGACCGACCAAACCGGCCGCGAGTGACGCCAGGCCGAACACGCTCAAGCCAATGAACAACACGCGTTTGCGTCCATGTATATCGGCCAGTCGACCCACCAGCACCATGAAGCTCGACAGCGCCAGGATAAAGCCGTTGATCACCCACTGCAGGCTGTCAACGGACGCTGCCAGATCCTGCTGCAACGCTGGCAATGCGGTGTTGACGATAGTGAAATCGACGCAGCCCAGAAAACTGGCAATGCTGACCCCGAGCAATGCCCACCATTTGCGTTGCTGTTGCGCAAAAACGCTCATGGAAACTCCTTGTTCAATTGAATGAAAACAGCCGTCCTGCCGCGACTAAATCGCAACCGCGCCATTCGACCAGTTCGGGTGAATGACACCCGGTAACGTGAACGGAATCGGAATGCCGCGCTTCTTGAACTTCAGCGGTAACCAGCGCACGCGGTCCGGGTTGTGCGGTTCGATCAGCAGGTCGCGGCTGGTGGCCATCGCTGCGGTCATCTGCTGTGGGTACAACACGTAGTCATAGCCCTCGCCTGCCCATAGCGGCAGGATGATCGGGATTTCTTCGAGGATGTATTCGCGGCATTGGCTGGCGGCGCGTTCGATGTCGGCGTGTTCGTCACGCAATCGCAAACGGTCGGTGAACACCGCAATGGTGCTTTCGATGGCTTCGCGCAGCTCATGGCGTTCGTGGTAGATCACATTCAGTTGCTGGCGCAGTTCGGCGTAGTGATCGCTCGCCAGTTCCTGGTTCCAGCGAGTGATGTGATAAGGCACCCGTAAACCATCGAGTATCGGCTGGTTGCGCGCCAGCCAGGCGTCGCCGTCGCGTATCGACGCCGACAGTGCTTCGCCGGGCGATTTGCCGTGCTTGTTGTGGCGCTGCAGCGTGTCGGCGACCACGACTTTGACGTGGCTGAAACCCGACTGGTTGATCAGGTGAATGGTTGATCGCAGCTTCTGGTCTTCGTGGTATTCCTGGCCCACGCTGACCGCCAACACCACGCGTTTGCCTTCAAATTCGTGCTCTTCGCCGCCCTTGTTGAAATAGGCCTTGAGGTTGATTTCCTGTGCATGACTCATGAGTTAGCTCCAGTAGGCCAAAGGCTGATGTTCGCCGTAAAAACCGATAAAAACGCCGAGGGTGACGCGCGTACTGCTCGCTGATGGCCGCACCGCATGAATCAACCTCGGGTTCAGCAAGATCAGGTCACCGGGCTCAGGCTTGATCACGAAGTCCGGCGGCGGTAGCAAGTGGCGTTCAATGCCATAGGCGCGGTCGCCTCTGAGCCGGTTGTATTGCGCCTCGTCCGGCTCAATGCCCCAGATCTCCAGTTCACCGCCGTCCTCGGGAATTTCCAGATAGATGTTGGTCGACAGCTGCGTGAGCAACTTCGGGTTATGGCCCGGCGGTGCATTGCGCTCAAGATTGTCGGTGTGCGGTGTCAGGTCGACGCCGCTGCCCTGAAAACGCGCGATACCGACGAAGCACTTCTGGCCGTCCACCTGTAGCAAGTGCGCGCCTTGTGGCCAGACTTCATCCAGCAGCAAGCGCAGTTCATCGATGGGTGAAGCCAGCGGCCGAAACAGGTTGCGAATCCGTCGGATGTTGGCCTGTGCCTGGGCGTGATACTCGGCGCGACTGTGTTCATCCTGAATTTCGATGTAGGCCTTGCCGACGCGCACGAACTCCTGTTGCTCACTGAAGGCACTGCGCAGTTCTGGCTGGAACAAATGATCACGTGCAACCTGCAAGGTGTCCGGCGGACAAAAGCCTTTCAGTTGCACACCGTAAGAACGTTTTTCCACGACATCTAGAATATGCCGCGCTTGAAGTTTATCGGCAGTCGTTACAGTGAACATGCAAGCTCCCTCATTCCCTGGAAGTAGCGAAGATGAATAAACCGGTAAATCTTTTAAATTGTTTCAAGGCAACTTTAGGCAAACCATCAAGCCGTGTGAAATATCGTTTACCTCTAATCACCCAACTTAAAAATGTATAGAAAATCAGACAAATAGCGTTTTACGCAGATCACTTAAAGACCGCGCACACGACTATAAAAAACACTGATAGTTAAACTTAAAAAATCACATCATAAAAACGTTATTCAACTTAACCAGCACCCGGTAGTCATTAATCTGTCACCTCATTGAACTGACCATCAAAGTAACCAGCCGCAGTGAATGAGCGTTGGATAATGCCCTCATCCCGATAAAGGTCGGCGGTGTGCTGCACATCCTCAACCACGGCTGGCGCGACAGGAATTCGGTGCGGCAGGGCAAAACGATTGGAGCGCTCATGAATTTCCACCGGTAAGCCGCTATAGCCGGCCTGGATCTTCGAAAACACTTCCTGATGCTCGTTAGCCCAGGCATAGGCGCGACCCAGGCGCTGGAGCAGGTCGCGAATTTGCGCAGGCTTGTCACGGATCGCAGTGTCGTTGGCCACCAGCAACATGTGGCCGGCAAACAATCCCTCACCACTGACCAGCACGCGCGTGCCGCCTTCCATTTGCACCATGCTGGTGTAGGGATCCCAAGTCGACCAGGCATCCGCCTGCCCATTGGCCAGCAAGCTGCGAGACTCGCCAGGCTGCAGGAAAATAAACTGCGCATCGCGTGCATGCAGGCCAGCCGAACGCAGCGCGGCCAATGCCATGAAGTGCCCGATGGAGCCACGAGTGGTGGTAATCCGCTGGCCTTTCAGGCTGGCGGCGTCGGTCAGTGGCGAGTTCTGGTTGACCACAATGGCCACAGCCGTTTGGGTCACGTTGACCTTGATCACACCGACGGTTTTGATCGGCGCGCCCGCGGCGGCGGCAAACACGAACGGCGCATCCCCCAGGCTGCCGATGTCCACCGCGCCTGCCGCCAAGGCTTCGGCGGTGGGCGCGGCAGCAGCGAACGAGGCAAACTCGATCGGGTACGGCAAGTTTTCCAGCTCCCCGGCTGCTTGCAGCAAAATCTTCAGCGACTGTTTTTGGCTGGAAACACGCAACGTGTCGTCCGCCACGGCCACGGTGCCAGATCCTGAAAAAAACAGGATTATCATCAACACCCAGCCGAGTTTTGCGCCGGGGTTGATGGCCTCATCGCGAACACGCTTGCTGCTGCCCGATGTGCGTTGGGTCATTGATCAGAACGCCAGGCTGACGCGACTGTAGTAATACCCGCCGCCCAGTCCATAAGGCGAGAACATGCCGTATTCATAGGTACCGGCCCAAGCCTTGAGGCCGATTTTGTCGGGGTATTCGTCGAACAGGTTGTTCGCACCCAGCGCAACGGTGAGGTTCTTGGTCACGTCGTAAGCCACGTCGATATCGGTGATCCACTTGGCGCTGTACGTCCGGTCGTTGGCCGGAATGTTCGAGCCTTCGGTGTACTCGCCAAACCGCGTGAGTTGCAGGTTGGTGGTCCAGTCGCCGACCTTGTAGTTGGTCGACAGAATCCACTTGTCCTTAGGCGTCGACTGGGTCAGGTCGATCTGCTGCTGACGATCAAACAGCAGGTAACTGGAACCCAGCCGCGCGAGGGCTGCCGGTGTGTCCGCGAGGTCACGAATCGTGGTTTTGTTGTGGTTGTAGGCGACGCTCCATTTCGCCGTTCCGTACTCGCCAAACGACTGGCTGTAATCGGCTACCAGGTCTACGCCCTTGGTGCGGGTGTCTGCGGCGTTGGCGTAGTACTGCCCGGCGAGGTTGGGTGCCAAGCCGTTTTCCACGAGGATCTGCGAGACGGCGGCACCTTGCAGCAAACCGGTTTGCAGAATGCGCTTGTCGATGTCGATCAGGTAGAAGTCTGCGGTAAAGCGCAGGCGCTCGGCAGGTTCCGCAGTGAAACCCAGGCTGTAATTGCGCGAGGTTTCCGGCTCCAGGTTCTTCGCCCCCAGAGCAATCGCTTCGGCCGAATCCGGGCGCATTTGCTTGGTGCGTACCGAACTGGTGGTGCCATTGGCACCGAACTGGGTCACGGTGCTGGTGGTGGAAAACACACTTTGCGCCAGCGACGGCGCTCGGAAGCCATTGCTGACCGCTGCACGCACCGCATAGCCCGGCAGGAACTCGTAACGCGTGGTCAGCTTGCCGCTGGTGGTGTCGCCTACGCCAAGGTTGTACTTCTCATAACGTGCGGCAGCGCCGACATACCAGTCAGGCGTGATGTTCAGGCCGAAATCGAGATAAGCAGCTTCGCTGTGACGCTCAAGATCGTAGGCATCATCCGGAGTCGTGCCATTGACCGAAAACAAACCGGGGTCGGGCCGCACGCCGGCGAATCGGCCAACGTTTGGCACGTAATTGCCGTAGTTGTAGGAATTCGCTTCGCCGTCCTCCAGTGCGTATTTTTCCCAGCGGTACTCAACGCCGAACGAGGTTTCAAGTGGGCTGCTCCAACCGATATCCAGTGCCCTTGTGAAATCGAGGTTGTTGGTCCACTGATCGAAAATCAGGTTGCCCAAGTGAAAGTCATGCTGGCCGTAAGGGCCGTTGGAAATGTTCAGGTTATTGTCGGTATCGAGCACAGCACGGTCCTTGCCGTAGGTGCTCGACAGGTCCCAATCCCAATTCCCCGCCTGCCCCTTGGCACCACCGGCGAATTGAAAGTCCACCTCGTGAATTTCGCGTCGCGCCTGTCC
Source organism: Gordonia sp. IEGM753 (assembly GCF_050321825.1). Lineage (NCBI taxonomy): Bacteria > Bacillati > Actinomycetota > Actinomycetes > Mycobacteriales > Gordoniaceae > Gordonia > Gordonia sp. IEGM753. Next base: position 209,948 of record NZ_JBNQGB010000002.1, read on the forward strand.
GCCGTTTGGATAGGGCGCGTCCGGCACACCATTGAGGCTGGTGATGTCGGTGGGCTTGCGATGGCCTAAATCCTTGTTGCTGTTGCGATAACTCAAGGTCGAAAACGAATACAGCTTCAAGTCGTCCTGTAACGGCAACTCGGCGTTGTAGGCGACGCTGGTGGTTCGGTCACGGCCCAGCCCGTACTCGGTGCCCCACCCCTGACGGTTACTTTCGCGAGGGTCAGGCGCACCGTTCGGCTGGTTGAAATACAACTGGCCGGTGGCCGCACTGGAGCGCTCGTAAGGCTCCTGCAGTTTGCCGTCCCACGACAGGTTGAAGAAACCGCCGTTTTCACCCAGTGCCGAGCCCCAGTTGAAGGCTTCGTGGCCAGTGGTGCCATCGCCGTCGTAATACTGGCCGACGCTGGTGTCGGAGGTCAGGCCTTCGGCATTGCGCTTGAGGATGATGTTGATCACCCCGGCAATGGCGTCGGAGCCGTACTGCGCCGCCGCTCCGTCACGCAGCACCTCGATGCGTTCGATGGAGGCCGTGGGAATCAGGTCCAGGTCTACCGGAACCGAGGCATTGCCCACCCGTGCGCCGTTGTTGATCAGTGCCGAGTTGTGCCGACGCTTGCCGTTGATCAGCACCAGCACCTGGTCGCCGCCGAGGCCGCGCATGCTCACGCCACGGACCAGGAAAGCGGTGCCGCCGCCATTGATGGTCGGCACGTTGAAGGAGGGCAACAAACGCCCAAGCATCTCTTTCAGGCCGTTCTGGCCGATGGTACGCAGTTGCTCGCTGTCGATGACGTCAATCGGCGCGGGGCTGTTAGTGACGGTACGTTGCTGGCTGCCGCGTACGCCTGTGACCACTACCGTGCCGAGTGTTTCGTCGGCGGCAAACAGCTCGGGCGGCACGGCCATGCCGAGCAGGCCGAAGCTCAATGGGGCAGCACCGAACAGGGCTTTATGCAAAGTTGAACGCATTTCAAATATCCTTTTCTGACGGCGCTCAGTGCGACCTGGCGGCAACGGTTTCGACTTCAATCAAGGCTCCCGGCAATACCAGCCCGGCCACTTGCACGGTGGTGCGCGCAGGTTTCAGCGGTTGCTGGTCGGTGCCGAAGAACTCGCGAAACGCCACTTGCAGGCCATCGAAATCGAGCTTGCCGCCCAGCGCCGGGTCGCCCACCAGGTAAATACGCAGTTGCACCACATCGGCCAGTTTCAAGCCCTGGCTCGCCAGGATGTTCTCGACTTTGCGCAGCACCACGCGGGTCTGGGCTTCGGTATTGCCGACGGCACGTATTTGATCTTTCGCGGCTTTAGGGTCGACCGGATCGGGCAGCAGGCCCGAGAGGTAAGTGACCTCGGTGTTGGCGCCGAGGGTCACCGATTGCAGGATCGGTGAGTTGGGATACGTCGAGGGCACTCGCGAAATCGAGGCGGCCAGGGTGTTGCTCGCCGCGAAGAGGATCCCCATCCCCAGCAAGGTTTTTTTCAAAGACATGCAAAGACACTCCAAGGTTATTTAATGCCAGCCTCGGAGGTCCGCTACCTGGCAAATCGTTTGTGGCTGTTTGAATGAAAGCGCGGCTTTTTCAGGCCGTTTGCTTGATGGGCGAGCTTTGCGCCCGCTCGAAAAGATTGCGCACCACACGCCGCGCCGCGCCGGCCGCCGCTTCCTGCCAAATGCCGACACCACTGTGCGCGAGCCCGTCACTGGTCAGGTACACCCGGCCCTGAGGCTGGTTGAGCAAGCTGTAGTCGGGTTCGGCAACCTCGTGGTTGATCCACGGGCCGAGGTTGTACGGAATCTTTGCCCAGGCGATTGCCAGTGGCTTACGCAGCTCATGGCCATGCCCCGGGTGCAACAATTCAACGGCTTGCCGGGAGATGGCGATTTGTTGATCAAGGCTTTTCTCGCCAAACTTGCGGGCGGTTTCACCATTGTTATAAGCCGCTACCAACACCCCTTGCGCCTGATTGAAACCACCGCTGGGATACCACAGGCCCGACGCTTCCTGATTGATGAACGACAGACCGCCGTAGATCTGATAATCGCTTTCCCAGAATCGCCGGGACTGCCACGCAACCTTGTTCGCGTAACCGAATTGCACGCTTGAAATGGCCTGACGCACGGGTGCTGCGAGGTTGCTGTCGATCTTGGCCAGCAGCGGCAACGGCAACGCGCTGATCACATAATCGGCGCGAATTTTTTGTTCGCGGCCGCTGCGCCGATCCAGATAGCCGACCTCGACGAAATCCGCTTGATTGGTGATCGAGCGCACTTCGGCGTTCAGGCGCAGCGCCGCTTTCAGGTGTTGGGCGAACGCCTTGGGGATGCGGTCCATGCCGCCAACGGGTTGAAACATGGTCGGCGAAAATTCCGGGTATTCATCAATCATCAACGCGGTGGTCAGCGCCGGGTTAAGCAATGTCTGCAACGGCAGCGGGTCCTTTTTCTGCGCGAGCTGATCACCCGCACCCGGCCAGACCTTGTAGCCCGAGCGGGCGGAACCAACGTATTCGAGCTTGTCCGAGAGGTCGCCCCAGGTCTTGAGAAAACTCAGCAGGTTGCTGCGGTCCTCGAGGCTGAGTTCCTGGTCCAGCGCGTTGCGATTGACGGCTTTTGCCAGCAACTCGGAAAAGTGCCCGCGACTATCGTTGACCGCTTGTCGAATCTGGATCGCCGGCTGATTAAGGTCCGGGCGCACCAGCGCATTGCGGCTGGTATTGACCAGCACCTCCAGCTCTACCCCCAGTTCACGGCAGTAGCCGAGCATCAGTTGATGATGGCTGGGCAAGCGACCGGGACCGGCGTTGAGGTAGAAGCCATTATCGAAATCCGCGACCTGCACGCTGCCATCGGTGTAGTCGACACGATCACCGCCGCGCACGGTCCAGTTACGGCCGCCGACACGGTCACGCGCTTCGAGTAGCGTGACCTTGAAGCCAGCCTTCTTCAGCTCATAAGCGCTGACCAGGCCGCCGATGCCGGCACCAATCACCACCACACTGGCGCCATGACCCACGCTGGCGACCGGCAGGGCTGCATAGTTCTCCGCAGCGGCCTGCGCAGTCTCGTTCAGTCCGAGCATGCCCATCACCGCAGAGGCCGCCTGAAGGCCACCGACAGCGGCGACACGGGCGATCAATTGTCTTCTGGTCAATGGCATTCAAGCGCTCCCTGCCTGGCAAATAGATAGTGCATTCGGTTATAGCCGAGCAACTTGTTCAGTCACTTGGGTCTATGGGAAGCCATCCTAGGGGGCGATGTTTAATAAGAGAAATACATTTTAAGCATATGCAAATATTAATTTGTTTCATATTCAACAAAGAAGATTCTGCGGCCATTGCATAGTCACAACGTTCAATCATGTTCGCGCTATCAGTGCACGTGTTGCGCCTCGCTCAGTACCCGCAACAAATTTGCGCCCCAGATTTTCGCCAGGTCACTTTCGCTGTAACCCGCCGCCAGTAAACGCTCGGTAATGCGCGGCAACTGCGCAACGTCACTCAAGCCTTGCACCCCGCCGCCGCCATCCCAGTCCGCGCCGATTCCGACATGATCGGGGCCGACGACCTGGAGGATGTGCAACAAGTGCTTCATGAAATCATCGAGGCTTGCCTGGACTTGCGGATAGCGGGATTCGACCTCGCGGATGCGCGCTGCCAGATCCGCCACCTGGGCCGGGTTCATGCTCGCCGCCAGCCGAAACTCACGGTACAACGGGCCCAACGCCTTATCGCGTTCGGGGTCGGGCACGCGATTGATCAAGTCACTGGGAAAGCTGTTGACCTGCACCACACCGCCCTTCGCCGCCAACCGACGCAAGCGCTGATCGTCGAGGTTACGTGGGTGCGCCGTGATCGCCCGACTGCTGCTGTGCGAAGCAATGATCGGCGCGGTGGACAGCTCCAGCACTTGATCGAACACCTGATCCGAGGCGTGCGAGACGTCTAGCAGAATGCCCAGCCGATTAGCCTCGCCGACCAATGCCTGGCCGGCCGGACTCAAGCCGTGCCATTGCGGTAAAGCGGTGGCCGAATCGGCGAAGTCGTTGTTGGCCGAATGCACCAGCCCGAGCATGCGCAGCCCCAGTCGATAATAGGTCTGCAAGCGTTGCGGATCCGCCGCCAACGGCTCGGCGTTCTCCATGCTGATAAACACCACCCGCTGCTGGCGCGCGACAATTGCCGGCACGTCTTCGGCGCGCAAAGCCAATGCAAAATCCCTGGGGTGGGCAGCAATCAGATCGCGAATTCGTGTGATCACCGCCAGGCCATGTTCGCTCGCCAATGTCCGGCCCTCTGCAGTCAGAGGTCCTTGCGGGGTGAAAATCGCCCAGAAACCGCCGTCCAGCCCGCCCTCTTTCATGCGCGGCAAATCCACCTGGGACAAGTCTTCGGCATAAGTATGACGCTGGGTGATGTCCCACCCCGGACGGGCCAGTTGCATCGGTGTATCGAGGTGGCTATCAAGCACGGTAAGGCGCTGATGCAGTTGCGTGGCAGTTTGCGAAGCGTGCCCAAAAGGACTGATCAGGCACAACAGAACCGCCGAATGACGGGCAAAAGAAGTGAGCATGCGTGCCCTCCCTGGCAAATGTTTGGACCACCGGAAAAGTGAATTCAGCTCCAGTGAAAACTTCGGTCCCATATCCCCGACACATCAAGGTGCTGGGGCAATACGCCGGCCTCGAAAAACAGGTCCGCAACGTCCTGTTGGGACTTTACTGCCGCGTCGTCCACTGGCCGCAGTAACCGGGGGCCACTTTGTGCACGGTACTGAGCCAGGAACACGTCACGCGGCATGCCGAGAACTTTTGCGCTTTTGCTTGCCCATTCCTCGGGATGCGACGCAATCCATTGCCAAGACCGATACTCGCGCAAGATGTAATCGGTAATCGCCTGATGCTTGAGCGGGTCGGCGATGCTGTTCTGATTGGCGGCGATCACGTAGTTGCCCGACAGATAGCCCTGGCCGGTTTTCAACACCCGGGCGCCGCTGCGCTGCTCGGCGAGTTGAATGAAGTAGCCAAAACAGACCCAGGCATCCAGCGCACCGTTCTGAAACGCTGCGAAACCGTCTTGAGGTGTCAGCGCCATGGGCTGGATGTCATTAAAGGTCAGGCCCTGTTCCTTCAGTGCTTTAAGCAAAAAGTAATGCGAGCTGGTAGAGCGGATATAACCGATGCGCTTGCCCTTGAGCTGCGCAACGGATTGCACCGTGGAGTCTTTGGGCACGATGAACGCCTGGTTGTTGACATCGCCGGTGAGCACCGCGATCAGCTTCACTGGCGCGTGATTCTTGATTCCGAAAATCGGCGGTATCTCACTCATCGGCGATATATCGAGCGTGCCGCTGACCAGCGCCTCAAAACTGAGGTTGCCGCCAGTGAACTCGGCGTACTTGACGGTATAGGGCGCAGGCTCGATACCCGCTTCGGCGAAGAACGTGGGTGCCGCGCCTTTGTACGTCGCCACGTTCAGGGTGACGCCACTCAGGTCGTTGGCGCCCAGGCTGATGCGCGGTAACCCGGCGCTGAGCGCGCCCAGGCTGGCCAGCGCCGAGAGTTCAAGAAAACGTCGACGGTGCATGGTGTAACTCCTCAAGTCAGAACATCCGGCTCGGTACGCAAAATCCGCTCGCGAAACGGCTGGAAGCTGAACCAGCCACCAAACTCGGTACCGACCTGTTTGGCCGTGTGCCGGGCCACGTCATGTGGGATTAACTTTGGCGAACCTGCAGCCTCGGCGAGCAGTTGCGTGCGCGCCGCGTTGTCCATGGCGATAAAGCGCCACACCGCGGCCTCAACCGTTTCGCCGACGGTCAGCAAGCCATGATTTTGCAGGATCAAGGCGTGGTGATTGCCGAGGGTGCGGGCGATGCGCGCCCCCTCACTGGCCTCCAGGACCACCCCGGAAAAGTTATCGAACAAGGCGTGCTTTTCATAAAAGGCGCAGGCGTCCTGGGTCAGCGGATCGAGCAAACGCCCAAGGCTCGACCAAGCCTTGCCATACAACGAGTGCGCATGTGCCGCCGCGATCACGTGTGGGCGAGCTTCGTGTAGCGCGGCATGGATGGCGAACGCTGCCAGGTTCAAGGCGCCCTCGCCTTCTAGAATCTCGCCCTCAGGGTTTACCAAGAGTAAATCCGAGACCCGGATATGGCCGAAATAAACGCCTACGGGGTTCACCCAAAAATGGTCCGGGCGCTCCGGATCGCGCACCGTGATATGCCCGGCGCCGCCCATATCGAAGCCCTGCAAGGCGAACACTCGCAACGCAATGGCCAGGCTCTGTTTACGCTGCTGCCGTTCCAGTTCGACGTTCTGCTGTTGTGGCGGATGCTCCCAGCGAAACACCGTATGGCCGTCGCGGGGCAAGTCGTACACCGCCGGACGATGCACTGCATTGACTGCGCTCATGGCTGACTCCCTTCAATATCCACGGGCGATTTCCACCCGGTTTTCCAATGGCAACCCGTTGCGATGGCGTTCGATATTGCGCCCCAGCAATCGGGCAATGTTGAGGTACACCTGCGGCGAATTAGCCGAGGTATGGGGTGATAAATGGATGGCTTTATGGCCGTAAAACGGATGACCGGCCGGCAGGGGTTCGGGGTCGCTGACATCAAGACTGGCCAGCCCCACCTGGCCCGCCTCCAGCGCTCGCAGCAACGCGTGTTGATCGATCAGGGCACCGCGCGCCAGGTTGATCAAATGCAATCCCGGCCGTGCTGACGCCAGCACCGCTTCGTTGACGATGTGGTGCGTCAGTGGCGTAACCGGCGCTGCCAGGAGCACATGATCGGCACGGCCAAATAGCGCGTGAATGTCCGCCACTGCTTGCACCCCGGCCACTTCAAACGGCTGCGTAGAGTTGCGCAACGCCAACACCTGCATCCCCAGCGCCAGTGCTTTTGGCGCCAGGGCCTGGGCGATACTGCCGAAGCCGAACAGCCCTAAGGTGCTGCCAGACACGGCGGCTAGCGAACGCTGTTGCCAGTGCGCAGCGTCATTGATCCAGACGTTCGGCAACTGCTTGGCGGCGGCAAAAATAGACGCCAGGGCGAACTCGGACATCGTCTCGGCCGTGGTGCCCCGCGCACTGGCCACCGGCAAGCTGTCGAACAACCAACGGGGGAAATAGTCGAGCCCACTGGTCACCAGTTGCACCAGCCGCAGGCCAAACGGCCACCCCGCCGGCGGCGTTTCGGCATCGCGAAAATCGGCATGCGGCGCCGCGAGCAGAACCTGCACATCGGCCGGCAGATTCGCCGGCACTCCGCGCGGCAGCGCCAGCACTTCGACGCCCGGCAATTGCTCTTGCAGCCGCTGATTGAAAGCGGCGTCCAGCTGACTGGCGATGCGTGTCATGCCTGCGCTCCGCGACTCGGCAACGCAAATACCGCACGCCCGACGGCCCCCAGAATCGCATCGTTCTGCGGCGTGTGAATCCGGCTGCACAACACGTCGCGGTAGTGACGTTCGATCGGATTGCCCCTCGCCAATCCCGGATTGCCGATGGCTTCGATGCCCAATTCCACGGCGCTGATGGCGTTGCTGGTGACCAGGTATTTGACCTGGGTGGCTTCACCCGGATCCACCCGCCCTTGCGCGGCCGCATCCAGCAGTACGCGATTGGCAAACAGTAGCGCGTCGATGCGCCCGATCAGTTCATGGAACCGTGGCAGGCTCGACAGCGGTGCGCCCAGATTCGCGGGCGTGCGCTCGGCAAGCCAACCCACTAGCCAGTCGCGGGCCGCGCGGGCGACACCGTCGTAGATCGAAGAAAGCAAAACCGCCAGCCACAGCACGCCCGTACTGTCGAGTTCAGAGGGGCGGGGAACACTGGCCGGCAGAATGTCCACCGCGTATTGCGTGGCAACAAACACCTCGTCGAAGATCACATCGTGGCTGCCCGTGGCGCGCATGCCCAAGTGATCCCACGTCTCTTCGATGCGTATACCCGGCGTGTCACGATGCACCAGCCAGGTCCCGACATACGGTTCGGTGTCGTCAGTTCGCGCCCACACTGCGAGCCAGGTCAGGCCGGGAATGCCAGTGGAGTAAATCTTCCGGCCGTTGAGTATCCAGCCACCGTCCACGCGGCGGGCAATGGTATTGGGCAAGCCGCCACGTGCCGGCGTGCCGAGATCTGGCTCAACCCGCAAGGCGTTGATCAATGCGCCCTCTTCCACGGCTTCACGCGCCAGCCGTTCTCGCAGGTGCAGCGGCCAGGCCTGATTGCCTTGCAGGCGAGTGTGCTGCAGGTATTGCATCACCAACACCAACGCGGTGGACGGCTCGCCTCGGGCGACCTCGCTGATCACCCGGCGCGCCTGCGCCAGCGTCGCTTCACTGCCGCCGAGCCGGCGCGGCACCGTCAACGCCAGCAAACCGTGCTCATGCAAACGGTGCAGATTGGCATGCGGGAACTCGCTGTGTTTATCGTAATAAGCCGCCGTGGCGGCGAACTCGCGGCTCAGCGCCTGCAGCTGTTCGGCAAATGCCGCAGAGTCCAGATCGGGTTGCCGAGCCTGTTGCTCGGCACGCGGTTGCACGGTGGATAAGCTCATTGGTTGCCGGTCCTGCTCAAGGGTTGGGAATCGTCCGCGACGCTGGCATTGTCGGATTCGCTATCGACGCCCAGCAGCTCCAGCAGGCGCGAACGTAAATGATGAAATGCCGGTGTTGCGATCTGGCGCGGGCGTGGCAAGCGAATCTGGATCTGTTCGGCGATGCGCCCGTGGGCCAACACCACCACCCGGTCCGCCAGCAACACCGCCTCGTCAACGTCGTGCGTGACCAGCAACACGGCCGGTGTGTGCACTCGCCACAACGCGATAATCAGTTGATGCATGCGGATACGCGTCAACGCGTCGAGGGCGGCGAAAGGCTCGTCGAGCAGCAACAGCTTCGGTTCACGAACCAACGCCCGGGCCAAGGCGACACGTTGCGCCTCGCCACCGGACAACGTGCCAGGCCAGGCATCAAGCCGATGCGCCAGGCCGACCTCGGTCATCGCCGCCAGCGCACGTTCTTTCGCTGCCGCGCCACGCACGCCCAGGGAAACATTGCGCCAGGCACGCTTCCACGGCATCAGTCGCGGCTCCTGAAACACCGCCGCCAGCGCTTCGGGCACCTGCAACTGACCTTCGTCGATTCGGTCCAGCCCGGCCAGCGCCCGCAGCAAAGTGGTTTTTCCGGAACCGCTGCTGCCCAACAGGGCGACAAACTCGCCGGGCGCAATTTCAAGGTTCAGGTTATCGAGCACCGCTTGACCGGCAAATCGTCGTGTTACCTGACGGCACTCGACGGCAGCGCGTGTGGGTTTTGCGAGCAACACAGTCATGATCAGTTCCTGATGAAGGTCGGGCGCCAAGACAAGGCAAACCGTTCGAGCAAGCGCACCAGGCCGTCGATACCCAGGCCGAGTACGCTGTAGATAATCAGGCAGATAACGATGACGTCAGTGCGCATGAAGTCCCGCGCATCGTTGACCAGGTAACCGATGCCGGCGCTGGCATTGATCTGCTCGACCACCACCAGACCCAGCCAACTGATACCGAAGGCATACCGCAAGCCGACGAAGAACGCCGGCAACGCGCCAGGCAAGATCACGTGCACGATCAGTTCCCAGCGCTTGAGGCCAAGCAGCGTGGCAGCCTCCACAAGTTTGGGGTCGAGGCCGCGAATGCCGGAAAACAGCGTGAGGTAAATCGGGAACGTGGTGCCAAGGGCGATCAAGGCGATTTTCGGCGTCTCGCCGACGCCGAACCACAGGATGAACAACGGCACGATGGCCAGGAACGGTAAGGTGCGGAGCATTTGCATCGGCGAATCAATGGCGATTTCGCCGCGGCGCGACAAGCCAGCCACCAGCGCCAGAACGGTGCCGACACTGACGCCGATGGCCAAGCCACTGAGTGCCCGCTGCAGGGAAATCCACAGGTGAGCGGCCAACTCGCCGCTGCCGAGCATCTGCCATAACGTAGCGCCGATGGCGCTCGGGGCGGCGATGATGCGTGGCGGCAACAGCCCCGTGCGTGAAGCCAGCTCCCACAGCAGCAACAACAGGAGCGGGCTCAGCAAGCGCGCGAGCAGGTCACGCCACGCGGGCCAATGGACCAAGGATTTGAGGCGATCAAGCAATGCAGCCGGGGTGTGCGCAGGCATTTCAACTTCCCTGATTAAGCGCGTCGAACCCCATGCTAACTACATAAAAATCGTCCGTGAAATTCGTTTTAGTTCTAACTTAATATACAAAAAATGCATTTATCTCAAACGACGATATGCAAAAAACAATTAAAACCAATGCCGTCTGTCACTGTTTGCCGACTCTGGCTGCCACCATTTCGCCAAATACACCGACCGGTTCCTGCAGGTTGCCCAGGAAGCGCGGATGGATAAGCCATAGATCAATCACGGGTTTGAAATCCGAAACAGGGACGATTTCGAGCTTGTCGCGATGGCTGCTGTTTTCCAGCAATGGCAGAGGAACCAGGCCATAGCCCAAGCCATTGGCGATCAAACCCAACTGCAATTCAGTACCGAAGGTTTCCAGGTTGATTTGCAAGGACAGACCTTGCGCACTCAATGCTCGTTGCAAACCCGCACGGAAGCCGCAGCCGTCCGGGTTGAGCACCCAACCGCGCTGATAACAATCCGCCAATTTGCATGAGCGCTTGCGCACCTCGCCTTTGGCCGCGACCACTACCAGGCTCATGCTGGCCAGCGAGCGACCGACCACGCCTTCCGGGAACACCTTGCCGGCAGGGAACAATGCCGCCACCACATCCAGTTCGCCATTTTCGACCTTGCCCAGCAAATGACTGCCCCACCCCGTCGCCACCGAAGTCTGCAATTGCGGGTACAGGGCTTTCAACTGACTGAGGGCATCGAGCAACACCACGTCACCGATGGTCTGCGGCACGCCGATGCGTAACGCTCCGCTGGGCGGACCGTCGCTGGCAACCAGTTCACTGAGGGCATCGATGGTGCGCAGCACTTCCAGGCATTGCCCGTAAACCCGCAACCCCATGCTCGTCGGCTTCAGCGGTTTGGTATTACGGTCCAGCAACTCGACGCCCAGCGCTTCTTCGAAGTTCTGTACCCGACGGGTAATTGCCGGTTGGGTCAACTGCAGGGAATCAGCGGCCTGGCTGATGGTTTGGCAGCGAATGACTGCGACGAACGCGTTCAGATCATCTATCTTCATTCTTTTTTCGCATAATAAATGACTGGAAAAATGTGCATAAAGAATAATACCTTTTAGCTCGCCCGTGTAGTTCACGTTTATTTCAGTTTCCACGGAGGGAGCTCATGCCCCATAACGTTGTACCCAATCAACCTGCGCCACCGAATCTGGCTCGCTTGCGCCAGTTCATTGCCGAGCTCGCAGAGCTGCTTGATGAGCAGCCAGGGGAAAGCGCCATCCTTGAACACGGTGGCGGTTTGCTGCAACAACTGGTCAGCGTCGATGACTGGTTACCGCAGGCGTATGCCCAGCCCGACCCCGAGCGTTACCAGCAGTTTTTGCTGCACGCCGACTCCCGAAAGCGGTTTTCCATTGTCAGTTTTGTCTGGGGACCGGGGCAACGTACGCCTATCCACGATCACCGGGTGTGGGGGCTGATCGGCATGTTGCGTGGTGCGGAGTACTCTCAAGGCTTTGCCCGACAGCTCAACGGAGAATTGTCGCCGGCAGGCGAACCGGTGCGCCTGCAGCCGGGCCAGGTTGAAGCGGTGTCGCCTACAGTGGGTGACATTCATCAGGTGGCCAATGCCTTCAGTGATCAAGTGTCGATCAGCATCCATGTGTATGGCGCCAACATCGGTGCAGTGCAGCGCGCGGTGTATGGCCTCGACGGCACTGAAAAAACCTTTATTTCCGGCTACTCCAACAGCCTGCTGCCTAACCTCTGGGACTTGTCCAAGGAGCCCCCGCAATGACCGATTTTGCAATCCGCTATCACGCCGACATCCGCACAGCACTGCTGGCACGTGAAGAACTGGCGCTGTTGGACGTGCGCGAAGAAGCACCCTTTGCTGAAGCTCATCCGCTGTTTGCCGCCAACATCCCCCTGTCGAAACTGGAACTTGAAGTGTTGGCACGGGTGCCGCGCAAAGACACGCCCGTGACCGTTTACGATGATGGCGAGGGCTTGGCCAGCCTAGCTGTCCAGCGCCTGCAACAACTGGGTTACACCGACGTGGCGCTGCTCGACGGTGGTCTGCAAGGCTGGCGCGATGCCGGCGGTGAAGTGTTCAAGGACGTCAATGTGCCGAGCAAATCGTTCGGCGAGCTGGTGGATGCCGAACGCCATACCCCGTCCCTGGCGGCAGAGGAAGTGCAAGCGCTGCTGGACTCAAAGGCTGACGTCGTGGTGCTCGACGCTCGGCGGTTTGACGAATACCAGACCATGAGCATTCCCGGCGGCATCAGCGTGCCGGGGGCAGAACTGGTGCTGCGTGTGCGCGAATTGGCACCCGACCCCAAGACTCGCGTCATCGTCAATTGCGCCGGGCGAACCCGCAGCATCATCGGCACCCAATCGCTTGTCAACGCCGGCATTCCCAACCCGGTGGCGGCTTTGCGCAATGGCACCATCGGCTGGACCCTGGCCGGGCAGACACTGGAGCATGGCCAGGATCGACGCTTCAAAGCGGTGAGTGCACAGAACAAGAATCTTGCCATCGAAGCCGCCCGTGCCGTCGCCACGAAAGCCAATGTGCGCCGGATAGGGCTGGCCGAACTGCGTCGCTGGCAGGCTGATCCTGCACGTACAACTTACCTGTTCGATGTGCGGACGCCTGAGGAGTTTGCCGCCGGTCATTTACCCGGTTCGCGCTCGACGCCCGGCGGCCAATTGGTTCAGGAAACCGACCACTTCGCCAGTGTTCGCGGCGCACGCCTGGTGCTGGTGGATGACGACAACGTGCGGGCTAACATGAGCGCGTCATGGTTGGCGCAAATGGGTTGGCAAGTGACCGTACTCGATGACTTGAACGCGACAGATTTCAGTGAACTAGGCCCCTGGCAGGCCCCATTGCCGCCAGCACCGGACGTTGAAGAAATCAGCCCGCAAACCCTGGCGGACTGGTTGCAGGAGCCAGGTACACACGTACTGGATTTCACCGCCAGTGCGCTCTACGTACAACGGCACATTCCCGGTGCGTGGTGGGTGTTGCGCAGTCAGTTGCAGGCATCGTTGGCAAACATTCCACCCGCCGAGCGCTACGTGCTGACCTGTGGCAGCAGCCTGTTGGCCCGTTGGGTCGCGCCGCAGCTACAGGCCCTGACTCAGCGCCCGGTGACTGTTTTGCGCGGCGGCACCGCGGCCTGGATCGACGCCGGACTGCCATTGCAAAACAGCCCGCAACATTTGGCCTCACCCCGTATCGACCGCTATCGCCGGCCTTATGAAGGCACTGACAACCCACGTGCCGCCATGCAGGGTTACCTGGATTGGGAGTACGGACTGGTCGCGCAACTGGGACGGGACGGCACGCACGGCTTCTTCGTGATCTGACAACCAGCTGAACAGGATCGATGTGCTCGTAATGGCTTCGCTTCAGTAAACAAACTTCCTGTGGTGAGGGGATTTATCCCCTCACCACAAGTTCATCTCTTCATCACAGATTCATTTGTTCATCACAGATTTATCCCCTCACCACAGGTTCATCTCTTCACCACAGGTTCATTCCCTCACCACACTCGTGGGTACCAGCAGTCAGGGGACGCTACGAGACGATCCTCCTATTTTACAGCCGTGCGCACCACCGATAACTCCGCAGTCTGCCCCCGTCGCTGGCTCAGGTACCGCGTGCAACTGACCCGCAGGAACGAAGCGAAATTCACCACTTCGCCGCGATAGTCCATCACCTCTTCATACAACTTGGCGATCAACTGATTGGTGGTCATGCCATCGACCTGGGCAATTTCGCTGAGGATGTCCCAAAACTGATTCTCCAGCCGCAGGGTGGTCACCACCCCGCAAATGCGCAGCGAGCGGGAGCGGGATTCGTAAAGAATCGGATCGGCTTTGACGTACAGCTCGCACATGAAAAGTCCCTCGTTACAGGGTGATTTTGGTGCCCAGCAGACCAAGGAAACCCGCGAGCCAGTTCGGGTGTGCCGGCCACGCCGGCGCTGTCGCCAGATTGCCTTGAACGTGCCCGTCCGTCACCGGGATATCGATGAACGTACCCCCCGCCAAGCGTACTTCCGGGGCGCACGCCGGGTAGGCGCTGCACTCGCGACCTTCGAGAACTCCCGCTGCCGCGAGCAATTGTGCACCGTGGCACACGGCCGCAATCGGCTTGCCGGCCTTATCGAAGGCGCGCACCAGTTCCAGCACTTTTTCGTTCAGGCGCAAGTACTCCGGCGCACGACCGCCCGGGATCAGCAACGCGTCGTAGTCGGCTTCGGCAACCTTGGCAAAATCGAAGTTCAGCGCAAACAGGTGGCCCGGTTTTTCGCTGTATGTCTGATCGCCTTCGAAATCATGAATCGCGGTGCGAACGGTTTGCCCGGCAGTTTTGTCCGGGCACACCGCGTGCACCGTATGACCAACCATCAACAGCGCCTGGAAAGGCACCATCACTTCGTAATCTTCGACGTAATCGCCGACCAGCATCAGAATTTTCTTGGCCGCCATGGTGAGGACTCCTCTGGGAAAACGTGGGCCTGCAGGAATACTCAAAGTAGACCTAATCCTGCAGGGAGGGTAATAGCCAGCTACTACCAATAATCGATAGGGGCCGCTGCGCAGCCCGGCGCGAGCAAGCTTGCTCGCCACAGGGGCGCGGCAACTGTACGGATAACTCTGCGCCTAGCTGTAACAGCTGCTGATCCCTGGATTATGGCTAGATGATGACTCAACTCATCACCCCTGAATCCTGGTCCCCATCATGTCCTCGCGCGAAAACACCGGCATGGCCCTCGGCCTGCTGGGCGTAGTGATCTTCAGCCTCACATTGCCCTTCACCCGAATCGTCGTGCAGGAGATTCATCCGTTGCTCAACGGTTTGGGCCGCGCATTGTTCGCGGCGGTCCCGGCGGCGTTGTTGCTGCTGTGGCGTCGGGAGCGATGGCCGACCTGGCGGCAGGTCAGAGGCCTGTCGCTGGTCATTGCGGGGGTCATTCTCGGTTTCCCGGTTTTATCGGCGTGGGCGATGCAAACCTTGCCGGCCTCCCATGGCGCATTGGTCAATGGGCTGCAACCGCTGTGTGTCGCCCTGTATGCCGCGTGGCTTTCCCATGAGCGACCGTCAAAAGCCTTCTGGGCCTGCGCCGCATTGGGCAGTGCGTTGGTGCTGGGTTACGCACTGATCAGCGGTGCCGGAAGCATTCAGGCCGGCGATTTGCTGATGTTCGGCGCTATCGCATTGGGCGGTTTGGGCTACGCCGAGGGCGGTCGTTTGGCCAAGGAGATGGGTGGCTGGCAGGTGATTTGCTGGGCGCTGGTGCTGTCAACGCCGTTGCTGATCGGGCCGGTGGTGTACCTGGCTCTGCAACATCAGGGGGCGATTTCCGCCAAAACCTGGTGGGCATTTGGCTATGTATCGCTGTTTTCGCAGTTCATCGGTTTTTTTGCGTGGTATGCCGGCCTGGCCATGGGCGGCATTGCCCGGGTCAGTCAGATCCAGTTGTTGCAGATATTTTTTACCATCGCGTTTTCGGCGTTGTTTTTCGGGGAACACATCGAGCCGATCACCTGGCTGTTTGCAGCCGGGGTGATCGTGACAGTGATGTTGGGGCGTAAAACCGCCGTTAAACCCGCTGTGGAAGCAGGCTTGCTCGCGAAGGTGGACTGACAGCCAACTAAGATATTGAATGTCACGGCCCCTTCGCGAGCGAGCCCGCTCCCACACGGGCTTAGAGGAGGCCGTCGGCCCGCAGCAGGGTTTCGAGGCAATGTTCGGTGATGTGGTAGAAATCCTTCAGCTCCTGAATTTTCAACAACAGCTGAGCCGGGTCTACCTTCTCTGCGCGTTTGACCGCCAGGATCATCTTGTTCTTGTTGGTGTGGTCCAGTGAAATGAACTCGAACACCTTGGTCTCGTAACCACAGGCTTCAAGGAACAACGCACGCAAACTGTCGGTGACCATTTCGGCCTGCTGGCCCAAATGCAGGCCGTATTGCAGCATGGGCTTGAGCAGCGCCGGGCTCTGGATTTGCAAGCGAATCTGTTTGTGGCAGCACGGCGAACACATGATGATCGAGGCGCCAGAACGAATGCCGGTGTGTATCGCATAGTCGGTGGCGATGTCGCAGGCGTGCAGCGCGATCATCACGTCCAGCTCGCTCGGCGCGACGCTGCGCACGTCGCCGCACTTGAACACCAGCCCCGGGTGCTCAAGCTTGGCGGCGGCGGTGTTGCACAGGTTGACCATCTCTTCGCGTAACTCGACGCCGGTCACCATGCCTTCAGCGTTCAAGGTGTTGCGCAGGTAATCGTGGATCGCGAACGTCAGGTAACCCTTGCCTGAACCGAAATCCGCCACCTGCACCGGCTTATCCAGCGCCAGCGGTGAGGTGGTCAGCGCATGGCTGAACACTTCGATGAACTTGTTGATCTGCTTCCACTTGCGTGACATCGCCGGAATCAGCTCGTGCTTGCTGTTGGTCACACCCAGGTCTGCCAAGAACGGCCGGCTCAGATCGAGGAAGCGGTTTTTCTCACGGTTATGCTCGGCGGACGGCACCTCGCGCAATTGCTGAGGTTTGCTCTGGAACAGCGAACTCTTGCCCTTTTTGCTGTATTCCAGCTGAGCTTCGTCGGTCAACGACAACAAATGAGCATTTTTGAACGACGCCGGTAGCATTTCGGCGATGGTTGTCACACCGTCCTCAATCGACAGGTTCTTGGTGATATCGCGGGTCTTGTAACGATAAACGAAGGACAGGCAAGGCTGATCCTTGACCGTCAGTTGCTTGATGATCAGCCGCTGCAAATCCGTTTCGGCCCCAACGTACTTGGCCAGCACCAGTTTGATGAAGGCGTTTTGATCGAGACTGGTTTGCAGCAGATTGATGAACCGGGCGTGGTGATCCGGCGCGAGGCTGGCGGGGGTGGAGGTGACAGACATGAGAAAAAACGGCCTCGGGCGGAGCAAATCAGGGAATGGCGGGTATTTTAAGGGCGATGCAGCGTCAGGGCACGGCTAATTTCCCGAACGGTGCGAATCGTCAGCCAAGTCGGCTTCCCTGTGGTGAGGGGACAAGTCCGCTCACCACACGAGTCTCCTTGTTGCAATAATGTGCGTGTTGAGTCAGAAGGCTGAACTCAGCCTAAAACCACCAACCGATTTGGCAACTCATTGCGCACGTGCGTGACGGGGACATGCACCTTGAGCAACTCGCCACACGCCTCGATGCAGGCCACAAAGCCTTGCACGGTTTGCCCTTGCTTTACCTGCCGGGTGAAGGTCGCAACAATTGCATCCCAGCTTTTGTTATCCAGCCGCTTGGAAATGCCTTCATCCACCAGAATTTCCACGTAACGTTCGGCTTCGCAGACAAAAATCAGCATGCCGGTGCTGCCAACCGTGTGGTGCAGGTTCTGCTCCAGGAACTGCCGGCGCGCCAGGTTCGAAGCACGCCAGTGGCGCACCGAACGCGGGATCAGGTGCGTGGTGACCGCCGGAATGCGAAACACCAGGCACAGCACAATGAACGTGCTCCACTGCACCAACAGCAGGCTGTGCATGGTCAGCACGCCGGTGAGGTAGTGCACGACACCCGGCACCACGAGTGCCAGCAGGCTGGCCCATAACAACGGGATGTATACGTAATCGTCGGCGCGGGCGGCGAGCACCGTCACCAGTTCGGCGTCGGTATCGCGCTCGACCCGGGCAATTGCCTCGGCGACTTTGCGTTGTTCGTGTTCGGTCAGTAATGCCATGTTTAAAAGTGCCCGTTCGCTGTTGTTATTAACTGACGTTTGATCACCAGCCGCCCGACGAACCGCCGCCGCCGAAACTGCCCCCGCCGCCGCTGAAGCCCCCGCCTCCACCGCCGCCGCCAAAACCACCACCGCCGAAACCACCGCCCGAGCCACCAGAGCCACCGCGTCCGGCAGGCAGGAGCCCAAGCATTTGCAGCACAAAAATCGTCAGGATGAACAGCATCACCAGAAACACAAACACACCTGGATGACGCGAGACAAAGTCGCTGTCCTCGTCGCCGCGCGAATCATAGACAGTCGACGGCTCGTCCAGTGGATTGCCGCCCAAGACCACCAGCATCGCCGCGACCCCGTCGCTGATGCCTTTGCTGAAGTTGCCGGTCTTGAACGCCGGCGTTATCACCTGATTGATGATCACCGAACTTTGCGCATCGGTCAGGCGATCTTCAAGGCCATAACCGACCTCGATTCGCAGCTTGCGCTCATCGCGCGCAACGATCAGCAACGCACCGTTGTTCTTGTCTTTCTGACCGATGCCCCAGTAGCGGCCCAATTGATAGCCGAAATCTGCAATGTCGGTGCCCTGTAAATCCGTCAGCGTTACCACCACCAACTGCTCGCCCGTGGCTTTTTCATGGGCTTGCAACTGCTGGTCTAACTGCTCGCGAACCGCAGGGTCGATCATCTGGGCGTTATCCACCACCCGTCCGGTGAGTGGCGCAAACTTCAACTCGGCCTGAGCCGTCAGGGCAAACACCCAGAGCAACAGCACCAGGCCAACTTTCAACACGCGCATTGGCAACCTCATGGGGGCAGCGGCAAGTTTCAAGCAGCACACTACAAGCAGAAGCGGTGCAGGTTGCCCTCGCTTGCAGCGTGCGGCTTGCGCCGTGTGGCTGTTGGTTAGAATTTCACTTGCGGCGCTTTTTCAGCATCCGGTGTGGTCGCCTCGAACGTTTCACGAATCGGCAGATCGCTGTACATCACGCTGTGCCACAGACGACCCGGGAAGGTACGGATTTCCGTGTTGTACTGCTGCACCGCGAGGATGAAATCACGACGCGCCACGGCAATGCGGTTCTCGGTGCCTTCAAGCTGCGATTGCAGTGCGAGAAAATTCTGGTTGGCCTTGAGGTCCGGATAACGCTCGGACACCACCATTAAACGGCTCAACGCACCGGTCAACTGGTCCTGCGCCTGCTGGAACTGCTTGAGCTTTTCCGGGTTGTCGAGCGTTTTGGCATCCACCTGGATAGACGTCGCCTTGGCCCGGGCCTCGATGACCGCAGTCAGGGTTTCTTCTTCGTGCTTGGCGTAGCCCTTGACGGTTTCCACCAGGTTGGGGATCAGGTCGGCGCGGCGCTGGTACTGGTTCTGCACCTGGCCCCATGCGGCCTTGGCCTGTTCATCAAGCGTTGGAATGTTGTTGATGCCGCAGCCGGCCAGCAGCGTAGTCAGCAACATCAAGGCTGCGACCTGCAGGCTCGACCGATAGTGGTGTCTTACGTTCATCTGGTTGATGCTCCCTTGCACATTCCGTTGAAAAAACACCCTGCGAACTTTGAACGCGGCTCTTGGGGCATAATCTGCGCCGCCACTGGATTGAAGCGAGCCAATGGGCTAAAAGATGCCCCAGTACAAAAACAGTTCACGAGTTTGCTGCATTTACTTGAACAACAATAGTCGCTCCCTAAATTTTGGCTGACCGGCGCGTATTCACGGCCGTTTAGGCTTTTGAGAAAACTATTCATGAAGAAGCTGTGTTTGCTGGGCCTGTTCGTCAGCCTGGCCAGTCATAACGTATTGGCCGCCACGACGCCCGCACCTGTAGAAAACAAGGACGCTTTCATCACCAACCTGATGAAGCAAATGACCCTCGATGAAAAAATCGGCCAGCTGCGCCTGATCAGCATCGGTCCGGAAATGCCTCGCGAGCTGATCCGCAAGGAAATCGCGGCCGGCAACATCGGCGGTACGTTCAATTCGATTACACGCCCCGAAAACCGTCCGATGCAGGACGCCGCCATGCGCAGCCGGTTGAAGATCCCGATGTTCTTCGCCTACGACGTGATCCACGGTCACCGAACCATTTTCCCGATCCCGCTGGCCCTCGCTTCCAGTTGGGACATGGACGCTATCGGCCGGTCCGGGCGCATCGCCGCCAAGGAAGCCGCAGCCGACAGCATCGACATCACCTTCGCGCCGATGGTCGACATTTCCCGTGATCCACGTTGGGGTCGCACCTCCGAAGGCTTCGGCGAAGACACGTACCTGGTGTCGCGCATCGCCGGGGTCATGGTCCGGGCCTTCCAGGGCTCGGGCGCCAACGCGGCCGACAGCCTCATGGCCAGCGTCAAGCACTTTGCGTTGTACGGCGCGGTCGAGGGCGGTCGGGATTACAACGTCGTCGACATGAGCCCGGTCAAGATGTACCAGGACTACCTGCCACCGTACCGCGCTGCGATTGATGCCGGTGCTGGCAGCGTTATGGTCGCGTTGAACTCGATCAACGGCGTGCCGGCCACCGCCAACACTTGGCTGATGAACGACTTGCTGCGCAAGGATTGGGGCTTCAAAGGCCTGGCGGTGAGCGACCACGGTGCCATTTTCGAGCTGATCAAGCACGGTGTCGCCGCTGACGGTCGCGAAGCCGCGAAGCTGGCAATCAAGGCTGGTATCGACATGAGCATGAACGACACCCTGTACGGCAAAGAGCTGCCGGGGCTATTGAAGGCCGGCGAAATCGAGCAAAGCGACATCGACAATGCCGTGCGCGAGGTGCTCGGCGCCAAGTACGACATGGGCCTGTTCAAAGACCCGTACCTGCGCATCGGCAAGGCCGAAGATGACCCGGTTGATACCTACGCCGACAGCCGTCTGCACCGCGCCGAGGCGCGTGACGTTGCGCGTCGCAGCCTGGTGTTGCTGAAGAATCAGGGCGAAACCCTGCCGCTGAAGAAAACCGCAAAAATTGCCTTGGTCGGCCCGTTGGCCAAAGCCCCGATCGACATGATGGGCAGTTGGGCTGCCGCGGGTAAACCGGCGCAATCGGTAACCCTGCTGGACGGCATGACCAACGTGATGGGCCCCAACGCAACCCTGACCTATGCCCGTGGCGCCAACATCACCAGCGACAAGAAGGTTCTGGATTACCTGAACTTCCTCAATTTCGACGCCCCGGAAGTCGTGGATGACCCGCGCCCAGCGCAGGTGCTGATCGACGAAGCGGTGAAAGCCGCGCAGCAGTCAGACGTTGTGGTTGCCGCAGTGGGCGAGTCGCGCGGCATGTCCCACGAGTCGTCCAGCCGCACCGACCTGAACATCCCGGCCAACCAGCGCGACCTGATCAAGGCCTTGAAAGCGACCGGCAAACCGCTGGTGCTGGTATTGATGAACGGCCGTCCGTTGTCGATTCTTGAAGAGAAAGAACAGGCCGACGCGATTCTGGAAACCTGGTTCAGCGGCACCGAAGGCGGCAACGCCATCGCCGACGTGCTGTTCGGCGACTACAACCCGTCGGGCAAGCTGCCGATCACCATCCCACGCTCGGTGGGTCAGATTCCGACCTACTACAACCACCTGAGCATTGGCCGGCCCTTCACGCCGGGCAAACCGGGCAACTACACCTCGCAGTATTTCGATGACACCACCGGCCCGTTGTTTGCGTTTGGTTTCGGCTTGAGCTACACCGATTTCAGCCTGACCGACATGGCCTTGTCCTCGACCACGCTGAACAAGACCGGCAAGCTCGACGCCAGCGTCGTGCTGAAGAATACCGGCAAGCGTGACGGCGAAACCGTGGTGCAGTTGTACATCCAGGACGTGACCGGCTCAATGATTCGTCCGGTGAAGGAACTGAAGAACTTCCAGAAAATAATGCTCAAGGCCGGCGAACAGAAAGTCGTGCACTTCACCATTACGGAAGACGATCTGAAGTTCTTCAATACTCAACTCAAATACGCCGCCGAACCCGGCAAATTCAACGTGCAGATCGGCCTCGACTCACAGGACGTGACACAACAGAGCTTTGAGTTGCTGTAATTCCTCAAACACCAAAAAAACCTGTGGGAGCGGGCGTGCTCGCGAAGAGTCATGACACTCAATCAAGATGTTGAATGTTAAGGCCCCTTCGCGAGCAAGCCCGCTTCCACTTTGCTATTCGGTGCTGCGGCTATCCCCGGCGATCCAGCAGATTGACCACCACGCGATCCACCCATCCCCATATTCGCTGCCTGACCCGGTGCCAAAATGGACGGCGTTGCCATGCCTCAAGGCTGACTTCCTGACTTAACGCAAAATCTTTCTCGAAACTCGCCGCCACCGCCAGCGTCAGGCCAGGGTCCAGCGCCTCCAGATTGGCTTCCAGGTTGAAGCGCAAATTCCAGTGATCGAAGTTGCACGAACCCAGACTCACCCAGTTATCGATCAACACCATTTTCAAGTGCAGGAAACACGGCTGGTACTCGAAAATCTTGACCCCGGCGTTGAGCAGTCGCGGGTAGTAACGATGCCCGGCGTAGCGCACGGACGGGTGATCGGTGCGTGGCCCTGTCAGCAGCAATCGTACGTCGACGCCCCGCGAAGCGGCACGACGCAGTGAGCGGCGGACTTTCCAGGTCGGCAGAAAATAAGGTGTTGCCAGCCAGATTCTTCGTTGGCCGCTGTTAATTGCCCTGATCAGCGATTGCAGAATGTCGCGATGTTGGCGGGCATCGGCATATGCGACCCGGCCCATGCCCTCGCCCACCGACGGTACGCGTGGCAGGTGCGGCAGGCCAAAATGCGACGCGGGTTTCCAGGCGCGGCGATGACGGTTGGCAATCCATTGACGGTCGAACAGTAGCTGCCAGTCGATCACCAACGGGCCAGTGATTTCGACCATCACTTCGTGCCATTCGCTGGTGTCTTCGCCCGGCGTCCAGAACTCATCGGTGACACCCGTGCCACCCACCACGGCCAGGCTCTGATCGACCAGCAACAGCTTGCGGTGATCGCGGTAGAAGTTGCCGATCCAGCGCCGCCAGTACAGGCGATTGTAAAATCGGAGCTCGACCCCCGCCGCTATCAGCCGCTGGCGCAATGCCAGGGTGAATGCGAGGCTGCCAAAATCATCGAACAAACAGCGCACGCGAACACCGCGTTCCGCCGCTTCAACCAATGCCTGCACCATTGCCTCGGCGCAGGCGCCCGCCTCCACCAGGTACAACTCCAGTTCGACTTGTTCTTCGGCGCGGGCAATCGCCATCAACATGCGCGGGAAAAACTGCGGACCATCGATCAGCAGTTCGAAGCTGTTGCCTTCACGCCAGGGAAATATCGCGCCGGCCATGTCAGCGCGCCGTGAAAATCAGTACCGCACCCACCGGCACCGACAGACTGATGGCCGACAACCCGGCCATCTTACGCAGACTTTCCAGCCCGGCGGCCAGCTCGAAGTCCGCCGCATTGATCACCAAGGGCTCAAGCGTTACCACTTGAAAGCGCCGATCATCGAGCCGGGTTGCCAGCAGTTCCGCATCGTATTCATGGGTTTTACCGTGAAGGTTGACGGTTACCGGCAAACGCAGCTCCAGCTGCGCACCGGGTGCGAGGTCGTTGATCGGACGCAGGTCGATTTGCGTGCTGATCACGGCATCGGGAAAGGACTCGATCTGGAACAAGTCCTTGCGCATGCGCTCATCGCGCAGCGGGATGCCGCTGTTCACCGAGTCCAGCTCGACCTCGATTTGCGCCAATCCTTTGGAATCGACCTTGCCATGCAACACCAAAAAGCGCTGCACTTCCGAGACATTGGCGTTTTTTGTGCTGATAAACGATAGCCGCGAAGATTCACCATCCAGGTACCAATCGGCGTGAGCAGACACTGTGGCCCCGGCCAGCAGCAAGAAGGCGAAGGTTTTAGCAAGGGACCGCTTAAACATAGAGACTCGTATTGAAAATAAACCTGAACGAACCTTAACCGCCCGTGGGCACAATGCAAACCGCGAAAATTAAACACCGTGCCTTGTAGAAGACTCGCTTGCCAGCGATGACTTCTTTGACATCGCCATCGCCGGCAAGCCGGGCGCCCACAGACGTTCGTTCAGGGCGTTAGCCGGCAGCCCTGGCGTTCGCCGAGCCACACCGCGCTATGCCTACGGCCCAGACCACTGGCCGAAACCCGTTTACTTTCGCCATCATCGGTAAAGTCGCTGACGGGCAACCATTGCTTCACGTACTGGTGGCAATACTCCAGCGGATTGTTCATCACGTACCGGCACGAACAGTACTCCTTGGCGGTGTAAGCGCTGATGATGTCCGGGAAGGCCCACAACGCCACGCGCTCCTGCCAAACCCAGCCGAGCACGAATATCAACAGCACCAGCAATAGCGTACTGAACGGTCGGCGGCGAACAAAGCTGTGGCGGCTCATGGCTGCACCGTCCCGGTAAAGGCTGCACGCGCAAGTTTGAGCAATTGATTGTGTTGGTAGCTGCTGTCGCGATCATCGCCATAACGCACGATCACCAGGTTTTCGCTGGGAATCACGTACATCGCCTACCCCCAATGACCGAGTGCCGCAAACGTGTCGACGGGGGCATCCGGCCAGGGTTGCGTCGCGCCATCGGCTGCTCGATTGAGCCACCACTGCCCACCCGGTACGGCATCGTCCTGATTGGCCCGGTAGTGGGAAAAGGGTTCACGATTGAAGGCGACCCAGTCTTTGGGGAGCAATTGCCGTTCACCCCAGCGACCGTCGCGGGCCATCAACAGACCGACTCGCGCCAGATCGCGGGCGGTGAGGTAGGCATAGGATGAGGCGACAAATGTTCCCTTGGCGTCGGTTTCCCAAACGGCGTGACGAATGCCCAAGGGTTCGAACAGTGCCGTCCATGGAAAGTCCGGATAACGGGCCGGGCCGACGATGTTTTTCAACGCCGCAGATAACAGGTTGCTGTCGCCGCTGGAATAGCGAAATGCCTGGCCGGGCGCGGCGTATTCCGCACGGTCAGCGGCGAACGCCGCCATGTCCTGATGGCCGCCGGTATACAGCATCGCCACCACCGACGACTTCAACGGCGCGTACTCGTAGTCTTCTTGCCAGTCCAGCCCGGACGACCAGTGCAGCAAGTCGGCCATGGTCAGCGCCGGGTGTTTGGCCAGCGCGGGGTAAAACTTGTGTACCGGGTCATTCAGCTTGAACAGGCCCTCGCCATACGCCACCCCCAGAACAGCGGCCATCAGGCTTTTGCTGATGGACCACGTCAGGTGCGGCGTGTCGGCGGTGGTCGGGCCAGCGTAGCGCTCATAGATGAGTTGGCCATCGCGGATCACCAGCAACGCATCAGTGCGCACACCTGTTCGGGTGACTTCATCACGCGGCGCGAAGGCATACGTCTCCAGGGCTTGTAGCGCCGGCCCACTGATTGTCGGGCCGCTGGACCATTGCTCGCCCGGCCAGTTTTCGGCATGAGCCGAGAGGCCGAGCAGCAGCAAGAAAATCAGGGGCAAGCCTTTGGACATGGCGGGGGCTCAGCGGGGAGGACCTGCTGAGCCTAGTCGAGGTTGATGACAGTTTTGGAGTTTGTGTCACCCAATCGACCGCCTTCGCCAGCGGGCTCGCTCCCACCAGGGAACACCGAGCAAAGGATGCCTGCTCGCGCAGAGGTCATTCAGTCCGGTGCAGACCCCGCCAGCGCTTTGGCCAACCGTTTACTTCGTGCCCCGGCCGCTAAATCCATCACCGCCTGATCGCGTTGCCACATTGCCGCCCAATGCTGCGGCCCTTGCGCCAACGCTTGCTGGATCTCGGCCTTGAGCCCATCGAACTGCGCAAACAACCCGCCCAACAGCACGTGCCCGGCCGGGTTGTTTGGCGGTTGCCGGCTGGCCTCCGCGCACCCGGCCATCAGCGCCAGCAAGCGCAGGTGCAAAGCTTGCGGCCAGTTGTTGTCCTGGCCGATGCCATACAACCACGCCGTCATTGCGCTCAACACGTAGATATCTTCCAGCGTGCGGAACGGCTTGATGTAGGCATCCCAGCCATCGCCTGCCAGCAACTCACACATCGCGTTGTCGAGAAACAACCGGCCATGGCTGATGTCCGGCATCAGTGCAATGGCCGGCAGCTTTTCCAGGCGCACACCGGGCTCGCCGGGATAGACCACCGCCAGGCTCAGGCGCGGCGCCTCACCGGTTTCTTCACTGCGGGCGGCAATCAGCAACCAGTCCGCCGCATCGCCCGCCGTGACGAAGTCTTTGCGTCCATTCAAGCGCAAATCCGTGAGCCGGGTCTGCATGTCGGCGGCGCGCAGGCTGCGATGTTCCGTTGCGCACAACGCGCCGAGACTCAGTGGCGCGCTCGGCCACAACATGCGCAATGCAGCCTGGTAACCCACCAGAAACGCCAACCCCGGCGTCGACATCAGGCGTCCCCCGACCACCGCCAATTCGAACGGTGTAACAGGCCCCAATTGGTGCAACAGGGTCGCGAAACCCTCGGCAAGGTCCGCGCTTGCGGGCAGGCGTTCGTAACGATTCAACAGGGTTTGCCAAGGCATGAAGGACTCCTCGTGGGCTGTCATATAAGCATCACCAAAGCTTCATGGCGATGACACCGGGGCTACATAGCCTGACTTTGCACAACACGGCCGCATAAAGAAAGTCGATCGGCTGCAACCCAAGACGGGGGAACGGCCCGCACGGAGATTCGCAATGACTCAGATCGCCCGCATCAGCGACACCGCCAACGAACGCCGCCTGCAAGCCGAACGCCTGGTCGGCGCCGAGGCCTTGCAAGAGGCCCAGGCCTTGCGTTTCAACGTGTTCAGCGGCGAGTTCAACGCCAAGCTGAAGGGCGCAGAACTGGGTCTGGACATGGACGACTACGACGTTCACTGCGCCCACATCGGTGTGCGCGACCTGAACACCGGGCGCCTGGTGGCGACCACGCGTTTACTTGACCACACCGCTGCCAGCAGCCTGGGCAAATTTTACAGCGAAGAAGAATTCAGCCTGCACGGCCTGATTCATCTGCAAGGTCCTATTCTGGAAATCGGCCGCACCTGCGTTGATCCGGCCTACCGCAACGGCGGCACCATCGCAGTGCTCTGGGGCGAACTGGCTGAAGTATTGAACCAGGGCGGCTACAGCTATTTGATGGGTTGCGCGAGCATCCCGATGCAGGACGGCGGCATTCAGGCCCACGCGATCATGCAGCGCTTGCGCGAACGTTACCTGTGCACCGAACACCTGCGCGCCGAGCCGAAAAAGCCGTTGCCGACGCTGGACATCCCCTCGAACGTGATCGCCGAAATGCCACCGCTGCTTAAAGCTTACATGCGCCTCGGCGCGAAGATCTGCGGCGAGCCTTGCTGGGACGAAGACTTCCAGGTGGCCGACGTGTTCATTCTGCTCAAGCGCGACGAACTCTGCCCGCGCTACGCCAAGCACTTCAAGGCGGCCATGTGATGGGCCGCTTGCGGGTGTACGCGCGAATTGCGCGAGTGCTGGTGGTGGTCGCGCTGGGATTGAGCATGGCAGCGGTATTTGGAGTATTCGAGCGCCTTGGCATCGCCCATTCGATGGTTCGCCGCCAGCGTTGGTCGCGGTTCTTCATGGCGCGCCTGGCCAATGCCCTGCCCTTTCGCGTGACCGTGCACGGTGAGCTGCCAAAGCAGCCCATGTTGTGGGTCAGCAACCACGTGTCCTGGACCGACATTCCACTGCTGGGGATGCTGACGCCGATGTCGTTCCTGTCCAAGGCGGAAGTACGCACCTGGCCGGTAGCAGGCTGGTTGGCAGCGAAGGCTGGCAGCCTGTTCATTCGTCGCGGCTCGGGCGACAGCCAACTGATCCGTAAACAGATGACCCGTCATCTGGAGCAAGCGCATCCGCTATTGATGTTTCCGGAGGGCACCACCACTGACGGTCGTTCGTTGCGCACGTTTCACGGCCGTTTGTTGTCGGCAGCGATTGATTGCGAAGTGGACCTGCAGCCGATAGCGATTCGGTATGTACGCAACGGCGAACTCGACTCGCTGGCGCCGTTTATCGGCGACGATGATTTGCTGTCGCACTTGATGCGCTTGTTTGCCAATGACCGGGGCGACGTGGAAATTCATCTGCTGAAACCGATCGCCTGCGCAGGCCGTGAACGTGCAGCACTGGCGTTCGACGCCCAACAGGCCGTGCAGAAAGCGTTGTTCGGGACGATCCCACAAGGACGGCAAGCGCCGATGCGCCCGGCTATCGCTGCTTGAAAACTGCCCCCTGTGGGAGCGGGCGTGCTCGCGAATGCGGTGTGCCATTCGACATTGATGTTGACTGACACACCGCATTCTCGAGCACGCCCGCCCCCACTTTAGATCTGCTTCGTTAGGGCGAACGCCTGCAACTGCGGGTAGAACAGCCGGAAGTCTTCGCTCAGCGGCTCATACAAAATCCGCAGTTCGTGCATCGCCGCAGCCAGTTCCTCGGGGCGCGTCAATCGCCGCGAAATCCCACGCAATACCTGCGCAAGCACCTCGAAGTCCTGATACGAACCCAACCAGTCATGCGCCACCATGTGCGGCGCGATGCGCGCAAGACGTTCCGGCAACTGCGCCTGCGCCGACAGCACCCGGTACACATCCGAGGTGAAGAGGCTTAACGGCTGGTCGGCGTAAAGCTGCCAGTCCCGCGCCAGGCAGTGGTCGAAAAAAACATCCAGGACGATGCCCGCATAGCGCCTGCGGGTCATGGAAAAACGCGACAACGCGGCATCGACCAACGGATGACGGTCGGTAAACACATCAATGCTGCGATGCAACTGGATAGCGGCTTCGATATCCGGTGCGTATTGCCCTTGCAGCCGCCCTTTGACGAAATCGCCGTACAGGCTGCCAAGCAATTGACCGGGCCGTTGGCCACCGAGGTGTAAATGTGCGAGATAGTTCATGCCCGCAGCTTAGCACTGCGGCATTCATATCGTTATAACTCGATATACCGAATCAGGAGATCATCAGATCAAAATCATATTGGTATATCGCAATGCAACGATTTAAAGTTCGCCTCATCGCGATATAGCGTTTTACTCATCACGAGCCCCGACCATGACCCTCAATCTCGACGAAATAATAAAAGCCCTGGCACACCCAGTACGGCGAGAAATCCTGCACTGGCTGAAAGACCCGACCGTTGAATTTCCCGACCAGAGCCACAGCAACGAGCACGGCGTTTGCGCCGGGCAGATCGATCAGCGGTGCGGTTTGTCGCAGTCGACGGTGTCCGCCCATCTGGCGACCCTGCAGCGCGCCGGCCTGATCAGCAGTCGCAAGGTGGGCCAATGGCATTTTTTCAAACGTAACGAGGACACCATCCAGGCGTTCCTCAGCACCTTCAGCAAAGAGCTCTGACCCTTCACGTCAGTCCGCCGATAAGGAATCAACAATGCCCCTCTCGCTACTCATTCTGGCCTTGAGCGCCTTCGCCATCGGCACCACGGAGTTCGTCATCATGGGCTTGCTGCCCGATGTGGCGGCCGACCTCGGGGTGTCGATTCCTGGCGCTGGCTGGCTGGTGACCGGCTATGCCTTGGGCGTGGCCATCGGTGCGCCATTCATGGCACTGGCCACCGCCAAGTTACCGCGCAAGGCTGCATTGGTCGCACTGATGGGGATTTTCATCATCGGCAACCTGCTCTGTGCAATGGCGACTGACTACAACGTGCTGATGTTTGCACGTGTGGTGACGGCGCTTTGCCACGGCGCTTTCTTCGGTATCGGCTCGGTCGTTGCCGCAGGCCTGGTGCCTGCCAACAAACGCGCTTCGGCCGTGGCCTTGATGTTCACCGGCCTGACGCTGGCCAACGTGCTCGGCGTGCCGTTGGGTACCGCGCTCGGCCAGGAAGCAGGTTGGCGTTCGACGTTCTGGGCTGTAACCGTTATCGGCGTGATCGCCCTGATCGGTCTGATCCGCTTCCTGCCGGCCAAGCGTGATGAAGAAAAACTCGACATGCGCGCCGAACTCCGTGCCCTCAAAGGCGCCGGTATCTGGTTATCGCTAAGCATGACTGCATTGTTTGCCGCGTCCATGTTCACGCTGTTCACCTATGTCGCCCCACTGCTTGGCGATGTCACGGGTGTCTCGCCCAAAGGCGTGACCTGGACGTTGCTGCTGATCGGCCTGGGCCTGACGGTGGGCAACATCATTGGCGGCAAGTTGGCGGACAAACGCCTGGCGGCCACGCTGATCGGCGTCTTCATCTCCATGGCCGTGATCTCCACCGTACTGACCTGGACCAGCGTCGCGGTAATTCCGACCGAAATCACCCTGTTCCTCTGGGCCACCGCTTCGTTCGCCGCCGTGCCTGCGCTGCAGATCAACGTCGTGACCTACGGCAAGGCAGCACCCAACCTGGTGTCGACCCTGAACATCGGCGCTTTCAACATCGGCAACGCACTGGGTGCCTGGGTCGGCGGCAGCGTTATCGCCCACGGCTTCGGCCTGACCAGCGTGCCACTGGCGGCGGCCGCATTGGCGGTACTCGCGCTGCTGGTAACCCTGATTACTTTCCGCCAGAGCGATAACCCCGATCTGGCGCCTGCTACCAACTGATTAACTTACTGATACCTCACGAGGGTGCATTTCATGACGACAATTTTTGATCCGATCAAACTGGGCGACATCGAGCTGGCCAACCGCATCATCATGGCGCCACTGACCCGCTGCCGCGCTGACGAAGGCCGAGTGCCAAACGCGCTGATGGCCGAGTACTACGTACAACGCGCCTCGGCCGGCCTGATCCTCAGCGAAGCCACGTCGGTAACGCCGATGGGCGTCGGTTACCCGGACACTCCGGGCATCTGGTCCAACGACCAGGTGCGCGGCTGGACCAACATCACCAAAGCCGTTCATGGTGCCGGCGGCAAAATCGTCCTGCAGCTGTGGCACGTTGGCCGGGTGTCGCACCCCTCGTACCTGAACGGTGAAGCCCCGGTGGCCCCAAGCGCCATCGCGCCAAAAGGCCACGTCAGCCTGGTTCGCCCGCTGGCCGACTACCCAACCCCGCGTGCGCTGGAAACCGCTGAAATCGCCGAAATCGTCGACGCTTACCGCGTAGGCGCAGAAAACGCCAAGGCCGCAGGCTTTGACGGCGTGGAGATTCATGGCGCCAACGGTTACCTGCTCGACCAGTTCCTGCAAAGCCACACCAACCAGCGCACCGACCATTACGGTGGTTCGCTGGAAAATCGCGCTCGCCTGCTGCTGGAAGTGACCGACGCGGCGATTGAAGTCTGGGGCGCCGGCCGCGTAGGCGTGCACCTGGCACCGCGCGCTGACTCTCATGACATGGGCGATGACAATCTGTCTGAAACCTTCACCTATGTGGCTCGCGAACTGGGCAAGCGCGGTATCGCGTTCATTTGCTCCCGGGAAAAAGAAGCGGGCGACAGCCTTGGCCCACAACTCAAAGAAGCGTTCGGCGGCGCGTACATTGCCAACGAGCGTTTCACCAAGGACAGCGCCAACGCCTGGCTGGCCAGCGGCAAGGCTGATGCGGTCGCCTTCGGCGTGCCGTTCATTGCCAACCCCGATCTGCCGGCACGCCTGAAGGCCGACGCACCGCTTAACGAAGCGCGTCCGGAACTGTTCTATGCCAAAGGCCCGGTCGGTTACATCGACTATCCGGTGATGTAACTGGCGATACTCGCAACGAAAAAAGCCCCGACTCGAAAGAGCCGGGGCTTTGTTATTCTTGGGTGTACCGGGTAATCAATAGTGGACCATTAAACAGACAACACGCCTGGCTGTTTACAGCCGATCCCGTGGACGACACAAATTTCCTACAAAATACGCCACTCGCTGGCTGTCAACTTGACGGACACGCGTATATAAAAGCAGCCCGTTGCAACAAAGTGAGTCAATAATTGAGCCGTACTCACTGCAACTGTTGACACAACAGCATCCGATTACGCATTTTGTTTCATTTACGCAAGCTTGTGCTCAAGCGGAGCATATCCAACCCGGTATCAACCCAGCGTTCAGCCTCGATGTGCAGCTCAAAACTGTCCGGGGCCAACAGCCACTGATACAGGATGCCATCGATGTAAGCGTGCAGGCTGATGGCTGCACGGGCAGTGTCGAGGTTTGCCGGCAACTGCCCACGATTCACAGCGTTACTCAGGGCCAGCGCGATTCGCACATTGCAATCCAGGCTGACCGCTCGGCGCTGCTGGCGCAGGTCGCACATTTCATCGGTGAATTCGCACTTATGGAAAAGAATCTCATTAATGCGTCGGGTTTTCGGGTCCAGTGCAACTTGATGAAACAAATGAACCAGCAGCTTGCGCATGCAGCCCAATGGGTCAAGCTCATCTTCGCTTTCACTGGCTTTGGCCATTTCATCCAGCGGCTCATGCAACGTATCCAGCATGGCCTGCACCAGATCGGCCTTGTTGCTGAAATGCCAGTAGATGGCCCCACGAGTGACGCCGGCCAAGGTCGCGATGTCAGCCAGCGTCGTGCGAGCCACGCCCCGTTCATAAAAGGCTTTTTCTGCCGCTTCGAGTATCTGGCTTCGGGTTTCTTGAGCTTCCTCTTTGGTACGACGGACCATGGCAGTAAAACCTCAATCAGGATGCTTCAGCGATGTCTGAATATCCGCTGAATAAAAATGGGGCGAGCGCTCTTGGGTGTCGTCCCCGGCCTACAATTCATGTCTTTGACCGACGTCTGTAACAGTGTGGGTACGCAGCCAAGGTATTTACAAACAACCATGAACGTAAGTATATTCCTTAGCAAGCTACTTATCCACTCAGCGCCGATTTTTTACCTTTCCATATTTCGAGTGCGCTTTTTGCGCGCATGACCCGAGGATCTTCATGCAATTCAAGCCAGCTGTTACCGCTCTGGTCACTGCCGTCGCCCTGGCATCGCTTCTCAGCGGATGTAAAAAGGAAGAGGCGGCACCGGCCGCACCACCTCCTCAGGTCGGCGTTGTCACCCTGCAAACTCAATCCTTCACACTGACTTCCGAGCTGCCGGGCCGCACCAGCGCGTACCGAATCGCCGAAGTTCGCCCTCAGGTCAACGGCATCATTCTCAAGCGTCTGTTCAAGGAGGGCGGCGACGTCAAACTTGGCCAGCAGCTGTACCAGATCGATCCGTCGGTTTATGAAGCGACGTTGAAAAGCGCTGAAGCCAACCTGCGCCAGACCAAGTCGATCTCTGATCGCTACAAACAACTGGTCGACGAGCAAGCCGTAAGCCGTCAGGAATACGACACCGCCGTGGCCAACCGGATGGTATCCGAAGCCGCGCTGCAAACCGCCCAGATCAATGTGCGCTACACCAAGGTCTACGCACCGCTCACCGGTCGTATCGGTCGCTCGAACGTTACCGAGGGCGCTCTGGTCACCAGCGGTCAGGCCGATCCTATGGCAGTGATCCAGCAACTCGATCCGATCTACGTTGACGTCACTCAGTC
Organism: Gordonia sp. IEGM753; assembly: GCF_050321825.1. NCBI lineage: Bacteria > Bacillati > Actinomycetota > Actinomycetes > Mycobacteriales > Gordoniaceae > Gordonia > Gordonia sp. IEGM753. The sequence goes on from NZ_JBNQGB010000002.1 coordinate 243,305, forward strand.
CTCCGTAGAGCTGCTTGAACTGCGCCGCGAACTGGAGAGTGGTCGCCTGCAAAAGGCCGGCGACAACTCGGCCGCGGTCAAGTTGACGCTGGAAGACGGTAGCCAGTACAAACTGGACGGTAAACTTGAGTTTTCCGAAGTCTCGGTAGACCAGACCACCGGTTCGGTGACACTGCGCGCCGTGTTCCCGAACCCTGATCACACCCTGTTGCCTGGCATGTTCGTTCACGCCCAGTTGCAGGCTGGTGTCAACGCGGCCGCGATCCTGGCCCCTCAACAAGGTGTCACCCGTGACCTCAAAGGCACGCCGACAGCGCTGGTTGTAGGCCCGGATAACAAGGTCGAGTTGCGTCAACTGAAAGCCAGCCGCACGGTCGGCAGCCAGTGGCTGATCGAAGATGGCCTGAAGGCGGGCGATCGACTGATCACCGAAGGCCTGCAGTTCGTCAAGCCTGGCATTGAAGTCAAGCCAACCGAAGCCACTAACGTCGGCACCAAGAACCCGGCCCCCGCACAGGCAGCTGATAAGGCTTCCAGCGGCAAAGGGGAGTAACCCATGTCGAAATTTTTTATCGACCGTCCGATTTTCGCCTGGGTAATTGCCCTCGTGATCATGCTGGTCGGGGCACTATCGATCCTCAAACTCCCGATCAACCAATACCCGAGCATTGCGCCTCCGGCCATTGCGATCTCGGTAACCTACCCAGGCGCGTCCGCACAAACCGTGCAGGACACCGTGGTACAGGTCATCGAGCAACAGCTCAACGGTATCGACAACCTGCGTTATGTATCGTCGGAAAGTAACTCCGACGGCAGCATGACCATTACCGCTACCTTCGAGCAGGGCACCAACTCTGACACCGCGCAGGTTCAGGTCCAGAACAAACTGAACCTGGCCACCCCGCTGCTGCCGCAAGAAGTGCAGCAACAGGGTATCCGCGTGACCAAGGCCGTGAAAAACTTCCTGATGGTCATCGGTGTGGTCTCGCAAGACGGCAGCATGTCCAAGGACGACTTGTCCAACTACATCGTGTCGAACATGCAGGACCCCATCTCGCGGACCGCCGGTGTGGGTGACTTCCAGGTCTTCGGTGCCCAGTACGCGATGCGGATCTGGCTCGACCCGGCCAAACTCAACAATTTCGCCCTGACACCGTCTGACGTGACCGCCGCTATCTCGGCGCAGAACGTTCAAGTGTCCTCGGGTCAAATTGGTGGTTTGCCGGCATTGCCTGGCCAACAACTGAACGCCACGATCATCGGCAAGACCCGTTTGCAAACGGCCGAGCAGTTCAAGGCGATTCTGCTGAAGGTCAACAAGGATGGCTCGCAAGTGCGCGTCGGTGACGTGGCCGATGTGGCGCTGGGTGGTGAGAACTACAGCATCAGCGCCCAGTTCAACGGCAAACCGGCGTCCGGCCTGGCTGTGAAACTGGCCAACGGCGCCAACGCCCTTGATACCGCCAAAGCACTGCGCAAAACCATCGCCGACCTGAAACCGTTCTTCCCGGAAGGCATGGAAGTGGTGTTCCCGTACGACACTACGCCAGTGGTCACCGAATCGATCAAGGGTGTGGTTGAAACCCTGGTCGAAGCGGTAGTGCTGGTGTTCCTGGTGATGTTCCTGTTCTTGCAGAACTTCCGCGCCACCATCATCACCACGATGACTGTGCCCGTGGTACTGCTGGGTACGTTCGGGATCCTCGCGGCCTTCGGGTTCAGCATCAACACCCTGACCATGTTCGGCATGGTGTTGGCCATCGGGTTGCTGGTGGATGACGCCATTGTCGTGGTGGAAAACGTCGAACGGGTAATGAGCGAAGAAGGACTGTCACCCAAGGAGGCCACCAAGAAATCGATGGGGCAAATCCAGGGTGCACTGGTCGGCATCGCGCTGGTGCTGTCGGCTGTATTGCTGCCGATGGCATTCTTCAGCGGCTCTACCGGTGTGATCTACAAGCAGTTCTCGATCACCATCGTTTCGGCCATGGCGCTGTCTGTGATGGTCGCGCTGATCTTCACCCCGGCACTGTGCGCCACCATGCTCAAGGCCATTCCGAAAGGCGAGCACGGCACCCCTAAACGTGGCTTCTTCGGCTGGTTCAACCGCAGCTTCGACCGTGGTGTAAGAAGCTACGAGCGCGGCGTGGGCAACATGCTTACGCACAAGGCACCGTACCTGCTGGCTTACGTGATCATCGTGGTCGGCATGATCTGGCTGTTCACCCGAATTCCTTCAGCGTTTCTACCGGAAGAAGACCAAGGCGTACTGTTCGCCCAGGTGCAGACACCGGCAGGTTCCAGCGCCGAGCGAACTCAGGTGGTGGTCGATGAGATGCGCGCTTACTTGCTGGAGAAAGAGTCTGGCGCAGTGGCCTCGGTGTTTACCGTGAACGGTTTTAACTTCGCCGGCCGTGGTCAAAGCTCCGGTCTGGCGTTCATCATGCTCAAGCCATGGGGCGAGCGTGACGCTGACAACAGCGTGTTTGCCTTGGCGGCACGGGCCCAACAGCACTTCTTCTCCTTCCGCGACGCCATGGTGTTCGCCTTCGCGCCACCGGCGGTACTGGAATTGGGTAACGCCACCGGTTTCGACGTGTTCCTGCAAGACCGTGCCGGTATCGGTCACGACAAGTTGATGGCCGCGCGCAACCAGTTCCTGGGCATGGCGGCACAGAGCAAGGTGCTGTATCAGGTGCGTCCGAACGGCCTGAACGACGAACCGCAATACCAACTGGAAATCGACGACGAAAAAGCCAGCGCCCTCGGCCTGACGTTGTCTGACATCAACAGCACGCTGTCGATTGCCTTGGGGAGTGGATACGTCAACGACTTCATCGACCGTGGTCGAGTGAAGAAGGTGTACGTGCAAGGCCAGGCTGGCGCTCGAATGAGCCCCGAAGACATCAAGAAGTGGTACGTGCGCAACGCCAGCGGAACCATGGTGCCCTTCTCCGCGTTCGCCAAGGGCGAGTGGATCTACGGTGCACCGAAGCTGTCGCGTTACAACGGTGTAGAAGCGATGGAAATCCTCGGTGCTCCGGCGCCCGGGTATTCCACCGGTGAAGCCATGGCCGAGGTCGAAGCCATCGCCGCGAAGTTGCCCAAAGGTGTCGGTATTTCCTGGACCGGCCTGTCGTACGAAGAACGCCTGTCCGGCTCGCAGGCCCCCGCGCTGTATGCGCTGTCGCTGCTGATGGTGTTCCTGTGCCTGGCAGCGCTTTATGAAAGCTGGTCGATCCCGATTGCGGTGATGCTGGTGGTGCCCCTGGGGATCATCGGTGCATTGATGGCGACCAGCCTGCGCGGTCTGTCCAACGACGTGTACTTCCAAGTGGGACTGTTGACGACCATCGGTCTGGCGGCAAAAAACGCCATTCTGATCGTCGAGTTTGCCAAGGAATTGCATGAACAGGGACGAAGTTTGCGCGACGCGGCTATTGAAGCCTGCCGCATGCGTTTGCGACCGATCATCATGACTTCGCTGGCCTTCGTGCTGGGTGTGGTACCACTGGCTATATCGACGGGCGCAGGCTCGGGTAGCCAACATGCGATCGGTACAGGTGTGATTGGCGGTATGCTCACCGCCACGATTCTGGCGATCTTCTGGGTTCCGCTGTTTTTCGTTACCGTATCGTCCATTGGCCAGCGTAAGAAAGTTGACCAGGATGATGCACCTGAAACTCCTAAAGAGGCTGGCCAATGAGCAAGTCGCTACTCTCCCTAGCGGTCGCCGCATTCGTGCTCGGTGGCTGCTCGCTGATACCTGATTATCAGCAGCCCGCCGCTCCGGTGGCGGCGCAATACCCGCAAGGCCCGGCGTACTCGCCGGCCCAGGCGCCTAACCAGGCCGCAGCCGAACAGGGCTGGAAGCAATTTTTCCATGACCCTGCGCTGCAACAACTGATCCAGGTTGCCCTGGAAAACAACCGTGACCTGCGGGTTGCGGCGCTGAACATCGACGCCTTTGCGGCCCAGTACCGCATCCAGCGCGCCGACCTGTTCCCGGCGGTTTCGGCCAATGGCACGGGCAGCCGCCAGCGGGTTCCGGCGGATGCCTCGCAAACCGGCAAGGCTGGCATTGTCAGCTCCTATTCGGCCACGGTTGGCATCAGCGCGTATGAACTTGACCTGTTCGGGCGGGTTCGCAGCCTGAGCGAAGAAGCGCTGCAGCAATACTTCGCCACTGAAGAAGGACGCCGCAGCACCCAGCTCAGCCTGGTGGCCAACGTCGCCAACGCCTACCTGACCTGGCAGGCCGACAAGGAACTACTGAAGGTGACGCAAGACACCCTCGGCGCGTTCCAGGAGAGCCTGAAGCTCACCGCCCGCAGCAACGAAGTGGGTGTGGCCTCGGCGCTGGACCTCGCTCAATCGCGCACCTCGGTGGAAAACGCCCGTGCGCAATTGGCGAAGTACACCCGTCAGGTCGCCCAGGATGAAAACAGCCTGGTACTGCTGCTAGGCACGGGAATCCCGGTCAACCTGCAAGCGGCAAAGCCGCTGTCTGACAACCTGCTGAGCGATGTACCGCCCGGTTTGCCGTCTGACCTGTTGCAGCGTCGCCCAGACATCCTGCAGGCCGAATACAACCTGAAGGCTGCCAACGCCAACATCGGCGCGGCGCGTGCTGCGTTCTTCCCCAGCATCAGCCTGACGGCCAATGCCGGCACCCTGAGCCCGGACTTGTCCGGCCTGTTCAAGGGGGGTTCAGGCACCTGGTTGTTCTCGCCGCAGATCAACCTGCCGATCTTCAACGCCGGCAGCCTGCGTGCCAGCCTGGATTACTCGAAAATCCAGAAAGACATCGGTGTTGCAAACTACGAGAAGTCCATTCAAACGGCCTTCCAGGAAGTTGCCGATGGCCTGGCTGCCCGCCAGACCTACACCGAACAGTTGCAAGCTCAGCGTGATTTCGTCGCCGCCAACCAGGACTACTACCGTCTGGCCGAGCGTCGTTACCGCATTGGTGTCGACAGCAACCTGACCTTCCTCGATGCCCAGCGTCAGCTATTCAGTGCCCAACAAGTACTGATCACCGACCGCTTGGCGCAACTGGTCAGCGCGGTCAATCTGTACAAGGCACTCGGTGGTGGCTGGAATGCCCAGACCGCGAAAAACGAGCCGTTGAAAGAAGAAGCGCCGTCGCTGAAGTTGTTCTGATAGCGCTGTAAACACGAAGCCCACCTTTTGGTGGGCTTTTTGTTGCCTGCGAAATAGCTGTTGTGCAGCCCTGCCCCCTCGCGAGCAAGCTCGCACCTAGAACATTACTCCCGGGATTCCACCCCCAACTCATCCCACACCGACTCCGCGAGGTGGAACGTCGCATTGGCTGCCGGAATGCCGCAGTAGATCGCGCTCTGCATGATCACTTCCTTGATCTCGCCACGGGTCACGCCGTTGTTGGCGGCGGCACGCAAGTGCAGTTTCAACTCTTCGTTGCGGTTCATGCCGATCAGCATGGCGATGGTGATCAGGCTGCGGGTATGACGCGCCAGGCCCGGTCGAGTCCAGATATCACCCCACGCGTGGCGGGTGATCATTTCCTGGAATTCCGAATTGAACTCGGTCAGTGCGTTCAGGCTACGGTCGACGTGAGCATCACCCAGCACTGCGCGACGCACGTTCAGGCCCTCGTCGTAACGTTGTTTCTCGTCCACAGGATGTTCCTCAGTGCGCCAACAGGAAAGCCAGCACACGCTCGCTGAACGCGTCGCCGGCCTGAACGTTGGACAAGTGCGCGGCGTAGAATTCGGCGTACTCGGCGCCCTGCACGTGTTCCTGAATAAAATGCCCACCGGACGGCGGCGTGACCGCATCTTCGGTGCCGGCAATCACCAGCAACGGCACCTTGATTGCGGACAACTGATCGCGGAAATCTGCGTCACGCACCGCCGCACAATTGGCCGCATAGCCTTCAGGCGAAGTCGCCGCGAGCATATCGGTGATGCGCTGCGCTGCCGCAGGGTTGGCTTCAGCGAAGTCCGGGGTAAACCAGCGTGCAATCGATGCATCACGCAGTGCAACCATCGCCGCACGACCGTCTCGCAATACCATCTCGATGCGCGGATCCCAGATCGACGGGTCGCCGATCTTCGCGGCGGTGTTGCACACCACCAGCTTATGCAAACGCTGGCCAGCGTTGATGCCCAGCCACTGGCCGATCAAACCGCCCATCGACAGGCCACAGAAATGCGCGCGCTCGATGTGCAGCGCATCCAGCAGCGCCAGCACGTCGTGCCCCAGTTGCTCGATGGTATAAAAGCCTGGTGTCACCAGCGATTTGCCATGGCCACGTGTATCAAATCGCAGCACCCGGAAATGCTGGGTGAACGCGGCGATTTGCGCGTCCCACATCTGCAGGTCCGTGCCCAACGAGTTCGACAGCACCAGCACTGGCGCATCAACGGGGCCTTCCAATTGGTAATTCAGTTCGCCCTCGGCGAGTTGTACAAAAGCCACAGCAATCTCCTTCAGGCAGTCAACGCAGAATGTTCAGCCACCGCTCGCTCGACCCAGGTATGTGCCTGGCCGAGGTAATGGGCGGGATCCAACAGATGATCGAGTTCGGTTGCCGACAGCTCGGCGGTCACTTGCGGTTCGTCACCAAGCACAGCACGCAGATGACGCTGTTGGGCTATCGCACGCTTGCAGCATTGCTCCAACAAATGGTGCGCGGTATCGCGCCCGACCCGTTGCGCGAGGACGATGCTCACCGCTTCGGCGAGTACCAAACCCTGAGTCAGGTCGAGGTTATGGGCCATGCGCTCGGCATCCACCTCCAGCCCTTGCGCCACCAGCAGCGCTTGCTTGAGGCTGCCCGACACCAGGCAGCAGATTTCCGGCAGGGTCTCCCACTCGGCATGCCACAGTCCAAGGCTGCGTTCGTGTTCTTGAGGCATTGCGCTGAACAAGGTCGAGAGCAAGCCCGGCACCCGGGTCGCGGCACTGATCAACACCGCAGCACCCACCGGGTTGCGTTTGTGCGGCATCGTCGAAGAACCACCCTTGCCCGGCGCAGAAGGCTCGAATACTTCGCCGGCTTCGGTTTGCATCAGCAGACTGATGTCGCGGCCCAGTTTGCCTAGGCTGCCAGCGATCAGGCCCAGCACCGCGCCGAACTCCACCAACCGGTCACGTTGTGTGTGCCAGGGCTGATCCGGCACTGTCAGTTGCAGTTCTGCAGCAAGCGCTTCGGCGACGGGCATGGCGTGTTGACCGAGGGCGGCAAGCGTCCCGGAAGCCCCACCGAATTGCAGCACCAGCAATCGTGGCTTGAGTTGTTGCAGACGTTGTCGGCTGCGGCTGACCGCGCCCAACCAACCGGCGATTTTCATGCCCAGGGTAACCGGCGTCGCATGCTGCAGCCACGTCCGGCCAGCCAACGGTGTGGCCACGTAACGCTGGGCTTGAGCCGCCAGCGTGTCTCCCAGTAGCGCCAGGTCGCTGTCGATCAGGTGCAGTGCACGCCGCAATTGCAACACCAGGCCGGTGTCCATCACATCCTGGCTGGTAGCACCCAGGTGCACATAACGCTCGGCTTCGGCATCGCTGGCCGCGATCCGCTTGCCCAGTGCCTTGACCAGCGGGATCGCCGAGTTGCCCGCCGTGGCAATGGCCTCACCGAGCGCCGCAAAGTCGTAATGCGCAGCCAGGCAGGCAGATTCGATGGGCGCCACAGCAGTCTGCGGGATCAACCCGACCTGCGCTTGCGCCCGCGCCAGTGCAGCTTCGAAATCCAGCATGGCCTGAACCCGGCCTTGATCGCAAAACACTTCACGCATGTCGCGGGCAGTGAAATAGGCATCGAACAATTGATTGCCCGCTCGCTCGGTCATAAACAGTTCCTGGAGGCGTGGGCCGGCAAGGCCCACGCGTGAAGGTCAAAGGTCGTGATGCAAATACGCCGCTTGTTTGGGCAGGCGCAGGCTGAACAGGAAAGCCACCGCCATCATCACCGTCACGTACCAGTAGAAGGAGTTTTCCATGCCCACCGCTTTGAGGCTCAGCGCAACGTATTCTGCCGAACCGCCGAAGATTGCGTTTGCCACGGCGTATGCCAGGCCGACGCCCAATGCGCGTACCTCTGGCGGAAACATTTCGGCTTTCACCAGACCGCTGATGGAGGTGTAGAAACTCACAATCGCCAGTGCAACGGTGATCAGCACAAAGGCCAGGAACGGACTGCTGACGCTTTTCAGGCTCAGCAGGATCGGCACGGTGAACAACGTCCCCAACGCACCAAACCACAGCATCGAGTTACGACGACCGATCTTGTCCGCCAACATGCCGAACAACGGTTGCATGCACATGTACAGGAACAGCGCGCCGGTCATGATGTAGCTGGCGGTCTTGGCGTGCATGCCTGCGGTGTTCACCAGGTATTTCTGCATGTACGTGGTGAACGTGTAGAAAATCAGCGAACCGCCGGCGGTGTAGCCGAGCACGGTGATGAAGGCAGCCTTGTGATCGCGGAACAACGCACGGATGCTGCCGGCGTCTTTGTTTTCGCGCATTTCCTTGCTCGTGGTTTCCTTCAGCGAGCGACGCAACAGCAACGAAATGACCGCCGCTGCGGCACCGACCACAAACGGGATACGCCAGCCGTAAGCGCGTAATTCATCTTCCGACAGGAACTGTTGCAGGATCACCACCAGCAACACCGCCAGCAGTTGCCCACCGATCAGCGTCACGTACTGGAAGGAGGCAAAAAACCCACGCTGGCCCTTGAGGGCGATTTCACTCATGTAGGTCGCAGTGGTGCCGTACTCGCCACCCACCGACAAACCTTGAAGCAAACGGGCGAACAGCAGCAGGATTGGCGCCCAGACGCCAATGTCCTTGTAGGTCGGCAGGCAGGCGATGAGCAACGAACCGAAGCACATCATCAGCACCGAAATCATCATCGAATTCTTGCGCCCGTGCTTATCCGCCACACGTCCAAAAATCCAGCCACCGATAGGACGCATCAGGAACCCGGCCGCGAAAACGCCGGCGGTGTTTACCAACTGCACCGTGGGGTTATCGGAGGGGAAAAACGCCGGTGCGAAGTAGATGGCGCAAAAGGCATAAACGTAGAAATCGAACCATTCGACGAGGTTGCCGGACGAGGCGCCGACAATCGCAAAGATCCTCTTGCTGCGCTCTTCACCGGTGTAATGAACGGGAGTAGCCGTGGGTGTTGTCATTGGTTTTCACTCTTTGGGGACAGTGACAGTCTAGACATACTTCGCAACAGTCCTGTTCCACAGATAGATCAGCAACACATTTCTCCTGTGGGTTTGGTGATGTTCTTTCAGTAATCGAAGAACACGGTCTCGGCGTCAGTCCCCTGCAAAATCACGTTCCACTGGTAAACCCCCGCCTCATCCTGCTTCGCCAGCAATGTTGCGCGACGCTCGGCAGGCACGCACTCCAGCAGTGGGTCCGAGACATTGGCCGGTTCGCCTTCAAAATAAATGCGCGTCAGCAAGTGCTTCACCAGGCCGCGAGCAAACACCAGGACCACCAGGTGCGGCGCTTGAGTCGTGCCGTTCAAGCCCTCGACGGTTCCAGGCTTGATGGTGGTAAAACGAAAACGCCCTTGCGCATCCACCGGCACGCGCCCGAAACCTTCGAAGTGGGGGTCCAGTGGCTTGTCTTGCTCATCTTCGCGATGGTCATACTTGCCAGCAGCGTTGGCTTGCCAGACTTCCAGCATCGCGTCGTTGACCACGTCGCCATTGCCATCGACCACTTGGCCGGTGATCGCCACGCGCTCGCCGAGGGTCTGTTCAACGGTCAGGTTTTCGCGGTTCAGCCAGGTCAAGCCAATGTGGTAATACGGCCCGACGGTGTGGGACGTGGTCGCATTCAGCTTCATTTTATTTCTCCATCGGCGTGGCTTCACGGCCGCGCAAAACGATGTCCCAGCGATAACCGAGGGCATAGGAAGGGATGGTTTTTTCCAGGTCAAAACTGGCGATCAAGCGCTCTTTGGCACTCGTATCCGGTACGCAGTTGTAGATCGGGTCATACGCCAGCAACGGGTCACCCGGGAAATACATCTGGGTTACCAGGCGCGTCAGGATGCTTGGCCCGAACAGCGAAAAATGGATGTGCGCCGGACGCCAGGCATTGTGGTGGTTGCCCCATGGATAAGCGCCGGGTTTGATGGTCTGGAACTGATACCAGCCATCGGCATCGGTCACGGTGCGGCCGGTGCCGGTGAAGTTCGGGTCCAGTGGCGCGTCGTGCACGTCACGGTCGTGGTTGTAGCGGCCAGCGGCGTTGGCCTGCCAGATTTCCAGCAGAATCCCCGGCACCGGCAAACCGTTTTCATCCAGCACACGGCCGTGGATGATGATCCGCTCGCCCTGTGGTTCGCCCTCGTGCTGCGCGGTCAGGTCGTTGTCCTGCTCTTTGATGCGTTCGGCACCAATGGTCGGGCCGGTAATTTCCGACAGCGAATGCGGCAAAAAAACCAACGGCTTGGACGGCGAGCGAAGGTTGGTGGATTGATAGGCCGGATGCAGGTATTCCGGCTGGGTACCTTCTTGCGGGCGACGATAACCAGGCTTGTCAGTCATGTAGCTTTCCTCAGTTCTTATTAGTCAGACGCTGCGTGTCAGACACGCTCGATCGCCAAGGCCAAACCTTGACCGACGCCGACACACATGGTCGCCAGACCCTTTTTGCCACCGGTTTTTTCCAGCTGATGCAAGGCAGTCAGCACCAGACGCGCACCGCTCATGCCCAACGGATGACCCAAGGCAATGGCGCCGCCGTTCGGGTTAACCTGCGCGGCGTCGTCCGCCAATCCGAGTTCACGCAACACGGCCAAGCCTTGGCTGGCGAAAGCTTCGTTGAGTTCGATCACGTCAAAATCACTGACCGCCAGGCCCAGGCGCTCGGTCAATTTGCGCACCGCTGGCACCGGACCGATGCCCATCACCCGAGGCGCTACACCGGCGCTCGCCATGCCCAGCACTTTCGCCCGGGCCGTCAAACCATGCTTCTTCACAGCTTCGCCAGACGCCAGAATCAATGCCGCGGCGCCATCGTTTACCCCAGACGCATTGCCCGCCGTGACGGTTTTGTCGGGACCGTTGACCGGTTTCAGTTTGGCCAGGGTTTCCAGGGTGGTATCGGCGCGAGGATGTTCATCCTGGCTGACCACGGTTTCGCCCTTCTTGTGAGCAATTCGGACTTCAACGATTTCTTCGGCGAAAAAACCTGCGGCCTGCGCGGCAGCAGTGCGCTGCTGGCTGCGCAGTGCGAAAGCGTCCTGATCGCCGCGCGACACGTTGTAATCATCTGCCACGTTATCAGCGGTCTGCGGCATCGCGTCGACGCCGTATTGAGCTTTCATCAGCGGGTTGATGAAGCGCCAGCCAATGGTGGTGTCTTCCAGCTTCATGTTGCGTGAGAACGCCGCGTCAGCCTTGCCCATCACGAACGGTGCGCGGGACATCGACTCGACGCCACCGGCAATCGCCAATTCCATCTCGCCACTGGCAATCGCCCGGAACGCGGTGCCGATGGCATCCATACCCGAGGCGCACAGGCGATTGAGGGTCACGCCCGGAATGGTTTCCGGCAGGCCCGCCAACAGCAGCGCCATGCGCGCCACGTTACGGTTGTCTTCGCCGGCCTGGTTGGCACAACCGAAAAACACCTCGTCCACGGCAGTCCAGTCCACCGACGGATTACGCTCCATCAGGGCCTTGATCGGCACAGCGGCCAGGTCGTCGGCGCGAACCGTCGACAAACCACCGCCAAAACGGCCGATGGGGGTACGAATAGCGTCACAGATATAAACGTCACGCATCAGGCTTCTCCGGGTGCTTGGCCGTGAGCCGCAGCGGTGCGGGCTTCCAGATCCCGCAGCGCCTGAAGTTCAACCTCGGTCGGCTCGGCGGTGTGTTCAACCGTGTCGGCGAAACGAATCGCCCAACCGGTGGCCGCAACCACTTGTTCACGGGTAACGCCTGGGTGCAGCGCGGTGACCACAAACTCGTGGGTACCGGCCTCGGGTTCCATGATGCACAAGTCAGTAATGATGCCTACCGGGCCAGCGCCTGGAAGGCCAAGACGCTTGCGAGAGTCACCGCCCTCGCCGTGGCCAACGGAGGTGATGAAATCGAGTTTGTCGACAAACGAACGCGCCGATTGCTTGAGGATGATCAACACGCTCTTGGCCGAGCCGGCAATTTCTGGTGCACCACCGGCGCCCGGCAGACGCACTTTCGGGTGGTGATAGTCGCCCACGACCGTGGTGTTGATGTTGCCAAAACGGTCGACTTGCGCAGCGCCGAGGAAGCCGACATCGATGCGTCCACCCTGCAGCCAGTAACGAAAAATCTCACCGGTCGGGACGACGGTGTCAGCGGTTTCCGCCAGTTCGCCGTCACCAATCGACAGCGGCAATACGCTGGGCTTGGCACCAATCGGGCCCGACTCGTAAATCAGTACCACGTCGGGTGAGGACGTCAGGCGCGCCAGGTTGGCCGCTTTCGACGGCAGGCCGATCCCCACGAAGCACACCGAACCGTTCTTCAGACGGCGGGCGGCGGCAACGGTCATCATTTCATTGGTGGTGTAAGTCATTTTGTCACCTGCGAAGCAGCGGCCAGCTTGGCCTGGAACTCGCTGAAGTCAGCGCAGCCATGGATGTACTCGTTGATCCACGCGGTGAAGGTGTCACGGTCGCGGGCAATCGGGTCCCAAGCCTGGTAAAAACGGTTATCGCGTTCGTTATAGCCATGCGCATAAGACGGGTGCGCACCGCCAGGCACGTGGCACACAGCACTCAACGCCCAGGTTGGCAGCACACAGGAGTTCATCGGTGCGTTCAGGTCATCAACGATTTCTTCAACGGTAACGATGCAGCGTTTAGCGGCCAGCGCAGCTTCTTTCTGCACGCCGAGGATGCCCCAGAGCAGAACGTTGCCTTTGCGGTCAGCCTTTTGCGCATGAATCACGGTGATGTCCGGGCGGACCGAAGGCACCGCCGCCAACACTTCGCCGGTGAACGGGCAGGTAACGGTTTTGATCAGCGGATTGACCTTCGGCAAGTCGGAACCGGCGTAGGCACGCAGCACCGCAAACGGTAGTCCGGAAGCACCGGCGACGTAGGCATTGGCCAGGTCGGCGTGGCTGTGTTCTTCGATTTCCAGCGGGTGTGGCCACTGCTTCTCGACCGCATCACGCAGACGATGCAACGAACCCACACCCGGATTGCCGCCCCAGGAAAAAATCAACTTGCGCGCGCAACCGGCACCGATCAACTGGTCGTAGATCAAGTCAGGCGTCATCCGCACCAGCGTCAGGTCTTTCTTGCCCTGGCGAATGATTTCGTGACCCGCGGCCGTAGGGATCAAGTGAGTAAAGCCTTCGAGCGCGACGGTATCGCCATCGTTTACGAATTGCTTCACCGCGTCGTGCAGCGAAAGGATTTCAGCCATGGGACAGGCTCCCGTTTTGTTATGAACCGACGGTGGATAAAAAAGGCGCGATGGTTGCGCCGCAGTGACTGAAGAGTAAGCCTGGGGAAATCGCCAAACAATCCGATAATCGACTGAGTGTTCGTTTATCGAACAGATTGTTGTCTCGCTATCGATTACTGCGCGGAACGTTCCCACGCAGAACGTGGGAACAATCATCCGCCGTCAGGTCGCATCCGCATGGCTGACCATGCCCTTGATCACCACCGCCGTTGTGGCCAGGGCTGCCGGAATCACCAGTGCCGTCAGCACTTGTTCGAAGTTCCAGCCGAGCCCCAGCAACGTGGCGCCCATCCAGGCACCCAGGATCGCGCCGAAACGACCGATGCCGAGCATCCACGACACCCCGGTCGCCCGTCCTTGAGTCGGATAAAACCGCGCCGCCAGAGACGGCATCGCTGATTGCGCACCGTTCACGCACATGCCGGCCACCAACACCAGCGTCGCCAACAGCGTGATGTTGCCCAGGCTCTGCCCTACCGCGTAGGCAAACACCCCGGCCAACAGGTAAAAAGTGCCGATGACCTTGTGCGGGTTGAACCGGTCCATCGCCCAGCCCACGCCGACTGCGCTCAACACCCCGCCAAACTGGAACAACGCGCCGATGAATGCGGCTTGCTCCATGCTCGCGCCGCTGTCGCGCATCAGCGTTGGCAGCCAGCTCGTCAACAGGTAAACGATCACCAGCCCCATGAAGTACGTCAGCCACAGCAACAATGTGCCGGCGCTGTAGGTGCCGGAAAAGATGACCGCGAACACATTGCGCGCCTTGACGGTCTTCTGTTCCGGCACGCTGAAACTGGAAGCCTGCGCCACGGTTTTGGGGTCGATGGGTGACAACGTCTTGCGCACTTTGTCGGTGCCGCGATTGCGTACCACCAGGTAACGTGCCGATTCCGGCAGCCAGAACAACAACACCAAGGCGAGGATCAACGGCAGAATCCCGCCAATCAATAGCAGGCTGTGCCAGCCAAACATGGGAATCAATTTGGCCGAGATAAACCCACCGCCCGCCATGCCGAGGTTGAAACCGCAGAACATGCTGGTCACCAGCAGCGATTTCTTGCGCTCCGGGGTGTATTCCGACAGCAACGTCGTGGCGTTCGGCATGCCGGCCCCCAGCCCCAAACCGGTCAGGAAGCGCAGCACCAGCAATTGATCGACGTTACTGCTGTAAGCCGACGCGAGACTGAAAGCGCCGAAGACCAACACCGCGCCGACCAGCACAACTTTTCGCCCGAAACGGTCGGCCAGCGGGCCGGAGCCCAACGCGCCGAAGACCATGCCGATCAGCGCGGCGCTCATCACCGGCCCAAGGCTGGCGCGGTCGATGCCCCAATCCTGGGACAATGCTGGCGCAATGAACCCCATGGCTGCGGTGTCGAGGCCATCGAGGAAGACAATCAGGAAACACAGAATCACCACTCGCCATTGGTAGCGCGAAATGGGTTGGGCATTGATGAAGGACTGCACATCCAGGCAGTTACCTACAGCAGACTGAGGCTGGTTCATTATTTTTATTCCACGCAAGAACGCAGTCGGACAGGAGTCAGCCATGGCTGACGCTGCCGCGACATTAATGATCTTGTGGAAGGAGCTCAATTCGACAAACGCGACTCTGGGCGATTATCGAACAGCTTAGGTCGTGGATGAATCAGGCAAACAGCTGTGCACTGAGGTCGCGACTGGCGCTCAACAGGCCCGGCAGGAAACGTTGTTCCAGTTCGTTGCGGCTGACACGACCGGCGTGGGTGCTGACGTTCAAGGCTGCCACCACTTGCCCGGAAGCGTCGTAAACCGGAACGGCAATCGAGCGCAGGCCTTGTTCCAGCTCCTGATCGACGATGCACCAGCCTTGTTGCCGCACTTCTTGCAAGCACTGCAACAACGCTTCGGGGGTGTGCAGTGTGCGGCTGGTTTTTGCCTGCAGTTCCGCATGGTCCAGGTACTCGCCCAACGAAGTGTCATCCAACGCGGCAAGCAGGATCCGGCCCATGGAGGTGCAATACGCCGGCAGCCTCCCACCCACGGACAAATCCACCGAAATCAGCCGCTGGGTGGTCGCCGAGCGTGCGATGTACAAAATGTCATCACCCTCCAGTGTCGCCATGTTGCAAGCCTCGTGGAGTTGCTCGCTCATGCGGTCCAGATAGGGTTGCGCAGAAACCGCCAATGGCGTCGATGACACGTAGGCGTGACCGAGGGTCAGCACTTTGGGCAGCAATGAATAGGTGCGGCCATCGGTAGTGGCGTAGCCCAGTTTGATCAAGGTGTGCAGGCAGCGCCGGACCGCGGCGCGAGGAATTTCAGTGCGGTGACTGATCTGGGCGATCGTCAGGTGGCGTTTGCGTTCCTGGAACGCCTGCACTACCGCCAGGCCACGGGCCAGAGAGGTCATGAAATCCGGGTCACCGGTCAGGGCCTGAATTCGCTTGGCGGGCGAAGCGACGATCGGCGGCGCCACTGAAGCGAAGGAATTGCGCAGTTGATCGTTCATATCAGGTCCTTTTTCGAAATGAATCGGCGGCTATTACAAGCGGCTGCGAAACGGCGCACAAGCCGTAGACAGCCATCAATGGGCGATTATCGGACTGGCGCCCGATAATCGCAATTCGCAGCAGCCAGACTCGCAACGCCTTTGCAACAGATTCTTCACTGCCAGCGACGCAATGGTATTTGAAGAAGTATTCAAGAACGGCCGTGGTATCTGAACTTATTCGGGTTAATGGCGCCAGAAAGACAACGCACAAGGTTAATCGACCGCTTTAGTTCCAGGTCAAGTCGGCGACTAACAAAACCAATTGCTGATGGGCATCTACTTTTAACTCGTGGACAGTAGTGTTCTTCGATTCGACCGCTATAATGCAATTCAATGGCGACTCGGTCTTTTACTTGCCGATTCCGTCATCCGGTAGCGCGATGTTCCATTGTCGCTGCCCCAGCAAGCGCCTGACACTCATTCAACATGTTCCGCCAACGCGCTGGCTGAAACAGGATACTGATGCTACGTCAGCTGTTTATCTCTGGTGCGGTAGCCGCCTGCAACATGGAAGTATTGATTGCGATGCCTTACGTATGAAGCTTTGCCGCTTTGTGCTGTTGGCGAGCGTAATCCATACATTTGAAGCAGCGCGTTTCACCAGAATTTATCTCAACTCAATCAGGTAGCACTGTGACGAAAGACGAACTGCGCGCGGAACTTGAGCGCCAGGAACAACGTTACAAGGAAGTTTACGGCGGGGAAGTCACCACCTACGCCGCTCAGCCCGAACCGGAACGCAAACCATGGCGTAAACGCGCCACCGTTCAAGATCAGGCTTTCACCCAGGAATTGCAGAAGATGGAAAAGGAACTTAAAGCCGAAGAGCCTTGACTGCTCCGGTTTGAATCCTTTTCAGGGTCTGTGCATGCACCCGTTAAAAGCGGGGTGCATGGATGTTGCCATTCGCGCCCGCTACCAGCAGGCAACGGCTGCCTCGGCTACCGAAAGAGGCAAATGGCGCATGTCCGACCCTCTTCTCAGATATTTCACACAAGCCTTTCAGCCTCTCGCCTCATCGAGAGAAGCGTTTGCGCGAGCATAGTTTTATATAAAAATCAACGAGTTGCAAAACCCGCTAAAAAGTTGGGGCTCAGGCTGGGGCCTCAAACTAATTCGTTGAAGAATGTTACCGATGAGCAGCTAGTGCATCGATTACCCGTCTTTTCTGGCATAATCGCGCCCCCTTATGACCGGGTCAGAAAACCTTCATGATCGATTTATTCAGCGGACTTGATGCTTGGGTGCTTGTGAGCCTCTTGCTCGCCCTGGCCTTTGTCCTCGCATTCGAGTTCATCAACGGCTTTCATGACACTGCTAACGCGGTGGCCACCGTTATCTACACCAAAGCGATGCCGCCTCATCTGGCCGTGTTCTTTTCAGGTGTGTTCAACTTTCTTGGCGTGCTGCTGGGTGGTGTGGGCGTGGCGTATGCCATTGTCCACTTGCTGCCGGTAGAACTGCTGATCAACGTGAACACCGGTCACGGGTTGGCCATGGTGTTCTCGTTGCTTGCCGCTGCCATCACCTGGAACCTGGGCACCTGGTACTTCGGTATCCCGGCCTCCAGTTCGCACACGCTGATCGGTTCGATTCTCGGTGTCGGCCTGGCCAACGCATTGATCAACGATATTCCGTTGGCCGATGGCGTGAACTGGCAGAAAGCGATCGATATCGGCGCATCACTGGTGTTCTCGCCAATGGCCGGCTTCATCGTCGCGGCATTGGTGTTGATCGGCCTTAAATGGTGGCGTCCCCTGTCGAAGATGCACAAGACACCGGACCAGCGCCGCAAGCTTGATGACAAGAAGCATCCGCCGTTCTGGAATCGCCTGGTACTGGTGATCTCGGCGATGGCGGTCAGCTTCGTGCACGGCTCCAACGACGGGCAGAAAGGTATCGGCCTGATCATGTTGGTACTGATCGGTATCGTACCGGCGCAGTTCGTACTGGACCTGAGCAGCACTACATACCAGATCGAACGTACTCGCGATGCGACCTTGCACCTCAGCCAGTTCTACAAGCGCAATGCTGACACCCTGGGTGAATACCTGGCGCTGGGCAAAAGCGTGGAAGGTGACTTGCCGGAGAAATTCCGTTGCAACCCGCAACAGACCGAACCGACCATCACTGCCCTGCTTGGCACCCTCAAAGGTGTAGCCGACTACCATTCGCTGCCGCCTGAAAACCGCATTGAAGTACGTCGCTATTTGCTGTGCCTGGACGACACGGCGAAAAAAGTCGGCAAGCTGCCGGGGCTCGACGCTCGTGAAAAAGCCGACTTGGACAAGCTCCGCAAAGACCTGACCACCACCACCGAATACGCCCCGTTCTGGGTGATTCTGGCGGTCGCACTGGCCCTTGGCCTGGGCACCATGGTGGGCTGGAAGCGTGTGGTATTGACCATCGGCGAGAAGATCGGCAAGCAAGGCATGACCTACGCACAAGGTATGTCGGCGCAGATCACCACTGCTTGCATGATCGGCCTGGCAAACATCTTCAGCCTGCCGGTATCCACTACACACGTCCTTTCTTCGGGCGTGGCCGGTACCATGGTCGCCAACAAAAGCGGCCTGCAGGGCGGCACCGTGAGAACCATCCTGCTGGCCTGGGTCCTGACCCTGCCAGCGACGGTTGCCCTGTCTGCCGGCCTGTTCTGGCTGGCATCGAAGGCACTCGGCAGCTGATATACATAGCTGCAACGAAAAAGGCGCGCTCCGAAAGGTTCGCGCCTTTTTCATGCCTGGGTTACTACCTGGATGCAGGGCCGGCAAATCGTGGGCAAAAAAAAGGGCAACCGAAGTTGCCCAAAATGCCTTGCGTGCTCATTGCCCCAGAAAGACCTACGGTTTGCGCCGCTTGTGCGAATCCTTCCAGATGAAAAATCCAAACCCTGCAAAAAACAGAACCATGAGGCTGACAGTCAGCACTCCGGCGATCACCACGTTGTCGAAAAACATGACTGCCCTCCTGCACTTGCCCTGTTGCGATAGGGCTAAGTTAACCAATCAGGCAGAAGAGAAAATTGACCGGGATCAATGTCGCCCACGACTGGGCGTAAAGGAGGGGATGAAACTGACCTGCATCAATAAATGCTGGGGGGTTTAACGTTTTTTCGGTTTGTTTTTCGGCTTTTTCTTCGCCTTGCCCAATGGCAACGCCTGCTCAAACGCCTGACGCACTTCGTTCAGGCGCTTGTCGTTAAGGTCATGCACACGCTTGGCGCGTTCGGCATTCAGGTCAATCAACTTGTCGTCTTGGCTCATGGCGTTCAGCGCATCACTTGAATTTGAACTCAGTTGCCGCATCGCGCGGCAGGATTGAGTCAATAATGCAGTCTGGCGCCAGCGCTGACCAGTCGTGCGTGTAACGAGCGGTTAACAAATACAGTGGCGGTGCGCTCCAGGGCTGTGTGAGTCCGGCCTGATTAAATCTGAATATCGACCCACAAACCCTGACGCGGCTGATCTTCAATCAACGGTACGACGGGCACCGTGTTGTCGGCGTTCAGCTCATCACCGGGAACCGCGAGGTGCTCCTCGGGATCTTCGTCGGCTTCACGCCGGCGCTTTTCACGATCCTGCTGCCGGCGCTGTTCCTCGCGCAACTGGAACGCGGCCTCTTCAGGATCGCGCTGCTGCAGGTCGATCGTGGTTTCCTTGGACGTTTCCTGCACCGGTGCAACCGGCGCAACATCCGGCCGCTGGCGAATCGGGTCCTGCTGTGAAGTGATCGGCACCGCACTCAGGGGAAGCATGGGCTGCAGCATAATTATTAGTCTCCTGTCAGCAGGATGTCGGCTGCGCGGATAGCGACTTGAGCCATTGGTCGTAAACTGTGACCTGGCGCACAGGCAAGAGTTGCCAAAGCCTGAGGGCGAAGGCAGCTTGCAGGTGCGTAATCCTTTGGCCTCAGGCCCTCATTCCGTTAAGATAGCCCGCTTTTTCAAGGTGGGAGTCAGGCAGCATGGCGCAGCAGTATCAACCGGGGCAACGCTGGATTAGTGACAGCGAAGCCGAGCTGGGTTTGGGCACCGTTCTGGCACAGGACGGCCGCTTGTTGACCGTGCTCTATCCGGCCACTGGCGACACTCGCCAGTACGCGCTACGGAATGCGCCCCTCACTCGCGTGCGGTTCTCGCCGGGGGACTCGATCACTCACTTCGAAGGCTGGAAACTGACCGTACAAGAAGTCGACGACGTCGATGGCCTGTTGGTCTACCACGGCCTCAATGCACACAATGAAGTGGTTACGCTCCCGGAAACCCAACTCTCGAATTTCATTCAATTCCGTCTGGCAAGCGACCGTTTGTTTGCGGGCCAGATCGATCCGCTCGCCTGGTTCTCGCTGCGTTACCACACGCTGGAACACACCAGTCGTCAATTGCAGTCCTCCCTGTGGGGCTTGGGCGGCGTGCGTGCGCAACCGATCGCGCACCAACTGCACATCGCCCGCGAAGTGGCTGACCGGATTGCACCGCGGGTGCTGCTGGCCGACGAAGTGGGCTTGGGTAAAACCATCGAAGCAGGTCTGGTGATTCACCGCCAATTGCTCTCGGGCCGCGCCAATCGCGTGCTGATCCTGGTACCGGAAAACCTGCAGCACCAATGGCTGGTCGAGATGCGCCGCCGCTTCAATCTGCAAGTGGCACTGTTCGACGAAGAACGCTTTATTGAAAGCGATGCCACCAACCCGTTTGAAGATACCCAACTCGCATTGGTCGCTCTCGAATGGCTGGTAGATGACGAAAAGGCCCAGGACGCGCTGTTCGCTGCCGGTTGGGATTTGCTGGTGGTCGATGAAGCGCACCACCTGGTGTGGCACGAAGACAAGGCCAGCCCTCAATACTCGCTGGTCGAACAACTGGCCGAAGTCATTCCTGGCGTATTGCTGCTGACCGCGACCCCGGAACAATTGGGTCAGGACAGCCACTTCGCTCGCCTGCGCCTGCTCGACCCGAACCGTTTCCATGACCTGCACGCCTTCCGCGCCGAGAGCGAAAACTATCGCCCGGTGGCCGAAGCCGTTCAGGAGCTGTTGGACCAGGGGCGCCTGTCGCCTGAAGCGCACAAGACCATTCACGGTTTCCTCGGCAACGAAGGCGAAGCCCTGCTGACCGCTGTGAATGATGGCGATACCGAAGCCAGCGCGCGTTTGGTGCGTGAACTGCTGGACCGCCACGGCACAGGTCGCGTGCTGTTCCGTAATACCCGCGCCGCCGTGCAAGGTTTTCCGGAGCGCAAACTGCATGCGTACCCGCTGCCAAGCCCCGATGAATACCTTGAATTGCCATTGGGCGATCATGCCGAGCTGTACCCGGAAGTCAGCTTCCAGGCTCAACCGGACGCCAATGAAGAAGAGCGCTGGTGGAAATTCGACCCGCGTGTCGAGTGGTTGATCGATACGCTGAAGATGCTCAAGCGCACCAAAGTGCTGGTGATCTGCGCCCATGCTGAAACCGCCATGGACCTGGAAGACGCGTTGCGCGTGCGTTCCGGCATTCCGGCCACGGTGTTCCACGAGGGTATGAACATCCTCGAGCGTGACCGCGCCGCCGCTTACTTCGCCGACGAAGAATTTGGCGCGCAAGTGCTGATCTGCTCGGAAATCGGCAGTGAAGGTCGCAACTTCCAGTTCTCGCATCACCTGGTGCTGTTCGATCTGCCGGCGCACCCGGATCTGCTGGAGCAACGTATCGGCCGTCTGGACCGGATCGGCCAGAAGCACATCATCGAATTGCACGTGCCGTATCTGGAAACCAGTCCGCAAGAGCGCTTGTTCCAGTGGTACCACGAAGCATTGAATGCGTTCCTTAACACCTGCCCGACCGGCAACGCCTTGCAGCATCAGTTCGGCCCGCGTCTGCTGCCGCTGCTGGAAAACGCCGATGACGGTGAATGGCAAGCGCTGATCGACGAAGCACGTGCCGAGCGCGAACGTCTTGAAGCCGAGTTGCACACCGGCCGCGACCGCTTGCTGGAGCTCAACTCCGGCGGCGCTGGCGAAGGTGATGCTCTGGTCGAAGCCATCCTTGAGCAGGACGATCAATTCACCCTGCCGATCTATATGGAAACCCTTTTCGACGCGTTCGGCATCGACAGTGAAGATCATTCGGAAAACGCGCTGATCCTCAAGCCAAGCGAAAAAATGCTCGACGCCAGTTTCCCGCTGGGCGACGACGAAGGCGTGACCATCACTTACGATCGCAACCAGGCGCTGTCTCGCGAAGACATGCAGTTCATCACCTGGGAACATCCGATGGTTCAGGGCGGTATGGACCTGGTGTTGTCCGGTTCCATGGGCAACACCGCCGTGGCGCTGATCAAGAACAAGGCGTTGAAACCAGGCACCGTGTTGCTGGAACTGTTGTACGTCAGCGAAGTGGTTGCCCCGCGCTCGCTGCAATTGGGCCGCTACCTGCCACCGGCCGCGTTGCGTTGCCTGCTCGATGCCAATGGCAACGACTTGTCGGCACGCGTGGCGTTCGAAACCCTGAACGATCAACTGGAAAGCGTGCCTCGCGCCAGCGCCAACAAGTTCATCCAGGCTCAGCGCGATCAGCTGACGCCACGGATCAACGCCGGTGAAGAGAAAATCTACCCGCGCCACGCCGAACGCGTGGCCGAGGCGCAACGTCGCCTGGCAGCCGATACCGATGAAGAACTGGCGCGCCTGACCGCGTTGCAAGCGGTCAACCCGACCGTGCGCGACAGCGAACTGGTCGCCTTGCGCAACCAGCGCGAGCAAGGCCTGGCCATGCTCGACAAGGCTGCTTTGCGTCTGGAAGCGATTCGGGTGCTGGTAGCGGGTTAAGTCCCCTGTTACACCGCTAAAACAAAAAGGCCCGCAGCGATGCGGGCCTTTTTGTTTATGGTGAATTTTGCAGTGCTGCTGATGGCCTCATCGCTAGCAGGCTAGCTCCCACAATGGATCTCCAGTGCTAACAAAATCCCTGTGGGAGTTACTCACAATGGGTCTCCAGTGTTAACAAAACCCTGTGGGAGCTTCCACACTGGATCTCCAGTGCTAACAAGATCCCTGTGGGAGCTTCCCACAATGGACCTCAATGCAACCAAGATCCCTGTGGGAGCTACCACAATGGACCTCAATGCAACCAAGATCCCTGTGGGAGCTTCCAACAATGGACCTCAATGCAACCAAGATCCCTGTGGGAGTTACCCACAATGGATCTCCAGTGCTAACAAGGTCTATGTAGGAGTTACTCACAATGGGTCTCCAGTGTTAACAAAATCCCTGTGGGAGGTTCCCACACTGGATCTCCAGTGCTAACAAGATCCCTGTGGGAGTTACCCACAATGGATCTCCAGTGCTAACAAGATCACTGTGGGAGCTTCCCACAATGAACCTCAATGCAACCAAGACCCCTGTGGGAGTTACCCACACTGGATCTCCAGTGCTAACAAGATCCCTGTGGGAGGTTCCCACAATGAACCTCAATGGAACCAGGATCCCTGTGGGAGCTTCCAACAATGGACCTCAATGCAACCAAGATCCCTGTGGGAGTTACCCACACTGGATCTCCAGTGCTAACAAGATCCCTGTGGGAGCTACCACAATGGACCTCAATGGAACCAAGATCCCTGTGGGAGCTAGCCTGCTAGCGATATCAATCATGCAGTCGCCGCAGCAACTCCAGGCTCAACCACCGCCACCAACCCATCCTTCATCCGCTTCGCATCGCGTACAAAACACCGCGACGCCATGAACAAAAACACCATGGTGAAGAACAGCGCCACCGGGATCAGGTACATCGCATCATGCAGGCCGACAGCCTTGAACGCTTCAGTCATCTGCGCAGCGCCCGCCGCCAGCATTGCCGAGTGTGCAAAGTGATCCGACAAACCGCCCACCACTACCGGGCCCAAACCGCCGCCCAGCAAATACAGCCCGGCAAAAAACAGCGCCATTGCCGTGGCCCGCAAGCGGGGTTCGACCACGTCCTGAATCGCCGTGTAAACACAGGTATAAAAGTTGTAGGCAAACAACCAACCCACACTGAATACCGCCACGAATACCCCTATTTCAATGCGTCCCGAATGCAGCGCCCACGCGGTGCACACGGTTGAGATAATCAGGCTGAACGCGGCAAACAACAGCCGACCATTGGCCACCCGCTGATGAATCTTGTCCGCCACCCAGCCGCCAAGGGTCAAGCCGAATAACCCGGTAACGCCAACGATCACGCCCGTCGCGACCGCCGCCTCCTGCAATGGCATCAGGAAATATCGCTGCAGCATCGGCACCAGAAACGAGTTACAGGCATAGGTCGCAAAGTTGAAGCACAGCCCTGCCATCACCAGCCACAGGAAAGTCGGCACCGACAGTACCCGGCGGATCGGCCGGTCAACTCTCTCCTGGGAGACCTGCACGCTTTCTGCTGCGCCGCGTTTAGGCTCCTTGATGAAAAACATGAAAATCGCCAGGATCAGCCCCGGCACAGCCGCGATGAAAAACGGTGCACGCCAGCTGTCGAAAGTCTTGACCATCCAGCCGATGGTGAAGAAAGCCAGCAACAAGCCCAAGGGCAGGCCGAGCATGAAGATACCCATCGCACGGGCCCGTCGGTGCGCCGGAAACAAGTCGCCGATCAGCGAATTGGCGGCCGGCGCATAGCTGGCTTCACCGATGCCGATGCCCATGCGCACAATCAGGAAACTCCAGAAACTCCCCGCCAAGCCATTGACCGCTGTCAGCCCGCTCCACACCGCCAAGCCCCAGCCCATCAATTTGCTGCGCGACCCGGTATCGGCCATCCGGCCCAGCGGCAGGCCCGCGAGCGCGTAAACGATGGTGAATGCAGTGCCGATGATGCCCAGCTGAAAGTCGCTGAGATGCCATTCCATGCGGATTGGCTCAATGATGATGGCGGGAATGGTGCGGTCAAAAAAGTTGAACAGGTTGGCCAGAAACAGCAGGAACAGAATGCGCCAGGCATTCTTCGCTTGGGTCGAGTTCTGCATGGGTCCGTCTCTTTTATTGTTATGAGGCTTCACTGCCCCCGGAGTCTGCAATCTAGTCATGCGACCGGTCGCTGTCTGTAATCATTCGCAAGACTGATACCGATCCATGGTGGCCAGCACGGCGCTTGCAACAAATTATTTCCAAACGTTCTAAAGGACATTCCAAAAATATTGGAACTAAAATGCCACCACCGCTTGCGCTATGGGTGAGGCACCTATACTCCACTGCATTCGCCAGCGCGCATCGCTGGCCAGATGATAAGGACGAGGGCGCGCTATGGAGTGGCTTGGTCTGCATTTCGTTACCGAGTTGCCAAATAGCGGTCAGGTCATTCTCAATTGCACCCACGACCCTGTTTTGGTGCTGATCGCCTTCCTGGTGGCTTGTGCCGCCGGCTTCGCGACCTTGGACATGGTTGAGCGCATCGGTCACGTAGAAAAAGCGGCGGCGCGTCGACTATGGTGCTGGATGGGCACCGGATGCCTGGCCGGCGGCATATGGGCGATGCATTTCATCGGCATGCTGGCCTTCGATGCACCCATTCAGGTGCATTACCAACTGCCTGTCACCTTGGTGTCCTTGGCAATCGCCATGATCGCCTCATCACTTGCGATGTATGCCCTCAGCCGCCCTAAACTGAACATTCGCCAGTACACGCAGGCATCTATCTGCATCGGTCTTGGCATCGCGACCATGCATTACGTCGGCATGACCGCCCTGCACTCCGAAGCGCTGCCTTACTACAACCCGTTCATTTTCAGCTTGTCGATTGTGGTTGCCATTGGCGCCGCGCTGACCGCTTTATTACTGGCCAACCATTTGCGCAACGGCAGCGGCCTGTTTCATCAAGTCATGAAGTTCAGTGCCAGCCTCATATTGGGCGCCGGCATTGTGAGCATGCACTTCACCGGCATGGCCGCGTTTGACCTGGTATTGCCCGCCGGCACGCCCCTGTCTCTGCCTGCCGAAAACAATCACCTGCAACTGGGCTTGATGATCGCCGCGATCATGCTGCTGATCATGGGCAGTTGCATCAGTGCAGCGCTGGCGGACAAGAAGCTGCAAAACAAGGAGCGCGACCTGCAAAGGGTCAATGCCTTGCTCAGCCAGCTCGACCAGGCTCGGGTATCGCTGCAACAAGTGGCGCATTACGACGCGCTGACGAACCTGGTCAATCGCCGTGGCTTCAATCAGATCTTTGCCGAGAAACTCACTCAGAAAACCCACGAAGGCGGGATGCTGGCAGTGCTGTTTCTCGACATTGACCATTTCAAACGTATCAACGACAGCCTGGGGCATGATGCGGGCGACGAGTTGCTGAAGGTCATCGCCGGCCACATCAGGGCCGCAGTGCGCGGTCATGATGACGTGGTCGCACGTTTTGGTGGAGACGAGTTCTGCATCCTTATCGGCCTGCATGATCGCGAAGAAGCGCGACACATGGCGCAGCGCATCATGTTGAAAATGAAAGACCCCATTGAGCTCGCTGGACGCCGCATGGTCATGACCACCAGCATCGGCATCAGTTTGTTTCCCGAGGATGGACAAACGTGTGAGGAGTTACTGAAACACGCCGACCTCGCGCTGTATCAATCCAAGGGTGGCGGTCGCAACGGCCTGAATTTTTTCAACCCCACGATGAAAAACCGCGCCACCCTGGAGTTGCAACTGGAAGAGGAACTGCGCCACGCCCTGCGTGAAGAAGCCGGTTTGATGCTGTACTACCAGCCGATATACGACCTTAAATCCGGCCAGGTCAGCAAGCTGGAAGCATTGATTCGTTGGCAACATCCGGTGCATGGGCTGCTCGCACCAGATCGCTTCATCGCCATTGCAGAAGCCAACGACCTGATCGCCGAACTGGACAACTGGGTGTTGCGCAAAGCCTGTGAAGACCTGGGAGAGTTGTCACGCCAAGGTTGTGAAGAGCTGAAGATTGCGGTGAATTGCTCCCCGCTGAACCTGGCTCGCGAAGAGCTGGCCGATGAGATTGCCCACGCGCTGCGCGTTTCCGGCGTAGCACCACAACGGTTGGAACTGGAGGTCACCGAGAATGCGTTGATGGGCAATATCGCCAATACGCTGGTGTTGTTGCGCCAGATTCGTGCGCTAGGGGTTTCACTGTCGATCGATGATTTTGGCACCGGTTACTCCTCCCTTGCCTACCTCAAGCGTCTACCGCTGAATACGCTGAAAATCGACCGGTCGTTCATTCTCGATATTCCCAGGTCAACCCAAGACATGGAAATCGTCCAGGCCATTATCGTCATGGCCCATACCCTGCACTTGCAGGTAGTGACCGAAGGGGTTGAAACCGTCGAGCAGTACGAATTCCTGGAGCGCTACGGCTGCGATTTCGTCCAGGGATACCTGCTCAGTCGGCCTGTCCCGCTGGAAGAATTACGCCCTGTACTGAACGAAATCAACCAGCGCAAACATTCACGCAACGTCAGCCCTTTAAGCTCGGTTCGCGGTACATCTGTACTAGCGTCGACGGATCTTTTTCCAGGAAACCCTGCCCCCCATGCAATCGCATCAATTGTGCGGCCAGCCCGCTGATAGGTGTCGACGCCCCCTGTTCACGAGAAAATTTGACGGCTGCGTCCAGGTCCTTGAGCAGCGTGCGCACATGCCATTTCACCGGTTCGAAATGACTCTCGGCCATTTGCGGTGCCAGGAACTGCAACGGTTTTGAATCGGCGAAACCACCGGCCAGCGCTTCGGCAATCCGACTGGCATCAACCCCGGAGCGTTCGGCCAACGCCACCACTTCTGCAATCACCAATGCGTTGCAAGCGACGATCATCTGATTGCAGGCCTTGGTTACCTGGCCTGCGCCGACAGCACCCATGTGGGTTACCCGGGCACCCAGGCTGCGCAACACAGGCCTGACACGTTCAAGGTCTGCAACCTCACCGCCGACCATAATCGCCAGGCTGCCAGCTTCGGCGCCAGCCACACCACCGGACACCGGCGTATCCAGCCAGCTCATGCCGGTTTGGCTGGCAAGCGCTGTCGCCATCTCTCGCGTCGCGGTCGGTTCCAGGCTGGAAAAATCCACCAGCAGTTGACCTTTTTTCGCACCTTCTGCGATGCCCGACGCGCCAAAAACCACCTCCCGCACGACCGCCGTGTCGGCCAGGCACAACATCACCACGTCGGCGTGTTGGCACAACTCGGCGGGGGTTTCGACCTGCCGTGCGCCGGCGTCGACCAAAGGCGCGCACTTGTCTGGATTGCGATTCCACACCGTCAGTGAATAACCCGCAGCCAGCAAGCGCTGGCACATCGGCAAGCCCATCAGACCAATTCCGGCAAACGCAAGTGAAGGTGACGTAGCCATCATCTGGCCTCCTTTTGATTAAAGATCGCCGAATATTGGCCGATTCAACATGACTTAGGAAAGGATTCCCCCCGAGAAATGCTCACGCCAATGCGCTGAGGCCGGGGCCAAATACGCGCAAAAAGACGCGTGATTCCATTCCGTGATGGTTGACGACATTTTGTCGCCCAGCCAACCAGTCCAGGTACATGGCGCACAATGACTTCCAAAAACAATCCGGCTACTGCGATATCCGATTTGACGCTCAGCCCTGCTGCGAACAGCCCCGTACCCGCCAGGCCCTTGCCGCCGTCGCGCCCGCTGGGAACTCAGCAATACCTGTACTTCACCGAAACCAATACCGACCGCATCCTCGACAACCTCGACGGCTTGCGCGACATGGTGTTTCCGCGCCCGCCCCACGTGGAAGCCGACAGCGAACACCATAGCGATCAGGAATTCCCCTCGGTGTGCCTGATAGGCCTTGGTCGCTGCGGTTCGAACATTGCGCTGGATGTTGCAGAACTGGTGTACAACGCCCGCAAGTTCTACCTCAACGAATTCAACAACGAAGACCGTCCTTCGGCGGACAAGCGTTACGCCGACAAGGGTTACAGCCCGGCCCAGTGGATTCGCAACAATTTGCGCCTGGGTTCGAGCAAGGCCAGCAAACCAGTGTTCCTGGTTGAACCGCTGGTGATGCTCGGCGACCTGGACAAAGACATCGCCGGCCGGATCCGCTTCTCGCGCAAAGGCGAAAAAAGCGGTTTCCTGCGCGACTACAGCAAAATGAAAATCATGGACCTGTCGGAAGTCCACGCCGGTGGCGCCGGTAACGCACCGATCCTCGGTCAATACCTGGCCAAGATCATCCTGAACAAGGACACCCAGCGTTTTTCCAGCCCTGACTGGAAAATGATCCACTCGTACCTGATCGACAGTTGCGGCATCAAAGCCAACCAGTCGCGCCTGTATTTTTCGATATTCAGTGCCGGTGGCGGTACGGGTTCGGGCATGGCCTCGGAGTTTGGCCTGGCCCAGCAACACTCGTACATGAACAAGACGTTCGACACCAAACCGATGGATGAGCACGACGGCAAAAGCGGCCATTCGTTTGTCTTTGAACCCATCTTCACCAGCGGCATCTGCGTACTGCCGAACATCTCCGATCACCGCAGCGAAATGTCCGAGGCACTGCACATCAACGCCGGCCGACTGCTGTGCAAATACCTGTCGGAGGAATGGGACTTTTCCTACAACTTCGCCAATGAAGACAGCAGCGAAGCCAGTGTCATGGGCCGTATTCGCCCATGGAACGCGATGATGCTGATCTCCAACGACATCATGCGTTACGCCGAAGAGAGCGATGACGGCAACATCCAGAACATTGATGTCAATGCGATGGAAAAACACGCCAACCAATACATCTCGCAACAGATTTTCAATATTCTGACCGCGCAGGCAGTGACGACCGACTACGACCAGAACTACTTCCGTCGTGCCGGCATCGACATCGGTGAAACCATTCGCCTGGACGCCAACGACCTGTTCATGAGCCTGGCCGGGCCGGTCGCGATTGCCTACGCCGAATCCGTGGTGCCAGAAACACCGCCGCCGAGCAGCGACAAGTTCAAAGTGTTCGAGAAAGAACCACAGCGCCTGAACATCGACGATCTGTTTTTCCGCTCGATCGACCTGCCGCATTTCAACAAAGTGACCCAGGCCATCGAAGGCATCAGCCTGTTACCGATCGAGTCCAAGCGCTATCGCGCCTCGTTGGAGCAGTACAAGAATTCCGGCTATGACGCGGCGGCACTGCATGATTTGCACTTCTTCAAGAACTGCTCATCGGTGGTATCGATTGTTTCGCTGCCCAAGGATTACAAGTTGTCCTACATGGACCTGAACCGGTTGAAGACTCACCTCAACAGCCTGTTCCCGAACACCACGCTCAAGCGCTACGCGCTGGTTATCGGCGCTTCGGCCAACTTGTCACTGACCACATTGATCGCCAAGAGCCCGTGCCTGTCGGATGACTTCCTGACGCTGATCGTGGCATTCATCAAGCGCTGCTTCGCGAAAAACCCGTACCGCTTTGATGACACGCTGGATAACTCGATCCTCGACTTCATTATCAATGAAGACTTCGACGAAGACCGGATCGACGATTTGCTCAACGAATTCGAAAACCCGGCGAAGATCCTCGACACCAACTGGTACGCGATTAAACCGATGTACGAGAAGAAGTACCGCGAGTTGATCAACGACAAGGACAAATTCGTCTCGATCAATGACATTCGCTTGTCGCGCGATTGCGTAAAGAAGGCAATCAAGTACTTGCGCGAGATTTACCGTCACCGCATTGGCAAGA
This sequence comes from Gordonia sp. IEGM753, assembly GCF_050321825.1. Lineage (NCBI taxonomy): Bacteria > Bacillati > Actinomycetota > Actinomycetes > Mycobacteriales > Gordoniaceae > Gordonia > Gordonia sp. IEGM753. Next base: position 274,003 of record NZ_JBNQGB010000002.1, read on the forward strand.
CCAAGGTTATTTCCCTTAATAACCACACCGGTAAAACCGCGTAATTGGCGTCGCGGCCAATCGCGAGCAGGCTCGTTCCCACAGGGGACCGTGTTCTTTCAGATGAATGCGATCAAATGTAGGAGCGAGCCTGCTCGCGATGGCTGTCTTAAATTCACCAGAATTCCCAACATCCAGAAACAATTAAGCAGCCCTCAGGCTGCTCATAAAACTGTTCCCATTACGTGCCCGTCACCCTCGCCAAGACTCTTCTGTGGCCTTTCTCTACGGCAACATGCCATCACGCTACTCCGCTACACACTTTCGGCACTCAAACCGACGCACCAATACCGTGCAAACGTTTAAGACGTCGCCCTCTCCTGGATCAAAATCCAGGGCGAAACGACCACGGCCCACAGCACCGGATCACGTTCGAAAAGATCCAGCGCCCGCGTTTCAGAGAGCTTGGCGAGTTTGTCGGCGGCCAGCCAGGCAGCCACTTTCTCCCCTTCATCGGTCGCCACTGCCTCAGCGGCCACGATCAAATCCAGATCAGGGTCGACCCATAACAGGGCACCCTTGGCGAAGAACGGTTCCAGCTCTTTCCAGGTAATAGATGCGGTTTCACCAAGCAGCTTGGCATAGAGGGTGCTAGGTTCTTGAGTCATGGGTCCTGTCCGGAAAAGAAATCGACGCGAATGATAACGTCGGTGGTCTGGCAGAAAAACCCGGATGCAATTGAGTCATCGATTGAAAACCGCAGGAAAGCCAAGGATTGCAGGTGAATCAAGCTATTAGCCAGCTAACATCCCGCCGCCATTCTGTATTTTTCTTTCAAATACGCGACATCCTCTGGTTTTGCCCCATGGCGCTGCCTTCCCAGGCGAACAATCGGCGCTCTACACTGTACCGGTACAGTTGCCGGGGGCATTTACCGGAAGATATCGCAGATATCCGATCCGGTTCTGCCGCTACGGCGCCAGGACTATAAAAACTACAACAGTAAGAGTGGAGCACTATGACTAAGGCTACTAAGCAGATTTCCAAACTGTTTGCCGCTATGGTTCTGGCCGGGGTTGCCAGCCATTCGTTCGCAGCCGACACCATCAAGATCGGTATTGCCGGCCCTAAAACCGGCCCTGTAGCTCAATACGGCGACATGCAGTTCAGTGGCGCCAAAATGGCCATCGAACAAATCAACGCCAAAGGTGGCGTAGACGGCAAGAAGCTCGAAGCCGTTGAATACGATGACGCCTGTGATCCGAAACAAGCCGTTGCTGTAGCGAACAAAGTCGTCAACGACGGCGTCAAGTTCGTGGTCGGCCACCTGTGCTCCAGCTCCACTCAACCGGCTTCGGACATCTACGAAGACGAAGGCGTGATCATGATTACCCCGGCTGCCACCAGCCCGGAAATCACCTCCCGTGGTTACAAGATGATCTTCCGCACCATCGGTCTCGACAGCGCCCAAGGCCCTGCAGCCGGTAACTACATCGCCAAGTTCGTCAAACCGAAAGTCGTTGCTGTCCTGCACGACAAGCAGCAATACGGTGAAGGCATTGCCACCGCCGTTAAACAAACCCTCGAGAAAGATGGCGTGAAAGTCGCCGTGTTCGAAGGCATCAACGCCGGCGACAAGGATTTCTCCTCGATCATCTCCAAGCTGAAGCAAGCCAACGTCGACTTCGTCTACTACGGCGGCTACCACCCGGAACTGGGTCTGATCCTGCGTCAAGCACAGGAAAAAGGCCTGAAAGCCAAGTTCATGGGTCCAGAAGGCGTGGGTAACGACTCGATCTCCCAGATTGCCAAGGATGCTTCCGAAGGCCTGTTGGTCACCCTGCCGAAATCTTTCGACCAGGATCCAGCCAACATCGCCCTGGCTGACGCATTCAAAGCGAAGAAAGAAGATCCGAGCGGTCCGTTCGTGTTCCCGTCCTACTCCGCTGTTGAAGTCATCGCCGGCGCCATCACTGCTGCCAAGAGCGAAGACCCTGCAAAAGTGGCCGCTGCCATCCACGCAGGCACTTTCAAAACCCCGACTGGCGACCTGAGCTTCGACGCCAAGGGCGACCTGAAAGACTTCAAATTTGTGGTTTACGAGTGGCACTTCGGCAAGCCTAAAACTGAAGCTTCGCCTCAGTAAGGCATTGCCAGACTGAGCTGACAATAAAGCCCACGGCGTGCCGTGGGCTTTGTTTTACGAACGTACTGGGCCGCGCTTGCGTGATCCGCAAGTCTCCCCACCTGAAAATCTCAAAACCGTCATCAGCGGTTCGCTGGCAAACCTCGAATTCGAAGTGGATGAAGATCCATGGGGCTCGAGCGGGAAAATGACTCCACCAGTGAAATGCGTATCAGGTTTTTAGGAGCGCTGTAATGCCTGACATCTATCACTTCTTCCAGCAGCTGGTTAACGGTCTGACCGTTGGCAGCACATATGCCCTGATCGCCATCGGCTATACGATGGTTTACGGCATCATTGGAATGATCAACTTCGCCCACGGCGAGGTGTACATGATTGGCTCCTACGTGGCGTTCATCGCCATCGCGGGCCTGACAATGATGGGACTCGACAGTGTCCCACTCTTGATGACCGCAGGTTTCATCGCGAGCATCGTCGTTTGTAGTGCCTACGGCTACAGTATCGAACGGATTGCATACCGCCCATTGCGTGGCAGTAACCGTCTGATTCCGCTGATCTCGGCCATCGGCATGTCGATTTTCCTGCAGAACACCGTTCTGCTGGCGCAAGACTCCAAGGACAAGTCCATTCCCAACCTGATCCCCGGCAATCTTTCCTTCGGGCCAGGTGGCGCACAAGAAGTGCTGATTTCCTACATGCAAATCGTGGTGTTCGTGGTGACGCTGATCGCCATGCTCGGCCTTACGCTGTTCATCTCCCGCTCTCGCCTGGGTCGCGCCTGCCGCGCCTGTGCGGAAGACATCAAGATGGCCAACCTGCTGGGTATCAACACCAACAACATCATTGCTCTGACCTTCGTCATCGGTGCCGCTCTGGCGGCTGTCGCGGCCGTGCTGTTGAGCATGCAATACGGCGTGATCAACCCGAACGCCGGTTTCCTCGTTGGCCTCAAGGCCTTCACCGCTGCGGTATTGGGTGGTATCGGCAGCATTCCCGGAGCGATGCTCGGCGGGCTGGTGCTTGGGGTGGCGGAAGCCTTTGGTGCCGATATCTTCGGTGACCAGTACAAGGACGTCGTGGCTTTCGGCTTGTTGGTTCTGGTGCTGTTGTTCCGGCCGACCGGCATTCTGGGCCGTCCGGAGGTTGAAAAAGTATGACTAGGAATCTTAAACAGGCGCTGTTCAGCGCCCTGCTGGTATGGGCTGTAGCCTTCCCGGTACTCGGTCTGAAACTGACCATCGTCGGCATCAATCTGGAAGTTCACGGCACCAGCGACATGACCCTGGCGATCATTGCGATCTGCTCGGTACTGATGTTCCTGCGGGTACTGTTCAACGACCCGATCAGCAAGGCGTGGAAATCCTCGCCAAACATGCCGTTGATTCCAGCCAAGGCCACCAACTTCCTGACCCTGCCGACCACTCAACGCTGGATCATCATCGCGTTGATCGTTGGTGCGCTCGTGTGGCCGTTCTTCGGCTCTCGTGGCGCGGTGGACATCGCGACCCTGATCCTGATCTACGTGATGCTCGGTCTAGGCCTGAACATCGTGGTCGGCCTGGCGGGTTTGCTCGATCTGGGTTACGTGGGTTTCTACGCCGTCGGCGCCTACAGCTATGCGCTGTTGTCGCACTACCTCGGCTGGAGCTTTTGGGTTTGCCTGCCGATTGCTGGTCTGATGGCGGCCACTTTCGGCTTCCTGCTCGGCTTCCCGGTCCTGCGCTTGCGCGGTGACTACCTGGCGATCGTGACCTTGGGCTTCGGTGAAATCATCCGTCTGTTCCTGCGTAACCTGACCAGTATCACGGGGGGTCCGAACGGCATCAGCAACATCGAGAAGCCAACGTTCTTCGGCCTGACCTTCGAACGTAAAGCGGCCGAAGGCATGCAGACCTTCCACGAATATTTTGGCCTGGAATACAACTCGATCAACAAGGTGATTTTCCTCTACCTGGTTGCGTTGCTGCTGGCCCTCGGCGCGCTGTTCGTCATCAACCGTTTGCTGCGCATGCCCATCGGCCGTGCGTGGGAAGCGCTGCGTGAAGACGAAATCGCCTGCCGGGCGTTGGGTCTTAATCCTACGGTGATCAAGCTTTCGGCCTTCACCCTGGGTGCCAGCTTCGCCGGTTTCGCCGGCAGCTTCTTCGCCGCCCGTCAGGGTCTGGTGACACCGGAGTCCTTCACCTTCATCGAGTCGGCGATCATTCTTGCGATCGTCGTATTGGGTGGCATGGGCTCGCAGTTGGGCGTCATCCTGGCGGCCGTGGTGATGATCCTGTTGCCTGAAATGATGCGTGAGTTCAGTGAGTACCGCATGTTGATGTTCGGCGCCTTGATGGTGCTGATGATGATCTGGCGACCACAAGGCCTGCTGCCCATGCAACGTCCTCACATGGAGCTGCGCAAATGAGCCGCGAGATCCTTAAAGTCGAAAATCTGAGCATGCGCTTCGGCGGCTTGCTGGCGGTCAACGGCGTGGCCCTGACCGTGAAGGAAAAACAGGTTGTGGCGCTGATCGGCCCGAACGGTGCCGGCAAAACCACCGTATTCAACTGCCTCACCGGTTTCTATAAACCGAGCGGCGGCAGCATCCTGCTGGACGGCGAACCGATCGAAGGCTTGCCCGGCCATAAGATCGCCCTCAAAGGCGTGGTTCGCACCTTCCAGAACGTGCGGTTGTTCAAGGACATGACGGCCGTTGAGAACCTGCTGATTGCGCAGCACCGTCACTTGAACACTAACTTTCTGGCGGGTTTGTTCAAGACCCCGGCGTTCCGCAAAAGCGAGCGCGAAGCCATGGAGTTCGCCGAATACTGGCTGGACAAGGTCAACCTCAAGGAGTTCGCCAACCGTACCGCCGGCACCTTGGCGTACGGTCAGCAACGTCGTCTGGAAATCGCCCGTTGCATGATGACCCGCCCGCGGATCCTGATGCTCGACGAACCGGCCGCCGGCCTCAACCCAAAGGAAACCGAGGACCTGAAGGCACTGATCGGCATGTTGCGCGAGGAGCACAACGTCACCGTGCTGCTGATCGAACATGACATGAAACTGGTCATGAGCATTTCCGACCACATCGTCGTGATCAATCAGGGCACGCCTCTGGCTGACGGTACGCCGGAACAGATCCGCGACAATCCTGAAGTGATCAAAGCCTACCTGGGGGAAGCGTAAATGCTGCAATTTGAAAACGTTTCCACCTTCTACGGCAAGATCCAGGCCCTGCACAGCGTCAACGTCGAAATCCGTCAGGGTGAAATCGTGACGCTGATCGGCGCCAACGGTGCAGGCAAATCCACGCTGCTGATGACGCTCTGCGGTTCGCCGCAAGCCCACAGCGGCAGCATCCGCTACATGGGTGAAGAGCTTGTAGGTCAGTCCTCGGCCGACATCATGCGCAAGAGCATCGCGGTGGTTCCGGAAGGTCGCCGGGTGTTTGCCCGCCTGACCGTGGAAGAGAACCTGGCCATGGGCGGGTTCTTTACTGACAAGGGCGATTATCAGGAACAGATGGACAAGGTTCTCGGACTTTTCCCACGCCTGAAAGAGCGTTTCGCCCAGCGCGGCGGCACCATGTCTGGCGGTGAACAGCAAATGCTTGCCATCGGTCGTGCGCTGATGAGCAAACCCAAGCTGCTGCTGCTCGATGAGCCGTCGCTGGGTTTGGCGCCGATCATCATCCAGCAGATTTTCGACATCATCGAACAGCTGCGCAAGGATGGTGTAACGGTGTTCCTGGTCGAGCAAAACGCTAACCAGGCGCTGAAAATCGCTGACCGTGCCTACGTGCTGGAGAACGGCCGCGTAGTGATGCAAGGCACCGGTGAAGCGCTGCTGACTGACCCGAAAGTGCGCGAAGCGTATCTGGGTGGTTGAGACGCTGCGGTAAAGAAAAACGGCCTTCGGGCCGTTTTTTTATGCTCGCCATAAACCTCTCGACAACAAAATCCGCGTGTAGAAGTGAACGTCCTATAGGCGATCCAGCGCCTCGCCGCTGCGCTTGAACCAGCCAATCAAATAATCCGCCAGCACTTGCGTGCGCTTGGGCAAGCCGCCCTGATACGGATGCACCAGGTACATCGGCATGCTGCGTGTCTGGTATTCGCGCAATATCCAGCGCAAACGTCCCTCGGCCAAATCCGACTGCAGCAAATAGGACGGCAAACGCGCAATACCGGCGCCGGCCAATGCGGCTTTTTTCAGCAGGCTGTAATGATTGCTGGCGAACGGCCCCGACACCCGCACTCGCATCAATTCGTGTTGCTGGTGATAAAGCCATTCTTCACGGCCACTGTAGTGACTGTTCAGCAAGCAGCGGTGCTCGGCCAAGGCGTGCGGCGTCAGCGGCTCACCGTACTGCTCGAGATACGCTGCACTGGCGCAGGTCATCTCATGCCACGCCAACAACGGGCGGGCCACCAGTCGTTGGTCAACGGCTGCGTCAGAGCGAATCGCCAAGTCGAACCCATCGCGGGACAAGTCATGATAGTTGTTGTTGAGGTCTAACTCGATCTGCACCTGCGGGTACTTTTGGGAGAACTCCAACAGCAATCCATCGAAAAAGGTTTCCCCCAGCGATACCGGAACCGTCATACGAATCGGTCCAGCCATATCGTCCTTCAGACGCGCCAACGCCTGACGCGCCCTCTCCACTTGGACGACAAGCGCCTGTGCTTGTGGCAGCAGTGCCGCACCCGCGGCCGTCAAACTCAAACGGCGGGTGGTGCGTTGCAGCAAGATCACTGAAAACCGCGATTCCAAGAGGCTGATGCGCTTGGACAACTGGCCCTTGCTGCAACCCAGTTGCTGCGCCGCCAAGGTAAAACTCCCGGCTTCGATCAACACCGCAAACGCTGCCAGATCATCCATTTCGCTCATGGATTGTTTCCATTTGAAAACCAAAGGTTGCCTATTAGTGCGCTTATCAACAGAAAAAACCACTTTAAACTGAGGCCTCGTTCAAACCACTTCGAGATCAAACATCATGAAAATTCTGTTGATAGGCGCAGGCGGCACCATCGGTTTGGCTGTGGATAAAGAGCTATCCCAGCGTCACGAGGTCATTCGTATCGGCCGCACCAGCGGTGATTTTCACGTGGATATCAGCGACAGTGCATCGATTCGCAAGCTGTTCGAGCAAACCGGAAAATTCGATGCGCTGGTCTGCGCTGCGGGTAACGTGACCTTCGCGCCGCTGCCGGAAATGACCGAAGACAGCTTCGCGCTAGGCTTGAAAGACAAGCTGATGGGGCAGGTCAATTTGCTGCTGATCGGCCGCGAGTTTGCCAACGACGGTGCGTCTTTCACCTTCACCACCGGTGTACTCAGCCACGACCCGATTCGCACCGGTGCGTCGGCGGCACTGGTTAACGGCGCACTGGACAGCTTCGTCCGTGCAGCGGCTATCGAATTGCCTCGCGGTCTGCGCGTTAACTCGATCAGCCCCACCGTGCTGCTCGAGGCCATGGGCAGCTACGCGCCGTACTTCCGTGGCTACAAGCCAGTTCCCGCAGCGGATGTGGCATTGGCCTACGCCAAAAGTGTCGAAGGCTTGCAAACTGGCCAGACCTTTCATGTGGGCTGAGCCCTTGTGATGAGCGGTCAGGCTGCGTAACGTGGCGGCACTTGTCTGGAGACCCAACGATGCGTGCTGCCCGCTCCCTGATTCTTGTTGCCCTGCTTCCGCTGTTCGCCGCCTGCCAGTTACTCGATGGCCCACGTCAAAGCGCCTCGCACGTGGGTCAAACCCGCATGCAGGGCCAATTGACCGCAGCAGACGGCAAGTTGCTGTTTCAGCCATGCAATGAACAGCGCAGTTTCGTCGTCAACGACACGGGGGGCACCAGCGTCCTGCAAGAGGCCGCCACGCTTGCCGACGATCAGGGCAAGCTGTTTGCCGATGTTCGCGGGCGTATTGTGACCAGTGGCGCCGAAAGCCGCCTCGATCTGGAACAGCTTTACCGAGTCGAGCGTTCGGGCACAGCCTGTGATGATCAAAACTTCAAACAGCTGATACTGCGTGCTGCCGGCCATGGCCCGGAGTGGAACGTCAAAGTCAGCGGCAAGGGCATGGTCATCGAACGTGACGGTCAGCCGCCCCTCGCCGTACCTTATGTTGAAGAGCAACTGGGCGACGGACGCTTCAATCTCAGCACCGAAGCTAATAATCAGCGCATTGAATTGTGGGTCGCGCCGCAACGTTGCGTCGACAGCTCCAACGGCAGCGTGCAGCACATGAGCGCGGAGTTACGCATCAACGGCCAGGTTCAGCGCGGTTGCGGGTATTTCGGCGGCTCGCGCGACGACTGATCGTTTTAGCCTCACGGAATTCGTTCTTTGGGGCTTATAATCACCGGTTACACACGCCCTGGCGCAGTTGTGCGCCCCGCGAACCGGATCCCGTCATGTTACGAATCACCGAACTCAAGCTGCCGATCGACCATCCCGAAGAAGACCTGCGCCCTGCCATCGTGCAGCGCTTGGGCATCGCCAGTGATGACCTGCTCGATTTCACCTTGTTCAAGCGCAGCTACGATGCGCGCAAGAAATCCTCTGAATTGTGCTTTATCTACACCATCGACCTCGCGCTGCGCGATGAGCCGTCGGTGCTGCACAAGTTCGCCGATGACCGTAACGTCAACGTCGCACCAGACGTCAGCTACAAAGTGGTGGGCCAGGCGCCAGCCGACTTGGCGCAACGGCCGGTTGTAGTCGGTTTTGGTCCGTGCGGCATTTTCGCCGGATTGTTGCTGGCGCAGATGGGGTTCAAACCGATCATCCTCGAGCGCGGCACCGAAGTGCGCCAGCGCACCAAAGACACGTGGGGCCTGTGGCGCAAAAGCGTACTCAATCCGGAATCCAACGTGCAGTTCGGCGAAGGTGGTGCGGGGACGTTCTCTGACGGCAAGCTTTACAGCCAGATCAAAGACCCGAAATTCATCGGTCGAAAAGTACTGCACGAGTTTGTGAAGGCCGGTGCGCCGGATGAAATCCTCTACGTCAGCAAACCGCACATCGGTACGTTCCGTCTGACCGGCGTCGTGGAAAACATGCGCGAGCAAATCAGTGCGCTGGGCGGCGAAGTGCGCTTCCAGCAGCGGGTTACTGATGTGTTGATCGAGGACGGCCAATTGGTCGGTGTCGAACTCGATGGCGGCGAACAGATTCATTCCAGGCACGTGATTCTTGCTTTGGGCCACAGCGCTCGGGACACGTTCCGCATGCTGCACGGGCGCGGTGTGTTCATGGAGGCCAAGCCATTCTCGGTGGGCTTCCGGATTGAACATCCGCAGTCACTGATCGACCGCGCGCGCCTGGGCAAGTATGCCGGCCACCCGAAACTCGGGGCGGCCGACTACAAACTGGTGCACCACGCCAAAAACGGCCGTTCGGTCTACAGCTTCTGCATGTGCCCGGGCGGTACCGTGGTAGCGGCGACTTCCGAACCGGGCCGCGTGGTCACCAACGGCATGAGCCAGTACTCGCGTAACGAACGTAACGCCAACTCCGGCATCGTCGTTGGCATCACGCCAGAAGTTGATTATCCGGGCGGCCCACTGGCCGGAATCGAACTTCAGGAACGCCTGGAGTCCCACGCCTTTGTGCTGGGCGGCAGCAACTACGAAGCACCGGCGCAACTGGTCGGCGATTTCATTGCCGGCAAACCGTCCACCGAACTGGGCAGTGTCGAACCGTCCTACAAACCGGGGGTTGCATTGGGTGATCTTGCGCTGGCCTTGCCAGCGTTCGCCATCGAGGCCATTCGCGAAGCCCTGCCCGCCTTCGAGAAACAGATTCGAGGCTACTCGCTGCACGACGCGGTATTGACCGGAATTGAAACCCGCACCTCATCGCCGCTGCGGATTACCCGCAACGAGTCGATGCAAAGTTTGAACGTGAAAGGCTTGTTCCCTGCGGGTGAAGGCGCAGGTTACGCGGGCGGGATTCTGTCGGCGGGTGTAGATGGTATTCGCATTGCCGAGGCAGTGGCTCGGGACATTCTTGGCCTCGAGGCCTGACCTGAGTTGCCTGTGGTAGCGGGCTTGCTCGCGAAAACGGTGTCACATTCAATAGCAATGCTGACTGATCTACCGCTTTCGCGAGCAAGCCCGCTCTCACATCTGCTCTTCTTTGCGTCAGATATTGGCGCGCAGTACAGTTGTCGGCAGCGGCTCTCCCCGTTCTGCGCTGGCAGCAACGGCCGCCATCAATCCGCTTAATTCGTAGCCTTGGGCCTTGAGCCAATCCTGATTGTAATAACTGGTTTCGTAACGTTCCCCGCCATCGCACAGAATCGCCACGATTGAACCAGCCTCGCCCTGCGCCGCCATTTGCTGCGCAGCCATCAGTGCGCCAATCAAATTAGTCCCGCTCGAACCTCCGACCTTGCGCCCTAAATGCTGAGCCAGGTAATGCATGGCCGCCAATGACAAAGCGTCTGGCACCTTGACCATCGCATCAATCACCTTCGGCAGGAATGACGCTTCAACGCGTGGCCGGCCAATCCCTTCGATGCGCGAACCATGATTCAGGCGCAGGCTGGCATCGCCGGTCTGGTAATAGTCGAAAAACACCGAACGCTCGGCATCTGCGCACAGCACGCGAGTGCAATGTTGGCGATAACGCACGTAGCGACCAAGGGTTGCGGTCGTGCCACCGGTACCAGGGCTGGAAATCAGCCAACTCGGCTCTGGGTGCTTTTCGAAGCGCATTTGCTGGAAGATCGATTCAGCGATGTTGTTGTTGGCTCGCCAATCGGTCGCACGCTCGGCATAGGTGAACTGGTCGATAAAATGACCGTCGTGTTCACGCGCCAAGCGCTCGGACTCGGCGTAAATCTGCGTCGGATCGTCAACCAGATGACTCCTGCCACCGTAAAACGCGATCTGCGCGATCTTTTCCTGGGAGGTGCTGGCCGGCATCACCGCAATGAATGGCAACCCCAATAGGCGCGCAAAATATGCCTCGGAAATCGCTGTCGAACCACTGGACGCCTCGATCACCGGCGCACCTGGCTTGAGCCAGCCGTTACACAGCGCGTACAAAAACAACGAGCGTGCCAGTCGATGTTTCAAGCTGCCAGTGGGGTGACTGGACTCATCCTTGAAATACAACTCGACGCCCGGATACCCCGGCAAAGGCAGGGGGATCAGGTGGGTATCAGCGCTGCGCTGAAAGTCGGCTTCGATGATCCGGATGGCTTCGCGAGCCCACTGTCGGTTGTCGCTCATGATGATGTTCCCGTTGGATCGGACAAGTGTGGCCTCGTTACAAAGCCTTAGCCCACAAGCTTAGGAAATATCCTATATCCCGCACAGGTACAGCTGCGGTTCAATAAGCTCACCAACTGCTAGGCTGCATTCCAGCCACGGCATATTCTCGGCAACCCTATATAACAAAAAAGAATATAACTTTTGTTTTAACAACTAACGGTACGGGTTAGGGTGTGCCACCTTTTTGATAATCCGATGGAGAGCGACCTTGCCTCTGCGTAGCACTTTCACTCGTTTCTTCCAGCTGGAAGCCGCTAGCGGCCTGCTGTTGATTGCCGCTGCCGTACTGGCCTTGATTATCAACAACTCTCCCCTTTCATGGCTTTACAACGCGTTCCTGGAGACCCCCGTCGTGGCGCAGATAGGTGCGCTGCAAATTGCCAAACCGGCACTCCTGTGGATCAACGACGGCCTTATGGCGTTATTCTTCCTGCTGATCGGCCTGGAAGTGAAACGCGAAGTTCTCGACGGTCAGCTGTCGAAACCATCACAGATTATTCTGCCAGGCGCAGCCGCGATTGGCGGCATGGTGGTGCCCGCGTTTATCTACTGGTTCATCAACCGCCATGACACCGCAGCATTGGCTGGCTGGGCCATTCCAATGGCTACCGACATCGCTTTCGCGCTTGGCGTATTGGCTTTGCTAGGTAAGCGCGTGCCGGTGTCGCTGAAGCTGTTTTTGATGACCCTCGCGATCATCGACGACCTGGGCGCCATCATCGTCATTGCCATCTTCTACTCCGGCGCGTTGTCGACCATGGCGCTGGCACTGGCCGGTGCCTGTATCGTGGCGCTGATCACGATGAACAGGCTCGGAGTGGTCAAGCTCGGGGCGTACCTGGTCGTCGGCTTGATCCTTTGGGTGTGCGTACTCAAGAGCGGTGTGCACGCGACACTGGCCGGTGTGACGCTGGCGTTTTGCATTCCTTTGCGCACAAAAAACGCCGAGCCTTCGCCGCTGCTGACCCTCGAACATGCGCTGCACCCGTGGGTGGCCTACGGCATCTTGCCGCTGTTTGCCTTCGCCAACGCCGGCCTGTCCCTGACCGGTGTGACTGCGGAACACTTCACCCACCATGTTCCGATGGGAATCGCTGCAGGTCTGCTGTTGGGTAAAACCGTCGGCGTGTTCGGCCTCACTTGGCTCGCAGTAAAAACCGGCATCGCCGCTTTGCCACAAGGCGCCAATTGGCCCCAAGTATTGGGCGTGTCGATCCTCTGCGGCATCGGCTTCACCATGAGCCTGTTTGTCGGCTCGCTGGCCTTCGAGCCAGGGGTCAGCGAATACGCCGGTGAAGACCGTATGGGTATTTTGACCGGCTCTATATTCGCGGCACTTATCGGGTATGCGGTGACGGCGATGGCAAGTCGCAAGAAAACGGTGCTGCAATCGGCCTAACTTCATGGGTGCCCGTGCCCATCCTTAGCAGCCCGTAAAAACCAGAAAACCCCGACCAGTCGCCTGATCGGGGTTTTCTTTTAAGCGCTTTTCCGCTTAGTGCGAAACGCGGCTCGTGCCACCAACGGTGGAGATACGAACCCGCTCACCGACGCGGAATACTTCGTTTTCCTGAACCTGTTGCACGTAGGCGCGCATGCTGCCGTCGTCTTCGCGAACGGTGATTTCAACGCCTTGGGTACGGGTCAGGCCTTCTTCAGTGGCCGAGCCGATCAAGCCGCCAGCAACGGCGCCGATGACCGCTGCGACGATACTGCCGCGACCGCCGCCGATGGCGCTGCCGCCGACACCACCAACCGCAGCACCGGCGATACCGCCGATAGGGGTTTTGGTGCCTTCGATCTTGACCGGGCGCAGAGATTCGATGGTACCCATGCGAATCGTCTGCACACGACGCGCTTCGTCACGGGAGTAGGAATCACCGGTCAAACTCGATTGGCAGCCAGTGAGCAACATCGCCATGGTGGAAAAGGAAGCAACCAGCAGAACAGACTTACGCATAGCATCAACTCCAAAGGACAGGTATTCATTTAACTCCGCAGCTTGACGCCTGTCACGGCATCGCCCGGATAAAATTGGTTTGATTCAGGCCCGGTACAGGGGCAAATACGAACTCACCACACAGTAGCGGCAAATGAGCGGATGTGCGCCGTTAACCAAGGATTTTCATGGATTACTTCATCATTGTCGTTACCACTGTCGCCGGTTTGTACTTCCATTGGTGGTTGTACGTGCGGATCAAACGCTGGATGGACCGTGATTTGGCATTGGCACTAGCGGCAGGTGACGAGCCTAAAAAAGCCTACATGCTGCAGCAGTTGGCCGACGCTCAAGCACAGAAAATCAGGCGTCGGGACCTGCCTCAATGGCTGGAAGCCGCTGCGGCAGGTTATCCCGGTCGGTAGACTACTCAGGGTGCCAGACGTTCAAGAATCCAGTTGGCGCCCTGCAAACGATAGTTGAGGCGGTCGTGCAGCCGGCTCGGACGGCCCTGCCAGAACTCGATTCGCTCCGGCAGCAAGCGATAGCCGCCCCAATGATCGGGGCAGTGCGGTTGGGTGTCACTGAAGCGTTGCTCAGTGTCCTTCAACAACGCTTCCAGTTCTGCACGGTCAGCGATCACCCGGCTTTGCGGTGAAGCCCAGGCACCGAGGCGGCTGCCCAGCGGACGCACTTGATAATAGGCGTCTGATTCTTCGGGCGTCACTTTCACTACCCGACCTTCAATACGCACCTGACGCTCCAGGCTTGGCCAGAAGAAGGTCATGGCCGCGAACGGATTCGCGGCCAAGTGCTGGCCTTTAGCACTCTCGTAGTTGGTGAAGAACGTGAAGCCGTGCTCGTCCAGGCCCTTGAGCAGCAGAATGCGGCAATGCGGCCGACCTTCGTCATCGACTGTCGCCAGGGTCATGGCATTAGCCTCCACCGGCGGTTGCTCGGTTTTCACCGCGTCGGCAAACCACTGGTGAAACAGTCCGAACGGCTCGGCCGGAGCTTGCGCCTCGGTCAAACCATCACGGGTGTAATCGCGACGCATATCAGCCAGGCCCTGGGTCATGGCGCATTCCTTTTGGTTAACGAATTACTGCTTGGTAGCGTCCGCGGCAACGACTTTCTTGTCGGGGGTTGCCGCTTTGGCCGGTACGGTCTTTTTCGCCGGAGTTGCTGGTTTGGCAGGTGTCTTTTTGGCGGGTGCCTTGGCAGCAGCTTTTTTGACAGGGGCTTTTTTCGCTGCCGGAGCAGCAGCTTTCTTGACCGCTGGAGCAGGCGTAACTGGCGCGACCGCTGGCTTGACGTCTTGCACGGCCAACATGCGCACAGGTGCCGGAGCTGGCATGTTGTACTTGCTGAGTAACGCAACCATGGTGTTTTGCGGGGTTACCAGCAGCTCGACCCGACGGTTCAAGGCACGGCCTTCAACACTGTCATTTGCCGCACGCGGCGCATCGCCACCCATGCCGCGCAACATCAGGCGATCACGTTGCAGACCGCTGAGGCGGAAGATAGCCGCGACGGCTTGTGCGCGCTCCTGGCTCAGTTTCACGTTGGCCGGTGCGGCGCCCGAGGTGTCGCTGTGACCCAGCACCAACACCGCAGTCGATGGATCGACTTCAAGGATTTTCGCAACGCGGCTGAACGGCCCCAGGGTCACCGGCAGCAGCATGGCAGGACGATCCGGGTTGAACGAGCCCTCAACCGGCGCGATCACTACCAAAACATTGTCACGGCGTTCGAGTTGCAGGTTGCTGTCCTTGATTGCGGTACGCAGGCGAGGCTCATAATCGTCGAGCCAGGCTTGAGTGACTTTAGGGTCAGGCATCGGCACAGCTTTAGCGGTGCTTTGCTCTTTCCCACCAAACGGCCACCACCACTTGCCCCCGGCATCGGCTTCAGCCTTCGCAACTTCTACCGGTTTGGCGGCCGGCTTCACTTCTGGTTTGGCAGCGGTTTTGTCCGCGGCGTCATCAGAGCCGAACGGCCAATACCAATGGCTGGCGCTCTCGGTCTTGGCGACTGGCGCGGCGACAGCAGGTTTCAATGGTGCCGGTGCTTGGGCTGGGTCTTTCGCGGCGACTTTGTCAGAAGAACCAAACGGCCACCAGCTGCCGCCATCTGCGTCATTTTGAGGAGTCTGTGCGCAGCCGGTAATAGCGAAGCACAGGGCCAAAGCGAAGGTTTTATTGGATGACATTGGATATCCGCAACATTAAGTAATGAAAAACATGACCGGATTGGCCCGCATAAACAGACGATTTGAAACTGAAAAGGCTATCGGGTTCCGGCACTGGAGCCCTCGAGCGAGATTTACAGACAAGCGGCCAGTACTCGCACAAGCTTTTGTGCGCGCGGATCCATCAAGACGTACGGCCCTAAGGTATTTGTCACAAAACCGAAAGCAACATCGTGTTCTGGGTCAGCAAAACCGATGGAGCCACCGGCACCGGGATGGCCAAACGCTCGTGGGCCGAGGCCATACGTCGCATTAGGGACATCGGGTTGATCGAGCATGCACCCCAGACCGAAACGGGTCCGGGTCAATAAAGTCTTGTCTTCGCCAATGCTGTGTTCACGGGTCAGCTCATTGAGCATCTCGCTTTCCAGCAGGCTGCCATCCAGCAGACCGGCGTAGAACCCGGCGAGGCTGCGCGCGTTACCGTGGCCGTTGGCGGCTGGCTGCTGCATGCGCCGCCATTCGGGCTTGTTGGTGCTGGTGAGCACCGACGGCGGATTAGTGAAAGCGCGAGTGGTCATGGCCGTCGGTTCGCGCAGAGTGACCTGCAACAACCGCTGGGCCGCAGCATCCCCAATATTGCCTTTGCCGCGCGCAATGTGTGCTACGCGGTAGAACTCTTCATCGGCCAGACCTACGTGAAAATCCAGGCCCAAGGGTTTGGCCACCCGCGCCACGATCGACTCGCCCGGCCCACGACCATCGGCGCGACGCAGCAGTTCGCCCACCAGCCAGCCGTAAGTGATCGCCGCGTAACCGTGCCCTTCGCCCGGCGTCCACCACGGTGCTTCGGCGGCAAGCGCATCGACCATCGTTTGCCATTCATACAGTGCTTGCGGCGGCAGTAACTCACGCAGCGCTGGCAGTCCTGCCTGATGGCAGAGCAAGTGGCGCAGGGTTACGGATTCTTTACCGGCAGCGGCGAACTCGGGCCAGTAGCGGGCAACCGGTGCGTCCAGTTGCAGCTTGCCTTCGGCCACCAACTGCAGCGCCGTGACGGCCGTGAAGGTCTTGGTGCAGGAGAAAAGATTGGCGATGGTGTCGCTGTGCCAGGCCTCGCTGCCATCCTTGTCCGCAGTCCCGGCCCAGAGATCGACCACGGTTTCGCCGCCAACCTGGATGCACAACGCAGCGCCGCGCTCTTGGGGA
Organism: Gordonia sp. IEGM753; assembly: GCF_050321825.1. Taxonomy (NCBI): domain Bacteria; kingdom Bacillati; phylum Actinomycetota; class Actinomycetes; order Mycobacteriales; family Gordoniaceae; genus Gordonia; species Gordonia sp. IEGM753. Next base: position 290,739 of record NZ_JBNQGB010000002.1, read on the forward strand.
TCGTCGAACAGCGCCGCGAAAGCCTCGCGTACCGCTTCGAATTTAAGTTCGTAATGACCCTGAATCTGCACCCGCAACTCCCCCGGATTGACGCTTTACAAAGTGGCCCGCATTGTTCCAGCCATTGACGGTTTTGGGAACAGGTGCGGGCCGGGCGGTAAAATTCGACTTCAAGGATCGGGGCTGTTAATGCCCGTTACCGGAGTGTCCGCCGGCATGGCCAGCGCCCTGCCCCGCGCCTTTGCCTGCGTCGCCTTTTCTACCACCTTCGGTTTCGTGCTCCTGACCAGCGGCTTTATCCGCCTCGGTCCTGACTTTCTCGGTTTCTTTGCCGAGTTGATCGACGGCGGCCAGATTGCTCTTGCGCACGCTGTCCACGAAACCCTGGAACGGCAGGTCGGTGATACCCACCAAGCCGAAGTGACCATTCTCACCATCCAGCAAACGCCCCGTCACAGGCTGGTCCAGATACTGGAACCAGTGCACTCCGACAATGGACGGCTCGTTCATCGCTTGCTTGAGAAAATTGGCGTACGCCGGGCCACGATCTTCCTCTTTGGCCAGTTGCGTCACGCCGCCCCAGAACGGTCCGCGGTCTGCAGAGCCGAAATTGAACTCGGTAATCAATACGGGTTTGTCGAGGCTGCGCAGCTTGGCGAAATCGTAGCCGGCCTGAGGTTGCAGCGTGTACATGTTGAAGCTCAACACATCGCAATACTGGGCGCAGGACTCAACGGCTTCCGGGGTACTGATCGCAAAACGGCCGCCCAGCAACAACTGGTTCGGTGCATGCCACTTGAGCGAATCGGAAATGGTTTTGAAATAAGTGTCGGCAAACACCTTTTGGAAGTATTTGAAGTCCGCTTCGATTTCGGGGTGTTCGGGATTCGGCAATGGCGGGACGAAACCCGGGTCTTCCATCAACTCCCACGCTGGCAAATCAATGCCCCAGGCTTTGGACAGGCCTGCCTGGTTGCGATATTTGTCCCGCAGCTGCTTGAGAAATGCTCGTTTGGCCGGCACATCGGTGGTCATTTTCAAGGTGCCGTAAGCAAGCGCGTAGCGGGATTTTGGATCGTCTCCCGGCCCGGCCCACGCCAGTTCGTTGTCGGCGTAATAGCCGATAAGCCAAGGGTCATCGCGATGATCACGGGCTGCAATAGCTACGGCACGCTCGGTGGCCATGGCAAAACGCGGGTCAAACGGATCGGGCATGCCGCCCCACCAATCGGTGCCGGTGCTGATGCTGGTGTAATCACCGACAATCGATAAAGGCAAGGTATAAGGCACACGGTCCGCGTCGCCCAAGGTCGGCGCGCTCCAGTTGCCAATGGTGTTGAAGCCCCAGGCTTGCAGTCGATCCAAGGTCTGGGTAGCCCAGCGTTTTTCATCAAATGCTGGTGCGGTGCAGGGCGCCACGGCAGGTTGCCCGGCTGTTTGCGCATCCGCTTTTGCCGCTTCGGCAACACCTGCTTTGGTTTCGCTGGACGGCACACAAGGCTCACCGTAGAGGCGCTGCAGATTGGCGCCATAGAAGTCGTACCAACGGCCGGCGTTGTACCCTCGTCCCTGATCGGCACCGTTACCGCCACGGTTGTCGCCCTCGCCGTAGTGGCTGGCCAGCGGCTCATCCGCTTTGGGCAAGGATTCGAACATCCATTCGCGACCGGCGATGTAGGTCTGGCTGACGTCCGGGCTGACGGTGTTAACACCCAGCGAGTAGAACGGGTGCCCTTCAGGTGTTACCAGGTACCAGCGACCGTCACGTTTCTCGGTGCGGAAAAAACCGCTGGCCTTGAATGCTGGCCCTTTGTTCAGGCCTCCAAACTTGTCCAGCGGTGTTTTCTCACGCTCGGCGAGCCAGGCTTTCAGTTGCTGCTGTTCTTTGCTTGCCGCCGCTTTGAGTTGCTCGTCGCTGCTGACCTTTTCCGGCCATTTGGCCCGGGTCGACTGGCCGTAAGCGTCTACCAGGCCGCCATAAGCTGCTTTGGTGACGGCTTCACCGTCCTGCACTCCAAAGCGCTCCAGCAAAATGCTCTGGGCCACTTTAGGCTGATCCATCGACAAGCTCACCGACACCACCTGGCTGCGGTCAAGTTCACCGGCACTGCTGGCCAACAAGACGCGCTGACCTTCAAAGTTCATCGGCATTGGCGGGCCGGCCTTCATGCCTTGGCTCAACGGCGTGCTCGGTTGCAGCGGCACCAGCAGCGTTTGTGCCGGGCCGGCCGGTAAATCGACGCGGCTGATCAGGGTCTTGCCGTCGTTGCTCTGTATTTTGACGTACAGGGTGACAGCCCAGTTCATCGCGCACTGCACCCGCAGGGACATCACGCCTGACTGTGACCAATCCCACGCTCCGGTTTGCGGCGTCAGGCGCAGCGTTGGTTGCGCGACCGGGTTGAAAGTCACACGACGCAATACTTCGCCTTCAGGCGTTTGCTCTGCATTGGATTGCGGCAGGCTGGCGTCCTGGGTGGCTATCTGCACCACGTCCGCAGGTCGGACAAAGTTGAATAGCGTCTGTTGGCCGGCCGGAGCCGCCAGCAAAGGGGCTGAGAACATCAGGGCAAAAACGGCAGGCAGCGAACGGCGGATCATAAGAACGAGGTTCTCCCTAGCGACCAACAATGGCCTGTGGAAAAGCAATAGCAGAGAGATAGACAACGCAGTGGGCACATTTACCCACTGGTGTATCAGGAAATTTCACGACGAAATGGAGGCAGTGCATTGAGGATCGCCTTGCCGTAGCGCTGGGTAACCAGGCGCCGGTCAAGCAGGGTGATGGTGCCGCGATCCTCTTCCGTACGCAGCAATCGACCGCAGGCCTGAACCAGTTTCAGCGAAGCGTCCGGTACCGAGATTTCCATGAACGGATTGCCGCCGCGCGCCTCGATCCATTCAGCCAGGGCCGCTTCAACTGGATCATCGGGCACCGAGAACGGGATTTTGGCGATTACCACGTGCTCGCAGTAAGCGCCAGGCAAGTCGACACCTTCGGCGAAACTCGCCAGGCCGAACAGCACACTCGAATCCCCGCCATCGACGCGGGCCTTGTGTTTGTTAAGGGTCTCCTGTTTCGACAGGTTGCCTTGAATGAACACTTGCTTGCGCCAATCACGGTCGAGGCCATCGAACACGTCCTGCATCTGTTTGCGCGAAGAGAACAGCACCAACGTGCCACGCGAACCTTCAACCAGTTGCGGCAAATCGCGGATGATCGCGGCGGTGTGCGCCGGCGCATCACGCGGATCGGCCTTCAGGTCGGGCACTCTCAGCACACCGGCGTCGGCGTGATGGAACGGGCTAGGCACCACGGCGGTCACGGCTTTTTTGGGCAAACCGGCACGCATCCGGAAACGGTCGAACGTGCCCAGCGCAGTCAGGGTGGCGGAAGTCACGAGCGCGCCGTAGGCCACATTCCATAGATTGCGCCGCAGCATTTCAGCGGCCAGGATCGGGCTGGCATTGACCTCAATGTCGAACAACGAGCCGCTTTCAGCCAGTGTCAGCCACCGAGCCATGGGCGGATTGTCTTCCGGGTCTTCAACGGTGAACGCCGTCCACAACTCCCAATTGCCCTGCGAGCGTGACAACAGGCTGCCGAACAGCGGATACCACTCTTCAGCCTGATTGCTGGCGATACCGATATTGACCTCGCCGTCCATGCCCTCTTTGAGCAATTCGGTAAGCCTTGTGAAGACGTCCGTGAGGCGGGCGAAACCCTTTTTCAACTCGACGCCCATTTCACGCATGTGGTCGGGAATGACCCCGCCCACGAAGCGATGACGCGGACGTTCGCGACCTTCGACGTCTTCACCCGGTTTGAAATCGGCAACCTGTTCACACGCGGTGAACATGAACTGCTGCTGGGTTTTTATCTCGCGCGCCAACTCTGGCACCTGCTCGATCAACTTGCCCAGGTCGCCCGGCAGTGGATGCTGGGCCAACAATTTGGTGAGGTTTTTGGCGGTGGTTTCCAGCCAGTCGGCGGTAGAGCGCAGGCGCGTGTAGTGCGCGAAGTGGCCGATGGCCTTGTCCGGCAGGTGATGACCTTCGTCGAACACGTAAATGGTATCGCGTGGGTCCGGCAGCACGGCGCCGCCGCCCAACGCCAGATCAGCCAGGACCATGTCGTGGTTGGTGACGATGACGTCGACCTTGCCCATGCCTTCGCGGGCCTTGTAGAAGGCGCACTGGCCGAAGTTGGGGCAATGACGGTTGGTACATTGACTGTGATCGGTGGTCAGGCGCGCCCAGTCAACATCTTCGAGTGCGGTGGACCAACTGTCGCGGTCGCCATCCCATTTATTGCCGGCAAGCTTTTCGATCATGCTGGTGAACAGCTTCTGACTGGCCTCATCGACCTCGATCTTGAAGCCTTCTTCTTCGAACAACTGTGCAGTCGCGGTTTGCGCGTGGCCTTCCTGCAACAACATATCGAGCTTTGAAAGACACAGGTAGCGCCCGCGCCCTTTTGCCAGTGCAAAGCTGAAGTTCAGCCCGCTGTTGCGCATCAGGTCAGGTAAATCCTTGTAGACGATCTGTTCCTGCAAGGCCACGGTAGCCGTGGCGATCACCAGACGTTTGCCAGCCGCCTTCGCGGTAGGGATCGCCGCCAGACTGTAGGCCACGGTTTTACCGGTACCGGTGCCGGCTTCCACCGCAACAATCGCGGGGTCGCCACTGCGCCGGCCTTCGTCATCGGTGTCGATGTCACCAAGGACTTTGGCAATCTCGGCGATCATCAGGCGTTGGCCGTAGCGCGGCTTGAGGCTCTTGGCTTCAAGAAAACGCGTGTAGGCGCCCTGGATCGTGGTTTTGAGTTCGGTGCTGATCATGGATTGTCGGGCGCAAAAAACGCTGGATAAATTTTCAGTGGTTCGGATCGGCCGCTATCATACCCCGCTAATTAATCCCGCGCAGAACGGAGTACCTCAATGATAACTTTTGGCATCGTTTACAGCCTGCATGTCCTCTCGGCCCTGGTATGGGTCGGCGGCATGTTTTTCGCCTGGATGGTGTTGCGGCCTGCGGCGATGAAGGCGCTGGAAGGCCCCGCCCGATTGAAACTGTGGGTAGAGGTGTTCCAAGGATTTTTTCGCTGGGTCTGGATTGCGGTGGTGCTGCTGCCGATCAGCGGCGTGGGCATGATTCACCTGCAATACAGCGGTTTTGAAGCGGCGCCACGTTATGTGCAAGTCATGATGGGGTTGTATGTGGTGATGACAGCGCTGTTCATCCGGATTCAGGCGCTGCTGCTACCGGAGTTGCGAACAGCCGTGACCGCGCAGGATTGGCCGGCGGGTGCGGCTGTGCTCGGGAAGATTCGGCGATTGGTGGGGATCAATCTGATTGTCGGGCTGGTATTGGTGGCGATTGCCGCAGCACGGCCGATGTTTTAATAAGCTTCGCGGGCAAGCCCGCGAAGGCAATTGATCGAACGGTGCGCGTATCAAAAGCAGCTTACAAGCGCTGGACAGTCACCGCACCGTCAGCTCCGGCAGGGCCTGGCTGGCCGTCAGCACCGGGACGGCCGTTCTTGCCGCCATCGGTTTCATACACGAAACAACCTTTGGCTTTCCCACCAGCGCCGGGTTTGCCACCCGGTCCCGCGGCGCCGCCGACACCGCCGGCAACCTGCACTTTTATCTGTTCGACCGGATAATCGCGCGGCACTTCCAGTCTGACGATGGCACCGGGCGCTCCCGGTTGGCCATCGCTGCCATTACTGCCGTCGGCACCGCGTCCGGCCTGGCCCCACGTGCATCCAGGCGCTTGGCCGTTAGCGCCATCAAGGCCGAAAAATCCTGGCGCACCCGCGCCTCCGCGAGCATCGACCAACAACAACGGCGCGTTCAGCGCCTTGATTTGCACGTTCAGATTACGCCCCGAGCGCGCAGCTTTCAGGTACGTACCCGGCGCGCCACGTGCAGTAATCTGACTGCCTTGCGACAATTGCGCACGACTGACCTTCAATTGCAGCGGCTGCTCACCCGGCACAATGGCGATGCGCGCTTCGCGGCCAAGGTGCAACTCACCAACGGTGACTTCGGTGACGTTCGAGGGAATCAGCAAGGTGCCGTAGTCGGCGACTTCCAGCCGTTCCAGCTGCAATGTGCTGGCAGTATTGGGCAAACGCATGAGGGAGTTGGTTTCGACACTCACGACTTGAGCGCAGGCCAATGGGCTGATAAATGCAGCAAGCAGACAGAGTTTACGCATGGGACGCCTTCGGTACGGTCGGGGCCGGGATGGTTTGCAGGTGGAAAACGCCGAAAAAAAGAATCTTCAGGCGATCACGCCAAGGATGGGCGCGACCCTGGAGGCTGCGGTTGCAAAGCACCACTTCCAGAAGATGAATAATCGCCAGCACGCCGCCGGCCAGAGTGACCAACAGGTTCAGTGGATGAATAAACGGCACAAGCACATTAACCAGCACCACCGCCCAAAACGACAGGGTCAGCAGCTTTCCCAGCCCCCAAAACACCTTCATATGCGCCCCCGTGGATAATTATTCTTTGGGCGCACAGTAACGGCTTCCACGCGGGATAAGCCAGAGGGGAACAAAAAATTCTTCTGAATGGCCGTCGGAGCGACGATTAATATCGTCCGACGGCTCTATCACAGGGCTCAGCGATTGATGTGCAGTTCCACGCGACGGTTTTGCGCACGCCCCTCTTCCGTCTCGTTATCGGCCACTGGCTGACTTTCGCCCTTGCCTTCACTGGTCAATTTGTTCGCAGCAAGGCCCTGGCTCAAGAGGTACGCCGCCACGCTGCTGGCGCGGCGTTCCGACAACGCCTGGTTGTACGCATCCGAGCCTTTGCTGTCGGTATGGCCAATGACCTTGATGCTGACCACGTCGGCGTTCTGCAGCTTGGCCATCAACCCATCCAGCTGACTGCGAGCGGCGGGGGTCAGGTCGGACTTGTCGAAGGCAAACAATACGTTGCCGGCATCGCTCAGCGTGATGACTTCGGTTTGGGCAGGTTCAGGTTCGGCAGGTTTCACGCTGGCCGGGTATTGCGGCAGTGGGCAACCTCGATGGTCGACAGGCGTATTGGGAGGCGTATCTGGACAGCGATCACGACGGTCGAAAACGCCATCGCCATCCTCATCGCCATCTTGGGCATAACAGATCAAGCCACCGGTCAATATCCCCAACGCCGCGCCGCCAGCCGCCCAACCACCACTTTCGATAGCGCCCAGGCCGCCACCGACCAAGCCGCCGATAACGCTGCAGATTGGCCAGGTACGCTGATTCAAGGGGGCAGTGCCATCGCTGTGGGTAGCGCAACCGGTCAACAGGCTGCCAAGCAACAGAACCGGTAAGACGGTCCTTGCGATAATGCTCATTGTGAAAGCTCCTGTGTCACCGGCCCATACCGGTTACACAGGAGTAAAGACCCGCATCCGCGACTGCACAAGCCGCGGAGCGTATGGGGTTTAGCGGTTGATTTTGATTTCTGTACGACGGTTCATCGCGCGTCCTTCTGCGGTTTTGTTATCCGCTACCGGCTGGCTCTCACCTGCGCCAGTCACAGACACGAAGCTGCTACGCGGTACGCCATCCTTGATCAGGTATTCCACCACCGAATGTGCACGTTTATCCGATAGCTTCTGATTGTAGGCATCGCTGCCCACACTGTCGGTATGACCGGTGACAGTCAGTTGCGCCGTGGAAGACTCCTGCTTCAGGCGAGTGGCAATCTTGTCGAGTACTTCTTTGTCGGAAGGCGTGAGCGTGGCTTTGTCGAACTGGAAGTGAACATCGCGAATAACGATGGTTTCTTCCTTGACCACAACGGCCTCTTCGACCACTGCCGCAGGCACTGGTGGAGGGCAACCATCGGCGTCTACCTGCACACCCTTAGGTGTGTGCGGGCACTTGTCGCGGCTATCCGGCACACCATCGCCATCTTCGTCGCCATCGCCGTGAACCCAGCAATAGGCTGCGGCCGTACCGCCCACTACCAACGCACCGTACCCGGCCCACGCCGAGCTTTCGGTCGCGCCGAGACCTGCACCCACTACACCACCGACCGCCGCACAGGTCGGCCAGTCGGTTTTTTGCAAACCTGCGCAACCAGTTAACACACTGGTTAGCAGAACCAAGGGTAATGCTGTCCGAACTATGCTCATCTAGTTTTCTCCTGAGGGATCGGCTTAGAACCGATTCAGGGAGTAAAGACCGGAGTTTTAATCTCCGCCAGCAATAGGCCATTGCAGTTTTATCCAGTGTTCATGGTCAATCGCCACTTTTGCGGCAAACCGCCTCTAGGCCCGGACGTTTGAGCAGGCTAGTCTTGGCGCTCTGACTGAGGATCTTCGATGATTGCAGGTATTTCTTCGCGCACACCGCAACAGGCATTGGCCGCTTTGCTTGAGCTGTACGCCCCATCGCGTCTATTGCTGATCGGGGCCAGTGAGTTTCCGGCGCTTGAGGCATTCAAACTCGCCCACCCGGACACCAGCATCTCGTTGGCAGCACCTGGAGCGCTGCCTGCTGAATTGGCGGCACGTCGATTCGATCTGGCGCTGGTTGTGGATTGCCTCGAACATTTGCCCAAGCGTGACGGCCTGAACTTGCTGGGCGGCATTCGTAACCTCAACGCGAGTCGTATCGCGGTGCTGGCAGATTTGCCGGCCAGCGGCTGGCAAGAAACCGATTTCTTTTCACTGGCCCTGCAAGCGAGCGAACGGTTCCAGCGCGACGATCAAGTGCTGACCCTGTTTACCTACGATCTGCTTGACTACAAACAAGTACCCGACTGGCTCAATTCAAGGTTTTGGGCCAATCCGGAAAACTTCGGGAAATATTGGTGGTAACGCAATGAGTACATCTATTTGCCCCTGTGGCAGCGGCAATCTGCTGGATGCCTGCTGCGGTCACTACCATGCCGGCCAGCCAGCGCCTTGCGCCACAGCGCTGATGCGCTCGCGCTACAGCGCCTATGTGCTGGGTCTGGTCGATTATCTGGTGGCGACTACCCTGCCGGCGCAACAGAACGGTCTTGATCGCCAGTCCATCAGTAACTGGAGCGCGCAAAGCACCTGGCTGGGCCTTGAGGTGGAAAGCTCCGAAGTCTTTGGCGGTCAGCCGGAACACGCGTTCGTAACATTCACCGCACGCTGGCATGACGGCACCGGCGAACACAGCCACCGCGAGCGTTCATCGTTCGTGCAAAACAGCGGGCATTGGTACTTCATCGACCCCACGGTACAACTCAAGGCCGGACGCAACGACGCCTGCCCTTGCGCCAGCGGTCAAAAGTTCAAGAAATGCTGCGCCGGTTATTTCGGTAACTGAGGCTGCGATTTTTTAGGACTAGACTGGGGCTCAAGGGAGAAACATCACCATGACCACCCAGCGACGCGCAGCACACGTCCTCACCCTGTTCCTGTTTTTAGGGCTCGGCGGCTGTGCGTCGTGGTTCGGCGATGACGAGCCCGACCCGCAGGTGCATCTGGTCAAGGTCGAAGTGGTTCGGGCGAAACTGCTGGAGCAGAAATTCCTGCTGCATTTTCGCGTCGACAACCCCAACGACAGCGACCTGACGGTGCGCGCCCTCGAATACCGCATCCACTTGGGCGACATGCTGTTGACCGAGGGCGAGCACGAACACTGGTTTACCGTGGGCCCCAAACGCAGCGCTTATTTCAAAGTGCCCATCCGCACCAACCTGTGGCCGCAGGTCCGTGATCTGGTGAAACTGCTGAAACACCCCGACCGGCCCGTTCCCTATCGTCTGGAAGGTGAACTGGAAACCGGTATATTCATCGCGCACTACGTGCACCTGGAGCGTAATGGCGTGATAATCCCCGCCGATTTAATTCCGGAGTAAACCGAATGACCCAGCAACCTCACGTCCATGGCCCTGACTGCGCCCACGATCATGACCATCAAGAACAGCATGATCACGACCACGACCACGGCCATGTCCACGGCCCAAATTGCGGTCACGCTCATCAAGAGCCCGTGCGCAACGCGCTGAAAGATGTCGGCCGCAACGACCCTTGCCCATGCGGCAACGGCAAGAAATTCAAGAAGTGCCACGGCGCTTGATGCTTCGGGCGATGTTCAGCTTCGCCTGTTGAATTGTCTTCGCGAGCAAGCCCGCTCCCACAGGTTTTCCTGGGTCGAGCGTGCTCGCGAAGAGGCCTTGAAATCACCCTTGCTTCAAGATCTGCACGCTACTCACCACCGTGGCATATTCGCCATGCAAGTTCCCCAGCGACATTGCATGCACCTCTTCAGCTGAATGTGCGTTGCCGAAATAATCGGCCTTGTCGAAGGTGAAGCACGCATCCTCTGCCACCCAGGTATCAAACCCGAGATTGCCTGCCGTGCGCGCCGTAGACTCCACCGAATTGTTAGTCGCCACCCCGACGATGAACAACTGATCAATACCCGCCTCGCGCAAAAACGCTTCCAAACCCGTTGCACAAAACGCATCCGGCACCTGCTTTTGAATCAGTTGCTCGGCGGGTAATGGCTTAAAGCGCTCCTGAAACTCCACCCCGGGTTGTTGCGGCCAAAACACCGACGCCTCAGACCGGGACAAATGCTGCACGTGAATCACCGGCCGCCCGGTTTTGCGCCAATGCTGCAACAGATCGACGATGCGCAGCTCGGCCTGAGGGTTATTTCGACGACCAAGCTTGGGATGCAAGATGCCTTTTTGTTGGTCGATAATGATCAGTGCAGCGTTTGTCTTAAGCTCCATGCTGACTTTTCTCACGCGGGGTCATTGAATTTCGCACACTTCAGCATCACCTCTTCTTACAGGCAAGCCATCGAACGCAAACAGGACGACCTAATGCCCGCGGTTGCTGTCCGACCCTAAAGATGTTTCTAGATTTGGAGTACTCCATGATCGACCTGTATTACTGGACCACACCCAACGGCCATAAAATTTCGATTTTCCTGGAAGAGGCCGGCCTGCCGTACGACGTACACCCGATCAACATCAGCCAGAACGATCAGTTCAAGCCCGAATTCCTGAAAATCTCCCCGAACAACAAAATCCCGGCCATCGTCGACCACGAACCGGCCGATGGCGGTGCGCCGCTGTCACTGTTTGAATCCGGGGCGATCCTGCTTTACCTGGCCGAAAAAACCGGTCAGTTCCTGCCCAAAGACTTGCGCGGTCGTCAGCTGGCGCTGCAGTGGCTGTTCTGGCAAATGGGTGGCTTAGGGCCGATGGCTGGGCAAAACCACCATTTCAGCCAGTTTGCTCCGGAAAAAATCCCCTACGCGATCAAGCGTTATATCGATGAAACCGCACGCCTTTACGGGGTTCTGGACAAGCAGTTGGCGGAAAATGACTTCGTTGCCGGCAGCGAATACAGCATCGCCGACATGGCGATTTACCCTTGGATCGTTTCCCATAAATGGCAGAGCCAGAAGCTGGAAGACTTCCCTAACGTGCTGCGCTGGTTCAACCACATCAAGGATCGACCCGCCACCGTCAAGGCCTATGCGCTGGCCGCCAAGGTCAACCCGCCGAAATCCTGATTTCTTTCGAAGTTCGCTCCCACGCAGTGCGCGGGAGCGATGGCCGGCAAGAAATAACCCCAAACCCCGCTTGCGCGGCCACCTCCTGCTCTCTAACGTAGCGCCTTTACTGACGCTACCCCCGCAGGAGCTTTGCCATGGCCTCGCCAGCCCTTTCACATTTTCTTCCCCGGTTCGGCGTTGCCGCAGCAGTGGCCGGTGTTTTGAGCCTGACCGGTTGTCAGACCTGGAACACCCAGGACACCCTCCCACCGACCGTTGGCGTGCAGCCACTCAAGGGTTTGGCGCAAAACGTCTCCGTGCGCCGCAACGCCATGGGCATGCCGCTGATCGAAAGCAACAACTTCCATGACGCACTGTTCGCGCTCGGCTATGTGCACGCCAGCGACCGCATCACCCAAATGGTCACCTTGCGTCTTCTGGCCCAGGGCCGTTTGGCAGAAATGTCCGGCCCGGACCTGCTGGATGCCGACCGGTACATGCGCGCCGTCAATCTGAAGAAAAGCGCCAGCGAGCTGTACAAGGCCTCTTCGCCACGCCTCAAGCGTTTCTTTGAAGTCTATGCGCGTGGCGTCAATGCCTACCTGTTCCGCTACCGCGACAAACTCCCCGCGGACCTCGCCGCCACCGGTTACAAGCCTGAATACTGGCAACCGGAAGATTCGGCGCTGATTTTCTGCCTGCTGAATTTCAGCCAGTCGGCGAACCTGCCAGAAGAAATTTCTTCGCTGATGCTGGCCCAGACTGTCACCACCGACAAACTCGCGTGGCTGACGCCTTCTGCTCCCGATGAAAAACTGCCGGTGGCCGAGGCCGATAAACTGCAGGGTATCAAGCTCAATGGGCAGATCCCGGGTCTGGCAGAGATCAGCAAAGCCACGCTACAACTGTCCGATATGAATTTGCTGGGGGCGACCTCTTCGAACAATTGGGCCATCGCTCCGCAACGCAGCCGCAGCGGCAAAAGCCTGCTGGCCAGCGACAGCCATGGTCCGCTAGGCGTGCCTTCACTGTTCAGTTACGTACAGATCCGTGCACCGAAGTATCAAGCCTCCGGCGTGACCATCGCCGGCCTGCCCATGGTTTTGGGCGGTTTCAACGGCAAAGTGGCGTGGAGCATGACCTCAGTCATGGGCGACAACCAGGATCTGTTCCTGGAAAAAATCAAACGCCAGGGCAATGGCCTGACTTACGAAGCCGGCGGCAAGTGGCAGCCAGTGATCGTGCGCAACGAAACTTATTTCGTCAAAGGCCAGCGGCCGCTTCGCGAAGCGGTGTACGAGACCCGACATGGTCCGCTGCTTAACAGCGCGCAAGGCATGACGATGGCCAATGGTTTTGGCGTGGCACTGCAAACGCCAAACTTCACCGACGATAAGACGCTGGACGCCTTTTTCGACCTGTCGCGGGCACAGACCGTCGAGAAAGCCTCGGACGCCAGCCGCGAAATCCGCGCTATAGCCCTGAACCTGGTGTTCGCCGACGCCACCAATATCGGCTGGCAAGTCACGGGTCGCTACCCCAATCGCCGCGAAGGCGAAGGCTTGCTGCCATCGCCTGGCTGGGAAGGTCGTTACGATTGGGACGGTTACGCCGACCCGATGCTGCACCCCTACGATCAAGACCCGGCCCAAGGCTGGCTCGGCACCGCCAACCAGCGCGTTATTCCACACGGTTACGGCATGCAGCTGTCCAATTCCTGGTCGGCACCGGAGCGCGGTGAGCGCTTGGCCGAACTGGCAGGCACCGGCAAACACGACACGCGCAGCGTGATCGCCATGCAATACGATCAAACCACGACCTTCGCTGCCAAGCTGAAAAAGATGTTCGAAGCGCCGGGCATGTCTCAGCCGCTCAAACAGGCCATTCAGGCACTTCCTGTCGCTGATCGTGACAAGGCCCGAGAGGCCTACACGCGTTTGATGGCGTTCGACGGCAAACTCAGCGCGACCTCCGCCGATGCGGCGATTTACGAACTGTTTCTTCAGGAAAGCATGAAGCAGATCTTCCTCGACGAACTCGGCCCGGACAGTAGTCCGACGTGGAAGGCATTTGTCGCCAACGGCAAGTTGTCTTACGCAGCGCAGGCCGATCACCTGTTGGGGCGCGAGGACAGCCCATTCTGGGATGACGTGCGCACACCGCAAAAAGAAGACAAGCCGATGATTCTCGCCCGTAGCCTGGCCGCTGCAATGACCGCGGGCGACAGCCAATTGGGCGGCGATCACAAAGCCTGGCAGTGGGGCAAACTGCACCGCTATGAATGGAAGAATGCCAGCGGCCAGACAGTGCGCGGCCCGTTCGCAGCGGGCGGCGATCACACCACGCTCAATACGGCGGCGTTCGCCTGGGGTCAGGACTTCAACACCACGCTGGCCCCGGCCACGCGGTTTATCGTCGACTTCGGCCAGGCCGAACCGCTGATGGGCCAGAACGGTACAGGCCAGTCCGGCAACCCTGCCAGCCCGAATTACCTCAATGGCATTGATCCGTGGCTCAAGGGGCAATACATGAGTTTGCCAATGCAGCCGCAGAACTTTGACAAGGTCTACGGGAGCAAGCGGTTGACGCTCACGCCGGGTAAATAAGGATCGTCATAGATCAAATGTGTGAGCGAGCCTGCTCGCGAAGAAGCCGTGTCCGATACCGTTTTGGTGACTGACACACCGCATTCGCGAACAGTCTCGTTCCCACATTGGTCTTTCATGTGCCGAAAAACCCGATAGAACTTCTGACTTCGCGCCCACCTCCTAAGTAACAAGCCCACCCATATTGGTAGCAACATGGACCTTGTTATCGCGCGTCCCGAAGGTCTGTATTGCCCCGCCGGCGATTTTTATATTGACCCGTGGCGGCCGGTCGAACGTTCAGTCATCACCCACGCCCACGGCGATCATGCCCGCACCGGCAACCAGCACTATCTGGCGGCTGCGCCCGGTGAAGGCATCCTGCGTGCGCGCCTGGGCCAAGACATCAACCTGCAGACGTTGCCATATGGCGAGCGCTTGTTGCATCACGGCGTGACCCTGAGTTTTCACCCCGCAGGACACGTATTGGGGTCGGCGCAGGTGCGCCTGGAATACGGCGGCGAAGTCTGGGTGGCCTCGGGGGATTACAAGATTGAACCGGACGGCACCTGCGCACCGTTTGAACCCGTGCGCTGCCACACATTCATTACTGAATCTACGTTCGGCTTGCCGATTTACCGTTGGCAGCCGCAGGCGCAAGTGTTTGCCGAGATCAATCAGTGGTGGCAAGACAACGCGGCCGTGGATAAAACCAGCGTGCTGTTTTGCTATTCGTTCGGCAAGGCTCAAAGGATTCTGCACGGTATCGATGCCAGTCTCGGCCCTATCCTCGCCCATGGCGCAGTGGAACCGCTGAACCGGGTCTATCGCGAGGCCGGTATTTACTTGCCACCGACTCTTTATGCCGGCGACATAAAAAAGAGCGATCCAATAATGCGCAAAGCGCTGGTTATTGCCCCGCCATCCGCCGGCGGGAGTACCTGGATGCGCCGCTTTGGCGACTACAGCGACAGTTTCGCCAGCGGCTGGATGCGTTTACGCGGAACACGCAGGCGGCGAGGCGTAGATCGCGGCTTCGTATTGTCCGACCACGCCGACTGGCCCGGTTTACTGTGGGCGATCGAGCAAACCGGTGCGCAAAGGGTAATGGTCACGCACGGCTCGGTGGGCGTTCTGGTGCGTCATCTGCGCGAGCAAGGCCTTGATGCACAGGGCTTCAGTACCGAATACGGAGACGATGAAGAGGACGCCGTCAGCGTCGAACCCGACAGTGCCGAGGTACTGCCATGAAGGCATTCGCCGAGCTGTACGCCGAACTCGACGCGACCACTTCCAGCAACGCCAAATTGGCGGCGATGCAACGCTACTTCGCTCACGCCGCACCGGAAGATGCCGCGTGGGCGGTGTACTTTTTATCCGGTGGACGACCTCGCCAACTGGTTCCGGTGCGCGTGTTGCGCGAATTGGCGGTGGCGTTTTCCGGTCTGTCGCCGTGGCTGTTCGAGGAGAGTTACCAGTCGGTTGGTGATTTGGCAGAAACCATTTCGCTGGTCTTGCCCGAGGCTCTGCATACCTCCACCGATGGCCTCGCGGTGTGGATCGAACAAAATCTACTGCCGCTGCGTGGTGAAACGCCTGAGGTACTGGCCCAACGATTGCCCCATCTGTGGTCCCAACTCGATCGCCACAGCCTGATGCTGTGCATCAAATTGATAACCGGCAGCTTTCGCGTCGGGGTTTCCAAATTGCTGGTGACCCGAGCGCTGGCCTCCATGGCTCAATTGGACAGCAAACGTGTGGCGCAACGGTTGGTGGGTTACACCGACCTGTCGAATCGCCCCACTGCAGCCAGTTACCTGAAGCTGATTGCCGCCGAATCGTGCGATGAACATGCACAACGCGGCGGGCAGCCTTACCCGTTTTTTCTTGCCCATGGGCTGTCACAGCCAATTGAACAATTTGAAACACTGCTTGGCCCCGCCAGTCACTGGCAGGTCGAGTGGAAGTGGGACGGCATACGCGCCCAAGTGGTGAAGCGCGAAGGTCGGCTGTGGATCTGGTCTCGGGGAGAAGAGTTGGTCACCGAGCGCTTCCCGGAACTCGAAAGCCTGACGCACTGCTTGCCTGATGGCACGGTCATCGACGGAGAAATCGTCGCCTGGAAATCTGCCGGGCCCAACACCGAAGATGCGTTCAATCCGCAGTCGCCCGCTGCACCAGCCGTGCAACCCTTCGCGCTGTTGCAGCAGCGCATCGGCCGTAAAACCCTGGGCAAGAAAATTCTCGAAGAGGTGCCAGTGGTTGTGCTGGGTTACGACCTTCTGGAATGGGCCGGTGAGGACTGGCGCAACCAGCCTCAGGCGAAGCGTCGCGCGCAACTTGAGCAAGTGATCACCGCCAGCGCCAGCCCGGTGTTGTTGCCGTCACCGATATTGACCGGTGAAGACTGGTTCGACCTTGCCAGGCAACGGGAAGCCTCTCGCAGCCTTGGAGTCGAAGGCATGATGCTCAAGGCCCGGGACGCGTTGTATGGCGTTGGCCGAACCAAGGACATGGGCGTGTGGTGGAAATGGAAGGTCGACCCGTTCAGCGTCGACGCGGTGTTGATTTATGCGCAGCGCGGTCATGGTCGCCGCGCCAGCCTCTACAGCGACTATACCTTCGCTGTCTGGGACGGTCCGCCCGATGCCAGCGAGCGCAATCTGGTGCCTTTCGCCAAGGCCTACTCGGGGCTGACTGACGAAGAAATGCGCAAGGTCGACAGTATTGTGCGAAAGACTACCGTCGAAAAATTCGGACCGGTTAGCAGTGTGAAACCAAGCCTGGTATTCGAGCTAGGGTTCGAAGGCATTGCCTTGTCCAAGCGTCATAAAAGTGGCATTGCCGTGCGGTTTCCACGGATGCTGCGCTGGCGCCAGGACAAGTCGGTTGAAGAGGCGGATAACCTGGCAACGCTCCAGGATTTGCTCGGCTGATGCTCAGCGTACTTTCTGATTACGGGTCCAATGTGGTGCAAGGGTTTTCCTGCGCCCGTTTTCGTGCATAAATCCGACCCAGCTATTTTCGAATCACTTTTAAAACGCTTGTTCGGCACTCTGGTTCGGAAATTGCTACCTTCATTGGGTCTTACGCTTTCCAGTAACAATAATTCTGCGCCATAAGCGCTCATATTGGTTTTTAGGGATTGAATAATGAAAAAAGCATTGCTGACCCTTTCTGCACTGGCGTTGTGCATGGCTGCCGGCTCCGCGCTGGCCAAGGAATATAAAGAGCTGCGTTTTGGTGTTGACCCTTCCTATGCTCCTTTCGAGTCCAAAGCGGCCGACGGTAGCCTGGTAGGCTTCGACATCGATCTGGGGAACGCGATCTGTGCCGAGCTGAAGGTCAAGTGCAAATGGGTCGAAAGTGATTTCGACGGCATGATTCCGGGCCTGAAGGCCAATAAATTCGACGGTGTAATCTCTTCGATGACCGTCACCCCGGCCCGCGAAAAAGTCATCGACTTCTCCAACGAGCTGTTCTCTGGCCCAACCTCCTTCGTGTTCAAGAAAGGCTCCGGCATCACGGCCGAAACCGCTTCGCTGAAGGGTAAAAAAGTCGGTTACGAGCAAGGCACCATTCAGGAAGCCTACGCTAAAGCCGTGCTGGACAAGGCAGGTGTGACCACTCAGGCCTACGCCAACCAGGATCAGGTCTACGCTGACTTGACTTCGGGTCGTCTGGACGCCTCGATTCAGGACATGCTGCAAGCCGAACTGGGCTTTTTGAAGTCGCCACAAGGTGCTGACTACGAAGTCAGCAAACCCGTTGACGATCCTCTGCTGCCAGCCAAAACGGCTGTCGGTATCTCGAAAGGTAACAAAGACCTCAAGGCACTTCTTGATAAAGGTATCAAAGCGTTACACGACGATGGCACCTACGCCACTATTCAAAAGAAACACTTTGGCGATCTGAATCTGTACAGCGGCAAATGATGCCCGGCGCCCATCTCGCGATGGGCGCTTTTTTTATCCGATCAGGTTGCTGATTTATGTTCGAAAACCTATTACAAAACCTGGGGCTCGCTGCCTTCAGCCTCAAGGGCTTTGGCCCGTTGCTGATGCAAGGCACCTGGATGACCATCAAATTATCGGTGTTGTCGCTCTTGGTGGCCGTATTACTCGGTCTGCTGGGCGCCAGTGCCAAGCTCTCAAAAGTCAAACTGCTGCGGGTGCCGGCCCAGCTCTACACCACGCTGATTCGCGGGGTGCCGGACCTGGTGCTGATGCTGCTGATTTTCTACAGCCTGCAAACCTGGTTGACCTCGTTTACCGATTTGATGGAATGGGAATACATCGAGATCAACCCGTTCAGCGCCGGGGTTATCACGCTGGGCTTCATTTACGGCGCGTATTTCACCGAGACGTTCCGTGGCGCCATTCTCGCGGTGCCCAGGGGTCAGGTTGAAGCGGCCACGGCTTATGGACTCAAACGCGGTCAGCGTTTTCGATTCGTGGTGTTCCCGCAAATGATGCGATTCGCCCTGCCGGGCATCGGCAACAACTGGATGGTGATGCTCAAGGCCACCGCGCTGGTATCGATCATCGGCTTGGCCGATTTGGTCAAGGCAGCGCAGGACGCGGGTAAAAGCACCTATCAGCTCTTCTACTTCCTGGTGCTGGCAGCGTTGATCTACCTGCTGATCACCAGCGCCTCCAACTTCGTTTTGCGCTGGCTTGAACGTCGCTACGCCGCTGGTTCCCGGGAGGCCGCGCGATGATTGAACTCCTGCAGGAATACTGGAAACCATTCCTTTATACCGACGGCTATCACATCACTGGCCTGGCCATGACCATGTGGTTGCTCAGTGCCTCGATCTGCATCGGTTTTCTGGTGTCGATCCCGCTGTCCATCGCCCGGGTTTCGCCCAAGGCCTATGTGCGCTGGCCGGTGCAGTTCTACACGTACCTGTTTCGTGGCACACCGCTGTATATCCAGTTGCTGATTTGCTACACCGGCATTTACAGCCTGGCCGCCGTGCGCGCCCAACCGGTATTGGACGCATTCTTTCGCGATGCGATGAACTGCACCATTCTGGCCTTCGCCCTGAACACCTGCGCCTACACCACGGAGATTTTCGCCGGGGCGATTCGCAGCATGAACCACGGTGAAGTCGAAGCCGCCAAAGCCTATGGCCTGACAGGCTGGAAGCTGTATGCCTACGTGATCATGCCTTCTGCCCTGCGTCGCTCGCTGCCTTATTACAGCAACGAAGTGATTCTGATGCTGCACTCGACCACCGTAGCGTTCACCGCGACCATTCCCGACATTCTCAAAGTTGCTCGGGACGCCAACTCGGCGACGTTCCTGACCTTTCAGTCATTCGGCATCGCCGCATTGATCTACCTGACCATTACCTTTGCGCTGGTCGGCCTGTTTCGCCTCGCCGAACGCCGATGGCTGGCCTTCCTCGGGCCGACCCACTAGCACTTCCGATTTCAGGAACAAAAGCAAATGCGCCACCAGATACATGATTTGCTGGCCCCGCTGCCGGGGACCGCACGACAGATTCACAGTTTTCACTTCGGCCCGTCGACGGCCAAAGGCAAAATCTACATCCAGTCATCGCTGCACGCCGATGAAATGCCCGGCATGTTGGTGGCCTGGCACCTCAAGCAACGCCTGGCAGAACTGGAAGGCTCTGGACGCCTGCGCAGTGAAATCGTGCTGGTGCCCGTGGCCAATCCGGTAGGCCTGGAACAAGTGCTGATGGATGTGCCTTTGGGTCGCTACGAACTGGAAAGCGGTCAGAACTTCAACCGCTGGTTCGTCGACTTGAGCGATGCGGTCGGCAACGACATCGAAGGCCGCTTGGGTGACGATCAGCAAGGCAACCTGGAACTGATTCGCGAGAGCTTACGCAATGCGCTGGCCCGGCAGACCGCCAGCACTCAGTTGCAATCCCAACGCCTGACCCTGCAACGGCTGGCCTGCGATGCCGATATGGTGCTGGACCTGCATTGCGATTTCGAAGCCGTGGCGCACCTTTACACCACACCGCAGGCATGGCATCTGGTCGAACCGCTGGCCCGCTACATCGGCTCGGAAGCCAGCCTGCTGGCCACCGATTCCGGCGGCCAGTCTTTCGATGAGTGTTTCACCTTGTTGTGGTGGCAGCTCAAGGAACGCTTTGGCGAGCAGTTCGACATTCCGCTGGGCAGTTTTTCGGTCACGGTCGAATTGCGCGGCCAAGGCGATGTCAATCACCCGCTCGCGAGCCTCGATTGCCAGGCCTTGATCGACTACCTGATTCAATTTGGCGCCATCGCCGGTGAACCCGCACCCTTGCCGCCGCTGCCTTACCCCGCCACACCTTTGGCCGGTGTGGAGCCCGTCGTTACGCCCGTCGGCGGTCTGCTGGTGTTCACCGCGCTGCCGGGGGAATACCTGGAAGCCGGGCAGTTGATCGCTGAAATCATTGACCCGATCCTCGACCGCGTCACACCTGTTCATTGCACTAGCGCCGGGCTGATGTACGCCCGTTCGCTGCGACGCATGGCCACTGCCGGCATGGTGATCGCCCATGTCGCGGGCGCTGAAGCCTACCGCAGCGGTTACCTACTTTCGCCTTGAGGATGCATGCCCCATGTACAAATTGACCATTGAAGGCCTGCATAAAAGTTACGGCGATCATCACGTGCTTAAAGGCGTTTCACTCAAGGCCAACACGGGCGACGTCATCAGCCTGATTGGCGCCAGCGGCTCGGGTAAAAGTACTTTTCTGCGCTGTATCAACTTTCTCGAACAACCCAACGACGGTGCAATGACCCTCGATGGCCAGCCGATCCGCATGATCAAGGATCGCCACGGCATGCACGTGGCCGACGCCGATGAGCTGCAACGCATCCGCACCCGGCTGGCCATGGTGTTTCAGCATTTCAACCTGTGGAGCCACATGACCGTGCTGGAAAACATCACCATGGCCCCGCGCCGGGTGTTGGGCTGCGACAAAAAAGAAGCCGAAGACCGGGCGCGCCGCTATCTGGACAAAGTCGGCCTGGCCTCACGTGTGGCCGATCAATACCCGGCGTTCCTGTCCGGAGGCCAGCAACAACGTGTCGCCATCGCCCGCGCCTTGGCGATGGAGCCGGAAGTGATGCTGTTCGACGAACCGACGTCGGCACTGGACCCGGAGCTGGTGGGCGAAGTGCTGCGAGTGATTCAGGGACTGGCCGAAGAAGGCCGCACGATGATCATGGTGACTCACGAAATGAGTTTCGCGCGCAAGGTATCGAGCCAGGTGTTGTTCCTGCATCAGGGCCTGGTGGAAGAACAGGGCGCACCGGAAGACGTGCTGGGCAATCCCACGAGCGAGCGGCTGAAGCAGTTTCTCAGCGGTAACCTCAAGTAATCGCTCCCACATACACCAACGCAATTAAACTTGTCATGTTGCGCCGTGGTCACTGAAAGAGGACTTTCAGAGCGCACACGGCCGGCATGGGAACCTCCACCGACTTCGCAAAACAGTGGTTCACCGGGCGCGGCTGGAAGCCATTCGCCTTTCAGAAACACGTATGGACTGCCGTTAAACGTGGGCAGTCCGGCTTGCTGCACGCCAGCACCGGCGCCGGCAAAACCTACGCGGTGTGGTTTGCGGCACTGAATCGCTTCGCACGTTGTGCGCCATCCGAACCGAAGCCCCGACAGCGCAAACCCGTGGCCGAGCCGCTGACAGTCCTGTGGATAACGCCCATGCGTGCGCTGGCGGCGGATACGGCGCGGGCACTGGAAACACCGCTGAGCGACTTGCAGATTCCATGGAGCGTAGGCCTGCGCACCGGCGACACCAGCAGCAGTGAACGCGCCCGACAGAGCCGCCGCTTGCCCACGGCGCTGATCACCACTCCGGAAAGCCTGACCCTGATGCTGGCCCGTGCCGATGCGCAAACCGCGCTCTCGACGTTGCGCATGGTGGTGGTCGATGAATGGCATGAGCTGATAGGCAACAAACGCGGCGTGCAGCTGCAACTGGCGCTCGCCCGACTGCGTCGCTGGCACCCCGAGTTGATCGTTTGGGGCGTGTCCGCAACGCTGGGTAATCAATCCCACGCCGAACAGGTGTTGATCCCACATGGTGCGAGCATCAGCGTTCAGGGGCACACCAGCAAAGAGTTGCGAGTCGACACCCTGTTGCCGCAAGCCATCGAACGTTTCCCATGGGCCGGGCATATCGGCTTGAAGATGTTGCCGCAAGTGGTGGCGGAGCTCGATTCCAGCCCCAGCAGCCTGGTATTCACCAACACCCGTGCACAATCGGAAATCTGGTATCAGGCCCTATTGGAGGCACGTCCCGACTGGGCCGGCCTGATCGCCCTGCACCATAGCTCACTGTCCCGAGAAACCCGCGATTGGGTCGAGCGAGCGCTAAAGGACGGACAGTTAAAAGCCGTGGTCTGCACGTCGAGCCTGGACCTGGGTGTGGACTTCCTGCCAGTGGAACGCGTACTGCAAATCGGTTCAG
Source organism: Gordonia sp. IEGM753 (assembly GCF_050321825.1). Classification (NCBI taxonomy): domain Bacteria; kingdom Bacillati; phylum Actinomycetota; class Actinomycetes; order Mycobacteriales; family Gordoniaceae; genus Gordonia; species Gordonia sp. IEGM753. The sequence goes on from NZ_JBNQGB010000002.1 coordinate 313,288, forward strand.
CGAAAGGCGTGGCGCGGCTGATGCAGCGCGCAGGCCGCTCCGGCCACGCGCCGGGACGGATATCACGGGTGACACTGGTACCGACACACAGCCTGGAGTTGATCGAGGCGGCAGCAGCCCAGGACGCCGTCGCCCAACGACGGATAGAACCCCGTGAATCACCGCATAAACCATTGGATGTACTGGTTCAGCATCTGGTCAGCATGGCATTGGGCGGTGGCTTTGTTCCCGAAGAGTTGTACGAAGAAGTCCGCCAGGCCTGGGCCTATCGTGACCTCACACCCGCTGATTGGGCATGGGCGCTCGCTTTCGTACGCTATGGCGGACTTTCTCTGACAGCCTACCCGGATTACCGCCGAGTGGAGCCGGACGAGCACGGGGTATGGCGCGTACCCGACGCACGACTGGCGCGACGTCATCGCATGAGTATCGGCACCATCGTCAGTGATGCGAGCATTCAGTTGAAGTTCTGGAGCAAGGGTGGTGGTGGCAAACAACTGGGCAGCGTTGAAGAAGGTTTCATCGCGCGTCTCAAGCCCGGAGACGGTTTTCTATTCGCCGGGCGGTTGCTGGAATTGGTCCGGGTGGAAAACATGACGGCCTACGTCAAACGCAGCACCGTTAAAAAAGCCGCAGTGCCACGCTGGAATGGCGGGCGAATGCCGTTGTCCAGCGAGTTGGCTAATGCTGTCGTCGCACGCTTCAGTGCCGCAGCGCATGACGAATTTGTCGGGCCAGAAATGCAAGCGCTGCGCCCGCTATTGGCCGTGCAGCAGCAGTGGTCCGGCCTGCCGACGTCGACAACCCTGCTGGCCGAAACCCTGAAATCCCGTGAAGGCTGGCATTTGTTCCTCTACCCCTTCGCCGGTCGCCAGGTACACCAAGGCTTGGCAAGTCTGCTGGCCTGGCGCGTCAGTCAGCAGCAGCCTGTGACGTTTTCGATCGCAGTCAATGATTATGGGCTGGAATTACTCAGCGCCACCTATGTGGACTGGGCAAATCTGTTGACGGCTGATTTGTTCAACGCCAAGCATTTGCTGGAGGACGTTCTTGCCAGTCTGAATGCCGGTGAATTGGCACTGCGGCGTTTCCGTGAAATAGCCCGAATTGCAGGACTGGTGTTCGCCGGTTACCCCGGCGCACCTAAAAGTACACGTCAGGTTCAAGCATCCAGCGGATTATTCTTCGAAGTGTTCAAACAGTACGATGCGGGGAATTTGCTCTTGGCCCAGGCTGGGGAGGAAGTCTTACGGGAGGAACTGGATATTCGTCGCCTGGAACAGACACTGGACCACATCAGCCGGTTAAGGCTCGATGTGCACTCTATCAAACGTCCTACACCGCTTGGGTTTCCGCTGCTGGTAGAACGCTTTCGCGAAAGCATGAGTTCGGAAAAACTGGCCGACCGGATCAGGCGCATGGTCAGCGACCTGGAAAAAACCGCCGAACGCGGTAAAGCCTGATGAACACGGCTTTTCCAGTGAGGTTGGCGGGCGAAGAACTTTGGTTATTACCTGAAAAAGCGCTGTATTGGCCTGCACAACAAGCGCTACTGATTGCCGACGTGCACTTCGGCAAGGCTGCCGCGTATCGAAGCCTCGGCCAGCCTGTGCCGCAGGGCACTACCTCAAGCAATATCGGTGTACTGGATGGTTTGTTGACGGCTCTGCCCTGCCGTCAGCTGATTTTCCTGGGGGACTTTCTTCACGGTCCGGGTTCCCACGCGGCGCCGACGCTGAGCGCGTTGGCGACATGGAGAGCACGCCATGCCGACCTGCCGATGACGCTGATCCGCGGCAATCATGACAAAAGGGCCGGCGATCCGCCCGCCTCGCTGAACATTCGCGTGGTACCAGAGCCGTTACTGATAGGACCGTTTGCATTGCAACACGAGCCGCATCCCCACCCGAACCGGCATGTGCTGGCGGGGCATGTGCACCCGGTTTATCGCTTGTACGGTCGCGGCCGTCAACGCCTACGGCTGACATGCTTCAGGCTCGGCACAGACGTCAGCTTGCTGCCTGCCTTCGGAGCATTTACCGGTGGGTATCAGGTCGAGAAGGATGACAGCTGTCGGATTTTCGTAATCGGCGACAACGAAATATGGCCAGTCAATTGATACCCGTGCGGACATCCATTGACTGGCCATTTATTTGTGTTGTCAGGCAACCGGAGCGGGAGGCGGCTCATCCGGCAAGGTTGGCACGCCAGGCTCCTCAGGTTGCTCATTTGGGGTGTCTGGATCAGGCTGACCGGGGATGCCGCCCGCCATATTGATTGGCGGATGCGCCAACAAGGACCAGGCCAAAACGCCAACCTGATTGGGCTCAAGCCTGGCCAGTTCGGCACTTATTCGCGGATCGATCTTCATAGAGCACTCCTGAGCAATGGCCCGGGTCGCTGTGCGCTAACCGGGCAGTACACCCAATAGAGTGTCTAGATGCTGAAGAATTCCCACCATCCGGCAGATGGTTGAATCAGGTGCGCGGCAACGTCACGCCGCGTTGGCCCTGATACTTGCCACCACGATCCTTATAGGAGACTTCGCACTCTTCGTCGGATTCGAAGAACAACATCTGCGCGACGCCTTCGTTGGCGTAGATTTTCGCCGGCAGTGTGGTGGTGTTGGAGAACTCCAGGGTCACATGACCTTCCCACTCAGGCTCAAGCGGCGTCACGTTGACGATAATGCCGCAACGGGCGTAAGTGCTTTTACCCAGGCAAATGGTGAGCACGTTACGAGGGATACGGAAGAACTCGACGGTGCGCGCCAGGGCAAAGGAGTTAGGCGGGATGATGCAGACGTCGCTCTTGACGTCGACAAAGCTCTTCTCGTCGAAGTTCTTCGGATCAACGGTCGCCGAGTTGATGTTGGTGAACACTTTGAATTCGTCGGCGCAGCGCACGTCGTAGCCGTAGCTCGACACACCGTAGGAAATCACCCGGTCGGCGCCTTCGCCGCGCATCTGGCGCTCGACGAAGGGTTCGATCATGCCGTGCTCTTGCGCCATGCGGCGAATCCACTTGTCCGATTTGATGCTCATGGCGGGTGTCCTGAATAGCGAGGTGGAAAAATTCTGTCCGGCATCTTACCGGGGCGCGCCGCCGGGTTCAAAGTCCGAGGCACAATTCTCGCCGATCCCCCGTAAATTCCGGGCCTTGACGGCAATATGCAGCACCGTCAGTCATGAAATCAGAGAAACCTTCGCAAGAAGCATTGGCACGTTCCGGAAAAAGGGTTAAGGTGGCGCCACTGTGCTGCTTGTGTCACTGAGAATCTCTACACGATATGTTGAATTTCGATCCAACCATCTACAAGAATTTTTCCTGCTCTTTGCACTCAGTCTCGGCCAGGGTTCTTCCTGTGTCGCAGTTATCTTTGTTCAAGGAGTTACACCATGTCTAATCGCCAAACCGGTACCGTTAAGTGGTTCAACGATGAAAAAGGCTTCGGCTTCATCACTCCACAATCCGGTGACGACCTGTTCGTTCACTTCAAAGCTATCCAATCCGACGGCTTCAAAAGCCTGAAAGAAGGCCAACAGGTTTCTTTCATCGCTACCCGCGGTCAGAAAGGCATGCAAGCTGAAGAAGTTCAAGTTATCTAACTTGTACTTGCTTTAGTAAAAAGCCCCGCCCTTAAAAGTGGGGCTTTTTTGTGCCTGAGTGTTTTACAGCATTTCAGGCAAAAAAAATCGCAGCCAATGGCTGCGATTTTTTTATGCGTGTTACCAAGCCACGCCAAACCCTGCCGTGTATCGAGTCTTGGTAAGGTCCGCTTCGTCACTTCCGCTGATGATGTCCCTCTCCGCTTTCAGGTTCAGCGATGCCCAATCGGTGACCTTGTAGCGCAAGCCAATTTCAGCATCCAGCGCGTAATCCGCTACGCCCGACAACGGCTTGCCGACCTCGCCATTGGTAAACAGCTCTACCTTCTTGCCGATCAAATAACGGTTGTAGTCCCACTTCATTGCCAGGGAATAGAAGTTCTCTTTGCCGCCGTCCGAGTATTCATAATCAGTACGGTTGACCAGCGAGCCCAGGGAGAATGCACCCAATTCGTCATCCCAGAACTGGTAGCCCGGGCCGGTACCAACCGTGCGCTGACGAGAAAGGTCCTCGACATGATCACGCTTGTAGACCGCCCGCCCCTGCCAGAACCATTTTTCCGTCAGGAAGCGATCAAGCGAATACTCGGCACGCCAGTTGTTGGTGGTTACAACGTCATCTTGAAACTCGCGGTTATATTCGCCTTCTGCCGTGTGACGCCATTTACCATGACGGGCAGTGGTCTTGAAGTCGATGTCATAGTCATCGGTGTCCTTCTCGGCGCGCTGATAGTCGAGCGCCATGTCAACATTGCCTTTCCATACCAGATCCTCAACCACAGGCTTAGGTTTGAGAATCTGCTGAATACTGGCCAACTCTACCGTTTTGGGCGCCTCACCATTCGCCAGCGTGACCTTACCGTCCTCTGCCGCGTGCAATGACTTGGCCTTTTCGCCGGTATAGGCGTCCTGTTTAACCAATAGCTCCTGATCACTTTCCAGTGTTTTCACCTGCTTCCAGTCGATCGGAATTGCACCGGCGTACGCAGTCTGGATTACCAACTTACCGCCATCGAATACGGATATTTTGCCGCTCAATTTGTCACCGTTTTTCAACCAGACGGTGTCGGCAAATGCGGGAGTGGAGGCACTGAAGACAGCAAGGCACAGCAAGGTTCTGGAAACCATAAGCAAATACGGGCTCAAGTTTGCGAAAAAAAGTCGGTTTTATCCGTAGGAATAAGACCCTAGCAACGACTGACCCGACTATTTCTATTGAGTTCATTTCTCAACTGACGATCCTGGACTTACTCTATGGGCGATGATGCCCCACTCATTCAGGAACTGCGGACGTGACAGACCCGACCACCGAAACAGAAAGCCCGGCGCAAATCCGACGCACGGCGCTCTATCTGACGCTGGCACAAGTACCCGAAGGTAAGGTGGTGAGCTATGGCCAACTTGCCGAACTCGCAGGGCTGGGCCGCGCCGCGCGCTATGTCGGGCGAACGCTGAGCCAATTGCCCGCAGACACCAAGTTGCCATGGCATCGCGTGCTGGGCGCCGGAGGACGAATCAGCCTGCCCGTGGGTAGCGTTTCAGGTGATGAACAACGTGCGAGATTGCGCGAAGAAGGGATCAGTGTCCTGAATAATCGTGTTGATATTCAGCGCCATGGCTGGCGCCCGGTAGAGCACAGCGGTTAGAGTGCGCGCTTTGTTTCCGTAATTCTTGAGGCAGACTCCAGCCCATGCCCCGTAAAACCTGGCGCGCCGCGCTCGCCGCCTATGCCAGCCCCTCGACGCTCGTGTTGTTGTTGCTTGGTTTCGCCGCCGGCTTGCCCTACATGCTGGTATTTTCGACGCTATCGGTCTGGCTACGCGAGGCCGGTGTCGCTCGCGAAACGATCGGCTATGCAAGCCTTATCGGTCTGGCCTACGCCTTTAAATGGGTTTGGTCACCGCTACTCGATCAATGGCGCCTGCCAATACTGGGCAAACTCGGTCGCCGCCGATCCTGGCTCGTGCTTTCCCAATCGCTGGTCATTCTCGGCCTGATCGGGATGGGTTTTTGCGACCCGCAAAAGCATTTGTCCTGGCTGATCGCCATCGCCGTAGTCGTTGCCTTCGCTTCCGCAACGCAAGACATTGCCGTCGACGCCTATCGCCTGGAAATTGCTGAAGACAGTCGCCAGGCTGCACTCGCTGCCAGCTATATGTCCGGCTATCGAATCGCGGCACTGCTGGCCACTGCCGGCGCGCTGTTCTTTGCCGAAGGCTTCGGCTCCACCGGGTTCAACTATCAGCATTCGGCCTGGGCCGGCACCTACGCACTGTTCGGCGCCCTGATGATTCCGGCATTGCTGACCACCCTCTTCATGCGTGAACCGCCAGTGCCCTTGCGCACGCAACTCCAGGCCGGACGCTACAGTTTTGTGCATCAGCTGATGTCAGTGTTCGTACTGATCGTGCTGCTGGTGTCGGTACCCGCCATGTTCACTCAGCTCTACAACACCGACTTCGCCAGCGTGCTGTTCGAAGGCGTGAGCATGCTCGACCTGCTGCTGGAAGACCGCGCGTTCCTGCGCGCGATTCTGTACACCACGCTGACCGTTATCTGTTTGTCGGCCGTAGGACGTCGCGGGCTCGCGCCGGTCCTCACCCCCATCAACGACTTCATTTTGCGTTACCGCTGGCAAGCCTTCCTGTTGCTCGGGTTGATTGCAACGTATCGAATGTCGGACACGGTCATGGGCGTAATGGCCAACGTGTTCTATATCGACCAAGGCTTCACCAAAGACCAAATCGCCAGCGTCAGCAAAATTTTCGGCCTGATCATGACCCTCGTGGGCGCCGGCATGGGTGGCCTGCTGATCGTGCGCTTCGGCATTTTACCGATCCTGTTCATCGGCGGCGTCGCCTCGGCTGCGACCAACCTGCTGTTTCTGATGCTCGCCGACATGGGGGCGAATCTGCAGATGCTGATCGTCACCATTTCACTGGACAACTTCAGTTCAGGACTGGCAACCTCGGCGTTCGTGGCTTATCTGTCGAGCCTGACCAACCTCAAGTTTTCCGCGACGCAATACGCGCTGCTCAGCTCGATCATGCTCTTGTTGCCCCGCCTCATCGGCGGCTATTCGGGTGTGATGGTGGAAAAATACGGTTACCACAACTTCTTCCTGATCACCGCTCTGCTGGGTGTTCCGACCCTGCTGCTGATCGCCTTGCACTGGTTCCAGGAGAGCAAGCGTGCAGGTCCGAAGCCAACACCGGAACCGACCCCCACGCAAATCGTCGAAGAATCGTAGCTTCTTCAGACAGGAAACTCCCGGAGGGCACGCAGTTAGCGCCCTCCTGCCACACCACTGACCGCACGCCTGTACGCCAGCGGATCTCGCCCGTACAATGCTCCGTCATTTCTCGTCATCAGCAACCGACAACGGCCAACCATGCGCACCAGTCAATTTTTGCTCGCCACACAGAAAGAAACGCCTTCCGACGCGGTCGTTATCAGCCATCAGCTGATGCTGCGCGCCGGCATGATCCGTAAACTCGCCTCGGGCCTGTACACCTGGCTGCCCATGGGCTTGCGGGTTATGCGCAAGGTCGAAGCCATCGTTCGTGAAGAAATGAACGCGGCCGGCTCTCTTGAAGTGTTGATGCCGAGCACCCAACCGGCTGAGCTATGGCAGGAATCGGGCCGCTGGGAAGAGTACGGCCCGGAATTGCTGCGCTTCAAGGATCGTCACGGTCGCGATTTCTGCGCCGGCCCGACTCATGAAGAAGTGATTACCGACCTGATGCGTAACGAGTTGAGCAGCTACAAACAGCTGCCGATCAACCTGTATCAAATTCAGACCAAGTTCCGTGACGAAATCCGTCCACGCTTCGGTTTGATGCGCGGTCGCGAGTTCATCATGAAGGACGCTTACTCGTTCCATGCTGACCAGCCTTCGCTGCAGATCACTTACGACCGCATGCACCAGGCTTACACCAATGTATTCACTCGTCTGGGCCTGAAGTTCCGCGCGGTTGAAGCGGACAACGGCTCGATCGGTGGCGCTGGCTCCCACGAGTTCCACGTATTGGCCGAATCCGGCGAAGACGATATCGTCTTCAGCAACGGTTCCGACTATGCAGCGAACATCGAAAAAGCCGAAGCCGTGCCACGCGAAGCATCGCGTCCTGCGCCAAGTGAAGAGCTGCGCCTGGTGGACACACCAGAAACCAAGACCATTGCCGCCCTTGTGGAGAAATTCAATCTGCCGATTGAAAAGACCATCAAGACGCTGATCGTGCACGCTGAAGAAGCAGGCAAACTGATCGCGCTGGTCATCCGTGGCGACCATGAGCTCAACGAAATCAAGGCTTCCCAGCAGCCTGGCGTTGCCAGCCCATTGGTCATGGCCAGTGACGCCGAACTGCGCGACGCCATCGGTGCCGGCGCAGGTTCGCTTGGCCCGCTGAACTTGCCACTGCCGATCATCATCGACCGTTCCGTCGAGTTGATGAGCGACTTTGGCATCGGTGCCAACATCGACGACAAACACTACTTCGGCGTGAACTGGGAACGTGACCTGCCGGTTCCGACCGTTGCCGATTTGCGAAACGTGGTGGCCGGCGACCCGAGCCCGGATGGCAAAGGCACGCTTGAAATCAAACGCGGTATCGAAGTCGGGCACATCTTCCAGCTGGGCAACAAGTACAGCAAAGCGATGAAGTGCGAAGTGCTGGGCGAGAACGGTAAGCCGGTAACCCTGGAAATGGGCTGCTACGGTATCGGCGTTTCCCGCGTGGTGGCTGCAGCCATCGAGCAGGGCAACGACGCCAACGGGATTATCTGGAGCGACACCCTCGCGCCATTCCAGGTTGCGCTGGTGCCACTGCGTTACGAAACCGAGCAGGTTCGCGAAGCCACCGACACGTTGTACGCAGAATTGACTGCGGCCGGTTTCGAAGTGCTGCTGGACGATCGCGACAAGAAAACCAGCCCAGGCATCAAGTTTGCGGACATGGAACTGATCGGCATTCCTCACCGGATCGTGGTCAGTGACCGCGGCCTCGCCGAAGGTAACCTGGAATACAAGAGCCGCACCGAACCCGAAGCGCAAGCGCTGCCGGTGGCTGACGTGCTGTCGTTCCTCCAGGCCCGTATCCGCCGCTGACACCAGATAGAGAAGTCATGTTCAAGCGAAACACCTTAGGCCTCGGTGGTGCTGCCCTGTGCAGCACCCTGCTGGTCAGCGGCTGCGCCAATCAAATGTCGCAACGCAGCGAGCACGAGGAACGTGTCGAGCGCAAGTTGCTCGATCACAGCCTGCAAATCGATGTCGGCGAACCCAAGGTTTTGGAATTGCCGCAACGCCGGGTGAAGATCCTCGAGCAGAAGACATTCGAAGTTACCGAATTCGAAGTCACGCGCCACTATGATCGCTATACGCCTTACCAACCCTGGCGGGAGGCTTACGAGATTCCGCTGGGTGCGGTCGCGATTGTGGCGGGCGTCGGGGCCAACGTGGTTAACGTGTTTGCGCTCGGCAACTTGCCAGACAGCGTGACCAAAGACTGGCTTAGCTATGGTTTTGCGGGGATCAACCCGTTCATGAACGTGCAATCGCACGGTCGTGCGCAGCAGAACCTGGCGGGCATCGACGAAATCCAGCGCGACAAGCGCATGGAATACTCAAGCCTGCCGTGGAGCGAGCGCCCGGTTGAGGTCAAGGCCGGCAATCAGACGTTCGAAATGAGTACCGACAAAAACGGTATCTTGCGCCTGAACCTGCTGGACAGCCCGTTCTCTGAACATGACATCAATCATCTGAGCAAGCTGCAGATCAGTGTCGAAGATACCCAGGATGATGTGCACACCGATTCTTCCCTGGCCATCAGCAGCCAGCTACGCGGCAAGCTGCTTGAAGCTCACGAACTGATTTACGAAGACCTCGAAGACGACGAAGTGAGCCAGTGGGTGCACCGGGTCAAGCGTCTATCGGAACTGGGCATGGAAGAAGAAGCAAGCGAGCTGGAACAGAGCTTGATTGAACTGACTCGTAATGACCCGGAACTGCAGACCGAATTCCTCAAGTCACTGACTAAGGACGCCGGGCGACTGGTAGCGGATCCAGGACCAAACTAAGGCTTAAAGCATCGCGAGTTCGCTCGCGATGAGGCCGCTCCATTCATTACTGAACTACCGCTCGAACAACTCCATCTGCTCAAACCCTCCTCGCAAGTCCTCCAGCCGAACGCCGACACCCAGCAACCGTACCGGTTTACCACCGCGATTGAACGCCTGGGTCAGCAACAACTGATAACTCCCCAAGTCCCGCCCCGCTCCGGCCTGTTCCAGCGTGGTTTGGGTGAAGTCGTGGAATTTCACTTTGACGAACGGCTTGCCGGGCCGATAGCTGCTGTCGATTCTCGCCATGCGATTACTCAGTGTCTCGAGCAGCTCAGGCAATTTGTCCAGGCAGCTCACCAAGTCTGGCAGATCAACGTCGTAGGTGTTTTCGACACTGATCGACTGCCGACGGCTGTCGTTATGCACCAACCGATCATCAATCCCACGCGCAAGGCTCCAGAGTCGCTCACCGAAGCTGCCAAATTCGCGCACCAGGGCCAACTTGTCCCACTCGCGCAAGTGCGAGCAATCGACAATGCCGAGCCTGCCCAGCTTATCGGCCGTCACTTTGCCTACGCCATGCAGCTTGCTGACGGGCAAACCGCTGACAAAGTCCTCGACCTGATCCGGTGTGATCACGAACAAACCATTCGGCTTCTTCCAGTCACTGGCGATCTTTGCCAGAAACTTGTTCGGCGCCACGCCAGCCGAAACAGTGATGTGCAGCTGATTAGAGACTCGCCGGCGAATGTCCTGGGCAATACGCGTCGCGCTACCGCCAAAATGCGCGCAGTCCGACACATCAAGGTAAGCCTCGTCGAGAGACAGCGGCTCGATCAACTCGGTGTAATCGCGAAAAATCGTCTGAATTTCTTTGGACGCTTCTCTATAAGCATCCATGCGCGGTTTGACGATGGTCAGGTCCGGGCACAGTTTTAGCGCATGCCCGGAAGACATCGCCGAGCGCACCCCATAAGCCCGAGCTTCATAATTACAGGTGGCAATCACCCCGCGACGATCCGCAGAACCCCCTACCGCCAACGGCTTACCAGCCAGGCGCGGGTCGTCCCGCATCTCGATGGCAGCGTAGAAACAGTCGCAATCGACGTGGATGATTTTTCGCTGCGTCATATAAAAGCAGTGTTCATGGCGGTGAAATCGAGTGTTTGCGGGTCAGGACGGCATTGTCTCACTGACACCTGTATATAGCACCAGTAGTCTGAATGTTCTTCCAAGAGCGTAGGAAAAGTCGAGCATGAATTCATTTTATCAATCGACACAAGCATCCCAATAGAGCTGAAAGCCTTGCCACACAAGCGTCTCAGGCCAGCCGCCCTGGTTGTTTCGACCCTAAGCGATTGAACAGGAAAGGGTTTTCCTTAAAATGAAGGTTGACACACCTGCGATCCTCTGTAGAATGCCGACACACAGACGCGGGATGGAGCAGTCTGGTAGCTCGTCGGGCTCATAACCCGAAGGTCGTCGGTTCAAATCCGGCTCCCGCAACCAAACATCAAAAAAGGCTGCTCGAAAGAGTGGCCTTTTTTGTATCTGAAGAAAAAGTCCTTTCGCAACAATGATCTGTCAATCTGTGGTGAACCTATTGGGTTCACCAGGCTGCTCAGTTCAGACTATGCTGAGTTCCAGGCAACACCCTTCAGGGCTCATGACATGCGGTCGCCCCTACCCGGCGAGAAGCGTTAATATTCGCGATTATTTTTTTCTACAGGGATTGGTAACTTGGCTGGATACCTCCATCCTGTCGCGCACAATCCAAGAGGTGATTGATGCGCGCCAACTCGTCTGATTCACAAGACACCGTCACTGCGGCACATCCGATCAAAGCCGAGCGTCTTCGCTTGCTTGATCTGATCAGCAAGTACCGTCAGCCCATTGGCCTGGCGGTTACCCTGCTGTTGTTCGCTATCGCGCTGATTGCCTGCCGTCATCTATTGAGCGAGCTCGACCTGTACGCGCTGCACGACTCTATCCTGGATGTGCCGAAACCAGCACTGATGGGCGCGCTGGGTGCAACAGTGGTCGGCTTCATCATTCTGCTCGGTTACGAATGGTCGGCCAGCCGCTACGCAGGCGTCACATTGGCACCGAGAGTTCTGGCCCTCGGTGGCTTCACCGCCTTCGCAATCGGCAATGCGATTGGCCTCTCGATGCTGTCGGGTGGCTCGGTTCGCTACCGTCTATATGCGCGTCATGGTCTTGGGGCTTCGGAAGTCGCTCACATGACGCTGTTCGCCAGCCTCTCGCTTGGCTGCGCGTTGCCACCGCTGGCCGCACTGGCAACCCTCAGCAACTTGCCAGCCGCATCCGCTGCATTGGGTTTGTCCGAAACTTTATTGGCCACCATTGCCGGCGCCGTATTGTTGCTCTTCAGCGTATTGGCTATCGGCATTTACCGCCGCCGCCTGCCGGAACAACCGTACGCGGATAACTTGCTGGTTCGGGTTGGGCGCCGCACATTACGCCTGCCGGGCCGCCGTCTGACCTTTTTGCAACTGATCATCACCGCTCTGGACGTCGCCGCCGCGGCGACCGTGCTTTATCTGTTGTTGCCTGAAGCACCACCGTTCGGCGCATTCCTGCTGGTGTACCTGCTGGCGCTGGCGGCGGGGGTGCTCAGCCATGTTCCCGGCGGTGTCGGAGTGTTCGAGGCGATCCTCCTCGCCGCATTCGCCGACCAACTCGGTGCTGCACCGTTAGCGGCTGCGTTGTTGCTGTACCGTTTGATCTACGTGGTCCTGCCTTTACTGGTGGCCTGCGTATTCTTGCTGATCAACGAAGGCCAGCGCCTGTTTCAATCGCGCCAGTCGCTGAGAGTCGCTTCCGGCCTGGCCGCGCCGATTCTGGCGGTGTTGGTATTCCTCTCCGGTGTGGTGCTGCTGTTCTCCGGCGCGACACCGGAAATCGATACCCGCCTGGAACACATCGGCTTTCTCATTCCCCATCGACTGGTAGACGCCTCGCACTTCGGTGCCAGCCTGATTGGCGTACTTTGCCTGCTGTTGGCCCAGGGCCTGCGCAGGCGCCTGTCGGCCGCGTGGATGCTGACCACCATTCTGCTGCTGGTCGGCGCCCTGCTCTCGTTGCTCAAGGGTTTCGATTGGGAAGAAGCCTCTCTGATGACGCTGACCGCGAGCCTGCTGGGGGTTTTCCGCCGCTCGTTCTATCGCGCCAGCCGCCTGACGGAACTGCCTTTCTCGCCGCTGTACCTGGTGGCCAGCCTTTGCGTTCTCGGAGCATCCATCTGGCTGCTGCTGTTCGCCTATCAAGACGTTCCGTACAGCCATCAACTGTGGTGGCAATTCACACTCGATGCGGATGCCCCACGCGGTTTGCGCTCGTTGCTCGGTGCGGCGGTATTGCTGGTGGTGGTTTCACTGACCTGGCTGCTGCGGACCGCACGCCCGGTCATTCACTTGCCTACGCCCGATGAGCTGGAGCGTGCAGTAAAAATTCTCATGGCCTCCTCCCAACCGGATGGTGGCCTGGCATTGACCGGTGACAAGGCGTTGCTGTTTCACCCTAATGATGAGGCGTTCTTGATGTACGCGCGCCGTGGCCGCAGCCTGGTGGCGCTGTACGACCCCATCGGCCCGACCCAGCAACGCGCCGAAATGATTTGGCAATTCCGCGACCTGTGCGACATCCATCACGCTCGCCCCGTGTTCTATCAGGTTCGCGCAGAGAACCTGCCGTACTACATGGACATCGGCCTGACCGCGATCAAACTTGGCGAAGAAGCCAGGGTCGATCTGCATCGCTTTGATCTCGAAGCCAAAGGCAAAGAGATGAAAGACCTGCGCTACACCTGGAACCGAGGCACCCGTGACGGTCTGTCGCTGGAGATCCATGAGCCTGGACAAGCGCCGATGGATGAGCTGAAAGTCATTTCCGATGCGTGGCTGACCGGCAAGAATGTGCGCGAGAAAGGTTTCTCACTCGGCCGCTTCAGCGATGACTACCTCAAGCACTTCCGTGTTGCCGTGATTCGCTTCGAAGGACGTCCGGTTGCGTTCGCCAACTTGCTCGAAACCTATGGCCATGACCTGGCCAGCCTCGACCTGATGCGCTCGCACCCGGATGCCCCCAAACTGACCATGGAATATATGATGGTCGGCCTGATTCAACATTATAAAAATCATGGATACGCGCGCTTCAGCCTGGGCATGGTGCCGCTGTCGGGATTGCAACCCCGTCGTGGCGCACCACTGACACAGCGCTTGGGCTCGATGGTTTTCCGCCGTGGTGAGCAACTCTACAACTTCCAAGGCTTGCGCCGCTTCAAAGACAAATTCCAGCCTGACTGGGAACCCCGTTATATGGCCGTGCCCGCCGGACTCGATCCGCTGGTTGCCCTGGCCGATACTGCTGCCCTGATTGCGGGCGGCTTGACTGGATTGGTGAAACGCTGATGATTCAACGCTCCTTGCGGTACGTACTGGCCACTCTGGTAGTGCTGGCCCTGATTCTCGGTGGCGGTTACTGGTACCTGAAACGCCCGGCACCAGAACCGACCCTCGAACTCTTGAAGCCGGCCGATGGCACCGTGATGACTCGCGTCATTCCCGGTAACAAGCCGCGCGCTCAGGTGCTTGTGGCGGTCAATGACGACCAGAAGCTCAGCGACCAACAGCTGATGACCCTGAGCCGCTCTGGCGCGGCGCAGATCGTTCAGGTGATCTTGCCTAAAGAATGCCTGTTGCAACGTCGCGCCTTGCAAACGGCCATGCGAGAACTCAACGGCCCGCCGACCCTGGTCAGCGGTATCGGCCCTGGCGCCGTGCTGGCTTGGCGCTGGTTGTCCGAGCAGAAGGACGACAAGGCCCAAGCCGTTTCGGTAGACCTGGCCCTGGAAAAACCCGGCTGCACGGATCTGCTGCCAAAAAGTGCCGCTCACGGTCACTGGCTGGTGGCATGGAACGACAACCCGGACGACGCCAGCGCAGGTTTTGTGCGCGACCAGCCGAATGCCGAAACCAGCATCAGCGACTACGACATCAATCTGCCGCAGGTGCTGAACAACGAACTTCGCAAAATCCTCGTGGGTGGCGACAAGGCCGCCGGTGGCCTGCAAATCCCGGTGGTTGAAGTGCCTGCTGGTCAAGCCAAGGACACCGTCACTCTGTTTCTTTCCGGTGATGGCGGCTGGCGCGACCTGGACCGCGACGTGGCCGGCGAAATGGCAAAGATCGGCTACCCGGTGGTTGGCATCGACACGTTGCGTTATTACTGGCAGCACAAAAGTCCTGAGCAAAGTGCTCTGGACCTGGCCGAGCTGATGCAGCACTACCGTCAGAAGTGGGGCACCAAGCGCTTCATCCTGACTGGCTACTCATTTGGTGCCGACGTATTGCCAGCCATCTACAACCGCCTCGCAGAGTCGGAGCAGCAACGGGTAGACGCCATCATTCTGCTGGCCTTTGCTCGTACCGGCAGCTTCGAAATCGAAGTCGAAGGCTGGCTCGGCAACGCCGGCAAAGAAGCTGCCACCGGCCCGGAAATGGCCAAGCTGCCACCCGAAAAAGTGGTGTGCATCTATGGTGAAGAAGAAGTCGACGAGAGCGGCTGCACCGACAAAACCGCCGTGGGCGAAGCCATAAAGTTGCCTGGCGGCCACCACTTCGACGAGAACTACCCTGCCCTCGCACAGCGTTTGGTAGACATCATCGTCAAGCGCCAGCCAAAGGATGAGGCGACAGCCGCGGAATAAGCTGAGACGCCACCCACAAAAAAGCCCCCGCTGCCTTCACGGCACCGGGGGCTTTTTGTTGGGCCTTACATCTCGACCTGAGTACCCAGCTCGATCACCCGGTTCAGCGGCAGGTTGAAGAAGCGCAGGTTGCCGTTGGCATTCTGCAACATGAAGGCAAACAGCCCCTCACGCCAGCGAGCCATGCCTTCGAGCTTGGAGGCAATGACTGTCTCGCGGCTGAGGAAATACGTAGTGCGCATCGGGCTGAAATCCAGATCATCGAGGTGGCACAGCTTCAGCGCTTGAGGCACGTCTGGCTCGTCAACGAAGCCGAAGTGCAGAATCACCCGGAAGAAGCCTTCTCCATACGAATCAACTTCGAAACGCCGATTGGCCGGCACCCGCGGGATGTCTTCATAAACCACTGTCAGCAGCACCACTTGCTCATGCAGGACTTGGTTGTGCAGCAAGTTGTGCAACAGCGCGTGTGGTACGGCGTCCGGTCGCGCCGTCAGGAACACGGCAGTGCCCTGCACCCGATGCGGTGGCTGTACTCGAATACTGCTGATGAAGATCGGCAGCGGCAACCCGCCCTCATCCAGACGTTCGACCAGCAGTTGCTTGCCTCGCTTCCAGGTGGTCATCAGGATAAACAGCACGATACCGGCAATGACCGGGAACGCGCCGCCCTGAACGATTTTTGGCACGTTGGCGGCGAAGTACAAACCATCTACCAACAGGAAACCGATCGACAACGGCACCGCGAAAATCGGAGGCCATTTCCACAACAGCAGCATGACGGCTGACACCAGAACGGTGGTCATCAACATCGTGCCCGTCACCGCTACGCCGTAAG
Source organism: Gordonia sp. IEGM753 (assembly GCF_050321825.1). Taxonomy (NCBI): domain Bacteria; kingdom Bacillati; phylum Actinomycetota; class Actinomycetes; order Mycobacteriales; family Gordoniaceae; genus Gordonia; species Gordonia sp. IEGM753. Next base: position 329,525 of record NZ_JBNQGB010000002.1, read on the forward strand.
CCGAAGCCAGAGCGCCGGAGGATTCAAAGCCCAGCACCAGCAAAATCACACCGACCATCAGCGACCAGTTCACTGCGCCTATGTAGATCTGGCCTTGTTCTGCACTGGAGGTGTGCTGAATGTGCATGCGCGGAATGTAGCCCAACTGAATCGCCTGACGCGTCAGCGAGAAAGCACCGGAAATAACGGCCTGCGACGCGATGACCGTGGCCAATGTCGACAAACCGACCAAAGGAATCAGCGCCCAGCTAGGAGCCAGCAGATAGAACGGGTTGCGTGCGGCTTCCGGATCGCCCAGCAACAGCGCGCCCTGCCCGAAGTAATTCAGCACCAGCGCTGGCAGCACCAGGATGAACCAGGCGCGAGCAATCGGCTTGCGACCGAAGTGGCCCATGTCGGCATACAGCGCTTCGGCACCGGTCAATGCCAGCACAACCGCGCCGAGGATCGCAACGCCCATACCCGGATGCGAGATGAAGAAGCGTACGCCCCACACCGGGTTCATGGCGTGCAGCACCTCAGGGTGTTGCAGGATGCCGTAAACGCCCAACGCACCCAGCACCAAAAACCAGGTGACCATGATCGGGCCGAACAAGATGCCGATACGCGCGGTGCCATGGCGCTGAATAAGGAACAGCGCAACAAGGACGACCAGCGATAACGGTACAACCCAATGGTCGATGCCATCGAATGCCAGCCCCAGGCCTTCGATAGCGGAGAGCACGGAAATGGCCGGCGTGATCATGCTGTCGCCGTAGAACAGCGCCGCACCGATCAGCCCACACACCACCAGGAAGCTACGCAATTTCGGATGCCCGGACGCGGCTCTGCGAGCCAGTGCCGTCAAGGCCATGATCCCGCCTTCGCCCTGGTTATCAGCCCGCAGCACAAACATCATGTACTTGAACGACACCACCCAGATCAGCGACCAGAAGATCAGTGCCAGAATCCCCAATACCCCATCGTGGTTGACGGGGACGCCATAGCCACCGGTGAACACTTCTTTGAGGGTGTACAGCGGGCTTGTGCCGATATCGCCATAAACCACCCCGACCGCCGCCACCAGCATGCCGATCGGCTTTGCCGCCGAATGCTCGGCGCTCGCAGCCTGACTACTTGCCTGACCCATCCACCACTCCTACTACCCAGACCCGGACATCTTTAAAAAAGAAGCACTATGCTTTGCCACGCAGCATGCGCCGTTTTACTTCGCGTTACAGACGTTTTGTTGACTGTAAAAATTCGGTAAAGCGTAACGCCGCGAAGCATAGCGCAGCACTCGTCGTATTTCCCTGCATAAAGCTGGTCAAGTGAGCCTTCCATCGCTAGAATTGCGCACTTTTTGATCAGAGGCAAAGCGTCCCGTCTCGCGAATCACTCACGAGTCAGGGTGCAAAACGCCCGTCAGTCGCCTTGCCGTCTTCGGCTGGAGGCGTCACAAATACCGAGGTTAGACATGTCCACCACTCCTGTGCAGGCCAATCCAAAGGTTGGCTTCGTATCCCTGGGTTGCCCCAAAGCACTGGTCGACTCCGAGCGCATCCTTACCCAGCTGCGCATGGAAGGCTACGACGTCGTATCGACCTATCAGGACGCCGACGTGGTGGTGGTCAACACCTGCGGCTTCATCGACTCGGCCAAGGCTGAATCGCTTGAAGTGATTGGCGAAGCCATCAAGGAAAACGGCAAGGTCATCGTGACCGGCTGCATGGGTGTCGAGGAAGGTGCGATTCGCAACGTGCACCCAAGCGTGCTGGCGGTGACCGGCCCGCAACAATACGAACAAGTGGTTAACGCCGTGCACGACGCCGTGCCGCCGCGCCAGGATCACAACCCGCTGATCGATCTGGTGCCGCCGCAAGGGATCAAACTGACCCCGCGCCACTACGCCTACCTGAAGATTTCCGAAGGCTGCAATCACAGCTGCAGCTTCTGCATCATCCCCTCGATGCGCGGCAAACTGGTCAGCCGTCCGGTTGGCGATGTGCTCGACGAAGCCCAGCGCCTGGTCAAGGCCGGCGTCAAAGAGCTGCTGGTGATCTCGCAAGACACCAGCGCCTACGGTGTCGACGTAAAATACCGCACCGGTTTCTGGAACGGCGCGCCGGTGAAAACCCGCATGACCGAGCTCTGTGAAGCCCTGAGCACCCTCGGCGTCTGGGTTCGCTTGCATTACGTCTACCCGTACCCGCACGTCGACGAGCTGATTCCGCTGATGGCTGCCGGTAAAATCCTGCCGTACCTCGACATCCCGTTCCAGCACGCCAGCCCTAAAATCCTGAAAGCCATGAAACGCCCGGCCTTCGAAGACAAGACCCTGGCACGCATCAAGAACTGGCGCGAAATCTGCCCGGATCTGATCATCCGTTCGACCTTCATCGTCGGCTTCCCGGGCGAAACCGAGGAAGAATTCCAATACCTGCTGGACTGGCTGACCGAAGCCCAACTCGACCGTGTCGGTTGCTTCCAGTACTCGCCCGTCGAAGGCGCCCCGGCCAACCTGCTGGACGCGGCCATCGTGCCGGACGACGTCAAGCAAGACCGCTGGGACCGTTTCATGGCGCACCAGCAAGCCATCAGCTCGGCTCGCCTGCAAATGCGCGTCGGTCGTGAAATCGAAGTGCTGGTCGATGAAGTCGACGAGCAAGGCGCGGTGGGTCGTTGCTTCTTCGATGCCCCGGAAATCGACGGTAACGTGTTCATCGATAACGGCAGCAACCTGAAACCAGGCGACAAAGTCTGGTGCAAAGTGACTGACGCCGACGAATACGACCTGTGGGCTGAACAGATCTAAACGCAAAAAATACAAAAAGCCCCGCCCTCTTTACGAGATGCGGGGCTTTTTTAGGTCTATCGTTTTGTGGGAGAAAGGACTCGCACAATCCACCGCAAAAGGGGCATTCGGCCATGCGCCATCATTCGGTCATTCATACACCCAAACAAAGCGATTACCCGCAACTCACCCAAGTCTGGGAGGCCTCGGTGCGCGCCACGCACGACTTTCTGCCAGACAGCTACATAGAACTGCTGAAAAACCTGGTACTGACCCGCTACCTCGATGCAGTGATGCTGATTTGCACCAAAGACGCGCGTCAACGCATCACCGGGTTTGCAGGCGTCGCAGCCGGCAAAATAGAAATGCTCTTTATAGACCCCGCGCATCGCGGCCAGGGCCTAGGCAAGCAACTGTTGCGCTATGCAATGGAGCACCTGAACGCTAACGAGCTGGACGTCAATGAGCAGAACCCGCAGGCGCTGGGCTTCTACTTCAAACAGGGCTTTGAAGTGATCGGTCGTTCAGAAGTCGATGGCATGGGCCAACCTTACCCGTTGTTGCACATGCGACTGCGGGAAAATCAGCAGCATTCGCGGCATGGCTGACACAACCCAGAACACCTGTGGGAGCGGGCTCGCTCGCGAATGCGGTGTGTCATTCGCCCGATAAATTGACTGTTCTACCGCTTTCGCGAGCAAGCCCGCGCCCACAAAAAGCCATCCAGCGTAAATGGAGCCGGGATTAACCGGCGCCAGGCAGGTACAATGCCCACCCCCTTTTTGTTACGGCCCTGTCATGACTGACCCGATTCGTCTCTCCAAACGCCTCATCGAACTCGTCGGCTGTTCCCGTCGGGAGGCTGAGTTGTTCATTGAGGGCGGCTGGGTCACCGTAGACGGCGAAGTCATCGACGAGCCGCAGTTCAAAGTCGGCACTCAAAAAGTCGAGCTCGACCCAGAGGCCAAGGCGACGGCCCCTGAACCCGTAACCATCCTGTTCAACGTTGCGGCGGGCATGGATGCAGAAACGGCCATGGCAAGCATCAGCGCCGAAACCCTGAGCGAAGAACATCGCTTCAGCAAGCGCCCGCTCAAGGGCCACTTCCTGCGGCTGACCGCCAGCACCGACCTGCAAGCCAATGCCAGCGGTCTGCTGGTGTTTACTCAGGACTGGAAAATCTTGCGCAAGCTGACGGCTGACTCAGCCAAGATCGAGCAGGAGTATGTGGTCGAAGTTGAAGGTGACATGGTCGCGCACGGCTTGAACCGCCTGAATCATGGCCTGACCTATAAGGGCAAGGAGTTGCCGGCGGTCAAAGCCAGCTGGCAAAACGAAAACCGCCTGCGGTTTGCGATGAAAAATCCACAACCGGGCGTCATTGCCCTGTTCTGCCAGGCCGTTGGTCTGAAGGTCGTCGCCATCCGCCGCATCCGCATCGGCGGCGTGTCCATCGGTAAAGTACCGTTGGGGCAATGGCGCTACCTGTCCGGCAAAGAAAAGTTCTAAGACCTTTCACGCCGCCCTACATTTTGGCGCTGCTGTTCTCTGCGGCGCCCACTGCTGAATATCAGGATTGCACACCATGATTCATAACGACGTACTGCGCAGCGTGCGCTACATGCTGGACATCAGCGACAAGAAAGTCATCGAGATCATCAAACTCGGCGGCATGGACGTCAGCCTCGAAGACCTGCTGACCTACCTGGACAAGAAAGAAGAGGACGAGGAAGGTTTTGTACGCTGCCCGGACGAAGTCATGGCGCACTTCCTTGATGGCCTGGTGATCTTCAAGCGCGGCAAGGATGAAAGCCGTCCGCCGCAGCCGATTGAAACCCCAGTGACCAACAACATCATCCTGAAAAAGCTGCGCGTGGCCTTCGAACTGAAAGAAGACGACATGCATGCCATTCTCAAAGCCGCCGAATTCCCGGTGTCCAAGCCAGAACTGAGCGCATTGTTCCGCAAGTTCGGCCACACCAACTACCGCACCTGCGGCGACCAGTTGCTGCGCAACTTCCTAAAAGGGCTCACCCTTCGAGTTCGCCCGCAGTAAGCACCTGATGTCTTGCAGGCGCTGGCTTGCCAGCGAAGGCCTGAATAACGCGGTGTTGAATCCGTCGACACGCGTTATCGTTAACGACCTTCGCTGGCAAGCCACCCCTGCAGCTGGGCCGAATGGCCACCCATTCCTCGCAAAAATAGTGGCTCCGCTTCTTGCGGCTGACGACTAGGGTGTATTAACCCTCAGCTCTCAGGACTCGCCATGCACCCTTATTTTTCCCTACAAGGCCGCACCGCTCTGGTGACCGGCGGCACCCGTGGTATCGGCAAAATGATCGCCAAGGCCTACGTCGAGGCTGGTGCCACCGTTTACGTCTGCGCCCGGGATGCCGAAGCCTGCCAGCAAACCGCGGATGAACTGGGCGCATTCGGTCGTTGCCACGCAATCGCGGCGAATCTGGCGACTGAAGAAGGCGTGCAGCAACTGGCCACACAACTAAGCCAACACATCAGCCACCTGGATATTCTGGTGAACAACGCTGGCACCACATGGGGTGCACCGCTGGAAAGCTACCCGGTAAAGAGCTGGGAAAAGGTCATGCGGCTCAACGTGACGTCAGTATTCAATTGCATTCAGCAATTTTTACCTTTGTTGAAGAAGGCGGGTTCAGCAGCGAATCCGGCACGGATCATCAACATCGGCTCGGTGGCAGGAATTTCATCGTTTGGCGAGCAAGCGTATGCCTACGGCCCGAGTAAAGCCGCGCTGCATCAGCTGTCGCGAATTCTCGCTCGTGAACTGGTGAGCCAGCACATCAACGTCAATGTGATCGCGCCCGGCCGTTTCCCCAGCAAGATGACCCAACACATTGGTGATGATGAACAGGCGCTGGCGGATGATACGGCGCTGATCCCCATGAAACGCTGGGGGCGAGAAGAAGAAATGGCAGCACTGGCGATCAGCCTGGCGAGTACGGCCGGTGCATACATGACGGGCAATATTATTCCGCTGGACGGTGGGTTTAGTCTCTAGATCCTCGGCGTGGCCATCGAGAGCAGGCTCACTCGCGTAGGGAGCGATTACAAAGTGGCTGCCTGCTCGCGATGATGGGTTTGCAGGCGCCACCGATCTCGAGACCGCTCGGGTTATCATGCCCACCCTCACCCGCCTCGACCCCAGACCATGACCTACAGCGTTTCTCCCATCGGCTTCGTGCGCTCCTGCTTCAAGGAGAAGTTTGCCATCCCGCGCCAACCGCAACTGGCTCCAGCCGCGCGTGGCGTATTGGAGTTGGTGGCGCCTTTCGATCAAGGCGATGCGGTGCAAGGGCTGGAGCAGGTCAGCCACGTCTGGCTGCTGTTCATGTTTCATAAAGCGCTGGAAGAAAAACCGCGACTGAAGGTGCGCCCTCCTCGTCTCGGCGGCAACACAACCATGGGCGTGTTTGCGACCCGCGCCACGCACCGTCCCAACGGTATTGGTCAATCCGTGGTCAAGCTGGACAAGGTCGAAGCCAATCGCCTATGGATATCCGGCATCGATCTGCTGGATGGCACGCCAATTCTCGATATAAAACCTTACGTACCTTACGCCGACATCATCGACAGAGCCTCCAACGACATCGCCAGCGCAGCGCCACAGCTGATTCCCGTGCAGTGGGCGGACTCAGCACTGCAGCAGGCTCATGGCCATGCTCAGCGCCTCAAAGAGCCTCTCGTTGAGTTGATCGAACAATGCCTGGCACAAGACCCACGTCCGGCGTACCAGATTCCTACACCGCAAAGGGAATATGGCGCGCAGCTTTGGGACGTGGATGTGCGCTGGCATTACCCTACGCCAGACCTGATCCGCGTCCTGGAAGTGATTCCAGCAAAGGACTGAACGCCGCAAACAACTGTGGGAGCAGCCTGCACGCGAAGAGGGTGTGACAGTCAACTTTGAAGTCGACTGATACACCCCCATCGCGAGCAGGCTTGCTCCCACAGGTAAAGCAAAGCAGTTGAGCGGAGTTCTTATTTCTCGACGAATGCGCGTTCGATCAGGTAATCACCCGGCTCACGCATACGCGGCGAAACTTTCAAGCCGAAACTGTTCAACACTTCGCTGGTTTCGTCGAGCATGCTCGGACTGCCGCACAGCATGGCGCGGTCATCCTGCGGATTGATCGGCGGCAGGCCGATGTCGCTGAACAGCTTGCCGCTGCGCATCAGATCGGTCAGGCGGCCCTCGTTCTCGAACGGTTCGCGGGTGACAGTCGGGTAGTAGATCAACTTGTCACGCAGCGCATCGCCGAAAAATTCGTTCTGCGGCAGGTGCTCGGTGATGAACTCACGGTAAGCGACTTCGTTGACGTAACGTACGCCGTGGCACAGGATCACTTTTTCGAAACGCTCGTAGGTTTCCGGGTCCTGGATGACGCTCATGAACGGCGCCAGACCGGTGCCGGTGCTGAGCAGGTACAAGTGTTTGCCAGGCTTCAAGTCGTCCAGTACCAGCGTGCCGGTGGGCTTCTTGCTGATAATGATCTCGTCGCCTTCCTTCAGATGCTGCAACTGGGAAGTCAGCGGACCATCAGGCACTTTAATGCTGAAGAACTCGAGATGCTCTTCCCAGTTCGGGCTGGCAATCGAGTAAGCACGCATAAGCGGGCGGCCGTTGGGCTGTTGCAGGCCGATCATCACGAACTGACCGTTCTCGAAGCGCAGGCCCGGATCGCGGGTGCACTTGAAGCTGAACAGGGTGTCGTTCCAGTGGTGAACACTGAGGACACGCTCGTGGTTCATGTTGCTCATGTACGTGGGACTCCTGGAGATTTGTCTGCGCAGGCTCTGTAAAAACAAACTGACGGCGCGCAATTGCATCGCATTCTAATGCCAGCGACAATATCTGTTAAATGGATTATTAAGATAAGGGTTATCGGTTATATAGATATGCGATTTACTCTCCGTCAACTTCAAGTATTCGTCGCCGTCGCCCAGCAGGAAAGCGTCTCGCGGGCTGCCGGCCTGCTCAACCTCTCACAATCGGCGGCGAGCACTTCAATCACCGAGCTAGAGCGCCAGTCCAGCTGTCAGCTGTTCGACCGCGCGGGCAAACGGCTGAGCCTCAATGCCCTCGGCAAACAGCTGCTGCCACAAGCCGTGGCGCTGCTCGACCAGTCCAAGGAAATCGAAGACCTGCTGAACGGCAAGTCCGGTTTCGGTTCACTGGCCGTTGGCGCAACCCTGACCATCGGTAATTACCTGGCAACATTGCTGATCGGCAGCTTCATGCAGCGCCATCCCGAGAGCCAGGTGAAGCTGCATGTGCAGAACACTGCCAACATCGTGCAACAGGTTGCACACTATGAAATTGATCTAGGTCTGATTGAAGGCGATTGCAGCCACCCCGACATTGAGGTGCAGAGTTGGGTCGAGGATGAGCTGGTGGTGTTTTGCGCGCCGCAACATCCGCTGGCCAAACGTGGCGTGGCGACCATGGAGGAGTTGAGCCAGGAAGCATGGATTCTGCGCGAACAAGGCTCTGGTACGCGGCTGACCTTTGACCAGGCTATGCGTCACCACCGCAGCGCTCTGAATATCCGACTGGAGCTTGAACACACAGAAGCCATCAAGCGAGCCGTGGAGTCAGGTTTGGGGATTGGCTGTATTTCGCGTTTGGCACTGCGCGATGCGTTCCGACGCGGCAGCCTGGTGCCGGTAGAAACACCGGATCTGGACCTGGCCAGGCAGTTTTACTTCATCTGGCACAAACAGAAATATCAAACGTCAGCGATGCGCGAATTTCTCGACCTGTGCCGCGCGTTTACCGCAGGGGTTCAGCGCAGCGACGAGATCGTGTTGCCAACCATCGCTTAGAGCAGGATAACCGCCCATACCAGCGCGATCATGGTCAAGGCAACAAACTGGGCAGCGCTGCCCATGTCTTTGGCATTCTTGGACAGCGGGTGCAATTCCAGGGAAATACGGTCAATGGCCGCCTCCACTGCCGAATTGAGCAACTCGACAATCAACGCCAGCAAACAGACTGCGATCAGTAATGCCTGCTCGACCCGGCTGACGTTCAGGAAGAACGAAATCGGGATCAGGATGACATTCAGCAACACAAGTTGCCGGAAAGCCGCTTCGCCGGTAAAGGCTGCACGCAGGCCATCGAGCGAGTATCCAGAGGCATTCAGAATGCGTTTCAGGCCGGTCTGGCCTTTGAAAGGTGACATAGAGTGGGCAACTGACCAAAAAAGGAATGGGAAAGCTAGATCAACGAAAGTCAAAAAAGCGTGAAGATGCCAGCCTTTAATGGCTGGAAATTGACTCAAGTTGTTGCAAGAGCAGCGCAGCCTGAGTTCGGGTCCGCACATTCAGCTTACGAAAAATCGCCGTCACATGCGCCTTGATGGTCGCTTCGGACACGCTTAGCTCATAAGCGATCTGCTTGTTCAACAAGCCCTCGCACACCATCGTCAACACTCGAAATTGCTGTGGAGTAAGGCTCGCAAGACCTTCACTGGCAGCTTTGGCTTCGGCAGAAACGCTGACGGCTTCAAAGGCCTGAGGCGGCCAGAACACGTCGCCATCCAACACCGCACGCACCGCTTTTTGAATAACGCCCAAGTCGCTGGACTTGGGAATGAAGCCACTGGCCCCGAACTCACGGGACTTCACCATGATCGATGCTTCTTCCTGTGCCGACACCATGACCACGGGAATCTGCGGGTATTGACCGCGCAGCAACACCAGTCCAGAAAACCCGTAAGCCCCTGGCATGTTCAAATCCAGCAGGACCAAGTCCCAATCAGCTTTTTCGTCGAGGCGGGTTTCGAGCTCGGCAATGCTCGCCACTTCTACCAAACGGACATCCGGGCCAAGGCCAAGAGTCAATGCCTGGTGCAATGCGCTACGGAAAAGTGGGTGGTCATCGGCAATCAGGATTTCGTATGTGGCCATTTTTCAAATGATCCTGTTTTTCAAGCAACTCAAGGTACAGCCACGGAGCTGCACCAACAGGGCACGTTCAACGCCAATACCATAAAACGACGTTTCAAACTCCGGCCGCGCCCTAATCGGCGCCAAGCATGCCCAGCGAAACCGGGGTGGTCAAGGTGCTTGGCCAGCACAGTTCTTTGCAGTATGGGTAACAATCAGCAGGTGATCGCGGTGCCTCTGTGTACAAATGGCATCAATTCGGCGTGTGCCGGCGTCGCAACGTTCATTTCCAACTGATGTTTGGCATCCAGGTAATGCTGGCTGAACACATCAAAATAGGCGTCCAGCGCCGACGCGGCTTCAACATCACCCGCCAAATCGAGGCACAGCGCCGCAACTTCGGCGGTACATAAATGCTCGCTGCGAGTCGAGCGGCGCAAGCGGTACCGTGAAAGTTTGTCCGGAAGCAGGCTGAGAATTGGCAGCGCATCAAAATACGGGCTTTTGCGGAAAATCTTCCTGGCTTCGGTCCAGGTCGCATCCAGCAAAATGAACAGAGGGCGCTTACTGCTGGAGGGTTCGACGGTATTTGTCACCCGTTGAGGCTCAACGTATTCACCTGGAAACACCAGGTACGGCTGCCATTGCGGGTCGGCCAGCAACGCCAGCAATTGTGGGTCGGTTTCTGTCCGTGACCAGATGAATGCGTGATTGTCGCGCACCACATCGGCGATCAACCAGCCGGTATTGCTGGGCTTGAACACCTCTTTATTGGTCATGATCAAGCAAACCCCGGAACGCGTTTCGACTTGCGGGCGCCAAGCGCACAGGCAGTGACTTTCGATCACACGGCAAGCATGACAACGCGGGGCTCTCCAGCCACGCGCCTGAATCGGCTTGATGCCTGCTTCCTCTCGTTCATCACGCAAGCGTGCAACGGCATTCGGCGCAAAACGCGAAGGTGTAGGGCTCATTGCGGGCGACGTCGGGGAGAAAGGAAAATCGACACTGAAAAAACACTCGGCAGAACAAAAGTGCTGACAGTTTACCAGAGCCTCCGGCGCAAGCCTGTACCGTCCGGGCTCGCTCCCCTATAATTCGCCGCCACTGAACGCACAGTCATGTGACGGGTCGAACCACCAGTCACTGAACCAGGAGAGTTTCATGCTGCGCCTTATCGTTCCCACCGTTGCCGTTTTGCTGGCGTCGTCCTTCAGCGCTCAGGCTGCTTCTTTGAGTGAGCAGAACCTCAACAGAGAGCTGCGAAACGTCGCTGCGCAAAGTAGCGTCGGCACGCCACGTGCGATCAACGAGGACATTCTCGATCAGGGCTACACCGTCGAAGGCAATGTGTTGATCAACCACCTGAGTGTGCAAAGCACCCACGCCGACAAAATGCGGGCAGACCCAAAAGCGGTGTATTTCCAGCTCGGCGCTTCGGTTTGCCGGAATAAAGGATTCCGCGATCTGATGGCCAAGGGCGCGATCATGCGTTACGACTTCACCGAAGTGAAAACTAACCGCTCGGTCGGCTCCGCAAGCTTCCAGGATTCAGATTGCCCTAAAGCAGCACCTGCGAAGAAAAAGTAATCACGCTGAATTAGCGCGCCGTTGTTCATCCTCGGCGCGCAATTCTGCAACCAGTGCTTGCAGATAACGCGAGCGGCGCTCGCCCCCCTGTAGACGGCGGCAGCACTCCTCTTCGAGACTCAAATGATTGGTCTCGGCCGCTGACTTCAGCAATCGATACAGTTGTGCATCGATCTCCAGAATGACTCTGGCCATAAACTCCCGCCTCCCTGCCCTTCGCCCCTGATTGCGCGATAAATCCTTTGAGCTGCGTATCCCGTGCGCCTTGCCGTTTACGCAAAACATTTGCGTGACGCCTTTGCTTAAGTAAATCAGAGCGGTGAGCACTCGGCAGAGGTTCGGACGAGCGGTGAAATCACCTTGCAAATAGTTAATAAGCAGTTGCCAGGAAAGACTTTGCGGCGCAATGATCAGGTCAGCGCAATTCACCGCGCGGGTCTAGATTTAGACTATTCACCTTCACCATTCAGGGCAGATAGGGGGCTGCCCGTTATGCATTTTTCGTTGTGAATGTTTTTTCAGCAAAGGAAAAAACAAAGCCTGTATGGAAGGAGAAATTGAATGCCTTACCAACCGAATGACCTGTTGAGCCGTCATTTTGAAGAAAGCGGCCACGATCTCACCAGCAAGGTTGAAGAACAACTCAACCTGGTTTCCCCCAACAGCCCGAATATTCCCATCTATCGCGACATGATCCTTACCGTCTTGCGCATGGCGCAGGAGGATCACAATCGCTGGAATGCCAAGATAACCCTGCAAGCGTTGCGAGAACTGGAGCACGCGTTCCGCGTTCTCGAGCAATTCAAGGGGCGTCGCAAGGTCACCGTTTTCGGCTCAGCGCGCACACCTGTCGAGCACCCGTTATACGCCATGGCTCGAGAGCTTGGAGCTGCGCTGGCGCGCTCGAACCTGATGGTAATCACCGGGGCCGGCGGCGGCATCATGGCGGCTGCCCATGAAGGCGCGGGGCTGGAACATAGCCTGGGATTCAATATCACGCTGCCCTTCGAGCAGCATGCAAACCCCACCGTTCAGGGCACTACCAATCTGCTGCCCTTCCACTTTTTCTTCACCCGTAAACTGTTTTTCGTCAAAGAGGCTGATGCGCTGGTTTTGTGCCCCGGGGGCTTCGGTACGCTGGATGAAGCACTGGAAGTACTGACGCTGATTCAAACGGGTAAAAGTCCGTTGGTGCCCGTCGTGCTGCTGGACGCACCTGGCGGCAAGTTCTGGCAAGGCGCGCTGGACTTCATTCATCATCAACTGGAGGAAAATCGCTACATCCTGCCGACCGATATGAAATTGGTGCGCCTGGTCTACAACGCCGAAGAAGCGGTGGAGCAGATCAACCAGTTCTACAGCAACTTCCACTCCAGCCGCTGGCTCAAGCACCAGTTCGTGATCCGCATGAACCATAAACTGAGTGATAGGGCGTTGGAACACATGCAAGAGGCATTCGCCGACTTGTGTCTGAGCGATCAATTCCATCAGCATGCCTACAGTGGCGAGGAACACGATGAAGCTCAGTTCAGTCACCTGGCGCGACTGGCCTTCACCTTCAACGCTCGGGATCACGGGCGGTTAAGGGAACTGGTGGACTACATCAACCTGCCCGAAAACTGGGCGCACTCCAAACCTCAATCACAGCAGCGCACGCGGGAGCCTTCGAAGGTTACGTGAAGCAAAAAAAAACGGCCCGCTATCAAAATAGCGAGCCGTTTTTATTTAATCGTCCATGCCTCTACCACTGAACAAGCGGCTGATCATCTCCATGGAATATCCGCGATAACTCAGAAACCTGCCTTGCTTGGCACGTTCCCGAGCATCTATAGGTAAATGCCCGGAGAACTTCTTTCGCCAAGTATCTTCCAGTTGCTCCTGCCAGTTCATACCGCTCTCACGTATCGCGAGTTCGATGTCCGCACGCTGCAAGCCGCGTTGGCTCAACTCCTCACGAATACGCAAGGGGCCATAACCGGAACGGGCGCGGTAGGAAACAAAACTTTCCAGGTAGCGGGATTCCGAGAGCAGCCCTTCGTCCGTCAACCGGTCGAGAGCTGTATCGATCATCTCTGGAAGTGCGCCACGCTGACGCAGCTTACGCGTCAGCTCGACTCGACCGTGCTCGCGTCGTGCGAGCAGGTCCATTGCAGTTCGCCGCACCGCGACGAGTGTATCGAGTACTGCGGTCATCGGATCAGTCAGATATCAGCATCGGCCAGGTCATCGGCAGTCTCTTTGACCGGCGATGCTTTGACGTCAGGAGCAGGCGTCAGCAGTTTGTCGCGAAGCTGCTTCTCAAGCGTTGCGGCGATGTCCGGGTTGTCTGCCAGGTACTTGGCCGAGTTGGCTTTACCCTGACCGATCTTGGTGCCGTTGTAGGCATACCAGGCGCCGGACTTCTCGACGAAACCGTGCAGAACACCCAGGTCGATCATCTCACCGTTGAGATAGATGCCTTTGCCGTAAAGAATCTGGAACTCGGCCTGACGGAACGGCGAAGCAACCTTGTTCTTCACAACCTTGACGCGGGTTTCGCTACCGACGACTTCATCACCTTCTTTCACCGCGCCAGTACGACGGATGTCCAGACGAACCGAAGCGTAGAACTTCAGCGCGTTACCACCGGTGGTGGTTTCCGGGCTGCCGAACATCACGCCGATTTTCATACGGATCTGGTTGATGAAGATAACCAGGCAGTTGGCGTTCTTGATGTTACCGGTGATTTTACGCAGCGCCTGGGACATCAAGCGAGCCTGAAGGCCCACGTGCATGTCACCCATCTCGCCTTCGATTTCAGCCTTTGGTACCAGAGCGGCTACGGAGTCGACGATGATCACGTCAACCGCGTTGGAACGCACCAGCATGTCGGTGATTTCCAGGGCTTGCTCGCCAGTGTCCGGCTGCGAAACCAGCAGGTCATCGACGTTAACGCCCAGCTTACCGGCGTATTCAGGGTCGAGGGCGTGTTCGGCATCGACGAATGCGCAAGTGGCGCCGGCTTTTTGAGCCTGGGCGATTACCGACAAGGTCAGCGTGGTTTTACCGGAGGATTCAGGACCGTAGATTTCAACGATACGGCCTTTTGGCAAGCCGCCAATGCCGAGCGCGATGTCCAGACCCAGAGAGCCAGTGGAAATAGCCGGGATCGCCTGACGGTCCTGATCGCCCATACGCATTACGGCACCCTTGCCGAATTGACGTTCGATCTGACCCAGGGCCGCAGCCAAGGCTTTCTTCTTGTTGTCGTCCATTAAAGTCCTCACGTAATCAATAAGGCCTGACGGCCAACACCTGTATAAGTAGCCAGTATTATTCCACAGCGTTTCAGGATCGCCTACCCCTGATTTGAGATTTCTCCAGCGGCATGCCTCAGCAGGCCCTCTAGCGCGGCCTTCACCGTTTGTCGGCGGACTTCATCGCGGTTACCGGCGAAGTGTTGCTCCTCGCTGATCACCCGCTCGCCAACGCCCCAGGCCAGCCATACCGTACCCACAGGTTTGCTGGGAGAGCCGCCGTCAGGTCCCGCGACACCGCTGACCGCCACGGCAAAACGCGCCAGGCTTTTCTCCTGGGCGCCCCGGACCATGGCCTCGACCACCTCGCGGCTGACTGCACCGACCGTCGCAAACAACTCGTCCGGGACATTCAATTGCTGGGTTTTCTGACGGTTGGAGTAAGTGACATAACCGGCCTCGAACCAGGCCGAACTGCCCGGAATGCGGGTGATCGCCTCGCAGATGCCGCCACCTGTACAAGATTCTGCGGCAGTGACGTGAGCGTTGAGAACCTGAAGGCGTCGGCCCAGTTCAGCGGCCAGTTGAGTGAGTTCTTTCACAGCCATCTCCTGATCGTGCGGAATGAGAACTACCGTACACGAGCGGATAGCGCTTGCAAGACGCAGGATCAATCAAGATGTGAGGGCTCCAGCGCTTTGATATAGGCCTGGCAGGCCTGCAAGGCAATCAGTGCGCGGTCGCCGTCGTCGGTGATGGCGATAATTCGTTCAGCATGCGCTGGGTCAAGTCGGGCTCGACGGGTGCCATGATCCAGGCCGCTGGTGCCGGTGGTGGCAGGCACTTCGCAGCCTGCGCCAGTGTCGCGGGTATCGAGGAGGACTGA
Source organism: Gordonia sp. IEGM753 (assembly GCF_050321825.1). Lineage (NCBI taxonomy): Bacteria > Bacillati > Actinomycetota > Actinomycetes > Mycobacteriales > Gordoniaceae > Gordonia > Gordonia sp. IEGM753. The sequence continues at coordinate 344,937 of NZ_JBNQGB010000002.1, forward strand.
CAGGCGCAGATCAGCAGTGGCAAGACGATCGCGCAGGCGACCTTGATCACGTTGGGCATCGCTAAGCGCTCGGTAATGGGTTTGCTCAATGGCAGAAAGCCGCTGTTCAAGTGCCTGGCGTCGGGACAGTTCGGCTTGTTGCCGGTTGGCGGCGGCCTGCGTCAGCTGGTTCAGCGCTTGCGCCTGCAAACCGCTTTGCTCCGCCAATTGCCGCCCATAGCGCCAATCCTGAACACGCCAGGCCAGCGCCGCCGAGGCCCCGGCCAACACGGCCAGCAACACAAAAACGCCAATCACCCGGTAAGACTGCGCAATCAAACCGAAGGCTGGCATAACACCGCCCTCGCCCGCGCCCAAAGCTGCAAACGATCCTGAAGCCCATTCAGCCCGCCATTGATGCGACGAGTGATGCTGTTGAAGCGGTCGCGGTCAGCCAGTTCATTGAGGCCGTTGTGCGCCCAGAACCAAGCGGCCGATTGCGCTGCCCACTGCGGCAGCTCCAGCAGTTGCGGCGACTCCAGCAAACGCTCGTCGCCAAATAAGCCGAGGCTGCATTGCTGGTAGTTGAAACGGCCGGTGATCTGGATCAGGCCGCGACCACGATACTGCTGGCCATCACCGTCCAGCGCGGGCGTATTGCCTAAACGGACCGCCATCTCGCCGGTATCGTACTTGCTCAAATACTGTTCGCTGCCAAGCTCACGCACGTACTGCAACTGGCCTGATTCATGACCGACTTGCGCAAGGAAAGCGGCGATGCGTTTGGGGGTGTCGATGTTGTAACGGTTCATGGCGCCATTGAGCGCAGAAATGAAAACGCCCGCTTGGTTGCGGGCGCCGGGCATGATCTTTTGCAGTTGTGGTTGCGTAATCGTCATCGCATTCCTTGCTCTCGCACTATCCAGGGCGGAGGGTTTCAGATTGAATTCTTGGGTGCTATGACCGCGCGTCCAGGCAAGTCGCTTCGATAAGGCAGCGATAGCTTTTTAGCCGGTCGCCGCTGGCGGTAACCTTGTCGATCGACCAGCGACCACGCATGAAGTCTGGCCAGCTGGGGTCCAGTAGCACGATCCCTTCCGCGACCAATCCTGGATTGCCAGGGCATTCGATTTTCACTTTGAGCGCTTCGCGCATCATGCGGCGCGTTTCGCCTTCAGTGGCAGCCTTGGCATCGTCAGCGCTCGAGTAGCGTTGGCGCAGAGTCTTGAACGGCGCGATGCCGCTTTCCTCTTCGCGTACTTTGCCGGCCGCCGCGTCCCACCAGGTGGTCCTGCAACCCTGGTATTTAGCCCGCGCCGTTTCATCCAGGATGGCGGACGTGAAGGCGTTGTCGCCGGGACGATTGTTTGTCGTCACTGATAGCTTGATGGTCGGCAGCACTTTGCCCGACAACGATTTCGCCTGGCCCTTTCGCGCCAACACGTACAGTTCGTTGACAGGCTTGGCGACAGCATCATGGATCCACGCCAGCCGGGTCAGAAATCCCATGTCCGTTTCATTCGACTGATCGATGTGGGCGATTTTTTTCAGCGACAGTTCCGGGGCGACACGAGGGGAAAAGCCATGCCTGGAGGTCAATTCGCGAAACAACGCACCCAGCGTCGTCGGGCCATGGCTGACCGAACGACGCTGCTTGAATCCGGTCTGGTCCGCCGCGCTGAAGGGTGCTGCCATGGCCACCAGCGTCAGGCGCAGGGGAAACAATGTAGGCGTGAGCCGGGTAATGATGAACTGACCTTTATCCACCAACCCCGATTCGCGGTAGCCGACCCGCAGGCCGATTTTTCCACCCAGGCTGGGCAAGCCTTCGAGGCCGTCAAGGTTGATCGTAAGCGCCAGTTGATCGGACTCGATCCCTGCCGCATCAATGTGCGTCCAGGAGAGCAAGCGTTCGTTAAGCAGCGCTGCGTTCGCGCCATAAATCTCCACCACGGGAGTGAAACCCAGTGACATGCAGCCTCCTTAATCCCACGCAGAAACAGGTGTGGATGCAATGGGTTTTGAATCCAGCTCCGGCAGCACAACCCACACGCCCGCCGGCAACACCGGAGCATGCTCGGCGAGCAGTGGATTGAGCCGCCACAGCGCCTCTTCGGCGGCATCGCCACACCGCTCAAGTTCGCGGTAGAGCAACAGATTCACCGAATCACCGGCAATACTTCGAACCCTACGCATTGGTGAACTCCGTCAAGTCGATAAACCAATCGACCACCATCGCCGTGCCGTCATCGATGATGGATGTCTGGGTTTCTGAGACATGGGTGATTTGCCACAGGCCCCAGTTACGACCAATGCCGTCGACCAGAGGCAACGGGATGCGCAAGGCCTGCAACGCTCGCAGTTCATCGAGCCGATCCATCGCGGTCGCGTACATCGACTTACCGGTTATCTTCAGTACTTGCAGGCCTTGGCCGGTCTGGCTGGCCTTGGGTTTACTGGTGAGGATGTCAATGCTTTTCCAGCCGCCGTCGGACGTGTGCACCAGAGAGAGATACGCGAAGTTTCTTGAAACACCGAAAATAAAACTGCCCAACGCCATCTGCTGACGCATTACGAACCTCCATCGGTCAGGGCCGCGTCGCTGCGCACGGCGAGAGGATTTGACATATTCATCAGGCCGAATTGCCCGGCGATCTGCTGCACCACCAGGTTTGCCAACTGACTGGCGCTGGCTTGGTCCTGGCCGTTGATATAGATATTCGCCGTGAGCGAACCCTGCTGACTGTTCACCTGATTGCTCGTCAGGTTGCTGGCCGGGTTGTTGATCAGGTCTTTGCTGACCTGTTCAGGCGAACTGAGTCGATCGGCTGAGTTGTAGAGGGATTCGCCCGCCTCCTCTCCAACGCTGCTACCGAAGTAGCTGCCCACAAGGCCGCCGATCAAACCGCCAACCGCAGTGCCCACGATGGGTATGACACTACCGATCAATGCACCGGTTGCTGCGCCGGCATAACCGCCGGCCAGTCCACCAACGCCCGAACCTGCAGCGCCGGCCGCGGCTTTGTAATCGCCGGCCATCAACGCTTTTACCCCGTCGAATCCGGCCGTGAGCAACGTCAAAGGAGCGAATCGCTTGCTGACTGACTTAGCGACAGCAACAGAGGCGTTGAGGCGACTAGGCAGCGCCGGACGCGGAGCGCTGGTACGGGCGGCACGCAATCCTGGCTGCTTGCCCTTGCGACCGGTAGTGCCTTTAGCTTTATTTTTGCCTTTATTTTTGGTGCCAACTTTATCGACGTCGGCAATCAAATCGCCGACGCTGGGCGGCAAACGCGCCGCACCCAGCTTAAGAAGTTTCGTGGCGTTTCTGGTGAGGACCGCGTCCAACCCGGCTTTAAGCAAACCGACGCCAAGCGATGTCAGCGCCGCGCCAACCAACCCCAAAGCGGCAGCCACTTTTGGACTGTGTTCAGCCAGCCAGCTCAAGCCATCGGCCAGCGAATTGATGGCTCCCGCAGCGATACCGGATACCGGTGCAAGTACACTGGATTGAGCCGTCGAAAGTCGACTCAGGCTCCCGTCATACGCGGTGACGTCTGCTTTCGAAGGTGTAGCAGGATTGTCGGCCGTCGCTTTCGTAGCCGCTTTGGCTAGCGGCGCCGATGCTGCTAGCGCGTCTTCACCGGCCAATGCAGGCTTCAGTGATAATGGCTTTTGGGCGGGTTCAAACGAGTGAAGAGTTGGGCGACCAGCGTCGGCAGCAGAGGGTGTGACCGAGGCAACATCGGCTGTCCGGACAACGAGCAGTGTGCTCTCGACGCGGTTGCCTGCACCGACGCGATCCATCCCGGGCGCCGAGGCCAAGGCTGCGGTGTCACGCTCATATTGCGGACCAACCGTTCGCTCGGTGAAGGTAGCCGTTTTCTGGCGAGTCACCTGCGACTGATCGACCACCGCCATTTGAAGTTGTTTTTTATCCGGGTGTTGCAGCTGGCTGCGGTCGACTACTTCCGACTCATGCAACTCTGTGGTGCTGCGTACCGCCGATAGCGAATGCGACTCATCGGGTTCAGCCACACCAGCAACGCTCATCGGGGCAAATGCGCGCTGCGAAGACAGCGTGACATTCAGTGAAATCAGCGCATCAACCAGTTTCTCCTGCTCGGCCACCAGCAGACTTATGTCGAGGCTGGTCGTGATCAGGTCCAGGCTCAATTGCGACAACGGATCCCTCAGTCCCGCGAGCCCGGTTGCTTCAAATGTATTGCCGTCTCGCGGCGATTCAATGCTGTTTATCGCGGCACCAGAAAGCGCATATGGACTGTCTGCCATCCCGCTCTACTCCTGTTTCACACCAAGGCGATTGATCGCGATGTCGTAGCGGCGCAAGGCCTTGCCGACGTCCCATTGCAGAATTTCCGCTTCACTTACCGAGTAAATGAGCGGCACCACATCGAGGATTACGTCGATGTCGCGCTCCGAAAGAAGGCCGCCGGTTTGTTTAAAAAATCGTCGATGCGCACCTGAAGTTGCGTCCAGTCGGGCACGCTCAACAGGGCCAGATCGGGGATCATCAGGCCGGTGCAATGAGCCGTGATGAACTCGGCGCGCTCCTTGGGCGTCTTGAGTTTTTTCATGGCTTTGGTTGCACGCAAAACCGGCATTTCCAGGCTCAGCGACGGCAGGCTGCGGCCCGCTGCGTTGAGCGGTAACAGCAACTGGATCTGATCCGGATCCTCCGGCATTTGCAGGACTTCATCAGCCTGCGCCAGAAAGTACGAAGTGGGTTGCGTCGACATGTCGTGAACGTACTGCGCGATGCTCACGTAATCCGGGCGCTTGAGTTGATCGAGTTCCTTGACCGACAACCCGGTTGCCAGCAACGCCAGTTCGAAGAACTGATCGTCTTCATCGTCGCCGGCGCGGGCCAGGGCCTCTTTTTGCGCGGCGTAGTACAAGGGCTTGAGCTGAATCTGCTCGATTTGCGCTCCATCGTCACCGGTAATGGGCGACAACAAGGCGTGTTGGGGTGGTATCCAGGACATGCAAAAAACTCCTTGGTGATTGAGAGGGGCCAACGCCAAACCCATGTGGGAGCGAGCCTGTTCGCGAAAGTGGCAGTGCATCCAACGTCCATGTGCCTGATACACCGCCATCGCAAGAAGGCTCCCTCCCACCGTTTTAAGGCATCAGCACTGCGCGGCGGGCACCGCCGAGAATGTCGACGCCGTTGAGCACGAACTTCTGGGTGCGCACGTCGATGTCGATCACCGGGACACCGTTTTCCAGACGGTTGTAGGTGCGGCAGGAAAGCTCCAGGGTCGTGGTGGGTTTTTCGTTCATCTTGAGCATCGTTTCCGCCAGGGATTTCAACTTGCCGCCGACGGTGTGGTAGGTAAACCAGGTGTTGCCGTCCTGATCCTGACCGCCCTCACGCACATTCAACAGAATGTCGTCGCCCAGTTGCACACCCAGTGCGAGCATCAATTCGGGCCCCATGCCTTGCAGCTTCAAGGTGGCAGTCAGTGCCTTGCTGCCCTTGGCCATTTCTTCGGCAATGAAACGGCCGCCACGCATTTCTTCCATGTCGAATTCGATCTTCGGCGGGGTGAATTCCTCCACCGTTGCCGACAACGGCAGGCCTTGCAGGGTGGCCGCGATGGCCTGTCTTACGCGGTTGGTAAACATTAGAGAACGTCCTCCAGGAACTGCTCGATGATTTCATCGCGGGCATTGAGTTGATAAATCATGTGTTCATTTGGCGCGTAGCGGCCGTAGTCGATCACCACGTACCAGGTGCCGTTTTTGTACTTCTCGACGCTGTTCAATTCCGGGTGCAGGTACACGCTGCCGCCGGGGATGGTTTCGTCGGCGACCAGGGTTTGCAGCCAGTCGTTGATGCGCTTGACCTCTTGGTCCATGAACGACTTGGTCAGGTTCTTGGCCATGGCTTTCTGGCCAGCCTTGACCAATTTGCGGCTGATGGCGTCTTCGAGGCCGACGTAGCTGATGAACTTGCCGGTGATCGAGCGGTTACCCAGCAACGAGAAGCCGCCCAGAATGGTGCGCGCGTAGTAGCTGATGCCGTAGCGGTTGAGCAGGTCGCCTTCGGTGGAGGTGTCGAGGATGTTGTATTCCACCCCCCGCGAAACGTCTTCGGCGTAAGTCACCTGATTGCCTGGGCTCTCCCATTGCTTGACCTTCGCCAGTGCGGCGATGGCCAGGCTCGACGGCGACAGGAAGACGTTTTTCTTCGCGGCTTTGGAATACACCGATGGCATGTTGTGCACCAGCAAGCAACGATCGAAGCCAAGGTCCGCACCGCCCAGTTCTTCGCTGTAGGACACTTGGTCGGCGACGGCGGCATCCTTGCCATCGAGCACCACGCGCGCCTTGATCCGCTTGCCAAAAGAGGCAAATTCGCTGGCCACCGCTTTGGTGCTGGTGAAGCCCGGCGCGCCGATGATGGTCAAGTCTTCGGGCACCCCGCTCAACGCGGCGAGCCCGAGTTTGCGCCCGGTCAGCGCCTCGTCGCCGCCGATCACGTTGTTCAACGTATCGGCCGGCGTGACGCCCTCTTCGACGATCACCACGTACACCGGCACCTTGACCACTTTCAGGATCTGGAACACGGCTTGAAACAACGTGCCCGATTCGGCGCCGGTTGGATCGAGCAGCGCCTGAGTGGTGAAACTGCTGATTCGAAACGGGGCATTCTTGGGAATCGACAAGTGCGCATTCGGTGCGGTGCCGACCAGGCCAATGACGTTGTCGCCCAGGCCACCCATGGCCTCGGGAGATTCAGTGGCATTGACGGTGATGCCGTTGTGCTCGAAATTCAAAACCTCAGCCATGGTTATTCAGCCTTCTTGGCAACGGCCTTTTGGGCCGGAATGAAATGGGAGGACGACTCAACGCCCTCGGATTTTTTAAGCTGCAGACGACCCGCGCTGCGCAACGCACTGGCCTCCACATCCAGCAGGCTCAGTTCCTGGCCGACGTTCGACCAATGGCCACGCCCAGTGGGGAATGGGACGAGCACGGTGTAGGTTTGGCGTTCTGCCATTTCGGTTTCTCCATAAACGAAAAAGCCCCTTGGGTAAGGGGCTGTCGGTTGTTGTGTTCTTGTGTTGTTTTGCGCAAAAGAAAACGCCCCGTGGGCGCGGGGCGTTTATTGGGTCGGGACTTCGTCAGGCGACAGGGGCCAGTCGATATCGAGCGGAAAGCCTGCTTGTAACTCGATCCGGTTCAAGTCGATTCGATAGCCTTTCCACTGCGCTAGGCGAGAAACTTCATCGCCCGTCGCACGGTCGGTATCCACCGCGTCTTTAAGGGGTCCCATTCGATTTGCGGCAACGGCCAGTAGCTTGTCGCGCCGCTCTTTCGCAAGCGCGCTAAGCATGTCGCTACTCGGAATCGGCGGTACAACTTCGGGCTCAGGCCCATCGTTGATGTCGACAAAATACTCATCATCCAGAAGCGTGTTGTGTTCACTATCAAATGAACGCGTACCCGACAGATCATTTTTAACAGCCCACCCAATGCTCATACACTGTCCTCATAACCCAAGCAGAATAAGTTCTCACTTAACGAAGCCCAGTAAATGCTGGCCGACTCAAGTACTAGATCCCCTCTGTTCTTTCCATGGGTGCCACCAGAGCCACCGAGGAAAACCGAGCAAATCGGTGGAGGGTTGTTGGTGTCGGAAACCCCGCCGTAGCTGGCATTAGGAGCAACGGCCGCTGCGGAAGCCGAAACCTGTACAAGTTCAAGTTCGATTGAACTGGCCGTAGGCGATACAAAGGCGGTAGTAGCTACCGCCACCCAAACTGGCGCAGTGACATTTCCGGCCGCACCGTTTGCCATGCGACGCGCAGCAACAACGTTACTACCGGGTGCAATTCTCCAGACAACTCGCTTGTCTTTCTTGATTTGCGATAGGGGGAACTTATTGGCAGTAGCGTCTGTAAAGACCCAACCAACAAGCGCCATGTACGAGAACCCAACCGGTAAATTTGGAGCTGCTCCACTCAACGAAAGTAAGCCCGCCGCTTTCGCGGTAGTGTCATTCCAGACAACCCAAACCGCATACCAGGTTGACGCTGCTATGGCGCCAACATCTAGACCGTTAGCCCCGACGGACAACCCATTAAAATTAATGTTTACGCTGCTCAAAACCCTACAAAGATTTCCAGAGCCCACCACTAATTTATCGGCAGTCACCGCAATGTCAGCGCTTAAGCCAGAGGTCGTGATAGACAACCTTTTGTAACTACCTGCGATCCCCAACGACCTAGCCAACTGAACTTCAGCAGCCAACACAGCAATATCAACATTCCCCTGATTGATCGGTGCGTTCCAGGCCTTGATACACCACATCACAGCCAAGTTGCGCGGACGAGTTTCTACACCACCCGAAGCTGCAATATTAGCTAAATGCCCAGGATCATCGAATCCGAGACCTGAACCCGATCCGCCTGGTGTCTGCCCTGGCCAGGAATTTCGCATTATGTCGATGGCGGCATGCGTGTGAGACTTAAAATCATCGTCCTGATAGCTGCCGATAGCACGCCCAATATCAACACCGCGCCCATGATCCCAGCCCCGCAAAAACTCGCCGCGTGACTCAGGCAAACGGAAATTACCGGCGCCCTCATTACCCTTGTTGAACGCCGTCCCAAGGAAACTGGCCAAATCCGGATAGAGCGCAATGCTCTTCACACTGCCATCAATTTCCAGAAACCCGGGCGCAACTTTGTTCACGGGAAACGCCACCATCGTCCCCACCGGCAACGCCGACGCCTGGGCGATCATTGCTTCGATTTCAGCCTTGGTATACGTGTCCTTAATACCAAAACCTGCCAGCGTTTCTGGATTAGTGCCGCCAGTGGCGCGGCCATACTTGTCGACCGTCAGGCTCTTGTAAGTCCCTGCCTGGATTCCGGTTCTGCCGGCGAGCATTTCGAAGGTCAGCGCGGTGGTGCCCAGGGTGATCGGGCCATTGGTGATCAAGTGCCAAAGTGAGTCACCGTTTGCGTTGCCCTCTTCGACCATTACGGTCAGGCCCGGGGTGACCTTGGCGCTGCTGTCGGAATCGGTAGAGCGAACCCACGCGCCATTAGCCGCGACATAAATCCCGTTGTCTTTCGCAGCCGTTTGCGCGGTCACCAGTACTCGCTGGCCCGACACCACAGCCACGCCATCGATCTGTTGCGCACCACTGAGCACGATGTTTTCCGTAGTGGCTGCACGCACCGATTGCTTGCCATCGAGCTTCGCCAGTTCATCGGCGAGGTAACTCATGACCCAAGCGCGGGTGGCTTTGACCACGGTGTCGTCGATCAACAATGTCACCAGCGACGCATTGCTGGTCTCGAATATCGAGCGGATATAAAACTCTTTCCCCGAACCCGACGTTGCCAGTACTGGTTTGAATGATTCCGGGTATTTGACGATGGCGTAAAGAATGCCAGTGTCGGTCCAGATGCCGGCTTCACGCACATACCAGCCGCCGACATCCGGTGGAATAGTCACTTCAGCCAGCAACCAGCTCGGGTTTTTCTCATCCTGGAACAATGCGTTCAGTGGCCCGCGCCACACTTCACGTTTGAGCGCTGTAGCGGTCGCGGCCGGGTTGTAAACCGCGCCGCCGCCGTCACCGACCGAGAGCTGAGACAGTTTGATCGGTATGCCCGCTGCCTTGCAGGCAGTTTCATAGGCGATCCCGGCATTGGTTAGCAGGGTGTAATAGTCGGCCATTTAGGTCCCCTGAGGATAAATAGTGGATGTTTCAACGGCGTAAAGCCCGGCGGCTATATAGGCCTGGCCCGATGCCTGAAGCCCTTCGATGACAATCGGATATACCGTCGTCAGCTCCCCGCACACCGTCGCCGCACCCATCACGTGATTACCGAATGCGCTCAAGCCGACAGACACCGACAACATGTCGCGTTCGCTTTTTGCGTCTGCCAAGCGTCGGTCGAGACGTGCGTCGATGGCTTCGCTGTAAGGTTGTTCGGTGAAGGCCCGCACGGAAAAGCTGTAGGGCTGGCCCTGCGGTGTTTGCTCGTACCACGCGCGGATTTCCGGGATCAGGCGTAAACCCTTGGCCGCATTTTCCAGCGCTTGTCGGGTGCCGGCTTGTCGTGCCGTGGGCCAGGCGAGTTGAACGGTCAAACGCTTTTCGGTCTCGGCGGCTTCGGCGCTCCATTCGCTGACACCACGATCCGCCGCCAGATAAGGCAGAAATGCCGAGGGTGTTGCGGTCGGGTTCATCAGCTCGGGGAATGGTGGTTCGATGCGGTCAAGCAGTTGGCCAAAGCCCAGGTCGAGGGCTTTTTCCAACGGTGAACTGTTAGCGGGCAGCAGACTGGGGTGAAGCATTGGGTCACTCATAGCGTGAGCACCTCCACCTCGACACCGGTGCAGTACGGCGCTTCAAAAGCGCTGGTCACAATCGGTTCGAGCGGCTCCAGAATCTCCAATTGAACAGCACCGGCATCGTGCAGCGTGTAATCGATCCAGCTCGGATCCACGCGCCCCTCCAGTCGATGACAACTGTGTGCATACGCCTGCAATTGTTGTTGCGCCGCGAGCCTGGTCAGCCCCGAATCCGGGCCGGCGTTGATCCGGGCAATGACCCGGATTTTGTAATGTTTGATGTGCGCACCTTGCACCGTTACGCGATCCGTTTCCGGCCGTACATCAGGCCTCGCAAAGTGTCGGCGCACGGCGTCGAGCAAATCGTCGGATGCGCCGCCATCGCCCTCGCGCGCCAGCACCGTGACCATCACCTCGCCGGGTGACGTGCGCCGCCCGTTGCCGTCCTTGACCTGCGCCGCGAACCCATCGGGATCGAAGGTATAAGTCACCGTCACCTCACCGGGAGCATGAGTGTCGACGTTTACGGTGGGGCGCTCGCCGAGCGTGAACACTTCACGGCGGTACTGCATGCGTGAACCTGCGGCGGGCGCATGCGGCGCCAGGTAGTAACGCAGCCTGGCGTCATCGTCGCTCTCGAACACCGGAGCAATCGGCGGGAATGCCGCCGGATCGCCGGGGTCCAGCAACTGACGCTCGAGGCCCATATCGGCGAGGCGCGCATCGAGATTGCTGCCGGTCGCCCACCACGCGAGCATTTGTTTGATACGAGCATTGTATTTGCGCTCGTGAATTTGCAGACGCACACAAAAAGCTTCAAGGGCCAGAGTCAGCAACTCGCTTTCATTGTCGAGACTGATCTTGAGCTTCGTCGCCGTCTCCGGTGCACGGGCGCCGACGTACTCGACAACAAACGCCTTGAACTCTGCGAGCAAGTCCTCGAACGCTTCGACGGTGACGATCGAAGGTTCAGCCAGTTGGTTCTGACCGGGTATCAACATGCTCATGTCACCACCTCGAATGTCTGTTTGCGGTTGTGCCAGGTGCCGGCGAAACGCAGCACCAGCCCGGCCCCTTGGCGGTTGGCCACAACGACACTTGGCTGGAAGTCGCCAATGCCGTTCTGCTCGTTATAGAACGCTTGAGCGGCAAAGCTCTGCGCAAGGATCAGCACGTCATCGCCAAGGTTTTGCCCCAGCAGATCCGGGATCAACGAGCCGTACAATGGACGCTTCTGTCGGGTACCTAACGGCGTGGTCAGCGCCCGGGTTGCGCGCTGCACAAACTGTGGCCAGTCGTCGACGGCCACCCCGGTGTTTCTATCGATTCCGATCATGGGAAACTCTTTATGCGGTACTGATGACGCGTCCCTGGTGATCCACCACCGGGCCGCTCAGGTGCACACCGGACGCGTCGAGTCGCAAACCGACCGCGCCCAGTTGCAGTTCGACGGCCTCGGGCGACATCGCCAGCCGCGCCGCACCAATGTTCAATTCGAGCGCTTGGCGCGAGCCGGTGAACGTCGTCGGGCCGTTTTTCCAGTGCAAGGCATGACTCGCGTCGTCATAGCCACTTTCCGTACCGTCCAGATAAAGGCGACGCGTCAACGAAGCCTGAGTCGAAGCGGGTGGAAACTGATCGGCGTTCAGCCCGAACAACGCGACGGACTGAGCGCCGCCCTCACCGCCGCCATGGTTCAGCAGCAGGCATTGCTCGCCGACCGTAGGTATCCGCGACTCGCTTTGAGCCCCGGCGCTGGGATTGAAAAAACGAATGGCCGGCGTCAGCAATTCGCCGTGTCTCACCTTGCAGGTGTTGCTGGCAGCATCGACCTCTTGGCACACGCCGATACGGCACAGGCTATCGGTTCGTCGGTGCAGGTCTTCGAGTTCGGTTTCCATCTCGGCCAACCGTTCGATGATCGGGCCGAGTTGCTGACGCAAAAGCGCATCGAACATGGCTCAGTCCTCCAGTTCGGTGTATTGGTTGGGGTCGTTGATGTCCGAGACTTCCCAGGTTCTGGCAAATTTCGGGATGCCCAGCCGATCGTCGAGCAGCAATGCACCGAGGTAGAGGGTCTGGGTGAAAGAGAGTGTCCAGGCGAGGTATTCCCGCGTTTCGCTGATAAACATTGTCGGCAAGGCGTCGATGCTCATGGGCAAATCACATTGACTGCCCGGCAACCCCCAACGGTTATCGGTGATCAAACCCTTGAGCACGCTGGCCAGATCGCAAGCGGCCAGCCCCGGATCGTCCAGCGTCGGCGACACAATGATTTGCAGCGATACCGTCAGAACATGGGCGATGCGCCCGTCGTTGGCGCGGCCGCCAGGTGCATTGCGCTCGATGGCGATCAGGGTCCACGCCTGATCGAACGTGCCGTCGAAGTCTTGACGACCTGCAACCTTCAAACCCAAGCCAGCCGAGCGCAACGCCTCGGCAATGGCAAACAACAGCCGCGACGGCTTATCGATGTCGAGGGACATAATTGGCTTCCTGTTGAAAAATCGAAGCGATTGCTGCGTCGATTCATGCAGCAGATCGGGGTTGCCAGAACGGCAGAGTGGAGGCGCACATTACGGGTCTGGGTGGGAGTCTCGTGGCGGCACGTCGCACACGCCGATGCGTTTGGCCGCCCAGCGTTCATAAAGGCCAATGGCAACGTCGGCTCCGGCCATAGCCGTCAGGCAGCCAAACGCGCCAGCCGCCCAGATCGACATGCCAGCGGCGTACAGCAGCATGATCGCCGAGACTCCGCAGATCATGCAGGCCCCTGAACGCAGGGCCAGGCGCCGCAGCAATGACCAGCCACGAGCGCCCTCCTTGTCGGCGCGCCACATTTCGCCGCACACCCCGCCGATCAGGGCGAGCACGATGACCAGCCAGATCGGCATGTCCAGCAACGCTTGTTGCTCGTTTGTCATGTCACGCCCTCCTGGGTGATGAATGAGATTCCTACGTGTCTTGCAAGTGATGTCTCGTTGATTACATGTCATCAGGTAGGCATTCCAAAAAGCCCGGTCACCCGGGCTTTTCAGTAATGCGGTCCTTCGCGTTGATCGTTCGGCGCTACTGGCGCGGTACAGATCGATTCAAATTGTTTTTCCGACCGCGGTCCCTGCCCGCCGGATAACTGCTTCTGGTGCTTTACGCTGCACACCCGGGTCAGTTGCCAACCCTCTGAACCGTTGAGGCCGGTTCATCGCTGCCTGTGTTCTGGAACTAAAGAGCTTCGTTTCGAGCTGCTTTGTTGAGCGGCTTGAGACAAAGAATATGCATGGATGCATATACAGTCAATGCACAAATGCATTTATTTATGCACTGAAAATGCACCAGCGCATTTAAGTCCCGTGAACAAAGGGCCAAGGCACCGATTGGCAGGCGAAAAAAAACCCGCTGATGGCGGGTTTCATTTGAAGGTGATGAGGTTAACGGGCGTACATGCCCCACCAGAAGACGTGACCGAGGATGACGATCTGCTCTTCCTGGATTTCCTGGAAGGTGTAGTCCTCATCCGGATGTTCGTCACGATTGAAGCTGCGCAGACGAATGCCGGTCGGCAGACGATAGAGTTGTTTCACCCGCAGTTGCCCGTTGTGATTGATCGCGTAAAGGTCACCGTCAACGATGTCGCCGATTGCGCATTTACCGGCATTGACGCCGACGGTGGCGCCATCGCGCAACACAGGCAACATGCTGTTGCCCCGTACGGTCACGCATTTGGCCTGATCGAACTGCACGCCATTGTGCCGCAAGCTGCGTTTGCCAAAGCGCAGGCTAGAGCGCTCGCTTTCTTCAATGACGAATCTTCCTGATCCTGCAGCCAATTCAACCTCACGAAGAAAGGGGACCGACACCTCGTCGTCATCGACCGGTGTATCGTCGTCCCACAGACTTATGTCCTTGAGTTCGGAATGTAATTCGTTGCGCCCGGCAGCGGCGGGCAGCGTTACATCGGCGCGCCCGCGCAACTGATCAGTGCTCACGGCGAAGTACTCGGCGATTTTCGAGATGTGTTTATCCGAGGGATCGACGATCTTCCCGCTGAGAATCCGCGAGAGAGTGGATTGAGGCACGCCGGTGCGACGGTGCAGCTCCGTGGGGGAGATTCCGTGCTGGTCGAGCAGTGCTCTTAAGACAGTAGAAACATTGCGTTTTTGCATAAAGCGCATAATGCGTGTTCTTTTCGCGCAAGACAAATGCAAAACTGCATAAATAGCGCATACACGCTGAATATTCAGCAGACGATCATCGCGAGGCTTTGATGCCTGCGTCGAGCGGACCGCCCATGGTAACCTTGCGCCCATCGCGGAAAAGCCGGGCCGCTGTCCCTCCTTTGCCCTACACCTTTCAACGAATTTGCCTGATATCCGATGAATAAAGCCATCTCCGATTTGTCCAGTCACACGCCGATGATGCAACAATATTGGCGCCTGAAGAACCAGCATCCTGACCAGCTGATGTTCTATCGCATGGGCGATTTCTACGAAATTTTCTATGAAGATGCGAAGAAAGCCGCCAAGTTGCTGGACATTACACTGACGGCCCGTGGGCAATCGGCAGGCCAGGCAATTCCCATGTGTGGGATTCCTTACCACGCGGCGGAAGGTTACCTGGCGAAACTGGTCAAGCTCGGCGAATCGGTGGTGATCTGTGAGCAGGTCGGCGATCCGGCAACCAGCAAGGGGCCCGTGGATCGTCAGGTGGTGCGGATCATCACGCCGGGAACGGTGAGTGACGAGGCGCTGCTGGATGAGCGTCGCGACAACCTGATTGCCGCTGTCCTGGGTGACGAACGCCTGTTCGGCCTGGCGGTGCTGGACATCACCAGCGGCAACTTCAGCGTGCTGGAAATCAAGGGCTGGGAAAATCTGCTGGCGGAGCTGGAACGCGTCAATCCTGTGGAGCTGATGATCCCGGATGACTGGCCAAAAGACCTGCCTGCCGAGAAGCGTCGTGGCGTTCGTCGCCGTGCGCCGTGGGATTTCGAGCGGGACTCGGCGCTGAAAAGTCTCTGCCAGCAATTTTCGACGCAAGACCTCAAAGGTTTCGGCTGCGAGAATCTGACGCTGGCCATCGGCGCCGCCGGTTGCCTGCTCAGCTATGCCAAGGAAACCCAGCGCACTGCCCTGCCGCACTTGCGCAGCCTGCGCCATGAGTGCCTGGATGACACCGTAGTGCTGGATGGCGCGAGTCGGCGCAATCTGGAGCTGGACACCAACCTGGCCGGTGGTCGTGAGAACACGCTGCAATCGGTGGTCGACCGTTGCCAGACCGCAATGGGCAGTCGCCTGCTGACGCGTTGGCTAAACCGTCCGCTGCGCGATCTCAGCGTATTGCTGGCGCGCCAGACCTCTATTACCTGTCTGCTCGACAGCTACCGTTTCGAAAAGCTGCAACCACAGCTCAAGGAGATTGGCGACATCGAGCGGATCCTGGCGCGAATCGGCCTGCGCAATGCGCGCCCTCGCGACCTTGCCCGCCTGCGTGACGCACTGGGTGCATTGCCAGAACTGCAAATCGCAATGACCGAACTTGAAGCGCCCCACATAATTCAATTGGCGCGAACCACCAGCACCTACCCGGAACTGGCGGCACTGTTGGAAAAAGCCATTATCGACAACCCGCCCGCGGTGATCCGTGACGGCGGCGTGTTGAAGACCGGCTACGACAGTGAACTTGATGACCTGCAGTCGCTTAGCGAAAACGCCGGGCAGTTCCTGATTGATCTGGAGGCGCGTGAAAAAGCTCGCACAGGCCTGTCGCACCTGAAGGTCGGCTATAACCGTATCCATGGTTATTTCATCGAATTGCCGAGCAAACAGGCCGAATCGGCGCCTGCCGATTACATTCGCCGCCAGACATTAAAAGGTGCAGAGCGGTTTATCACGCCAGAACTGAAGGCGTTTGAAGACAAAGCCCTGTCAGCCAAGAGCCGCGCACTGGCCCGCGAGAAGATGCTGTACGAAGCCTTGCTTGAAGACCTGATTTCGCAATTGCCACCGTTGCAGGACACGGCGGCCGCACTGGCAGAACTGGACGTTTTGAGCAACCTTGCAGAACGCGCGCTGAACCTGGACCTGAACTGTCCGCGTTTTGTCGACGAGCCCTGCATGCGCATCACCCAGGGCCGTCACCCGGTGGTCGAGCAAGTGCTGAGTACGCCTTTCGTGGCCAACGACCTGAGCCTGGATGACAACACCCGCATGCTGGTGATCACCGGCCCGAACATGGGCGGTAAATCGACCTACATGCGACAGACCGCGTTGATCGTGTTGCTGGCACACATCGGCAGTTTCGTCCCGGCAGCGAGTTGTGAGTTGTCGCTGGTGGACCGGATTTTCACTCGAATCGGCTCCAGCGATGACCTCGCCGGTGGGCGCTCGACTTTCATGGTCGAAATGAGCGAGACCGCCAATATTCTGCACAACGCCACCGAGCGCAGCTTGGTGCTGATGGACGAAGTCGGTCGCGGCACCAGCACATTCGACGGCCTCTCGCTGGCTTGGGCCGCAGCCGAACGCCTGGCGTACTTGCGGGCTTACACGTTGTTCGCCACTCACTATTTTGAACTGACGGTGTTGCCGGAAGCTCAACCGCTTGTTGCCAACGTGCATCTCAACGCCACCGAGCACAACGAGCGCATCGTGTTCCTTCACCATGTGCTGCCAGGCCCCGCCAGTCAGAGCTATGGCCTGGCCGTTGCACAGTTGGCGGGCGTGCCAAGCGAAGTGATCGTACGGGCTCGCGAGCACCTGGGTCGACTCGAAGCCACTGCGTTGCCGCATGAAGTTCCCAAGCCAAGCAAGGGCAAACCGGCCGCTCCGCAGCAAAGCGACATGTTTGCCAGCCTGCCGCATCCGGTGCTGGATGAACTGGCCAAGCTTGATCTGGATGACCTGACGCCACGCAGGGCTTTGGAAATGCTCTATACATTAAAGACACGGATCTAACGCACTTGCCTGCAAGCTGTTAGAATCTCGCGCGGTTTGGGATGCTGCAGGCTAATAGCCTGGTCTGCAGACTATCGCTCCCGAACCTGGCGACCCCGTCCTGAAGGGGCTCCGCTGCCGCCGCCTGAGGAGAGAATTAGAAATGACCTTCGTCGTCACCGACAACTGCATCAAGTGCAAGTACACCGACTGCGTAGAAGTCTGTCCGGTGGACTGCTTTTACGAAGGCCCGAACTTCCTGGTGATTCACCCGGATGAGTGCATCGACTGCGCACTGTGCGAACCAGAATGCCCTGCCGTGGCTATCTTCTCCGAAGATGAAGTCCCGGAAGACATGCAGGAATTCATTCAGCTGAACGTTGAGCTTGCCGAAATCTGGCCCAACATCACTGAAAAGAAAGAATCGATGCCAGACGCTGAAGAGTTTGACCGCGTGATCAACAAATCCGTTGGTAGCAAGCTCAAAGACCTCGAACGCTGATTACCCCCGCGTTCTCAAAAAGGCCCTCACGGGCCTTTTTGCTTTTCTGCAGGCAAAAAAAGGGGCGGTTTGACCCGCCCACATTTTTTCCCTATTCCCTTTAGTCCTTTTCATCATCCTGATGAAATCGCATCCTGCGAATTCCTTTCCCTTCATCCTTGAAGAGTGCGTCTGTCCGTTGACACAATCTGAATATTAGAGAGTTCCCCTATCTTCGCAATCGACGCACATTGACCCAATGCGTTATTGCGCCAAGAGACCTACAAAAAATGTTCTTATGAATCAACAGCCTGAGTTTCTTTCTGTAGGAAAGTCGTAGGTTACCAACCTGTAAAAATAACGAACACTTACGAAAAAGTAAGCGAAGGCTTACAAAGCGAGACAACAATCATCAGGCTTCACCTGAAAAACGCCAGAAACAAAAAGCCCCGAACCAGTCGGGGCTTTTGCTGCCTGGCTGGCGATGCGCTTATTGAAACAGCGATTCGCTCGACAGGCCGTTCTTCTCGAGAATCTCCCGAAGGCGTTTCAGGCCTTCAACCTGGATCTGCCTGACGCGCTCGCGGGTCAAGCCAATTTCCAGGCCTACATCTTCCAGGGTACTGCTCTCGTGCCCGCGCAGGCCAAAGCGGCGTATAACCACTTCGCGCTGCTTGTCGGTCAACTCAGAGAGCCATTGATCGATGCTCTGCGACAGGTCGTCATCCTGCAGCAGTTCACATGGATCGGTAGGACGGTCGTCGGTAAGGGTGTCCAGCA
The DNA here is from genome assembly GCF_050321825.1 of Gordonia sp. IEGM753. Taxonomy (NCBI): domain Bacteria; kingdom Bacillati; phylum Actinomycetota; class Actinomycetes; order Mycobacteriales; family Gordoniaceae; genus Gordonia; species Gordonia sp. IEGM753. The sequence continues at coordinate 363,450 of NZ_JBNQGB010000002.1, forward strand.
GGGTTTTATCCGAATCCGGACCCAGCGAGACGTCGACCGAAGAAACGCGCTCGTTCAAGCCAAGCATGCGCTTGACTTCACCCACCGGTTTTTCCAGCAGGTTGGCGATTTCTTCGGGTGAGGGTTCGTGATCGAGTTTTTGCGTCAGTTCCCGTGCTGCGCGCAAGTACACGTTGAGCTCTTTGACCACATGGATCGGCAACCGGATAGTCCGGGTCTGATTCATGATGGCGCGTTCGATGGTCTGACGAATCCACCAGGTCGCGTACGTCGAAAAGCGGAAGCCGCGCTCAGGATCGAATTTTTCAACCGCTCGTATCAGCCCCAGGTTGCCCTCCTCGATCAGGTCCAGCAAAGACAAACCACGATTGACGTAGCGCCGGGCGATTTTCACCACCAGCCGCAGGTTACTTTCAATCATGCGCTTGCGCCCAGCCGGATCTCCACTTTGCGAAAGACGCGCAAAGTGAACTTCTTCTTCGGGGGACAACAGAGGGGAAAAGCCGATTTCATTGAGGTACAACTGCGTGGCATCGAGCGCACGTGTGTAATCAATGTACTTGTGTTGCTTCAACGAAGCGGAGTGTTTGGATTTGGCACGAACAGAAGGTGGAGCAGCCCCTTCATCATTCGACATCGAATCCGTAACGATGGCGGTCTCCATCAGGAGAACCTCATCGTCGATGTCAAACTCCGGCACTTCTTTACTGAGAGCCATTGTTATAGTCCTTTGGTGAGTTCGACCTCAAGCTCAAGCGGCGCCTTTATCCTTGGCAACGCTGGAGCCTGTTCCCTCTACGTGACGGAACAGGCTGGAAACAAATCAACGACGTGGCAGGAACTGCAGTGGATCTACAGGTTTACCTTGTCGGCGAATCTCAAAATGCAGTTTCACCCGGTCTGTACCCGTTGACCCCATTTCGGCAATTGTCTGTCCGACCTTGACCTGCTGCCCCTCCCGAACCAACAGCCTGCGGTTATGTCCGTAGGCACTGACGTAGGTATCGCTGTGTTTGATGATGACTAATTCGCCGTAGCCCCTTAAGCCACTCCCGGCGTATACAACCGTCCCATCAGACGCAGCTAAAACAGGCTGTCCCAAATCTCCGGCGATATCAATTCCTTTATTCAAACTACCGTTTGAAGAGAATTTTCCAATCAAAATGCCATTAGATGGCCATCCCCATCCGGTCGGAGCCGGGCCTGCAGGCGGCAGTGGCGCCGGTGCTGGCTTGCTGGCGACGGACGGTGCAACCACCGTGGAACTGGTTGTTGCGCCGTTGGGCTGACGCCGGATGACCGTAGTTTTAATCGACGATGAAGGCGTTGAACTCGACTCGCTTGCGGCCGCCGTAGGTGTTGAACCGGTCCGGCCATCGAAGCGAATGGTCTGACCTGGGTGGATCGTATACGGCATGGGTATGTTGTTGCGGGCAGCCAGGGCCTTGTAGTCCCAGCCGTAACGGAAAGCAATGGAGAACAGGGTATCTTTAGGTCGAACGACATACTGACCGGTAGTGACTGCTGGACGCTGGGCGACAGCGTTGTTGCGATCGACAACGCGCACGTCGCTCGATTTATTGCTGGAACAACCGACCAGCAAGGTGCTCAAGACAAGGCCAGTCACCAGGCGCTGAAAGCTCGTTCTACCCATTCGCTGCGCAATGACTGTGAGACTCACCCGCCGCTCCCTTTGTGGTGGCTGAAAATTTGGATTGCCGTAATCCGGCACGAAGTGTCGCAAGTATAACGGGCCGTGCATGCTTTACCTTTATTGAAGCGAATTGGCTTGGCGAACACGTTTAATGCCTGACGGTGAGTTCATTAAAATCATCGATGCCGCTGTAAGACAGGGGCAATCGAAAGGAATTCAGCGCATTGAAACAAATGCTCAGGCAAGTGGCCCATTCAGCAATGGGACGAAGCGTACGGCGCCCAATACGTGCCTGGAGAAGCCCTGCTCCTCACGGATAATCAGCATCAACTGTTGAACCTCGCCAGAGCCGACCGGAATGACCAGACGCCCCCCTGGTGCCAATTGATCAAGCAACGCCTGAGGCACATCGGTAGCCACCGCTGTCACGATAATTCCGTTGTAAGGCGCCAACGCCGGCCAGCCCTCCCAGCCATCACCCCAGCGGAAAACCACATTACGCAGGTTCAACTCGACCAGGCGCTCTTTGGCCCGATCTTGCAATACCTTGATGCGCTCAACGGAAAACACGCGCTCGACCAGTTGCGACAACACCGCCGTTTGATAGCCGGAGCCTGTGCCGATCTCCATGACTTTATCGAGCGGCCCCGCCTCAAGCAGCAACTCGCTCATGCGCGCCACCATATAGGGCTGGGAAATTGTCTGGTTATGACCGATCGGCAGCGCGGTATCTTCGTATGCGCGATGCGCAAGCGCTTCATCGACAAACAGATGACGCGGCGTACGACGAATGACCTCCAGCACCCTGGCGTTGGAAAGTCCCTCGTCATACAGACGCTGGATCAGGCGTTCGCGGGTACGCTGGGACGTCATCCCAATCCCGCGACGCAGAATATCGTCTTGCTCACGAGCCATTAACGCAGTCCCTCCAGCCAGCCATCGAGACTTCTGAAGGCATCATTGAAGGTGCGATCCAGTTGCAGTGGTGTGATTGAAACATAGCCTTGCATGACCGCATGAAAATCCGTACCCGGGCCACCGTCTTCGGCGTCCCCGGCGGCAGCAATCCAGTAACCGGACTTACCCCGCGGATCAACCACTTTCATCGGCGCCGCGGCACGGGCGCGATGGCCTAGGCGGGTCAGTTGAATACCGCGGATGTGGTCCAACGGCAAATTGGGAATATTCACGTTAAGTACCGTGCGCGGTGGCAGGTCGAGGTCGGCGTGAGCCTCAACCAGTTTGCGCGCAAAGTAAGCCGCCGTGGCAAGGTTATCCACCTGCCGGGAGACCAGCGAAAAGGCAAACGAAGGACGTTCCAGAAAACGCCCTTCAAGGGCCGCCGCCACCGTCCCTGAATACAGGACATCATCCCCAAGGTTAGCCCCCAGGTTGATACCCGAAACGACCATGTCCGGCTGATGTTCCAGCAAGCCATTGAGGCCCAAGTGCACGCAATCGGTAGGCGTGCCATTGAGGCTGATAAAACCATTGGCCAGGGTTTGCGGGTGCAACGGACGGTCGAGCGTCAGCGAACTGCTGGCGCCACTCTTGTCTTGGTCCGGGGCGATAACCACGCACTCGGTGTAATCCGCCAGCGCAGCATAAAGCGCGGCAAGACCGGGTGCGGTTACCCCATCGTCGTTAGAAATCAGAATACGCATGGGCTGTCCGTCTGCCCCACCGGCACCAGATCGACGAGTTCGCGCACCAATACGGTGGCGAAGCATCCGGCCGGCAGGACGAATTCCAGTTGCAGAATGTCAGGCTCGGGATAATGCCACGTCAACCCGGCAATGGGCAGCCGCAGGATGCGACGTTCGTGACTCATACCGGCGTTAATCAACCAATCGCGCAGATCCGCCTCGCGCGCAGCGATTGCCTGCTCCAGTTCATGGACAACACCTGTCGTCGGCGAGTCACCTTCGCCCCACTGCGGACCGGTTGGATGCAGGTCGAGAATCGCCAGCCGCGGGTCGTTGCATTCCGCTTCACCTGCTGGAAAAAAACTTCGGCTGTCGGTAAAAGCCAACAGGTCGCCCACTTGGGCGCGCTGCCAGGTACCGTCGGCGACACGTGCTGCCAGCACTTGGTTAAACAGAAAACTGCGCGCTGTCGAGAGCAGGCGCGAACGCATATTGCGCTGTTCCGGCAAGGCCTTGCGGGCAGCCCAACTACGGGCATCAACCACGTTGCCACCGTCGAAGCCAAAACGCTGGGCGCCGAAGTAGTTGGGAATGCCGTGCTGGCTAATCTGTTGCAGTCGCGATTCGACGGCCGCTTTGTCGCCGGCGAATTGCGTCAAGCGCAGGGTGAAACCGTTGGCCGAGTGAGCGCCACGTTGCAGCTTGCGCTTGTGCCGGCCGGTCTTGAGGATTTTCAGCGTGTCGTTTTCTGCCGGCGACAGATCGGGATCGGCCTTGCCTGGCAGTTGTACGCTGAACCACTGACGCGTCAACGCCTGACGATCCTTGAGCCCCGCATAACTGACGGTACGCAAGGGTACGCCTGCAGCCTTGGCAATGCGCCGGGCCGCCTCTTCGGTATTGAGGCCGCGTTTTTCGACCCAGATCCACAGATGCTCACCGTCGCCACTGAGCGGGATGTCGAGCACCTCATCGACCTGAAAATCTTCAGCGACCGCTTTCAGGACAGCAGAGCCTAAAGAAGGACCGTAGGCGCGAGGCCCGAGCAGTTGCGCTTCGTTCATGCGCGAAGCAACAAGGCAACGGAGTGCACGGCAATCCCTTCTTCGCGACCGACAAAGCCGAGTTTTTCGGTGGTGGTAGCTTTAACGTTCACTTGATCCAACTCAACTTGAAGATCCGCGGCAATCAGCGCGCGCATCGATTCGATATGCGGGGCCATTTTCGGCGCCTGGGCGACGATAGTGTTATCGACGTTGCCGACTTTCCAGCCCTTGGCATGGACCAGCGCGACGACATGACGCAACAGCGCACGACTGTCAGCGCCTTTGAAGGTGGGGTCGGTATCCGGAAAATGCTTGCCGATATCACCCAACGCGGCCGCGCCGAGCAAGGCATCGCTCAAGGCGTGCAGCAGGACATCACCGTCGGAATGAGCGAGCAGCCCGAAGCCGTGTGCAATGCGCACGCCGCCCAGAGTAATGAAATCGCCTTCAGCGAAACGGTGCACATCATAGCCGTGGCCAATACGCATAAAAAAACGCCCCGATTTTTGTCAGGGCGTGATTCTACCTGCTTTGTCAGACATTAGGGTCTGTTGACGTTGGGTGGCGGCCGCGTTGCAGTGCCTCGCGCAACCTGGCGCGCCTCGCGCCCGTCAAAGAGCGTCAACAGCCCCTAAGCGCTTAGAGCGCGCCCGTGATGCTGCAAATGGTCGTCGATGAAGCTGGCGATGAAGAAATAGCTGTGGTCGTAGCCGGGTTGCAAGCGCAACGTCAGCGGATGACCGGCCAGTTTGGCAGCTTGTTGCAACGCTTGCGGCTTGAGCTGGGTGGCAAGAAAATCGTCTCGATCACCTTGGTCGACCAGCAATGGCAGCTTTTCATCCGCCTCGGCAATCAATGCACAGGCATCCCATTCGCGCCATTTTGAACGGTCCTCACCCAGGTATCGCGAAAAGGCCTTCTGCCCCCACGGACAGTCCATCGGATTATTGATCGGCGAAAACGCCGAGACTGACGCGTAACGCCCTGGGTTTCGCAATGCACACACCAGAGCACCATGCCCGCCCATGGAGTGACCGCTGATGCCACGTTTGTCCGAAGCCGGGAAATGGGCTTCAACCAATGCCGGCAATTCCTGCACGACATAGTCATGCATCCGATAGTGCCGCGCCCAAGGATCCTGCGTGGCGTTCAGATAAAAACCGGCACCCAGGCCGAAATCCCATGCTCCATCCGGATCACCCGGCACATCGGCGCCGCGAGGGCTGGTGTCCGGCGCAACAATGATCAACCCCAGCTCGGCGGCCATGCGCATGGCGCCGGCCTTCTGCATGAAGTTTTCATCGGTGCAGGTCAGACCCGACAACCAATACAACACCGGCAACTTGCCGCCCTGCTCCGCTTGCGGCGGCAGGTAAACGGCAAACACCATGTCGCAGCCAAGCACGTCGGAGCGGTGCCGGTAACGCTTGTGCCAGCCACCGAAGCTTTTCTGACAGGAAATATTTTCCAGGCTCATGACCGACCTCAGAAGTGGATGACGCTACGGATGCTTTTGCCTTCGTGCATCAGGTCGAATGCCTTGTTGATATCTTCCAGGCCCATGGTGTGGGTGATAAAGGTATCGAGCGGAATTTCGCCGGTTTCGGCCATTTCCACATAGCTCGGCAATTCGGTGCGACCGCGCACCCCGCCAAATGCCGAACCGCGCCAGACGCGGCCGGTTACCAACTGGAACGGGCGGGTGGATATTTCCTGGCCCGCACCGGCGACGCCGATGATGACCGATTCGCCCCATCCCTTGTGGCAGCACTCGAGGGCCGCGCGCATCAACTGAACGTTGCCAATGCACTCAAATGAGAAATCGACGCCGCCATCGGTCATGTCGACAATGACTTCCTGGATTGGGCGATCAAAATCCTTCGGATTGACGCATTCGGTTGCACCCAACTGTTTGGCGATTTCGAACTTGGCCGGGTTGATGTCGATAGCGATGATTCGCGCAGCCTTGGCTTTGGCCGCGCCAATGACGGCCGAAAGACCGATGCCACCGAGGCCAAAAATGGCGACGGTATCACCAGGCTTCACTTTGGCGGTGTTCAGCACGGCACCGATGCCGGTCGTGACGCCACAGCCCAACAGGCAGACTTTTTCGAGTGGTGCTTCTTTAGGGATTTTGGCAACCGAGATTTCCGGCAGCACGGTGTACTCGGAAAAGGTCGACGTCCCCATGTAGTGGAAAATCGGCTGGCCCTTGTAGGAAAAGCGCGAGGTGCCATCTGGCATCAGGCCTTTGCCCTGAGTCGCACGAATGGCCTGACACAGGTTGGTCTTGCCCGACAGGCAGAATTTGCACTGACGGCATTCCGGGGTGTACAGCGGAATCACGTGATCACCAACGGCTACCGAGGTCACGCCCTCGCCGATGGCCTCAACCACCGCGCCGCCTTCATGACCGAGGATCGACGGGAAAATACCTTCCGGGTCAGCACCAGACAGCGTGTAGGCATCGGTATGGCAGACACCGGATGCAACCACTCGCAGCAACACCTCGCCAGCTTTCGGCATGGCGACATCGACTTCGACGATTTCCAGAGGTTTCTTGGCCTCGAAGGCAACGGCCGCGCGTGACTTGATCATGGTGACTCTCCATTAAATAAAAACGAGACCGGGAGTGTAATACAGTGCCTATCGGTTAATAATCGGGACAAAAGCAAAACATTATTGCTGTACAGGGATAATCATTAATGTCTGACAACCGCTGGGAAGGTATCGACGAGTTTGTTGCCGTGGCCGAATGCAGCCAGTTCACTGCGGCGGCTGAACGGCTCGGTGTTTCTTCCTCTCATATCAGTCGCCAAATCGTACGCCTTGAAGAGCGACTTCAGACGCGTTTGCTCTACCGCAGCACCCGCCGGGTTACGCTGACTGAAGCCGGGCAAACTTTTCTACAACATTGCCAACGCTTGCAGGATGGCCGTGAAGAAGCGTTGCGCGCGGTTGGCGACCTGACCAGCGAACCCAAAGGCATGCTGCGCATGACGTGTGCGGTGGCCTATGGCGAACGCTTCATTGTGCCGCTGGTGACACGTTTTATGGGTGTGTATCCGCAACTGCGAATAGACATCGAACTGAGTAACCGACCGCTCGATCTGGTGCATGAAGGCCTGGATCTGGCCATCCGCCTCGGTCGCCTTCAAGACTCAAGGCTGGTCGCCACTCGCCTGGCGCCACGACGCATGTACCTCTGCGCGTCACCGTCTTACATCGAACGGTACGGTCGCCCACACAGCTTGTCGGAGCTCAGTCGTCATAACTGCCTGATAGGGAGTTCGGACCTGTGGCAACTGGAACAGAATGGCCGGGAATTTTCTCAGCGGGTGCAAGGAAACTGGCGCTGCAATAGCGGGCAGGCAGTTTTGGACGCGACGCTACAAGGGGTGGGTTTGTGTCAGCTACCGGACTATTACGTGTTGGAACATCTCAAAAGCGGTGAACTGATTTCACTACTGGATGCCCATCAGCCCCCAAACACCGCGGTGTGGGCGCTTTACCCACAGCAACGGCATTTGTCACCGAAGGTGCGCAAACTGGTGGATTACTTGAAAGAAGGGCTGGCGCAACGACCGGAGTACCGGAGTTAGGAGTTGCAGGTATCTTTGCGCAAGTTATGCGGTGCCTGGACTGCCGCCATCGCGAGCAGGCTCGCTCCCACAGTTAATTGTGGGCGGGCACACGGGTCATGTTCACTGAAGATCCATTGTGGGAGCGAGCCTGCTCGCGATGGCGGTCGAGCAGTCAATAAAGCACTCAGCGGCGATTAGCCCAACGTTGACGCAACCATTCCAGGTCTTCGGGGCGCGTGACCTTGAGGTTGTCGGATCGGCCTTCGATGAGGCGTGGCGCCAAACCGGCCCACTCCATTGCCGACGACTCGTCAGTGATCACTGCGTCCGCCACCAGGCTATCGGCCAAGGCTCGATGCAACGCGCCGAGGCGAAACATTTGTGGCGTATAGGCTTGCCAGATCACGCTGCGATCCACGGTTTCAATGACACGACCGTGCTTGTCGACACGTTTAAGGGTATCGCGAGCAGGAACCGCCAACAGCCCACCGACCGGATCATCTGCCAGCTCACCCAACAACGTGTCCAGGTCGTCACGGCTTAAATTGGGACGCGCTGCATCGTGTACCAGCACCCAATCGTCACCGTCTGCGCCCTGCGCATGCAAGTGCAGCAGAGCATTGAGCACTGACCCGGAACGCTCGCTACCACCGTCAACACGCTGGATGCGCGCGTCGCCAGCACTTGCCAGGCCTGGCCAGTAAGGATCATCCACAGCAAGACAGACCACCAGCCCCTTCAGGGATGGATGATCGAGGAAACAGCCAAGGCTGTGTTCGAGAATAGTGCGACCGCCCAATTGCAAATACTGTTTGGGACGATCCGCGGCCATACGGGCACCAACACCCGCGGCGGGAATGACGGCCCAGAAGGCCGGCAACAAGGGGTTCATTGCGCTAGCTGGTAAAGGGTTTCACCGTCCTTGACCATGCCCAACTCATGGCGAGCCCGCTCTTCAACGGTTTCCATGCCTTTTTTCAACTCGCTGACCTCGGCGTCCATCACCCGATTGCGTTCCAGCAAACCTTCGTTCTCAGCGTGCTGATCCGCGATCTGCTGAGTCAGCTCGGCAACCTGCGCCAGGCTGCCATTACCCACCCACAGGCGGTATTGCAGGCCAGCCAGCAGCAAGAGCAAGACGAGGAACAACCAATTGGGACTGCGCATCGAATATCAGGTATCCAGTGAAAAAAGACAGCCATGCAAAAACTTTGAAGCTTCTGATAGCACGAAGCCTGGAAGACCCAGGCTTGTGCTTATAAGGCATCAGATTAGTGGCAAAAACGTCGCCGTAGCGATTTTTTCGACACAATCAGGTGTCTTTTATCAGTTTTCGATCAACCGCGGAACTCGCTGCGACCGTTGTACTTGGCTTTGCCATTCAACTGCTCTTCGATACGCAGCAGTTGGTTGTACTTGGAAACACGGTCGGAACGGCACAGGGAACCCGTTTTGATCTGGCCAGCCGCAGTGCCCACAGCCAGGTCGGCAATGGTCGAATCTTCGGTTTCGCCGGAACGGTGCGAGATCACAGCCGTGTAACCAGCGGCCTTGGCCATCTGGATAGCTTCCAGGGTTTCGGTCAGGGTGCCGATCTGGTTGAACTTGATCAGGATCGAATTGGCGATCTTTTTATCGATGCCTTCTTTCAGGATCTTGGTGTTGGTAACGAACAGGTCGTCGCCTACCAGTTGGATTTTCTCGCCGATCTTGTCGGTGAGGACTTTCCAGCCAGCCCAATCGGACTCGTCCAGGCCATCTTCGATGGAGATGATCGGGTAGCGCTCGGTCAGGCCTTTGAGGTAATCAGCGAAACCTTCAGAGGTGAATACATGACCTTCGCCGGACAGGTTGTATTTGCCGTCTTCGTAGAATTCGCTCGCTGCGCAGTCCAGCGCCAGGGTCACGTCGGTGCCCAATTTGTAACCCGCGTTGGCCACCGCTTCGGAAATCACTTTCAATGCGTCTTCGTTGGAGGCCAGGTTTGGTGCGAAACCACCTTCGTCACCGACCGCAGTGCTGAGGCCACGAGCCTTCAGAACAGCTTTCAGGTGATGGAAAATCTCGGTGCCCATACGCAGACCTTCCGAGAAAGACTTGGCGCCTACCGGCTGAACCATGAATTCCTGGATGTCGACGTTGTTATCAGCGTGCTCGCCACCGTTGATGATGTTCATCATTGGAACCGGCATCGAGTAGACGCCCGGTGTGCCGTTCAGGTTGGCAATGTGAGCGTACAGCGGCAGGTCCTGGTCCTGTGCTGCTGCCTTGGCCGCGGCCAGGGAAACGGCGAGGATGGCGTTGGCGCCCAAAGAACCTTTGTTTTCGGTACCGTCGAGCTTGATCATCGCGTGATCCAGCGCTTTCTGATCACTTGGGTCAGTGCCCTTCAACAGGTCACGGATCGGACCGTTGATATTGGCCACGGCTTTGAGAACGCCTTTGCCCAGGTAACGGCTCTTGTCGCCATCACGCAGCTCGAGCGCTTCACGCGAGCCAGTGGAAGCACCGGACGGCGCGCACGCGCTGCCGATGATGCCGTTATCGAGAAGCACGTCCGCTTCGACGGTGGGATTGCCACGGGAGTCGAGAACTTCACGACCTTTGATGTCGACGATTTTTGCCATTGTTGTAAACACTCCAAAGTTGACGAAAACGACGCAGCTAGAGGAAATCTTTTACCGTCGGCAAGTGGTTCGCAGCGGGCAGACTTGCGGACGATAAGGCTCAGGCCCGAGGGCCTGAACATTAAATCGTGCGGTACTTTACCGGAGAAAAGAGCTTTACGCGGTTTCTACCGTCGGAAAACTCTTCACCAGTTCGTCCAATGCTTTGAGCTGGGCCAGGAATGGCTCCAGTTTGTCCAGGCGCAAGGCGCAAGGGCCGTCACATTTGGCGTTGTCCGGATCTGGATGCGCTTCCAGGAACAGGCCGGCAAGCGATTGGCTGATCCCGGCTTTCGCCAGATCCAGAACCTGGGCACGGCGCCCACCTGCAGAGTCGGCACGACCACCGGGCATTTGCAGCGCGTGGGTCACGTCGAAGAATACCGGGTATTCGAACTGCTTCATGATGCCGAAGCCAAGCATGTCGACCACCAGGTTGTTGTAGCCGAAGCTCGAACCACGCTCGCAGAGGATCAACTGATCGTTACCGGCTTCTACGCATTTGCTCAGGATGTGTTTCATTTCCTGAGGCGCGAGGAACTGGGCTTTCTTGATGTTGATCACTGCACCAGTCTTGGCCATCGCAACCACCAGGTCGGTCTGGCGCGACAGGAAGGCCGGCAACTGAATGATGTCGCAGACTTCAGCGACAATCGCAGCCTGATCCGGCTCGTGAACGTCGGTGATGATCGGCACGCCGAACGCTTGCTTGATGTCCTGGAAGATTCGCATGCCCTCTTCCAGGCCAGGGCCGCGGTAAGACGTCACGGAAGATCGGTTGGCCTTGTCGAAGCTGGCCTTGAACACGTAAGGGATACCGAGTTTTTCGGTAACCTTTACGTACTCTTCGCAGACCTGCATCGCCATGTCACGGCTTTCCAGCACGTTCATGCCACCGAAAAGCACCATTGGCTTGTCGTTGGCAATCTCGATGTCGCCTACACGGATGATCTTCTGCGCCATTTGCTTCACGCCTTCTTCTGGTGTTGAGTCAACGCGGCTTTAACAAAACCGCTGAACAACGGGTGACCGTCACGCGGCGTCGAGGTGAATTCCGGGTGGAACTGGCAGGCCACGAACCATGGATGATCCGGTGCTTCAACCACTTCAACCAGTGCGCCATCACCAGAGCGACCGGAGATTTTCAGGCCGGCCTCCATGAGTTGCGGCAGCAGATTATTGTTCACTTCATAACGATGGCGATGACGCTCGACGATCACGTCTTTGGCATAGCAATCGTGAACCAGGGAACCCGGTTCCAGCAGGCAATCCTGCGCGCCAAGGCGCATGGTGCCGCCCAGGTCGGACGTTTCGGTACGGGTTTCGACGGCGCCGGTGGCGTCTTCCCACTCGGTGATCAAACCGACGACCGGGTGACCGCTTGCACGATCAAACTCGGTGGAGTTGGCGTCTTTCCAGCCCAACACATTACGTGCGAACTCGATGACGGCCACTTGCATGCCCAGGCAGATGCCGAGGTACGGAACCTTGTTCTCACGAGCGTACTGAACGGCGGTGATCTTGCCTTCCACGCCGCGTAGACCGAAGCCACCAGGTACGAGAATCGCGTCCACGCCTTCCAGCAGCGCAGTGCCCTGGTTTTCGATGTCTTCGGAATCGATGTAACGCAGGTTGACCTTGGTACGGTTGCTGATACCGGCGTGACTCATCGCCTCGATCAACGACTTGTAGGCATCCAGCAGCTCCATGTACTTGCCGACCATGGCGATGGTGACTTCGTGCTCAGGGTTGAGCTTGGCGTCGACCACGGCTTCCCACTCGGACAGATCGGCACCGCCACATTGCAGGCCGAAACGCTCGACAACAAAATCATCCAGGCCCTGCGAGTGCAGGATGCCCGGGATTTTGTAAATGGTATCGGCGTCTTCCAGCGCGATCACCGCACGTTCTTCAACGTTGGTGAACTGCGCGATCTTGCGGCGCGAGGAGATGTCGATCGGGTGATCGGAGCGGCAAACCAGCACATCAGGCTGCAGGCCGATGGAACGCAGTTCCTTGACCGAGTGCTGGGTTGGCTTGGTTTTGGTCTCGCCCGCAGTCGCGATGTACGGCACCAATGTCAGGTGCATCAGCATCGCGCGCTTGGCGCCGACTTCAAAACGCAATTGGCGGATGGCTTCGAGGAACGGTTGCGACTCGATGTCACCTACGGTGCCACCGATTTCGACCATCGCAACGTCAGCATCGCCGGCACCCTTGATGATGCGGCGCTTGATTTCGTCGGTGATGTGCGGAATGACCTGGATGGTTGCACCCAGGTAATCACCACGGCGCTCTTTGCGCAGCACGTGTTCGTAAACACGGCCAGTGGTGAAGTTGTTGTTCTGGGTCATGGTCGTGCGGATGAACCGCTCGTAGTGCCCAAGGTCCAGGTCAGTCTCGGCGCCGTCGTGGGTGACGAACACTTCACCGTGCTGGAACGGGCTCATGGTGCCTGGATCGACGTTGATGTACGGGTCCAGCTTCAGCATGGTGACCTTAAGTCCCCGCGCCTCCAGGATGGCCGCCAATGAAGCCGATGCAATGCCTTTCCCCAATGAAGAAACAACACCGCCCGTGACGAATATGTAGCGCGTCATGAAAAACCCTAGAAGTCTGCGTTAAAGCGGTCCGAGCCGCCGGGGAAAGCGAAGGAAGGCCGAAGCCCCCGATCACCTGCATTAATCACAGTGCACCTTTCGAAAAAACCGCCGCGTTGTGACAGACCGGGAGATGAAACACCGGTACGTTGCTCGCTACACATTTTTTGGAATCGCCCAGCAAAGACTGCTTGGTAATCGGCAACTCCTGCAATTCAGGCGAATCCACAGAAGTTGTATCAAGAAGGGAGCGTAGTCTACCGGAAAGCCCCTTTCAGCTCAAACCTTGATCTTCGCTTAATGGCCGCCAATGCAAATGCCAGCCCTCTTCGACGTTACCATTCAGGCCCGGCAGGTTGGCCACCGCCAGCAATTGCTCGCCCCGATACAGCAGCGGCAATCTGCCACGGACGAATGACGGCACACCGCTTTCATTGAGCAAACGCTTCAGATCCCGGTGACCGCGCCCCGGCAACGTCATGACTTCGCCTCCCTCACGATAGCGGATATGCAGTGGACCATCGGGAGTACGGCCTGCGATTGTCAGCTCGCCGTTACCCGGTAATGTCAGCGATCGCGCAGGATCAACCCAGTTAACTGCCGCAGGAGGCCCCTGCAGACACTGCCCGGACAACCACCAGATGCGCCCACCTGCGCGGTGCAATTCGCCATCGGCCAACCGCCAGATCGGCTGCGCATCGCCCGTGGCATCGCGCAATTGCTCCCAGCCCGACCAATGGTCGCTGTCGGGGGGGCGCGTGAGCGCATTGAGCCAATAACTCAACGCATTACGCTGGCGAGCGGCAGAAAGCCCCTCCAGCGCCGACAATTCCAGGGACGGCAAACCCAGCCAATCGAACTCACTGACCGTGATGGCGCGCGCCAGATCGACATGCGCAAGCTCATCCAGCAAACCCTGCGCTTCGCTCAGATGCGCAGCGCTTCGGGCCATGGTTGCCACTGCTTGCGGCCAGCGCTCGGTCAGCACCGGGAATACCTGATGACGCAAGTAGTTACGCGAATAGTGCCGGTCCTGGTTGGAGGGGTCTTCGATCCAGCTCAATTGATGCTCGCCTGCGTAGGCCTCAAGCTCGGCACGCGTGATATCCAGCAGCGGCCGCAAAAGACGTCCCGCCCCCAAAGAGCGCTCGCTCGGCATGCCCGACAATCCGCGCACCCCTGCCCCGCGCAGCAAACGAAACAACAACGTTTCGGCCTGATCGTCACGATGCTGGGCGGTCATCAGCACTTCATTGACCTGGATGTTTTCAACGAACGCCGCATAACGCGCATCACGGGCCACTTGCTCCAGACTGGCGCCAGACTGAACCTGAACGTGAACCACCTTGAGCGGCACACCCAACGCATCACAGACCGACTGGCAATGTGCCGGCCACGCATCTGCCGCAGCCTGTAGGCCATGATGAACATGAAGGGCGCTGAGCGCTGGCAGGCTTTCGGTTTTTGCGAGGTGTGCGAGAAGGTGCAGCAGGACCGTGGAGTCGAGGCCGCCGGAGAAGGCGATGCGCCAAGTGGCGGCGGTGCGCCAAGGTTTCAGATTCAGCAGGAGCCTGGCAGGCAGATCAATCATGGGCTGGCTCATATCGATCACTTCACACAAAACAAATGTGGGAGCGGGCTTGCTCGCGAAAGCGGCGTAACGTTCAACGTATGAGTTGAATGTTATACCGCTTTCGCGAGTAAGCCCGCTCCCACATTGAAGCCAAGGTCAGATCAGAGACCGTAGCTCATCAGTCGATCGTAACGACGCTTGAGCAGCGCTTCGTTATCGAACTTCTTCAACATCGCCAATTGCGAACTCAGCTCAGCACGGATCGAAGCTGCAGCCGCCGCTGGATCGCGATGAGCGCCGCCCAATGGTTCGCCGATCACCTTGTCAACGATACCCAGACCTTTCAGGCGTTCGGCAGTGATGCCCATCGCTTCAGCGGCATCCGGTGCCTTTTCGGCTGTTTTCCACAGGATCGAAGCGCACCCTTCCGGCGAAATCACCGCATAGGTCGAGTACTGCAGCATGTTCAACTGATCACACACCCCGATCGCCAACGCACCACCGGAACCACCTTCACCGATAACGGTGGCAATGATTGGAGTTTTCAGGCGAGCCATCACGCGCAGGTTCCAGGCAATTGCTTCGCTCTGGTTACGCTCTTCAGCGTCAATACCCGGGTATGCACCTGGCGTGTCGATGAAGGTCAGGATCGGCATCTTGAAGCGTTCGGCCATTTCCATCAGGCGACAAGCCTTGCGGTAGCCTTCCGGACGCGGCATGCCGAAGTTGCGGCGAACTTTCTCGCGCACTTCACGGCCTTTCTGGTGACCGATGATCATTACCGGCTGATCGTCCAGACGGGCAATACCACCCACGATTGCCGCGTCGTCGGAGAAGTGACGGTCGCCGTGCAATTCATCGAACTCGGTAAAGATGTGCTCGATGTAATCAAGGGTGTACGGGCGGCGCGGGTGACGCGCCAGACGCGCGATCTGCCAGCTGGTCAGCTTGCCGAAGATGTCTTCGGTGAGCGTGCTGCTTTTGTCCTGCAGGCGGGAGATCTCATCGCCGATATTCAGCGAATTGTCATTACCGACCAAGCGCAACTCTTCGATCTTGGCTTGCAGGTCGGCGATCGGCTGTTCGAAATCTAGAAAATTCGGGTTCATAGGCGTCCGTCTTGGGTCGACGTCCAAGTGAGCTTGGGCCGGCCGGTTGTCTATTCGCGCCCTACCTTAAGGGAGAGGCGCGTTCAGGTCGAGATTAAAAATTGGGTCGAGATCAGGGCACATGCTTGATGACAAGAAATGGCACCTGACCGTCAACGGTATTGGAGGAAGACGTTGTCTCGCCCGAACTGGTCACGCAAGGCTTGAATCAAGGCATCAGCCGGATCAATTCGCCAAGTCTCGCCGAACTGCAGCAAGGCCTTCGCATCGGGGCTCGTGTACTCCATGGTGATAGGGCAAGCACCGCGATGGCGCTTGAACAACTCACCCAGCCAGCGTAGCTGATCACCTTTCAAATCCTTGGTTTGCAGCTTCAGGCGCAAGCTTTCAGCCAGATTGGTGCGAGCATCTTCCATGCTCATCACGCGCTTGACCCGCAGGCGCAGACCGCCGGAAAAGTCATCGTTGCTGACTTCACCTTCGACCACCACCATCGCGTCCGTCTGCAACAACGACTGCGCCGAATGAAATGCCTCGGCAAACAGTGACGCTTCGATCCGTCCCGAGCGGTCATCAAGGGTGATGAACCCCATCTTATCGCCCTTTTTGTTCTTCATTACACGCAGGGCAATAATCATCCCGGCAACGGTTTGAGTATCGCGGGCCGGCTTCAGGTCGATGATGCGCTGGCGTGCAAAACGGCGGATTTCACCTTCATATTCATCAATCGGGTGGCCGGTCAGGTACAGGCCCAAGGTGTCTTTTTCGCCTTTGAGCCGCTCCTTCAGGGTCAGTTCCTTGGCCTTGCGGTGATTGGCGTAAACGTCGGCATCTGCTTCCACAAACAGTCCGCCAAACAGGTCGGCATGGCCACTGTCATGGGTTCGGGCGGTTTGTTCGGCAGCCTTGATCGCCCCTTCCATCGCATTGAGCAAGACGGCGCGGTTCTGGTCGATGCTCGCTTGATAAGCCTTTGGCTCGTCATGAAAGTAAGGCCCCAGACGATCCAGCGCACCGCTTCGAATCAGGCCATCGAGCGTGCGCTTGTTGATGCGCTTGAGATCGACCCGCGCGCAGAAATCGAACAAGTCCTTGAACGGACCGTCCTGACGCGCTTCGGTAATCGCCTCGACCGGCCCTTCGCCGACACCCTTGATCGCGCCCAGCCCGTAAATGATGCGGCCTTCGTCGTTAACCGTGAATTTGAACTCGGAAGTATTCACATCCGGCGCGTCGAGACGCAGCTTCATGGTGCGAATTTCTTCGATCAAGGTCACGACCTTGTCGGTGTTGTGCATGTCTGCAGACAGAACTGCCGCCATGAACGGTGCCGGGTAGTGCGTTTTCAGCCACGCCGTCTGATAGGACACCAGGCCGTAGGCAGCAGAGTGAGACTTGTTGAAACCATAACCGGCGAATTTTTCCACCAGATCGAAAATGTTACCTGCCAGGTCGGCTTCGATATTGTTGGTCTTGCAACCTTCAATGAAACCGCCACGCTGCTTGGCCATTTCTTCGGGTTTTTTCTTACCCATGGCCCGACGCAGCATGTCCGCACCGCCGAGGGTGTAACCGGCCATGACCTGGGCAATCTGCATCACCTGTTCTTGATACAGGATGATGCCGTAAGTCGGTGCCAGCACCGGCTTCAGGCCTTCGTACTGGTAGTCCGAGTGCGGGTACGCCAGCTCGGCGCGACCGTGTTTACGGTTAATAAAGTCGTCAACCATGCCTGACTGCAGCGGGCCCGGACGAAACAGGGCCACCAGTGCGATCAAGTCTTCCAGGCAGTCGGGCTTGAGCTTTTTGATCAGCTCTTTCATGCCGCGCGACTCGAGCTGGAACACCGCTGTGGTCTCGGCTTTTTGCAACAACTGGTAAGTCGGTTTGTCATCCAGCGGAATGAAAGCAATGTCCAGTGGCGGCTCATCCACCTTCGCGCGGTCGCGATTGATGGTTTTCAGCGCCCAGTCAATAACGGTCAGCGTTCGCAGACCGAGGAAGTCGAACTTCACCAGACCGGCCGCTTCAACGTCGTCCTTGTCGAACTGGGTTACCAGACCATCACCGGCCTCGTCGCAATAAATCGGCGAGAAGTCAGTCAGTTTGGTTGGGGCGATAACCACACCACCGGCGTGTTTACCGACGTTACGCACCACGCCTTCGAGCTTGCGCGCCATCTCCCAGATTTCCGCAGCCTCTTCATCGACCTTGATGAAGTCACGGAGAATTTCTTCCTGCTCGTAGGCCTTCTCCAGGGTCATGCCGACTTCGAACGGAATCATCTTCGACAAACGGTCCGCCAAGCCGTAAGACTTGCCCTGCACCCGCGCCACGTCTCGGACGACAGCCTTGGCGGCCATGGAACCGAAAGTAATGATCTGACTTACCGCGTTGCGACCATACTTCTCGGCCACGTACTCGATGACACGGTCACGACCGTCCATGCAAAAGTCGACGTCGAAGTCGGGCATGGATACCCGTTCCGGGTTAAGGAAACGTTCGAACAGCAGGTCATATTCCAGCGGATCAAGGTCAGTGATCTTCTGCACATACGCCACCAGCGAACCGGCACCCGACCCACGACCCGGGCCCACCGGCACGCCATTACTCTTGGCCCACTGGATGAAGTCCATCACGATCAGGAAGTAACCGGGGAATCCCATCTGGATGATGATATCCAGCTCGAAATTCAACCGGTCAACGTACACCTGGCGCTTGGCTTCGTAGTCTTCGGTAGTGTCCCTGGGCAACAGAACGGTCAGCCGCTCTTCCAGTCCGTCGAACGACACCTTGCGGAAATACTCGTCGATGGTCATGCCATCTGGAATCGGGAAGTTGGGCAGGAAGTGCTTACCCAGCTTCACTTCAATGTTGCAACGCTTGGCGATCTCTACAGTGTTTTCCAGCGCCTCTGGCAAGTCGCTGAACAACTCGGCCATTTCCTCAGCGCTTTTGAGGTATTGCTGATCACTGTAGTTCTTCGAGCGGCGAGGATCGTCGAGCGCGCGGCCTTCGCCGATGCAGACACGGGTTTCGTGGGCGGCAAAATCTTCCTGCTTGATAAAGCGCACATCGTTGGTTGCGACCAACGGAGCACCGATTTTTTCGGCCAGCGCCACCGCACCGTGCAATTGCTCTTCATCGTTGGGACGGCTGGTGCGTTGAATTTCCAGGTAGAAGCGGTCTGGAAATACTGTCATCCATTCACGGGCCAGGTTTTCCGCCTCAGCTGGATTGCCACTGAGCATGGCCAGGCCAATTTCGCCTTCCTTCGCCGCCGACAGCATGATCAAGCCTTCGCTGGCTTCGGCCACCCATTCACGCTCGATAATGACCGAGCCATTACGCTGACCGTCAATGAACCCACGGGAGATCAGCTCCGTCAGGTTGCGATAACCCACAGCATTCATTGCCAACAGGCTGATCCGGCTCAGCGCGTTGTCCGGATCCTTGTTCGACAGCCACAGGTCGGCGCCGCAGATCGGCTTGATGCCTGCGCCCATGGAGGCTTTATAGAATTTGACCAGGGAACACATGTTGTTCTGGTCGGTGACCGCCACGGCGGGCATGTTCATGCCGACCAGCGTCTTGACCAGCGGTTTGATCCGCACCAGACCGTCGACCAGGGAATATTCAGTGTGCAGGCGTAGATGAACGAATGAAGCCGGCATAGTGATCCTGCGTTATGTCATGAAAACAACAAGGCCCGGATTGTACCGGGCCTTTGGAAAAACATCAGCCTTGCGACTAACTCAGGATCAGACTTTCTCGCGCTTCGTAAGCCAGGCGCACCGGGGCAAACGAGCGGCGGTGAATAGGCGTTGGCCCCAAACGCGCCAGAGCTTCCAGATGAACGGGAGTCGGGTAGCCTTTATGGCCACCGATACCGTAGCCCGGATAAATCAACTCGAAGGCAGCCATTTCGCGATCACGGCTGACCTTGGCCAGAATCGATGCCGCAGCAATGGCCGGCACCTTGCTATCGCCCTTGATCACGGCTTCGGCGCGCATCGCCAGTTTCGGGCAGCGGTTACCGTCGATCATCGCCAGTTTCGGCGTAATGTGCAGGCCTTCGATAGCGCGCTGCATGGCCAACATGGTGGCGTGCAGGATATTCAGATCGTCGATTTCTTCAACTTCTGCGCGGGCGATACACCAACTGAGGGCCTTCTCGCAGATTTCGTCGTAGAGCTTTTCGCGGCGGGCTTCGGTGAGCTTTTTCGAATCGTTCAGACCCAGAATCGGACGATTCGGATCGAGGATTACCGCTGCGGTAACCACTGCACCGCAGAGCGGCCCGCGACCGACTTCGTCGACGCCTGCGACCAGCTCTTCAACTTCAGCGACCAAGGTGAAATCCAGGCCCATTTGCATAGTTGTTTTGCTCATTGTTTTTCGCCGATCAGTTTCAATACCGCGTCGGCTGCCTGATTAGAGGCATCGAGGCGCAAAGTGCGGTGAATTTCATCAAAACCACGGGTCTGCTCTTCCCCGCCGTCGATCAGCGGCGACAATGTTTGAGCTAACGCCTCTACAGTCGCATCGTCTTGCAGCAACTCCGGCACCAGCAAGCGCTGAGCCAACAGGTTCGGCAGCGAAACGTAAGGGCTTTTCACCATCCGCTTGAGGATCCAGAACGTCAACGGCGACAGGCGATAAGCCACCACCATCGGACGCTTGTACAGCAACGCTTCAAGGGTCGCGGTTCCGGAGGCGATCAACACCGCATCGCAGGCAGCCAGCGCAAGGTGCGACTTACCATCGAGTAAAGTCAGTGGCAAATCACGGCCGGCCAGCAGCGCTTCAAGTTGCGCGCGACGCTCGGGGCTGGCGCAAGGCATGACAAAACGCACGCTGGGGCGCATGGCCCGCAGACGCTGGGCAGTGTCGAGGAACAAAGCACCGAGACGTCCGACTTCGCCGCCACGGCTGCCAGGCATCAACGCCACCAGAGGTCCTTCTGGCAAGCCAAGCTCGGCACGTGCTGCAGCGCGATCCGCTTCCAGGGGAATGGCATCGGCCAGCGAGTGACCGACAAACCGCACCGGCACACCCTTTTCTTCGTAGAATTTTGCCTCGAACGGGAACAGCGTCAGCATCAAATCGCAGCCTTCGCGAATTTTCAGCACGCGTTTCTGCCGCCAGGCCCATACCGAAGGGCTGACGTAATGCACGGTTTTGATTCCGGCCTGACGCAGCTTGAGTTCGATATTGAGATTGAAATCAGGGGCATCGATGCCGATGAAAACATCCGGTTTGGCAGCGATCAGGTCAGCGACCAGTTTTTTTCGCCGCGCCAGAAGCTCGCGCAACCGGCCAAGCACTTCCACCAGGCCCATTACCGAAAGGCGTTCCATCGGGAAGTATGAAACCAGACCTTCTGCCTGCATCAGCGGACCACCGACGCCGATGAATTCGACTGCCGGATGCTGGGACTTGAGTGCGCGCATGAGCCCCGCACCCAAAATGTCACCGGAAGCTTCACCCGCCACCAGCGCAATACGCAGATTAGCCATGGTTAACGAGTGATGCCGCGAGTCGAGGACTGGATGGAATCACGGAATACCGCGACTTCCGGAAACTGAACCGATGGTTCGGCCAGTTCCGCGAGCGCTTGGTCCACCGTCAGGCCCTGGCGGTAAACCACTTTATAAGCGCGACGCAGTGCATGGATCGCCTCTTCGCTGAAACCACGACGGCGCATGCCCTCGAAATTCATGCTGCGGGCTTCGGCCGGGTTGCCGAACACCGTGACGTAAGCCGGCACATCCTTGCCAATCGCCGTGCCCATGCCAGAAAAGCTGTGGGCGCCGATGTGGCAATACTGGTGAACCAGGGTAAAACCAGACAGGATCGCCCAGTCCTCAACGTGCACATGCCCAGCCAATGCGGTGTTGTTGACCAGGATGCAGTGGTTGCCAATGACGCTGTCGTGACCGATATGGGCATAAGCCATAATCAGGTTGTGATCGCCCAGGGTCGTTTCCGAACGATCCTGAACAGTGCCACGGTGAATCGTCACGCCTTCGCGGATGACGTTATGGTCACCGATGACAAGGCGGGTTTCCTCGCCTTTGTATTTCAGGTCGGGCGTGTCTTCGCCTACCGACGAAAACTGGTAGATGCGATTGTGCTTACCGATTCGGGTTGGGCCTTTGAGAATCACGTGCGGCCCGATAACTGTCCCCTCGCCGATTTCCACACCTGCGCCGATGATCGACCAAGGGCCAACCTCGACGTCGTCGGCCAGTACGGCCGTCGGATCGATGATTGCGCGAGGGTCAATCAAACTCATAGTTTGCGTTCCGCGCAGATGATTTCAGCAGAGCATACTGGCTTGCCGTCGACCGAGGCCTGGCACTCGAACTTCCAGATCTGACGCTTGCAGCTCAGGAACTTGGCTTCAAGAATCAGCTGATCACCAGGCAATACTGGCTGGCGGAAGCGCAGTTTGTCGGAACCTACGAAATAGTAGAGCGTACCGTCGGCCGGCTTCACGTCGAGCATTTTGAAACCAAGGATCCCGGCAGCCTGAGCCATCGCTTCAATGATCAGAACGCCCGGCATGATTGGGTGCGCAGGAAAGTGACCGTTGAAAAATGGTTCGTTGATGCTGACATTCTTGTAGGCGCGAATGCGCTTGCCTTCCACATCCAGTTCCACTACGCGGTCCACCAGCAGGAACGGGTAACGGTGAGGCAGGTATTCGCGAATCTCGTTGATGTCCATCATTTCGGGGGGAAGCCTATGTAAAGATTGGGAGCGCGCGACTGACGCGCGCCCCTCTAGCAAATCAAGGAGGCACCCTAGCGGCTGTGCACACTTGATATGGAAATGGTATCAGCCATCTGATGAAGCATTCTCGTCAGGGGTCACTTCCCCTACACGCTTTTCCAACTGTCGCAGACGTCGCGCGATGTCATCGAGCTGACGGATGCGTGCCGCGCTTTTGCGCCACTCGGCAGCCGGCTGCATGGCCGTACCGGAAGAATAGGACCCAGGTTCGGTAATCGAGTGAGTCACCATGGTCATCCCGGTCAGGAAAACGTTGTCACAAACTTCAATATGCCCCACCAGGCCTACGCCACCTGCAAGCATGCAATGCTTGCCAATTTTGGTGCTGCCGGAAATCCCTACACAAGCGGCCATGGCAGTGTGATCACCGACCTGAACGTTGTGAGCGATCTGTATCTGATTGTCGAGTTTCACGCCATTACCGAGGATGGTGTCGGCCAGCGCGCCGCGATCGACGGCGGTATTCACGCCAATCTCGACATCATCACCGACAAGAACCCCGCCAATCTGGGCAATCTTCTGCCAGATGCCTTTCTCGTTGGCGAAACCGAAACCTTCGCCCCCCAATACGGCACCCGATTGAATCACTACCCGTTTGCCAATGCGCACGTCGTGGTAAAGCGTCACTCGCGGAGCCAGCCAGCCGCCCTCGCCAATCTCGCAGCGCGCCCCAATGAAGCAATGAGCGCCAATGGTCACGCCCGCTGCAATACGCGCACAACTTTCGATCACTGCAAAAGCACCGATACTTGCCGCAGGGTCAATGACCGCATCCTCAGCAACGACAGCTGTTGGATGAATACCGGCAGCAGCCTTGGGTTTGGGATCGAACAAGTGCGAAATTCGCGCGTAAGCCAGATACGGATCAGGAACGACCAGCGCATCA
Organism: Gordonia sp. IEGM753; assembly: GCF_050321825.1. Taxonomy (NCBI): domain Bacteria; kingdom Bacillati; phylum Actinomycetota; class Actinomycetes; order Mycobacteriales; family Gordoniaceae; genus Gordonia; species Gordonia sp. IEGM753. Next base: position 387,012 of record NZ_JBNQGB010000002.1, read on the forward strand.
CCCGCAAAACTTTCAGCGTCGGCGGCCTTCAGCAACAGCGCTGCGGCCTGACACTCAGCCAGGTATTTGCGGTATTGAGGATTTGCGAGAAAGCTCAACTGAGCTGGGCCAGCCTCTCGTAAAGTGGCTAGCCCAGTAATTTCTTTCTCCGGGTCGCCACGCAGGGTGGCGCCGAGGAACTCGGCCAACTGGCCGAGTTTTATGGTCACTGTCATGGGTTACTTCAGCTGATTCATGCGCTCGATAACCTGGCGAGTGATGTCGTACTGAGGTTTGACATCGATCACTGCGCCACGCTCGAAGACCAGGTCAAAAGCACCTTTCTTGATGACTTCTTCCACAGCGCTGTCCAGTTTCGGCTTCAGCTGCTTCAGCATTTCACGGTCAGCAACGGCTTTGGCTTCGTTCAGCTCCTTGGACTGGAACTGGAAGTCACGGGCCTTTTGCTTGAACTCCAGCTCAAGACGTTCACGCTCGCCTTGTTGCATCTTGTCGCCGCCAGCCATCAGACGATCCTGAATACCCTTGGCGCTGCTTTCCAGAGTTTTGAGTTTGGTCAATTGCGGACCGAATTTTTTCTCGGCATCGACGGCGTACTTCTTGGCCGCGTCGGATTCGAGCAACGCCATCTGATAGTTCAGGACGGCAATTTTCATGTCGGCAAAAGCCGGACCTGCAACCAGTACGGTCGCCAGGAGAACCAATTGAGTCAACTTACGCACGATGCACTCCTACAAAATCCATTGTCGTTATCTTGGGTCAGACGCTTAGAACGTCTGGCCGAGGGAGAATTGGAACACTTGAGTCTCAGCGTCATCCGGTTTCTTGATCGGCATGGCCAACGCGAAGCTCAGAGGACCCAGTGCAGTAACCCAGGTCACACCGACACCGACGGAACTGGCCATGTTGCTCAGGCTGATGTCGTTGCACTGTGTGTTGGCCTTCGAACCATCCGCGTTCGTTGGTGATTTGCACTTGGAGTCGAATACGTTACCCACATCCCAGAATACCGAGGTGCGCAGGGAGCGTTGATCTTTGACGAATGGCAGAGGGAACAGAACCTCCACACCGCCCTGGATCAGGACGTTACCACCGAACGGCAGTGGATCCTGGTCCGGGTCGACCGCTGTACCCGGGTTTTTGCCGGTACTTGGCGTACTGCGAGGACCCAGGGTGCTGTCCTTGAAGCCACGAACCGAGTTGAAACCACCAGCATAGTAGTTTTCATAAAACGGCAAGCCGTCGGTCGAACCGTAACCATCGCCATAACCCAACTCGGTGTGCAGGCGCATGGTGTAGTTGTCGGTCAAAGGCTGGAACAACTGGCCACGGTAATCCAGTTTGAAGAACGAAAGGTCGCTGCCCGGGGTCGTGGTTTCCAGGGTCAGGCTCTGGGAATGACCACGCGTTGCGAGCACGCCTTTGTTCAGCGTTGATTCGGACCAACCGGCCGAAGCCTTGAAGTTCAGGTAATTGTCGCCTTCCTTGTTAACGAAGTCGAAAATCTCGTCAACGGTGTAGACGCCAGTCTTGATCTTGTCTTGTTGAGCAGTCAGGCCGAAGGTCAGACGCGAGGTCTCACTGATCGGGTAACCAACGCTGACACCAGCACCGAGGCTGTCGACGGCATAGCTCGCTACATCGACATCGAGGTCTTTGTAGTCAGTGGTGCGGTAGAACGCGTTGTAACCCAGGCTCACGCCGTCTGCAGTCCAGTACGGGTCGACATAACCGAAGTTATATCGGCTTTGGTATTCGCTGCGAGTCAAACCGATGCTGACCTTGTTACCCGTACCCAGGAAGTTGTTCTGGGTAATCGAACCACCGAGGATAAGACCGGCACTCTGGGCGAAACCGACACTGGCGGTGATCGAACCGGAAGCCTGCTCTTCAACGCTGTAGTTCACGTCTACCTGGTCATCGACACCAGGAACAGCCGGCGTTTCAACGTTTACTTCTTTAAAGAAGCCCAGACGCTCGAGACGGGTCTTGGATTGGTCGATCAGGTAGGTCGAAGCCCAGCCACCTTCCATTTGACGCATTTCACGACGCAGCACTTCGTCTTCGGACTTGGTGTTGCCGCGGAAGTTGATACGGTTTACGTAAGCACGCTTGCCCGGATCGACGGCAAAGGTGATGTCTACGGTGTGGTCGTCATCATGAGGCTGTGGCACGCCGCTGACGTTAGCGAAGGTATAGCCTTCGTTACCCAGACGACGAGTGATCAGCTCGGAGGTGGTGGTCATCAGCTTGCGTGAGAACACCTGGCCTTTCTGAACCAGCAGCAGCGACTTGACCTGATCTTCAGGAACCTTCAGATCGCCACTCAGCTTAACGTCACGAACGGTGTACTTCTCACCTTCGTTAACGTTGACAGTGATGTAGACGTGCTTCTTGTCCGGGGTGATGGAAACCTGGGTCGAAGCGATATCCATGTTGATGTAGCCGCGATCCAGGTAGTAGGAGCGCAGACGCTCGAGGTCACCGGAGAGTTTTTCACGGGCGTACTTGTCATCGTTCTTGAAGAACGACAACCAGTTGGTGGTCTTGAGTTCGAAGAGGTCGATCAGGTCATCATCGGGGAAGACCGTGTTACCCACCACGTTGATGTGCTGGATAGCTGCAACAGTGCCTTCGTTGATGTTCACCTTCAGCGCAACGCGGTTACGCGGCTGCGGCACCACTTCGGTGTCGACCGTAGCCGAGTAGCGACCCTGGGCGACGTATTGCCGCTGCAGTTCGTTACGTACACCTTCAAGGGTGGCGCGCTGGAAAATCTCGCCCTCGGCCAGACCGGATTGTTTGAGGCCCTTCATCAGGTCTTCAGTAGAGATCGCCTTGTTGCCCTCGATCTCGATACTGGCGACGGACGGACGCTCGACTACCGTGATGACCAGGACGTTGCCATCACGGCCCAGCTGGATATCTTGAAAGAACCCGGTTTTGAACAGCGCACGAGTGGATTCCACCAGGCGACGATCATCCGCCTGTTCACCGACGTTCAACGGCAAGGCACCAAAGACGCTACCCGCGGAGACCCGCTGGAGGCCATTGACGCGAATATCAGAGATAGTGAAGGACTCGGCGTGAACTTCGGCGATCATCAATACGGTGAGAACCGCAGTTAGCAGCAGACGTTTCATGAAGTCCTTTCTTATTCCAACTGGCAATAAACAAACTGCCGCAAAATGCGGCAGATTCGCAATTCAGCGAAGCGTTACAGTCGACCCAGATCATTGACCAGAGCAAGCAACATCACCCCGACCACCAAACTGATACCGATCTGTATCCCCCAACCCTGCACCCGATCTGAAAGGGGACGACCACGCGTCCACTCGATCAGATAAAACAACAAATGCCCCCCATCCAGTACAGGAATGGGCAACAAATTCAGAACTCCCAGGCTAATACTCAGATAAGCAAGGAAATTCAGGAAATCAGCGACACCCGACTGGGCAGAAGCGCCCGCCACTTTAGCAATGGTTATCGGTCCACTCAAGTTTTTTACCGAGAGCTCGCCGAACAACATTTTCTTAAGCGAATCGAGGGTCAGTACGCTCATGGTCCAGGTACGTCGAGCACCCTCCCCAATCGCGGCGATCGGACCATAACTGACTTCGCGAATCATCTCTGGCGGCCAATCGACAGCTTTCACGCCAGCACCCAGATAACCACTAGGCGCCTTGCTCTCGCCGCGCGAAGCCAGCGTCACAGGGACGTCGATTTGAGCACCATCTCGCTCAATGCGCAGCAGGATTTTGGTATCAGGGCGCATACGGACGGTATCGACCACCTGCTGCCAGTCATCCAGCGACTTGCCATCAAGTGCCAACAGCCTGTCACCCGTCTTCAAGCCTGCGGCTTGCGCTGGCCCCTTTGAATCGAGCTCTGCCAGAACCGGTGGCAACGCCGGGCGCCACGGACGAATGCCCAACGAGCGAATCGGATCGGGCTCATCTGCACCCTTGAGCCACTTATCCAGTGCCAGCTCACGCGGCGAATCCGCCGTGGAACCCTGGTCACGCACCAGCAACTGCAACGAACCGGTTTCACCAAGACGACGAACCAACTGCAGATTCACCGCAGCCCAGCCGGTCGTCGGCTCGCCATCGATGGCAACGATTTCCTGACCCGCGCTCAAGCCTGCCTTGGCGGCAATGCTGCCTGACTCAACGGCACCAATAACCGGGCGCACCTGCTCGCTGCCGAGCATTGCCAGCACCCAGAAAAAAATCATCGCCAGCAAAAAGTTGGCAATCGGACCCGCGGCAACAATTGCAATACGCTGGCGGACGGACTTGCGATTGAAGGATTGATCGACCTGATCGGCCGGCACCTCACCTTCACGCTCGTCGAGCATTTTCACGTAACCGCCCAATGGAATGGCGGCGACGACAAATTCAGTGCCTTTCTTGTCGTGCCAGCGCAGCAACGGCATGCCGAAGCCCACGGAGAAGCGCAGCACTTTGACCCCACAGCGACGCGCGACCCAAAAATGGCCGAATTCGTGGAAGGTGACCAGCACGCCCAGAGCTACCAGGGTGCCGACAATCATATAGAGCGCGCTCATCTACTTTCTCCGCAATCCTATTCAGTGCTGCATGGGCCAGCGTAACGCAGTACTTACCGCCCGTGACGACTCAACCATTGCCCGGCCAGTTCGCGCGCTTTCGCGTCGGCCGTGAACACCGCTTCGAGATCATCGACCGCCACTACAGGCTCGAGACTCAAGACTTCCTCGATAATACTCGCGATTTCCGGGTAACGAACCCGCCCATCGAGAAAGGCTGCAACAGCCACTTCATTCGCAGCATTAAGCATGGCTGGCGCACTATTGCCAGCCTCGGCTGCCTGACGTGCAAGACGCAGGCAGGGGAAACGCTCTTCATCGGGAGCCTGAAAATCCAAACGAGCGATGGCGAACAGATCCAGTGGGGCCACGCCTGAGTCGATGCGCTCTGGCCACGCCAAAGCATTGGCAATAGGCGTTCGCATATCAGGATTGCCCAACTGCGCCAGCACGGAACCGTCGATGTAATCGACGAGCGAGTGAATAACACTCTGCGGATGAATAACCACTTCGACCTGGGATGGCTTGGCATCGAACAACCAGCAGGCCTCGATCAACTCAAGGCCTTTGTTCATCATGCTGGCCGAATCGACCGAAATCTTGCGCCCCATCGACCAATTGGGATGGGCACACGCTTGCGCAGGGGAAACATGCGCAAGCTCGGCGAGAGGCGTCTGCCGGAACGGGCCACCGGAAGCCGTGAGTAAAATACGGCGCACACCAACAGCACCCAGCCCACGCGCGAAATCATTTGGCATGCATTGGAAAATAGCGTTGTGCTCACTGTCGATCGGCAGTAACACCGAGCCGCTTTTGCGCACAGCCTGCATGAACAGGGCGCCGGACATGACCAGCGCCTCCTTGTTGGCCAGCAGGATTTTCTTGCCCGCCTCAACCGCCGCCAAGGTCGGGCGCAAACCTGCTGCACCAACAATGGCCGCCATTACCGCGTCGACCTGAGGATCGGACGCGACCTGACAAAGCCCCTCCTCCCCTACCAGCACCCGAGTCGAAAGCCCGGCAGCCTGCAAGTCGTCCTGAAGGACCTGAGCCACCGCCGCCTGCGGCACAACAGCAAAGCGCGGCTTATGCTTCACGCACAGCGCAAGCAGCTCACTCAAGCGAGTGAAGCCACTCAACGCGAAAACCTGATAACGGTCCGGATGACGAGCAATAACGTCCAGAGTGCTCAGGCCAATCGAACCAGTCGCTCCCAGGACGGTGATCTGCTGCGGCCGACTCACGATGCCGCCATCCACAACAACACGGCAAATACCGGTATCGCTGCAGTCAGACTGTCTATCCGATCCAGAACGCCACCGTGACCGGGCAGCAAGTTACTGCTGTCCTTGATCCCGGACTGACGCTTGAACATGCTTTCGGTGAGATCGCCCACCACCGAGATGAACACGATCAAGGCTGCACCGATCAGCCCCATCAGCATCTGGGCGAAGCTCCAGTCGCGCGCAAAACCGACGATTGCAGTGATCACCAGACTCAGCAGCAAACCACCATAGACGCCTTCCCAGCTCTTGCCCGGACTGACGTGCGGCGCCAGCTTGCGCTTACCGAATGCTCGACCGGAAAAGTAAGCGCCGATGTCGGCACCCCACACCAGCACCATCACCGCCATGATCAACCAGTTACCCAAAGGTGCCTGCTTGATCTCGATCAGACCTTGCCAGGCCGGCAACAGAATCAGCAGCCCGATAACCAGCTTGCAGGCGGCACTGGCCCAATGCTCACTGGTGCGCGGATAGGTCAGCACCAGGTAAGTCGCAACGGCCCACCAGATTACCGAAGCGCCTAAAACCCAAGGCGCCAGACCCGGCAGGATGTACATGAAGAACAACATCACGGCGACGATCGCGGCATAGGCGACCCGAATCGGCTGTGCGGTGAAGCCAGCCAATCGCGCCCATTCCCATGCACCCAGCGTGACGACCAACCCGATGAACAGCGCAAAACCCGACCCTTCAAGCAGAAAAAACCCGCAGAGGGCAATCGGTAGCAAGATCAGCGCGGTGATGATTCGTTGTTTAAGCATTAAACCCGGGCTCCAGACTCGACCTGCTCGCTCGTTTTACCGAAGCGGCGCTGGCGAGAAGCGAAATCAGCCAGCGCGTTGCGCATGGCGTCGTGTTTGAAGTCCGGCCAGAACAGGTCGGAAAAGTACAACTCGGTGTAAGCAAGCTGCCACAGCAGGAAGTTGCTGATGCGATGCTCACCGCCCGTACGGATGCACAAGTCCGGTAACGGCAGATCGCCAGTTACCAGACAGGTTTGCAAGAGTTCTGGAGTGATGTCTTCAGGACGCAAATGGCCGGCCTGAACCTCACGCGCCAGACGCTGTGCGGCTTGCGCGATGTCCCACTGACCGCCGTAGTTGGCAGCAATCTGCAGGACAAAGCGATTGGCGCCGGCAGTCATCGCCTCAGCTTCACGCATCGCGGCTTGAAGCTCGGGATGAAAGCGCGAGCGATCACCAATAATGCGCAGGCTGATGTTGTTTTCGTTCAGGCGCTTGGCCTCACGACGCAACGCCTTGAAGAATAGATCCATCAAGGCGCTGACTTCATCAGCCGGACGCTGCCAGTTCTCACTGGAGAATGCGAACAGCGTCAGCACTTCAACCTTGGCCTCGGCACACACCTCGATGACCGCGCGAACGGCATCCACGCCCGCCTTATGCCCGGCGACACCCGGCATAAAGCGTTTTTTCGCCCAACGATTGTTACCATCCATGATGATCGCGACATGGCGCGGCACCGCGGACGGCGCAGTCTGCTTGGTCTTATCCATGAAAACGCGACCCTTATACGGCCATCAGGTCCGCTTCTTTTTGCTTGGTCGCCGTGTCGATATCGGCCTCAGCCTTGTCGGTGAGTTTCTGGATATCGGCAGCAGCACGACGCTCTTCGTCTTCGCTGATTTCCTTGTCCTTCACCAGTTTTTTCAGATCGCCCAGGGCATCACGGCGAATGTTGCGCACGGCCACGCGAGCATCTTCAGCTGCGCTACGCGCCTGCTTGGTGAAGCCCTTACGGGTTTCCTCAGTCAGGGCAGGCATGGAGATCAACAGCAACTCACCCAGGTTGGTCGGATTGAGGTTCAAACCGGCGCTCTGGATCGCTTTGTCAACGGCGCCGAGCATGTTGCGCTCAAAGGCCACGACTTGCAGGGTGCGCGAGTCTTTTACAGTGATGTTGGCCACTTGGGTGATGGAGGTGTCTGCACCGTAGTACGGCACCATCACGCTGCCCAGAATGCTTGGGTGAGCCTTGCCGGTACGAATCTGACCAAATGCATGGTTCAGAGAGTCCAGGGTTTTTTGCATGCGCTCTTGAGCGTCTTTCTTGATTTCGTTGATCATTGTTGGCCTTCCTCGATCAGGGTCCCTTCAGCGCCGCCGTGTACGATATTCAGCAGGGCGCCGGGCTTGTTCATGTTAAATACGCGCAGCGGCATCTTGTGGTCGCGGCACAGGCAAATGGCGGTCAGGTCCATCACGCCCAGCTTGCGATCTAGTACTTCATCGTAAGTCAGATGATCGAACTTCTCGGCATGCGGGTCTTTGAATGGGTCGGCAGTGTAAACGCCATCGACCTTGGTCGCCTTGAGCACCACATCAGCGTCGATTTCGATTGCACGCAGGCACGCTGCCGAATCCGTAGTGAAGAACGGATTGCCCGTACCAGCTGCGAAAATAACGACTTCCTTGGCGTTCAAATGGCGCATGGCTTTGCGGCGATCGTAGTGATCGGTCACGCCAACCATGGAAATAGCCGACATTACGATGGCCGAGATATTGGCACGTTCCAGCGCATCGCGCATGGCCAGGGCGTTCATCACAGTGGCCAGCATGCCCATGTGGTCACCGGTAACCCGGTCCATGCCGGCCGCGCTGAGCGCCGCACCGCGAAACAGATTACCGCCGCCGATTACCAGGCCCACTTGAACACCGATGCCGACCAGTTGGCCAACTTCGAGTGCCATGCGGTCCAAAACCTTCGGGTCGATCCCGAATTCTTCGGAGCCCATCAGGGCCTCGCCGCTAAGCTTGAGTAGAATGCGTTTATAGCGAGCCTGATAACCACTGCCCTGCTGAGCCATTGCGAATCTCTCCTGCGGCGTATTTTAAAAATTCTTTGCGAGCTGTTTACAGCTGGCGTTCACTCTAGCTTGGCGCTGCTACAGCGCCATCGGAACATGACTTTGTAAGCCAGTTCCAAAGGGAAACCAATAAAAAATTGGTGCCCCATCTGAAAAGAGGCTGCGCGCGTAAGCGGGCAGCCTCTTCAGGGCGACAGTTAAAAAACCGTCTTACTTCTTGGTGGCAGCCAGCTGGGCAGCAACTTCTTCAGCAAAGTTGTCGACCGGCTTCTCGATGCCGTCGCCTACTTTGTAGTAGGTGAAGGAAACGATTTCAGCACCGGCTTTCTTGGCCAGTTCGCCAACCTTGATTTCAGGGTTCTTGACGAACGCCTGCTCAACCAGGGACGCCTCGGCCAGGAACTTACTGATGCGGCCTTTAACCATGTTTTCAACGATGTTTTCAGGCTTGCCTTTGATTTTTTCTTCGTTCAGCTGCAGGAACACGGCTTTTTCGCGTTCGATCGCTTCAGCAGAAACTTCCGATGGCAGCAGGAATTCAGGGTTGCTCGCCGCTACGTGCATAGCGATGTCTTTGGCCAGCTCAACGTTGCCGCCTTTCAGGGCAACCACAACACCGATCTTGTTGCCGTGCAGGTAAGCACCAACAACGTCACCCTCAACACGGGTCAAACGACGAATGTTGACGTTCTCGCCTACTTTACCAACCAGAACCAGACGATCGGCTTCTTGAGCTTCGATCAGCGGAGCGGCGTCGGTCAGTTTGTCAGCGAAAGCTTTCTCAACGCTGGCAGCGACGAAGTTTTTGAAGTCGTCTTGCAGGGCCAGGAAGTCGGTCTGCGAGTTAACTTCCAGGATAACGGCGGACTTGCCGTCTTCCTTGATAGCGATAGCGCCTTCAGCAGCTACGTTGCCTGCTTTCTTGGCAGCCTTGATGGCGCCCGAGGCACGCATGTCATCAATGGCTTTTTCGATGTCGCCGCCGGCCTTGGTCAAGGCCTTTTTGCAATCCATCATGCCTTCGCCAGTACGCTCACGCAGTTCTTTAACCAACGCTGCAGTAATCTCTGCCATTTCAAAATTCCTCTTGGATAGGTTTTCAACCATTCCACCCGATCGAACGGGCGTTCAATTCTTCCCGAATCCATTTGTAGCCGCTGCACGTTACAAACGCACAGGGTGCGCTGCCACAAGTGGGCGCCGACAAATGGTTTTCGAGGTGGCAAAAAGGGGGCCAAGCCCCCTTTTTGCTTACTGAGTCAACGCCAAGGCGTCAATTACTCAGCTGCTGCTACCGGAGCTTCTTCAACGAACTGCTCGGTGCCGCCAGCAACGTGGTTGCGACCGCGGATTACAGCGTCAGCCATCGAACCCATGTACAACTGGATAGCGCGGATTGCGTCATCGTTGCCTGGGATGATGTAGTCAACGCCTTCCGGGCTGCTGTTGGTATCGACTACGCCGATAACCGGGATGCCCAGCTTGTTGGCTTCGGTGATCGCGATGCGCTCGTGATCAACGTCGATAACGAACAGAGCGTCTGGCAGACCGCCCATGTCCTTGATACCACCCAGGGAACGATCGAGCTTCTCAAGATCGCGAGTGCGCATCAGCGCTTCTTTCTTGGTCAGCTTGGCGAAAGTACCGTCTTCGGCTTGCACTTCAAGGTCACGCAGACGCTTGATGGAAGCACGGATGGTTTTGAAGTTGGTCAGCATGCCGCCCAACCAGCGGTGATCGACGTACGGCGAACCGCAACGTGCTGCTTCTTCAGCAACGATCTTGCCAGCGGAACGCTTGGTGCCGACGAACAGAATCTTGTTTTTGCCCTGGGCCAGGCGCTCTACGAAAGTCAGAGCTTCGTTGAACATTGGCAGGGTTTTTTCAAGGTTGATGATGTGGATCTTGTTACGCGCGCCGAAAATGTACTTACCCATTTTCGGGTTCCAGTAACGGGTCTGGTGACCGAAGTGCACACCGGCCTTCAGCATATCGCGCATGTTGACTTGGGACATGATAGTTCCTTAATAAGTCGGGTTTGGCCTCCACGTATCCCAATGACCAACCAGCAGCATCAGCTGAAGGCACCCAGGTCATCGTGTCGACACGTGTGTGGATTTAAGCCTCTCGGGGTATCCCCGGAAAGCGGCGCATTTTATATCACAGAGCTTGAAAAAACGGAACCCGGATTCTCAATTCCTGACGCGCGCCTTTATCTGCGCCCTTGGAATCGCTCAAGAATGCGCCTATCTATAGAGAGAAGCGATGCACAGAGGCTCAGATTTGCCCTGATCGTCTGTTAGAATCGCGTTTTTCAGGGCCGCGAAGTCTGATTGCGAAACGCCCGTTCTGTTTTTAGAAAGCGCCATCGAGCGCAGAGAGAGCCTGTATGACCGTCACCCTCAAGACTCCAGAGGACATTGCAAAAATGCGTGTCGCCGGCAAACTGGCCGCCGATGTGCTGGAAATGATTGCCGAACATGTCAAACCGGGCGTCACCACTGAAGAGCTGGACCGTATCTGCCACGACTACATTGTCAATGTGCAGCAAGCCATTCCTGCCCCGCTCAACTACAAAGGCTACCCCAAGTCGATCTGCACCTCGATCAACCACGTGGTCTGCCACGGTATCCCGAACGAGAAACCATTGAAGGATGGCGACACGTTGAATATCGACGTGACCGTGATCAAGGACGGTTACCACGGCGACACCAGCCGCATGTTCCACGTTGGCACAGTGCCGGTCTGGGCTGAGCGCTTGTCGAAAATCACCCAGGAATGCATGTACAAGGCCATCGAAATCGTCAAACCCGGCTGCCGCTTGGGCGATATCGGTGAAGTGATCCAGAAGCATGCTGAAAAGAACGGCTTCTCGGTCGTTCGCGAGTTTTGCGGCCACGGTATCGGCAAGGTGTTCCACGAAGAGCCGCAAATCCTGCATTACGGCCGCGCGGGCACTGGCATGGAACTGCAAGCCGGCATGACCTTCACCATCGAGCCCATGATCAATCAGGGCAAGGCAGACACCAAGGTGCTGGGCGATGGCTGGACCGCGATCACCAAGGACCGCAAGTTATCGGCGCAGTGGGAACACACGCTGGTGGTGACCGAAACCGGTTACGAGATTTTCACGTTGCGCGCCGATGACACCATCCCGCGCGTTTCAGCCTGATTCAGACGCGCAGTTCTCAGCCTTATAGACAGGAAAGCCAATCGATGCCGCAGGTGGATCCAGAACTTTTCGATCGCGGCCAGTTCCAGGCTGAACTGGCGCTGAAGGCTAGCCCCATTGCAGCCTTCAAGAAGGCTATTCGCCAGGCCCGCGAGGTGCTCGACGGGCGCTTTCGCAGTGGTCGCGACATTCGCCGGCTGATCGAGGACCGCGCCTGGTTTGTCGATAACATCCTGCAAAAGGCCTGGGAGCAGTTCGACTGGAGCGAAGACGCCGACATCGCACTGGTCGCTGTGGGCGGCTACGGCCGTGGTGAGTTGCACCCTTATTCAGACATCGACCTGCTGATATTGCTGGACAGTGCCGATCATGAAATTTTCCGTGACTCCATTGAGCGTTTTCTGACGCTGTTGTGGGACATTGGCCTGGAAGTCGGTCAGAGCGTTCGCTCGGTGGAAGAATGCGCTGTTGAGGCCCGCGCCGATCTGACGGTCGTCACCAACCTGATGGAAAGCCGCACCATCTGCGGCCCTGAGCGCTTGCGCCAGCGCATGCTGGACGTCACCAGCACCGCGCACATGTGGCCCAGCAAGGATTTTTTCCTGGCCAAACGAGCCGAGCAAAAAGCACGTCACCACAAGTACAACGACACCGAATACAACCTGGAACCCAACGTCAAAGGTTCGCCCGGCGGCCTGCGCGATATCCAGACGATTTTGTGGGTGGCGCGCCGCCAGTACGGCACCCTGAATCTGCGCGCCCTGGCCGGCGAAGGTTTCCTGGTGGAGAGCGAAAACGCTCTGCTCGCCTCTTCCCAGGAATTCCTGTGGAAGGTTCGTTACGCGCTGCACATGCTTGCCGGACGCTCCGAAGACCGGTTGTTGTTCGATTACCAGCGCACCATCGCCGGATTGCTGGGTTTTGAAGGGGACGATGCCAAGCAGGCCATCGAAAACTTCATGCAGCAGTATTACCGCGTGGTCATGAGCATTGCCCAGCTCAGCGATTTGATCATCCAGCACTTCGAAGAAGTGATTCTGGCGCCGGAGGACGAAACACCGCCGCAACCGATCAACTCGCGTTTCCAGCTGCACGATGGCTATATCGAAGCGCGCAACGACAATGTGTTCCGCCGCACCCCGTTTGCCATGCTCGAAATCTTCGTGTTGATGGCCCAGCAACCGGAAATCAAAGGCGTGCGCGCCGATACCATCCGTTTGCTGCGCGAACATCGGCACTTGATAGACGACGAATTCCGCAACGATATTCGAAATACCAGCCTGTTCATCGAACTGTTCAAGTGCAAGATCGGCATTCACCGCAACCTGCGCCGCATGAACCGCTACGGCATTCTTGGGCGTTATCTGCCGGAGTTCGGCTTTATTGTCGGGCAGATGCAACACGACCTGTTTCACATCTATACCGTCGACGCCCACACGCTGAACCTGATCAAGCATCTGCGTAAGCTGCAGTACACACAGGTGTCGGAAAAATTCCCGCTGGCCAGCAAGCTCATGGCCAAGCTGCCCAAGCCTGAACTGATCTACCTCGCCGGCCTGTACCACGACATCGGCAAGGGCCGGCACGGCGATCACTCGGAAATTGGCGCAGTGGATGCCGAAGCATTTTGCCAGCGCCATCAGTTGCCGGTGTGGGACAGCCGTCTGATCGTTTGGCTGGTCCAGAACCACTTGGTGATGTCGACCACCGCCCAGCGCAAGGACTTGTCCGACCCGCAGGTGATTCACGACTTCGCGCAAATAGTCGGCGACGAAACTCACCTCGATTACCTGTACGTGCTGACCGTGGCTGACATCAACGCCACTAACCCGACCTTATGGAATTCATGGCGCGCCAGCCTCTTGCGCCAGCTGTACACCGAGACCAAGCGTGCTTTGCGTCGCGGACTGGAAAACCCGGTTGATCGCGAAGAGCAAATTCGTCAAACCCAGAGCGCCGCGCTGGACATTCTGGTACGTGGCGGCACCGATCCGGACGATGTCGAACAACTGTGGGCACAACTCGGTGATGACTACTTCCTGCGCCACACCGCCGGCGACGTCGCCTGGCACAGTGATGCAATCTTGCAACAACCCGCTGACGGCGGGCCGTTGGTACTGATCAAGGAAACCACGCAGCGCGAGTTCGAGGGTGGCACGCAGATCTTCATTTATGCACCCGACCAACACGATTTCTTTGCCGTGACCGTGGCCGCAATGGACCAGTTGAACCTAAACATTCACGACGCGCGAGTGATCACCTCCAGCAGTCAGTTCACGCTCGACACCTATATCGTGCTCGACACCGATGGCGACTCGATTGGCGATAACCCGGCGCGGGTCAAACAGATCCGCGACGGCCTGACCGAAGCCCTGCGCAACCCTGACGATTACCCGACCATCATCCAGCGCCGCGTGCCGCGTCAGCTCAAGCATTTCGCGTTTGCGCCCCAGGTGACCATTCACAACGATGCGCAGCGTCCGGTGACGGTGCTGGAACTGAGCGCCCCCGACCGGCCCGGATTGCTGGCACGGATCGGGACGATATTCCTCGAGTTCGACTTGTCGCTGCAGAACGCCAAGATTGCGACCTTGGGCGAGCGCGTTGAAGACGTGTTCTTTATTACCGATGCCAACAACCAGCCGTTGTCCGACCCCTTGCTGTGCAGCCGCTTGCAGGATGCCATCGTCGAACAGCTGAGCGTCAGCCAGGAACCGGATATCAAACTGTCACGCATCAGTATCTGAATTAACAAATTCCCCCTGTGTGAGCGAGCCTGTGTGGTGAGGGATAAATCCCCTCACCACATGACTCGCTTCCACATTAGAAGAGGCCCCCGATGAACAACGCTCTGAACCAGTTGCAGCCTTACCCGTTTGAGAAGCTCCGCGCACTGCTCGGCAGTGTCACGCCTAATCCGGACAAACGTGCCATCGCACTGTCCATTGGCGAGCCGAAGCACCGTTCGCCAAGCTTTGTCGCTGAAGCGTTGGCAAACAACCTGGATCAGATGGCCGTATACCCGACCACACTCGGTATCCCGGCATTGCGCGAAGCCATCGGCGCCTGGTGCGAACGCCGTTTCAACGTCCCGACTGGCTGGCTCGACCCTGCGCGCAACGTGCTGCCGGTCAATGGCACTCGCGAAGCGCTGTTTGCCTTCACCCAGACCGTAGTCAACCGTGGCGAAGATGCCTTGGTGGTCAGCCCGAATCCGTTCTATCAGATCTATGAAGGTGCAGCGTTCCTTGCCGGCGCAAAACCGCATTACCTGCCATGCCTTGATGAAAACGGTTTCAACCCGGATTTCGATGCCGTGTCGCCCGACATCTGGAAGCGCTGCCAGATCCTGTTCCTGTGCTCGCCAGGCAACCCTACCGGCGCACTGATCCCGGTCGAAACCCTGAAAAAGCTGATTGCCCTGGCCGACGAGTACGACTTCGTGATCGCCGCCGACGAGTGCTACAGCGAGCTGTACTTCGACGAACAAACGCCGCCAGCAGGCCTGCTCAGCGCCTGCGTGGAACTGGGTCGCAAGGATTTCAAACGTTGCGTGGTATTCCATAGCCTGTCCAAGCGCTCCAACCTTCCCGGCTTGCGTTCAGGCTTCGTGGCCGGTGATGCGGACATCCTGAAAGGCTTCCTGCTGTACCGCACCTACCACGGCTGCGCGATGCCGGTTCAGACGCAACTGGCCAGCATCGCGGCATGGAACGACGAAGTGCATGTGCGCGCCAACCGCGCGTTGTATCGCGAGAAATACGATGCAGTGCTTGAGATACTGAGCCCGGTGATGGATGTACAACGCCCCGATGGCGGTTTCTACCTATGGCCAAACGTTGAAGGCGATGACGAAGCGTTCTGCCGAGACCTGTTCGTTGAGGAGCACGTGACCGTGGTGCCGGGCTCCTATCTGTCGCGAGACGTCGATGGGTTTAATCCGGGCGCTGGCCGAGTGCGGATGGCGCTGGTTGCGCCGTTGGCCGAGTGCGTGGAAGCCGCCGAGCGGATTCGCACCTTCATCCTGCGCCGCAAATAATCCCACCCCTGTAGGAGCGAGGCTTGCCCGCGAAAGCGGTGTGTCAGGTCAAACGCCTTCGCGGGCAAGCCTCGCTCCTACGGGGAACGGGTTTATTTCACTTGGCCGAGGTTGGCTTCGCTGAGGTCCAGTTCGCCCAACACTTCGCGCAATACGTCATCGCCAATCTGGTGATGACGACTGAGGCTGTACAACTCCAGGCGCTGCGCCCGCAGTGCTTTCAAGCGTAACCGTCGCTCCAGCAAGTCCATTTGGAACGCGAGCGCCTGGGCTTCAGCCGAGTCGTTGAACACATCGAGTTGATGCCGATATTCGGACATTATTCGCGCCTTGAGTTCCGTGGCCAGCGCTGCCTGGGCAGCGTCCTGTGGTTTTGACTCTTCAACTTCCAACGCATGAATCGCCGCTTCTGCGGTTTTTCGCCAGGCTTCTCGTACTTCGTTGCGACGTTTGTCGTCAGGACTTTTCTCGATACCGCGCAGCAACAGCGGCAGGGCGATACACGCGGCGATCAGCGACAGCAAAATGACCCCGGCGGCAATGAAGATCATCACGTCGCGCTCTGGAAACGCCTCGCTGCCCATCAAAAGCGGCACTGACAAGACACCTGCCAGCGTGACGGCCCCACGCACGCCGCCGACCGTCAGCAACCAGCATGAGCGCGCAGTCGGAACCTGTGTCATTTCAGCCTGCCCGCGCAGGCGGCGCAACAATCCTGAAAGCCGCCAGGTGCTCTGCACCCAGATAAACCGCAGCACCAACAGCACACAAAAAATCGCTACCACATCGAGGCAACGATAAAGCAGCGTCGGCCACAGCGAGGCTTCGTGACTGGTGACCGCTTTGATGATGTCCGGCAGCTGCAACCCCAACAGCAGGAAAGGTAGGAGAAACTAAGAGGGTATTGAAAGCGAACTCCAACAACGACCAAACGCTGCGGTTGAGCAGTCGAGTGCTGGTCTGACGCGGTAGCAGATCAAGCCAGCTCTGCATCATTCCCGCCGCCACCGCCGAAAGGATCCCCGAGGCGCCAAGTCGCTCAGCCAGCACATACGCAGCAAACGGCAGCAATAACATGAACACCACATGAGTGGCGGGATCGTCCCAGCCTCGGGCAATCATCCAGGAACGCATGCGCCCTACCAGCCAGCTCAATGCCACGCCGACAGCCAAGCCACCTGCGGCGACCAGGACAAACGTCAGGCTGGCGTTAGCCAGTGAGAACACGCCGGTGACGGCCGCGGCCAAAGCAAACTTGAACGTCACCAGACCTGATGCATCATTCATCAAGGCTTCACCTTGCAGCATGTGCATCAACGGTGTGGGCAAGCGGTTCTGGGAAATCGCCGAAACGGCCACGGCATCGGTGGGTGACAACACCGCCGCAAGCGCAAACGCCACCGGCAGCGGAATGCTCGGCAGTAACCAATGAATGAAATAACCGGCGCCGACCACGGTAAACAGCACCAAACCCACCGCTAACGTCAGGATCGGCCCGCGAAGGCGCCACAATTCGCGCTTGGGCATGCGCCAGCCATCCGAGAACAACAGCGGCGGCAGAAACAGAAAAAGAAACAATTCAGGGTCGAGCGCCACGTGCAGGCCCAGTGTTGGCCAGGCCAGCAACGCACCTGCAGCGATCTGCACCAGTGGCAACGGCAGCGGTATCACCCGTCCAACCAGGCGTGAAACGCTGACCAGCATCAGCATGATCAGGACGGTGTAGGCGGTTTGCATAAAGCGCGGCTCCCCAGGCAATCGACAGCGTAGAAGTGCCATATTAGCCGCTTAGACTCGTTGCAGGCCGTTACACCAATGTTGCACGACATCGCAGGCCCGCCTGAATACCGCCATTAACTCAAAGGCCATGGCATAATCTTTCACCTTTTTTTTCCAGCACCTGCAAAGGGGGCAATTCCTTGACCGACTCAAGCAAAACGTTGCACCTTTTTGGCATCAAAGCCTGCGACACCATGAAGAAGGCGCGCACCTGGCTCGATGAACACGCAGTCAGCTATGAATTTCATGATTACAAAACGGCCGGTATCGACCGTGAACACCTGACCCAATGGTGCGATGAGCACGGCTGGCAAGTGGTGTTGAACCGCGCAGGCACGACCTTTCGCAAACTCGACGACGAACGCAAAGCCGATCTCGACCAGCCGAAAGCCATCGAACTGATGCTCGCACAACCCTCGATGATCAAGCGCCCGGTGCTTGATCTCGGTGACCGAACCCTGATTGGCTTCAAGCCAGATATCTACGCGGCAGCGCTCAAGTAAGCCCGCCCGTTCAATTTTGTTAGAGGTATTTACATGTCCACTACTCTGTTCAGCCTGGCCTTCGGCGTCGGCACTCAAAACCGTCAAGGCGCTTGGCTGGAAGTGTTTTACGCACAGCCATTGCTCAACCCTTCAGCCGAACTGGTCGCCGCCATTGCCCCGGTTCTGGGCTACACCGACGGCAACCACGCCATCGCGTTCAGCACTGCCCAGGCCTCGCAACTGGCCGAAGCGCTGAAAAACGTCGACGCCACACAAGCCGCGCTGCTGACCCGCCTGGCCGAAAGCCACAAGCCACTGGTTGCGACCCTTTTGGCCGAAGACGTACAACTGACGTCCACACCTGAGGCTTACCTCAAACTTCACCTGCTGTCCCATCGCCTGGTCAAGCCACACGGCCTGAACCTGGCGGGCGTGTTCCCGCTGCTGCCTAACGTGGCATGGACCAGCCAAGGCGCTATCGACCTCGGTGAGTTGGCTGCTCATCAACTCGAAGCCCGCCTGCGCGGCGAGTTGCTGGAAGTGTTCTCGGTGGACAAATTCCCGAAAATGACCGACTACGTGGTTCCGGCCGGCGTGCGCATTGCTGACGCGGCACGTCTGCGTCTGGGCGCCTACGTGGGCGAAGGCACTACCGTGATGCACGAAGGTTTCGTCAACTTCAACGCTGGCACTGAAGGCCCGGGCATGATCGAAGGCCGTGTATCGGCTGGCGTGTTTGTGGGCAAGGGTTCGGACCTGGGCGGCGGTTGCTCGACCATGGGCACGCTGTCGGGTGGCGGCAACATTGTGATCAAGGTTGGCGAAGGCTGCCTGATCGGTGCCAATGCCGGTATCGGTATCCCGTTGGGTGACCGTAACACCGTTGAGTCGGGCCTGTACGTGACCGCCGGCACCAAGGTTGCGCTGCTGGACGAGCATAACAAACTGGTCAAAGTGGTCAAGGCTCGCGAATTGGCCGGCCAGCCTGACCTGTTGTTCCGTCGCAATTCGGAAACCGGTGCTGTGGAATGCAAAACCCACAAATCGGCGATCGAATTGAACGCAGCGCTGCACGCTCACAACTAAGCGTCATACAAATACCTGTGGGAGCGGGCTTGTGTGGCGAGGGAGCTTGCTCCCGCTCGGCTGCGAAGCAGTCGCAAAGCTTTTGGGGCCGCTTCGCGCCCCAGCGGGAGCAAGCTCCCTCGCCACACAAGCTTTGCTCCTATGGGTTTGGCGTACACCCGCCCATGTTTACCAGGGCCGAATAACATGATGATTCCCTCTCCCTGGCGCGCCGATTTTCCGGCCATCGCCGCCCTGCAACGGCAAGACCAGACGTATCTGGACAACGCCGCCACCACGCAAAAGCCTCAAGCCCTGCTGGATGCCCTGACGCATTACTACGCCAATGGCGCGGCCAACGTGCATCGCGCGCAACACTTGCCCGGCGCGCATGCTACCCAGGCGTTTGAGGACAGTCGCAGCAAAGTCGCGCAATGGCTGAATGCCGGCGATTGCGGGCAGATCATCTTTACCCATGGCGCGACCTCTGCGCTGAACCTCCTGGCCTATGGCTTGGAGCACTTATTCAATCCGGGCGATGAAATTGTTATCAGCGCACTGGAGCATCACGCCAATCTGCTGCCATGGCAGCAACTCGCCCACCGTCGCGATTTGAAACTGGTCATTTTGCCGCTGGCCAGCGACGGTCTGATCGACCTGGATGCCGCCGCAACGCTGATGGGTTCGCGTACCCGCTTGCTCGCCGTCAGCCAATTGTCCAACGTGCTGGGCGCCTGGCAACCGTTGCCCGCGCTGTTGGCGATGGCTAAAGCGCAAAACGCATTGACCGTGGTCGATGGCGCGCAAGGCGTGGTGCATGGCCGACATGACGTGCAAGCGTTGGGCTGTGATTTTTATGTGTTTTCCAGCCACAAACTTTACGGCCCCGATGGGCTGGGCGTCCTGTTCGGGCGCAATGAAGCCCTGAAGCACCTGAAGCCGTGGCAATTCGGCGGCGAAATGGTGCTGGACGCCGATTACCACGTCGCGCGTTTTCGTCCTGCACCGCTGGGTTTCGAGGCAGGCACGCCGCCGATTGCCAGCGTGATTGGCTTGGGGGCAACGCTGGATTATCTGGCAAGCCTCGATCAAGTCGCCGTCGCCGCGCACGAAGCGGCACTGCATGACTATTTACTCCAAGGCCTTGAAGCACGCAACGGCATCCGATTGCTGGGCAAACCGCAATTGGCCCTGGCAAGTTTTGTGGTTGAAGGTGTGCATAACTCTGATCTGGCGCATTTGCTCACGGAACAGGGAATCGCCGTGCGCGCCGGTCATCACTGCGCCATGCCACTGCTCAAGCGCTTTGAACTGGCGGGAGCAATCCGGGTGTCGTTGGCGCTGTACAACGATTCCGAAGACCTGGAACGGTTCTTTGAAGCGCTGGATCAAGCGCTGGAGCTGTTGAGATGAACCTGCCTGCGGACGCCATCACGGCCCTTGAAACGTTCCGCAGTGCTGCCGGTTGGGAACAACGGGCACGGCTGCTGATGCAATGGGGCGACCGCCTGCCAGTGCTGGGCGAAGTGGATAAAGTCGAAGCCAACCGCGTACATGGCTGCGAAAGTCAGGTGTGGCTGGTTGGATCGCTGACGGACGGTCGCTGGCAGTTCAGCGCCAGCAGCGACGCACGGTTGATTCGCGGGCTGGTGGCGTTACTGTTGGCACGGGTTAACGGGTTATCTGCAGTGGAGTTACAGCAGGTGGACTTGCCCGACTGGTTTGATCAGTTGGGCCTGAACCGACAACTCTCCCCTTCGCGCAGCAATGGCCTGAATGCCGTGTTACTGCGAATGAACGAGTTGGCGGGTTAATCGCCTTCGCAAGAAGGCTCACACACATCGCACCTGTGTCGAATCCACATCCCCTGCGCTAGCGAGCCTGCTCGCGAGGGGTCCATCAGCAACACCCATCAGGCCTCGGATTTAATCCGGTCCGAAGGCCGCCGAACACCCGCCACTATCTTATCCACAGCCTTGGTTGCCGCGACCATGCCAAATGTCGCCGTCACCATCATCACCGCGCCAAACCCGCCAGCACAGTCGAGTTTCACGCCGTCGCCAACGAAGCTCTTCTGCAGGCAAATACTGCCATCCGGTTTCGGGTAGCGCAGTTGCTCGGTTGAAAACACGCACGGCACGCTGTAATGGCGAGTGACAGTGCGCGAAAAATTATAGTCGCGGCGCAACGTGGAGCGCACTTTCGAGGCCAGTGGATCATTGAATGTACGGTTCAGGTCACACACCTGAATCAACGTCGGATCAATCTGCCCGCCCGCACCACCGGTTGTAATGATCTGGATTTTGCGCCGCTTGCACCAGGCAATCAGCGCAGCCTTGGCGTTGACGCTGTCGATGCAGTCGATTACGCAGTCAATGTTCGGCGTGATGTATTCGGCCATGGTGTCACGGGTGACGAAATCCGCCACTGCATGCACCGTGCAGTCCGGGTTGATCCCGCGCAAGCGCTCTGCCATGACCTCGACCTTGGGTTTGCCGACCGTGCTGTCCAGTGCGTGCAGCTGCCGGTTGGCGTTGCTGACACAGACGTCATCCAGGTCAAACAGCGAAATTTCACCCACGCCACAGCGGGCAATGGCTTCCGCCGCCCAGGAACCGACGCCACCGACGCCGACAATCGCCACATGCGCCGCGCGCAGGCGTTCAAGACCTTCGATGCCATACAACCGGGCGATGCCTGCAAACCGCGGATCTTCTGTACTCATGACCATTACCCCAAAAACCGGCGCGCATTATAGGGCTACGCAGCGACAAGTTTTAAGCTTCCAGCTACAAGTGTAAGAACTTAAGACAAAGTAGAGTGCCCAATGTGCGGCATTTCCCTGTCCGCTGTACGGTCAGTGAGCGCCCGGTGTAGGATGCGCGCGCCTGCCGCTTCGGCAGCCAGCCGCAGACCGTTCCTTCGTTCAGCAGCCTCCGGAACCCGAAATAGCTATGTCATCGCGTAAATTTGGACTCAACCTGGTGGTGGTGCTTGCCATCGCTGCCTTGTTTACCGGCTTCTGGGCGCTGATTAATCGCCCGGTCACCGCCCCCAACTGGCCTGAACAGATCTCCGGCTTCTCGTACTCGCCGTTCCAGCAGGGCCAGTACCCGCAAAAAGACCAGTACCCGACTGACGATGAAATGCGTCGCGATCTGGAGATCATGAGCAAGCTGACGGACAACATCCGTACTTACTCGGTCGATGGCACGCTGGGGGATATCCCCAAACTGGCCGAAGAGTTCGGTTTGCGGGTCACGCTGGGTATCTGGATCAGCCCGGACCTGGAGCGCAACGAACGAGAGATTCAGCGCGCTATCGAGATCGCTAACACCTCACGCAGTGTGGTACGCGTCGTGGTTGGTAACGAGGCGTTGTTCCGTGAAGAAATCACGCCTGAAGCACTGATCGTACTGCTCGACCGCGTCCGCGCTGCCGTGAAAGTGCCGGTGACCACGTCCGAGCAATGGCACATCTGGGAACACAATCCGCAGTTGGCCAAGCACGTCGACCTGATTGCCGCGCACATCTTGCCGTACTGGGAACACATCCCGGTGGATAAGGCTGGCCAGTTCGTACTGGATCGCGCCCGCGACCTGAAAAAAACCTTTCCGAAAAAACCGTTACTGCTCTCTGAGGTTGGCTGGCCGAGCAACGGCCGCATGCGCGGCGGTTCAGACGCCTCGCCCGCGGATCAAGCGATTTACCTGCGCACGCTGGTCAACAAGCTTAACCGCCAGGGTTACAACTATTTTGTGATCGAAGCCTTTGACCAGCCATGGAAAGCCAGCGACGAAGGCTCCGTGGGCGCGTATTGGGGCGTGTTCAACGCTGCTCGCCAGCAAAAATTCAACTTCGAAGGCCCGGTAGTTGCCATTCCGCAGTGGCGCGTGTTGGCCATCGGCTCAGTGGTATTGGCGCTGTTGTCGCTGACCCTGCTGATGATTGACGGCTCGTCACTGCGTCAACGCGGCCGCACCTTCCTGACCTTCATCGCCTTTTTGTGCGGTTCGGTTTTGGTGTGGATCGGTTACGACTATAGCCAGCAGTACAGCACCTGGTTCAGCCTGACGGTGGGGTTCCTGCTCGCACTCGGCGCACTCGGCGTGTTTATCGTCCTGCTGACCGAAGCCCACGAACTGGCCGAAGCGGTCTGGACGCACAAGCGCCGGCGAGAATTCTTGCCGGTAGAAGGCGATTCGGACTATCGGCCGAAGGTGTCGATTCACGTGCCTTGCTACAACGAACCACCGGAGATGGTTAAACAGACCCTCGACGCCTTGGCCAACCTCGACTATCCAGACTTCGAAGTCCTGATCATCGACAACAACACCAAGGACCCGGCGGTTTGGGAACCTGTGCGTGATTACTGCGCAACGCTTGGCCCGCGCTTCAAGTTCTTCCACGTTGCACCGCTGGCCGGGTTCAAGGGCGGCGCGCTCAACTACTTGATTCCGCACACCGCCAAAGATGCCGAAGTGATCGCGGTGATCGACTCCGACTACTGCGTGCATCCGAACTGGCTGAAGCACATGGTGCCGCACTTCGCCGACCCGAAAATCGCCGTGGTGCAGTCGCCGCAGGATTATCGCGATCAGAACGAAAGCACGTTCAAGAAGCTCTGCTACGCGGAATACAAAGGCTTCTTCCACATCGGCATGGTCACCCGTAACGACCGTGACGCGATCATCCAGCACGGCACCATGACCATGACCCGGCGCTCGGTGCTGGAGGAGCTTGGCTGGGCTGACTGGTGCATCTGTGAAGATGCCGAGTTGGGTCTGCGGGTATTCGAAAAAGGCTTGTCGGCAGCGTACTACCACACCAGTTACGGCAAGGGCTTGATGCCCGATACCTTTATCGACTTCAAGAAGCAGCGTTTCCGCTGGGCCTATGGCGCGATTCAGATCATCAAACGCCACACCGCCAGCCTGCTGCGCGGCAAGGGCACCGAGCTGACCCGTGGCCAGCGCTACCACTTCCTGGCGGGCTGGTTGCCGTGGGTGGCGGACGGCATGAACATCTTCTTTACCGTCGGTGCTCTGTTGTGGTCGGCAGCGATGATTATCGTGCCGCAACGCGTCGATCCGCCGCTGCTGATTTTTGCAATTCCGCCATTGGCACTGTTCGTCTTTAAAGTCGGCAAAATCATCTTCCTCTATCGTCGCGCGGTCGGCGTCAATTTGAAGGATGCATTTTGCGCGGCACTGGCTGGCCTGGCGTTATCGCACACCATCGCCAAAGCGGTGCTGTACGGGTTCTTCACCAGCAGCATTCCGTTTTTCCGCACACCCAAAAATGCCGACAACCACGGCTTCTGGGTGGCGATTTCGGAGGCGAGGGAAGAAGTGTTCATCATGCTGCTGTTGTGGGGCGCAGCGCTGGGCATTTTCCTGGTGCAAGGCTTGCCGAGCAACGACATGCGCTTCTGGGTAGCCATGTTGTTGGTGCAGTCGCTGCCGTACCTGGCGGCGCTGATCATGGCGTTCCTGTCTTCGCTGCCGAAACCGGCAATCGAGGCAGAGACGGCACCGGCGGTCTAAATCGCCGCAGATGAACTAAACGGCGGCCAATGGCCGCCGTTTTGCTTTAAGATAACCGCCATTTTGCAGGGCTTGGCGTGATATCCATCCCTGTGGGAGCCAGCCTGCCGGCGATGGCAGTGTAACAATCACAGTTTATGTTGACTGCCACACCGCCATCGCCAGCAGGCTGGCTCCCACACTTAGTTAGTCCGCGCCCATATTCAAGCTTCCGGAGTTTCCTCATGACGGCCCACGCCGACCTTTCGCCGACCCTTCAACTCGCTATCGACCTGATCCGTCGTCCGTCCGTGACGCCGGTAGACGCCGATTGCCAGAAGCAGATGATGCAGCGCCTGGGCGATGCCGGTTTTGCGCTGGAACCCATGCGTATCGAAGATGTGGATAACTTCTGGGCATCCCACGGCAAATACGACGGCCCGGTGCTGTGCTTTGCCGGCCACACCGACGTGGTGCCGACAGGCCCGGTGACCGCTTGGCAAATCGACCCGTTCAACGCGCTCATCGACGAACACGGCATGCTCTGCGGCCGCGGCGCGGCGGACATGAAGGGCAGCCTGGCCTCCATGACCGTGGCAGCCGAGCGCTTCGTAGCCGACTACCCCGATCACAAGGGCAAGGTTGCGTTCCTGATCACCAGCGATGAAGAAGGCCCGGCGCACCACGGCACCAAAGCGGTGGTGGAGCGCCTCTTGGCCCGTAAGGAACGCCTGGACTGGTGCATCGTCGGCGAACCGTCCAGCACGACGCTGGTGGGTGATGTGGTCAAGAATGGTCGTCGCGGCTCTCTCGGTGCCAAACTGACTGTACGCGGCGTGCAGGGCCACGTGGCTTACCCGCACCTCGCGAAAAACCCGATCCACCTTGCTGCCCCGGCACTCGCCGAGCTGGCCGCAGAGCATTGGGACCACGGCAACGATTTCTTCCCGCCAACCAGTTTCCAGATCTCCAACGTCAACTCTGGCACCGGCGCGACCAACGTGATCCCGGGCGACTTGGTGGCGGTGTTCAACTTCCGCTTCTCTACCGAGTCGACCGTTGAAGGCCTGCAAAAACGAGTGGCCGACATCCTCGACAAGCACGGCCTGGACTGGCACGTCGACTGGGCGCTCTCCGGGCTGCCGTTCCTCACCGAACCGGGCGCATTGCTGGACGCAGTGGCTTCGAGCATCAAAGACATCACCGGCCGTGACACCAAGGCGTCTACCAGCGGTGGCACCTCCGACGGTCGTTTCATTGCGACCATGGGCACGCAGGTGGTCGAACTGGGCCCGGTCAATGCGACCATCCATCAGGTCAATGAGCGTGTACTGGCTGCCGACCTCGATGTGCTGACCGAAATCTACTACCAGACCCTGATCAAGTTGCTCGCCTGATGCTTGCCTGTCCGATCTGCAGCGAACCACTGAACACCGTGGATAACGGCGTGGCGTGCCCCGCCGGGCATCGTTTCGACCGTGCACGCCAGGGTTATCTGAACCTGTTGCCGGTGCAGCACAAGAACAGCCGCGACCCTGGGGATAACCTGGCGATGGTCGAAGCACGACGCGACTTCCTGAATGCGGGTCATTACGCGCCCGTCGCCAAGCGCCTGGCTGAATTGGCAGCCGGGTACGCGCCGCAGCGCTGGCTGGACATCGGTTGTGGCGAGGGTTATTACACCGCGCAAATTGCCGATGCGTTACCCAACGCGGACGGTTACGCGCTGGATATTTCCCGGGAAGCGGTCAAACGCGCCTGCAAACGCAACCCGCAGTTGACCTGGCTGATCGCCAGCATGGCTCGGGTACCACTCGCTTCCGGCAGTTGCCAGTTTCTGGCCAGCGTTTTCAGCCCCTTGGATTGGGAAGAGGCCAAACGCCTGCTCAGTCCCGGCGGCGGCCTGATGAAAGTAGGGCCGACTAGCGGTCACCTGATGGAACTGCGTGAAAGCCTGTACGACGAAGTGCGCGAATACACTGACGACAAGCATTTGGCGTTGGTGCCGCAAGGCATGGTGCTGCAACACAGCGAGACACTGGCGTTCAAACTCACGCTAAAAAATAGCCAGGACCGGGCAAACCTGTTGGCCATGACGCCCCACGGCTGGCGTGCCAGTGCTGAACGTCGGGCAGCAGTCATCGAACAGGCCGAGCCGTTCGAGGTGACGGTGTCGATGCGCTACGATTATTTCGTACTTCAATAACCTTTAATTTTTGGCCTTGAGCAATGGCTTGAGGCCGGCTAAATCCGCGAATGGATTTTTCAGACCCGCATTGAGGACATCCATGCGCCAGCCCGATATCGAGATTTACCTGAAAGACGCCGACGTCGACTACAAGGCCGTTGCCGCCTGGCTTGCAACCGCCCTAGGCCCGTGCACCGACTGGGTCCAGAAAGGCCAGACCTATAAGTGCAAGGCTGGCAATGTACCCGTCACCTGGCTGCCAAAAGCGGTGGGCAAATGGAACAGCCTGTACCTGGAGAGCGACCAGACACCATGGGAAGACGACATCGCCTGCGCCCGCGCAGCGTTTGCAGCGCTGAACGTTGAAGTGCGATGCGCACCTGGCAGTTGGGTCGAGGAAGAAGGTGAGGAATCAGCAGACCGCTGGATGCGCATCAGCGCCGACGGTGAGGAAGAGATCACCTGGAAAACTGTTTAAACACAGCACACAAAACCTGTGGCAGCGAGCTTGCGCGCGAGGTGGCCCTTTCATTCAACATTGATGTTGCATGTCAGTCAGCTATCGCGAGCAAGCCCACTCCCACAGTGATTTTTTGGTGACCTGAAAGTTGGGTTTACAGGCCAACCACATCCTCGGCCTGTAATCCCTTCTCGCCTGTCACTACGGCATACTCAACTTGCTGGCCTTCAGCCAGCGAACGGTGGCCTTCGCCGCGGATAGCGCGGTAATGCACGAATACATCCACCCCGTCCTCGCGTTGAATGAAGCCATAGCCCTTAGCGTCGTTGAACCACTTCACATTGCCTGTTTCGCGCGTAGCCATAAATCGTCACCCCTATTTTTATTGTTGAGCGGGCGAGTATATGACACACGCCAAAACTCTCAACTCAAGATTACTTCGCCGCTTTTTTGCCGATTTTCGACGAATACGGCACACTACGACCGCCCGAGCACCTGCTCGGTTTTAATCACTCACGCAGAAGCCGTATGACCCGTTCCCCGTTCCGCCGTCTTGTGTTTGGCGCCTTGCGCCGACTGCTGTACCTCTGGGTTCGCTCAGAGACGATCAACCAGTCGTCGTTCACCCTCAACCTCGACCGCAGTCGTCCGGTGTTTTACGTCCTGCAAAACCCTTCGCTGACTGACCTTGCCGTGGTCGACACCGAATGCACCAAGGCCGGCCTGCCGCGCCCGGTGCTGCCCGTGTCGGTGGGCAACCTGATGGAGCCCGCTGCCTTTTTCTACCTGACCCCAGAGCCCGATTGGCTCGGCCGCCAGGACAAACGCGGTGCACCGCCAACCCTGACACGGCTGGTCAGCGCGCTCAGCCAGAACGCCGCCGAAGATGCGCAAATCATTCCGGTCAGCGTGTTCTGGGGTCAATCGCCGGACAGTGAATCGAGCCCATGGAAACTGCTCTTCGCCGACAGCTGGGCCGTGACCGGTCGCCTGCGCCGTTTGCTGAGCATCATCGTGCTGGGACGCAAGACCCGCGTACAGTTTTCGGCACCGATCCATCTGCGCGAGCTGATCGATCACAACAAGGGCCACGAGCGCACCGTGCGCATGGCCCAGCGAATTCTGCGGGTGCACTTTCGCAACCTGAAAGCCGCGGTGATCGGCCCGGATATCTCCCACCGTCGCAACCTGGTCAAGGGCCTGCTTAACCAGCCGCTGGTCAAGCAAGCGATCCTGGACGAAGCCGAACGCGAAAACATCACCCCGGAAAAAGCCAAGGCCCTGGCCCTGCGCTACGGCAACGAAATTGCCTCGGACTACACCTACACCGCCATCCGTTTTCTGGAAGTGGTGCTGAGCTGGTTCTGGAACAAGATCTACGATGGCATCAAGGTCAACCATATCGAAGGCGTGCAAGACGTGGCGCAGGGGCACGAGGTCATCTACGTGCCGTGCCATCGCAGCCACATCGATTACCTGCTGCTTTCGTACCTGCTGTTTCGCAATGGCCTGACCCCGCCGCACATTGCCGCGGGGATCAACCTCAACATGCCGGTCATCGGCAGCCTGCTGCGCCGTGGCGGCGCGTTCTTCATGCGCCGCACGTTCAAGGGCAATCCGCTGTACACCTCGGTGTTTAACGAATACCTGCATACGTTGTTCACCAAAGGCTTCCCGGTCGAATATTTCGTCGAGGGTGGTCGTTCGCGAACCGGCCGCATGCTGCAACCAAAAACCGGGATGCTCGCGATTACCCTGCGCAGTTTCCTGCGTTCATCGCGGATGCCGATCGTGTTCATACCGGTGTACATCGGTTACGAGCGCGTGCTGGAAGGCCGAACCTACCTGGGCGAACTGCGCGGCGCGAGCAAGAAGAAAGAGTCGATTTTCGACATCTTCAAAGTCATCGGCGCGCTCAAGCAGCGTTTCGGCCAGGTGGCCGTCAACTTCGGCGAACCGATCAAACTGGCGGAATTCCTCGACAGCGAGCAGCCGGACTGGCGCCAGCAGGAACTCGGGCCGCAATTCAAACCAGCCTGGCTCAACGAAACCACGCACCGCCTCGGCGAAAAAGTTGCACAGCACCTGAACGAAGCGGCGGCGATCAACCCGGTGAATCTGGTGGCTCTGGCGTTGCTGTCCACCAGCCGCCTGGCGTTGGATGATCGTGCGATGGCGCGGGTACTTGATCTGTATCTGGCGCTGTTGCGCAAAGTCCCGTATTCGCCGCACACCACGCTGCCCGAAGGTGATGGCCGCGCGCTGATCGAACACGTCAAAGAGATGGACCTGCTGTCCGAGCAAAGCGATGCGCTGGGCAAAATCCTGTACCTGGACGAGCAAAATGCCGTCCTGATGACCTACTACCGCAACAACGTGCTGCATATCTTCGCCCTACCGGCATTGCTCGCCAGCTTCTTCCAAAGTGCATCACGCATGAGCCGCGAGCAAATATTGCGCTACACCCGCGCGCTGTACCCGTACCTGCAATCGGAGCTATTCATCCGCTGGTCTCTGGACGAGCTGGATGCGGTAGTCGATCAATGGCTTGAAGCATTCGTCGAACACGGCCTGCTGCGGTTCGAGAACAATGTGTACCTGCGGCCGGCACCTAGCTCGCGGCATTTCGTGTTGCTGACGCTGCTGTCAAAAAGTATTGCCCAAACCCTGCAGCGTTTCTACATGACGGTTTCGTTGTTGCTCAACAACGGCCAGAACAGCATCAGTGCCGAAGAACTCGAGGACCTGTGCACCGTGATGGCCCAGCGGCTGTCGATACTGCATGGCTTGAACGCCCCCGAATTCTTCGACAAGAGCCTGTTCCGCCACTTCATCCAGACGCTGCTCGACCTTGATGTGCTCAAACGCGACGAAGCGGGCAAGCTCGGCTATCACGAACTGTTGGGCGAACTGGCCGAAGGCGCAGCAAAGCGGGTACTGCCCGCTGAGATACGATTGTCGATCCGTCAGGTAGCGTTGCACCGCAGCGAAGATGCGGCCGAATGGGTAACGCCCCTTTGATTCATTAAGGCCACAAAGCGGCACTTGGCGTCAGGGCAAGGAAGCTTCTGACGTAGTCCATTGCCCGTTCGCGCCCGAGCTCCGGAATAATCCTACAAAAGATTGCTTGGCCTCGGCGAT
The DNA here is from genome assembly GCF_050321825.1 of Gordonia sp. IEGM753. Lineage (NCBI taxonomy): Bacteria > Bacillati > Actinomycetota > Actinomycetes > Mycobacteriales > Gordoniaceae > Gordonia > Gordonia sp. IEGM753. Next base: position 417,549 of record NZ_JBNQGB010000002.1, read on the forward strand.
ATGCTCATGGCTCGTCATTTTCGACGATTCATTGATAAGGAAATCAACATGAGTAACGAATACGTTATGACCATCAGCGGGATTGTTTTCTACCTGCTCAAAATTTCCCTGCCAGATAACTCGACCGTTTACGTCGAACTGCTCGATGTCACGGCACGCCATAGCCCTGCCAAAAAACTTGCGGAGCAGGTCATCACCAATGCCGAGAAGAAGCAGCTGAGTTTCGACCTGTTGTACAAAGCAGCCGATGTTTTACCGGACCATCACTACGAAATCAGTGCTCGAATTGAAACTTCCGGGCAGGTTATCTACCAGACAATCAAACCTCATCGCGTGGTGTTGGGCGTCAACCACCTGCGCCCGGAGGACGTTGTGGTTCGCCCCGTTCGTGAAAAACCATCAATCAAGTTCTGAGCCGTCGCCTTGAAAATCCGCTAAATTGTCGTTGGCGTCGAGCTTCTTCGGGCGCCAACGACAAGGATTTTAATCATGAAAAAACTCACACTTCTGGCGCTTACCGCTCTGCTCGGAGCTTGCCAATCGATGCAACCCGCCGCTAAAACCAGCCTTGATGGCGAAGTCTTCTACCTGCAACGCATCGCCCTGCCGCCGAACGCAGTCCTTAGCGTCAGCCTGCAGGACGTGTCCCTGGCCGATGCGCCCGCCGTTATCCTCGACGAACAAAAAGGCCCGATAAAAGGCCAGGTGCCACTGCCCTTTCATTTGAGCTACGATCCGGTGCAGGTCAACCCTGGCCATCGTTACTCGGTCAGTGCCCGCATTGAAGTGGACGGCAAACTGCTGTTCATCACCACTGAGCATCACGCTGTTCAGCTTGATGGCAGCGACCCTCAGCCCCTCAAAATTCGCGTCAACGCCGTCCCTTAATCTCATTTTGCAAACAAGGAAGCTGCCATGTTCCGCCCCACCCTTCGCTTCGCCGGCCTGTGCGCTGGCTTGATGATCTCTGCCAGCGCAATGGCACTGTCGCTCGGCGACCTGTCGCAAAACGACGCCACCGGCGGCCTGAAAGACGCCCTGACCCAAGGCGCGCAACTGGCCGTGAAACAACTCGGCACACCGGGCGGCTTCAGCAACAACCCTGAGGTAAAAATCGAACTGCCGGGAAAACTGGGCAAAGTCGCGAGCAAAATGAAAGCCTTCGGTATGGGTGCCCAAGTCGATCAGCTTGAAACCAGCATGAACAAGGCAGCCGAAACCGCCGTAACCCAAGCGCAGCCAATCCTGGTGGATGCCGTGAAGAAAATGAGCGTTGCCGACGCCAAAGGCATCCTCAGCGGCGGCAAAGACTCAGCCACCCAATACCTGGATAAAACCAGCCGCGAACAAATCCGCACCAAGTTCCTGCCCATCGTCAAACAAGCCACCGACCAGGTCGGCCTGGCAAAACAATACAACTCCTTCGCCGGCCAAGCCGCAACACTGGGTGTACTCGACGCGAAAAACGCCAACATCGAAAACTACGTCACCGAACAAGCACTGAACGGCCTGTTCGAAATGATCGGCAAGCAAGAAGAAACCATTCGCCAGAACCCAGCGGCCGCTGCCACAAGCCTGGCGAAAAAAGTGTGTGGCACGCTGTAACCCTTAAAAGCAAAGCCTGCGCACCAACCAAAAAATGCGCTCTGCCAGCCAGAGCGCTAGCCAGCGATCAAACGACACAAATCAGCGCCCGCCGACACATCTTCGCAAGCAAGCCCGCCCCCACCAAACAACAAGAACATGGTCGGCCCGAAGGCCGCCAAGACCTACCACTCAAACCACGTCTTTTTTGATACGAAACCAAGCCGCATACAAAGCAGGCAAAAACAACAAGGTCAACGCCGTAGCCACAATCAAACCACCCATGATCGCCACCGCCATCGGCCCGAAAAACACACTGCGCGACAACGGAATCATCGCCAATACCGCCGCCAGTGCCGTCAACACAATCGGCCGGAACCGCCGCACAGTCGCCTCGATAATCGCTTCCCAGGGTTTAAGCCCAGAGGCTATATCCTGCTCAATCTGATCCACCAGGATCACCGAGTTACGCATGATCATCCCCGACAACGCGATCGTCCCCAACATCGCCACAAAACCGAACGGCTGACGGAACACCATCAAAAACAGCGACACCCCGATCAACCCTAACGGCGCCGTCAGGAACACCATCGCCGTGCGCGAAAAACTACGCAATTGCAGCATCAACAACGTCAACACCACCACGATAAACAGAGGCACACCTGCCTTTACCGAGTCCTGCCCACGAGCCGACTCTTCGACGGTGCCGCCAACCTCCAACAAGTAGCCATCGGGCAGTTCCGCGCGAATCGGATCCAGCGTTGGCATGATCTGCTGTACCAGCGTCGCCGGTTGCTCCTTGCCATAAATGTCAGCGCGGATCGTCACGTTCGGCAAGCGATTGCGGTGCCAGATAATGCCCTCTTCAAAGCCGTACTCCAGCGTCGCGATCTGCGACAGCGCCACACTTCGACCGTTATCGGTAGGCACGGCGAGACTCGGTAACAACGACAATTCGGTACGCTCATGCAATGTCCCGCGTAGCAGAATCTCGATCAACTCGTTGTCTTCGCGGTATTGGCTGACACTTGAACCGGTCAGCGAACTTTGCAGAAATTTCGACAGATTCGCCGTGCTCACGCCCAGCGCCCGAGCCCGATCCTGGTCGACATTCAAGTACACCACTTTGCTCGGTTCTTCCCAGTCCAGATGAACGTTCACCACATGTGGATTCTCACGGACCTTGGCAGCGACTTTACGCGCCAGTGCACGCACTTCCTCGATGTGCTCGCCCGTCACCCGAAACTGCACTGGATAACCAACCGGAGGCCCGTTCTCCAGACGCGTAACCCGCGAGCGCAGCGCCGGGAACTGCTCGTTAAGCGTTTCAATCAACCAGGTGCGCAGGGGTTCGCGCTCCTCAATGGTTTTCGCCAGAACAACAAACTGAGCGAAGCTGGCGGCAGGCAATTGCTGATCCAGCGGCAGGTAAAAGCGCGGCGAACCGGTCCCCACATATGCCACATAATTGTCGATGCCGGCATGGTCCTTCAGCAACGCTTCAAGACGCTTCACCTCATCGGCGGTGTTGCTCAGGGAGGCACCTTCGGCCAGTTTCAGGTCGACCATCAATTCCAGCCGTCCCGATGCAGGGAAGAACTGCTGCGGAACAAACCGGAACAACACGATGGAGGCGATGAACAGCACCACGGTCAACGTGATGACTGTTTTTCGCCAGCTTACACACCACTCCACCAAACGCCTGACACGCTGATAAAACGGCGTTCCATACGGGTCTGTCTTTCCATCGCCAGTACCATGTTTGGCGGCATGAATCTTCGCCAGGTCGGGCAGGAGTTTTTCCCCCAGGTACGGTACAAACACCACGGCGGCTACCCATGAGGCCAACAGCGCAATGGTCACTACCTGAAAGATCGAACGGGTGTATTCGCCAGTGCCCGATTGCGCGGTGGCAATTGGCAGGAAACCCGCAGCGGTTATCAGTGTGCCGGTCAGCATCGGAAACGCGGTGCTGGTCCAGGCGTAACTGGCAGCCTTGATCCGGTCGAAGCCCTGCTCCATTTTGATCGCCATCATTTCCACGGCGATAATTGCGTCATCCACCAGCAGCCCCAGCGCCAATACCAGCGCCCCGAGCGATATCTTGTGCAGGCCTATGCCGAAGTAATACATGCAGGCGAATGTCATCGCCAGAACCAGCGGAATCGCCAGCGCCACCACCATGCCGGTTCGCACGCCGAGGGAGAAGAAGCTCACCAACAACACAATCGCCAACGCTTCAACCAATACCTGAACAAACTCGCCGACACCGGTTTTTACCGCCGCAGGCTGGTCGGAAACCTTGCTCAATTGCATGCCGGCGGGAAGGTTTTTCTGGATGCGGTCGAACTCGCTTTCGAGTGCCTTGCCCAGTACCAGAATGTCACCGCCCTCCTTCATGGCCACGGCCAGGCCAATGGCGTCTTGCGCCATGAATCGCATACGCGGCGCAGGTGGGTCATTGAAGCCACGACGCACCTCAGCGACATCGCCAATGCGGAACGTGCGATCACCCACCCGTATCGGAAAGTTTTTTATCTCATCAACTGACTGAAAATTCCCCGAGACCCGTAGCTGCAATCGCTCACTGCTGGTTTCAAAGAAGCCTGCCGTGGACACCGCATTCTGTTCTTCAAGCGCCTGCTGCACGGCTGCCAGAGGCAAGCCCAACGTGGCAAGTTTGACGTTGGAGAGTTCGATCCAGATCTTCTCGTCTTGCAAACCGAGCAGGTCGACTTTGCCCACATCCTTGACCCGTTGCAGCTGGATCTGAATACGGTCGGCATAATCCTTGAGCACTGCGTAATCGAAACCTTCGCCGGTCAGTGCGTAGATGTTGCCAAAGGTAGTGCCGAATTCATCGTTGAAAAACGGCCCCTGAATGCCCGGCGGCAAGGTCTGGCGAATGTCGCTGATCTTCTTGCGGACCTGATACCAAAGCTCGGGAACATCCACCGAGTGCATGGAATCACGGGCGACAAACGTCACTTGGGATTCACCCGGGCGCGAGAACGACACAATGCGTTCGTACTCTCCGGTTTCCATCAATTTCTTTTCGATGCGTTCAGTCACCTGCCGCGAGACTTCCTGCGCGGTGGCGCCCGGCCAGTTGGTACGAATCACCATCGCCTTGAAGGTGAATGGCGGGTCTTCGCTCTGGCCAAGCTTGGTGTAGGACAGCGCGCCAACGATCGCCAGCAACAGCATCAGGAACAGTACGATCTGGCGATTACGCAGCGCCCATTCGGATAGATTGAAACCCATCGGGACTTACTCCTTCGCCGCCAGATTAACCACGCGGTTGGAGCGATCCACTGGGCGTACTTGCTGCCCGTCATGAAGCACATGCACACCTGCCGCCACCACCCAGTCGTTGGCGTTGAGGCCTTCGAGCACCGGCACGGTTTTCTCGCCAAATGCACCGATTCGTACCGGGGCTTTTTTCAACGTGTTGTTGGCGCCGAGCACCCACACATAAGTGGCACCGTTTTCAGCGGTAACAGCCGAAAGCGGCACCGACAGCGAAACTTCGTTAGCACTTTGGATAAACACCCGGGCACTTTGGCCAAGCTCGGCAGGCACCTTGCCCGCCGTAAAAGCAATGCGCGCGGCGAAGGTGCGCGACTTCGGATCGGCAGCGGGCGACAGCTCACGGATACGCCCACTGAAACGTTGATCCGGTTGGGTCCACAGTTCTACCGACACCGGCTGACCAACCGTAAAACGACCGAAATTCTGTTCCGGCAGGCTGATCAACACTTCACGCTCGCCATCAGTCGCGAGGGTGAACACGGTCTGCCCTGCCGCCACAACTTGCCCGACTTCAACGGCGCGTTTAGCGACCACGCCATCTTGCGGCGCACGCAAGACGGCGTAGCTGGCCTGATTGGTCGAGACGTTAAATTCGGCTTTGATTTGTTTGAGGCGGGCTTCACCGGACCGGAAAAGGTTCTCGGAGTTGTCATACTGCGAACGACTGACCATCTGCCGATCCATCAACGTCTTGTAGCGATCACGCTCGGCGCGCACCAGGTTCAGGTTGGCTTCAGCAGCGGCCACCTGAGCACGGGTGGCTTCCAGTTGCAGGCGCACGTCCTGCGGATCGAGTTCCGCCAGCGCCTGATCAGCCTTTACCCGTTGCCCTTCTTCGACCAGTCGTCGGCTGACTTTGCCACCGATGCGAAATGCCAGATCGGGCTCATAGCGGGCCCGCACCTCACCCGGATAACTTTCCATTGCCTGCGCCGAAGGCTCTGGCTGGACCACCATGGCCGGGCGAACGCTGACTTCAGGTGCCTCCTCGTGACCACACGCAGACAATAAAAAAGCCAGGCTGACTGGCAACGCGAGGGGCAAGGCATAGCGGAACATGGTGAAGGACCTTTCGCTAATGGTGCTTGGAATAATTATACTGGGCGGTATGTTATTAATAGCAAACTCACCAGTCCAGTATTAAAGCGAAGAATGTCGAACAATCTTTCAGCACCCAACGGCCCAGGCCGACCTAAAGATCTGGCCAAGCGCCAGGCCATTCTGGACGCAGCGAAAATTCTGTTTCTGAGTAATGGCTATGCCAACACCAGCATGGACGCCGTGGCGGCCGAGGCCGGCGTGTCGAAGCTGACGGTCTATAGCCATTTCAACGACAAAGAGACGCTGTTCTCCGCTGCCGTCATGGCCAAGTGCGAGGAACAATTACCGCCGCTTTTCTTCGAGCTGCCGGACGGCACTGCGGTAGAAAGTGTGTTGCTGAATATTGCGCGCGGCTTTCATCAACTGATCAACAGCGACGAATCGGTGAACCTGCACCGCTTGATGATGAGTCTGGGCAGTCAAGACCCGAAACTGTCACTGATTTTTTTCGAGGCCGGGCCCGAGCGCATGTTGAATGGCATGGAGCGGCTATTGGCAAGGATCGATCAGGCGGGAGCCTTGTGCATCGATAAACCACGCAACGCGGCCGAGCATTTTTTCTGCCTGCTGAAGGGCGCGGGGAATTTTCGCTTGTTGTATGGCTGTGGCGAACCACTGACCGGCGACGCAGCCGAGAGCCATGTGCAGGAAGTGGTAGGGCTGTTCATGCGGGCTTATCGACCTGGAGTGGCCTGATGGATTTCAGGTGCCGGGACTGACGCCATCGCTAGCAGGCCAGCTCCCACAGGGGGATTTGTGTTGTTCACAGATCTTGTATGGGAGCAGCTAGTTGACCTGTTTCACTCGCCCTCACAGGGTGCTGGAAATCCAGTGTGGGCTAGCCTGCTAGCGATGGGGGCAACTCAGTCTCAGGACTTGAGTGCCTTTTTAGGATAAATGTCATACCGGCTCGATTTCCCGTCCAGCGCATGGCTCGGCTTCGGCCCGGCAATGCACGGCGCCTTGCGCGGGCGCTTGACCACGACCCGGTGGCTGGCCAGTGCCAATGCGGCTTCAAGCAACGCCGGCGCATCCAGGTCATCGCCGACCAATGGCCGAAACAGGCGCATTTCCTTCTTCACCAACGCAGTTTTTTCGCGGTGCGGGAACATCGGATCGAGATAAATCACCTGCGGCGGTTCGCCTTCCCAGTTGCGCATCACCTCGATCGAGTTGCCCTTGAGCAAGCGCATACGCGCCACAATCGGTGCCACATCGAGGTCTTCCGCGGCACGCGCCAAGCCGTCCTCCAGCAAGGCGCCAATCAACGGTTGACGCTCAATCAGGCTCATCTCGCACCCCAGGCTCGCCAGCACAAACGCATCCTTGCCCAAGCCCGCCGTAGCATCCAGCACCCGCGGGCGCACGCCCTGCGCGATGCCGACAGCCTTGGCGATCATCTGGCCGGTACCGCCGCCAAACAAACGGCGATGCGCAGCCCCACCTTCGACGAAATCCACCCGCACCGGCCCCGGTGCATCTGGCCCAAGCTGTTGCAGTTGCAAACCCTGTTCGCCCACCTGCAGGGCAAACTCACCGTCAGCCACTTGCAGCGGCAAGCCCAGCCGTTCGGCCCATTGCTCGGCTTGTGGCTGAAACGCCGGGGCTGAAGCCTCGACATGGATGCGGCAGACCGCCGGTTGCTCAATCATGGGGAAACACGCTCAAAAAATTAATGATCGGCAAAAACGGCCGATAACAACATTAACGAGCATTTTGCCAGAGCTGAGCGTCGACCGAGAGAAATGTCAGACATTCAACGCACATCGATAGGCTACATCTCGCCTTACGGCGATTATGGCCTGCGAAACTCCCAAGCACTGAGCGGCGTCAGTCACCTGTGGCAAGATTTTTTTGCCCAGGCAATGGCCGATCAGTCGAGTGATGTTGCGCCTGCGTCCGGCACGTTCCCACCGGTTGATCTGGACAGCCCGGTCGAGCCTACCGTCGGCAGCGAACTCTATGCCCATATCGTTTCCCAGCGTGAATGCGACGTAAAAGAAACTCAGGTCAAACCGCCAGAACCGCTGTTCCTGCCGATTGCCGAGTTCGAAATGGAGCTGGCGGACAAACCGTTCCCGCCGTTCCCGCCTGAAGAAATTGCCGCGCAACAGAAACAACAGAACTTCGAAAGCGGCTGGGTTCGTCCAATCGTTCTGACGGCTGGCCAGCCAGTACCAGCAGCCGGCCCAGCTCCCCAGCCGCGTCCGTTGCACCTGCCGATTGCCGAGTTCGAACTCGACCTGCTCGACAAACCCTTCCCGCCGTTCTCGAACGAGGAACTGGCGGAACAACAGAAACACTTCGACTTCGACACTGGCTGGGCTCGCCCAATCGTCCTGCAAAACCTGCGCATCGCCGCTTGATCTCAGCGACACACCCACCACGGCCCGACATCCAGATGAAAGTGATTGCGGTGCGCCGCGTTGTAATCCGGGCTCAGTACCGCACTGAACATCGTGCAGGCAGCATCACGGACCTGATGCAGAAACTGCGCGTCCTGATTTTCTTTTGACCAATCATTGAGCACGCTGATACGTCGGCCATCCGCCAGCCGAAAACCGGCAATATCCAGTGCATCGGCGGTCGCATGCTGGCTGCGCCGACCGTTCTCTCGGTTGTAGATGTTGCGACAGGCAAAACTGCCGAGATGATCGACACGCGTGACTGCTTGCCCGTAGACCGCTTGCGCCACGGGCTGCAAGGCGTGACGTTCGAACAGTGCAAACGATACCGCCAGCGGGCAACTCGCGAGAAAACTGCTGCTCAGGGCCACATCACCACCCTGCACACGCAAGGTGTTGGCCAGTGGGCACGTCGCATCGGGGCTGTCGGATTGACGGGCAACGCGCAGTCCCGAACTGCTTAGAGCCTGGTCACACAGCTGCGGATCGTCACGCAAACGCATCAGTTTGTAGCGTATCAGCAGGTTCGGCTCAGCCCTTACGTCAAGCGGCGCCCACGGGTTCCACTCAGGCGGCAGCGCGATCCAGCCACGCCAGACGCCCACGCCCGCCGCGCCAATAATCAGTATCAGCAGCAACACCCCCCGCAGAAACCGCATTATCAGCCTTTGAAAAACTGATTGGCCTGCTGATAGGGCATGGATCGCGACGTAAAACCGAAGGTGCCTTGCTGCTGAATTTCCTCAGCCGCGCGAAAAAACTCGCCATACGCTGCGAGCGCCAGAGCGGAGCCGACGCTGATGCGTTTGACGCCCATCTCACTCAACTGCTCGACCGTCAACTTCAGCCCGCCGGACATCAGCACATTGACCGGTTTCGGCGCGACCGCACGCACCACTGCCAACACATCCTCGGCACTGCGCAGCCCTGGCGCATACAGCACATCGGCGCCCGCTTCAGCGAAAGCCTGCAAACGCCGGATCGTGTCCGCCAGATCAGGGTTGCCATGCAGGAAGTTCTCGGCACGTGCCGTCAGCATGAAAGGAAAAGGCAAACTGCGAGCAGCAGCGACGGCGGCTTCGATGCGCGCCACTGCGTGTTCGAAACAGTAGATCGGTGATTCTTCTCGGCCGGTGGCATCTTCGATGGAGCCACCCACGGCACCGGCCGCCGCAGCTTTCAAAATGCTCTGTGCGCACTCGACAGGGTCGTCAGCGAAACCGTTTTCCAGGTCGACCGCCACCGGCAGATGTGTTGCGGCAACAATCGCCCGAACGTTCGCCAGCGTGTCGTCAAGGCTCAATGCGCCATCGGCACGGCCCTGGGAGAAGGCATAACCGGCGCTGGTGGTCGCCAACGCCTCGAAACCAAGGCTTGCCAGCATCTTCGCCGAGCCGGCGTCCCAGGGGTTGGGGATGACAAAAGCCCCATCGCGTTCGTGCAGCGCTTTGAAGGCGTGGGCTCGAAGGATTTGTGCGTCCATTTGCAGGCTCCTGACAAGTGCGGGAAAGCGCTTCAGAGCAGGTCAAGTTGCTCGGCGGCGGGCTCTCTGTATAACTCAGGAAGCGGCGGCAGGCCAGGCAAACGCAGCATCAGCATGGCGTGAAAACGTTGTGCCAGTTTGGCAGCCAACAGGTTATCGGCGGTGTGCAAAAAGATGTACGGCGTGCGCCCCTCTTCGATCCACCCGGCGATTTTCTCGACCCACGGCAACAGGAACGGATCGTTGGCCTCAAGCATTGGATGCCCAATGAACCGCACCTGCGGGAACTGCGTGAACGCTGTCGGGCGCGGCGGTACATCGGGCTTTTTGGATTGGGCGTGCCGCACTGAAGGATCAGTCGAAGTGCAACTGAACAGCGCTCGCGGATCAAGGCAAATACGCTCGACGCCGCGGTCCAGCAACAGACGGTTGAGCACGCGCTCGCTGTCGCCCTTGGTGAAAAATTCGGAATGCCGCACTTCGACCGCCAGAGGCCGATCCAGCGCATCAATGAAACCGACCAACTCTGGCAACCGCTGCGGCGTGAAACTTTTCGACAACTGCAACCACAGCGGTGAAACACGTTCACCGACCGGGCGCAGCAATTGCAGGAACGTGTCGACGCCTGTCAGTTGCTCGCGCAGGTCGCCGTTGTGGCTGATATCGCCGGGGAACTTGGCGGTGAAGCGAAAGTGTTGCGGCATGACCTCAGCCCAGCGCTGCACCGTGGACGCAGCCGGACTCGCATAGAAGGTGGTATTGCCTTCTACGGCGTTGAACACTTGGGAATAAAGATTCAGGAACTCGGCGGGTTTCGCGTCTTGCGGGTAGAGGTAATCACGCCAGGCGTTTTCACTCCAGGACGGGCAGCCGAGGTAGTAAGGCAGCACCATCAGATGTAAAGGTCGAGACCCAGCACATCCGTATCCCAATCGACAAAACCGGCGGTGCTCAGGTAGCTGGCCAAAGCCATCGCAACGCTTTTGCTCATGGTGCGGTGGTACAGCATGTCTTGCTGCCGAGCGGGAAGATTGCTGAGGCGTTGCGCAGAAGCCTTGGCGCCGCGAGCAGCCATTTGTTCTTCGGACGGGAACTCGAGTTCACCATCGATATCAACGGCATCGTCCTCCGTCACAGGCCCTTTGCGAGGCTTGCGCTTGATGGGGTACGACTGGGATGAAAGGCCGTCTATACGCATAAATTCATGCTCGGTATCAATGATGGCAGTCTAGTGGCACCTGATCCACTAAGCAAACTGTTGAGTGATAACTAGAACACAGAAAATCGAAAAGGTTTAAAAGCAGCGGGATAATTCGACGATTGGCACGTGTCGACTTTGTTTGGACTCAACGCGCCTTGGGCGTCGCCACTTTATCGCGCAGATAAACCGGCTGCGCCTGGTCGGCGACGATCGACTCGCCCCGCTCCCAGGCAAATCGCGCCAGCGTAAGCAGGTCTTCGGCATGAGGCAACATGCCCGCGTCGTGACCGGTCAGGCTGACGTTGATACGTTCGGCATAACCCCAACCGGTGCCAGCACCGAACCATTCACCGCTGGCGTCATCGGGTAATGCCGCCACTTGAGGTGGCAATACGGCTTCGTTGCCGACCAGGCGCATCTCGCCCGCCGTCTCGCGGTAGCAACCCCAATACACTTCATCCATGCGCGCATCGATGGCGGCGGCCACCTGGCTCACGCCCTGTTCGCGATAGGCGCGTTGCGCCAACACGGCCAGGTTCGATACCGGCAACACGGGCCGATCGAGGGCAAACGCCAAGCCCTGAACCACGCCGATGGCGATTCGCACGCCGGTGAATGCCCCCGGCCCACGACCGAATGCGATGGCATCGACCGCTTGCAGCGTCGTCCCGGCATCGGCCAGCAGTTGCTGAATCATCGGCAACAGCTTCTGCGCATGCAGGCGCGGGATCACCTCGTAATGGCTCGTGACCTTGCCGTCATGCAGCAAGGCAACGGAGCAAGCTTCAGTCGCGGTGTCCAGGGCCAGCAAGGTGCTCATTGATGTTTCCGTAAGAGAGGTCAGAAAAAGTGCTTCAGTATAAACAACTACGGCCCGCAAGCGGGCCGTAGACGATCAAGCGGTTTTCAGTTCAGTGCTTCGAGCACTTTACCGGTAATCGCTTCAACCGAGCCAACACCTTCGATGTGGCTGTACTTCGGTTTGCCCTGAGCGGAGGACAGCTCCTGGTAGAACTTCACCAGGGGCTCGGTCTGCGCGTGGTAAACCGAGAGACGATGACGAACGGTTTCTTCGGTATCGTCCTTGCGCTGCACCAGCTCTTCACCGGTGATGTCGTCTTTACCGGCAATTTTCGGCGGGTTGTAGACGATGTGGTACACGCGACCTGAAGCCTCATGCACACGACGACCGGCGATACGCTGGACGATGTCTTCGTCCTTGACGTCGATTTCGACTACGTGGTCCAGCTCGACGCCGGCCTTCACCAGGGCTTCTGCCTGAGGAATGGTGCGCGGGAAACCGTCAAACAGGAAACCATTGGCACAATCGGCCTGGCTGATGCGTTCCTTGACCAGATTGATGATCAGGTCATCGGAAACCAGGCCACCGCTGTCCATGACGCTTTTGGCAATCAGGCCCAGCTCGGTGCCGGCCTTGACTGCTGCACGCAGCATGTCGCCAGTGGAGATTTGCGGAATGCCGAATTTTTCGGTGATGAACTTAGCCTGAGTACCTTTACCGGCCCCGGGAGCTCCCAGCAGAATGACGCGCATCGATGTGCTCCTCAATTTTTTATATGGATAACGTCAGATTCGCCTCGTGGGGCCAATCTCAAAAATAGGGTCGTGACCGCCCAAACGGTCAAAGGCTGATCAAGATACACAGCAGTTCCTGCCCACACAAGCCGCCGAAAGTCGGAGAAACCCACGCCTGTCGTGACCTTGCGACCGGGTTCCCCAAGTCGCAACCCCATCACTAACTGTCGCCTGGCCGCACTTTTAGCCTCGCTTCCCACAGGCTCCTGCCGCGCACGGCAGTTGCCAACCCTGTGGCAAAAACCTTAGCCGGTATTGCGCAAACCTGCGGCGATTCCCGCCACAGACACCAGCAGAGCCTGTTCTACCGGGCTGCCCTGCGCCATCTCCTGCTGCCGCGAACGCGCCAGCAGCTCAGCTTGCAATAGATGAAGCGGGTCGAGGTAGGTGTTGCGCAAGCGGATGAATTCGAGGGTGTCTGGGCTATGTGCCAGTAGCTGCGACTGACCGGTCAGCCCCAGGACCACGGCACAAGCCTGCGACAATAGGTCGCGTAAGTGCGCGCCCAAAGGTAACAAATCAGCCTCAACCAATCGTTCGTCGTAGGACTGTGCAATGTCAGCGTCAGCCTTGGCCAACACCATTTCCAGCATATCGATGCGCGTACGGAAGAATGGCCATTGTTCGCGCATCTGCCCCAGCAATTCGCCTTCACCACGCTCCAGCGCCTTGCTCAGGGCAGCCTCCCAACCCAGCCAGGCCGGCAACATCAGGCGTGTTTGAGTCCAGCCGAAAATCCACGGGATGGCGCGCAGGCTTTCAATGCCGCCAGCGCGACGCTTGGCCGGTCGACTGCCCAACGGCAAACGGCCCAGTTCCTGTTCTGGCGTGGACTGACGGAAGTACTCGACGAACTGCGGATTTTCCCGCACCACGGCGCGATAGGCACTGACGCCATCAGCCGCCAATTCGTCCATCAGATGGCGCCAGGCGGGCTCAGGTGGCGGTGGCGGCAACAACGTGGCCTCGAGAACGGCCGCCAGATATAGATTGAGGTTTTGTTCGGCGATGTCTGGCAAGCCGAACTTGAAACGGATCATTTCGCCCTGTTCAGTGGTACGGAAACGCCCCGCCACCGAGCCGGGTGGCTGCGACAAAATGGCCGCGTGAGCCGGGCCGCCACCACGTCCCACGGTGCCGCCGCGACCGTGGAACAACAGCAGTTCCACTTGCTGTTCCCGACAGATGTCGACCAAGCGTTCCTGCGCCCGATATTGCGCCCAAGCGGCCGCCGTAGTGCCGGCGTCCTTGGCCGAGTCGGAATAACCGATCATCACTTCCAGCGGCCCTTGCAGACGGGCGCGATAACCCGGCAGCAGCAACAGGGTTTCGATCACCGGACCTGCATTGTCGAGGTCGGCCAGGGTTTCGAACAGCGGCACCACGCGCATCGGCCGCAGCACGCCGGCCTCTTTGAGCAGCAGTTGCACCGCCAGCACATCGGAAGCAGCGCCCGCCATGGAGATGACGTAAGAGCCCAGCGAAGCCGCCGGCGCAGCAGCAATTTCGCGACAAGTCGCCAGCACTTCGGCGGTGTCGGCGGACGGTTTGAAGTACGTCGGCAGCAATGGCCGGCGATTCTTCTGTTCGCGCATCAGAAAGGCAATGCGCGCCTCTTCATCCCAGTCTTCGTAACGTCCAAGCCCCAGGTAATCGGTGATTTCGGTCATCGCAGCGCTATGGCGCGACGAATCCTGGCGGACATCCAACCGCACCAGGAACAACCCAAAAGTCACCGCACGGCGCAGGCAATCGAGCAGCGGGCCATCTGCAATCACGCCCATGCCGCATTCGTGCAACGAGTGGTAACACAGCTCCAGTGGATCGAGCAGTTCGCGGTTATTTTGCAAAACATCCGCTGGCGCCGGTGTCGCAACGGTCAATGAAGCGTGCGCCCAGTTGCGCGTCGCACGCAGGCGTTCGCGTAATTTTTTCAGCACCGCTCGATAAGGCTCCGCACTGTCGCCGGCCTCGGCTTTCAAAGCGTCGGTGGCCTGCTGCATGGACAGTTCGGCCGCCAGGTGATCGATGTCGCGCACATACAAATCGGCAGCCATCCACCGCGCCAGCAGCAGCACCTCACGCGTCACGGCAGCCGTGACATTGGGATTGCCATCACGGTCGCCCCCCATCCACGAGGCGAAGCGAATGGGTGCGGCCTCCAGTGCAAGGTGCAGGCCGGTGGCGTCATGCAAGGCCTTGTCGGCCTTGCGCAAATAATTGGGAATGGCGTGCCACAGCGAGTGCTCGATCACCGCGAAACCCCATTTGGCTTCGTCTACCGGGGTCGGCCGCGTACGACGAATTTCTTCGGTGTGCCAGGCTTCTGCGATCAGGCGCTGCAACTTCGCCTGAATCTGCTCGCGTTCGGCCGTCGTCAGGTCACGATGGTCTTGCGCAGCCAATTGCGCGGCAATGGCGTCGTACTTCTGGATCAGGGTCCGGCGCGCCACTTCGGTTGGGTGCGCGGTCAAAACCAGTTCGATTTCCAGCCGCCCCAGCTGCCGCGCCAACGATTCTGCGCCATGCCCTTCGTCACGCAACCGCGCCAGCAACTCGGGCAACACCCGCGCCTCGAACGGCGCTGGCTGAGACTCTTCACGGCGATGAATCAGCTGATATTGCTCGGCGATGTTGGCCAGGTTGAGAAAATGGTTGAACGCTCGCGCGACTGGCAGCAACTCGTCTTCGCTCAATTGATTGAGGCTGGCACTCAACTCAGCGCCCATCGAACCGCGACGATCCGCCTTGGCGCCCTTGCGAATCTGCTCGATCTTGTCGAGAAAACCGTCGCCGTACTGCTCGCGAATGGTATTGCCCAACAGCTCACCCAACAGGTGAACATCCTCGCGCAAGCGTGCATCAATATCGGTCATCAGCGGTTCTCCAGTAAAAATCCGGGCGGCTATGAACCTCAAGAGTGCCGCTCAAGGCCGGTTCTTACAAGCAGACGACGAAGGGACTTTAAACCTTGTGGGCAAAAGCTAGTCTGAAGAGTAAGCCGTACAGCGGCTGCCGCCGGCCACTGCCGGATACTTACCTGCCTGCCACGAGCAGGAGCGACATGAGGTCACTATGAAAATCCGTGAACTTGCCCAGCATTGGGAAGAAAACGCCAAGGGTCGCCTGACCGAAACCGGCTACACGATTCATCTGGACGTGGAAGCCGCCGCACGGCTGGCGGCGATTACCGAGATGTACCCGAAACGGCACCCCGAAGAGCTGTTGGGCGAACTGATTGGTGCCGCACTGGAAGAGCTCGAAAAGAGCTTTCCATACGTGAAAGGCTCGACCGTTGTGGCGACCGACGAGGAAGGCGATCCGCTCTACGAGGACGTCGGTCCAACGCCGCGTTTTTTAGCGTTGTCGCGCCGTCATTTGCACGATTTGTCGGCCGTTGAAGACAAGCAGAAACATTGATATCGGCACACAAACAGTGGGAGTGAGTTTGCTTGCGAAGGGGCCATTTCAGTTGAAGTAAAAGTCGACTGATACACCGCTTTCGCGAGCAGGCTCGCTCCCACTTTGTCTTGTACCTTCCCTTCCAAAACGGCGTGCTCGCGAGCGCTTTAAAAGCCTCGCGTACCGCTGCACTTCGCCAAAGTTCCCGATTTAGAGCCTTGGCCGTTCGGTCAAAATTTTTTCGGGCGATTGGCCATCTTGTCTGAACTTTTAAAAAAAGCCTCGGGTCGTACCCAGTAACCACGCTGGGACGGCCGTTTCAAAATACCGAGAAAGTTAACGGTCACGGCTCCTTTCCCAGGATGGATTTTTAAAGTTTTTCAGGAGTTATCCAATGGAGTTGAAGACCATGAAGACCAGCACTGCCAAAACCTCGTTCAACCACCTGCGCGGTCTGAAACTGGCTGCCCTGGCAATCGGCAGCAGCTTCGTTCTGGCCGGTTGCGCTGGCAATCCGCCGACCGAGCAATATGCCGTTACTCAATCTGCCGTGAACAGCGCCGTGAGCGCTGGCGGTACCGAGTACGCCGCCGTGGAAATGAAGTCCGCCCAGGACAAGCTCAAACAAGCCGAAATCGCCATGCACGACAAGAAGTACGAAGAAGCCCGCACCTTGGCCGAACAGGCTGAGTGGGACGCTCGTGTAGCGGAACGCAAAGCGCAAGCGATGAAGGCTGAACAAGCTGTGAAGGACTCTCAGAAAGGTGTTCAGGAACTGCGTCAGGAAAGTCAGCGCACCGTGCAATAAGCGCGCATCCCGATCCCAACCTGAAGCTCTTATCGATAGAAAGGACGAACCATTATGCGTAAACATCTGATGATCCCTGCCCTGTTGGCCGCAAGCGTTGCACTGGCTGCCTGCTCCACGCCGCCGAACCCGAACCTGGAGAACGCGCGCACTAACTACAGCGGCCTGCAAGCCAACCCACAAGCCAGCAAAGTGGCGGCACTGGAAACCAAGGACGCCAGCGATTACCTGGACAAAGCCGACAAGGCTTACCTGGACAAGCAGGACGCGGCCAAGGTTGACCAACTGGCCTACCTGACCAATCAGCGCGTTGAAGTGGCCAAGCAAACCATTGCGTTGCGTACCGCCGAAGCCAACCTGAAAAATGCATCGGCACAACGTGCCCAGGCGCGACTGGATGCTCGTGACGCTCAGATCAAACAGCTGCAGGACAGTCTGAACGCCAAGCAGACCGATCGCGGTACGCTGGTGACTTTTGGTGACGTATTGTTCGCCACCAACAAGGCCGATCTGAAATCCAGCGGCCTGGTCAACATCAACAAACTGGCGCAGTTCCTTCAAGAAAACCCGGACCGCAAAGTGATTGTCGAGGGCTACACCGACAGCACCGGCGCTGCGAACTACAACCAGTCGCTGTCTGAGCGCCGCGCTGATTCCGTGCGCACCGCACTGGTGAAAATGGGTGTTGATCCGTCGCGCATCGTGTCCCAGGGTTACGGCAAGGAGTACCCGGTTGCGGAAAACTCCAGCGTCTCTGGCCGTGCGATGAACCGCCGTGTGGAAGTGACCATTTCCAACGACAACCAACCGGTAGCGCCACGTTCGACGGTCAGCTCGAACTAAGCCTGCCTGCTGCAAAGAAAAGCCCCGCCTGAGCAATCAGGCGGGGCTTTTTACGTCTCGAGATCACTCAGCCCTGTGGGAACGAGCCTGCTCGCGATAGCGCAATGTCAGGCAAATGACAGGCAGAACGTCAGGCCGTATTCGCGAGCACGCTCCCACAGTTGATCTTCGTTGCAATCACGGAGCGGTTTAAGGCTCCAGTTTTTGCGGGGTTTCCTGGCCCATGCAACGAACGGCTTTTTTCTGCCCGTTGATCAGCACGCCACTCAGGCCTTTTTGTTCGGTGTCAAACAGCACCAGCACGCCATCGACGCACTGGGCGACTTGAGCGGCAGGTTCCAGGGAAATCTTGTAGTCCTCGCCGGGCACAGTCTTGAGCATGGTGAAGTCGCTGAGCAGCAACGCATCTTCAGGTTTGGCGAAGTGCAGATAGCCGTAGTACCACAGGCAACCGACCGTGCCGAGGATGCTGCAGATACCGGTGATGATCATCGGGATGGCGTTACGTTCTTCACTCATTGCGGACTCTCAGGTGGTTCAATTTCAGAATTTGATGCCGGATAGTTGGGAATTTCACCCAAGCGGCGCAGGCCGTTGAAATGCTCTGGATCTTCCAGATAACGCAGCATGACGGTGCGCCAGACCGGATCGGCAAACGTCTGCACATGACCGCCTCGGGTCAACTGCAGCACTCGCGGCGGCGGCGCAGCTTGATACAGTCGGATGCCATTGGAAAGAGGCACGATCGGATCGTCGATGCTGTGATAGATCAGTTTCGGCACACCGTTGAGCTTCGCCATCGAGTTGATTGCGCTGTCGCCATCCGGCACCAGCCAGGATAACGGCACCTGAAACGGCCAGGTCAGCCACGACGTACTCAAGGCAAACTGGCCAACACTTCGATAGCTGGCGGGTACGCCGTCGAGGACAAATGCCTTGAGTTGCTTCTGACGCTCGGGATGTTCGCCCAGGTAATGCACGGCCATCGAACCGCCGAGGCTTTGACCCAGCAAAATTACCGGTTTGCCTCTGACTTCGGGGGCTTGATCGAGCCATTTGAAGGCGGCGTCGATGTCCTGGTAGATCGCTGGCAAGCTCGGCTCGCCTTCGGACAGGCCGTAGCCGCGATAGTCGATCAACAAGACTTGATAGCCCTCTTTCGGCAACCACCAGCTACCACCCAAGTGGTAAGGCAGATTGCCGCCGTTGCCGTGCAAGTGCAGCACCGTGCCTTTGACGTCGACGCCTTTTTTCGCTGGCAGCCACCAGGCATTCAATTTCAGTCCGTCCGCCGTGACCAGCGTGACCTCCCGGTACTCGAGTTTGGCTTTTGCCGGAGTGAACAGCTGACCAGGCTCGGGGTAGAAGAGCAAAGAGCTGCAACCGCTCAAGGTCAGAAGCAGGCATAAGATGCCGAGGATTCTCATCCGTTGAAATCTCTCAGAAATTTGGGTTGGAACTCATTCCCCCTTGTGGGAGCGGGCTTGCTCGCGAAAGCGGTATGTCAGGCAACATCAATGTTGAATGTTAAGCCGCCTTCGCGAGCAAGCCCGCTCCCACAGGGGATCTTCGGTGCTCACAAGATGTTGGAGTAATCCGCTTCGATCCGGTCCAGGCTCAGGTGGTTCAGGAAGTTGGAGAAACACATCCACGCCGACAGCGCATTCATGTCGCGGAACTGCTCCGGCAGATACTTGGGCGGCACTACCAGGCCCTCATCCACCAATTGGCGCAAGGTGCGCATGTCTTCCAGCGTCGTCTTGCCGCAGAACAGCAATGGCACCTGCTCAAGCTTGCCTTTACGCACGGCCAACTGAATGTAGTTGTAAACCATGATAAAGCCCTTGAGATAGGACAAGTCTTTGGTAAATGGCAAGCCGTTCGGCACCGAGCCACGGAATACCCGGCTGGCGTTGCCGTAGCTTTCCGCCATCTCGAAGCCCTGCTCGCGGAAGAACTCGAACACCTGCAAAAAGTCCGCGCCCTCCTCCACCATGTGGATCGCGCGGGTGCGATTGGTCAATTTGCGCAGGCGGCTGGGGTAAGAGGCGAAGGTGATGATCTCCATCAAAATCGCCAGCCCTTCCTGCGTCACGGTCGAGGACGGTGGCCCTTTGGAGAGGAAGGTGCAGATGGGCTGGTTCAAACCATTGAGCGTGGTGCCGACATGCACCAGTCCCTCATGAACTTCCAGCGCGCGCACGTCACGGTCGTTGAACATCGCGTCGGCGCGAATCTTGATGTAGTCGGCACCGGCCGCCGCATCGGCCACGATCCCGTCGGACTCGAACACACGAATGGTTTCCTCGGCCTCGCCAAACACCTTGTTCAACCGGGTTTGCAGCAGGTGCACGGCGTCTTTGGCGGTCAGCGTCTTGGGTTCGTCCTTGAGGTCGCCACGGCCGTCGATGTTGTTCAGGTAATCGGAGAGCATCAGCCCAAGGTCGGCCAGCGTTGGGTCACCGGCATGAAACGCATCGGATGCCGCGCCGTACAACTCCTGGGAAATCAGGCCAAAGTCTTCGGTGCCGCGCGCTTCGAGCATGCGCACCACCATGCGGTATTCCTTGCACATGCGACGCATGATCTGGCCGACCGGGTTGAACTGGCCGAGCTGGCGAGTGATGTCGCGCTCGATGTTCTGAAACTCCAGTTTGACTTTGCTGGAGTCAAACGACAGCGGCCGATTGAGGTAGTAATCGCGATCCACCGCAGGCATTTCCTTGCCTTTGGCCTTGAGGAATCCCTTGCGGATATTGTCGTCCCATTTGACCGCGTCAAGCACGCGAATCGGCGTCTGTGCCAGCACAATGCGATCGGACAAAATGCGTATCGTCTGCTGGTAATCGTCCACCCGAAACTCCTGTAGGAACCGTTTGATACTGGGTTTATTTGGCGCTGGCTAGGCGCTGATAACGCACCGCCTCAACGAACACATCGGAGTTGGCCGGATCATCCAGGTAGGCAAAGACCTGATCCATGCCGGAGTTGATCAGCACACCTTCGCCGTCGTCGGTCTGGAAGCCTTCGCCACTCAGGACTTTCTGCCCAAGGGCCTGGTTGATCTGCTCGAGGTCTAGGTTGTAGACCACCAGTTCGTGCTTGGCGTTGAGCTCAAAACCGGCAATGGTGAAATGGCCGCCGAACCTGGCCGGCACTTTTGCCGAGAGGTACCAGCGATTGCCATGACGCGAAACGGTGAAGGGATAGGATTCGCGTTCTTTTGGCCGAGCCTTGAAATAGCTGACGGCCTGGTAGCGGTCGTCGGCGAGACGCGTCAGCTCGAGGTTCATCGGCTCGCCCCAAGCGTTGGTGCTGGTCCATTTGCCGAGCAACCCTTTAGGCGCGGGGTCGCTGTTGGGCAAAGGCTCCTTGAAGGTCACCAGACAGCCGCTGAGCAGCAGGAACGACAAGGCGATCACCACGACGCGCCAGGTTTTCATTCAACACTCCCTATGAACACACATTGCCCTCAAGTGGCCACTGAACGGGTGGGAGCGAGCCTGCTCGCGATGGCGGAGTGGCAAGCAACAGACCTGTTGAATGTCAGACCGTAATCGCGAGCAGGCTCGCTCCCACAGGGGATTCGCCTCCATCCAGCAATCATACCGAGGCCAATACCAGATGCATGTAGCGGTTCAGGATACCGAGCATTTGCGCTTCGGTGACAGGCTCGGCATCGTTGAGCAGGCCCTGATATTCCATCCGTCCGATAATCGCCGTCAACACTTTGGCATCCTGTTGCGGCTCGCGCGAACCCAATACCTGAAAAAGCTGGCAAGTACCTTGAAGCAGAATCTGCTGATGTGAGCGAACCAACACCGCCAGTCGCGGGTTCAACAACGCCTCTTGGCGGAACGCCTGTTCGGCCATCAAGTGTTCGCGACGATTGACCAGTTGGCGGTGCACATAGTCGCCCATCAACTGCGCAATATCGTCCGCCAGTTGCGAGCGAGACTCGGGGCTGCCATCGCCGCTGACGACCATCTGACGCAACAAGCCTTCGTTGTTCACCCACAGCTTGGCCATGAAAGCGGCGCTGCGTTCGACGTATTGAGCAAAGGTATCGGTGAGCAAGTCATCGATGTCCTTGAAGTAGTAAGTGGTGGCCGACAGCGGTACACCCGCCTCGGCGGCGACCGCTCGGTGGCGCACCGCCCGCACGCCATCGCGCACAACAATGCGCATCGCCGCATCGAGAATCTCCTGTCGACGCTGTTCGCTGCCCAATCGGCTGGCCTTGCGCCCCTGGTACTGAACACTTTCAGCGACCGCAGTGGCGATGCCAGCTGCACCTTCTTGAGCAATTGCACGATTCACGACAGGTCCTTCCTCTCAAATGAAGCAACAAATTGATACGTTTGTACCAGACAGGCAATAAAAAGCCGCCTGGGCAGGCGGCTTTTTGTTTGAAGCAATTACGCTTGCGGCCGCATGTGCGGGAACAGGATCACATCGCGGATCGACGGTGAGTTGGTCAACAACATCACCAGACGGTCGATGCCGATACCTTCACCGGCCGTTGGCGGCATGCCGTATTCCAGCGCACGAACGAAGTCAGCATCGTAGTGCATCGCTTCGTCGTCGCCGGCGTCCTTGTCGGCCACCTGAGCCATGAAACGCTCTGCCTGGTCTTCCGCGTCGTTCAACTCGGAGTAGGCGTTGGCGATTTCACGACCACCGATGAACAGCTCAAAGCGGTCGGTTACGTTCGGGTTGTCATCGTTGCGACGAGCCAGCGGCGAAACCTCGAACGGGTACTGGGTGATGAAGTGCGGCTGCTCGAGCTTGTGCTCGACCAGCTCTTCGAAAATCATCACCTGCAGTTTGCCCAGGCCTTCGAAACCGAGCACTTTGGCCCCGGCCTTCTTGGCGATAGCACGAGCCTTGTCGATGTCGGTCAGGTCGTCTGCGGTCAAGTCCGGGTTGTACTTGAGGATCGAGTCGAATACCGACAAGCGCACGAACGGTTCGCCAAAGTGGAACACCTTGTCGCCGTACGGCACGTCAGTGCTGCCCAGAACCAGCTGCGCCAGTTCACGGAACAACTCTTCGGTCAGGTCCATGTTGTCTTCGTAGTCGGCGTAAGCCTGGTAGAACTCCAACATGGTGAATTCAGGGTTGTGACGCGTCGAAACGCCTTCGTTACGGAAGTTGCGGTTGATCTCGAATACTTTCTCGAAACCGCCCACTACCAAGCGCTTGAGGTACAGCTCAGGTGCGATACGCAAGAACATTTCCATGTCCAGCGCATTGTGGTGAGTCTCGAACGGCTTGGCCGCGGCACCACCAGGAATGGTTTGCAGCATCGGCGTCTCGACTTCCAGGAAGTCACGCTTCATCAGGAAGCTGCGGATGTGCGCAATCACTTGCGAACGAACGCGGAACGTTTGACGCACTTCTTCGTTGACGATCAGGTCAACGTAGCGCTGACGGTAGCGCTGCTCGGTGTCAGACAGGCCGTGATGCTTGTCTGGCAATGGGCGCAGCGATTTGGTCAGCAAGCGCACGTTGGTCATTTCGACGTACAAGTCGCCCTTGCCGGAACGCGCCAGAGTGCCTTCGGCAGCAATGATGTCGCCCAGGTCCCAGGTTTTGACAGCGGCCAGGGTTTCTTCAGACAGGGTTTTACGGTTGACGTAAACCTGAATGCGACCGGACATGTCCTGGATCACCATGAACGAGCCACGGTTAAGCATGAGACGACCGGCAACCTTGACCGGGATTGCAGCCTCTGCCAGCTCTTCCTTGGTCTTGTCCGCGTACTTGTTCTGCAAGTCCTGGCAGTAAGCGTCGCGGCGGAAGTCATTCGGGAAGGCCTGGCCCTTGGCGCGCTCGGCAGCAAGCTTTTCCTTGCGCAGGGCGATCAGGGAGTTTTCTTCCTGTTGCAGGGCTTGCGGGTCGAGTTCTTGGTCGCTCATGTCTTTAGATATTCCATCACGGGTTCGTTGCCCCCAGGCCTGCGGCCCGGGGATCGCCGGCAAGCCGGCTCCTACAAGGGATCGCGCTGACTCAGGCGATCCTCGCATTGCATGTCTTATAAGCCTTGTTTCAGGCTGGCTATCAGGTATTCGTCGATGTCGCCGTCGAGCACCTTGTCGCAGTCGCTGCGTTCGATGTTAGTGCGCAAATCCTTGATGCGCGATGCATCGAGCACATAAGAGCGAATCTGATGACCCCAGCCGATGTCCGACTTGGTGTCTTCCAGCGCCTGGGAAGCGGCATTGCGTTTCTGCACTTCCTGCTCATACAAACGCGCCCGCAACATTTTCATCGCCGTGTCTTTGTTGGCGTGCTGGGAGCGTTCGTTCTGGCAACTGACCACGGTGTTGGACGGTACGTGAGTGATACGTACGGCCGAGTCGGTGGTGTTTACGTGCTGACCACCCGCACCGGACGAGCGGTAGGTGTCGATGCGCAGGTCCGACGGGTTGATGTCGATTTCGATGTTGTCATCGATTTCCGGCGATACAAAAACTGCCGAGAACGAGGTGTGGCGACGGTTACCGGAGTCAAACGGGCTCTTGCGCACCAGTCGATGCACGCCGATTTCGGTACGCAACCAGCCAAAGGCGTATTCACCCTTGATGTGCACCGTGGCGCCTTTGATACCGGCAACTTCACCGGCCGACAATTCCATGATGGTCGCGTCGAAGCCGCGTTTGTCGGCCCAGCGCAGGTACATGCGCAGCAAAATGTTGGCCCAGTCCTGAGCCTCGGTGCCACCGGAGCCGGCCTGGATATCCAGGTAGGCATTGTTGGCATCCATTTCACCGCTGAACATGCGACGGAATTCGAGTTTTTCCAGGGATTCGCGCAGACGTTCGACTTCGGCGGCGACGTCATCGACGGCGGCCTGGTCTTCTTCTTCGGCGGACATCAGCAGCAGGTCTTTGGCGTCGGCCAGGCCGCTGTGCATTTCGTCGAGGGTTTCGACGATCTGGGCCAGCAGGGAGCGCTCGCGGCCCAGTTCCTGAGCGTACGACGGGTTGTTCCAGACATTCGGATCTTCAAGCTCGCGATTGACTTCAGTCAGACGCTCATGCTTTTGATCGTAGTCAAAGATACCCCCGAATAGTTTCGGAGCGCTCGGACAGGTCCTTGATACTGTTAAGGATCGGGTTGATTTCCATGGCGGGCAGCACTCGTTGGCGAACTTTTGAAAGCCGGCGAGTATACCGCAAAGCACTGGCCACGGCAGCCCGCCTAGCGGCTTTAACTGCGCCGTGTCGGGAGTGGCTGCTGGAAGGACCTGCCATGACTCCGTGACGCACTCGTGCGCTTAGGCGATCCCCACCTGGTTACGCCCGTTGTTCTTCGCCAAATACAGGCCCTTGTCCGCGGCCAATATCAACTGCCGGCAATCACCGCCCGGTTGCGGGGTGAGTGTCGACAGGCCGATGCTGATGGTCAGGCTTGAGCCTTCAGCCGGGGAGATGTGCGGGATCTTCAGCGCTGCCACGGTTTGACGCAGCTTTTCAGCCACCAGGCGTGCGCCGCCAAGCGAGGTGTTTGGCAACACCAAGGCAAATTCTTCACCGCCGTAACGCGCCGGCAGGTCTGAAGGACGGGCACTGGCGTCGCGGATAGCGGTGGCGACTTTGCGCAGGGCTTCATCGCCTTCGAGGTGACCAAAGGTGTCGTTATACGATTTGAAGTAGTCGACATCGATCATCAGTAGCGACAGTTGAGTCTGGTCACGCAGTGAACGTCGCCACTCCAATTCCATGTACTCGTCGAAATGACGACGGTTCGACAGCCCGGTCAGGCCATCGGAGTTCATCAGGCGTTGCAGCACAAGGTTGGTGTCGAGCAATTGCTGCTGACTGACGCGCAAGGCTCTGTACGCGGCGTCACGCTGCAGCAGGGTCATGTAGGAGCGCGAGTGATAGCGGATGCGCGCCACCAATTCGATGTTGTCGGGCAGCTTCACCAGGTAGTCATTGGCGCCGGCCGCGAACGCCGCGCTTTTGATCATCGGGTCTTCCTTGGTCGACAGGACAATGATCGGAATGTCCTTGGTCGCCGGATGATTACGATATTCGCGCACCAGGCTGAGGCCATCCAGGCCCGGCATGACCAGGTCCTGCAGAATCACCGTCGGCTTGATACGAATCGCCTGGGCAATGGCCTGGTGCGGGTCGGCGCAGAAATGGAAATCAATGTTTTCTTCGTTCGACAACCCACGCCGAACCGCCTCGCCGATCATCGCCTGATCATCCACCAACAACACCATGGCGGCGTTTTCATCGGTTTTGAAGTCGTCGAGCTGTAAGTCATTCATGTGCGATCACCTGAGTACAACCTGGGCCGGGATTGCTGATGAGCGTATTCATTTGGGGAAAACCTCCAGCAATCGTGGCGCTATCTTGTCCAGCGCGCGGATTTCCGAGGCAGCGTCGATAGCGGCTGCTGCCTTGGGCATTCCGTAAACCGCACTGCTGTTCTGGTCCTGAGCGATGGTCAGGTAACCCTGTTGGCGCATGAGTTTAAGCCCCTCTGCGCCATCGCGCCCCATGCCGGTGAGCAAAACACCAATGGCGTCACCACTCCAGTAGCTGGCCACGCTCTCGAAAAACACATCGATGGAGGGCCGATAGATTTCGTTGACCGGTTCAGCGGTATAGGCCAGCGTGCCGTTTTTCAGCAAACGAATGTGATGGTTAGTGCCCGCCAGCAACACCGTGCCACTTTGCGGCCGCTCACCTTCCTGAGCCAGACGCACGTTCAGCCCGCTGGCACTGCTCAGCCATTCAGCCATGCCGGCGGCGAACACCTGGTCTACATGCTGGACCAGCACGATGGCAGCGGTGAAATCTCGCGGCATGCCCTTGAGCAGGATTTCGAGCGCCGCCGGCCCACCGGCAGATGAACCGATGGCGATCAGCCGCTGGCGTGATGCCGCACTGCGCAGCGTGCTCGGAGCAGACTGCAGCCGGTTGCCCTTATCGCCGATCAGCCAGCCAATGTTCATGATCTTGCGCAGCAACGGCGCCGCTGCTTCCTGTGCATTACCGGCGCCCAGCGCCGGCGTATCGACCACATCCAGCGCGCCGTGCCCCATGGCTTCAAACACCCGGTGCACGTTCTGTTGGCGGTCAACGGTGACGATAACAATCGCGCAGGGGGTTTCGGCCATGATCCGCCGGGTAGCCTCGACACCGTCCATGATCGGCATGATCAGGTCCATCAGGATCAAATCCGGGGTGTTTTCGGCGCAACGTTGCACGGCCTCGGCGCCGTTGCCGGCCACCCAGACGATCTGGTGCGCCGGCTCAAATGCGAGGGCGCGGCGCAAGGCCTCCACGGCCATGGGCATGTCGTTGACGATTGCGATTTTCATGCCCGTGCTCCTCCGATGAGCTCAACCACTGCATCAAGCAGGGCGTCGTCATGAAAACTGGCTTTGGCTAAATAGTAGTCGGCTCCGGCGTCCAGTCCACGACGACGATCTTCTTCTCGATCTTTATAGGACACCACCATGACCGGCAGCGATTGCAGGCGACTGTCCCGGCGCAACAACGACACCAGTTCGATACCGTCCATGCGCGGCATATCAATGTCGGTGATCAGCAGGTCGAAGTCTTCCGAGCGCAAGGCGTTCCAGCCATCCATGCCATCTACCGCCACGGCCACATCGTACCCGCGGTTGAGCAACAGCTTGCGTTGCAGCTCACGCACCGTCAGCGAATCGTCTACTACCAAAATTCGTTTACGGGCCGCTTCAACCGCTTGGTTAGCGTGCCGCGCAATGCGCTCCAGGCGCCCGGTGTTAAGGAGTTTATCCACCGAACGCAGCATGTCTTCGACATCGACGATCAGCACCACAGAGCCATCGTCGAGCAACGCCCCGGCGGAAATGTCCTGGACCTTGCCCAGACGCTCGTCCAGCGGCAAGACCACCAGTGTGCGCTCACCGATGAAGCGCTCGACCGCCACGCCGTAGATGGCATCGCGCTCGCGGATGACCACAACCTTTAACGTTTGCTGGCTATTCGGGCTGGTCGGGCGTTGCAATAACTGACTGGCCGCCACCAGGCCAACGTGCCGTCCTTCGTGCCAGAAGTGCTGCCGCCCTTCAACCTGAATGATGTCCGCAGGCTCCAGATCGCACATGCGTTCGATGTGGGCCAGCGGAAACGCATAGGCCTCATCACCGACCTCCACCACCAAGCTGCGCACTACGGACAGGGTCAGCGGCACTTCCAGGTGGAAACGGCTGCCCTCGCCCGCCGTTTGCTCCAACACCACAGCACCGCGTAACTGGCGGACCATGTGCTGCACCGCATCCAGGCCAACCCCGCGACCGGACACTTCAGTGACGGTGTCGCGCAGGCTGAATCCTGGCAGGAACAGGAACGTCAGCAGTTCCTCTTCACTCAACTGGGCGGCGGTTTCGACGGGAGATAATTGCCGCTCAACGATGCTGCGGCGGACCTTCTCCAGGTCGACCCCATTGCCGTCATCGCTCAGTTCCAGTACCAGCAGACCGGCCTGGTGTGAGGCCCGCAGGCGAATCAGGCCTTCTGCCGGTTTACCGGCTGACAGGCGCTGCTCCGGGGACTCAATACCGTGGTCAACGGCGTTGCGCAGCAAGTGCGTCAGCGGCGCTTCGAGTTTTTCCAGTACGTCGCGATCGACCTGGGTTTTTTCGCCTTCGATTTCCAGCCGCACCTGTTTGCCAAGCGTACGCCCGAGGTCGCGCACCATACGCGTTTGCCCACTCAACACATCGGCAAACGGGCGCATGCGACAGGCCAGCGCCGTGTCGTACAGCACCTGCGCTCGCTGGCTGGCCTGCCAGGCAAACTCGTCCAGCTCGGAATTTTTCTCTGCCAGCAAGTGCTGCGACTCGCCCAGCAAGCGACGCGCATCGTCCAGCGCTTCCTGAGCTTCGAGGCTCAGGGTCTGCTCCTTGAGATGCGCGTTGAGGTTTTCCAGCGCCCGCAGGCTATTGCTCTGCATGCGTTTGAGACGTTGCATGGTGGCCAAGTGCGGCTTGAGCCGCAGGGTTTCCACCAGCGATTTGCTCGACAGGTCGAGCAGGCTGTTCAAACGCTCAGCCGTGACCCGCAGTACCCGCTCGCCGTTTTCGGTGGTGCGCTTGACGTTGCGCGCAGGTTCTGCGGCCAGCGTTTCTGCGATGGCCGGATCTGCGCTGGGCGACGACTGAGGTATTGGCTGTGGTGTCGGCGCCTCAAGCTTGAGCTCGGCCATCACCGGCGCGATCACTGGAGCAGGCACCGCCGAGGGGTCCAGCAATCGCGCCATCAGGGCCACATAGGCTTCAATATCAGCAGGCGCCGGTGCTTGAGTCGGCGTCGCAATGCGCATCAGCAGATCGGTGCCCTGCAGCAACGCATCGATGTGCTCCGGGCGCAAATACAGGCGCGCTTCCTGGGCGCTCACCAGGCAATCTTCCATGACATGAGCCACGCTGACCCCGGCATCGACCCCGACAATCCGCGCCGCGCCTTTGAGCGAGTGAGCGGCGCGCATGCACGATTCCAGTTGATCGGCCTGGGTCGGGTTGCGCTCCAGCGCCAGCAAACCTGCGCTCAGAACCTGGGTCTGGGCTTCGGCTTCCAGGCTGAACAGTTCCAGCAAAGAGGCATCGCGCATTTGCTCGGGGGTCATGTGAGGCTCCGGGTCACGGCGGACAACAGCTGTTCTTCATCCAGCCAACGCAGGCTGCGACCTTTGAATTGCAACACGCCACGGGTGTATTTACCGCTGGCCTGCGTGCCAGACCGCGACGCAGCATCAAGAATGCGCTCGTCGATGGCATGAATGCCGTCAACCTCGTCCACCGGCACCACCACCGGCCCACCTCGCGCCGCGATAATCAGCATGCGCGGTATCACCCGCGCACCCGATGCCACGTTGCTGACCCCGTCGAGCCCCAGCAGCTCCACCAATGACAAGCACGCCACCAACGCACCGCGCACATTCGCAACCCCGAGCAACGCCTGGGACCGCTGATGCGGCAACGAGTGAATCGCCTGCAACGGCGCCACTTCAACCAGGCTGCGCGTGGTCAGCGCCAGCCATTCTTCGCCGAGACGGAACATTAATAACGAACGTGTTTTAACCTCGTCGTCTGCCACCGCGCGCACAGGCCCACGCTCTTGCGTTTGCAGGGCATAGCGGTCGAGCAAGCGTGTAGCGGCGGCGGAGTACACCGCGCAATTGCGGCAGTGAATATGCTCCGCCAGCAGCGGACAGGACTTGTCGCCGTGGATGCCGATGCGGTTCCAGCAGTCGTCAATGGCCTGGGCGTCTTCATGCGTGACGTTCAACGTGTCGACCGCGATCATCGTTTCCGCTCACTGTCAGTGGCGCGCTCGTTGCGGGCGGCGCGATCCTGTAATCGTCTGGCGCCCACGCTGTCGCCTTGCGATTGCAGCAAAGCCGCCAAGTGCATCAACGCGTCGGGATGTTGCGGTTCGAGGTACAACGCCTTGCGATAAAAGCCCTGTGCTTGCAGGACGCTGCCGGCGACATCGCTGAGCAGCCCCAGCCAATAAAAAACCTGGGCCACCGGTTCATGAGCACGCAGATACGTTTCGCAGGCAGCGCGAGCCTCGGCGCTTTTGCCCTCGTTGGCCAATGCCGCGATGCTCGCCAACAACGCAGCGGCGTCCGGATTGGCCGATTTGGCCACTACCGCAGGCGTTGTGACAGGGGTAAAAGGTCGGCTGCGAACAGGCGCTGCCGGCACGCTGCGCACCGGTTGCCGAATGGGCAACGGCGCAGGAACAAACGCAGGCACGCGCTCGGGTTCGGGCGTGTGCTGGCGGCTGAAAGCAAACGACTGTGCGATACCGATTGAACGCATACCAAAACGCCCCAACAAACTGCCCTCGGCAGGCCCGATAAACAACACGCCGTCAACATGGGTCAGGCGCTTGAGCACCTCGAACACCTGCTGTTGGGTCGGCTGATCAAAATAGATCAGCAGGTTGCGACAGAACACAAAATCATAGGGTGGCTCTGCGGCCAGCAACGCCGGATCTAGCAGATTGCCCACCTGCAAACGTACCTGCTCCAGCACGCGTGCGTCGAGACGGTAACCATCGTTTTCCGGGCTGAAATGCCGGTCCCGAAAAGCGAAATCCTGACCCCGGAACGAGTTCTTGCCGTAGAGCGCACGCTTGGCTTTTTCCACCGACAGCGGGCTGACATCCATGCCTTCGACCTTGAACTGGTGTGGTTTGAGGCCGGCATCGAACAGCGCCATGGCTATGGAGTAAGGCTCTTCGCCCGTGGAGCACGGCAGGCTGAGAATCCGCACGGCTCGCATGTTGTTGATGTCAGCCAGGCGCTTGGCGGCCAGTTTCGCCAGTGTCGCGAAGGATTCCGGGTACCGGAAAAACCAGGTTTCGGGAACGATCACCGCTTCAATCAGCGCCTGTTGTTCATCGTGCGAACCTTGCAGGATGTGCCAATACTCATCGGCACTCAGCGCATTGGACGCCGTCGTGCGCTGGCGCACCGCACGCTCGATAATCGCAGGCCCAACGGACGCCACGTCTAGACCGATTCGATCTTTCAGGAAGTCGAAAAAACACTGGTCGCTGCTCATGGCCGCTCCTCAAGCAGCGCAGGATCCAGTGGCGGCGACGGAAACAACAACGCGCGCACGCGCTCGTCCAGCAGGTCGGCAACGTGCACCCATTGCAGCAAACCCTGAGCATCTTCGCGCACCGGGCCCAGGTACGGCGCCTTGCGGTTTGCCAGCCCGTAAGGGTGAAAGTCCGCTGGGTTGCAGCGCAACATGTCGGTGGCCTGCTCAAGAATCAGCCCAAGCAATTGCACCGCGGCGTCCGGAGTTGCACGGTAATTGACCAACACCAGCCGCGTGCTGGTGCGGGCCTGTGCCGGTTCACCAAACGTCAGCGCACTGAGGTCGATCACCGGCACCACCGCGCCGCGATAGGCAAACACCCCGGCCACCCAGTCTGGCGCCATGGCAATGGGCTTCAACGGTACACGCGGCAGCACTTGCGCCACCTCGATGGCTTGCAAGGCAAAGCGTTCGTTACCGATGCGAAATACCAGGAACAACGCATGTTTGCCTGGCATTGCAGCGCCGCGTTTCGCCGCGATTTCGTTCATCAGACTTTGAATCGCGAAACGCCGCTGCGCAGCCCTACGGCCACCTGGCTCAGTTCGTCGATGGCAAAACTGGCCTGACGCAGCGACTCGACAGTCTGGCTGCTGGCATCGCCCAACTGCACCAGCGCGTGGTTGATCTGCTCGGCACCAGTGGCTTGCGCAAGCATGCCTTCGTTTACCATCAATACGCGCGGCGCCAGCGCCTGAACCTGGTGAATAATCTGCGACAACTGCTCGCCCACCTGTTGCACCTCGGACATGCCACGGCGCACTTCTTCCGAGAACTTGTCCATGCCCATCACCCCGGCCGACACCGCGGACTGGATCTCACGCACCATTTGCTCGATGTCATAAGTGGCCACCGCTGTCTGGTCGGCCAGGCGTCGGACTTCGGTGGCAACCACGGCAAAGCCACGGCCGTATTCACCGGCCTTCTCGGCTTCGATGGCGGCGTTCAGCGACAGCAGGTTGGTCTGGTCGGCGACTTTGACGATGGTAACGACCACCTGATTGATATTGCCGGCCTTCTCATTGAGGATCGCCAATTTGGCGTTCACCAGGTCGGCGGCGCCCATCACCGAGTGCATGGTGTCTTCCATGCGCGCCAGGCCTTGCTGACCAGAACCGGCCAGCACTGAAGCCTGGTCGGCGGCGCTAGAGACTTCGGTCATGGTGCGCACCAGGTCACGCGAGGTGGCCGCGATTTCACGGGAGGTCGCGCCGATTTCGGTGGTGGTGGCGGCGGTTTCGGTGGCGGTGGCTTGTTGCTGCTTGGAGGTTGCCGCTATCTCGGTCACCGAGGTGGTGACCTGCACCGACGAGCGCTGCGCCTGAGACACCAGCGCGGTGAGCTCGGTCATCATGTCGTTGAAACCGGTCTCTACCGCGCCAAATTCGTCCTTGCGCTCCAGGTTGAGGCGGCCACTGAGGTCGCCGGTGCGCATCACTTCAAGAATCTGCACGATACGATTCATCGGCGCCATGATTGCCCGCATCAACAACAGGCCGCAGAGGCCAGCCGCCAATAGGGCGATCAGCAGGGAAATACCCATAGCGACCTTCGCCGAGAACACAGCACTGTCGATAGCGATTATGTCCTCGTCCGCCACCGCTTTATTTTCACGGACAATATCGTTGAGCTTCATACGACCGGCCGTCCAGGTGGGCGTCAGTTGCTCATTGAATATCTTGACGGCCTCCGCCGTTTGATTGCGCTTATGCAAGTCGAGGACGGAGGCCAGGATTCTGTTGTACTCGTCATGGAGTTTTTCGAAAGCGGCGTACTCGACCTTGTCTTCATCCGTGGTGATGGTGCCGACGTAGTTCTTCATCTGCTCTTGCAGGCGTGCTTCGAACGCCTTGAAATCAGCGGCGTCCTCGATGCTGATGCCCTGCCCTGCCTTCAGCCCCAGCAATTCCTGAGTCTGGATAAAACTGTCGACCCATGCGCCGCGAATCGTCGAGCTGTAGTAAACCCCCGGCAGCGCATCGTCGCGGACGCTGGCCTCACTGGCTTCAATTTTCAACAGGCGCGAATACGAGACGATGACCATCAGCAGCATGATGGTAATAATTACCGCAAAGCTCGCCAAAATGCGTTGGCGCAACGTCCAATTCTTCACAGTAAGTCCTCGGGGGCATTTTCAAATGCTGGGGAGTATAGCCGAGGGCAGTGTTTCATTTATAAGACGGATTCACACAACGTTTAATCCCGGCGCGAATGCACCGGGTTCTCGTTAAGGAAGGTAGAGCGGCGCCTACAGGGAAGCCTGGCGCACCTGGTTTTCGAGTTCAGCCTTTAAACCCGGCGCCAGCTTCAATTGGCGCGCCAGTTCATCGAGGTAGGACTTCTCCATGAAGTTTTCCTGGTCCACCAGCATCACGCTGGCGATGTACATCTCGGCGGCCATTTCCGGGGTACTGGCCGCACGTGCCACATCGGTTGGGTCGAGCGGTTTGTTGAGTTCGGCGTGCAGCCATTGTTGCAGTTCGCGGTCGTTATCGAGTTTGGTGAATTCACCTTCGATCAATGCTTTCTCGCGCTCGTCGACGTGGCCATCGGCTTTGGCCGCAGCCACCAAAGCCGTGAGAATCGCCTGGCTGTGCTGCTCGACCTGAGCCGCTGGCAAGCGGTCGATGGTTTGTGGCTCGGTTTTCGGTGCAGTGCCTTGCTGAGCCTGCCAATTGCCGTAAGCCTTGTAGGCAATGACGCCCAGCGCCGCGAGCCCACCGTAAGTAAGGGCTTTACCGCCAAAGTTGCGAGCCTTTTTATTACCCAGTAACAAACCCATCGCCCCTGCGGCCAACGCGCCACCACCGGCGCCCGACAGCAAGCTGCCCAGACCACCGGAACCGCCCTTGCCGCCGAGCAAACCACCCAACCCGCCAGCAGCAGATTTGCTTTGAGCGCCGCCAGCCTTGTTCTGCAGCAGATCCTGACCGGACTTGAGTAACTGGTCGAGCAATCCACGCGTGTTCATTTTTTCGCCTCCAGAAAAGGGTTCAACCGGACTATTAAGGCCACCAGCCTAGTGCGAAGTGCCGAAACCTTGTCGGCGAGAGTGCTTCCAGATGTTGCCTGCTACTTGCCAAAAGCAATCCGCTGAACTGAGCCATCGATTAAAAAGATATACACTGAACAAAATCGATAAAAACCGCCCACCGGGTAATTTCCCATGATGACCTTGCGTCAGATCCGCCATTTCATTGCCGTCGCCGAAACTGGTTCGATTTCTGCCGCCGCGCAAACCGCGTTCATTTCCCAGTCGACATTGACCCTGGCCATCCAGCAACTGGAGCAGGAAATCGGCGTCAGCCTGTTCAATCGACATGCCAAAGGCATGACGCTTACCCATCAGGGGCATCAATTCCTGCGCCAGGCGCACTTGATCCTGGCGACGGTGGACAACGCCAAGCGCAGCCTGCAACAAAGCACCGATCAGATTTCCGGCCATTTGATCATCGGCGTGACCAGCCTCGTCGCCGGCTATTACCTGGCTGATCTGCTCACGCGCTTTCAGCGCGCGTACCCCAATGTCGAAATCCGCGTGATGGAAGACGAACGGCCCTACATCGAGCATTTGCTGGTCAGCGGGGAGATCGATGTCGGGGTATTGATTCTCTCCAACCTCGAAGATCGCCACGCGCTGCAAACCGAAGTATTGACCCACTCCCCCCATCGACTGTGGTTGCCCGCGCAACATCCATTGCTGGATCACGACAGCATCAACCTTGCCGATGTCGCGCGCGAACCGCTGATCCAGCTGAACGTCGACGAAATGGACCGTAACGCTCACCGCATGTGGAGTGGCGCCGGTTTGCAGCCGCGCGTCACGCTTAAAACCGCTTCGACGGAAGCGGTGCGAAGCCTGGTGGCGGCGGGACTTGGGGTATCCATTCAGCCTGACATGACGTATCGACCGTGGTCGCTTGAGGGCGACATCATCGAAGCGCGGCCGATCGCCGACCTCAGCCAAACCCTCGACGTGGGCCTCGCCTGGCGTCGCGGCACCGCTCGTCCGGCCCTGGTAGACCCGTTTTTGACCGTTGCACGTGAGCAACCCCACGGCGGGCGCAAGCCATCTATTTAATCGAACGCCACCTTCAGTATTTAGTATTTGTCGACCTCGGGTCCGCGCACTAGTCTTGCTGCATCTATAAGACGGCCGGGCCCCAGTCACTGGGAGCACCATGGCCACACAAGAAAAGAGACCCCGTAAAATGGCTGGCGCGCAGACTCCGTTATTCACCGCGTTGTTGATTGATGGCGAATTGGTCGCGGGCCAGGGGTTTGTCGAACCCATCATTAATCCGGCCACTGGCGAGGTGCTGACGCACATTGCCGAAGCCAGCACTGAACAAGTTGAAGCCGCGATCCTCGCCGCCCACCGCGCATTCGGTAGTTGGTCGCGCACCACGCCGCAGCAACGCTCGAACCTGTTGCTGGACATCGCCAACGCCATCGAAAAAAACGCCGACCTGCTCGCCCGCCTCGAATCCCTGAACTGCGGCAAGCCTTTGCACCTGGCACGCCAGGACGACTTGAGCGCCACAGTCGACGTGTTCCGCTTTTTCGCCGGTGCCGTGCGCTGCCAGACAGGCCAGCTCAGCGGCGAATACCTGCCGGGCTATACCAGCATGGTCCGGCGCGATCCGATTGGCGTGGTGGCGTCGATTGCGCCCTGGAACTACCCGATCATGATGGCCGCGTGGAAAATCGCGCCGGCCCTCGCCGCTGGCAACACCCTGGTATTCAAGCCTTCCGAACACACACCGCTGTCGATTCTGGCCTTGGCCCCGGCGCTGGCTGAAATCCTGCCGCGCGGTGTGATCAACATCATCTGCGGTGGTGGCGAAGGCGTCGGCAGCCACTTGGTCAGCCACCCTAAAGTGCGCATGGTGTCGTTGACCGGCGATATCGTCACCGGACAGAAAATCCTTCAAGCCGCCGCAAAAACCCTGAAGCGCACGCACCTCGAACTCGGCGGCAAAGCGCCGGTGATCGTGTGCAACGATGCCGACATTCAAGCCGTGGTCGATGGCGTGCGCAGTTATGGCTACTACAACGCTGGCCAGGACTGCACCGCCGCTTGCCGCATTTATGCTCAGGCTGGCATTCATGACCGACTGGTGGCAGAACTCGGCGCGGCCGTCAGCAGCCTGCGTTTCGCCGGCAAACGAGACGCCGATAACGAGATAGGTCCGCTGATCAGCACTCGCCAACGTGACCGCGTGGCCAGTTTTGTCGAGCGCGCCCTGGGCCAGCCACACATCGAGCGCGTGACGGGTGCGGCGGTGCATTCCGGCGCGGGCTTCTACTACCAGCCGACGCTGCTGGCGGGCTGCAAGCAAAGCGATGAAATCGTTCAGCGCGAAGTGTTCGGCCCGGTCGTCACCGTGACCCGCTTCGACGAACTGGAACAAGCGGTGGATTGGGCCAACGACTCCGAATACGGCCTGGCCTCCTCGGTGTGGACCCAGAACCTCGATAAAGCCATGCAGGTTGCCGCCCGATTGCAGTACGGCTGCACCTGGATCAACAGCCATTTCATGTTGGTCAGCGAAATGCCGCATGGCGGGCTGAAACGCTCGGGTTATGGCAAGGATTTGTCCAGCGATTCGCTACAGGACTACAGCGTGGTGCGGCACATTATGGCCCGCCACGGCCAGCATCTCTGACTACGCTAACAACAAGCCGCCAACGGCATGCTTCACCACGTTCAACACTGCCCCGACCATAATTAAAGAAGAGGGAAATCCCATGTTCGTGCACAAGACCGCACTGCTCAGTGCAATCACTACGGCATTGTTGGCGAGCGCCAGCATTCAAGCCGCAGAACCGCTCAAAGCCATCGGTGCCGGCGAAGGGCAACTCGATATCGTGGCCTGGCCCGGCTACATCGAACGTGGCGAAAGCGACAAGGCTTACGACTGGGTGACCGGTTTCGAAAAGGAAACCGGCTGCAAAGTGAACGTCAAGACCGCCGCCACCTCCGATGAGATGGTCAGCCTGATGGCCAAGGGCGGTTACGACCTGGTCACGGCGTCGGGCGATGCGTCCTTGCGGTTGATCGTCGGCAAACGCGTACAGCCGATCAATACTGACCTGATCCCGAACTGGAAAAGCATTGATCCGCGCCTCAAGGATGCGCCGTGGTACGTGGTCAACAAACAAACCTACGGCACGCCCTACCAGTGGGGCCCGAACGTGTTGATGTACAACACCAACGTGTTCAAGACCGCGCCGACCAGTTGGAGCGTGGTGTTCAACGCGCAGGACCTGCCGGACGGCAAGCCGAACAAGGGCCGCGTGCAGGCGTATGACGGTCCGATCTACATTGCCGACGCGGCGTTGTACCTGAAAAAAACCAAACCCGATCTGGGCATTCAGAGCCCGTATGAACTGACCGAAGCGCAGTACAAAGCCGTGCTTGATCTGTTACGCGCCCAGCAGCCGTTGATTCACCGTTACTGGCACGACACCACTGTGCAAATGAGTGACTTCAAGAACGAAGGCGTGGTCGCCTCCAGCGCCTGGCCATATCAGGTCAACGGCCTGGTGAACGAGAAGCAACCAATCGCCTCGACCATTCCTGAAGAAGGCGCTACAGGCTGGGCCGACACCACCATGTTGCACGCCGAAGCCAAGCACCCCAACTGTGCCTACAAGTGGATGGACTGGTCCCTGCAACCCAAGGTCCAGGGTGACGTAGCAGCGTGGTTCGGCTCGTTGCCAGCGGTCCCGGCGGCCTGCACCGGCAGTGAACTGCTCGGCGCTGAAGGCTGCAAAACCAACGGTTTTGATCAGTTCGAGAAGATCGCCTTCTGGAAAACCCCGCAGGCTGAAGGCGGAAAATTCGTGCCGTACAGCCGCTGGACCCAGGACTACATCGCAATCATGGGCGGTCGTTAACACACCGCTGCCGGCCAAGGCGCTTTTGTGGAGAGGGATAAGTCCCTCTCCACAAACAGTCTTCCAGATACATCGACGTGATCTTGATTCAGATTTTTCAGAAGTCCAGGCAAGGCCGCAGCGACGGTCATTGCCTTTTTGGAGCACCGCACCATGACACTTGCAGTCCAGTTCACCAACGTTTCCCGTCTATTCGGCGAAGTGAAAGCCGTAGACCGGGTTTCCATCGACATCCAGGACGGCGAGTTTTTCTCCATGCTGGGCCCTTCCGGGTCGGGCAAAACCACCTGTTTGCGCCTGATCGCCGGTTTCGAACAACCGAGCGCAGGCTCCATCCGGATTCACGGTGAAGAAGCCGCCGGGTTGCCGCCGTATCAGCGCGACGTAAACACCGTGTTCCAGGACTACGCACTGTTCCCGCACATGAACGTACGCGACAACGTCGCCTACGGTTTGAAAGTAAAAGGTGTTGGCAAAGCAGAACGCCAGAAACGCGCCGAAGAAGCGCTCGACATGGTCGCCCTCGGCGGCTACGGCGACCGCAAACCAGTGCAATTGTCTGGCGGCCAGCGTCAGCGTGTGGCACTGGCCCGTGCGCTGGTCAATCGCCCTCGGGTATTGCTGCTGGACGAACCTCTGGGCGCGCTGGACCTGAAGCTGCGCGAGCAAATGCAGAGCGAACTGAAGAAGTTGCAACGCCAACTCGGCATCACCTTCATCTTCGTGACCCACGACCAGACCGAAGCGCTGTCGATGTCCGACCGCGTGGCCGTGTTCAACAAGGGTCGTATCGAACAGGTCGATACGCCCCGCAACCTGTACATGAAACCGGCGACCACCTTCGTCGCCGAATTCGTCGGCACCTCCAACGTGATTCGTGGCGACCTGGCGCAGCAACTCAGCGGCAACCCGCAGCCGTTTTCGATTCGCCCGGAACACGTGCGTTTTGCCGAAGGCCCACTGGGCAGCCACGAAATTGAAGTCAGCGGTTTGCTGCACGACATTCAATATCAAGGCAGCGCCACCCGCTATGAAGTGAAACTGGAAAACGGCCAGACCCTGAACATCAGCCAGGCTAACAATCAATGGCTGGACACCAGCGCCCGTCACCAGACCGGGCAACGTGTCAGCGCACGCTGGGCGCGCGAGGCGATGATCGCGCTGCACGACACCGTTGCGAGCGGGGTGTGAGATGAACAGCGTGGCTCTCCCTCAAACGTCGGCCAGCAGTTCGCCGTTGCGCAGGTTCTCTAACCTGCTCTACCGCCGACCTAACTTTTACCTGTCGTTGCTGCTGGTTCCGCCGCTGCTGTGGTTCGGCGCGATCTACCTCGGCTCATTGCTGATGCTGCTGTGGCAAGGCTTCTACACGTTCGATGACTTCACCATGGCGGTCACGCCTGACCTGACCCTGGCGAACTTTGCCGCACTGTTCCAGCCCTCGAACTTCGACATCATCCTGCGCACTTTGAGCATGGCAATTGTGGTGTCGATTGCCAGCGCCATCGTCGCCTTCCCGATTGCCTACTACATGGCGCGCTACACCACCGGCAAAACCAAGGCGTTTTTCTACATCGCGGTGATGATGCCGATGTGGGCCAGTTACATCGTCAAGGCCTACGCCTGGACCTTGCTGCTGGCCAAGGGCGGCGTGGCGCAGTGGTTCGTTCAACATTTGGGACTGGAGCCGGCACTGCAATTCGTGCTCGGCATTCCCGGCGTCGGCGGCAGCACCTTGTCGACCTCGCACCTGGGCCGCTTCATGGTGTTCGTCTACATCTGGCTGCCGTTCATGATCCTGCCGATCCAGGCCTCGCTGGAACGTCTGCCGCCCTCCTTGCTGCAGGCCTCTGCGGACCTCGGCGCTAAACCGCGCCAGACTTTTATGCAGGTGATATTGCCGCTGTCGATTCCGGGCATCGCCGCCGGTTCGATCTTCACGTTCTCCCTGACGCTCGGTGACTTCATCGTGCCGCAACTGGTCGGCCCGCCGGGCTACTTCGTTGGCAGCATGGTCTACGCCCAGCAAGGCGCAATTGGCAACATGCCGATGGCCGCAGCCTTCACGCTGGTGCCGATTGTGTTGATCGCCGTTTACCTGTCCATCGTCAAACGACTGGGGGCCTTCGATGCGCTCTAAACCTGTAAAACAGGGCGATCAAGCGTCCCTGGGCCTGAAAATCGCCGCATGGGGCGGATTGGTGTTTCTGCACTTCCCGATCCTGATCATCTTCCTGTATGCGTTCAACACCGAAGAAGCAGCGTTCAGCTTTCCACCCAAAGGCTTCACCTTGCACTGGTTCAGCGTGGCGTTTTCGCGCCCCGACGTACTGGAAGCGATCAAGCTGTCGGCGCAAATCGCGGCCATTGCGACGCTGATTGCGATGGTGCTCGGCACGCTCGCCTCCGCCGCGTTGTACCGTCGGGATTTCTTCGGCAAGCAAGGTATTTCGCTGATGCTGATCCTGCCCATTGCCTTGCCGGGAATCATCACCGGTATCGCGCTGCTGGCGACCTTCAAGACGCTGGGCATTGAGCCGGGGATGTTCACCATCATCGTTGGCCACGCGACCTTCTGCGTGGTGATCGTCTACAACAACGTGATCGCTCGTCTGCGCCGTACTTCGCACAGCCTGATCGAGGCGTCGATGGACCTCGGCGCCGACGGCTGGCAAACCTTCCGCTACATCGTCCTGCCGAGTCTTGGTTCGGCGTTGCTGGCGGGCGGCATGCTCGCGTTTGCATTGTCTTTCGACGAAATCATCGTGACCACGTTCACCGCCGGCCATGAACGCACCTTGCCGCTGTGGTTGCTCAATCAGCTAAGCCGCCCTCGAGACGTGCCGGTGACCAACGTCGTCGCGATGCTGGTGATGATGGTGACCATGCTGCCGATTCTCGGCGCGTATTACCTGACCCGTGGCGGCGAAAGCGTGGCGGGCAGCGGCGGGAAATAGATCAGTCACTGACAAAGACTATTCCCTGTGGGAACGGGTTTGCTCGCGAAGAGGCCGTCACATCCAACATTGATAGTGCCTGACACACCGCTTTCGCGAGCAAGCCCGCTCCCACAGGGGACCGAATTCCAAAGCGACAAAAACAACAGTTTTGATGAGGACACGTCATGCAAACCAAGTTACTGATCAACGGCCATCTGATTGACGGCGAAGGCCCCGCCCAACCGGTGTTCAACCCGTCGCTGGGCCGTGTTCTGGTCGAAATCAAAGAGGCCAGCGAAGCCCAGGTCGATGCCGCCGTACGCGCCGCCGATGCGGCGTTCGAGGGTT
Source organism: Gordonia sp. IEGM753 (assembly GCF_050321825.1). NCBI lineage: Bacteria > Bacillati > Actinomycetota > Actinomycetes > Mycobacteriales > Gordoniaceae > Gordonia > Gordonia sp. IEGM753. The sequence continues at coordinate 459,101 of NZ_JBNQGB010000002.1, forward strand.
GGTCGCAGACGCCACCCAAGGAACGTTCGCTGCTGCTGCTCAAACTGGCTGACGCCATCGAAGCGCATGGCGAGGAACTGGCCAAACTGGAATCCGACAACTGCGGCAAACCCTACAGCGCCGCGCTGAACGACGAGATTCCGGCGATTGCCGATGTGTTCCGGTTCTTCGCCGGCGCCAGCCGTTGCATGAACGGCTCGGCCGGTGGCGAATACATGGCCGGCCACACCTCGATGATCCGCCGTGACCCGGTCGGCGTCATCGCCTCCATCGCACCGTGGAATTACCCGTTGATGATGGTGGCCTGGAAAATCGCCCCGGCGCTGGCGGCCGGTAATACCGTGGTGCTCAAGCCGTCGGAACAAACCCCGCTGACCGCATTGCGCCTGGCGCAACTGGCGTCGGACATCTTCCCGGCCGGCGTGCTTAACCTGGTGTTCGGCCGTGGTCCTACCGTTGGCAGCCCGCTGGTCACGCACCCGAAAGTGCGCATGGTGTCGCTGACCGGTTCGATTGCGACCGGCGCCAACATCATTTCCAGCACCGCCGACAGCGTCAAACGCATGCACATGGAGTTGGGCGGCAAAGCCCCGGTGATCATCTTCAATGACGCCGACATCGACGCCGCCGTAGAAGGCATTCGTACCTTCGGTTTCTACAACGCGGGCCAGGATTGCACGGCCGCGTGCCGCATCTATGCGCAGGAAGGCATCTACGACAAGTTCGTCGAGAAACTCGGCGCCGCTGTCAGCAGCATCAAGCACGGCCTGCAGGATGACCCGGCGACCGAACTCGGCCCGCTGATCACCGCGCAGCACCGCGACCGTGTCGCCGGGTTCGTCGAGCGCGCCGTGGCGCAATCGCACATCCGCTTGATCACCGGCGGCAAATCGGTGGAAGGCAATGGCTTCTTCTTCGAGCCGACCGTGCTGGCCGATGCACAGCAGGACGACGAAATCGTGCGTCGCGAAGTGTTCGGGCCGGTGGTTTCGGTCACCAAATTCAGCGATGAAGCGCAGGTGCTGGGCTGGGCCAACGACTCGGACTACGGCCTGGCGTCGTCGGTGTGGACCACCGACATCGGTCGCGCCCATCGCCTCGCCGCACGCCTGCAGTACGGCTGCACGTGGGTCAATACGCACTTCATGCTGGTCAGCGAAATGCCGCACGGCGGCCAGAAACTGTCCGGTTATGGCAAGGACATGTCCATGTACGGCCTAGAGGATTACACCACCGTGCGGCATGTGATGTTCAAGCACTAAAGCATCGCCAGCAGGCTGGCTCCCACAGTTTGGAATGCGTTCCCCTGTGGGAGCCGGCGATGGCCACACCACGGCCTCAACAACCAAACCACAAACCCTGTGGGAGCCAGCCTGCTGGCGATAGCGTCACCTCGGTTTCAAGGCAGAAACCGGCATTACGTACCACCAGGCTCCACACCAAAGAAGTCAAAACAATAACCACCGACCCGGGCAGCGCCGTCATCGCCCTGCCAGGGGTTTGGACATCCGAAATCTGCCGATTTTCCGGAGCTGACACATTATGAGTACATCACCCGACCTCTCTGCAGCCGTTGCCGATAGCGACGCCGAGCAGTTACGCAAGCTGGGCTACACCTCCAACTTCAACCGCAGCATGAGCCTGTGGGAAAACTTCGCACTGGGCTTCACTTACCTCTCACCGGTCGTAGGGGTTTATACCCTGTTTGGCCTGTGTCTCGCCGCGGGCGGCCCACCGATGTTCTGGGCTTACCTGCTGGTAGGTTGCGGCCAATTACTGGTCTGCCTGATCTTCGGCGAAGTGGTCTCGCAATTCCCGATCTCCGGTGGCGTCTACCCGTGGGCTCGCCGTTTGGTGGGCAAAAAATGGGCGTGGATGGTCGGCTGGATCTACTCCATTGCCCTGTGCGTGACCATCGCCGCCGTCGCTGTCGGCGCCGGTCCGTACCTCGCCGCGATGATGGGTTTTGAACCGAGCAACAATACCAATATCGTTATCGCGTTGGTGCTGACGCTGTTTGCCACACTGGTCAACCTCAGCGGCACCAAAGTGCTGGCGCGCATCGCCATGTTCGGCTTCCTCTGTGAGCTGATCGGCGCCGTCATCGTCGGTGTCTACCTGCTGGTATTCGAACGGCATCAGCCGATCAGCGTGTTGTTCAACACGTTCGATATCCGCGTCGATGGCTCATATTTGCCTGCGTTCCTCACCGCCTCGCTGGCGGGGATGTTCCTGTACTACGGCTTCGAGGCCTGCGGCGATGTGGCCGAAGAAACCCCGAACCCGAGCAAACAAATCCCGATTGCCATGCGCATGACGATCTACATCGGCGGCATCTCGGCGATGTTTGCCTGCCTGGCGCTGATTCTTGCTGTGCCGGATATGCAAGCGGTGATCAACGGCACCGATAAAGACCCGGTCACCACCATTCTCAACAACGCGTTTGGCCCGATTGGTTCGAAAGTGGTGATGGGCGTGGTGATGATTTCGTTCATCTCCTGCGTCATCAGCCTGCAAGCAGCGGCGAGTCGTCTGCTGTACTCCTACGCTCGGGACGAAATGGTCATCGGCAGCAAGTTGCTGAAGAAGATTTCTCCTACAACCCAAGTACCGGTTGCTGCACTGTTCGTGTCGGGTGTCCTGCCGGCGGTGATCATCGCCCTGGGATTTTTCCTGCAAGACGCGGTGGCAACCATCGTCAGCTTCGCCGCCATCGGCATCTACCTGGCGTTCCAGATGATCGTGCTCGCCGCGTTGTATGCACGCATGAAAGGCTGGAAACCGAGCGGCAAATTCACCCTCGGCGCTTGGGGTTGGGCCGTCAACATCGGCGCGCTGGTGTATGGCGTCGGCGCGATCATCAACATGGCCTGGCCACGCACCCCGGATGCCGCGTGGTACATCAACTACGCCATGGTGCTGAGCACTGCCATCGTCATCGGCCTCGGGTTGCTCTACATGTGGCTCGCCAAACCGTACGACCATGGCACCGCACCTGCGGGCGATGCCTGGAAAGTCAGCCGGTAACGGCAATCGTCCCGGCGCCGATGAGCGCGCCGGGACTCAAAAAAACAAACAAGGATTTATCATGGATATCACCCGCCGCGACTTTCTCAACGGCGTCGCTGTCACCATTGCCGCCGGCATGACCCCGCTGCAACTTCTTCAAGCCGCCCCCGACGGCAAATACTACCCGCCCGCCCTGACCGGCATGCGCGGCAGCCATGTCGGCTCGTTTGAGATTGCCCACCAGATGGGCTGGGAAAAAAAAGTCTTCGACACCGACAAGTTGCCGATCAATGAGGAATATGACCTGGTGGTGGTAGGAGGCGGCCTCAGCGGTTTGTCGGCAGCCTGGTTTTACCGTGAGAAACATCCGAAAGCACGCATCCTGATTCTGGAAAACCACGACGACTTCGGCGGTCACGCCAAGCGAAACGAATTCTCTGCCGGGGGCCGCATGATCCTCGGCTATGGTGGCAGCGAAGCCTTCCAATCGCCGAACCACCTCTACAGCAAAACTGTGAACGGCTTGCTGAAGAAGCTCGGCGTCGACACCAAGCGCTTCGAAACCGCCTTCGACCGCCAGTTCTACCCGAACCTGGGCCTGTCGCGAGCGGTGTTCTTCGACAAGGAAAACTTCGGCGAAGACAAACTGGTCAGCGGCGACCCAACGCCGATGGTGGCCGACGACATCGCCCCAGACCAACTGCACGCTCGCTCCATCCCGGATTTCATCAATGACTTCCCCCTGCCGGAAGCCGATCGCCAAGCGCTGATCGCCCTGCACATGTCGCCCAAGGATTACCTGGCCGGCAAGACCACCGAAGAGAAAACCGCACACCTGGAAGCCACCAGTTATCAGGATTTCCTGCTCAAAGACGTAGGATTGTCGGCACAAGCGGTGAAGTACTTCCAGAGCCGCACCAACGATTTCATGGCCCTGAGCATTGACGCCGTGGCGGCGTCCGACGCCTATTCGGTGGGTTTCCCGGGCTTCAGCGCGATGAATCTGGAGCCGATCGGCGAAGAAGCCAAGGCAGAAATGGAAGAGCCCTACATCTACCACTTCCCCGACGGTAACGCTTCGCTGGCCCGTTTACTGGTGCGCAGCCTGATTCCATCCGTGGCGCCAGGGCACACCATGGACGATATCGTTCTGGCCTCGTTCGATTACGCCAAACTGGATCAACCGAAAACACCGGTACGCATCCGCCTCAATAGCACCGCAGTCAGCGTGCGCAATGTTGGCAGCGGCGTGAACGTGGGTTACAGCCGTGGCGGTCAGCTCAGCCAGGTGCGTGGCAAGCACTGCATCATGGCGTGCTACAACATGATCATCCCGTACTTGCTGCGCGACCTCTCTGCCGAGCAGTCTCACGCCCTGAGCCAGAACGTGAAATTCCCGCTGGTGTACACCAAAGTGGTGATCCGCAACTGGGAGTCATTCCAGAAATTGGGCGTTCACGAAATCTACGCGGCGACTCAGCCTTACAGCCGTATCAAACTCGACTACCCGGTGAGCATGGGCGGCTACGACCATCCTGCCGACCCGAAACAACCGATTGGCCTGCACATGGTTTACGTGCCGACCAGCCCCAATAGCGGCATGAATGCCCGCGATCAGGCGCGCGCCGGCCGTGGCCGTTTGTATGGGCAATCGTTCGAACAGCTTGAGGCGCAACTGCGCGATCAGTTGCAACGCATGCTGGGGGCGGGTGGCTTCAACCATGAAACCGACATCCTGGCGATCACGGTGAACCGCTGGTCACACGGCTACGCGTACTTTTCCAACAGCTTGTACGACGATGCTGACGACAGCGAGAAGCTGATGAACCTGGCGCGCAAGCCAGTAGGTCGGGTGAGCATCGCCAACTCGGACGCGGCGTGGAGTGCCTACGCGCATGCTGCAATTGACGAGGCATACAGGGCCGTAGGGGAAGTCAGCTGATTGAGCACAATGCCCGCCGAACAGGCGGGCATTTTGTCTGACGTTTTAGAATCTCGACACGCTGCGCATCGCATCCACCAGATAGCGCATCGCAATCCGATCACTCTCAGACAACTCGCGATAGCGCTCTACCAACGTTAATTCCTCCGTGTTGAGACGACGTTGTCGACGCCCCGTGACCCAGCAGGGAAATATTCCCAACAATTCGCTGATACCTCGCATCTTGGTCATGGTCGATGTCCTTCTATAAGGCAGAAAACGGCAAAATCCGCTCGGTCATGCACACAGGATAGAAACAATCCGTGCACTGTGAAGCGGTTTTTAGAGTAATTAGTCAAATACTCCCGAATTGCCCTCAAATTCAGAAACCACTGTCAGAAAAGTTAACCGACACGTTTTGTTTCATTGCCGAATTGTCGCTATGCCAGCAATCATTTTTTCTCTGCAACCGAACGGTTTAAGCTATTTGGCATCTGTTTAAAGTCCGTTGCGTTTGGCCGAAGGCATGTCCGAACCGATATTTCTGATCCAGCACGTGCCAGGAAAGGCGCGGGATTGTTCACGACAGGTTGTATTTATGCACCGCAGGAATTTGCTCAAAGCATCCATGGCCATTGCGGCTTACACCGGTCTTTCGGCCTCAGGCCTGCTGGCTGCGCGGGCGTGGGCCGGTAACGGCGCGGCGGATGGCGAGGCTCAGGCGTTCGACTTTGAAGCGCTGAAGATCCAGGCCAAACAACTCGCTGGCAATCGTTACCAAGACACCAAACAAGTGCTGCCGCCGACGCTGGCGACCATGACCCCGCAAAACTTCAATGCGATCCAGTACGATGGCAATCATTCGTTGTGGAACGAGTTGAACGGCCAATTGGACGTGCAATTCTTCCACGTCGGCATGGGCTTCAAACAGCCGGTGCGCATGTACAGCGTCGACCCGAAAACCCGCCAGGCACGCGAGGTGCATTTCCGTCCGTCGCTGTTCAACTATGAAAAAACCACGGTCGACACCAAACAGCTGACCGGCGACCTGGGGTTTTCCGGGTTCAAGCTGTTCAAGGCACCCGAACTGGATAAGCACGACGTATTGTCGTTCCTCGGCGCCAGCTATTTCCGCGCAGTCGATGCGACGGGCCAGTACGGCCTGTCGGCACGCGGGTTGGCGATAGACACGTACGCCAAGAAACGCGAAGAATTCCCGGACTTCACCAAGTTCTGGTTCGAGACGCCGGACAAGGACAGCACCCGTTTCGTGGTCTACGCCCTGCTGGACTCGCCGAGCGCGACCGGCGCTTATCGTTTTGACATCGACTGCCAGGCCAGCCAGGTGGTCATGGCCATCGATGCCCACATCAATGCCCGCACGACCATCGAACAATTGGGCATCGCGCCGATGACCAGCATGTTCAGTTGCGGCACCCATGAACGCCGGATGTGCGACACCATTCACCCGCAAATCCACGACTCTGATCGACTGGCGATGTGGCGTGGCAATGGCGAGTGGATCTGCCGTCCGCTGAACAACCCGGCCACTCTTCAATTCAATGCCTTCGCCGACACCGACCCGAAAGGTTTTGGCCTGGTACAAACCGATCATGAGTTCGCCAGTTATCAAGACACGGTCGATTGGTACAGCAAGCGTCCAAGCCTGTGGGTAGAACCTACGACCGCGTGGGGCGAAGGCTCGATTGACCTGCTGGAAATTCCTACAACCGGCGAAACCCTGGATAACATCGTCGCGTTCTGGACCCCGAAAAAACCAGTCGCTGCCGGCGACTCCTTGAACTACGGCTACAAGCTTTACTGGAGCGCGTTGCCTCCTGTCAGCACGCCGCTGGCGCGGGTCAATGCGACTCGCTCGGGCATGGGCGGCTTCACTGAAGGCTGGGCGCCGGGTGAACACTACCCGCAAGTCTGGGCGCGCCGGTTTGCGGTGGACTTCACCGGTGGCGGCCTGGACCGTTTGCCGGAAGGCGCAGGCATCGAGCCGGTGGTCACGTGCTCCAATGGCGAGGTCAAGGACTTCAACGTGCTGGTGCTGGATGACATCAAGGGTTACCGGATCACCTTCGACTGGTACCCGACCAATGACAGCGTCGCGCCGGTGGAGCTGCGGTTGTTCATTCGCACCCATGACCGCACGTTGAGTGAAACGTGGTTGTATCAGTACTTCCCGCCGGCACCGGATAAGCGCAAGTACACCTGACAGGAAGTTGGCGGCTGAGAGGGCCCCTTCGCGAGCTAGTCGGATCGCGAAGATGGCCTTACAGACAACAAAGATCCTTGTAACAAAAACGCAAAAGCCCCGGTCACTCCGACCGGGGCTTTTTATTTTTACAGCGTTATTCAGTCGCGCAAATCAGACTCATGGATCGGCTGATCACGATGGGTTGCCCGCTGATATTGCGCCGGCCAGACCGCTTTTCGCCCCCCCAGGTCATCATCGGCATGCAATGGCCAATACGGATCACGCAGCAGTTCACGGGCGAGGAAAATGATGTCGGCCTGACAGGTGCGCAGTATGTGCTCGGCCTGCGCAGGTTCGGTGATCATGCCGACCGTGCCGGTGGCAATGCCTGACTCCTTGCGCACGCGTTCGGCGAAGCGCGTCTGGTAGCCCGGGCCTGTCGGAATTTCTGCGTTGGCGGCGGTACCGCCCGACGACACATCAATCAAATCGACGCCCAGGGCCTTGAGGCGTCGCGCCAGCTCAACGGTTTCGTCGGGATTCCAGCCATCTTCTACCCAGTCAGTGGCCGACACCCGAACGAACAGTGGCAATTCTTCCGGCCACACCGCTCGCACCGCTTCGGTGACTTGCAGCACCAGCCGAATCCGATTGTCGAACGAACCGCCGTACTCATCACGGCGCTGATTACTCAGCGGCGACAGGAATTGATGCAGCAAATAACCATGGGCAGCGTGAATTTCAGCCACTTTGAAACCGGCCGTTAACGCGCGTTTGGCCGACGTTACAAAAGCCTGAATGACGTCGGCGATTTCAGCCTCATCCAGTGCTTTGGGTTGGGTGTGCTGTGGGTCGAACGCAATCGGTGACGGACCCACTGGCAACCAGCCACCATCCTCCGGTTTGACGCTGCCATGTTTGCCCAGCCAGGGCCGATGAGTGCTGGCCTTGCGCCCGGCGTGAGCCAGTTGAATGCCGGCAATCGCGCCTTGCGCTGCAATGAAACGGGTGATGCGTTGCAGCGGTTCAATCTGTTCATCGCTCCACAACCCGAGGTCTTCGGCAGTGATGCGACCATCGGCGGTGACCGCCGTGGCTTCAGTGAAAATCAGACCTGCACCGCCAACGGCACGGCTGCCGAGGTGCACCAGGTGCCAGTCGTTGGCCAAGCCGTCGACGCTGGAGTACTGGCACATCGGCGAGACTGCGATGCGGTTGGGAAGGATCAATTGACGAAGGGTATAAGGTTCAAGCAGCAGACTCATGGGGCACCTCTCGAATCAGTGGGCAGGCTCCAGGGTTCTGTTTGAAAAGTCGACGAGTGACAGAAAAAGGGTGCAGCACCCGCCCCCGCGGGCAAAAAATTCGATAAGACGTCACAAGGCCAATCAAGCAGTGCTTAGAGCCTAGTCGACAACGGCGAATGAGGGAGCGTTCAGATAGATTGAGTGTTTGGAAGATCGCTTTCGCCAGCATGTCGGATCGCCGCACCGCGGCTCCCACACTGGATCTTTAGCGTTCACAAGAACAATGTCGTAACGGACGTGCTCGCGAAAGGCTTAACGCGGTTCGATGTGAGCAATCATCAGTTGCACAGTCTCGTTTCCGCGAAACTCGTTGAGGTCGAGTTTATAAGCCAGCTCCACCCATTTGATGGTCGGGTTCGGCCAGATTTCACGGTCGATGCCGAAAGCGATGCCATCCAGTTTCACCGACCCACATTCGCTTTTAAGCACCACTTTCAGATGGCGTTCGCCGACGACGCGTTGCTCAACCAACTGAAACACGCCGTGAAACAACGGTTCCGGGAAGTGCTGCCCCCACGGGCCGGCATGGCGCAGGGCGCGTGCCAGTTCCAGGTGAAACTCTTCAACCGCCAGAGTACCGTCCGACAGCAGTCGACCGGTCAGGTCTTCTTCGCGCAATTGCCTGCGCACCTCAGCGTCGAACGCCTCGGCGAACACTGCAAAGTTAGCCTCCGGCAGCGTCAGGCCGGCCGCCATGGCGTGGCCACCGTACTTGCTGATCAACGTCGGATGTTGCGCCGCCACCACGCTCAAGGCGTCGCGAATGTGAAACCCCTGAACCGAACGCCCCGAGCCCTTGAGCAGACCATCGCCCGCATCGGCGAAGGCAATCGTCGGGCGGAAATAGCGTTCTTTCATACGCGAAGCGAGGATTCCGATGACACCCTGGTGCCATTCGGGATCGAACAGGCACAGGCCGAACGGCATTGACTCCACTGGCAAATCCTTGAGTTGAGCCAGCGCTTCACGCTGCATGCCCTGCTCAATGGATTTGCGGTCCTGGTTCATGCCGTCCAGTTGCACCGCCATTTCGCGCGCCATGGCCGTGTCATCCGTGAGCAGGCATTCGATGCCCAGGCTCATGTCATCCAGCCGTCCCGCAGCATTCAAACGCGGCCCGACAATAAACCCAAGATCGGTTGACGTGATGCGCGCCGGTTCACGTTTGGCAACGTCGAGAATGGCTTTGATGCCCGGCCGTGCGCGCCCGGCGCGAATTCGCTCCAGGCCCTGGTGCACCAAAATCCGGTTATTGGCATCCAGCGGCACTACGTCGGCAACACTGCCCAACGCCACCAGGTCCAGCAGCTCGCCGATGTTCGGTTGCGGCGTGCTCTGGTACCAGCCCAGGCTGCGCAATCGCGCCCGAAGCGCCATCAATACATAAAAAATCACCCCGACCCCGGCCAGCGCCTTGCTCGGGAACTCGCAACCCGGCTGGTTCGGATTAACAATCGCATCGGCTAACGGCAGCTCATCGCCGGGCAAGTGGTGGTCGGTAACCAGTACGCTGAGGCCTGCTTTTTTCGCCGCCGCCACACCTTCAACGCTGGAGATACCGTTATCCACGGTAATCAGCAGCTGAGGGGTGCGCGTCAACGCGACTTCGACGATTTCCGGCGTCAAACCGTAGCCGTACTCGAAGCGATTCGGCACCAGGTAATCGACGTGAGCTGCGCCCAGCAGGCGCAAACCCAATACACCTACAGTGCTGGCGGTGGCGCCATCGGCGTCGAAGTCACCGACGATCAGAATTCGCTGACGCTGCTCCAGTGCCGTCACCAGCAAATCCACCGCGGCATCGATCCCCTTGAGTTGCTGGAACGGAATCAGCCGCGCCAGGCTCTTGTCCAGCTCGGCTTCGGACTGAACGCCGCGCGCCGCGTACAGACGGGTCAGCAGCGGCGGCAGATCGCCGAGGAAAGGCAGGGTGTCGGGCAACAGGCGAGGTTCGATGCGCATGGGGTGACAGGTGCTTCTCTTTTATACGTAGGAAAAAACTGGAGAGCGATTTGGCGACTGATCAGCCGCGTTCGCCACTCAGCCACTGCAGCTGGACTTCGTGTTGACCACGGTCGTCGGTCACGAAAATGGTGCCTTCGCTGATCATCACATCCCACTTGATTACCCGAGGCATGTCTTTGGCCAAGGTTTCCAGCACTTCCTGAGGCACGGCAGCGATGTGCACGTTTTTCAGGTTCTTGATGGCCGGGATCACTTTTGTTTCCCAGACGCGCAGGCTGCCATACGCCAACAGGCTGGTACGTTCAGTGCGGCGCGAGCACCAGGTCAGACGATCGGCATCTGGCTGCCCGACTTCGATCCAGTGCAGAACACGGTCATCCAGGCTCTTTTCCCACAGGGCCGGTTCATCCACGTCTGACAGACCGCGACCGAACGACAGCTGTTCGTTGTACCAGAAGGCGTAGGCCAACAGCCGCACGGTCATGCGTTCTTCGGTTTCCGAAGGGTGACGGGCGATCGTCTGCTTCACGCTCTCGTAAACACTGCGATCGAGGTCGGTAAGGTTCAGTTCAAACTTGTAGGTCGTGGACGGCTGTGCCATGAACGGGCTTCTTGATACGGGGAAAGGCGGCAAGTCTAACCGATGCGGCACGCATTCATCGAACTGAAGGTAATCAACCTTGCACGACTGACACCCTGCTGTGCTAAAACGCTCTACCAGCCAAGCCTCTGCCCGACAGGATTCACCATGCCGTTCACCGGAAAACCACTCTCAGGTCTGAAAGTCATTGAATTGGGGACTTTGATCGCCGGCCCCTTTGCCTCGCGCATTTGCGGAGAGTTCGGTGCAGAAGTCATCAAGATCGAGTCCCCGGACGGCGGCGACCCTTTACGCAAATGGCGCAAATTGTATGAAGGCACCTCACTGTGGTGGTTCGTACAGGCGCGCAATAAAAAGTCCCTGACACTTAATTTGAAGCACCCCGACGGCTTGGCGATCCTGAAGAAACTGCTGAGCGAAGCAGACATCCTGATCGAGAATTTCCGCCCCGGGGTGTTGGAAAAACTCGGCCTGAGCTGGGAAGTCCTGCACGCGCTGAACCCAAAACTGGTAATGGTGCGCCTGTCAGGTTTCGGCCAGACGGGGCCGATGAAAGACCAGCCCGGGTTTGGCGCCGTCGGCGAGTCCATGGGTGGCCTGCGCTATATCACCGGTTTCGAGGATCGGCCACCGGTGCGCACCGGGATCTCCATCGGTGATTCAATCGCCGCCTTATGGGGCGTGATCGGCGCGCTGATGGCTTTGCGGCACCGCGAGGTCAACGGCGGTCAGGGGCAAGTGGTGGACGTGGCGTTGTATGAGGCGATCTTCGCGATGATGGAGAGCATGGTGCCGGAGTTCGACGTATTCGGTTTCATCCGCGAGCGCACCGGCAACATCATGCCAGGCATCACGCCCTCCTCGATCCACACCAGCGCTGACGGCAAACACGTGCAAGTCGGTGCCAATGGCGACGCAATCTTCAAGCGATTCATGCTGATCATAGGTCGCGAGGACCTGGCCAACGACCCACAACTTGCCAGTAACGATGGACGCGACAGCCGACGTGACGAGATTTACGGGGTGATTGATCGCTGGGTCAATTCGTTGCCGCTGGACGCCATCATCGAGCAACTGAACCAAGCAGAAGTACCGGCCAGTAGAATTTTCAGCGCCGAAGACATGTTCACCGATCCACAGTACCTGGCCCGGGAGATGTTCCTTAAAGCCAAGTTGCCGGACGGCAAAGATTTCAAGATGCCGGGGATCGTGCCGAAACTCTCTGAGACACCGGGTACATCGGAATGGGTCGGACCGCAATTGGGTGAACACAATACGCAGGTACTTCACGATCTTGGCTATGATCAGGCCCAGATCGCACGCCTGCGCGAAGACGGAGCCATATAAGCTGAAACGCCTGCTTTCATTAGCAATTGACACGTCATGCAACTGGCGCACAGTGGCGTTTTTGTTGCTATTGGCGGGCCAGGCCTCCCCTGTCTGGGCGCAACCCAGGGACAACCTGGTCTGGCTGCTGCGCGATCTGCCGCCCATGACGATATTTGAAGGGCCAAAAAAAGGCCTGGGCGTTATCGATCAACTCATGCCGCGAATCATCGCCGCCATGCCGCAATACGATCACACGCTGATGCGGGTCAACCGGGCCCGAGGCATGCAGATGCTGCATGAGGAATCGTTTACGTGCGATCCCTCGCTGGTGTGGACCAAAGAGCGGGAAAAATGGATCGTGTTCTCCATCCCGGCCTTCCGCGCCGTCAGCAACGGGCTGGTGATTCGCAAGGAGGATCGGCCGTTGCTGGAGCCCTTCCTGGTGGGCGGTGAAGTAGATTTATCAGCGTTGCTGGCCAGCGGCGACAGGAAAGTCGGGGTGATTGCCGAGCGCAGCTATGGCCCTTACCTGGATAACTTGCTGCAACAGGCGCCACCCGGCGTACTGACCTTTCACTATGGTAACGATGCACTCGGCAGTTTGCTGCAAATGCAGCGCCTGGGCCGTCTGCAGCTAGTGATGGGGTATTGGCCGGAAATCCGCTATCAAGCCAGCCAAGAACACATGCACGATGACGATCTGGCGTTTTTCTCGGTCAAGGGTACGGGCAAATACATATCTGCCTACATTGGCTGCTCGAACACGGTTCAAGGGCGTCAGGCGATCAACGAAATCAATCAAATCTTGCGCTCGCTGCAACGCGATAGCGTTGACCGGTTGTACGCCGACTGGCTCGACCCCGATAGCCGTCGCGATTACCTGCAAGACACCAACGCGTTTTTCGAGCATCAGGCACAGCAATGACAAATCCCGGGCAAAAAGAAACCCCGAGAAGTGGGGAGACGACTCGGGGTTAAACGTGGCCTACTTTAGACCAGTAGCAGCAAGCTACAAGCACCGGAGCACAATGCTTGACCCTGCTGTTACAACTTCTGACGACTCAGGCGCAGGAAGGTTCCCACAAATAAACAATCAATTACGGCCGGCCAGGATTTTGTCCTGAGCAGCGTTGCGCAAGGCAGCAATCACGCAAGGCTCAATGCGCCCTTCGGCAATCATGACATCGCGATGCAACCCGTCGACCACATCGGTCAGCAAGCGTTTGTCCCTCAACTGCGCCTGGTTGAACGACCGTTCGACCACGATAGCGCCGGTCGAACTCTTCAGCGTCACCAGGCATTCGCCATGGGCGCCCGAAGGGGTCAACGTAACCTGATACGGGCTCAGAGCCTCACCGAGCAATAGACTGATACTTTCCATCTCGATCACCACTCATTAGTCCGAAAACAAAGTGCCTGGGGCATGTCTAAAGTAAATGACCACCGGCCCGAGAAGAAAGTTCTGGATTGCGATTACAGGCGCGTCTGCGCTGACGGTCGATAGAGCATGCACGGCGAACATGACAGGGAAAAAACACCTGTGTCAGAACGGTCGCCCGCGCTCACCGAAATCAGACCAACCGCCCACCAGTCCGCCCAATCGGCCATCCTCGCCATAGAACGGTACTGTCCACTGGTAGACCGTTACGACGCCGCTATGAAGCAGCAATTGACGCTCGTTGAAATGGGGTTTGCGGGTTTTCAACTGCGCCATAAACTCGGCGTGCAGCAGTTTGGCAGTGGCTGAGGGCATCACATCTAGCTCGATCAATGGCCGCCCCCGGACCTGGTCAAAACGAGTCGACAGCCTCTCTTCGAAACTTTTGTTGCACATGATCAAACGCCCTTCCAGATCCTGCACGAACAGCGGATCGGGCATGGCGTCCATCAATGCATGCTGAAAAACCAACTGATCAGTGAGGTTTTTTTTGGCATCCCGGTGCTGCTGAACCAATACCGCAAGCCGTCGATTCCAGAGCAAGGACAGCCCCCCAAACAAACCGAGTATGAGCACGCCCACCCAAAACCAAAGGATCAATGGTTGCGATGTCACAGACGTTTGCTTCGGGGCGACATCGCTCAGCCACTTCACGCGAATTGCACGCAGCTGCGCAGGAGGAAACGCTTCGAGCGCCTTATTGAGGATGCTCAATAACTGGGGCTGTCCTTTGCGCACGGTCAGGTGGTCCGGGTCCCACTTCCCTTCCAGGGTACTTCCGGCTTGTAGACGGCCAGAGGGGTACAAGTGAGCACCAATTTCGTTTTCAATGGTGGCGCAGGCTTCACCACTTTCTACCAGGGCACGGGCCTCTGCGTAGGTTCTGACCGAGCGCAACACGATGTCCGGATGATCGCGGCGAATAGTGGCGTCCAGCGCATGTCGGATCGGCAGTACCAGAACCCGGTTCGACAATTGTTCCAGCGATTGTACCGGTGGCGCCCCCGACTGGCCCACGAACACCCAGCCTGCCCCGCCATACGAGTGGCTAAAATCCAGAGACACCTTACGCTCTTCACTGAATGACAGCGTGGTGCTCATGTCCGCCGTTGCGCTTTCCAGACGCGACAGCAAATGGTCAGTGGAAAACGATTCCTCGTGAACAAACTTCAATCCCGTCATGGCGCTTATGCGGTTTAGCAGGTCATTGTTCAAACCCACCCACTGACCCTGTTCATCTCTGAACAGGTACCGAGGCAACTGCGCGGAGGCGACGATAACCTGCGGGTGTTCAGCAATCCATTTCAACTCAACCGTATCCAGCGCGATAACGGCGCTGGTCGCAGGTTTTTCGGGTATCGGGCGCGGCATGGCTGTCGCCCATTGAGCAACACCCAGCGCGCAGACCCAACTTGCCCACATTACGGTTGACTTGAAGACTTTGAAAAACGGCATTACCACTTCCTTGGTGATCGAGGTGCTCGTCCTTGATGAGCGATACCGAGTGAGTGTGGCATGCAGAAATGAGAAAGCCCGTCAGGAGACGGGCTTCAAATGTGACACCTTTTGTCCTTACAACGGCTTACCGCGATTGCCATGCTGACTCACAAAGGCCTGTACGGCTTTCAAGTCATTTGGCAGAACCGTGCAGCGCTCATCTCGCTCAAACAAATCAGCAAGATGCACCGGCAGTTCGAGCGCTTTCCCTACGCCTGCTTTTTCCACCGCGTCCGGGAATTTGACCGGATGAGCGGTACCGAGGATCACCATTGGGGTATCCAGGCTACGACGGCACTCGCGCGCAGCCTTGACGCCGATGGCGGTGTGCGGGTCCAGCAACTCGCCCGTCTGGGCATAGACTTCGGCAATGGTTTCGCAGGTTTGAGCATCATCTACGGCCAGCGAATCGAACAGTTTGCGGGCTTCGGTCCAACGCTCCTGATCAACGCTGAAACCGCCACCCTGTTTGAAGCTGTCCATCAAACCGGCTATCGCAGCGCCATTGCGACCGTGCAAGTCGAACAGCAGGCGTTCGAAGTTGGACGACACCATGATGTCCATCGACGGCGACAACGTGGCGTGCAGGGTTTCCTTGACGTACTGATTGCCGCTCATGAAGCGGTGCAGGATGTCATTGCGGTTGGTAGCGACGATCAACTGGTTGATCGGCAGCCCCATGTTGCGCGCCAGGTAGCCGGCGAAGATGTCGCCGAAGTTGCCGGTTGGCACCGAGAACGAAACAGAACGCGCCGGGCCGCCCAATTGCAGGGCTGCGTGGAAGTAGTAAACGATCTGGGCCATGATCCGCGCCCAGTTGATCGAGTTCACGGCGACCAGGCGAGTGCCCTTGAGAAAGCTTTGGTCAGCGAAGCTGGCCTTGACCATTTCCTGGCAGTCATCGAAGTTGCCTTCGATGGCGATGTTGTGAATGTTCTCGCCGAAGATCGTGGTCATCTGGCGACGCTGCACTTCGGACACACGGTTGTGCGGGTGCAGGATGAAGATGTCGACGTTTTCGCAGTGCTTGCAGCCCTCGATGGCGGCCGAACCGGTATCACCGGAAGTCGCGCCAACGATGACTACGCGCTCACCACGTTTTTCCAGCACGTAATCGAGCAGACGACCGAGCAGTTGCAGCGCGAAATCCTTGAACGCCAGGGTCGGGCCGTGGAACAGCTCCAACACCCATTCGTTGCCATTCAACTGACGCAGAGGTGCTACAGCGCTGTGCGAGAACACGCCGTAGGTTTCTTCAAGAATCTTTTTGAAATCGGCATCAGGAATACTACCGGCCACGAACGGGCGCATCACCCGGAACGCCAACTCGTGATAAGGCAGGCCAGCCCAGGAAGCGATTTCTTCCTGGGTAAAACGTGGCAGGCATTCCGGCACATACAGGCCGCCGTCGGTGGCCAGACCGGCCAGCAGAACGTCTTCGAAATTCAGGGCCGGTGCCTGGCCGCGGGTACTGATATAACGCATAAGGGCAAACCTTTGGTTTGAGCTTCGAGCCTCAAGCGACAAGCTGCAAGTTCAAAAGCACCGTGGCTTTGGGCTTGCGACTCGTCGCTGAAAGCTTGCCGCTGTGTTAATTCAAATGTTCGACACGGATCCGTACAACCGGACCAACAACGCCAGCCAACGCTTCCAGGGCGGCGATTGCGTCGTTCATGTGCTGCTCCAGCACGCGATGGGTCAGCAGGATCATCGGCACCAGACCGTCATGCTCTTCGACTTCTTTCTGCATGATCGATTCGATGTTGATACCGCGCTCCGACAGGATGCTCGCCACTTGAGCCAGCACGCCCGGATGATCCTTGGCCTGAATGCGCAGGTAGTAAGCGCTTTCGCAGGCTTCGATCGGCAGGATCGGGTGAGCCGACAGCGAATCTGGCTGGAAGGCCAGGTGCGGCACACGATTCTCCGGGTCGCTGGTCATGGCGCGAACCACGTCCACCAGGTCCGCGATGACCGACGATGCGGTCGGCTCCATGCCAGCGCCAGCGCCGTAGAACAGCGTTGAACCGGCAGCGTCACCGTTGACCATTACCGCGTTCATCACGCCGTTGACGTTGGCGATCAGGCGATCGGCCGGGATCAGCGTCGGGTGTACACGCAACTCGATACCGGCAGCGGTGCTGCGCGCCACGCCCAGGTGCTTGATGCGATAGCCCAGTGCTTCGGCATAGTTCACGTCAGCGGTGGTGAGCTTGGTGATGCCCTCGGTGTACGCTTTGTCGAATTGCAGCGGAATGCCGAATGCAATGGACGCCAGGATCGTCAGCTTGTGAGCCGCGTCGATCCCCTCAACGTCGAAGGTCGGATCGGCTTCGGCATAACCCAATGCTTGCGCCTCGGCCAATACGTCTTCGAAGGTACGACCCTTTTCGCGCATTTCGGTAAGGATGAAGTTGCCGGTGCCGTTGATGATGCCGGCAACCCAGTTGATGCGGTTGGCAGACAGGCCTTCACGGATCGCCTTGATCACTGGAATGCCACCCGCCACAGCCGCTTCGAACGCAACGATCACGCCTTTCTCGCGAGCCTTGGCGAAGATTTCGTTGCCGTGAACGGCGATCAACGCCTTGTTCGCGGTAACGACATGTTTTCCGTTCTCGATCGCTTTGAGTACCAGCTCACGGGCAACGGTGTAGCCGCCCACCAGCTCTATGACGATGTCGATCTCAGGGTTCGTGGCCACTTCGAAGACATCGTTGGTAATCGCAATACCGGTCGTCTGGAACTGAGGCTTTGGCGTGCGCGTGGCAATTTGTGCCACTTCGATCCCACGCCCGGCACGACGAGCAATTTCCTCGGCGTTGCGCTGAAGTACGTTGAAGGTACCGCCACCGACGGTCCCTAACCCACAGATGCCTACTTTGACCGGTTTCACTGTGAACTCCCCATAAAACGGCCGACTCAAGGCCGGCCGTGAAAACAACCGCATGCTCGCGGTTCTCTATTAATGGTCCGGCAAACGTTGCCGCCGAACCATGATCGCCACAGGCTGACCGTGGCGATGCGAATTTATTTCGCGCCGAGCGCCAGTTTGGCGACTTGTGGCGCGGGCTGGTAGCCCGGAATAACCTGGCCATCTGCCAAAACGATGGCCGGTGTGCCGTTCACGCCAATCGACTGGCCGAGGGCAAATTGCTTGGAAACCGGGTTATCGCACTTGGCGGCCTTGATTTCCTTACCGTCGACCATTTTATCCATCGCCGCTTTCTTGTCTTTGGAGCACCAGACGGCTTGCAACTGCTCGTCACCCGGCGAGCCCAGGCCCTGGCGCGGGAATGCGACGTAACGTACTTCAATGCCACGCTTGTTCAGCTCTGGTACTTCAGCGTGCAGCTTGTGGCAATAAGGGCAGGTAGTGTCGGTGAACACGGTGATGTGCGACTTGGTTTCGCCAATCGCAGGGTAAACCACGGTTTCTGCTACAGGAATGTCATTGATCAGTTTGGAGACGCCCAGGCGTTCGGTTTTCTCGGTGAGGTTCACCGGTTTACCGTCCTTGAGCTGGAACAGGTAGCCCTGAACAATGTACTGGCCATCGGCACTGGCATAAAGCACCCGACTGCCTTTGAGTTTGACTTCGTACATACCCGGCAACGGGCTGGCACTGATGCTTTCTACCGGCACCTCAAGCTCGAGGTTTTCCAGGCTTTTACGAATGGCTTTGTCCGCCGCATCATCGGCGATGGCAAAGGTGCTGACCAACGCGATGGCGGCGGCGGCGAAAATCTGGATCAAACGCATGAGAACTCCTGAAGGCGGACAAATGGAACGATCAGAACGCCCGTGCCGGAACACCGGGTCATAACCGCCCATCGTGCAAACCGGCAAAGCCTACCACATAAGGCCACTGTGGCCGAATGGAGCTGACACAAGACATTTGTGGCGAGGGAGCTTGCTCACGCGGGGCTGCGGCGCGGCCCCACAATTGTACGGATGGCGCAGATCTTGTGAGCGCTGCGCACTCAAGCGACAGCAAGTTCCCTCGCCACCGAATCCATCAAGGAAACCGTCAACCGCGCGGGTGGTGTTTGGCGTGTAAATCCTGCAAGCGTGCGCGGGCGACGTGCGTGTAGATCTGGGTGGTAGACAGGTCGCTGTGCCCAAGGAGCATTTGCACCACTCTCAGATCGGCACCATGGTTGAGCAGATGCGTGGCAAACGCATGGCGCAAGGTATGCGGCGACAGCGATTTACCGATCCCGGCAACCTTAGCCTGGTGCTTGATGCGGTGCCAGAAGGTCTGTCGGGTCATTTGCTCACCGCGCTGACTGGGGAACATGACATCACTGGGGCGACCGCCAAGCAACTCATTGCGTCCATCGCGCATGTAACGCTCGACCCAGACGATCGCCTCCTCACCCATCGGCACCAGGCGCTCCTTACTGCCCTTGCCCATGACGCGCAACACACCTTGACGCAAATTGACTTGTTCCAGCGTCAGGCTGATCAACTCTGTTACCCGCAAACCGCAGGCATACAGCACTTCAAGCATGGCACGGTCGCGCTGGCCGATGGCCTCACTCAGGTCCGGGGCCTTCAGCAGCGCTTCCACATCTGCTTCCGACAAGGATTTAGGCAATGGCCTACCGAGTTGTGGCATATCGACACGCAATGTCGGGTCGACGGCAATCAGTTTTTCGCGCAGCAGATAGCGATAGAAGCCACGCACACCCGAGAGAAATCTGGCAGTGGAGCGAGGTTTGTAATTTTGCTCCAGACGCCAAGCCAGATGATCGAGGATCAATTCGCGTCCGGCGTTGATCAACTCCAACCCCTTCTCCTGCATCCAGCCGTTGAACAGTGCCAGATCACTGCGATAGGCATCGCGAGTGTTGTCGGAGAGCCCCTTTTCCAGCCACAAGGCATCGAGGAATTGGTCTATGAGGGGATGATCAATTGCGGACATAAAGGCTCAGGCATCAGGAATCTGACGGCAAGTCTTTCATAGCCTGTCGAGGCTTTATAGAGCCGGATGTTATTGCCGTGATCGGCGGGTCAAATCGCAGGCAACAAAAAAGCAGCCCTTAGGCTGCTTTTTTTGCATCGGGAGGCTGTCTTAAGACAGTTTTTCCTTGATGCGAGCTGCTTTACCAGACAGGTCACGCAGGTAGTACAGCTTGGCTTTACGTACGTCACCGCGACGTTTAACGGCCATGCTGTCGATTTGCGGGCTGTAGGTCTGGAAAGTACGCTCTACGCCAACACCGTTGGAGATTTTACGCACGGTGAAAGCACTGTTTACGCCGCGGTTACGCTTGGCGATAACAACACCTTCGAACGCTTGCAGACGCGAACGGTCGCCTTCCTTCACTTTCACCTGAACGACAATGGTGTCGCCCGGGGCAAAGGTAGGGATCTCTTTGGTCATCTGCTCTGCTTCGAGTGCAAGGATGATTTTGTTAGTCATGCTGTGCTCCTAAGGTAAATCGTCGGATCTACCATCGATACGTTGTTAACTATCGTCCCGCTCGCGGATGTATTCCTCGAGCAGCTTCTTCTCTTCTCCAGAAAGCGAGCGGCTTTCCAGAAGATCGGCGCGTCGTTCAAAGGTCCTACCAAGGGACTGCTGTAAACGCCAACGCCGGATATGCGCGTGATTGCCACTTAGCAACACGTCGGGAACACGCTGATCCGCATACACCTCCGGTCGGGTGTAGTGCGGGCAATCCAGCAGACCATCCGTAAAGGAATCTTCCTCGGCGGAGTCCGCATGCCCTAAAGCTCCAGGCAGCAGCCGTGTAACCGCATCGATCAGGACCATCGCCGGCAGCTCGCCGCCAGACAGTACATAGTCGCCAATCGACCACTCTTCATCGACATGAGCCTCAATAAAGCGCTCGTCAATGCCTTCATAACGGCCGGCAATCAGGATCAATGCATCCAGATTCGCCAACTCGCGTACCGCCGACTGAGTCAGTTGACGGCCTTGGGGGGACAGGTAAATGACCTTCGCCGCCTCCCCTGCTGCTGCCTTGGCCTGAACCAATGCATCTTCCAGGGGCTTGATCTTCATCACCATGCCCGGGCCACCGCCAAATGGGCGATCGTCCACAGTGTGATGTCGATCCGTCGTGTAGTCTCGCGGATTCCAACAGGTGAGCTGTAACAGCCCCTGTTTCACCGCACGACTGGTGATGCCGTACTCGCTGATGGCGGAGAACATCTCGGGAAACAAACTGATCACTTCTACGCGCAAGTTAGCCACGCTTAGAAGTCCGCATCCCATTCCACCTTCATCTCGCCTGCGGCAAGGTCGACAGCCAACACACATTGCTCTGTATAGGGCAACAAGCGTTCGCGATCATCCAGGCTGCCTGCGCAAGGCTTGACCACCATTACATCGTTGGCGCCGGTTTCCAGAAGATGATCGATCTTCCCGAGCAATTGCCCGAGTTGGTCAATGACCTTCAGACCTTCCAGCTGGTACCAGTAGTACTCGCCGTCGGTCAATTCAGGGAACAGGTTACGCGGCACGCAGATCTCATAACCGGCCAGAAGACGAGCTTCTTCACGATCATCAAGACCTTTGAGCTTTGCGACCAGGAACTTGTCGTTCCCTCGTCCGCTGACCAGCTCAACCTGTTTCACATTGCCTTCGCGCTTGAGCGTCCAGGTTTTGTACTGCAACAGGTTTTCAGTCGGATCAGTAAAGGAATACACCTTCACTTCGCCGCGAACGCCATGAACAGAGTAGATCTTGCCGATAACGATCAAATCATCAGCAACAGCAGGCGTCGCGTTCATATTGCTCAGGCCGCAGCCTTAGCCGAATCCTTCAACAACTGAGCAACACGCTCAGAAGGTTGTGCACCAACGCTCAGCCAGTAGGCTACGCGCTCTTGGTTCACGGACAGACGGACTTCTTGACCACGAGCAACAGGGTTGAAGAAACCAACCTGTTCCTTGTGCGAACCGTCGCGCGGGTTGCGGCTGTCGGTTACGGTCAAGTGGTAAAACGGGCGCTTTTTGGAGCCGCCAAGGGCAAGACGGATTGTTAGCATGTGAACATCGTTCCTGTAGTCGGTGCTGCAAATCTAAAGGCACAGCGGGCATAGGTGCCCGAAAGGCCGCATATTCTAAGGAATATCCGGACTTTTGCAAATGTCTTTTTCCGACGGCCTTTCGGTCGTCATCCAGATTTGCTATAGAGCCGTCGTTGAAAACGGCCAGTCAGCTCCCGCCAATGCGGGTTTGCTGTGTATCCCACTTCCGTGTGGGAGGCGCCAGGGCAAGCCCTCGCGTGAATTCTTTACATTTTTGGCATGCCGCCGCCGGGCAACATACCGCCCATGCCGCGCATCATTTTGGCCATTCCGCCTTTCGCGGAGAATTTCTTCATCATCTTCTGCATCTGCTTGTGCTGCTTGATCAAGCGACCGATGTCCTGCACCTGAGTGCCGGAACCCATGGCGATCCGACGTTTGCGCGAACCGCTGATCAGCTCAGGGTCGCGGCGCTCGGCCGGGGTCATGGAATTGATGATGGCTTCCATCTGCTTGAATTGTTTCTCTGCCGCGCCTTGGGCATTGCCCATTTGCGCCAGGTTTACACCGCCGATGTTCGGCAGCTTGTCCATGAGGCCGCCGAGGCCGCCCATGTTCTTCATCTGTTGCAACTGATCACGGAAGTCTTCGAGGTCGAAGCCCTTGCCCTTCTTTAATTTCTTCGCAAGCTTGTCGGCTTTATCTTTGTCGAGGGTCGCTTCCGCCTGTTCGATCAGGCTGAGCACGTCGCCCATACCCAGAATGCGCGAGGCAATACGCTCTGGGTGGAACGGCTCGAGCGCTTCGCTCTTCTCGCCCATACCAATGAACTTGATCGGCTTGCCGGTGATGGCGCGCACCGAAAGGGCAGCACCACCGCGAGCATCACCGTCGACCTTGGTCAGGATAACGCCGGTCAGCGGCAGTGCATCACCAAAAGCCTTGGCCGTGTTGGCGGCGTCCTGGCCAGTCATGGCATCGACCACGAACAGCGTTTCGACCGGGTTGATCGCGGCGTGCAGCGCCTTGATCTCGCTCATCATCTCTTCGTCGATGTGCAGACGACCGGCGGTATCGACGATAACCACGTCGATGAACTTCAGTTTTGCTTCTTTAATAGCCGCTTGCGCGATGTCGACCGGTTTTTGGCTCAGGTCGGACGGGAAGAAGGTTACGCCCACTTCACCGGCGAGCATTTCCAGCTGTTTGATCGCGGCCGGACGATAAACGTCGGCTGACACCACCATGACCGATTTTTTCTTGCGCTCTTTAAGGAAGCGCGCGAGTTTGCCGGCGGTGGTGGTTTTACCCGCACCCTGCAAACCGGCCATCAAGACAACGGCGGGCGGAACGGCGCTCAGGTTCAGGTCTTCGTTCGCGGCGCCCATCAGGCTTTCGAGTTCGGCCTGGACGATCTTCACGAAGGCCTGGCCCGGCGTCAGGCTGCGCGACACTTCGGTGCCAACAGCGCGTTCCTTGACCGAATTGACGAAGTCCTTGACGACCGGCAATGCGACGTCGGCTTCGAGCAACGCCATGCGCACTTCACGCAGGGTGTCTTTGATGTTGTCTTCGGTCAGCTTGGCCTTGCCGGTAACATGGCGTAGCGTTTGCGAGAGACGGTCGGTTAAGTTTTCAAACATTGCGCGATCCTTTCAGGCCCTGTGTTCAGACCGGGATAATGGCGGCCCAGACCGTCATAAACATGAGCTCGGCGAGCCTGCAGCGTGGGCAGGTCGCGGATTATAGCGAAGACTGCGTCTGGCGGACACCTCGCACTTTCGTGTGATGAGGGTTCTATGCCAAACTCAGCGCCTTTCGGGCTTGCCTAACAGGATTTATGCTCCCCTTGTCACCCAGTTTGCTGACCACCCTCGCCGCCGCCTGCTTATATGCCGCTGCGACTATTTATCAAGGCACTCGTCTGGCCAAAGCCGCCAAGGCTAACAAGCGCCTGCTGGTAACGCTCGGCGCGCTTGCCGTGCTGGCCCACAGCGCCAGCCTGCTGACTCACTTATTGACGCCAATCGGCCTGGGCCTGGATTTTTTCAGCGCTGCCAGCCTGATTGCCGCAGCAGTGATTGCCCTGACCCTGATTGCCTGCTCGCGGATACCGGTGGAAAACCTGCTGGTATTGTTGTTCCCGCTGGGCCTGGCGACCGTGTTGCTCGCGCAGTTCGCGCCCGCGGGCACCGTGCAGATCATTGACGAAGAACCGGGCATTCTTGCCCACATCCTGCTGTCAATTCTGGCCTATGGCATGTTCACCATCGCGGTGTTCCAGGCCTTGCTGTTGCTGGTCCAGGACCATCAACTCAAACACAAGCATCCGTCCGGGCTGATCAAGAACTTCCCGCCGCTGCAAACAATGGAAAGCCTGTTATTCGGTTTTCTCTGGGCCGGCTGGACCTTGTTGTCGCTGTCGCTGATTTCCGGCTGGCTGTTCGTCGACAATCTTTTTGCCCAACACCTGGTGCACAAAACCCTGCTGGCCTGCCTGGCATGGATTGTCTTCAGCGTGCTGCTCTGGGGTCGCAATCACCTCGGCTGGCGCGGACACAAGGCCATCCGCTGGACCCTCGCCGGTTTCTGCCTGCTGATGCTGGCGTACTTTGGCAGCAAGTTGGTCCGTGAATACATTCTGCATATCTGACGGGCGACATTAATGGACGACTTGCCCATAGGGCCGATGCTCGCGGTAGTGGCTCTGCTGATTTTATGGTCTGGTTTGTTTACCGCCATCGAAGCGGCGCACCAGCATTTGCTGACCCTGCGCACCGCATCGCGCTCCGGCGACAAACCCGTGGCGGGCTTGAGTTTCTCCCTGTACAGCCTG
Organism: Gordonia sp. IEGM753; assembly: GCF_050321825.1. Classification (NCBI taxonomy): domain Bacteria; kingdom Bacillati; phylum Actinomycetota; class Actinomycetes; order Mycobacteriales; family Gordoniaceae; genus Gordonia; species Gordonia sp. IEGM753. Next base: position 484,214 of record NZ_JBNQGB010000002.1, read on the forward strand.
ATTTTGTGCAACACCTTGTGCCGCGCACTGGTGGTGGTCATCAGCACCTTGCTGGCGATTTTCACTTGGGCCGAAAACGGCCCTTGGGCAGCGTGCCTCGGCGCTGGCGTGATTCTGCTGGTGTTCGCCGATTACCTTCCACGCGCCCTCGCCGCTCGCTATCCCGATGCCATCCTGTCGCTGGGCAACACGCTGCTCGGTGTGCCACTGAAGATCATCTATCCAGCGGCCTGGCTGCTCAATGGCATCAGCGTGCTCCTGACGCGCCCCTTTGCCCGCAAAGCCAAAGTGGTTCAGCAAAGCGAAGATGAAGCGCCCGCCGATCGGCGTGACGACCAGGAGCACGCTGCCTGTCGCCCACACCTGCTGTCGGGCATTCATGCGCTGGACAACATTACGGTCAACGACATTCTGGTACCGCGCAGTGAGGTCGACGGGATCAACCTCGATGACCCCCTGCCTGAAATCATCGAACAACTACGCAATAACAGACGCACGCGATTGCCGGTGTTTCACAGCGATATCAATCAGGTGGAAGCCGTACTCAACACCCGCCAGATCCGTCATTTGCTGCCCGACGGCAGCCTGACACGCGAAGCCTTGCTGGCGGCCAGTCACGAACCTTACTTCGTGCCGGAAAGCACCCCGCTGCAATTGCAATTGCTGAACTTTCACAAGCAGCAACGACGGCTGGGTATGGTGGTCGATGAATACGGAGAAGTCCTTGGCATCGTGACCCTGGAAGATATCCTGGAAGAAATCGTCGGTGAATTCGAAAGCCAGCACAGCCTCGATAACCCGCACATTCACCCGCAGGCCGATGGTCGGCTAGTGATAGATGGCGCAGCATCAATTCGCGAGTTGAACAAGACACTGGGCTGGCATCTGCCTAGCGACGGCCCGAAAACGCTCAACGGTCTGGTGACCGAGGCACTGGAGACAATCCCCGACAGCGCGGTGTGCCTGAAGATTGGCCGTTATCGGCTGGAGATTCTCGAAACCGAAGACAACCGCGTCACGCGGGTCATGGTCTGGCATACCGCCACCATCCCAACCCCCCTCTGAACATTAAGCCCATCCTCTGTGGCGAGGGGATTTATCCCCGCTGCGTTGCGAAGCGGCGCGAAAAATCTCGAATGACAAACAATATCCGGCAAACCTTTGGGCCGGCTTCGCCACTAAGGGAATAAATCCCCTTGCCACGAGGGCATCACCAGCCCCAAGCCACTGGTTGCCAGCGCCAGATCGCGGCACCTCTTGTTGAATCGATAGCCACCTTCCTATAATCGAAGCGCTTACCCAAGCCCCGCCACACCCCAGCGCTACCCGCACGCCGCGTTAAACCCACATCCCTGGGTGCTCGACCATAATAATTCGCTCCACTGGAGCACAAGACTGTCAGGGATAACCGCATGACCAGCACGACTTATAGCGATACCACGCCTGCGCAACCGACGAATTCGGCCACCCGCGTGGCGACCGCAAGCTTCATCGGCACCGCCATCGAATTCTACGATTTCTACGTTTATGCCACTGCCGCTGCGCTGGTGATTGGCCCGGTATTTTTTCCCCAGACCTCTGGCACCGCGCAGATGCTGTCAGCCTTCCTGACCTTCGGCATTGCGTTTCTTGCCCGGCCGCTCGGTTCGGCATTGTTTGGACACTTCGGTGACCGCATCGGGCGCAAATCGACACTCGTTGCCTCGTTACTGCTGATGGGTGTGTGCACTACGCTGATCGGCGTGCTGCCGGGTTACGACAGCATCGGAGCCTGGGCGCCGATTTTGCTGTGCGTGCTGCGCTTCGGCCAAGGCTTGGGTTTAGGCGGCGAATGGGGTGGCGCAGCATTGTTGGCAACAGAGAATGCGCCGAAGGGCAAACGCGCCTGGTTCGGTATGTTCCCGCAACTCGGGCCTTCCATTGGATTCCTGGCTGCCAACGGCTTGTTCCTGACGCTGGCCATGACGTTGAACGACGAACAATTTCGCGCATGGGGCTGGCGGATTCCGTTCTTGCTCAGCGCAGTCTTGGTGATGGTCGGCTTGTATGTGCGCCTCAAACTCCACGAAACACCGGTGTTTGCCAACGCAATGGCGCGCCAGGAGCGAGTCAAGATCCCGCTGGTCGAGCTGTTCAGCCAATATTGGGCACCGATGCTGTTGGGAGCGGGCTCGATGGTGGTGTGCTATGCGCTGTTCTACATTTCGACCGTATTTTCCCTGAGCTACGGCGTCTCGACGCTGGGCTACACCCGCGAGACCTTTCTCGGCCTGCTGTGCTTTGCGGTGCTGTTCATGGCAGCCGCTACACCGCTGTCGGCATGGGCCAGCGACCGCTATGGGCGCAAACCCGTGTTAATCATCGGTGGCGTACTGGCGATTTTGTCCGGGTTCCTGATGGAGCCGTTACTTACCCAAGGCTCGACCTGGGGCGTAGCACTGTTCTTGTGTATCGAACTGTTCCTGATGGGCGTGACATTCGCACCGATGGGCGCCATGTTGCCAGAACTGTTCCCCACTCACGTGCGCTACACCGGCGCGTCTGCCGCTTACAATCTGGGCGGAATCGTCGGAGCCTCGGCGGCGCCGTTCTTCGCGCAGAAACTGGTAGCAATGGGCGGTTTGAGTTATGTCGGCGGGTATGTATCGGGGGCTGCGGTGCTCAGCTTGATTGCTGTGCTGTGCCTGAAGGAAACGCGCAATAACGATTTGAATCGGGTTACCTGAATCGAAGACATCCCCAGCAGGCTGGCCCCCACATGGAAATTGGATGTACACAAAATGTGTGACCAACCAATAAACCTGTGGGCGCTGGCCTGCTAGCGAATGCCGCGCCTCGATTTACAGCTCTACAACAACAGCCTTTGAAGCACGGGTCGCTTTGGCGCGAGCCGCTTCAATCGACTCATCCCGCGCCAATGCCACGCCCATCCGGCGCTGACCATTCACTTCTGGCTTGCCAAACAGACGCAATGCCGTGTCCGGCTCGCTCAATGCGGCACCCAGGTTCGAGAATGCGGTTTGGGTCGACTGCCCTTCCACCAGGATCACCGCCGAAGCCGATGGCCCGAACTGGCGGATCAGTGGAATCGGCAGGCCCAGAATCGCCCGGGCGTGCAGCGCGAACTGCGACAGATCCTGAGAAATAAGGGTCACAAGACCAGTGTCATGCGGGCGCGGCGACACTTCGCTGAACCACACCTGATCACCTTTTATGAACAGCTCAACACCAAACAGACCCCGACCGCCCAAGGCCTCAGTGACCGCTTTGGCGACGCGCTCGGATTCGGCCAAGGCGATCGGGCTCATCGCTTGTGGTTGCCAGGATTCCTGGTAGTCGCCTTTTTCCTGACGGTGACCGACCGGCGCACAGAACGTGGTACCACCCACATGACGTACGGTCAGCAGGGTAATTTCATAATCAAAATCGATGAAGCCTTCAATGATCACCCGACCTTTACCGGCGCGACCACCTTCCTGAGCGTAATCCCACGCCGCTTTCACGTCATCGGTGCTGCGCAGCAAGCTCTGACCTTTACCCGACGAACTCATCACCGGTTTCACCACGCACGGAAAACCGAGGTCTTCGATGGCCTTGCTGTAGTCCTCGAAGGTATCGGCGAAGTGGTACGGCGAGGTCGGCAGGTCCAGCTCTTCTGCGGCCAGGCGACGGATGCCTTCGCGGTTCATGGTCAACTGCGTGGCGCGAGCGGTCGGGATCACCGTGAAGCCTTCAGCTTCCAGTTCCACAAGCGTCGCCGTGGCAATGGCCTCGATTTCCGGCACGATGAAGTGCGGCTTCTCGGCTTCGATCACGGCGCGCAGGGCAGCACCATCGAGCATGTTGATCACGTGGCTGCGATGCGCAACTTGCATGGCCGGGGCATTGGCGTAGCGATCAACGGCAATCACTTCAACGCCCAGACGCTGCAGCTCGATCACCACCTCCTTGCCCAACTCGCCACAGCCACACAGCAATACGCGGGTCGCGGTCGGCGACAACGGAGTTCCGATACGGGTCATCTCAGGTCCTCAAGAAGCGGATCATCGAGGGATGCAACGCCAGGCGCGCTTCCCATGGGGAGAAAGCGCGGCATTTTACATGAACCACAGCGTTTGGCTTCAGCTGGCGACGGCCTGTTTGCGTATACGCCAGGCCATGATCAACCAAACCGCTGTAACACCAGCGAACTTGGAACCCATTGCGGTAAGGATCACCGCCGGCGTGAACGCGTCGATCATGCCAAAGAAGATGAATGTATCGAGGGGAATGCTGAGCGCCGAACTTATCCACAAGCGATCATGCAGTGGGCGCTTGGTAATACTGAACACCAACCAGTCTATGCACTCGGACACCGCAAAAGCGGTGGCACTTGCCATTGCAATGGAGGGATCGGAGGTCACGTAGGACAACACTAGCGCCGCCAGCATCGCGACAATGGCGCCATGGCCAAAACGGGTTTGCACCATATCGCGCAGGACGAACACCAAGCCACCCCATGCCGACCAGATGATGTCCAGATGCGGTGCGCTGGAAAACGCGTAATTGATCAGCACGACGCTGCTGATATAGGCGATCAGAAAGAGCATGGCGATTGGCAAGGCCTGGATGAATGAGTAATAGAGGTAGGAGCGAGCTCGCGATTGTCGACAACGAAAATGCATAAAACCAGATGATCTGCGCCGCCCTTGCGTTTTCGCGAGCACGCTCGCTCCTGCAGGAAAGCGCTTTTTAATTATCGGATTTTGTACCCATCATCCACAACAACCCACTCGACTTGGCCCGCTCATGGCACAGCCCCAACACGTGGCGACGCTCCTCGTTGTCCATGCGGCTCCAACGGGTAATTTCTTCCACGGTGCGCTGGCACCCGGTGCAGATGTCGTCGTTGTCGAGCGCACAAATGCTCACGCACGGGGAACGAACCGGGCGCTCAGGTGTGCTCATTGTTCTTGCTCGACCAGATCGCGAGCGTAGCGCTGGGCGTTGTGCACGTAGTGCGCGGCACTGGCTTCGAGCATTTTCTTCTGCTGCTCGGTGAGTTCGCGCACCACTTTGCCTGGCGATCCCATGACCAGCGACCCGTCCGGGATTTCCTTGCCTTCGCCAATCAGTGAGTTGGCGCCGATGATGCAGTTTTTGCCGATTTTAGCGCCGTTTAGAATCACCGCATTAATACCAATCAGGCTGTAATCACCGACAGTGCAGCCATGGAGCATGGCGTTATGGCCGATGGTCACGCCGGTACCGATAGTCAGCGGGTAGCCCATGTCGGTGTGCATCACCGTGCCGTCCTGGACGTTGCTGTTCTTGCCGATCAGGATCAACTCATTGTCGCCACGCAGCACCGCGTTGAACCAGACATTGGCGCCCTCTTCCAGCTTGACCTTACCCACCAGCACCGCATTTGGTGCGACCCAACTCTGCGGATGGGTTTCGACGCGGGCGTCGCCCAGACGGTATTTCATTTTGTTGTCCTCACGGCTCAGGCAGGCTCACGTGAAAAAAGCCAGGTTTACACCATACGAATGATGGCTTCAGGTATTGATAAAACTTTTGGGGGGCTGGTGCAGGCTTATTTTCGCGTCATACAACAGGTTGATCAACTCGACGATCATGATCGCGGTCAGGCCCCATATCTTGTACTCGCCATAGCGATAACTCGGCACGTACCAACTGCGGCCCTGGTAATCGATACGATGCGTGTGTTCGCGCGGATCCTTTCGGAAGAACTCGAGCGGAACGCTGAACACCGCCGCAATCTCGGCGTCGTTGGCCCGGTACTCGACGAAGTCCGGGATAACGCCGACATACGGCGTAACTTTGATGCCATGCAGCGAAATCAGCGGGCTCAGCGGGCCAATCACTTCAACCAGCCCGGGTGGCAGGCCGATTTCTTCTTCCGCTTCGCGCAACGCAGTGAATATAAGGTCGGGGTCTTCCGGGTCACGTCGCCCACCGGGAAAGGCAACTTCGCCACCATGTGTGGAGAGTCCACTGGCGCGCAAGGTCAGGACCAGTTCCGGTTCATCACTGCGAGTGATGGGCACCAACACGGCGGCTTCGGGGAAACGCCTGTCGGTTTCCAGTGTGCGTGGCGTGTGGTTGCTTACCCGATGCAGTAGCTCGTCCAGCATGAGTGTTCTCGATCTGTGCCTTACCCTGCATCATGCACCAATCACACCGACCGCCCAAGCCCCGAACTGCCATGTGTCGCTAAACGACAACTTGCCGACAGACACCGCTGCACGCCAAGATAGGCGCAGCATTCAGGAACCCAAGCATGAAATTTTGCAGCCAGTGCGGCAACCCGGTGAAACAACGCATTCCAGACGGCGACTCGCGCCTGCGTTTTGTCTGCGACAGCTGTCAGACCATTCATTATCAGAACCCCAACATTGTCGCCGGATGCGTGGCGACCTGGGGTTCCAAAGTGTTGCTGTGCCGCCGCGCGATAGAGCCTCGCCTCGGTTATTGGACCTTGCCGGCAGGCTTCATGGAGAACGGTGAAACCATCGAACAAGCCGCCATTCGCGAAACAGCAGAAGAAGCCTGCGCCCGCGTGCGAAATCTCAGCATCTATACATTGATCGACGTGCCGCATATCAGCCAGGTGCACGTATTCTTTCGCGCAGAGCTTGCCGACCTGGATTTCGCCGCCGGCCCAGAGAGCCTCGAAGTCGCGCTTTTCGAAGAAGCCGACATCCCTTGGTCCGAGCTGGCTTTTCGCACGGTGGGCCGTACCCTAGAATGCTTCTACGCTGACCGGCGGACCGAGGAGTATCCCGTGCGATCCGAATCAATTCCGCCCCTCGCGCAACCTGCCATCACCTGAGGTGATAGTTCGTTAAAAAACACCTATAAATAAATAGTCGCGACACCTCTAGGGATATCGTTTCAATGCGCTGGTTGCTTGCCCTGTTTTGCTTGATGTTCGTTGCTGTGTCCCAGGCTTCCACCGTGGTCACTCTGGATGGCAAGCCTATCGAAAAAATCCTGGTGCTTAAATCCGCGCATCAACTGCAATTGATTGCCGACGGCAAGCCGCTGCGCACGTACCGCATTTCGTTGGGCAAACAACCTAAAGGCACAAAATTGATGGAAGGCGACAAGCGCACGCCCGAAGGCTTTTATTGGGTGGACTGGCGCAAGGTCAGCGACCGCTTCAACCTGGCGATGCACATTTCCTACCCCAATGTGACCGATGCCGCCCGCTCCCGCCGCGAAGGTGTAGACCCAGGCGGGATGATCATGATTCACGGTACTCCGGACACTTATGATTACCCGGAGAACCTGTTTCATACCCTGGACTGGACCGATGGCTGCATCGCCATGCGCAACATGGACATGCGTGAAGTGTGGGGATTGGTGCCCGATGGGACGATGATCGAGATTCGTCCTTAAACCAGCCTTTCCATTGCCGTCTGCGGCGACAACCGCCGCAGGCTACGAGTGATCACCCCGCGCAATATCCAATTGCGCATCGTTCCAGCCTCGCGCAAACATCGACACGATACCTGCAACAAGCAACAATAAAATCTCGCTAAAATCACCTTTTCGAGTATTCCTCTCAATTTTTTTCGACTGCTTGCCATCGTCGATCCTCGCGGTTAGGGTTGAAGGCATGAAAACCTCTCACACCCTCATTCAGCTCCGCCAGCACCGCAGCCTGTGCCTAGTCAGTGCACGACTGCCAGGCTGAATCGCGGTGCCTCGTCCTTGCGCTTTATCCCTCTAACACTGAACCACCGGCAGGCCGCCTTTTTTCGGCCCACACAATAAGGATTTCCCGATGAGCATGCTCAAAGACCCGTCTTCGAAATATCGCGCGTTCCCGACCATCGACATCCCGGACCGTACCTGGCCGTCGAAGACCATCACCACGGCACCGATCTGGTGCAGCTCTGACCTGCGTGACGGGAACCAGTCGCTGATCGAGCCGATGGACGCAGTCAAAAAACTGCGCTTCTGGAAAACCCTGGTCTCGGTGGGCGTTAAAGAAATTGAAGCCTCTTTCCCGGCCGCTTCGCAAACCGACTTCGATTTCGTGCGCACCTTGATCGAAGAAGGCCACATCCCGGACGACACCACCATCCAGGTGCTGACCCAGGGCCGTGAAGACCTGATTGCTCGCACCTTTGAATCGCTTCGCGGCGCCAAGAAAGCCATCGTGCACCTGTACAACGCGACCTCCCCTTCCTTCCGCCGCATCGTCTTCAATCAAGACAAGGACGGAATCAAGGAAATCGCTGTAAGCGCGGCCAAGCTGTTCGTCAAATACGCCGCCCAGCAACCGGAAACCGAGTGGACTTTCGAGTACTCACCGGAGACCTTCAGCGCCACCGAACTGGAGTTCGCCAAGGAAGTCTGCGACGCGGTGATTGAAGTGTGGAACCCGACGCCTGAGCACAAGATGATTCTCAACTTGCCGGCCACCGTCGAATGCGCCACACCTAACATCTACGCCGACCAGATCGAATGGTTTGGCCGTCACATCAACCGTCGTGACAGCGTCATCATCAGCCTGCACACCCACAACGACCGTGGCACTGGCGTTGCCGCCACCGAACTGGGCCTGATGGCAGGCGCTGACCGCGTCGAAGGCTGCCTGTTCGGCAACGGCGAGCGCACCGGTAACGTCGACCTGGTGACCGTGGCACTTAACCTCTACACCCAGGGTGTAAACCCTGAGCTGGATTTCTCGGACATCGACGGCGTGCGTAAAGTCGTTGAAGAGTGCAACCAGATCCCGGTACATCCGCGTCACCCATACGTTGGCGACCTGGTGCATACCGCATTCTCTGGCTCGCACCAGGACGCTATCCGCAAAGGCTTCGCGCAGCAGAAACCGGACACACTGTGGGAAGTGCCTTACTTGCCGATCGATCCGGCCGACATTGGCCGCAGCTACGAGGCGGTCATTCGCGTCAACAGCCAGTCGGGCAAGGGTGGTATCGCTTACTTGCTGGAACAGGAATACGGCATCAGCTTGCCGCGCCGCATGCAGATCGAGTTCAGCCAGGTTGTTCAGCGTGAAACCGACCGCTTGGGCCTCGAGATGAGCGCACAGCAGATTCACGCATTGCTGCACAGCGAGTACCTGCAAGCCAATACTCCGTACGCGCTGGTCAGCCATCGCCTGCAGGAAGAAAACGGTAACAGTTCGGTGGAAGTGGAAGTCTCGGGCAAAGGCCAGGGCGAAACCAATCTGCACTGGCGTGGCAAGGGTAACGGTGCGCTGGAAGCACTGGTTGCCGGTCTGCCAATCCCGGTGGAGATCATGGACTACAACGAACACGCCATCGGCGCGGGCACCAATGCCAAGGCTGCGGCCTACATTGAACTGCGGGTGAACGGCGAGCGTGCGGTACACGGCGTGGGTATCGATGAAAACATCACCACTGCCAGCTTCAAGGCTCTGTTCAGTGCGCTGAACCGCTCGCTGAGTCAGCCGGAAGCTAAAGAAGCGGCATAAGCGGCATAAGCGTTCGCTGACATGCAAAGGGCCCCAGGGTGAGAACCTTGGGGCCTTTTTGTTTGCCTGGGATTTTTGTGTGGTCTGTTAAGGCCCCATCGCGAGCAGGCTCGCTCCCACAGGGGATTTGGGTGAACCGATAACGTGTGTTCACACCGATCAAATGTGGGAGCGAGCCTGCTCGCGAAGGGTCCGACTCAGTCGACCGAGCTCTCAGGTGAACTGGAAGGTATCCGCATCCAGATTCGCCGGGAAGCGCTGCCGATAAGCCGCCAGTTCCGCCGCATTCAGCACCACCTGGAACACGCCATCCGCCTCACCTGCGCTCAGCAGGGACTCACCCTGAAAGTCCAGTACCTGACTGTCGCCGGTATAGGCAAAGCCTTTCCCGTCCGTGCCAATCCGATTCACGGCCGCCACATAGCAGAGGTTTTCAATGGCCCGTGCCGGCAACAACCGATTCCAGTGCAGGCGACGCGCGCCCGGCCAGTTGGCGGTGTATAGCAACAATTCGGTGTCCTGCGCATCGCGACTCCACACCGGAAAACGCAGGTCATAGCAAATCAGCGGCCGCACTCGCCAGCCCTTGAGCTCAAACTGCACCTGACGCTCACCCGGCGTGTAGTGATTGTGCTCACCGGCCATACGAAAGAGGTGGCGTTTATCGTAGTGCCAGACTTCACCGTCGGGTCGCGCCCATAACAACCGGTTGCGATGACTGCCATCGGCTGCCTGAACAATGACACTGCCAGTAATCACCGCGTCCAGTTTCGCAGCCTGAACCCGCAACCATTTGCTGGTGGGACCGTTTTCGGACTCGGCCAGGGTCTCGGACTCCATCGAAAAACCGGTGGTGAACATCTCCGGCAGGATGATCAGGTCAGCACCGCGGGCTTGTTCCAGCAACTGCTCGAAGTGCTCGAGGTTGGCCTGACGGTCATGCCAGGCCAACGTCGTCTGGATCAACGCAATGTTCAGATTAGGAAGTGCACTCAGATCACGCATAGTTTTGCCGCTGCTTCGCGCAGGGTCTCCTCGCGTTTGGCAAAGCACAGACGCACCAGGCGCTGGCCTTCGGGTGGCGTTTGGTAAAACACCGAAATCGGGATGCTTGCCACGCCATGTTCACGGGTCATCCACAGCGCCATCTCGACGTCATTGAGGTCCGGACGAATCTTCGAGTAATCGACCAATTGGAAATAGGTGCCGGTCACCCGGGTGAAGCTGAAACGTGACGGCGCCAGCAAATCACAGAACAGGTCACGCTTGGTCTGATAGAAATCTGGCAGCTCTTCGACATGCTCCGGATGCTCGGCCATAAAATCAGCCAAGGCGAATTGCAGCGGTGTAACGCCGCAGAAACTGACGTACTGGTGGACCTTGCGCAGCTCCGCCGTCAGGTCCGGCGGGGCGACAACGTAGCCGGTTTTCCAGCCTGTGACGTGATAGGTCTTGCCGAACGAACTGATGACGAAGGCACGCTGATAAAGCTCTTCGTGATTCAGCACGCTGACGTGAGGCACACCATCGAATACCAAGTGCTCGTAAACCTCATCACTGACGATGTAGATGTCGCGATCACGGATCAAATCCGCCAACTGGTCCAGCTCGGCACGGCTAATCAGCGCGCCGCTCGGGTTGTGCGGTGAGTTCAGGACAATCATTCGCGTGCGCGGTGTAATCGCGTCGGCCAACTTCTGGAAGTCGATGGAGAAATCGTTCAGGCCCAACTGCACATGCACGCAACGACCGCCGGCCAGCTCCGTCGCTGGCTCATAGCTGTCGTAGCAAGGGTCAAACACGATCACTTCATCGCCACTGTGGATAACGGCCTGAATCGCACAGAAAATCGCTTGAGTGGCGCCGGGCGTGATGGTCACTTCATTGTCGGCATCGACAGTAACGCCATAGCTGCGGGCGATCTTCGCCGCCACTTGCTGGCGCAGCGCGGGCAGCCCGGTCATTGGCGAGTACTGGTTGTGACCGTTTGCAACGTGCCGCCCTACCGCATCGCACAGCGCCTTGGGGGCATCAAAATCGGGAAAACCCTGTGACAGATTCAGCGCGCCGGTTTGCGCCGCGAGCTGCGACATCTGAGTAAAGATAGTGATGCCGACATTCGGCAGCTTACTGGTGATCATCGGTGATTCCCTGCTCTGCACCCGGCTCTAACGGCGGCGCGGGAGAGCCCGAGAATAGCCCAAATAGCGCCCATAAAAAAAGGGCACCAGCCGGTACCCTTCTTCTTATACATTCACCACATAAGCCCTGTGGCGAGAGATTTATCCCCGCTCGCCTACGAAGTAGTCGTAAACCCTGCACAGCGGCTCATCTAACAGGCTGCTGCTGATGGTTTTGGGGCGGCTGCACCGCCCAACGTGGATGAGTCCCCTCGCCACAAAAGCCCACCTCATGCAGTGGGCTGTCGGCAATCAGCGCTTGTCGCGGCGCTTCTTGTCGGCTTTCTTGTGGTGCGACATCATGCGACGCTTCTTGTTGACCTGACGGTCTGTAAGCGAGTTCTTGTTGCCTTCGTACGGGTTCTCGCCGCCCTTGAACTCGATGCGGATCGGTGTACCGACCAGCTTCAAGACACGACGGTAAGTGTTTTCCAGATACCGTACGTAAGACTTCGGCACCTTCTCGATCTGGTTACCGTGGATCACGATGATCGGCGGATTCGCGCCACCCAAGTGGGCGTAACGCAGCTTGATCCGGCGGTTGTTGACCATCGGTGGCGCGTGTTCGCCAACCGCATCTTCCAGAATCGTGGTCAGACGGTTGGTTGGCCAGCGGGTGACCGCAGACTTGAACGAGTTCTGTACGGATGCGTAGAGGTTGCCCACGCCCGTGCCGTGCAGGGCCGAGATGAAGTGGATGTCGGCGTAGTCAACGAAGAACAGTCGACGTTGCAGCTCGACCTTCACGAAGTCGCGCTCGCCCGGCGTCATGCCGTCCCACTTGTTGATCGCGATCACCAGCGCACGACCCGCCTCAATGGCGAAGCCCAGCAGGTTGAGGTCGTGATCCACCACGCCTTCGCGGGCGTCCATCACGAAGATCACCACGTTGGCGTCTTTGATCGCTTGCAAGGTTTTAACCACGGAGAATTTTTCAACTTCTTCGTGAATCTTGCCGCGCTTGCGCACACCGGCGGTGTCGATCAGCGTGTACTTTTCGTCGTTACGCTCGAACGGAATGTAAATACTGTCGCGGGTGGTGCCGGGTTCGTCATAGACGATTACCCGGTCTTCACCGAGCATGCGGTTGACCAGCGTCGATTTGCCAACGTTCGGGCGGCCGATGATCGCGATCTTGATACCGTCTTTTTCACTTGGGCCAGGAATGCGCTTGGCTTCCTCACCTTCAGCAACGATCTCTTCTTCGCCGTCTTCCGGCTCTTCTTCGTCTTTCGGGAATTCGCTCAGTGCGATTTCCAGCATCTGGGTGATGCCACGGCCATGAGCACCGGCGATCGGGATCGCGTGGCCCATGCCCAACGGGGCGAATTCGGCGCGTGCCATTTCAGGGTCGATGTTGTCGACCTTGTTGGCAACTACGTAAGAACGCTTGTTACGTTTGCGCAAATGCTCGGCGATCATCTGGTCGGCGGCGGTGAAACCAGCCTTGGCATCTACCAGGAACAGAACAACATCTGCTTCTTCAATGGCCAGCAGCGACTGCTCGGCCATTTTTTCGTCCATACCGTGCTCGTCACCAGAGATACCACCGGTGTCGACCAGAATGTAGGAACGCCCTTGCCACTTGGCCTCACCGTATTGGCGATCACGGGTCAGACCGGACAAGTCGCCGACAATGGCGTCGCGAGTCCTGGTCAGGCGGTTGAACAAGGTGGACTTGCCGACGTTCGGTCGGCCCACCAGGGCGATTACGGGAACCATGCGGCTCTCCACTTCGTTATTTCAGAAAATACAAAAGCCGCTGCTAGGCAGCGGCTGGTGCTCGGGGCAATCACCATGTGTGTTTTTGCTGGAGCGAGTTGTTCGCAAAAAACGCCTGGGAGCTGCGTTTATTCAGGCCGCCAACGTGATCGTTGACGCCTGCAGCGGGCGAACTCGACCCTACAGTCCTACCAATGGTGAAGCCGCTTGAGGGATTAACCCCAAGCATAGTCAATCCACTACTTAATGGTCAGGGCTTCCAGTTTGCCGCTGTTACCAAATACATAAATCGTGTCTCCCACCACCAGCGGACGGGCACGCAGGCCGTCGCTGTCGATGCGCTCGCGGCCGACGAAACGACCGTCAACCTGACTCAGCAGGTGCAGGTAACCTTCCATATCACCGACTGCTACATAGCTGGAGAACACTTCCGGAGCCGACAATTGACGGCGGGCCAGCGAATCGTTGGTCCACAACGCAGTGGTTGAACGTTCGTCGACGCCTTCAACAGTGCCCGAAGACAAGCTTACATAGACGCTACCAAAGCCCTGAGCAACGCCGGCATAGCTGGAAGCATCACGCTGCCAGAGCTGACGACCGCTTTCCAGGTCCAGCGCCGCAACGCGGCCCTGATAACTGGCAACGTACAAAGTACCGCCGGACAGCAACAGGCCACCGTCGATATCCACTACGCGTTCCAGTTCCGAACGACCCTGTGGAATCGCTACACGTTGTTCCCAAACCGGCACGCCGTTGGAAATGTCGAGAGCAACCACTTTACCGGTCGACAGACCAGCCACCGCGAGGCGGTTGGTAACGATCGGTGCGCTGGTGCCGCGCAGGGTCAAGACTGCAGGCGTGCTGTCATACAACCAGCGCTGGGTGCCGGTAGCGGCATCCAGGCCGATCAGACGGTCGTCCTGAGTCTGAACTACAACCACATCACCGTTGTTGGCCGGCGGTGCAAGCACTTCGCTGGACACGCGAGCGCGCCATTTCTCTTCACCATTGGTAGCGTCGAGGGCGACGATTTCACCCTTCAGCGTACCGATCATGACCAGACCGTAACCCACGCCAACGGCGCCGGAAACAGGCAGTTCCAGATCTTTCTTCCATTTGACGTCGCCATTGCTGCGATCCAACGCCATCAGCACACCAGTAACGTCGGCTGCGTAGATGGTGTCCCCATCGATCGCCGGCACCAGCATGTTGTAGGTTTCGCCCTGACCGTCACCAACCGAACGACTCCACTGCTTTTGCAGGACAACTTCTTCTTTGAAGTCGACCAACTCGGCAGGCGGCAATTCTTTTTTGCTGTTGCTGCTGCAACCCGCGGCCAAAATGGCCAGAGCCAGCAATGCTGCATGTTTCCAACGGATCACGTCACGCATCCCCTTTGGCCAGGTCGTCCAGCTTGATTTGTAGGCCACCGACTGCCGCTTCATCCGACAGTGCTGCCTTGGCTTTTTGATACGCGGTATTCGCCTCATCGGTACGACCCAATTGCACCAACAGGTCGCCTTTGAGTTCTTCGCGAGTGGCCAGGAATGCTTTATCGGCATCGCCTTCTAGCAGTTTCAGGGCTTCATCGGCCTTGTTCTGCGCAGCCAATACCTGCGCCAGACGCTGACGGGCAATTTCGCCCAGCGCCGGGTTGGCCGGTTTGTCGCTAATGGCTTTCAACTCGCTGGCTGCGTCGTCCAGCTTGCCGCTGTCGACTGCAACTTTCGCTACGAAAAGGCTGCCGTATTGGGCGTAAGCGCTACCACCGAACTCGCTGTTGAGCTTGCCGGCCAGCTCTGCAACACGACCCGCATCAGGCTTGCCGTCAGGCGTCAGCGTGGTTTCGAGCAGTTGCTGATAGAGAATCGAGGCGCCTTGCGACTGATTGCTCTGATACTTGTGAAAAGCCTGCCAGCCGAACACGATGACCAGCGCCAACAGGCCGCCAGTGACCAGGGGCTTGCCGTTACGTGTCCACCAGTCCTTCAAATCTGCCAACTGTTCGTCTTCGGTACTCGACACCCCAATACTCCTCAATCGCTAAATCGGCTGTTTGACAGCTTCAACCCTGCACGACGCAGGTGGCCAGGTGTGCAGCAAGCGCATCCCAGGCAATACTTTGTTGTTCGCCCTGGCCACGCAGGGGTTTGAAACCTACCACTTGCTGGGCCATTTCGTCGTCACCAAGGATCAGCGCGTACAACGCACCGCTCTTGTCGGCTTTCTTGAATTGGCTTTTGAAGCTGCCAGCGCCGGCATTGATCTGCAAGCGCAGGTTTGGCAATTGATCACGAACCCGCTCGCTTAGCGACAGCGCGGCCAATTCGGCAGCTTCGCCGAAGGCGCACAGGTAGACGTCGACCTGACGAGAGAGCTCTTCCGGGATTTGCTCAAGTGTTTCAAGCATCAGCACCAAGCGCTCGATACCCATGGCGAAACCTACGCCAGAAGTCGGCTTGCCACCCATCTGCTCCACCAGACCGTCGTAACGACCGCCCGCACATACCGTGCCCTGAGCGCCCAACTTGTCAGTGACCCATTCGAAAACAGTCTTGCTGTAGTAATCCAGCCCGCGAACCAGCTTCGGGTTGATCACATAAGGAATGCCCACCGCATCGAGGCGAGCCTTGAGGCCCTCGAAGTGCGTACGAGACTCGTCGTCCAGGTAATCGGCCATTTTCGGCGCATCGACCAGCACGGCTTGAGTATCAGCGTTTTTGGTGTCCAGAACACGCAGTGGGTTCGTCTTCAAACGACGCTGACTGTCTTCGTCCAGCTTGTCCAAGTGCGCACTGAGGTACTCGACCAGCGCTTCGCGATACCGTCCGCGAGACTCGCTGGTGCCCAGGCTGTTGAGCTCTAGCTTGACCGCATCACGGATTCCCAGCTCGCCCCACAGGCGCCAGGTGAGCACGATCAGCTCGGCGTCAATGTCCGGACCGTCGAGGTTAAAGACCTCGAGACCGATCTGGTGGAATTGGCGATAACGGCCCTTCTGTGGACGTTCGTGGCGAAACATCGGGCCGATGTACCAGAGTTTCTGTACCTGGCCGCCACCGGTGATGCCGTGCTCAAGTACCGCACGCACGCACGCGGCGGTGCCTTCCGGACGCAATGTCAGGGAGTCGCCGTTACGGTCCTCGAAGGTGTACATCTCTTTTTCGACGATATCGGTCACTTCACCGATAGACCGCTTGAACAGCTCAGTGAATTCGACAATCGGCATGCGGATCTGCTTATAACCGTAGTTATCCAGCAAACGCGCAACGGTGCCTTCGAAATAACGCCACACAGGGGTCTGTTCGGGCAGGATATCGTTCATGCCACGGATGGCTTGCAGAGACTTGCTCACTTTAAATCCTTAAATTCGTTCGGCTCTAGCCACGCGCGATAACGGCTGCGTCAGCTTCGACCTTTTCGGCCGCTTTCTGGCGGATCAAGCGTTCCAGCTCATCCACCAGATTTTCATTCGTCAGTTTCTGCGACGGCTTGCCGTCGATGTAAATCAGGTTTGGCGTGCCGCCAGTCAACCCTATATGGGCTTCCTTGGCTTCGCCCGGACCGTTGACCACGCAGCCGATCACCGCAACATCCAGCGGCACCAGCAAATCTTCAAGGCGCCCTTCCAGCTCGTTCATGGTTTTGACCACATCGAAGTTCTGCCGCGAGCAGCTCGGGCAGGCAATGAAGTTGATGCCACGGGAACGCAAATGCAGGGATTTGAGAATGTCGTAGCCGACTTTCACTTCCTCGACCGGGTCAGCCGCCAACGAGATGCGGATAGTATCGCCAATCCCTTCGGCGAGCAGCATACCGAGGCCCACGGCGGATTTCACTGTGCCTGAGCGCAAACCACCTGCTTCGGTGATCCCAAGGTGAAGCGGCTGGACAATTTCCTTTGCCAGCAGACGGTAGGCAGCGACTGCCATGAACACGTCCGAGGCTTTCACGCTGACCTTGAAATCCTTGAAATTCAGACGTTCAAGGTGCTCGACATGACGCAACGCAGACTCGACCAATGCGGCCGGGGTGGGCTCGCCGTATTTCTTTTGCAGGTCTTTTTCCAGGGAGCCGGCGTTAACGCCAATACGGATAGGAATACCGCGGTCACGCGCCGCATCGACAACGGCCCGCACACGGTCTTCACGGCCGATATTGCCCGGGTTGATGCGCAGGCAGTCAACGCCCAGCTCGGCTACTCGCAAAGCGATCTTGTAGTCGAAATGGATGTCGGCAACCAATGGCACCTTGACCAGTTGCTTGATCTTGCCAAACGCTTCGGCGGCATCCATGTCTGGCACCGAAATACGCACGATGTCGACACCGGCAGCTTCCAGACGATTGATCTGGGCCACGGTGGCAGCCACGTCGTTGGTGTCGCTGTTGGTCATGCTCTGCACAGCGATAGGCGCATCGCCGCCAACAGGCACGTTACCGACCCAAATCTTGCGGGATTCGCGACGTTTGATTGGAGATTCGCCGTGCATGACTTATTGACCCAACTTCAGGCGAGCAGTCTCGCCACTGGTGAACGGAGCGACATCAACCACCTGCCCGTTGTAACTGACCTGTGCGCCACGAGCAAAACCCAGGCGTACAGCAAACGGCGGCTTGCCGCTGACGGAAACGTTTTCGCCTTTGCGCTTGAGACCACTCAACAAAACCTTGCCGGTTCCATCGGTCACTTGCGTCCAGCAATCGGCGGTGAACAACAGTTGTACCTGACCTTGGCCGGCAACCGGTGCAACGGGCTCAGCCGTTGTTGCAGGTGCAGTCGAGGCGACCGGAGCGGTGACAACTGGAGCCGGTACCGCAGGAACAGCAGGAGCCGGTGCAGGGGTCGCTGGAGTTGCAACCACTGGGGCATTGCTTTGTGCCGGGACCGTTGGAGCAGGCACTGCCGCTGGCGTTTCAGCCGAGGTTTCCGCTGGCGGCAAGGCGAGCGCGGTTTGGCCCTCAGCCTGACCTTCGGTAACGGCCTGGTCTTCCGGCTCGTCCAGCGGATGAATGCGGGTAGTACCGTCAGCGCCTTCTACTTCAACGTGTTCCGGGCTGAGGCTGGTCAAATCCTTGGCGCGTTGCGAAGTTTGATCTTGCCACCATACAAAACCACCGCCAATGACTGCCAGCAGCAACAACAGGCTGACAATGCGCAAAATAGTGTGAGAAACCCGAACCGGCTCTTCGATTCGACCCAGGCTGTGGACGTTGCTGCCTTGGGAGTCGGTGCCGGTGGATTGATCGAACTGCTGAACCAGAAGCGTTTGGTCCATACCTAGCAACTTGGCGTACGCGCGGATATAGCCACGAGCAAAAGTATGCCCAGGCAGCTTGTCAAAAGCGCCGGCTTCCAGATTGCCCAAGGAATTAACGGTGAGGTTGAGCTTAAGGGCCACTTCGGCCAGCGACCAGCCATTGCTCTCGCGGGCCTGGCGCAAAGTCTCACCGGGATTAACGCGATTCGCTGCTACAACTTCGGGATGCGCCGCTTTCATCATTGCTCCGACAGGTATTGCTGATATTCCGGCGTACCGGGATAGAGTCGTTTTAGTTGCAGGCCAAAACTGGCGGCCTTGTCGCGATCTTCAAACACTTTTGCCAGCCGCACGCCGAGCAATAGACTACGTGCATTTTGCTCGGTGAGCAGGCTAAAACGATCGTAGTAGTCACGCGCGGGCACATAATGCCTGTCTTCGAACGACAACTCAGCCATTTCCAGCAATGCACGTGGTTGCTGACGATTCAACCGCAAGGCTTTTTCCAATTGCTGCTGCGCCAGATCACGGTCGCCGAGCTTCGAGGCAGTCATTCCCAAACTCTCGAACACGCGTGAACGCTCAGGATACAGAGTATCGGCAGCGGCTTGTTCGAAGCGCTCGTAAGCCTCTTTATAACGTTTTTCTTCGTAAAGAAAGCTGCCGTAGTTATTCAGGATTCGCGCATCGCCGGGACGTGAAGACAGTGCCTTTCGAAAATGCTGGTCTGCCAGTTCCGGTTCCATCTCGGCCTGAAACACCAACCCCAGCGCGGCGTTGGCATCCGGATCCGAACTGTCCAGGTCCAAAGCCTTTTTCAGCGGCACTTTAGCCCGTTCAGTCATGCCCTGCTGCAAATACCCCAAACCCAACTGTACGTAGGCGGCACGCGCTTCATCGCGGCCCTTGCTGGTTTTCATCGGGTTGAAATCGCCCGACAGAACACAACCAGCACACAGGCTGGCCAACAGCAACAGCAGCGCAAAGCGCAGGGACATAGAGATCCTCTCTTGAATTATTTCGCTGCGTTTTGCGTCATATCGTTTTCGGCGCTCAACTCGCGCACGGCGATATAACGTTCGCTGCGACGGGTGCGATCCAGCACCTGTCCTACCAATTGGCCACACGCGGCGTCGATATCTTCACCGCGGGTGGTGCGAACGGTGACATTGAAACCTGCATGATGAAGCTGATCCTGGAACCGGCGAATCGCATTGTTGCTCGGGCGTTCGTAACCGGAATGCGGGAACGGGTTAAACGGGATCAGGTTGATCTTGCACGGAATATTCTTCAGCAACTCGATCATTTCGACCGCGTGCTCAACCTTGTCGTTGATATCCTTAAGTAACGTGTACTCGATAGTCAGCACGCGCTTTTCGCCCAGGGACGACATGTAGCGCTGGCACGACTCGAGCAGCATCTTAAGCGGATATTTTTTGTTGATCGGCACCAATTGATTACGCAATGCGTCATTCGGCGCATGCAGTGACAACGCCAGGGACACATCGATGTGCTTGGACAGCTCATCGATCATCGGCACCACGCCCGAAGTGGACAGGGTCACGCGGCGCTTGGAAATCCCGTAGCCCAGGTCATCCATCATCAGATGCATGGCAGCCACGACGTTGTCGAAGTTCAGCAGCGGCTCACCCATGCCCATCATCACCACGTTGGTGATTGCACGGTCGGCGGTCGCCGGGATGCTGCCGAACGACTTATTAGCAATCCACACCTGACCGATCACTTCGGCAGCGGTGAGGTTGCTGTTGAAACCTTGCTTGCCGGTGGAGCAGAAACTGCAATCCAGGGCACAGCCTGCCTGGGACGAAACGCACAGAGTGCCGCGTTTGCCCTGGGGGATGTAAACAGTCTCGACGCAGCTGCCGGACGCCACGCGCACCACCCATTTACGGGTGCCGTCGGTGGAAATGTCCTCGCTGACGACTTCAGGACCGCGAACTTCGGCAATAACCTTGAGTTTGTCACGCAAGGCCTTGCTGACGTTCGTCATGGCGTCGAAATCATCGACGCCAAGGTGGTGAATCCATTTCATTACCTGACCGGCACGGAAACGCTTCTCCCCGATTGAGTCGAAGAATTTTTCCATTTCCAGCTGAGTCAAACCCAGCAGGTTAGTTTTTACAGTCGATGTAGTCATGGATTCACCTTCACTCATAAGCCAATGCTTAGCGAGTGGTTACTTCAGTAGCTGCGAAGAAGTACGAGATTTCGCGAGCAGCAGCGGCTTCGGAGTCCGAACCGTGTACAGCGTTGGCGTCGATGGAGTCAGCGAAGTCAGCACGGATGGTGCCGGCAGCAGCTTCTTTAGGGTTGGTAGCGCCCATCAGCTCACGGTTCAGAGCGATAGCGTTTTCGCCTTCCAGAACCTGAACGACAACCGGACCGGAGATCATGAAAGCAACCAGGTCGCCGAAGAAACCACGAGCGCTGTGCTCAGCGTAGAAGCCTTCAGCTTCAGCCTTGGACAGTTGCTTCAGTTTCGAAGCTACAACGCGCAGGCCTGCTTTTTCGAAACGAGTAGTGATCTCGCCGATGACGTTTTTTGCAACAGCGTCAGGCTTGATGATGGAGAAAGTACGTTGAACAGCCATGGTGTAACTCCAGAAACGGTAATTTGTGAAAAATTAAACCCGCGAATTATACGCGGGTTCTTGGGTATTGCCTAACTGCGTAAGGTAGACCTAGTCCTGCTCGTCATTCCAGGCTGCCTGGATAGCTTCCAGCACCTTTTCGCCGCCTCGATCAGGAATATCATCGAATTCAGGCAATTCCATGACCAACTGTCGCAATTTGACGAAGTTCACCGAATAGGGATTCATCTCCGGGTGTTTTTCAGCCAGCTGAATGGCGATTTCCAGCACATCAGTCCACTTGAGAATCATGACAATTCCTGAATCAGTGCGGCGCTTCGGCTGCATGGTTGAGCGAGTATTTCGGAATTTCAACGGTAATGTCTTCTTCACCAACGATAGCCTGACACGCCAGGCGCGATTGCGCTTCCAGGCCCCAGGCACGATCAAGGAAGTCTTCCTCCAACTCGTCAGCCTCTTCCATCGAGTCGAAACCTTCACGGATGATGCAGTGACAAGTGGTGCAGGCGCAGACGCCGCCGCAAGCGCTTTCCATCTCGATGTGGTGTTCGTGGGCCAGTTCGAGAATCGATGTGCCGGGCGCAGCCTCGACCACCATGCCATCAGGGCAGAACTTCTCGTGGGGCAGAAAAATGACCTGCGGCATCAGATATCCTCGATTTCATTCAGATTGCGCCCCGACAGAGCGGCTTTCACCGTCAGATCCATTCGGCGGGCAGCAAAAGCGTCGGTCACTTGCGACAGACGCTTGGTCTGCTGCTCGATGGCATAACCATCAGTGCCTTTCATCAGTTCGGTGAGTTCCTGCACTTGCAGGTCGATGACCATGCGCTCTTCGGCGTCGAGCAGACGCTCGCCATCAGCCTCCAGAGCGCCCTGCACCGCTTCGATCAGGCGCTGGGCATCGACCTGCTGCTCACGCAAAACGCGGGCAACCTTGTCGTCGTTGGCGTGCTGGAACGATTCCTTGAGCATCTTGGCGATCTCGCCATCAGTCAGACCATAAGATGGCTTGACCTGGATGCTGGCCTCAACGCCCGAACCCAGCTCACGAGCGGAAACACTAAGCAGACCATCGGCATCGACCTGGAAGGTCACTCGAATCTTCGCCGCGCCAGCCACCATTGCAGGTATGCCGCGCAATTCAAAACGCGCCAGCGAGCGGCAATCACTGATCAGCTCACGCTCGCCTTGCAATACATGAATAGCCATGGCCGACTGGCCATCTTTGTAAGTGGTGAAATCCTGGGCGCGGGCAACGGGGATGGTTGTGTTACGCGGAATCACCTTCTCCATCAGGCCGCCCATGGTTTCCAGCCCCAAGGACAACGGAATCACGTCAAGCAACAGCAATTCGCCACCATCGCGCTTGTTGCCAGCCAGCGTATCAGCCTGGATCGCAGCACCGATGGCCACCACTTGATCCGGGTCGATTTCAGTCAATGGCTCACGACCAAAGGCTTCTGCAACTGCCTGGCGAACGCGAGGCACCCGAGTCGAGCCGCCGACCATGACCACCGCATGCACTTCTTCCAGTTCGACGCCGGAATCACGCACGGCACGCCGGCAAGCCTTGAGGCTGCGAGCAACCATAGGTTCGATCAGCGCATTAAAGGCCTCGCGGGTCAGCTCAGCCTTCCAGTCGCCATAAGCAACTTCGACGGACGCAGCATTGGTCAGGGCTTCTTTTGCAGCACACGCAGTTTGCAGCAGATGGCGCTGCGTACCCGGATCCAGATCTGCCGACAGGCCGGCGCTCTCAATGATCCAGCCAGCGATTGCATGGTCAAAGTCATCGCCACCCAATGCACTGTCGCCACCGGTCGCAAGCACCTCAAATACACCGCCAGTCAGGCGCAATATCGAAATATCGAACGTACCGCCGCCCAGATCGTAAATGGCGACAAGACCTTCCGCATGCTGATCCAGCCCATACGCTACGGCGGCCGCAGTCGGCTCATTGAGCAAACGAAGCACATTCAGGCCAGCAAGCTTGGCGGCGTCCTTGGTCGCTTGACGTTGAGCGTCATCGAAGTAGGCCGGCACGGTGATCACCGCGCCCACCAGTTCGCCACCCAACGCGTCTTCAGCACGCTGACGCAGCACCTTCAGGATATCGGCAGAAACTTCAACCGGGCTTTTCGGGCCTTGAATGGTGCCGATGAACGGCATGTGTGATTCGCCGCCGACAAAGCGATACGGTAACTGATCACCCAGTTGCTTGACGTCGGACAGACCACGACCCATCAAGCGCTTGACTGACAGCACAGTGTTCAAAGGGTCGGTAGCGGCAGCCAGTTTGGCCGATTCGCCAACTTCGACGCGATCGGCGTGATAACGCACAGCCGACGGCAGAATAACCTGCCCATCAGCATCGGCTATAGGCTCACAAAGACCGCTGCGCAACGCAGCGACCAGCGAATTGGTAGTACCCAAGTCAATCCCCACAGCCAGACGACGCTGGTGCGGTTGAGGACTTTGGCCGGGTTCGGCGATCTGCAGTAGGGCCATCGTAATCAGGTCTTATCTGTATATCAGGCGTGCGACCGGAGCGGCACTGGGTTAATCGTCGAGGCGCTCTTCTAACTGGCGCACTTCGTAGGTGAGCTTGTCGAGGAACTGCATGCGCCGCATCAGGCGCTCGGCCTGTTCGCGTTGCGCGGCATCATCCCAGCAGGCTGCGAAGCTTTCGTTCAGTTCATCCTGCGCCTTCTTGAGGCGGCGCTTGAACACTGCGACGCCCGCCAGGTCGGCGCTGTCTTGCAGGTCTTCGAGCTCTTCACGCAATTCCATCTGCTGCAGAAGAAACTCCGGATCATGCACCGTGACCTCCAGTGGCAACTCGCGACCACCCATGGCGAGCAGATATCGCGCGCGCTTCGGGGGATTTTTGAGCGTCTGGTAGGCCTCGTTGAGGCTCGCGGATTGCTCTAGCGCCAGCCGCTGCTCGCGCACGGAGGCGTCAGCAAAGCGGTCCGGATGAACACCGCGCGCCAACTCTCGATAGCGCGTGGCCAACTGATCGAGATCCAGATTGAAGCTCGGCTGCAGTTCAAATAAAGCGAAATGACAAGGAGTACCCACGACAAGCCTCAGATGTTGAAGCTTTCGCCGCAGCCACATTCACCGCGTACGTTGGGGTTGTTGAACTTGAAGCCTTCGTTCAACCCTTCCTTGACGAAATCGAGCTCGGTACCGTCAAGGTAAGAGAGACTTTTCGGGTCGATGATCACTTTTTCGCCGTGACTCTCGAACACCTGGTCTTCTGCAACCACCTCGTCGACAAACTCCAGCACGTAGGCAAGGCCGGAACAGCCTGTGGTGCGAACACCCAGACGAATCCCTTCACCTTTGCCGCGCCCGTTGAGGGAGCGTCGCACGTGTTGAGCAGCCGCTTCTGTCATGCTGATAGCCATCGGTGACTCCTTACTCGTCGCCAAAACTTGAAATTCAGATCAAGCCTTTCTTCTGCTTGTAATCGCGAACGGCCGCTTTGATAGCGTCTTCAGCAAGTACGGAGCAGTGAATTTTTACCGGCGGCAATGCCAGTTCTTCAGCCAGTTGAGTGTTCTTGATGGTCTCTGCTTCATCCAGAGTTTTGCCTTTCATCCACTCGGTAGCCAGAGAGCTGGAGGCGATAGCCGAACCGCAACCGTAGGTCTTGAACTTGGCGTCTTCGATGATGCCTTGCTCGTTGACCTTGATCTGCAGACGCATCACGTCGCCGCACGCCGGAGCGCCGACCATGCCGGTGCCGACATCTGGGTCTTCCGCGTCCATCTTGCCGACGTTGCGCGGGTTCTCGTAGTGGTCGATGACCTTTTCGCTGTAAGCCATGATTCTTAATCCTCACTCATCAGAGAGTCGCTCTTGAGCCCTGAAACCAGAGATGACAGGGCTGGTTTGCGGCGACTTGAAATCAGTGTGCCGCCCACTCGATTTTCGAAATGTCGACACCGTCTTTGTACATGTCCCACAGCGGCGACAAAGTGCGCAGCTTGGTAACGGCCTCGCAAACTTTCTGCGCGGCGTAGTCGATTTCTTCTTCGGTAGTGAAACGGCCGAAGGTGAAGCGAATCGAGCTGTGTGCCAGCTCGTCGTTGCGGCCCAGGGCGCGCAGTACATACGAAGGCTCAAGCGATGCCGAAGTGCATGCCGAACCGGACGAAACCGCCAGGTCCTTGAGCGCCATGATCAGCGACTCGCCTTCAACGTAGTTGAAACTGAGGTTCAGGTTGTGCGGAACGCGAGCAGTCATGCTGCCGTTGATATACAGCTCTTCCAGGCCTTCGACCTGCTTGAAGAAACGGTCGCTCAGCGCTTTGATCCGAACATTCTCGGCAGCCATGTCTTCCTTGGCCACACGGAACGCTTCGCCCATACCGACGATCTGGTGAGTCGCCAAAGTACCCGAACGCATGCCACGTTCGTGACCGCCGCCATGCATGGTCGCTTCAATGCGCACACGCGGCTTGCGGCTGACGTACAGCGCGCCGATGCCTTTAGGGCCGTAGGTTTTGTGTGCAGAGAACGACATCATGTCGACTTTCAGCTTCGACAGGTCGATGTCGACCTTGCCAGTGGACTGAGCAGCGTCAACGTGGAACAGAATGCCCTTGGAACGGGTCAGTTCACCGATGGCGGCGATGTCATTGATGGTGCCGATTTCGTTGTTAACGTGCATCAGCGAGACCAGGATGGTGTCGTCGCGCAATGCGGACTCGACCATCGCAGGCGTTACCAGGCCATCTTCCGTAGGTTCGATGTAAGTGACTTCGAACCCTTCACGCTCCAGTTGGCGCATGGTGTCCAGGACAGCCTTGTGCTCAATCTTGGAGGTAATCAGGTGCTTGCCTTTGGTCGCGTAGAAATGCGCCGCGCCCTTGATTGCCAGGTTGTCGGATTCTGTGGCGCCCGAGGTCCAGACGATTTCACGCGGATCGGCGTTGACCAGATCAGCGACCTGACGGCGAGCGTTTTCGACAGACTCTTCAGCCTTCCAGCCGAACACGTGGGAACGGGACGCCGGGTTACCGAAGTTTCCGTCAACCAGCAGGCATTCACTCATTTTTTGCGCAACACGCGGATCAACCGGGGTGGTCGCAGAGTAATCAAGGTAAATCGGCAATTTCATGGACTATCTCCTAAATCAGGCTGGCTGGCGTGCCGCTAGCTCTTTGGCTGTCATTCGACGGCGGACGCTTCAATCTTGTCCAGGCGCGGCGCCTTGCTATTGCAACGGCGCTGGTCCTGACGCTGGGCTACTTCTTGTACCTCACGGCGAGTAACAAGATCAGCCAAGCTGATACCGCTGAGAAACTCGTGAATCTGCAGGCTCAGATCGCACCACAAGTGGTGCGTCAGGCAGGTGTCACCAGAATGGCAATCACCCTGGCCCTGGCACTTGGTGGCATCGACCGATTCATTGACCGCATCGATCACCTGAGCAACCTGTATGCCCTGCATCTCGCGCGACAACTGGTAGCCGCCGCCCGGACCACGGACACTGGAGACCAGATTACTGCGACGCAATTTGGCGAAGAGCTGTTCGAGGTAGGACAGGGAGATGCCTTGGCGCTCGGAGATATCGGCCAGGGACACCGGCCCGTGCTGCGCGTGCAACGCCAGATCAAGCATGGCGGTCACTGCGTATCGGCCTTTTGTAGTCAGTCGCATGGACAATTACCACGGAGTTCAGAATGGAGCGAGTATGCAATTCCCGAGTATTTAAGTCAACTATAAGACCTAGTACTTTAGTCAGGTTTACCCGCAAAAGAGCGCGCGCATCATAACAAATGCTGGCGGCTTACCACCAGCAATTGCACGCCATCACCCTTACCGAGTGTGCCGATTCAGCCAGCCCTGGTCTCGTCCTTGTCCTTCACACAGGCAAAATCCTCTTCGCGCAGCTCTGGCAGATCTTTGGCGCAATAACTGCTGCCCAAATCCTTCAGCGCCCCACACATGCCTTCAAGCCGACCATCAACCGCTTGCAGATGATCAAGCAATTGGCCGATAGCTCTCGCAACCGGATCAGGCATGTCTTCGCCGACGCCGTAGGCATCGAAGCCAATTTTCTCGGCCATCGCCTTGCGTTTGGCATCTTGCTGATCATCGGACTTGACGATGATTCGCCCTGGAATCCCCACCACCGTTGCACCTGGCGGCACAGCTTTGGTGACGACCGCGTTGGAGCCCACTTTTGCACCCGCACCGACCGTGAACGGCCCAAGCACCTTGGCGCCCGCACCGACCACTACGCCATCTTCGAGCGTCGGATGACGCTTGCCCTTGTTCCAACTGGTGCCGCCCAGTGTTACACCTTGATAAAGGGTGACGTCGTTGCCGATCTCTGCAGTTTCACCGATGACGATGCCCATGCCGTGGTCGATAAAGAACCGACGACCGACCTTTGCCCCCGGGTGAATCTCTATCCCGGTCAGCCAGCGCCCAAAGTTCGACACCAGGCGCGCCAGCCATTTCAGGTCTGCTCGCCACAGCATCGAGGACAGACGATGGATCCAGATGGCGTGCATGCCCGGATAGCAAGTCAGTACTTCAAAAGCGTTACGCGCCGCCGGGTCTCGGTGGAATACGCTCTGGATATCTTCACGCAAACGCTCGAACATCATTAATCCTTCCGCTTAAGAAGCTCGCCACGGGCCGCTTTTTGGGTTTCCGTGAGGATGCCACGCAATATATTCATTTCTGCCCGGCTAACCGAGCTGCGTCCGTACAACCGGCGCAGGCGAGCCATCAAGTGCCTTGGCTTTTCAGGGTCGAGGAACTCGATGGCCACCAGCGTTTGCTCCAGGTGCTCATAGAATCGCTCCAGCTCATCCATGGTCGCCAGCTCACCGCTTTTGGTGGACGCCACTTCATCCTTTTCGACCTTGCTAGGCTGGCCTTGGGCAGCCAGCCAAGACATCCGCACTTCATAGCCCAGCACCTGCACCGCAGCCCCAAGATTCAGCGAACTGAACTCCGGGTCTGATGGTATATGCACGTGATAATGACATCGCTGCAGCTCTTCATTGGTCAGGCCGGAATCTTCACGACCAAAGACCAAAGCTATCTCAGCACCTTGTGCGGCTTCCTCGACCACTTTCACACCGCATTCGCGGGGATCGAGCAGTGGCCAGGGAATACGCCGGTCGCGGGCACTGGTGCCGAGCACCAGATTGCAGCCGACCAGGGCATCTTCCAACGTGGCGACGACTTGGGCGTTTTCAAGGACATCCCCGGCGCCAGACGCACGGGCATCAGCCTCGTGGTGCGGAAACAACCGCGGTTCGACCAGCACCAGCCGCGACAGGCCCATGTTCTTCATGGCACGCGCAGCCCCGCCGATATTTCCGGGGTGACTGGTATTGACCAGGACGACACGAATGTTTTGCAGCACGGGAGGCGATCTCGAACACAGAATTGGGGAGCCGAATCTTACAGTTCCTACTACCGTTAAGCTATGAAAGCGAACACCGACCTTCACCTGCAGAAACTTTCTGATAGAATGCCCGGCTTTCTTTAACAACCTTAGGTGACACATCCATGCAGCCCATGCTGAATATCGCGCTGCGCGCCGCCCGCAGCGCCAGTGAATTGATCTTCCGCTCCATCGAGCGCCTGGATACCATCAAGGTCGACGAAAAAGACGCCAAGGATTACGTCTCCGAGGTTGATCGCGCCGCCGAACAGAAAATCATCGACGCACTGCGCAAGGCCTACCCGAATCACTCGATCATGGGTGAAGAAACCGGCATGCACGCCGGTAGCGGTATCGAAGGCGAAGAGTACCTGTGGATCATCGACCCACTGGATGGCACCACCAACTTCCTGCGCGGCATCCCTCACTTTGCGGTCAGCATTGCCTGCAAATACCGTGGCCGCCTGGAACATGCCGTTGTGCTGGACCCGGTTCGCCAGGAAGAATTCACCGCCAGCCGTGGTCGCGGAGCTCAATTGAATGGTCGTCGTCTGCGCGTTAGCGGCCGCACCAGCCTGGACGGCGCCCTGTTGGGTACTGGCTTCCCGTTCCGTGACGACCAAATGGACAACCTCGACAACTACCTGGGCATGTTCCGCGCTCTGGTTGGCCAAACCGCCGGCATCCGCCGTGCGGGCTCGGCAAGCCTGGACCTGGCCTACGTGGCTGCCGGTCGTTTCGATGCATTCTGGGAATCGGGCCTGTCCGAGTGGGACATGGCTGCAGGCGCCCTGCTGATTCAGGAAGCTGGCGGCTTGGTGAGCGACTTCACCGGCGGTCACGATTTCCTTGAGAAAGGCCACATCGTTGCCGGCAACACCAAGTGCTTCAAAGCAGTACTGACGGCCATCCAGCCGCACCTGCCGGCTTCGCTGAAACGCTAAGCGAGCCCCCCCCCCAAAAAGCACCCTTTGCGGGTGCTTTTTTTATGCCTGTAATTAGCCCCCAAGAACACCAAAAACCAAATTTTGTAGCAAGCTTGCTCGCGGATGCGGTGTACCAGCCACCATCACTGCTGGATGTGATGACGCTTCGCGAGCAGGCTCGCCCCCACAGGGGATTGGTGGTGGGATATGTATTCCAGGTACAAAAAAAGCACCCCGCAGGGTGCTTGTTTTTGAATCCAGGCTAATTACTGGCCCGGCTGATTCTGCGACAGAATCAGCTTACCTTCCTTATCGACCGGAATCTGGTTACCCGGATCGCGATCCATCCGCACTTTGCCTTCTTTACCATCCAGCGAATAACGAACGTCGTAACCAACAACCTTATCGCTGATGTCATTTACGGTGTTACAGCGAGTTTGAGTCGTGGTGTAGGTATCGCGATTCTGCATACCTTCTTGCACCTTGTTGCCCGCGTATCCACCGCCAACCGCACCCGCGACAGTAGCAATCTTCTTGCCTGTACCGCCGCCAATCTGATTGCCGAGCAGACCACCGCCCACCGCCCCCAGAACCGTACCGAGGATCTGATGCTGATCCTTGACCGGCGCCTGACGGGTTACAGCAACATCCTTGCAAACTTCACGTGGCGTCTTGATCTGTGTTTTGACCGGTTCAACGGCTAGTACTTGCGCATACTCAGGGCCGCTTTTAACCAGGCTGTAGGTGGCAACAGCACCCCCGGCAGTAACACCGACAGCACCCAATACCGCACCAACCAGCAACGACTTGTTCACATGAACCTCCTGACCATCACATGCGGGTCAATGCCCGCGCTTCTCCCAGCCTTGGAGCATAAAAAAAGGCGCGAGTTCAATACTCGCGCCTTTTCGGCCGACAGCTGGAAAAGCGATTACCGTTATGGACGGTCGTCGATTTCCTTCTCGGTGGCTGCAGGAGGAATCAGATCCTCGCTGTTCAGGTTCAGCCAGATCAGCACCACGTTAGCGATGTAGATAGACGAGTACGTACCCGCCAGAACACCGATAAACAGCGCAATGGAGAAGCCGAACAGGTTGTCACCACCGAAGAACAACAATGCCGAGATCGCCAGCAACGTGGAGATCGACGTCGCCATGGTCCGCAACAGGGTTTGCGTAGTCGAGATGTTGATGTTCTCGATCAGGCTTGCCTTGCGCAGCACACGGAAGTTCTCACGAACCCGGTCGAATACCACGATGGTGTCGTTGAGCGAGTAACCGATGATCGCCAGTACCGCCGCCAGAACCGTCAGGTCGAAGGTGATCTGGAAGAACGACAGGATGCCCACCGTCACGATCACGTCGTGAATCAACGATACGATCGCGCCGACCGCAAACTTCCACTGAAAGCGGAAAGCCAGGTAAATCAGGATGCCGCCCAGCGCCATCAGCATGCCGAGGCCGCCCTGGTCGCGCAGTTCTTCACCTACCTGTGGGCCAACGAATTCGACACGCTTGACCTCAGCCGGGTTGTCGCCGCCGACCTTTTTCAAGGCTTCAGCCACCTGGTGGCCCAGTTGCGGGTCTTCACCTGGCATACGCACCAGCAAATCGGTAGTCGCACCGAAACTCTGCACAATGGCTTCGTGATAACCCGACGAAACCAGCTGCTCACGCACCTTGGTGACGTCAGCCGGACGCTCGTAGGTCAGCTCGATGAGCGTACCTCCGGTAAAGTCCAGGCCCCAGTTCATACCCTTGTGCAAGACGCTGAATATGGCCAGCACCGTAAGCAGCAATGTGATGCCGAACGCAACGTTGCGAACGCCCATGAAGTTGATTGTACGTAACATGGCAGCCCCTTAAATCCACAACTTCTTGAAGTCACGACCGCCGAAGATCAGGTTGACCATCGCGCGGGTCACCATGATGGCCGTGAACATCGAGGTAAAGATCCCGAGGGACATGGTCACTGCGAAGCCTTTGACCGGGCCGGTGCCCATCGCAAAGAGAATCCCGCCTACCAACAGTGTTGTCAGGTTGGCGTCGAGAATCGCGGTGAATGCCCGGCCGAAGCCTTCGTTGATTGCACGCTGCACGGTCATGCCGGCGGCGATCTCTTCGCGAATCCGCGAGAAGATCAGCACGTTGGCATCGACCGCCATACCCATGGTCAAGACGATACCGGCAATACCTGGCAGGGTCAGTGTTGCACCCAGCAGCGACATCAAAGCCAACAGCAGCACCATGTTCACGGCCAGCGCGACCGTGGCGATGATGCCGAAGAAGCGGTAGATGGCGATGATGAACAGCGACACAAACAGCATGCCCCACAGCGATGCATCGATACCCTTGGTGATGTTGTCAGCACCCAGGCTTGGACCAATGGTGCGCTCTTCAGCGAAGTACATCGGTGCGGCCAGACCACCGGCACGCAACAGCAGCGCCAGTTCGGACGATTCGCCCTGGCCATTCAGGCCGGTAATGCGGAATTGAGCACCGAGCGGCGACTGGATAGTCGCCAGGCTGATGATTCTCTTCTCTTCTTTGAACGTTTGAACCGGTACATCTTTCTCGACGCCGTCGACCACTTGCTTGGTGTAGGTGGTGACAGGGCGCTGCTCGATGAAGATAACCGCCATGCTGCGACCGACGTTGCTGCGAGTCGCACGACTCATCAGTTCGCCACCATGACCATCCAGACGAATGTTCACTTCTGGCGTACCGTGCTCGCCGAAGCCAGCCTTGGCGTCCGTCACCTGGTCACCCGTGATGATCAGGCCACGCTCGATCTGTGCTGGCGGACGATTGCCTTCACGGAACTCGAAAGTTTCGGAAGTGGCTTTCGAAGCACCAGGCTCGGCAGCCAGACGGAACTCAAGGTTGGCTGTCTTGCCCAGAATACGCTTGGCTTCTGCGGTGTCTTGCACGCCCGGCAGTTCAACCACGATGCGGTTGGCACCCTGGCGCTGAACGATTGGCTCGGCAACACCCAGTTCGTTGACGCGGTTACGAACCGTGGTCAAGTTCTGCTTGATGGAGTATTCGCGGATTTCCGCCAGCTTCGCCGGGGTCATCGCCAGACGCAGTACCGCCTGACCATTGAGGTCGGCCGGAACAATGTCGAAATCATTGAAGTTTTTGCGGATCAGAGCACGGGCCTGTTCGCGGGAAGCTTCATCACTGAAACCCAGCTGAATGGCACCGTTGAGTTGCGGCAGGCTGCGATAGCGCAGTTTCTCTTTACGCAACAGGCTTTTGACGTCGCCTTCGTACACTTTCAAACGTGCGTCGAGGGCTTTGTCCATGTCCACTTCGAGCAGGAAGTGCACACCACCGGACAAGTCCAGACCCAGCTTCATCGGGTGCGCGCCAAGGCTGCGCAGCCACTGCGGGGTGGTTTGTGCCAGGTTCAGTGCAACGACGTAGTCATCACCCAATGCCTTGCGCACGACGTCCTTGGCAGGCAGCTGATCTTCAGCCTTGGTCAGACGAATCAGACCACCCTTACCGTTAGCCGCCAGTGTGGCAGCCTTGACGTTGATCCCGGATTCCTTGAGCGCAGTGCTCACACGATCCAGATCAGCCTGATTGACCAACAGCGCAGTGCTTGCACCGCTGACCTGAATGGCCGGGTCATCAGGATAAAGATTGGGAGCGGAATAAATCAGACCGACCGCCAGCACCGCCAGGATCAGAATGTATTTCCACAGAGGGTATTTGTTCAGCATCACGCCGCCCGCTTATGACGCGGGGCGCCTTGCGCGCCCCGTCGATTGAGTAGAAGTTGAAACTTAGATCGCTTTCAGCGTGCCTTTTGGCAGCGTGGCGGCGATGGCGCCTTTCTGGAACTTCATTTCGACGGTGTCGGAAACTTCCAGAACAACGAAATCGTCGGCTACTTTAGTGATCTTGCCGGCGATACCACCGGTGGTCACAACTTCGTCACCTTTTTGCAGGCTGCCCAGCAGGTTCTTCTGCTCTTTGGCGCGCTTGGCCTGTGGACGCCAGATCATCAGGTAGAAGATGACCAGGAAACCGACCAGGAAAATCCACTCAAAGCCGCCGCCCATTGGGCCTGCAGCAGGTGCAGCAGCGTCAGCCATGGCATTAGAGATAAAAAAGCTCATTTAGCACTCCAGTTGCAAATGTTGAATCTTGGGGTCAGAAAACTCAGTCCAAAGGCGGAACGGGTAGCCCGCGTTTGGCGTAGAAGGCATCGACAAAGGCGGCCAATGTACCCTGTTGAATAGCCTCGCGCAAACCAGCCATAAGCACCTGGTAATGGCGCAAATTGTGGATGGTATTCAACATGCTACCCAACATTTCGCCACACTTGTCCAGATGGTGCAGATAAGCACGGGAGAAGTTCTGGCAGGTGTAGCAATCGCAGGTCGGATCCAGCGGCGAATCATCATGGCGATGGAACGCGTTACGGATCTTCAGCACGCCTGTATCAATGAACAGATGCCCATTGCGGGCATTACGGGTTGGCATCACGCAATCGAACATGTCCACACCGCGGCGCACACCCTCCACGAGATCTTCAGGTTTGCCAACGCCCATAAGGTAACGAGGTTTGTCAGCCGGCATCTGACCCGGCAGGTAATCCAGCACCTTGATCATTTCGTGCTTGGGCTCGCCCACCGACAGGCCACCGATGGCCAGGCCATCGAAACCGATGTTGTCGAGACCTTCCAGCGAACGCATGCGCAAATCCTGGTGCATGCCGCCCTGAACGATGCCAAACAGGGCCGCCGTGTTGTCGCCATGCGCTTCTTTCGAACGCTTGGCCCAACGCAACGACAGCTCCATGGAAATGCGCGCCACATCTTCATCAGCCGGGTACGGCGTGCATTCGTCGAAAATCATCACGATGTCCGAGCCCAGGTCACGCTGAACCTGCATCGACTCTTCCGGGCCCATGAATACTTTGGCGCCATCAACCGGAGAAGCGAACGTCACGCCCTCCTCCTTGATCTTGCGCATCGCGCCCAGGCTGAACACCTGAAAACCACCGGAGTCGGTCAAGATCGGGCCTTTCCACTGCATGAAATCATGCAGGTCGCCGTGCTTCTTGATCACTTCAGTGCCAGGGCGCAGCCACAAGTGAAAAGTGTTGCCCAGAATGATTTCCGCGCCGGTCGCGGTGATATCCCGCGGCAGCATGCCTTTCACGGTGCCGTACGTGCCAACCGGCATGAATGCCGGAGTCTCGACAGTACCGCGCGGGAAGGTCAAACGACCGCGACGAGCCTTGCCATCGGTGGCAAGCAGCTCAAACGACATACGACTTTGGCGACTCATTCTGTTTCCTCAGGGCCACGTGGTGCAGGGTTACGGGTGATAAACATCGCATCACCGTAGCTGAAAAATCGGTATTCATGCTCCACGGCGGCTTTATAAGCGGCCATGGCTTCGGGATAACCGGCGAAGGCCGAAACCAGCATCAACAGCGTGGATTCAGGCAAATGGAAGTTGGTGACCAAGGCATCGACCACGTGAAACGGCCGACCCGGAAAAATAAAAATATCGGTATCGCCACTGAACGGCTTGAGCACGCCATCGCGCGCAGCACTTTCCAGCGAACGCACACTGGTGGTGCCCACCGCCACCACGCGACCACCGCGAGCGCGGCAAGCCGCAACCGCATCCACCACGTCCTGGCCGACTTCCAGCCATTCGCTGTGCATGTGGTGATCTTCAAGCTTCTCGACGCGCACTGGCTGGAACGTGCCCGCACCGACGTGCAAGGTCACGAACGCAGTCTCGACGCCCTTGGCGGCAATCGCCTCCATCAGCGGCTGATCGAAATGCAGCCCCGCCGTCGGCGCCGCCACCGCGCCCAAGCGCTCGGCGTACACCGTCTGATAACGCTCGCGGTCCGAGCCTTCATCCGGGCGATCTATATAAGGAGGCAACGGCATGTGCCCGACCCGTTCGAGCAACGGCAACACCTCTTCGGCGAAACCAAGCTCGAACAGCGCATCGTGACGCGCCAGCATTTCAGCTTCGCCACCACCGTCGATAAGAATCTTGGAACCCGGCTTCGGCGACTTGCTGGAGCGCACATGCGCCAGCACGCGATGGCTGTCGAGCACGCGCTCTACCAGAATTTCCAGCTTGCCGCCGGAAGCCTTCTGGCCAAAAAGCCGCGCCGGAATCACCCGGGTATTGTTGAACACCATCAAATCGCCGGGGCGCAAATGCTCCAGCAAATCAGTGAATTGACGGTGTGCCAGGGCGCCGCTGACCCCATCAAGGGTCAACAGGCGACTGTTGCGACGCTCGGCCAAAGGATGGCGAGCAATCAGCGAATCAGGGAGCTCGAAGGTAAAGTCAGCAACGCGCATGATGGGGTTCGTCTAGCAGGGCCGGGAAGTCTAGCGGAAATATCAAAATTTCTCCATGTTACTGATTGACCAACGGTTATCTCGTCTCTATACTTCGCCGCCATTGAGCCCTGATGGCGGAATTGGTAGACGCGGCGGATTCAAAATCCGTTTTCGAAAGGAGTGGGAGTTCGAGTCTCCCTCGGGGCACCAAAATTAAGAAAGGTCTTGCTTTGCAAGGCCTTTTTTTTCGCCTGCGATAAAGTGGCAGCGCCACTGCCGCTCTGTGCGAGCTGCCTTGCCGGCGATGCTTTTTGATTTTTCAAATCCTCGGTCGGTAAGACCCCTCTCAAGGATTCACCCCATGGAATTGCTGCTGGAAACCGTCGCTCTTTTTTGCCTCAAGCTTGCTTATGAGACGGAGGATTCGAGTCCGATTCTGCGCGATGATCCGATCATGAGCGATTACGAGCGGGAGGTTTTTGGGTTGCTGGTGCGGCGGGGGGATGTCGAGGGCATTCAGCTCAGAGTGGCGCACTGCGTAAATTTGGCATTAGAGGCGATAGGCGGTGCTGATACGCCACTGGGACGTGAGTTGCTGCGGCTGTCAGCTGATTCCAGCAGTGCACGTACATTGGAGCAACTCAATGCTCCACTCATTGCACTCAAGAATTACCTGAAAGATATCCAGTGAGTATGAGGCGGCGCGAAGGGGGAACATATGATCCACGAACCGCGCCTGCCCCCGAAACAGCGGCCCTGAGGCCTTCCTCCTTGCTCGTACGCCATATCCAGCGCCTTGATAACCAGCTCGGCGTCCGGCTTTTCCGACAACGCCCAGCCCATACCCGGCGCGTGCAAAAATCCAGCACGACAGCCAGGTAATTCCGATCGACCGAGTTGCTCACCATCGTCAGGCGCGACTCTCATCGTGGCGCGGGTGATTCACCCGATAGACGCCGGATAGATTTAAGCAAGCCAAGCAACATAATCGAATGCCCGAGGGGCAACTGCACCTCAGCCAACAGCCATATTGCGAAAATCTGGCGCAATAAAGATAATAGGACTCATTATCACTTGATAGGTTGGTTTTGCCGCTCATGCCAGCTCCTGATCCTTGCGCCCTGCACGTGCTGTATAGCGAACATAATGGCTGGCTCAAAAGCTGGTTACGCGCCCGCATGGGTAACGCTAGTGATGCAGCAGATTTGGCTCAGGACACGTTTGTACGCTTGCTCACCTCTCGTGATGTTGAACATATCCGCGAACCACGTACCTACCTGAGCGCCATCGCCCGTGCGCTCATGATCGACAAATTCCGCCGCCGTGCACTTGAGCAGGCGTATCTGGAAGCCTTGGCTCTGCGCCCGGAACGGCTGGATATCTCGCCTGAAACCCGGCTGATGATTCTTGAGACCCTGGTGGCAATCGATAAAATGCTAGACGGCATGGGCGAGCGTACGCGGCAGATTTTTCTCGCCGTGCAGTTGGAAGGCTTGAGTTATGTGGCTACCGCGGAACGCGTTGGGGTGTCGGTGACCACCGTAAAAAAACACGTGATCCGCGCCATGACCCACTGCCTGCTACTGACGGAGGACTGATGGCCACGCCCCTCGACCTGCAAACCCTGGAAGTCGCCGCCTCCTGGTATGTGCGCCTCAACAGCACAGCGCCCACAGAGGCCGATCACCAGGCATGGCGGAATTGGCTGGCTGCCAGCCCGCAGCATGCGCGGGCTTGGGCGAGGGTAGAGAAATTGCAGAATCAATGGGCCGCGCTGCCAGCGGATGTGTCGCTGTCGACGCTGGCCGGGGTACAGGCCCACCGCAGGGCGGTGCTCAAAACCCTTGGCCTGCTGCTGGCGGTGGGCGGCAGCAGCTGGCTCGCCACTGAGCACCTGCCCTACCGCGCCATGCTCGCCGACCAGCGCACCGCCACCGGCCAGCGCCGCCACTTGCGGCTGGACGACGGTAGCCAGCTGGATCTCAATACCGACAGCGCGGTAGACATCAAATTTAGCGCCGAGATGCGCTTGATCCGCCTCCACCGCGGCGAAATCCTCTTACAAACTGGCAGCGACAGCCGCCCCCTTATCGTTGAGGCGCCGCAAGGCAGCATACGCGCCTTGGGCACCCGCTTCACAGTGCGTTGCGAGCCAACGTCCACCGACGTGTGCGTGCTGGAAAAGGCCGTAGAACTACGCCCCTTAAATCACCCTTCGCGGGTGCTGCGCCTGAACGCCGGTCAACGGGCTCACTTCAATCGAGACGAGATCAGTGACGTTACACCCGCCCCGCAAGGTTCAGGCGCCTGGAGCCAAGGAATGTTGACGGTGATCGATTGGCGTCTGGCGGACTTTATCGCTGAGCTCAGCCGCTACCGAACGGGCGTGCTGCGCTGTGCTCCTACCATTGCAAACCTGCGCCTCAGCGGCGCATTCCGCATCGATGACACCGATACGATCCTGGAAAACCTCAGCCAATCCCTCCCAGTCACCGTTCACTTCGTGACGCGCTATTGGGCCAGCGTCGAAGCCGCTTAATTTTTTGCGAATTACTCTCATCTAGGGTTGCCGATTTACGTTTTCGTTCGGCCATGTACAGAACGCAGCATTCACGACTGCCTCTGTGCCCTGCCAACGGAAGGAAACCCCAATGTCACGATTCACCCTCAGCGCCGCCTGGCCACTAGCGCAGACTGTTCATCTGGCTGTGACGCTCAGCGTATTCTCAGCCTTGAGCCTTGCATCGACTCAAGTACTGGCGCAAACCCAGCCCCATGCTTACCAGATTAGATCGGGCTCGCTCGGCGCGGCCCTGAGCTTGTTTGCGACAGCGGCGAATGTCACGTTGTCGTTTAATACCGCGCAGACCCAGGGCATGACCACGCAAGGATTGACAGGCACCTATAGCGTCGACGAAGGCCTCGCGCGCCTGCTGGCGGGCAGCGGTTTGCAGGCTCAACGCCAAGCCAATGGCGCCTATGTGTTAGTGCCTGCCCCCAAGGATGACGTTCTGCAATTAGGTGCCACAAACATCTCCGGACAGGCACTGGATGGCGTCAGCGAAAACACCGGTTCCTACACCGTAGGCTCCACAACCACGGCGACCAAACTGAGCCTGAGCCTGAAGGAAACCCCTCAATCCGTCAGCGTCATGACCCGCCAGCGCATCGACGACCAGAACCTGAACAGTATCGGCTCGGTGCTGGAGCAGACCCCAGGGATCAACGTACAAAGCCCCGGCAGCGACCGCCTATACGTGTTCTCGCGCGGTTTGGCCATTGATAATTACCAATATGACGGCATGCCGACCACCTCGTTCGCGTTCAGCCAAGCCTTGCCCCAGGCGCTGTCTGACATGGCGATCTACGACCACGTGGAAGTACTGCGCGGCGCCTCGGGCCTGTTGTCAGGCACCGGCGATCCTTC
This sequence comes from Gordonia sp. IEGM753, assembly GCF_050321825.1. Taxonomy (NCBI): domain Bacteria; kingdom Bacillati; phylum Actinomycetota; class Actinomycetes; order Mycobacteriales; family Gordoniaceae; genus Gordonia; species Gordonia sp. IEGM753. Next base: position 523,571 of record NZ_JBNQGB010000002.1, read on the forward strand.
CGGCACCATCAACCTGGTGCGCAAGAAGCCAACCTCAAAATTCCAGGGCTACGTCAGCGCTGGCCTGGGCTCCTGGGACCTGTACCGAACCGAAGTTGACGTATCCGGCCCGCTGACCCCTACCGGCAATGTGCGCGGGCGTGCGGTCGCGGCCTACCAGCAGGCCAACAGCTTTACCGATCACCTGCAGCAGGAAAAAACCATCCTTTATGGCGTAACGGAATTTGACCTGAGCGACAGTACCTTGGTGACCGTCGGCGCCGAATACCTCTACAACGATCCGCGCGGATTCTCCACCACTGGCCTGCCGATGCTGGACAACAAGGGCAAACAATTGAACTTGTCGCGCAGTGACAACCCTGCCAGTCGCGACAGCTCCAACCGCCAGGAATCGGTGAACGCCTTCGCGTCGATCGAGCAAAAGCTAGACCACGACTGGACCTTGAAAGTCTCCGCCAACTCCCTGTATGGCACGCGCGAGTACGACTCGATCATCGTCGGTACCACCACCGGTTTCGTCAATTCACAGACCGGTGCCGGGCTGGGCTTTACCGCGACCAAGGGTGATAACACGCAAGAGCAAAAAGGCGTGGACGTGATGCTCTCTGGCCCCTTCGAGTTGCTGGGGCGTGAGCATGAACTGGTGGTCGGTTTCAACTACCAGGGCTACGAAAACCGCCGTAACGGCTTCGGTAACCTGTTGGCCAACGGCACCAGTAACAACGGCGTCAGCGGCAAGCCGGTGAATATCTACAGCTGGGACAACTATGCGCCCAACGCGTCTTACAACTTCAACCGTGAAGACGACAACATTAACCAATGGCAGAACGGCGTCTACTTGGCGACCCGCCTGAAGCCGACCAATGACCTCTCGGTAATCCTGGGTACGCGCGTTAGTAATTACCGCTACGACGCCATGTTTCATTACAACGTGGCCAGCCTGAAGGCCTTTGAAACCGATGACACCCTACGGGTTAACGGCAAGGTCACGCCCTATGCCGGCATCGTTTACGATCTGACCCCCAACCACTCCATCTATGCCAGCTACACCAGCATCTTCAAGCCGCAGCCGTACCGCGACACCAGTGGCCACTTGCTGGACCCGCGTGAAGGCGACAACTACGAAATCGGCCTCAAGAGCGACTATTATGGTGGCCGCTTGAACACTGCTATCGCGTTGTTTGAGGTCGATCTGGAAAATGACGCCATCGCTGATGGAACGGTTATCGGCAACAGCAACATAACCGCCTACAAAGCGAAAAAGACCAAAACCCGCGGCATCGACATGGAAGTCAGCGGCGAACTGCTGCCGGACTGGAACCTGAATGCCAGCTACAGCCACAGCGTGGTCAAGGACTCTGAAAACGAGCGCGTCAAAACCATTATTCCGGCCGACATGGTCAAGGTCTGGACCACTTACCGCCTACCTGGCGAGCTGGACCGAGTGACCGTTGGCGGTGGTGTGAACTGGCAGAGCGGCATCCATATGACCGTGGATAGCTGGCAACTGCCGGCTCCAGCCAAAGTAAAACAAGGTGACTACGCCACCGCTAACCTGATGACGCGTTATCAGCTGACCTCTCAATGGTCGGCCACTGCAACCGTCAATAACCTGTTCGACAAGAAATACATCAGCTCACTGGACGAGAACTTCCGTAGTGGCTCCTACGGCGCACCGCGCAACTTCATGTTGACTACCAAGTACGACTTCTAAGCGGACAAAGTCGGATCTGAAGGTTAGTGGCTCGAGGGCGGAGTGTTTGGGAGGGTGGTGGATTCGGCTCTTTGTGGGCTGGTCTGACGATATCGCGAGCAGGCTCGCTCCCACACTGAATTGTATATAGCTAGGTGAAGCCCCGGTTTTTTCGGGGCTTTCTCGTATTTGGGTCAGAGCACGTGCTGGGAGATGAGTTTGGAGATTTGCACCATGGAGGTCCTGCCGGTGAATTCGAACTTCACCTTGCCCAGTGACGAGAAGTAGACCTCCAGTTCTGAGTCCATGTCGAACGTGCCGGATGTTTCCACCGAGTACGCGACGATGTTTTTGTACGGCAGCGAGGTGAAGTCTTTTTTGCTGCCGGTGATGCCTTGTACGTTGACGGCAATGATGCGTTTGTTGGTGAACACCACGCCATCACGCATGGATTTGTAGGCGTCGATCACGTGTTCGCCTTCGAGCAAAAGGTCGGTAACGCGTTGAGCGTATTCTTCGTTTTGCTTGAGTTTGAAGAATCCCTTGTTATTGAAATCTATCATTGGCCGCTCCTGTTTTATGTCCTTGGTGGCTATTCGATCTGAATCGGTCCCTTGGTCCCGGCGTCGCTGTCCATCCAGTAGTCCTGATTTTGCAGGCGTCGGTCGCCCTGGAGGGTGAAGGTGATTTTGCCTTGGTGGAATTGGAGTGTGCCGTCAGTGCGTTTGGCGTTTACCCGTTTGCCGTTGACCCAGACGTGTTCTTTGGCGTCGACGCGGATGGTGGCGACGGTTGCGCCGGCATCGCTCTTGGCCACCCATTGCCCGACGTAGGGGGTTGGAGTGCCTGGGTTGTCGGCGGCGGGGTTGGTGAAGCCGGCCTTGGCGTTTTCAGCCTTGGTTTTGTGGATGTCACAGCCTTGGGCTTCGCTGACTTGTGTGCAACCGGACTGCTCCAGTTGTTGACGGTATTTGTCGTTGATGGCGTAGGCCGGGGATTGCGCTGTAATCAGGATGACCAGCGCTGGCAGGATGAATCTGTTCATGTGGGCTCCTTTTGCAGTCACGTCGGACGGCATCGTACGGTCACTGTGATTCGCGCGCGTGCTGCGCTTGTGCCACAAAATATTTCAGACATCGCGCGCCTTGGGTTGTGCTCTTCTAGACTTAACGGGAAGTCGTAGACAGAACCGAACACGTCGCTTTGGTGCAGGTTATTCAAGGGCAGCGTGGCAATCTGATTTTATTGCCCTTTATAGCGGTGCGGCGAAGACCGCGCCGGGCATAACAAGACGCCCTCTCAAGGGTGCCCTGGCCAACGGCCTGAAAATGCCACGATACCGTGACGTGGTGTGAATGCCGCAGCCGACACTTTCGGACGATCGACAACCGCCTGGTTTGTCCGTGACCGTGAGGATTGCTGTATGCCTGATGAGATGTTGCACCTGCCAATGGTCAACAGTCTGCTGGAGCGCCACAAACGCTCCCCCGGTGCGCTGTTGCCCATTCTTCATGAGATTCAGGCGGGCATCGGTTACATCCCCGATGCTGCCATTCCCGAGATTGCCCACGCCCTCAATCAGAGTCAGGCCGAGATTCGTGGGGTAATCAGCTTTTACCATGACTTTCGTACCGCGCCACCGGCCCGGCATATCCTGCGGCTGTGCCGGGCGGAGTCGTGCAAGAGTCGCGGCGCCGAGCAGCTTGCGGCGCAGTTGCGCGAACGTCTGCAACTCGATGACCACGGCAGTAGCGCTGATGGCAGCATCAGTTTGCGTCCGGTGTATTGCCTCGGTGCCTGCGCCTGTTCGCCCGCACTGGAACTGGATGGTCAGGTGCACGCCCGGCTGAGTGCCGAGCGTCTGGATGCACTGCTTGATGCTTGCCGGGAGGACGCGTGATGCCTCTTTATTTGCCTGCTGATTCGCTGGCCCGTGCCGTGGGTGCCGATGAGGTCGCGTTGGCCCTTGGCGATCAAGACCTGCAACGGACCAGTTCTCGTGGCCTGTATTGGCTGGAACCGCTATTGGAAGTCGACACTGCGCAAGGTCGTATCGGCTTCGGCCCGCTGACGGCTGCCGACGTGCCGTCCGTGCTGGATGCGCTGCAAAGCGATTCCACCGCACATCCGCTGGCCTTGGGTCTGGTGGAGGAATTGCCCTACCTGAAAACGCAACAACGCCTGCTATTTGCCCGCGCCGGCATTACCCGGCCGTTGTCGCTGGATGATTACCGGGCCCACGGCGGTTTCGAGGGTTTGAAAAGAGCTGTCGCCATTGGCGGCGATGAGACCGCGACAGCAGTGTTCGATTCAGGCCTGCGTGGGCGTGGCGGCGCGGCGTTTCCGGCCGGGATCAAATGGCGAACCGTACGCGCCACTCAAGCGGCGCAAAAGTACATTGTGTGCAATGCCGACGAAGGCGACTCCGGCACCTTCGCCGACCGCATGTTGATGGAAGGTGACCCGTTCCTGCTGGTCGAAGGCATGGCCATTGCCGGTATTACCGTTGGCGCCAGTTACGGCTACATTTACGTGCGCTCGGAATATCCGGATGCCGTGGCCACCTTGCGAGCAGCGCTGGACATCGCCCGGTCCAACGGTTACCTCGGCAACAATGTCAGCGGCAGCGGCCAGGCTTTCGACATGGAAGTGCGCGTCGGCGCCGGCGCCTACATCTGCGGTGAAGAAACCGCGCTGCTGGACTCGCTCGAAGGCAAACGCGGCATCGTCCGCGCCAAGCCGCCGATTCCTGCGTTGAAAGGCCTGTTTGGGCAGCCGACGCTGGTGCACAACGTGCTGACGCTGGCCTCGGTGCCGCTGATTCTGGCCAAGGGTGCGCAGTTCTATCGTGATTACGGGATGGGCCGTTCCCTGGGCACCATGCCCTTCCAATTGGCGGGCAACATTCGTTACGGCGGCCTGGTGGAACGCGCCTTCGGCCTGACCCTGCGCGAATTGGTGGAAGGCTACGGCGGCGGTACCGCCAGCGGCCGTCCACTGAAAGCCGCGCAAGTGGGCGGCCCGCTCGGCGCCTGGGTGCCACCTTCGCAATTCGACACGCCGCTGGATTACGAGGCCTTCGCCGGCATCGGCGCGATGCTCGGTCACGGCGGCGTGGTGGTGGCGGACGACAGTCTGGACATGGCGCACATGGCGCGCTTCGCCCTGCAGTTCTGCGCCGAGGAATCCTGCGGTAAATGCACGCCGTGCCGCATCGGTTCGACCCGGGGCGTGGAGGTGATTGACCGTTTGCTGGCCGCGCCGGACCAAAGCAGTCGCGATGAACAGGCGATCATCCTCAAGGACCTGTGCGACACGATGCAATACGGTTCGCTCTGCGCGTTGGGCGGCATGGCTCCATTTCCGGTGGTCAGCGCCCTCAAGTACTTCCCCGCCGACTTCGGTCTGCAGCCCTCGGAGGCCGACCAATGATCACTTACTTCGACCCGAAAACCGATATCGATCTCGGCACGCCCGCCCGCGACAGCCAGGTGCAAGTCACCCTGAACATTGATGGCCGCAGCATCAGCGTGCCCGAAGGCACCTCGGTAATGCGCGCCGCTGCGCTGCTGGGCACCACCATTCCCAAACTGTGCGCCACCGACAGTCTGGAAGCCTTCGGCTCTTGCCGCATGTGCCTGGTGGAGATCGATGGCATGCGCGGCTACCCGGCGTCCTGCACCACGCCGGTCAGCGAAGGCATGAGCGTGCACACCCAAACGCCGAAACTCGCGACCCTGCGGCGCAACGTGATGGAGTTGTACATCTCCGATCACCCGCTGGACTGCCTGACCTGCTCGGCCAACGGCAACTGTGAGCTGCAAACCGTTGCCGGTCAGGTTGGCTTGCGCGAGGTGCGTTACGGCTATGAAGGTGACAACCATCTGGCCGATGTGAAAGACACCTCCAACCCTTACTTCGATTACGACCCGAGCAAGTGCATCGTCTGCAACCGCTGCGTGCGCGCCTGCGAAGAAACCCAAGGCACCTTTGCCCTGACCATCACCGGGCGCGGCTTTGAATCCCGGGTTTCGGCGGCTGGTGGCGAGAACTTCCTCGACTCGGAATGCGTGTCTTGCGGCGCCTGTGTACAGGCCTGCCCGACCGCGACGCTGATGGAAAAAAGCGTGGTCGAACTCGGTCAACCGGAACGCAGCGTGATCACCACGTGCGCCTATTGCGGCGTGGGCTGCTCGTTCCGCGCCGAGATGAAAGGCGACAAGTTGGTACGCATGGTGCCGGACAAGAATGGCCAGGCGAATCACGGTCATTCCTGCGTCAAAGGACGCTTTGCGTGGGGCTACGCGACCCACCCGGATCGCATCACCAAACCGATGATCCGCAACAACATCAAAGACCCGTGGCAGGAAGTCAGCTGGGATGAGGCGGTGACTTACGCCGCCAGCGAATTCCGTCGCTTGCAGCAAAAGTACGGTCGCGATTCGATTGGCGGCATCACCTCCAGCCGCTGCACCAACGAAGAAACCTACCTGGTGCAAAAACTGGTGCGCGCTGCGTTCGGCAATAACAACGTCGACACGTGTGCGCGGGTTTGCCACTCGCCGACCGGCTATGGTTTGAAACAAACCTTGGGCGAGTCGGCCGGCACCCAGAGTTTCGACTCGGTGATGAAGGCCGACGTGATTCTGGTGATGGGCGCCAACCCGAGCGATGCGCATCCGGTGTTTGCTTCCCAGCTCAAACGTCGCTTGCGTGAAGGTGCGCGGCTGATCGTGATCGACCCACGGCGCATTGATCTGGTGGACTCGGTGCACGCCCGCGCCGAGCTGCACCTGGCCCTGCGCCCGGGCACCAACGTCGCCATGCTCAACGCGTTGGCCCACACCATCGTCACCGAAGGGCTGCTCAACCAGGCCTTTATCGACGAACGTTGCGAGGGCAGCGATTTCGCCCGCTGGAGTGAGTTTGTCAGCCGCGCGGAAAACTCGCCGGAAGTGCTTGGCCTCATTTGCGGCGTCGACGCCGCCGACATCCGAGCCGCCGCTCGTTTGTATGCAGGCGCCGGCAACGCGGCGATCTACTACGGCTTGGGCATCACCGAGCACAGCCAAGGCAGCACGGCGGTGATGGGCATCGCGAACCTGGCCATGGCCACTGGCAACATCGGCCGCGAAGGCGTCGGCGTGAATCCGCTGCGTGGGCAAAACAACGTTCAGGGTTCGTGCGACATGGGGTCGTTCCCTCACGAACTGCCGGGTTACCGCCACATTTCCAACGAAGTGGTGCGCACGCAGTTCGAACAGGCGTGGAATGTCACGCTGCAACCGGACCCGGGCCTGCGTATTCCCAACATGTTTGAAGCGGCGCTGGCCGGCAGTTTCAAGGGTTTGTATTGCCAGGGTGAAGACATCGCCCAGAGTGACCCGAATACCCAGCACGTCACCGCGGCGCTGTCGGCCATGGAATGCGTGGTGGTGCAGGATATTTTCCTCAACGAAACCGCCAGGTTTGCCCACGTGTTCTTACCGGGCAGTTCGTTTCTGGAAAAGGACGGCACGTTTACCAACGCCGAGCGGCGTATTTCGCGGGTGCGCAAGGTCATGGAGCCCCTAGGCGGCAAGGCCGACTGGGAAGGCACCGTGGCATTGGCCAACGCGCTGGGCTATCCAATGAACTACACGCACCCGTCGCAAATCATGGATGAAATCGCCAGCCTGACGCCGACGTTCACCAACGTCAGCTACGCCGCACTGGACAGCCACGGCAGTCTGCAATGGCCGTGCAACGCCGCCGCACCGGATGGCACGCCGACCATGCACATCGAACAATTCGTGCGCGGCAAGGGCCGCTTCATGCTCACCGGATACGTGCCCACCGAGGAGAAGGTGAACAATCGTTATCCGCTGCTGCTGACCACCGGGCGCATTCTCAGCCAGTACAACGTTGGCGCTCAAACCCGACGTACCGAAAACGTTGCCTGGCACGACGAAGACCGCTTGGAAATCCACCCGACCGACGCCGAAAGCCGTGGCATCAACGAAGGTGATTGGGTCGGCATCGGAAGCCGCGCAGGCCAGACAGTGCTGCGAGCGCGAGTCACCGAAAGGGTTGCGCCGGGGGTGGTGTACACCACGTTCCACTTCCCGGAATCGGGGGCCAACGTGATCACCACCGACAACTCGGACTGGGCCACCAACTGCCCCGAGTACAAAGTCACCGCCGTGGAAGTCAGCCGCGTCTACCATCCTTCGGAATGGCAAAAACGCTACCAGGCCTTCAGCGACGAGCAGGACCGCTTGCTCAGCGAACGTCGCCAGGCACGCGGCGCGAAAGCGGAGGTGCGCCGATGAGCACGGACAACCTGATCAAAATGGTCAACCAGATCGCCCTGTATTTCGCCAGCGAACCGGATCAGCAACAGGCTGTGCTTGGGGTGCGCAATCACCTGCAGATGTTCTGGACGCCGGGCATGCGCAAGGAATTGCTGGCCTGGCAGACGGAGCATCACGGGGCCGATTTGCACCCACTGGCGCAACAGGCAGTCAGTGGAGCGGGCTGGGAGGCTTAAGTTGCCCGGCAGGTCTGGCAATATTCCAGAAAGCCCACAAATCTGCAGGGGGCTGACTTGCAGGCGATGAAGCTTTCATTAGCGCCTTCGCCTGCAAGCCAGACGACTACAAAAACCCTGTGGAAGCAGTTCAGCACCATTCACAACGCTTAACAGGCAACAGCAACCACCTGCGTTATCATCGCCGGCTGTGCGCCAAGAGCCTGAATCCGGATGTCCGTACCTTTGCCATCGCCTGACCATCACACTTCACTGCCACCGGTTCTGGTCGGACCGCTGTTGCGACGGCTGGAGCCTGCGCGATTGGTGCTTTGGCTGGTAGGAACGCGGGCGCTGGCGCTGACATTGCGCCTGCAAGGTGTCGGCGATATTCGCCTTGATGCCGGGCAATGCACGGTTATCCCGGTCGGTCGTCATGCTTTCGTGCACTTGATCGACGTGCCGCTGGATACCGCCCTGCCCTGCGACACAGTGATTGATTACGACGTGCTGATTGACGGCGCTCAAGGCATTGCCGATTGGGCGCCGCACCTGCTGTACGGCGACGCACGTTCGGCGAACTTCGTATTGCGGTCACGCATTGATCAGATCCTGCACGGCTCTTGCCGCAAACCGCACCATCGCGCCAATGACGGTTTGCTGTGCGTCGATCAATTGCTCGCGACCACTCATGAACCGCAGCAGCGGCCGGCATTGCTGATGATGAGTGGCGACCAGGTGTACGCCGACGATGTCGCGGGGCCGATGTTGCGGGCAATTCATGCCCTGATCGAGCGCCTGGAATTATTCGAGGAGCACCTTGAAGGTGCCGTGGTCAGCGACAGTGCAAAGCTCTACCAGCACCCGGCCAGTTACTACCACCGTGCGGATTTGTTACCGGCGCTTGAAAGCAATGAAACCCTGCGCGAGCGATTTTTCGGTGGCGCGCGTAAGCCGATTTTCACTAGCAGCAGTGCTGACAATCATCTGGTGACCTTCGCCGAAGTCATGGCGATGTATCTATTGGTGTGGTCGCCGACGCCCTGGGCGCTGATCGCTGCACAACCACCCGAACTCACGCCTGAAAGACTTAAGCGCTATACGCTTGAACAAACGCGTATCGAGGCGTTCAAGGCCGGGCTCGGCGGCGTTGGGCGGGCGATGGCGCATTTGCCCTGCCTGATGATTTTCGACGACCACGACATCACCGACGACTGGAACTTGTCCGCGCAATGGGAAGAAACGGCCTACGGCCATCCGTTCTCCAAGCGCATCATCGGCAACGCATTGATCGCCTATATGGTGTGCCAGGGCTGGGGCAACAATCCGGATGCATTTGGCGATGTGCTGGAAAAAACCCTGCAATTAAGCGCCACGGCACAAGATCGATACCTCGACAGCGCCGTTCAGGATGACTTGATCGACGCACTGCTGGGGTTCCAGAACTGGCATTACGTGCTGCCGACCCAGCCTGCGCTGGTGGTGATCGATACGCGTACACGGCGTTGGCGCAGCGAGATGAACCTCAAGCAACCGTCGGGTTTGCTGGACTGGGAAGCCCTCAGCGAACTGCAACAGGAACTGCTGGATCATCCGTCGGCGATCATCGTTTCACCGGCGCCGATCTTCGGCGTCAAACTGATCGAGACTGTACAAAAAGTGTTCAGCTGGTGTGGTTATCCGCTGCTGGTGGACGCCGAGAACTGGATGGCGCATCGCGGTGCGGCGCAAGTGATCCTGAACATTTTCCGACACTCGCGCACACCCGGTAACTACGTGGTGCTCTCAGGCGATGTGCATTATTCCTTCGTCTACGAAGTATTAATCCGACACCGCAAGGCAGGACCGCGTATCTGGCAGATCACCAGCAGCGGCATCAAAAACGAATTCCCACCGAAACTGCTCGAATGGTTCGACCGTCTCAACCGCTGGCTCTACTCGCCGCGCTCACCGCTGAACTGGCTGACCAAACGTCGACGCATGCGCATCATTCCGCACATTCCCGAACACGCAGAAGCGGGCGAACGGTTGTGGAACTCCGCGGGAATTGGCCAAGTGTTCTTCAACGAAAAAGGCCAGCCACAGGCGATTTATCAGCACAATTCAAACGGTTCGCCGAGAACCCGCATGGTTGCGCCCGAACACAGCGATTGACCTTACTTGCTGTAACACGCCATGCCATTACCCAAGTCGACGACCAGGCAGTCGTCTTTTACTTGCAGTTCGAGATCGTTGAAGACCCCCGACAGGTCGGTCGAACGTGCGGCATTCAGGCCCTCCTCCCAACGTAAAGTGAGCGTCCGGGTGTTCGCCGCAACCTCGAACCACTCCATGTCCTTATGGCTATCGCGCAACTTCACGCCCAGTTTTTTCAATGTTTTACCGGGCAGCAGCGGCATCAAAAATTGCTGTTGGTTTGAATCGGTCCACAGTTGTTTCTGTATCGAACCATCGTCGAACGACCAATAGATATCCACAGGCTTGATCGCTGGCGGCTTGGCCGGAACGCCGTAGTACATTGAAACGATGTAGTGCTGGCTGATCTGCGCCAGTTCACTGGGGGCATTGCGCAGGTAGTGTTGCGATTGAACCAGGTCAAATTCTTCAGGTTTATCGTACGACAGGTGCTGGTTACTGCGATCCACTGTCCAGTTCAGCGACAGAACCCGCGTCGACGGTTTGATCGCAAACCACTGCAGTGGCTGAGCCGCATCACCGGTAGGAAAGCCAATTCTGGTGAGCGTGCGGGCGTCGGAAAACGGCAAGTAAAACTGTCGCCCCTGCGCGTTATTCCACAGCCATTGCTGCGTAGCCCCCTGATTGAACTCGAACTGCACGGCCACCGGTTCGATAGTCGGCACGGGGCGCGATCGTGCGTACTTGAGGTCAAGTACATAGTTGTCCTGCGCCTGCGTTGAAGTTTTATCATCCGCCAGCTCTGCCAGACTGCGCGTACGGCTTAAATCAAACAGCAGTTTTTCAGCGGGCGGCTCAACCGCGTCGCTGGTTAACGTCAGGGTTTGGCCATCCCTTTTCCAGCGCCCTTTCGCGGCACCTTGGGCGCCGCCGTAAACAATCATGGCTTCAAAGGTGTTATCGGGTTTAAGCAGTATCTGTGAACCAATTTCCCGGCCGCGCAAATAATAATGCCCTGGCAGGTCCGTTGCCGACGTGGCGGTGCTTACCGCTGAAGCAACAGCCAGTGTCATGAGAAACAGCAGTCGAACCCACACGAAATAGAACTCCCGCACTGCCCTTGAGTAGGCGACGATTCTGAAGCTTATGCCGGCGCAACTCCAGTTCGCTCGTGAAGCCGCCAGCCAATCAAAATTAAACTATTGGTACGAGGGGAAATCACAGCATTCATCAACACCGTGCTGCAAGCCGACTAGTCTCACCGGGTGGCAGGCAGGTGAAAATCCGGGGAAGCGCTCTTGTTCGAACACATTGACTTCAATTATTGGCTCGCAACCTATGGCTACTGGGCGGTGTTCTTCGGCTGCTTGATAGAGGGCGAAACCATCCTGATTCTGGGCGGCATGGCCGCTCACCAGCATATTTTGCACCTGTGGACGGTGATCGGCTGGGCCAGTTTGGGCGGAATGCTTGGCGATCAATTGCTGTTTTGGAGCGGACGCTATTTCGGCGGAAAACTGTTGCCGCGCCTGAGTAAAAAACAAGCCGCCATCGAACGCGTCACCGGACTGATTGCGCGCTACCCGTCGACTTCGGTGTTCGCCGTGCGTTTTCTGTACGGCATGCGCCTGGTGGGCCCGGTGGTGATTGGCGCCAGCGGCCTGTCGCCCCTGCGTTTCACGTTGTTGAATGCGCTTGGCGCGGCGGTCTGGGCCACGCTGTTCGCCAGCGCCGGGTACTGGGCCGGCGAAGCGCTTGAGAGCATGTTGGGCAACCTGAAACCGTATCGCTTGCCGATTGTGCTGATCGTGTTGGTATTGGCCGCAGCGATCGCGGTGGCCCGACATTTACGCGCCAAGGCCAAAGCGCGTGATGGCGGCCCGGTCTCTATCAAACAGACCCCACCGCCCGACAAACCCCTCTGACAATCATCTCCACTTCCCGCTCATCAATCGTTAGCGGCGGCAGTAGCCGTATGGTTTTGCCGCGTGTCACGTTGATCAGCAAGCCGTGATCCCGCGCGGCGATCAGGCTCAGGTCACGAATCGGTTGTTTGAGTTCGATACCGATCATCAGGCCTTTCCCGCGAATCGCCAGAATGTTCGGGTTGTCGGCCAATTCGATGCGCAATCTTTCGAGCAGACGCTCGCCTTGCACGTTGGCGTTTTGCAGCAGGGCTTGCTCTTCGATGATTTGCAGTACGGTGCAACCGACCCGACAGGCCAGTGGATTACCGCCGAACGTGCTGCCGTGACTGCCGGGGGTAAACAGCTCGGCGGCTTTGCCCCGCGCCAGGCACGCGCCGATGGGAATGCCATTGCCGAGGCCTTTGGCCAGGGTCATCACATCCGGCACGATGCCTTCGTGCTGAAACGCAAACCACTGGCCGGTGCGGCCGATACCGGTCTGGATTTCGTCGAGCATCAGCAGCCATGAACGCCGGTCGCACAACTCACGTACGGCTTGCAGGTAACCCGGCGGTGCCAACTGAACGCCGCCCTCACCCTGAATCGGCTCCATCAGGATCGCCACGATGCGCTGACCGTGCGCTTGCTGCACCTTTTCCAGTGCCTTCAAATCGCCGAATGGCACCTTGACGAAATCACCCGGCAACTCACTGAAACCCAAGCGTACGGCGGGACCGTCGCTGGCGGACAAGGTGCCTAGTGTGCGGCCGTGAAAGGCGTTGTGCATGACCACGATCAGCGGCCGCTCGATGCCCTTGCGCCAGCCGTACAGCCGCGCCAGTTTCAGCGCGGTTTCGTTGGCCTCGGCACCGGAGTTGTTGAAAAAGGCCCGTTGCATGCCCGCCAACCGGGTGAGTTTTTGCGCCAACTGTTGCTGCCAGTCGATGCTGTAGAGGTTGGAGGTGTGCAGCAGCAAACCAGCCTGCTCACTGATGGCGGCAACGATTTTCGGATGCGAATGCCCGACATTGGTCACCGCCACACCCGCTACCGCGTCCAGGTATTCGCGACCGGCCTGATCCCACAGGCGTGTGCCAAGGCCTTTGCTGAAACTCAATGCCAGGGGTTGGTAAGTGCTCATCAGGCAGGCGGCGGTCATGACATCAAGCTCCATCAATTGTCGGTGTTTTTGCAGTATGGTTAGCCACCTGAGCTGGATAAACGCTGAAAAACTTCAATAATTTTAAAGCTGGGCTTGATAATGGATGTGTTCCAGGCAATGACCGTTTACGTCAAAGTGGTGGAAACCGGCAGCATGACCGCCGCCGCTTTGCAGTGCGAAATGTCGACCACGATGGTCGGTAATCACCTTCGAGCGCTAGAGCAACGCTTGGGCGTGCGTCTGCTTAACCGAACGACACGACGCCAACGGCTGACAGAATTCGGTACCGCTTATTACCAGCGTTGTCTGGAAGTGTTGGGGCTGGTCGCGGATTCCGAGCGCTTGGCCGAACAGAGCCAGGATTCGCCCAGCGGCACCTTGCGTATTACCGCGCCGTTAACCTTCGGCACTGAAAAACTGGCGCCGGCACTCAGCGAGTTCACCTTGCTTTGCCCGAACGTCAAACTGGACGTGGTGCTCACCAACGGACGACCGGATCTGCTGGAAAACGGCCTCGATGTTGCGTTTCGCCTGGGCGCCATCGAGGCGTCGAACATCATCGCCCGGCCCCTGATCGACTACACCCTGACAATGTGCGCATCGCAGGACTACCTGGCGCGTCGCGGCACACCGCATAAACCTGAAGACCTGCAGCACCACGACTGCTTGTCCTTTGCCTATCCGGTGGGAGATGACTGGCATTCGGTGGAAAAACAATGGCGCTTGAGTGGGCCGCAAGGCGAGATCATGGTGTCGGTCAGCGGCCCGATGCTGATCAACAGTTCAGCCGGGCTGCACCAGGCCGCGCGCACCGGGATGGGCATTGTGATGCTGCCCGATGCGCTGGTGGAGCAAGACTTGCTGGATGGGAAACTGGTGGCATTGATGCAGGACTACACCCTGCCGAGCCGGCCGATGCACCTGCTTTACACCCAGGATCGCTACCGTTTGCCGAAATTGCGCAGCTTCGTCGACTTTGCGATGCGCCTGTGGGGCAAGCCATAGCGCCCACCCATCGGCTTACATCGACGCCTTCACCAGCACCGGTTTTTCCTGATACCGATCCGGGTACAACTGCTTCAACTGCGCCACTTTTGGCAAGTCATTGATGACGATGTACGGATAGGTCGGATGCTCGGTCAGGAAGTCCTGGTGCTCCGCTTCTGCCGGGTAAAAACCGTTGTAGCTTTCCAATGTGGTCACTATCGGTTTGTTGAACGAATGCGCGGCATCCAGCTGAGCAATGTAGGCCTTGGCCACGCGCTGCTGCTCAGTGTTTTCAGTAAAGATTGTCGATCGGTATTGAGTGCCACTGTCCGGCCCCTGGCGGTTGAGTTCGGTGGGGTTATGCGCGACAGAAAAGTAGATCTGCAACAAGGTGCCGTAGCTGACTTGCGCCGGATCAAACGTGACCTCAACCGATTCGGCGTGCCCGGTATCGCCCTCGCTGACACGTTCGTATTGCGCGGTGTTCGCGGCGCCACCGGCATAACCCGAAACCGCTTTTTTCACGCCTTTGACGTGCTGGAACACGCCCTGCACACCCCAGAAACAGCCACCGGCGAACACCACTTTTTCACTGTGTGCCTGAGTGATTTCATCAATGGCCGGTGGCGCGATGACCACGGCATCTTCAGCGCCGAAAGAGAACGCCGAGCACTGGCCGATGACGCTGGCAGCGGCCAGTCCCAATAAGGTACGGCGCCAGGTAAATAAGGATTTCATGAGGCTGACTCCTGAAGAGTGGGAATGACGATCAACCGAAGGTAAAGGCATAGGCCGAAACGCCCGGGTCGAGAAACTCGATGCTGAAGGTACGGTCCGTCACGTCGCCGGGCTGGCGCACCAGTTGATACAAACGCTGCTCGGTGACGCTGCCGCTGCCATCGGCGGAAACGTCCATGCCATGGGCGTCACCGGGCGCTTTACCGTCAATCAGCACTTTGAAACGTACCGGTTTGCCATCCGCGCCAGGGCCCAGCACCAGATGCAGGTCGCGGGCATGGAAGCGATAGACGATGCGGCTAGCGGCGGTGCCCGAAATGGCTCGCTCCGAACCCACCTTCCATTGACCGCCCAGGCTCCAGTCATTGAGTGCCAATTGCGCTGGCGGGGTGTAGGCCGATTCCTTGTCCGGGACCAGGCCGGTTTCAGGCACGAAATGCTCTGCGCGCTGGAAACCCACATAGGTTTCCGGTGACTGCACTTCACTCATGTCCGGGGCCTGTTGCACACCTTTGGCATCGGCATTGATCAAGCCGTCGGCGACTTTCGCGGCGCCTGCTTCTCGCAGCAGTTGCTGAATGACGCGCTCTGATTCGGCGTACTCACCTTCACCAAAATGGTGATAACGAATGCGTCCCTGAGCGTCTGCAAAGTAATGCGCCGGCCAGTATTCGTTGTTGAAGGCACGCCAGATCTTGAAGTCGTTATCGATTGCCACCGGGTAGTTGATGCCCAGGTCTTTCATGGCTTTAGTGACGTTGCCGACATTGCGTTCGAAGGCAAACTCCGGCGCGTGCACGCCGATGACGACCAAACCCTGATCACGGTACTTTTCGGCCCACGCCTTCACGTACGGCAAGGTCCGCAGGCAGTTGATGCAGGAGTAGGTCCAGAAATCCACCAGCACCACTTTGCCTTTCAGCGCCTGTGCGTCCAATGGGGGTGAATTGAGCCATTGCACGGCTCCGTCGAGCGGTGGGAGATTGCCTTCAATCGGCAGCGTGCCCGGCGCTTTGTCTGCCACTGGCATCGCACCAGCAGAGTTTTCAGCAGTCATCGGCGCACTGTTGTTCGGTGATTTCCCGGCCAGCCGTCCTACCAGTGCCTGCTCGATACCGCCCGTTGAGGCTGTCGAAAAACGCGCGAGAATGCCGGTATCCAGGCCCAGCGCAATGGCCGCCACACCGGCCAGCATGACGGCGCCCAGGACCCGGCGAACCCACTCGCCAGCGCCGATGGAACGCTTCATCGCAGCAAAAACCTTACCGCCCAGCAACAACGCCACGGCGAGGGAAGTCGCGGCACCGGCGGCATACGCCAGCAGTAACAACGTGGTGGCAATACTTGCGCCCTGCAGCGCGGCGCCGGTTAGCAACAAGCCCAGAATCGGCCCCGCGCAAGGTGCCCAGAGCAAGCCCGTGGCGACGCCGATCAGAAACGAAGCGCCGGGACGTGGCCGGGCATCGGCACCAGCGACTTCCGATAAACGACTACCGGCCGCCACCAGTGGCCGCGTCAAGCGATCGGCCAAACGAGGCAACAGCAACGTCAGCCCGAACAACGCGACAAACACCAACGCCAGCCAACGACCGTACTGATTCAGCTGCACCACCCAGCCACCGCCCACTGCCGCCAATGTGGCGACCAGTGCGAAGGTCAACGCCATGCCCGCCAGCAGCGGCAAACCGCTTTTCATGAACGGTTGCCCGGTGCGAGCGAATACAAACGGCAGCACTGGCAGAATGCATGGGCTGACAATCGTCAACACACCGCCCAGGTACGCAAGAATCAGTAACCACATAAGAGGGACCTGCATGAAAAGTGATAGAAATAATCAGGCCGTTTTCGGCTCGAAAGTCATCGCCAAACCGTTCATGCAATAGCGTAGACCGGTCGGTTTTGGACCGTCATCGAAGACGTGCCCCAAATGACCACCACAGCGGCGGCAGTGAACCTCTTCGCGCAGCACGCCAAACGATCTGTCCTGGCGGGTAGCCACAGCCTTGTCCAGCGGCGTCCAGAAGCTTGGCCAACCGGTGCGGCTGTCGAACTTGGTGGCAGAGGAAAACAGCGGCAGGTCGCAACCGGCACACGCGAAGGTGCCGTCGCGATGTTCGTTGTTCAGTGCACTGCTGTAAGCCCTTTCGGTACCCTCTTCACGGAGGATGTCGTACTGTTCGGCGCTGAGCATGGCGCGCCATTCGCTGTCGCTGTGAGTCACCTCAAACTCCTCTGCCGCGTCGGCCTCGCTGACCAGTGCGGAACGCGTGGCAAATGATGGCAATAGCCCTAACGCCAGGGCTGCAAGCCCCACTCCGCCACTCGTTACCAGAAACTGCCGTCGTGAAAACATGGTCTTCTCCCAAAAAATCCAAGGGCCTTTCATGGAACACAGCCTAGGCTTGGGGTGATCGCCAAATCCTCACAGGGAGTTAAACAATTCGTGATAACTCAGCCCGAGGAAAACCCGCACAATGCGTCCACTGCGCTGAAGGATTGAGCTTGATGGAACCGACCAAACGCATCCTCGTAGTCGAGGACGATGTGCACATCGCGGACCTTATCTGCCTGCATCTTCGCGATGAGCAGTTCGAGGTGGAACATTGCGCCGACGGCGATGAAGGCATGCGGCGGCTGCAGCAAGGCACTTGGGATGCATTGATCCTCGACCTGATGCTGCCCGGCGTCGACGGCCTCGAAATCTGCCGCCGCGCCCGCGCCATGGCGCGCTACACGCCGATCATCATTACCAGCGCTCGGTCCAGCGAAATGCACCGGATTCTGGGGCTGGAGCTGGGCGCTGACGATTACCTGGCCAAGCCCTTTTCCATGTTCGAACTGGTGGCCAGGGTCAAAGCCCTGTTGCGACGCGTCGATGCGATGGCTCGCAACCTGAAAATGGACGCCGGCAGCCTGACCGTGGAAGGCCTGTCGATCGACCCGATTACCCGTGACGTGGCCCTGGAGGGTCGCCGACTGGACCTGACACCCCGCGAGTTCGACCTGCTGTACTTCTTCGCACGCCAACCGGGCAAGGTGTTCTCGCGCATGGACCTGCTGAATGCCGTTTGGGGCTATAGCCATGAAGGCTACGAACACACGGTGAACACCCACATCAACCGCTTGCGCGCGAAGATCGAAACCGACCCGGCGCAACCGGCGCGCATCCTGACGGTTTGGGGCCGTGGCTATAAATTCGCGGCCAAGGAGGAACAGTCATGAGGTTGACCCTGACGCAACGATTGTCCCTGGTGTTCGCGGTGCTGCTGCTGGTGTGCTGCGGTACATCGGCGTGGATGCAAGTGCGCTCCAATCAGATGCATGAGCAGGAAGTGGTGCAAGGATTGTCACGTGACCTGGCGCAACACATCGCCAACGACACCGTGCTGATGGACAGCAAGGGCCTGATGCCCGACGCGGTGCGCAACCTGTTCAGCCAGCTGATGCTGGTCAATCCCAGTGTCGAAGTGTATTTGCTCGACAATCAGGGCCGGATAGTCGGCAGCGCCGCACCCGAAGGCAAAATTCGCCGGGAACAGATTGACCTGGTGCCCATCCAGAAGCTGCTCAAGGGCGATCCACTGCCCATTCTCGGCGACGATCCTCGCAGCCTTGAAACGCGTAAGGTTTTCAGCGCCGCGCCGTTGAAGGTCAACGGTAAACCGGCAGGTTATCTGTACGTGGTTTTGCTGGGCGAAGAGCACGACCGCTTCGCCGAGCGCGGTGCTACCAGCGCAGCACTCAATACCGCACTGTTGTCGATTGGGCTGGTGGCATTGTTGTGCTTGATTGCAGGCCTCACCGCTTTTGCGCTGATCACCAGACCGTTGCGCCAACTGACTGAAACCGTCAGCCAGTTCGACATTGACGGCGTTCCCGCAGCGCCAGTACGGGCTGACCCGCTGGAGAAAGCCTCCAGCCATGATGAGATTGCAATACTGGATGCAGCTTTCCGGCAGATGCAAATCCGCCTCGGTGAACAATGGCGCTCGCTGACCCGCCAGGATCAGGAGCGACGTGAACTGGTGGCGAATATTTCCCATGACCTGCGCACGCCGCTGGCGTCATTGCATGGTTATCTGGAAACCCTGTCGCTCAAGGACGCCACGTTGTCGCCTGCGGACCGTCGCCGTTACCTGGGGATCGCGCTGGATCAAAGCCGCAAAGTAGGCGGTCTGGCGCAGTCGCTGCTGGAGCTGGTGCGCCTCGAACACGGCTTCGTACAACCGGTGCTGGAGCGCTTCTCACTGACGGACCTGGTGCAGGACATCTTCCAGAAATTCGAACTGACGGCTGAAGCTCGGCAAGTACAACTCAAGGCCAATTTCGCGCCATCGGTCTCCGGTGTATGCGCCGACCTTGGGCTCATCGAACGGGTGCTGACCAACCTGTTCGACAACGCGCTGCGGCACACACCGCAAGGCGGAAGCGTTGATATCAGCCTTGCGCCGCAAGGCAAGTTTGTCGAGATAACCGTCAGCGACAGCGGCTCGGGCATTGCTGCCGAACTTCGCGAAGGCTTGTTCCTGCGTCCATTCAACATCGGTGGCGCGCGGCGTGACGGCGGCTTGGGGCTGCGCATCGTGCACCGCATATTGCAGTTGCACGGCCGCGAAATCCGCTTGGTGGATGTACCAGGGCAAGGCGCAACCTTCAGCTTTTCACTGCCAGTGGATGAAGACACCGCAACCGCCCTCGCCGAACGCTCGATGAACCTGAACACACCGACCGGACAAGCCTGACAGACCGCAGCGCGCCCATCGCTGGCAGGCCAGCTCCCACATTGGATCTGAGTAAGGCTCAGGTTTTGTGAGCAGCAAAAATCTACTGTGGGATCGGGACTGACACAGAGTTTGTAACCAACAGAAATCTACTGTGGGAGCTAGCCTGCTAGCGATGAGGCCCACCCATCAAAAAAGAATTCCTGAGAGACCGAGGTGTGGCCATCGCTGGCAGGCCAGCTCCTACATTGGATCTGAGCAAGGCACAGGTTTTGTGAGCAGCAAAAATCCACTGTGGGATCTGGGCAAGACACAGAGTTCGTGAACAACAGAGATCTATTGTGGGAGCTAGCCTGCTAGCGATCAGGCCCGCCCATTCAACAAGAATTCCTGAGAGACCGAGGTGTGGCCATCGCTGGCAGGCCAGCTCCCACATTGGATTTGGGTAAGGCACAGAGTTTGTGAACAACAGAGATCTATTGTGGGAGCTAGCCTGCTAGCGATCAGGCCCGCCCATTCAACAAGGATTTCTGGCAGACCGAGGTGTGGCTATCGCAGGCAAGCCAGCTCCCACATTGGATCTGGGCAAGCACAGAGTCTGTGAGCAACAGAGATCTACTGTGGGAGCTAGCCTGCTAGCGATCAGGCCCGCCCATTCAACAAGTATTCCTGAGAGACCGAGGTGTGGCCATCGCTGGCAGGCCAGCTCCCACATTGGATTTGGGTAAGGCACAGAGTTTGTGAGCAACAGAGATCTATTGTGGGAGCTAGCCTGCTAGCGATGAGGCCCGCCCATCAAACAAGAATTCCTGAGAGACCGAGGTGTGGCCATCGCTGGCAGGCCAGCTCCCACATTGGATCTGGGTAAGGCACAGGGTTTGTGAGCAACAGAGATCTATTGTGGGAGCTAGCCTGCTAGCGATCAGGCCCGCCCATCCAACAAGGATTTCTGGCAGACCGAGGTGTAGCCATCGCAGGCAAGCCAGCTCCTACATTGGATCTGAGCAAGATACAGAGTTTGTGAGCAACAAAAATCCACTGTGGGATCTGGGCAAGGCACAGAGTTTGTGAGCAACAAAGATCACTGTGGGAGCTGGCTTGCCTGCGATGGCGGCGGTGCGTTCAGCAAAGGATCGGGATCAATCCCGATAACCCGGCGCTACGCGGTCCAGCAGTCGCAACAACGCATTCCAGGCCAGTTGCATTGCGTCCGGGTCATTCAACTCACCTTCTTCCAGTGGTCGGCCCGGGTCATTGAACTGGCGTTCGGTGTATGCGCACACCTCGGCCGATGGCAATACCAGTTCGCCGGCAGCCTGCGCCGCCAACTGGATTTCGCAAGCTTTTTCCAGGTAATACATGCGCAAAAAGGCCTGGCTCACGGTTTCGCCCACGGTCAGCAAACCGTGGTTGCGCAACATCAACACCGGCTTATCACCGATGTCCTGCACCAGCCGCTGTTGCTCGCTCAAGTCCAGCGCCACGCCTTCGTAGTCGTGATAAGCAACACGCCCATAAAACTCCATGGAGATCTGGTTCACCGGCAGCAAACCACACTTCAATGCAGCCACCGCGCAACCGGACCGGGTGTGCGTGTGCAGCACGCATTGCGCATCTTCGCGCGCCCCGTGAATGGCGCTGTGAATCACAAAACCTGCCGGGTTCACCGGGTATTGCGACGCCTCCACGGCGCGCCCGTCCAGGCCGATTTTCACCAGGTTGGAGGCGGTGATTTCCTCGAACATCAGCCCATAAGGGTTGATCAGAAAGTGATGTTCCGGCCCCGGCAAACGCACCGAGATATGGGTAAAAATCAGATCGGTCATGCGAAAGTGCGCGATCAATCGGTAGCAAGCCGCCAACTCTTCACGCAACCGTTGTTCGGTGGGGTTCATGTGCGTGCGCCCTCGGTCACTTTGCAGGCCTGCAAGCCTTGACCCAATGCCTCCCAGCCATCAAATCCACGACGCGCAATAAACACCAGCCGCGTAGTGATAGCTTGCGCCTCGTCGGTTGCGGGCAAGAACTGACTGCGGGTGCCGACGTGTTGCAACCAATGTGCTGAATTGCCCTGCGCAAGCACTACCAGCCCCTTCACCCGAAACACGTCGCTGGGCAGTGCCTGTAACCAGCCGCGCAAACGTTCGACGTCGAGCGCAGCGGTGTCTTGCCATAGCCAACTGCTGAACATTTCACTGTGATCATCGGTCGATACCCGCGTAAGCGGCTTTACCGCACGCGGTTCAACGTCTAGTTCGGTGTCCAGCCAAAGCGCATCCGGCAGATGCGCCTGCACGCTTTCGTGGATTCGCGTGCGAAGTCCCAGCGCTTCACGCAGACCTTGCAATTGCTCTTCGTCGACCAGATCGGTTTTATTCAACAGCAGCAAGTCGGCCGCCGCCACTTGCGCCCTGGCCAAACGAGCGTATTCGCCCTCCAGTTGCAGATGGCGGGTGGCGTCGACCACGGTGATGACCATGTCCAGTTGCATCTGGCTGCGCAGTTGCGGGTAAGCCAGGGTCTGCACAATGCGTTGTGGATCGGACACGCCGCTGCATTCAATGACGATCCTTTCCAGCCTCGGCTGCATCTGCGCCATGCCGGTCAGTTGCGCCAACAGGTCTTCTTGAACCGTGCAGCAGATACACCCGTTTTGCAGGCTGACCACCGCATCCGTCACTTCGGAAACAATCGCTGCATCGATATTCAGCTCGCCAAAATCGTTGACGATTACCGCCAGCCGACTGCCTTGCGCACGGCGCACCATGCGATTGAGCAAGGTGGTTTTGCCGGCACCGAGAAACCCCGAAACAACGGTCACTGCGATCCGTGGCGTGTTCATTTTGCTTTACCTTCCAGCACGGGCGGCTCGCCCTGCCATACCGCTTTCAACCCTGCCGACGCCAGTGTCGAATGACGGTCGTATACCAACTGGCCCTCGACAAAAGTCAGCAGCACGTTGGTGCGGTGGATGTAGTTACGCGCAGGCTCGGCGAACAGGTCGCGGTCGATGACAATCAAGTCCGCCGACTTGCCGACTTCGAGGCTGCCGGTACTTTTTTCCAGGCCCATGGCAATGGAGCCGTTACGGGTGACCACGTTCAGCGCCTGTTCCAGGCTGATAGGATCGCCGAAACACGCAGGGTCATCGTTCCATGGGTTTTGGCGGGTCACCATGGTTTCCAGTGCCAGCCACGGATCGATCGACGCCACCGGCCAGTCGGTGCCCATCACCGCTGTGCCGCCAGCCTCGAGCACGCCTTTGAAATCGTAGATGCGTTTGAGCCGCTCCTGGCCATACCCCGAACGTGCGCCGCTGGCGAACGGTGTCGGATACCAGGCGGCCGGCGAGAACTCAGCGATAACGTTAAGTTCCTTGAAGCGTGGCAGGTTGCCCGGGTGCAGCAACGTGCTGTGCGCACATTGATGGCGTACACCGCTGAAACCGTTGCGACGACGCGCTTCGGCCACCGCATCGAGGAACACGTCGGAGGCACCGTCACCGGTGCAGTGCGCGATCACTCGAATGCCTTTGCTGTCCATGTCCACCACCATGTCGGTGATGTGTTCCGGGGTCAGGTTGAGCTTGCCGCGCCAGCTCGACTCTTGCGGCCACGGGGTCAGCAAATAGGAAGACTTCGGCTCTACCGTGCCGTCGAAGTGAAACTTCACCGCGTTCGCACTCAGGCGCGCACTGCGGTAGTAATGACGCTCGCCGCTGAGCAGTTCCCAGCGACGACGCACCGGAAAAATATCGTCCTGCCAACTAATCGCGGCTTCGATTCGAACCGTCAGTTCGCCGCTGTCATCGAGTTCTTTCAACGCCTGCAAACGCTGCTCGCAGACATGCACGTATTTACTGGCGGTAACGCCACGCGAACTCTGGAAATGCACGCCATCGCGGTAGGCACGACGCAGCACGCTGACCGGGGTCGGCGGCATCGCGGCGTGGATCATCGCGTAGGCGCCATCGATCATCAGGCCGGTGGGTTCGCCGGTCAGTTCATCGCGTTCGAAATAACCGTTGCGCGGGTCAGACGTGGTGCCATCGATACCGGCCAGTTCCAGTGCCTTGGAGTTGACCATCATGGTGCCCCACATCCGGTCGAGCAGCGCCACCGGGCGGTCCGGCATCACGCTGTCGAGCCATGCACGGCCTGGCGTCAGGCCGGCCTCGCGGAAGGTGTAGCGCACCCAATATTGGCCGTAGATCCAGCCGTCACCCGGATGGCTATCGGCATAGGCCAGGATACTTTCACGCAGTTGCTCAGGCGTCGGGTCTTCGATGCCGACGTCCAGGTCATCGCTGTAACGTGGCGCCAGCGCCAGGTCGGGATGGGTGTGCATGTCGTGCAGGCCCGGCATGCAGAAGGCGCCTTGCAGATCATGCAACACGGTGTTCGGGCCTTTGAAGGCTTCAAGTTCACCAAGGCTGGCAACACCGATCAACTTGCCGTCGCGGATCGCCACGGCTTCGGCCCACGGGTTCGATGGATCCTGGGTATAGATGCGACCGTTACCGAGGATCAGATCGGCGTATGTCCCTTGCGTGGAATGGGTCGAGGAAAAGTTGTCGGACTCAGCCATGTAAGCCACCTTTTGAGTTCAGTGCGATAGAAAGGTCCGCCGTGCGCTCGGCGCGGCGCAGACCTGGAAATTTTTATTGTGGTCGCCGGCCGCCAGCGTTTTACGTCGCCAGGAAAGCCGCCGCATCCAGCTCAAGCATCACCGGCGTCTGAATGTCGGCGAACTGCCCCAGCAACTCGCGCAAACCACCCAGATTGCGCACGGCGTGATGCGGCACGTGACAGCTTTGCGCCAGGGCTGCGAAGTCCGGGGTAAGAATGTCGACGCCCAGCAACGGCACCTCGCGAGCGTTCATGTAATCGCGGATCTCGGCATAGCTGGTGTTGTTCCACAGCAACAGGATGATCGCGGCACCCGCCTCTTTGGCGGCGATCAGTTCGGCGCTCGAGAACTGCAAACCACCGTCGCCCACCAACGCCACCACCGGGCGCAGCGGTTGCGCCAATTTGGCCCCGATGGCCGCTGGCAACGCATAACCGAGGGTTCCGTAACCGGTGCCGGCGTTGAACCAACTGTTGGGCGTCGGCGCCCGGTAGCCCAACGCGCCCTGATACACCGGTTGCGTCGAGTCACCGACGATCAACGGCTGCGGCAAACAATCACGAACCGTGTCTAGCACTGCTTGCAGGCGACTCTGTTTCTGGTTCCAGCCGGCATGTTCCAGCGCATTAACCTGCGTTACACGCACATTCGCCCAGGTTTGATCTGGCTGGCGTTGCGGCAGTTGCGCGAGCAATGCACGCAGGCCCTGCTCGGCATCGCCCAGCAAACCGACGGTGGCCGGTTGCGCGCCCAGTACTTGCATCGGGTCGATGTCCAGTCGAATCAGCGGCGCTTTGAACGCCAAAGGGCCCAGACCGAAGAAGTCATAGTCGGTTTCGCCCAGCTCGGTGCCCACTGCGAGCACCACATCGGCATCGGCAAACATCTCGCGACCGTGCACCGACGACTGCACGCCATCGAGCAATAAAGGGTGTTCGGGCGGCAGCAAGCCGCGGGCATTGGTGGTGAGTGCCACCGGTGCCTGCAAACGTTCAGCGAGCGATGTCAAAGCAGCACTGGCGCGTCGAGCCCCGCCTCCGGCCAGAATCAATGGGCGCTGTGCGTTATTGATCAGGGCGACGGCGGCATCAATGGCCGCAGACGCTGGAGCAGGCGCGGCCGGCAATGCACGCGGACGCAAATCGAGGCCCTCGGCAGGCATGTCCAGCACGTCCAGCGGGATTTCAATATGCACCGGTCGTGGTCGGGTGCAGCCAAACACAGCGAAGGCGCGCGCCAACACTTCTGGCAATTGATCGGGATGCTGCAACGTGTGGCTGAACGCACAAACGCCAGCGACCATTGCGCGCTGATCGGGCATTTCGTGCAGGTGGCCATGGCCCAGGCGCAAATGTTCGCGGCGGTTGCAGGTGGAGATGACCAGCATCGGCACCGAGTCGGCATAGGCCTGGCCCATGGCGGTCAGAATATTGGTCATGCCGGGGCCGGTAATGATGAAGCACACCCCCGGTTTGCCACTGGCGCGGGCATAACCATCGGCCATGAAACCAGCGCCTTGCTCGTGGCGCGGGCTGACGTGCTTCAGCCGGCTGCCATGCAAGCCCCGATAAAGCTCCACGGTGTGGACGCCGGGAATGCCGAAGACGGTTTCAACGCCATATCCTTCAAGCAACTGAACGAGCGCTTGGGCACAACGGGTCATGCAGCACCTCTTTGATAACGGGCGTGAACTGCCCAATGACAAGTTGGGCTAGTATTGTTGAACCAACCGATACAACAATCGATTTTTTTTGGCCTGACTGTTCAATTTACGTCACCATAAGTGCTGACTAATCCAATCCTTCACCCATTTAGCGGGATGATTTATGCGTTTTCCTTCGATGACGGCGCTTCGCGCGCTGGACGCGGTGGCTCGCCTCGGTAGCGTGTCGGTCGCCGCCCGTGAACTGAACCTGACCCGCAGCGCAATCAGCCACCAGATCAGCAAACTGGAAGAATGCGTAGGCTTTGCCCTCACCGAGCGCATCGGCCGGGGCATTGGCCTGACCTATCAGGGAGAACGCTATGCGCGTGAGGTGCATGGGATTTTGCTGAACCTGCTGGACGCCGGTCAGTTGGTGGACGACCAGGAAATCTCCGGCCGGCTCTGCGTCAGTTGCGCCCCGGGGTTTGCCACGTATTGGTTGTGCCACCACATCGGCGCGTTCTTGCGTCAGTACCCGCAAGTGCAGCTGCAGTTGATTTCGCCACGCACGCCAGACGACATAAACAACCAAAGTGCCGATCTGTTCATCGCGTACGGGATTGGTGACTGGCCGGAAATGATCGTTGAAGAAATCGTTGCATTGCGCTTCTTCCCGGTGTGCAGCCCGCGGCTGATCAACGCCCTCAGCGGCTTGAAAAATCCCCAGGAGCTCAGCGGCTTTCCGTTGTTGCACATGACCGATTACTCGGACTGGCGCGTGTGGTTGACCGCCGCCGGAGCCTCGGGAGTTAACGCTGTCAGCGGCATTCTGTTCTCGGATGCGCATTGCGCGCAGTCGGCATGCATTGCCGGCCAGGGCATCGCTATCGGCGACAACCTGATCAGTGGCGATGCCTTGTCCAAGGGTCTGCTGGTGCGCCCTTTCGACATCACCATCGACCTGCATCGCGGTTATTACCTGGCCGCCGACCCGCAGAAAGCCGAGCGCGCAGTGGTTCAGGCCTTCAGCAATTGGGTGAAGACCCAACTGCAGTCATCCCATCAAACGTGGCAAGACACGCTCTGAAAGTCAGAGCGCACTGTGCTGTGGGAGTATTGAGGCGGACAGGCGTTATTGAGTAATAAAACTAACCAATACCTGCAAAATAATTCCATTGATGTAGCGATATTTTTAACAATAATAAGCGCAAAGCCCCTGCCGGATTTACATCCGTCCTCGCACGCCTCGGGGCACATAAAAAGAGGAACTCCATAGTGTCCAGCGGTTCAGCGATTCAGCTCAGTGCACAAGGTATCAGCCAGTATTACGGTCGTTTCGCTGCGCTGGATAACGTCGATCTCGACGTTCGCCAAGGCGAATTCCTTACCCTGCTGGGCCCGTCCGGCTCAGGCAAAACCACCCTGCTGATGATTCTGGCCGGTTTCCTCAGCCCGACCTCGGGCAAGCTGATGGAGCAAGGCGTCGACATCATCAAGCGCTCCGCCGAGAAACGTAACTACGGCATGGTGTTCCAGGGTTATGCGTTGTTCCCGCACATGAGCGTTAGCGACAACGTGGCGTACCCGTTGCGCATCCGCAAAGTCGCAGCCGAAGAACGTCAACGCCGGGTCAAGCACATTCTGGAAGTGGTCGGGCTTGGCGAGCACATGCACAAGAAGCCCTCCGAGTTGTCCGGCGGCCAGCAACAGCGGGTGGCGATTGCCCGCGCGCTGGTGTTCGAACCGGAACTGCTGTTGCTCGATGAGCCGCTGTCTGCACTCGATAAAAACCTGCGCGAACAACTGCAAACCGAATTGCAGCGCATCCATCGCCAGGTGGGCACCAGCTTCGTGTTTGTGACCCACGATCAGGGTGAAGCACTGGCGCTGTCGTCGCGTATCGCGATTTTCAACCGTGGAAAATTGACGCAGGTTGATACGCCGGAAAACATCTACAACCGCCCGGAAAGCCGTTTTGTCGCCGAGTTCCTCGGCAAGATGAACCTGTTCCCGCTGGCCGACCTTTCCCGCAATGGTGCGACCGCCAGCGGGCGTTGCGGCAGCAGCGTGTTGCATGCCCTCGCCCCCGCACCGTTGAGCGCCCAGCCAACGGTATTGGCCGTGCGTCCCGAGCACATGGAACTGCACAGCGAATGCCCGGAACGCGACGGCTATAACGTGATGCCGGCGCAACTCACCGACAAGGTTTACCAAGGTTCCAGCACTCATCTGGCGCTGAAGGTCAGTGGCGACACTTTGCCGATAAACCTGTCCGTACCTGGCAATCATCCTGGTGCGCTGATGCCCAGTGGTGCGCCGGTTTGGTTGAGTTGGCCGGTGCAGCAGAGCTTCCTGCTTCAAGCCTGAAGACCGCCAGTAACGTGCAGTAAAAGCTCTCTCCTAATGACAACAAAAAAGGCCGGTGTGCGACACCCGCCGATTGAGGACGTGCCCATGAGCCTGGATCATCAACGCGACTGTATTGAAGTGCTTATCGAAAAAGCCCGTGGCGGCCAGATCAACCGCCGCACTTTCATGCAGGCCATGGGCCTGTTGGCCGCAGTGCCTCTGGCCTTGCGCAGCGGCATCAGTTGGTCGGCCGACAAGCCGCTTGTGGTGGTCAACTGGGGCGGCGATGCGCTGAACGCGTTCCGCTCGGCGTGGACCGAAACCTTCACCAAAAACACCGGCATTCAGGTTCGCATTGACGGCGCCGGCCCGACCGAGGGCGCTATTCGCTCGCAACTCGCCAGCGGCCAACCGAGCTGGGACGTGGTTGACGTCGAGAGCTACAGCGCCCTCGTGCTGGGCCGCGAAAAAATCCTGCAACCGCTGGACTACAACGTGATCAAGCGTGACCTGGTGGCGCCGGCACTGTCCTCGGATTTCGGCATCGCCAGCTATCAGTTCAGCTACGTGATGGCGTGGGACAGCAAAAAATTCGGCGAAAACGGTCCAAAAACCTGGGCCGATTTCTGGGACGTCAAGAAATTCCCGGGTAAGCGCACGTTGTACAAGTGGATGAACGGGATGCTTGAGGCCGCGTTGCTGGCAGATGGCGTACCGGCCGATCAGCTGTATCCACTGGACGTGCCACGGGCGATGGCCAAGATCGACGAAATCAAACCCCACGTATTGTCGTTCTGGAGTTCAGGCGCCGAGAGCCAGCAACTGATGGTGGATGGCGAAGTGTCGGTGGGTGCTATCTGGCATACCCGCGCCAAACTGCTCGCCGAAGACACCGATAACCGTGTGCGCTGGAGCTTCGACAACGGCTTCATCAACTCCAGCAGTTGGGCCGTGCTGCAAGGTAACCCCGCTGGCACGCAACCGGCCATGCAGTTCATCCAGCAAGCGTTGCAACCTGAAGGCCAGCTCAAGCTCTTTGAACTGCTGGGCAACGGCCCGTCCAACAGCGCCACTGAAAAGCTGATGTCTGCCGAACAGCTGGAGGCCAACTGCGGGTCGGTCGACAACCTGAAAAAACAGATCGCGCTGAATGCACAGTGGTACGCCGACAATTACACGAAGGCCTTGGAAACGTACCTGACACGGCTGTCCAAGTGAGCCATCGACCATGACTATGACCCTGACCTCAACCCTCGCCACACCCAAACCCCGGTTCAGTTCGCCGGGGCTGGAGCGTGGTTTGCTGTTGTTCCCGCTGCCGGTGTTGCTGCTGATTTTCTACGTGCTGCCATTTTTGGGAGTAGTGGGCTGGAGCTTCACCATGCCGACAACGGGCATCGAGCAATACCAGCGTATCGCCACCGATCCTGCGATACACGAAATGCTCTGGCGCACCTTGCGCCTGTGCATGACCGTGAGTGTCCTTGCGTTGCTGATCGGTTATCTGCTGGCTTATTGCTGGGTGTTCAGCCCGCCGTTCTGGCAACGCGTGGTGGAGATTTGCATCTTCATTCCGTTCTGGATTTCGGTGTTGGTCAGGGCATTTGGCTGGTTGATCGCCCTGCGCAGCAATGGCGTGCTCAACCAAGGATTGATGGGCATGGGGCTGATCGATCAACCCTTGCAGTTGAGTCGCAATGAAATCGGCGTGGTCATCGGCATGCTCCACGTGATGATCCCGTACGCGGTGTTCCCGTTGCTGTCGAGCATGCGCCAACTCGATCAGCGCATCCTGATGGCATCACGCGGCCTGGGCGCCGGAAAGTTGCGTACGTTCTGGCAAGTGCTGCTGCCGCAAACCCTGCCGGGCATGCTGGGTGCTTTCATCATGGTGTTCGTGTTCTGCCTGGGCTTCTTCATCACCCCGGTGCTGTTGGGCGGTGGGCAAACAGTAATGATCGCCGAATACGTGTTCCTGCAAATGTTCCAGACCAGTAACTGGGGCTTGGGCGCGGCGCTCAGTGTGGTGTTGCTGGCCTTGGTCAGCGCACTGATCTGGGTGTTGCTGAAAATCACCCGCGTGAACCGACTGGTCGGCTGAGGTTACTTATGAACACCCATCGCACAAGCCTGAGTACCCGGCTGCTGGCCGTGATCGCCATGGCCTTCATGCTGTTTCCGCTGCTGACGGTCATTCCGGTGTCCTTCACCAGCAAACGCTTCCTGTCGATGCCGGAAGGCAACTGGTCGCTGCGTCACTACGAAGCGCTGGTCAGCAATCCCGACTGGTTCAATGCCATCAGCCAGAGCCTGACCATTGCCTTCGCCACCAGCATTATCGCCACGCTGCTGGCCGCCAGCTTCAGCCTCGGCATCTGGTACATGCGCTCTAAACTGGCCACCGCGCTGATCGGCCTGGTGTTGTTGCCGATGGCCATTCCACCGGTGATTTCGGCACTGGTGCTGTACTTCATGGAAACCAAACTGGGGCGATTTGCACCGGGAATCGGTTACGACACCTTGACCGGCGTAGTGATTGCCCACGTCATCATGGTGGTGCCGTATGGCGTGGTGACGATGCTGGTTGCCCTCAGCCAGATTGATCGACGCATCGAACTGGCCTCTCGCAACCTGGGTGCCAGCCTGATGCAAACCACGTTCATGGTCATCCTGCCGAACCTGAAACTGGGGATCGCTTCCACCGCGCTGCTGGCATTCGCCTTGTCGTGGGAAGAAGTCGCGGTGACGCTGTTCATCACCAGCGTCAACGTCGATACGCTGCCGAAGCGAATCTGGAGCGGCTTGCGCGATAACGTCGACCCAAGTGTTGCCGCCATCTCGGTGCTGCTGATCTCGATCACGCTGCTGGTACTGATTGCCCGGCTGGTGTTTCAGCACCTGGCGGACAAACGCGCTCAAAAGCTCCTGCACCCTTGATAAGGTCGGGGTAATAGTCGACGGCATGACGGCCGCACCGGCTATTATCCCCACCTCTTTTCGGCACGGACGCTGCACAATGCTCAATACCCTGCAAAACACCCCTCTGTGGGTTTACGCGGTTTTTTTGTTGCTCTGTTATTTCGGCATCAAAGCCCTCTCCCCGACCCGCGAAAGCAAAACCTCATTGCTGATCACCCCGCCAATTTTGCTCGGCTGGTCGCTGTACTCGTTGAATCTGACGTTCAATCCCTCGCTATCAATCAGTTGCTGGCTGGCTGCCGTGTGCGCGGGCGGCCTGGTTGCACTGGTGATTTTTTCACACGAAGGACTCGAACTCGATCAGGCGCGAACCGGCCTGGTGATACCGGGTACGGCAAAAACCCTGGTCATCTACTGGCTGTTTTTCGCGGTGAACTATTACTTCGGCTATGAAGCCGAGGTTGACCCGCAGCATTCGGCCACGCTGACAATGGTGCTGTCCAAGGCCTGTGCCTCAGGCTTTGCCAGCGGTGTGTTCTGTGGACGCTCAGTCAGGTTTTATCAGGCGATGCGGTCGTTGATGGCTGCCCCCGCGTAGGCGTTCTTTTGTCCGTTGGCCTGTTGGGCCGTGACAACGTAGTCTCGGTCCAATAGATTAGGCGACCTGAAAAGGCCCTGTGCTTTCTCGCCTCAACTCAAGTTAATGAAGTAGTGAAATTTCAATGTCAGATTCCAATACCGCCGAATCCGTAGTCACCTTGTCGTCCAAAGCGGAATACGAAAACTCCATCAATCTTTCACAGCATGCGCCGCAGGCCAAGAACATCAGCGAGATGGTCCTGGACGCTTTCCAGTCAACTCGTGAAAGCGACCAGATCCGCGAGTTGCGCGCCGCAATTCGTCAGGCTCATGACAGCTTCGATGACGATAAAGCCTACGAACTGATGGGCGAACTCAAACAGCTCAAGGACGCCGAGGCAGCCGACATCGCCGCCCTTGAGGATTTGAGCAGCAAGTTCCCGATCAGCCGTATTCTCTCCAGCTTCAAGGATGATCCGGCGTTTCAGGAGCTGGTTTATGGCCTTGCGCTGAAAGTGCTGAACCAGACCCATCAAGCCATCAGCAACCCGAACAGTGGCAAAAGCAAGGTTGCGCGCGCCAAGAAAGACCTTGAAGTGTTCACCATCAGCAAGGATGGGATCAGCGTGACCTTGCCGCTGCGCACCCCGCGCTCGCGACTGAACGTTGACCGTGAAGCGCTGGAGTTCCTGGGTTTTGCCTTCGTCGGTGAAGGCGAAGAAGCAGAACTGGAAAGCGAGACCTTCCTCGACAACAGCGGTGCGGAACACGCAGTCAACCGCAAAAACATCATCACCGCACTGCAACAGCAAACGGCCTTCGAGGGCTACAGCATCGCTGCGCAATAAACCTGCCTTTCAGCGGCGCGCCCAGCGCACCGCCCCAGAAGCCCCGCCCTAGAGCGGGGCTTTTTATTGCCCGCGATTCAGGCAAAACCGCGATTACTCTTCCAGTATCGACGCCAGAAAACCTTTCCCTTAACCCTTGAGCACCACGGGTCCGCCTGCAGGGAGCGTCAACTCACTTTCCAGCCCAAGACCTCAGTGGTGCGTTTGCTGAGGTCATCATGAACACAACGCCCCTTTATCGTCAGCTGGCCCACCATTATCTGGACGCCATTCGCAGTGGCACCCTGAAAACCGGGGAGCGCTTCCCATCGATTCGGCTGATGATGGAAAAACACGCTGTCAGCCTGTCGACGGCGGTGCAGGTGTGCCGCGAACTCGAAGACTATGGTGTGCTGGAAGCTCGCCCGCGTTCCGGCAACTACATCCGCTTGCCAGATACCCCTCCCAAACCCGCTCTGATCGTCCCCCCTGCACCACTCGATTCCGGTGTGTATGTGGGCATTCATGAGCAAGTGTCATCCGTGCTCAAGGCCGCCCAACGCGCAACAATCAAGGTCAATTTCGCCAGTGCTTTTTGCGCGCCGGAACTCTATCCGCTGAAAACGCTGCAAGATCACATGACCAAGGCACTGCGTCACGACCAGCATTTGCTCGGCACGCCGGGCTCGACCTGCGGTAACAGTGCGTTGCGCAGCATTCTTGCGAGACGGGCACTCGCCGCAAAATCCAACCTGACAGCGGAGCGGATAGTGATTACCAACGGGGCCACTGAAGCAATCAACCTGGCCTTGCGCGCCGTGACGCATCCGGGCGACACGGTAGCCGTGGAATCCCCGACGTTTTATGGCCTGCTGCAAATTCTCGAGAGCCTGAACCTGCGGGTGCTGGAAGTGCCGGCGACCGCGCATTCAGGGATCAACCTGTTTGCACTTGAACAGTTGCTGACAGGCCCTGAAAAGATTCAAGCACTGATCGTGATTCCCAATCTGCAAAACCCGTTGGGCAGCATCATGCCCGACGCGAACAAGGCACGGCTGGTGCAACTGTGCGCAGAGCACGGCACGGTGCTGATCGAGGACGACACCTACGGCGACCTGGTCGACACCGAGCAACCGTTGTCCACGCTCAAGCACTGGGACCGCACCGATAACCTGATTTATTGCGCATCGCTGAATAAAACCCTGGCGCCCGGCATCCGCCTGGGCTGGATAAGCGCAGGCCGCTGGCATGACCGCGTCGAAATGCTCAAGCACACGCAAACCCGTGGCTGCGAGGTGTTGTCGCAACTGGCCGTCAGCCAGTTCATGAGAACGCCCTCTTATGAACGTTACTTGCGTCGTCTGCGCAAAACGTTGACGCACCAACGCCAACAGATGAGTGCTGCCATCACCCGGTACTTTCCGGCCGGCACCCGCGTGACCAACCCGCGCGGCGGCACCCTGTTATGGATTGAGTTGCCACCGCAACACGCATCCATGGTGTTTTTCCATGAAGCCTTGAAGGCAGGGATCCAGATTTTGCCTGGGGATATCTTTTCCAACGCCAAGCGTTTCACGCACTTCGTGCGACTTGGCTGCGGTGCTCCGTATTCGCCGAAAATCGATGAAGCCCTGGCAACGCTGGGCCAGCTGCTGAAAAAACAGGGTTAACGCATATCTGTGGGAGCGAGATTGCTCGCGATGGCGGTGTGCCTGGCAACAATGATGCTGAATGTGCCGGCCTCATCGCGGGCAAACCCGGCTCCCACAAGAACAGTGCACAAACACTCATCCAGTGTGGGAGCGGGCTTGCTCGCGAAAGCGGCGTGCCTGGCAACAATGATGCTGAATGTGCCGGCCTCATCGCGGGCAAGCCCGGCTCCCACAAGGACAGTGCACAACCACTCATCCAGTGTGGAGCGAGATTGCTCGCGATGGCGGCGTGCCTGGAAAAAATGATGCTGAATGTAGCGGTCACAGGAATTGAAGGTGATTTTCAGACCGGGTTCTGGTGCAGACAGATGATGTGCGGATCGTTATTCCAGTGCGGGAAACGCTCCGCGATCAGTGGGTCGTGACCTGGGATAACGTGGTCTTCGCTGTCGGCCAGGCTATCGATCACACTGAATGCCTCCAATGTCTGCGCCAGGTCATCAATAATCGGAAACGGGCTGCGCTCGCGAATATTCACCCACAAATGCGCAGCGTCCGAGGCCAGCACAATCCACCCGCGCGCTGTCGCCACTCGCACCACCTGGCTGCCGGGTGTGTGTCCACCCACCGCGTGCAGAGTCACGCCAGGCACCACTTCGACGGTGCCGGTGTGCAAACGCATCCGGCCTTCGAACAGGGGTGGCAGCGCCGACATGACGTCATCCACCTCATAGGTTTTATTCACCGTGCGATGGGCCATTTTCGGCCCGGTGCAGAAGCGTAACTCGGCTTCTTGCAGGTGCACGGTCGCCTTCGGAAACAACCCCAGGTTGCCAGCATGATCCCAGTGCAAATGCGTGAGGATCAGGTTGTCGACCTGCGCCGGATCAATGTCCAGTTGGCGCAGCGACTCTTCCGGCAAACGATACATCTGACGGTTGCGTCGATCGGCCGTGGCCGGTTGAAAACAGGTGTCGACCACAATCACCTGTTGCTCGTTGCGGATCACCCAGAAGTAATAATCCAGTGGCATTGCAGCGTTCGGATCACCGCAGCAGGCGTCGTAAAGAAAGTTCTCCCGGGCGGTGCGCTGGGCATTGGCGCCGACACGGATGGCGAATACTTCGTACACGGGAACAGTCATGAGCAACTCCAGGTCAGGCCATTGCGGCAGCGTTGAGGGTGGGCCGGAAATCGAAGTCGATCGAATCGGTAATCCCCAGGTCCTGCGCCAGACGATGCAGGCCGCTGTAGTCGCGCATGATGGTGGCGTTCTTGTTGCTCTCACGCGTGTCGGCAATGATCAACGCCGCATCGGCGACCCCCAACTGCGTCAGAATTGCCTCCCACATGGTGTAGTCCTGAGCGATAAATGCACTCAGTGCCACCGACAGGTTGCGTGCGAAAAATTCCCGCTGCAGCGGCTGCATATTGGCGTACATGACCTTCGCCACTTCAGCCAGTACCTTGCTGTGGGCGTATTCATCGCGGTTATGCAGTTCGGCCACACGGCGGTTTTGTGGCTGGATGCTTTGATCGTCCGCCAGCAAATCCAGGTAAGCGTTAACACTGATTTCGGCCACCACCGCGAAGGTGATTGCGGCCAGATCACGCTGCCATTGTTCGGGCAACTCTTCACGCAGGGCTTGCAGTCGCAGGTAAGTCACGGACGGCGGTAAATCCAGATCCTGATCCAGCGCACGTTCCTCCTTAGTGCGCTCGATAGCCCGCAAATGCATGAGCGTGTGGTAGTGCTCATCGATCAAAGTCTGTTGCATGGCCTCACGAAAATGCCAGTCGTCCTTGCCCAGGTACTGATTGGCAATGACGCTTAACGCCGGGTTCACTACATGCTCTTCGGCGGTCACGGTGCGCAGGTTGTAGCCGATCCAGCCCCAGGTCACGACGGTACTTTTGAGTTCATCGCTCAAGGCCTGGAATTTGGGGTGATGAAAAAACGGCACCATGCATTCTGGATAATCCGGGCGCGCCGGATCAAACGCTTCGCTGACCATCATTTTGTCCGGCGAGCACACCGTGGCCCTTTTGGTCCACGCCTGATTGAGTCGCACGATCAGTTGATGATCGACCTTGGCGATCTCGATTGCAGTTGGCATAACGAATTACCTGTAAGACGCGTACCCACGCGGGGTACGCCGATTAAATGTAGGGCGACAGATTGATCAGGCCAGCCAATAGCGGGTCAGGTTACGCGCCGGGTCAGTGTAACGACTGCGTGCGTGGATCATTCGCCAGTTGTCCCATATCAGCATGCAACCGTCGGGAATCAGCACTGGCGTGTTGTGCTGCACGAAATACGCCTCGCCCAGCGTTGCAAACCTGGCAAGCGGTGAAGCACTGTTCGTGACCTGGGAGTGCTGCAGATCCTCCTTGGAAGGGTTCACATCGCCGTAGTGAAACTGGTTGTAGCTGAAGCGGAAAATGTCCCCGGCCTCTGTAGGCGTAAGGATGTACTCCTTGACCCGACGTTGCGCCGCTTCACCCGGTTTAGCGGTGGCGACGAACTCCACCGGCGTGTCGTCGATCCACTCGCGCAACTCGGGATCGCTGTGCTCCAGAGACGCCAGAAACTCGATACCGTCAACCAGACCGGTGTGACCTCCGCCGCACGTGGCTTGCTGATGACAATGCAACGCCAGGTAACGCGGCGGAGGCCCATACACCGGCGCTTCGGTATGCGGACCGATGCCGTTCATGCTTTGCGAATACGGCAAATCTTCGTAACCCGGTTTACGCGTAATGGCAAAAGCGGTCTGGCCGTTGAACTGCGGAATGATCGGGCCGAACTCAAGCAATGTGCCGAGCACATCGTCGGCAAACTCGTCGGGCGTCAGCACGGTCCAGCCGCGCTCCGACAACTCTTGATGGCGATGGCGCAGTGAAACGTACGGTTTAGACGCAACAATCCCTTGATCTGACATGGTGAAATTCCTGGCTGTTTATCAGGCGTTAACGGTTGAGGTGTAAGCGGCAATAAATTCGCGGCAAGCGCTGCCCGGCTGATAGCGCTGTTGATCGATGCTTTGCACGGGGGTGATTTCCGCGGCAGTGCCCGTCAGAAAACACTCATCGAAGTCACCCAGCTCTGTAGGAAGAATGGTGCGCTCGACAACCTGGTAATCCAGCACCGCGGCCAGTTCGATGACGGTTTGGCGGGTGATGCCATTCAGAAAACAATCGGGCACTGGTGTGTGCAGCGTCCGGCCCTTGACGAAAAACACATTGGCGCTGGTGGCTTCGGCAACGTGGCCGCGCCAGTCGAGCATCAAGGCATCGTGATAGCCGTTGTTCTCCGCGTCGTGCTTGCTCAGCGTGGCGATCTGGTAGTGCCCGGAAGCCTTGGCTTCGAAAGGACTGCTTTCGGGTGGCGGGCGACGCCAGGTTGCAGTCTTCAGGCGAATACCCGCCATGTGCCCCGCCGGGTCGAAGTAGTTCGGCCACTGCCAACAAGCGATGGCTACATGCACACGATTGAAACGGGCCGACGTCGAAATCATTTCACTGCCACGCCACGCCACCGGCCGCACATATCCGTCGACCACGTTGTTGCGTCGCAGCAGTTCATGACTGGCCTCCTCCAACACTTCAAGCGCAAAGGGCATCACAAAATCCATCATGGCCGCCGAGCGATACAGCCGTTCAGTGTGCTCGCGCAGTTTGAAAATCTTGCCGTTATAAACCCGCTCGCCTTCGTACACCGTGCTCGCGTAATGCAGGCCATGGGTCAGCACATGCAGACGCGCCTGGGACCACTCGACAAACTCGCCGTCGAGCCAGATAAAACCTTCTCGCTGATCAAACGGGATGCTGCGCATCGTTATCTCCTTATAAATCGCCCTACGCCATCTCGAGCAACACGGGTATCAATTCGGGTGCCGCCACAGGCTCGTCCTGGAAGAAAAACGAGTGTTCGCCGAACGCCGGCTTCAACTCATCGAACCAGGTGGCATATGGATCGAAGCGTGCGTAAAAAGTACGTAGTACCCACTGCGGGTTGCGAGCCTGGAGGAACTGCAATACGAAGACTTTTTCTCCGGCAACCCTCTCGATACCGTTGATCAAGACCTTGCCGTAGAAGGTGCTCATGGAGGGGCCGCGAACCGTGCGCGCCAATCCGGAAACGGTGCGATAGGCAGCCTGGAAAATCTCGAATGCCCGCGCCAGCGGCATCGCAAAGTAATGGCTGGGCCCGGTATCGCGCTCCACGAACATGTAATAAGGCACCGCACCAAGGCGCACGCCTTCGGTCCAGAGCGCGGCCCAGTCGGCAGGGTTCTCGTTGATGTGCCGAATGACCGGCGCCTGCATGCGCAAGGTTGCCCCGGTCGAACGAATACGCTCTATGGCGTGGCGAGCGATGTCCTGGCGGATCTCTACCGGGTGGTTGTAATGACCCATGATCGACAGATGCTTTCCCGCCGCAACGATCCGGCGGAATAGCGCGAGCAATTCGTCGGCATCCTTGTCGGTGACGAACCGTTGCGGCCAATACGCGACGGATTTGGTGCCGATGCGAATACTTTTCAGGTGCGGCAATTCAAGCAGCGGCTCAATGTATCCGGCCAGCGAGCGAGTGTTCATGATCATCGGATCACCGCCCGTGATCAGCACATCCGTGACCTCGGTGTGCACCCGCAAGTAGTCCACCAGTTCCTGGGATTCGCGCGCGTTGAACTTCAGCTCTTCCTCACCGATAAATTGCGCCCAGCGAAAACAGAAGGTGCAATACGCATGGCAGGTTTGGCCGGCACCGGGGAAAAACAACACGGTCTCGCGGTACTTGTGCTGAATTCCCGGCAACACCTTGCCGTTGAGCGTGACGCCGTTGTGGGTCAATTGCCCGGCCGGATGCGGGTTCATGCGCAGCCAGATCGCCTCGATCCGACGCTTGATGGCGACCGTGTCATGCGCATCGATCAGTTGCTTGAGCGATGCATATTCGTCTGGCAGCAGCATGTCCCGGTGCGGGAAAGTCATGCGAAAAATCGGATCATCCGGGATGTTGTCCCAGTCGATCAATGTGCCCAACACGTATTCATTGGTGCGAAACGGCATGACCCGCGCCACGACATCCATGGCTTCCTGCAGCGCCGGGGTGAGTTTCTGCCAATACGGCGTCTCCCGAATGCTGCGTGAGTTATAGGGTTTGTATCTTGGGTGTTCCGACAGTCCCTGCATGACAGCGCTCCTTGTGATTTCCCGGCGTGGTTACTGAACGGCTGGCGCTGTGCGCTCCATGTCCATCCACGCCCGAACGCTGTCGCGGTCCCACTGCCGGCGCACATACGCTGCGAGCCGTGCGGGAACGTGGTCACCATTGGCCACCAATCGATTGAGCATGATTGCCAGGTCGGTATCGGCGATGCTCCAGGCACCGAACAGATGCTCCGCGCCGCCGGCCAGTAACCGGTCGGCGACATAGAACAAGCGGTCTACGGCAGCCAAGGCTTCGTCGGACAACGGGTTATCTTTCTTGCCGAAATAGATCAGGTCGGCTGGGCGTTCTTTGCGTATCACCAGCAAATCACTGCGCAACCAAGCCTGCAACTGACGGGCACGGGCGCGGTGCCTGATGTCTTGCGGCAGGAGTTTTTGATGGCCTGGCGCGATCTCGTCCAGGTATTCGGCAATCGCCGAAGACTCCGACAAGGCGAATCCTTCATGAACTAGCGTGGGTACTTTGCACGCCAGTGATAGATCCCGATAACTTGCCTGATAGTTTTCTCGGGACTTTAAATCCAGCGTAACCACCTCAAATGAAAGTTGCTTTTCTTTCAACCCAACAAAAGCCGACATTGCAAATGCGCTGACAAAATCCGCACCGACGTACAGCGTTAGCTTTGTACTATCCATAGAACACTCCCTTGAGCTGTTACTTCAATTCGCTGCATTGGAAACGATCGTAGTTAGTTGATTAAGCGCTGAACAGATACAGAAAATGTCTGTTTCTACGGATACAGGAAGTCGACCCGGTCACTGGCCGACGGGGCATGGAGGGAATGACCGGACATAAAAAAAGGGAGGCTGCGAAAGCAGACTCCCTAAGGCGCAACTGAAACTGTTTTATCCGGGCGAGGCGATCAACCCCTGGCGCCCGCGCTGCTCGAGAGCAACGCCATTTGCGGCATATTGCTCATGTTCAACATCGCCAGCGGCTCCGTGCTGCTGGTGTTGACGAAACCGTGCCGAGCCCACGCCGGCACCAGCAAAACATCGCCTTGACCAATGATTACGGGGGCTTCATCGTCGAGGGTTAATGTCCCAGTACCCGCCTGAATGACAAAAATGTGCCACCAGCAATGGACATGACCCTGCAGCGCAGAGCCCGGGATCAACCATTGCATGGACACCGCCATCCCTGGCGTCAACCGGCAACCTTCGATGCTTTCGTCGTGGGCCAACGCTACGATGTCGACCTCGCTGGTTGCCAGTTTTTGACGCATGGCCACCAGCTCACCCTCGGTCCACACGCGCGCACCGTGCTGTGGTTCATGCAGGCTTTGGCGAAACTCTTTATAAGGAAAAAAAACACCTTGAACGTTATTCATCCGCGAACACTCATCCATTGCCTACTTAAGTCTTCGACACTAAGCCAACAATTTAAGCCTGTAAAGCCGAACAACTAACAATCACAATACCGACGGCCGCAACGCCACGATCATATCAACTTCTACCGCGGCATTTTTTGGCAACTGATAAACACCGACCGTGGTCCTTGTGTGTTTTCCCGCGTCACCTAATACATGGCTGAAAACATCGGATGCACCATTTGCAACTTCGCTCAGGTCGACAAAATCCGCGGTGGACTTAACGTAAACATTGATCCGTATCAGCGATTTTATTTTGTCCAGCGAACCGATGGCATCAACGATAAGGGCCAGCCCTCGCATGGCGCTGATACTGGCGGCCGCTTGAGCATCTGCCAGGCTCAGTTCCAGCCCGACTCGCCCGGGGTACTGGATTTTGCCGCTCATGCGCGGCACCAGGCCGCTGAGGTAGAGCTCGTCGTGATGCCGCACCAGCGGCGCATAATGCCCGCCCGCGGTGTTCTCGCCGTAAATGTCATAGTCCAGCTCTTTGGCCAGGGCGATAAAGCGTTCATCGCACGTCATTTTTTGCCCGATCATTTACCTAACCCTCTTAATCAATAATGCAAAAACGGCTGTCCCTGTACTCAGCACACGGCTCTGGCCGGCACTGGCAGACAAGTCACCTCGACGCGCGATTCGATTGCCTCGGCCAAGCGCAGCAGGTCGTTGCTGAGCTGTGCGTAGTCCACATTGAACAGCACGATGTGGCCGATGAATGAAGTGTTGTCCTGCACCAATGCCGTGACCGAGTCGCCGAGACGCTTGGTGTAAACCGCCTCCACCACTTCGATGTTCAGTTCGTGGGCCAGGGTTTCGATGTCCGCGACGTCGCGCAGCAGGCCGCCGACCGGTGCACGCAGCAGGCGAATACCGCAATAGCCGCGAGCGACGGGGTCGTGATGGTCGGTCGTGCCCTCAACCGCCCACCTGACCCAGCGTTCCCACGGGTCGAAATCGACGAACGCAAGGCGCGCCAAATCCCAGATATGCATGCCGCCCGGGCGCATGTTGGTTTCCACCGCCGACGTCAGACCGTCGTCACGCAGGAACACTTCGTTGTGGTAGGCACCGTTATCCAGCGACACCAACTGCGACATGTGCCGCCCGGCAGCCGCCAGCCGGGCATGCACATCGGCCGCGAGCGGCGCCGGCACCACTTGCTGGATTTCTGCGCGATAAGCTCCATCAGTGGTGGTTTTTTCGGTCACCCATGTACTGCCGGCGACGTAATCCCAGCTGTACTCGCGGGCGTTCTGAATCAACTCTTCGAGAACGATCCCACCCTCGCGATAGGGTTTGAGTGCCTGCCAGGCTTCTTCGCACTCGGAGGGATGATGAATGACCCGGCAACCTCGGCTTGCGCCTTCGTTGGCCGGTTTGATGAAGGCTTTGCCGCCCAGTTCGACCACTCGCTGGCGCAGCTCCGACAGGCTGTCGATGCGAGCGGAAAACACCGGCCGGTAATCTGCCGGAGCGCTGTTGGCGTTTGCTTCCAGCTTGCGGAAAATCTGTTTGTCCAATCCTGCGCGTGCACTGCCCGGGGTGATTCCGGGCAGCCCATAGTGGGTTGCCAACG
The DNA here is from genome assembly GCF_050321825.1 of Gordonia sp. IEGM753. Classification (NCBI taxonomy): domain Bacteria; kingdom Bacillati; phylum Actinomycetota; class Actinomycetes; order Mycobacteriales; family Gordoniaceae; genus Gordonia; species Gordonia sp. IEGM753. The sequence goes on from NZ_JBNQGB010000002.1 coordinate 566,210, forward strand.
CTGCGCCGAGCAGCACGCCACGGTCGGAAAACGGCAACACACCGATCAGGTTCCAGCAATCGGCGCTCAGGCAACCGGCCACCCATTCCAGGGAATCCGCCACATCAATGGGCTCAAGCGACGTGCTGCAGACGTGATCGGCCACTTGCTCATCGTTGGGTTGAATCCGCTCGACCACCAGGATCAGCCGGGCGTTATAAAGCGTCTTGCAAAGGTCACGCAGCTTCTGGATATCGTTGACACGATTGCCGTTGTACCCGACCACTACTACGCATGACGTGGTGTTCATGAAGCCTCCGAACGGTGGAGTAAAAAACGCAGATCCGATGATTCAGTCGTGCAGGGCCGCGTTGGATTTACGGTTGAGCCAGTACCAGGCCAGCATCCCGCCCGCGCCAATGGCAGCCAGCAACAACGCGTTGTAAGGTGCGGGCACGACGCGCATGACCAGCACCGTCAGTCCGGCACCGACGCCAAGCGACACTTCCTTGACGAACATGTTGTTTTGTTTGACGGAGAAGTAATCGAGGTAGCTGAACGCGCACTCGGCGACCGACAGCAATGCCACCCAGATCAGTGCGCCGATAAGGGTTTCGACGTGGAAAGCGGCCGGCGACGAGAGCACCGCAAAACCGCCGATGATGATCCCGATCACGGTCAACACCTTGAAGCGGCCGGTGCGTTCAATCAGCTTCATCACCGGGACCTGGGCCAAGACCACCACGGCGCTGTTGAGAATCAGCATCAAGCCATACCAGGCGGGTAACTCGCCGGTCTCGAGCAGGATTGCCTGCGGCAGTATCGAAAATACGCCGAACAGCTTGATCCCCATGATCAGGCCGGCGATGACCCACGGCAGTTTGTTGCGCCAGCCACTGCCCTCCTGATTAATCGCACGCGTAACCACCGGTTGGGTGCTGAACGTCGCGCCCATGGCAAACGGCAGGCACAACAGGACAAAACCTGCAGCACCGAGAAAAAACAGGGTGGGCGTCAGTAGTGGCCACAACAGGATCAGCCCGGCGACCAGGCTGCCCATGTTCATTGCAACGCGGTTGTAGGCGGCACCTTCCTTGGTCTGGGCGGCTTCGCTTTTGATCAGGTAACCGGCAATCGCAATGCCGTAGGCAAACAAGGCAGCGGCGAACATCACCATGCCCTCGTTGCGGGTAACTGCCAGCAACACCAGCCCCAGTGCCGCGCACATCAGCGTCACACTCAGGGAGCGACGGCCCAACACCAGCAAGGTCAGTGGCAGTAACAGCAGCAAGGCCCGATAACCCAGGGCAAGAATGCTGTTGGTGGCGGTATCGAGCCAGACGTTCGCCTTGCCCAACACTGCAAACAGCGACACCGCGGTGATGATCCGGATGACGAATAAGCGAATGTTAATCACCGGTTTGGCGACGGCGACCGTTGTTTGAACACTCATGCAGTACCTCAAAAACCAGCGATTGCTCTGGCGATAATCGCGAACAATCAAATAAGTCTTAAGGCGATGGTAGTGAGAGACGCTTGTTTGCATCAGGGCAAGTTCGTATAGAATCGAACGAACTTTACTGCCAGAGAGACCAGTAAAATGCAGGTGCAGCGTGCAGTGATCGCCGCTATCGAGTTCCAGCCGGGTGTGCCGCTGGTGCAGCAAATCGTCGATCAGTTGTCGGTGGCGATCAATCAGGGTGGCTTGCCTCATGGCTCCCGGTTACCGCCGATCCGCGAACTCTCCGATTTGCTCAACGTGGGTAAATCCACGGTGGTTGACGCTCTGGACCGCTTACGGGCCAAAGGCCTGGTGGTTTCACGCCAGGGCTCGGGGCATTACGTACACCGTTCCAACACCACCAACACCGATGCCGGCCCCGACCTGCAACCCCAGGACACACTCAGCGTGGTACGTCGTGCGGTGCTGCTGGACAATGGTGCGCTACGTCCGGGTGCCGGATTTCTGCCTTCTTCGTGGTTGCCGGCCGATGAGTTGCTGAAAGCGGTGCGCGGCACGTTGCGCGCCACCTCGCTGCGCATGGGCGAGTACGGAGTTGCTGCCGGTTATCCGCCGTTGCGCGAGGCGTTGCGGGTAAAGCTAGCGTCCATTGGCATCGAGGTACCGGTGGACCAGGTCATCACCACCGCCAACACGGTTCAAGCCATCGACATGCTGATGCGCTTGCTGATCAAACCCGGCGACACGGTGCTGCTCGACGATCCGTGTTACTTCACCATGCACACCAACCTGGCCTTGCACGGGGCCAAGGTCATCACCCACCACCGCGGCACTGACGGCATGGACCTGGAAGCCTTCGAGCAATTGCTGATCGCCCATCGCCCCGTGCTCTACATGACCAACAACACCCTGCACAACCCCACTGGCCACTCGTTCTCACCAGCGCAGGTTTACCGGCTGCTGGAGCTGAGCCACCGCTATGGTTTTCATATTATCGAAGACGATTTGTATGGCGACTTGCAGCAACGAACCACGCCACGCCTGGCAGCGGGCGGGCTGGACAATGTCAGCTACGTCTCCGGTTTTTCCAAGACCCTGACGGCCAATAGCCGTGTCAGCTTCGCGGTGTTGTCGCCGCAATTGGCAGCACGCATGACCACCCTGAAAATGGCCTGCGGTGGCATGACCTCTGAATTGGCCGAGCAGATTGTGTGCACCATGCTCAGTGATGGCAGTTACGCCAAACATACGCGGCGTACCGTGGATCGACTTTACGAGTCGAGCAGCCGCGTGACCCGTTGGCTGGTCGAGGCAGGGTGTTCAGTGTCGTCGCTGCCGCATGAAGGGCTGTTCATCTGGACTCGGTTACCGGAAGGGCAGCATGCCGAAACGCTGGCATTGAAAGGCCTGGAAAACGACCTCGTATTGGCCCCTGGCACCTTGCTCAGCAAAGCGCCGGACGCCAGCCAGTTCCTGCGTTTCAACGTGGCGCACAGCGACAACAGCCAGGTGCGGGAGCGATTCTTCCGGTTGCTGGGGCGCTGAGCTTTGCTGGTAAACCGCGTCAACCCATTCGCGGCCCGCTCCCACAGGGGCCAGCGTTGTGCTCAAGCTTAGCGACAACGCCAATCCAGTATGGGAGCTAACCTGCTCGCGATTGCGCCACCCCGGCCCAGCAGAAAACCCACAACAAAAAGCCCCGCGCTTCTTTCGAAGGCGGGGCTTTTTGACAGCGCTGAATCTTAAGGCGCGTACGTCAGCAACAGCTCGGTCGGCACTTTGAAGTCCAGGGACATCATGACGCTCAACGCGGTGATGGTGAAGATCGAGAACACGAACAGCTTACGTGCCCAGACCGTGTCATCCACCGCTTTGTAACCGGTCCAGGCCATGTACAACCAGTACATGCCCATGGCGGCGGCGACGGCGAGGTAGCTCATGCCGGCGTAACCACTGAAGGTCAGCATCAAGGTCGCCACGAGGAAGGCCAGGATGTAGAGCAGGATGTGCTTCTTGGCCACTTCGATACCGCGCTTCACTGGCAACACCGGAATCGATGCGGCCAGGTAATCGTTGAAGCGGAAAATCGCGATGGCGTAGGAATGCGGCATCTGCCACAGGCTGAACATCACCAGCAACGTCAATGCGGCCATGTCGAAGCTGTTGGTGACCGCAACGTAGCCGATCACCGGTGGCATGGCGCCCGACAGGCTGCCCACCAGCGTGCCGTGAACCGACTTGCGCTTGAGGTACAGGCTGTAGAAGCCGACGTAGATGACAAAACCGATCACCGCAAACAGCGCGGCCAACGGGTTTGCCACTTTGTACAACAACACAACGCCGGCAACACCCAGTACGGTCGCAAAGGCCAGGGCCAGTTTCAGGGAGATCAAGCCCTGTACCAGCACCCGGTTCTTGGTGCGTTCCATCTTCAGGTCGATGTCGCGGTCGATGCAGTTGTTGAACACGCAACCAGAGGCCACTACCAGGGACGTGCCGATCATTGCTGCCAGGAAGATGGCCAGATCGACATGCCCTTTCGAGGCCAGGAAAAACCCGCCTGCCACAGAAAGCACGTTACCGAAAATGATCCCCGGTTTGGTGATTTGGATAAAGTGCTTAAAGGACATCCGGACTTTCCTCAGTGCGCCATCATGACGTGATGGATGCTGAACATGATCCACAGCGACAAGCCAACCAGCAGAACGATCACCATCGCAGCGAACACAAACGCAATCACGTTGTTACGCTGGGCAGCAGAGCGGTCCAGGTGGAGGAAGTACACCAGGTGCACCAGCACCTGGATCACTGCGAAGGCCAGTACGATCCACAACGTCCACACTTTCGGCAGCGATGGGTACATCACCAGGCCAAAAGGAATGATCGTCAGGATGACCGACAGGATGAAACCGATGGCGTAAGACTTGACGCTACCGTGGCCGGCGTCATGACTATCGTGACCATCGTGGGAGTGTGCGTTAGCCATTACAGAGTCCCCATCAGGTAAACAACGGTGAAGACGCAGATCCACACAACGTCCAGGAAGTGCCAGAAGAGGCTCAGGCAGCTCAAGCGGGTTTTGTTGGTCGACGTCAGGCCGTGCTTATTGACCTGATACATCATGATCGCCATCCAGATCAGGCCGCTGGTCACGTGCAGACCGTGGGTGCCGACCAGGGTGAAGAACCCGGACAGGAAGCCGCTGCGGTTCGGACCGTAGCCTTCGGAGATCAGCATGTGGAACTCGTTGATCTCCATGCCGATAAAGCCCAGACCGAACAGGAAGGTGATGGCCAACCAGCCCAATACCGCTTTCTTGTTACCTTTGAACAACGCCAGCATGGCGAAGCCGTAGGTGATCGAGCTGAGCAACAGGCAGGCGGTTTCGCCCAGCACGTAAGGCAGTTCGAAGATGTCGTGGCCCGACGGGCCACCCGCTACGTTGTTAACCAGTACCGCGTACACCGCGAAGATCGACGCAAACAAAATGCAGTCGGTCATCAGGTAGAGCCAGAAACCGAATACGGTCATCTCGCCCGAGTCGTGGTGATGGTCATCGTGCCCATGTTCATCGACATGGGTGTGTCCAGCATTGGTCACTAAGTTCGACATGGTTTAAGCCTGTTCCAACGAGGTTTCAACACGGGTGGCGTTGGCCGGAATTGCTTTGGCCTCTACCAGACGCTTGTGCTGCTCGGCTTCGATGCGCTCGATGACATCGACCGGCACCATATAGCCCTGATCATCACGTGCAGCGTGGATCACGAAGTACACAACAGTGCCGACCAGACCGAAGATGGCCATCCACCAGATGTGCCAGATCATTGCGAAGCCGAACACGGTCAACAGAGCACCCATGACCAGACCGGTCGCGGTGTTGTTTGGCATGTGGATCGGCTCGTACTTGGCTGGAGCCTGGTACGCAGTACCGTTTTCCTTGGCCTCGGTGAACGGGTCGATGCCTTCGGCTTTCGGCAGTACGGCAAAGTTGTAGAACGGTGGTGGCGACGAGGTCGACCATTCCAGCGTGTGAGCATTCCACGGGTCACCGGCGTCGCACATGTTCTGCGGCAGCTTGCGATCACGCACACTGACGTAGAGCTGGATCAGCTGGCAGGCAATGCCGATGGCGATCAATACCGCACCGAACAATGCAACGTGCAGGTAAGGCACCCACTCAGGGTTGGTGGTGGCGTTCAGACGACGGGTCATGCCCATGAAGCCCAGTACGTAGAGCGGCATGAATGCAACGAAGAAGCCTGTGATCCAGAACCAGAATGCTGCCTTGCCCCAACCTTCGTGCAGCTTGAAGCCGAACGCTTTAGGGAAGTAGAAGCTGAAGCCTGCGATGTAACCGAATACCGCGCCGCCGATGATCACGTTGTGGAAGTGAGCGATCACGAACAGGCTGTTGTGCAGTACGAAGTCCGCACCTGGAATGGCCAGCAGTACGCCGGTCATGCCGCCGATGGCGAAGGTCACCATGAAGCCCAGGGTCCACAGAACCTGGCTGGTGATGCGCAAACGGCCTTGGTAAATGGTGAATAGCCAGTTGAATAGCTTCACCCCCGTCGGGATCGAAATCAGCATCGTCGCCAGGCCGAAGAAGGCGTTGACGTTGGCACCCGAACCCATGGTGAAGAAGTGGTGCAGCCACACCATGAAGCCCAGGATCGAGATCGCGCCACTGGCGTAGACCATCGAGTGGTGGCCGAACAGACGCTTGCCGGAGAAGGTCGAGATGACTTCGGAGAATATCCCGAACGCCGGCAGAATCAGGATGTAAACCTCGGGGTGACCCCACGCCCAGAACATGTTGACGTACATCATTGGATTGCCACCAAGTTCATTGGTGAAAATGTGGAAATCCATGTAACGGTCAAGCGTCAGCAACGCCAGGGTAGCGGTCAGGATCGGGAACGAAGCGACGATCAGAACGTTGGCCCAGGTGCAGGTCCAGGTGAAGATCGGCATGTCCATCAACTTCATGCCCGGGGTACGCATTTTCAGCACGGTGGCCAGGAAGTTGACCCCCGTCAGTGTCGTCCCGAGTCCCGACAGCTGTAGCGCCCAGATGTAATAGTCCACACCTACGCCAGGGCTGTAGCCCAGTTCCGACAGCGGCGGATACGCAACCCAACCGGTACGGGCGAATTCGCCGACACCCAGGGACACGTTAACCAGCACCACGCCGGACACCAGCAGCCAGAAGCTCAAGGAGTTCAGGAACGGGTAGGCAACGTCACGGGCGCCGATCTGCAGCGGCACTGCAAGGTTCATCAGGCCGGTGAAGAATGGCATCGCCATGAAGATGATCATGATCACACCGTGAGCGGTGAAGATCTGGTCATAGTGTTCAGGCGGCAGATAGCCAGGCGAACCCTCGGTGGCCATGGCCAACTGGGTACGCATCATGATGGCGTCGGCAAAACCGCGCAGCAGCATGACCATGGCCACGATGATGTACATCACGCCGATTTTCTTGTGGTCGACCGATGTTAGCCACTCGGTCCACAAGTAGGTCCACTTCTTGAAGTAGGTGATTGCAGCGAAGACCGCCAGACCACCCAGCGCGATCATGGCAATAGTCACCATGACGATCGGCTCGTGGAACGGAATCGCTTCCAGACTTAATTTACCAAACATCGTTTACTCCTCTGCCCCGGCAGCTGAATGCGAGCTCATGTCCATCCCTTCCATAGCGGCGACTTCGTGCTCTTTCTTCTCGTGGTCCATCTTCATCGGCCCCGGTTTCATGCCTTCGTACTTGTCGACGATGATCTGGAACAGGTTTGGTGTGAACGAGGAGTAGAGTTCTACTGGGTTGTTCTGGCTTGGTTTGGAAAGGGCTTCGTACTCAGCCTTTTCAAGCTTTTTAGGTGCCTTCTTGACATCACTTACCCACGTGTCGAAATCGGCCTGGGAAGTGGAAATTGCTTTGAACTTCATGCCGGTGAAACCTGCGCCGCTGTAGTTGGCAGAGATGCCATCCATTTCAGCGTTGCGGTTGGCAATCAGGTGCAGCTTGGTTTGCATGCCCGCCATCGCGTAGATCTGGCCGCCCAGGCCCGGGATGAAGAACGAGTTCATCACGGTGTCCGAAGTCACCTTGAAGTTGATCGGCGTATTGGCCGGGAACACGATCTTGTTGACGGTAGCGATGCCTTGTTCCGGGTAGATGAACAGCCACTTCCAATCCATCGCTACCACTTCAATGGTGATCGGCTTGACGTCGGATTCCAGCGGTTTGTAAGGGTCCAGTGCGTGGGTCGACTTGTAGGTGACATAACCCAGGGCAATGATGATGAGCACCGGAACAGCCCACACCGCGATTTCAATCTTGGTGGAGTGCGACCACTTCGGCGTGTAGACAGCGTCGGTGTTCGATGCGCGGTATTTCCAGGCGAACAGGAACGTCATGACGATAACCGGCACAACAACCAACAGCATCAGCAGCGTTGCGGTGATGATCAGGTTTCGCTCGTCCAGGCCGACCTGGCCCGTGGGATCAAGCAAGGTCATGTTGCAGCCTCCCAGCAACAGCGTGCCGAGCAGCGGCAATAAGCCTAGTAGTCTGGGGTACCTGTTTTTACTCATCTCACGACCTCTAAAGCAGCTTGCGCAATGCAGTTGGGTTTTGATCGCCAACACTTCACCCTGCCAAGGGTTGGCATTTTTCTTGGATTGAATAAGGGCTGCCCGTCGCGCGTCAGACGCTGTTCGACAAATCCTGGGCCAGCGGTGAGTTCTTATTCGAATTCGTGGTCAAAGGCCTTGTTACAGACCAATTCCATTTGGTGCGGATAATGGGAAGGCACCGACACCTGGGGAGCCGTATGAAGCCATCAGGCTTCTCGACACCCTTTCTGCTCTGGGGTGAGCAGTGCCGGGAATTCAGTGATGGCGATTGTAGATATGTAACGTTTTATAAACCATGTCTCATCCCGAAATAATTTTTATCGATTCCAGCAACAATCATTAACGGTTTTTGCAAAAGTGCGCCATGGTATCGAAATCCATTCTCAACAAAAACACCAAAAATAGTAGGTCTACCGCACCCAGTTCAGACAGTATCGAAGGCTGTAGTGCGCACCTCTACCTTGCCCAAGGCCCCATGTGACAAGGGCTTCGGCAATTTGCCAGAGCCTGTTAAAACTGCATGTTCGGGCATGCAGGCGCTTAATTCGATCAGCACCAAAACAGACCAATCCCAGCGTGTTGCTGTGCACCGATTTGGCTTCTTGCAACGCCTTGCGACACTTGCTGTGTGACAACATGTCGCACATGGGTCGCAACTCTGCTTGCCGCGCATCACGGTATTTTTACTGACTGCCTGAAACGCAAAACGCCCCGGCCTCCTGAAGAGGACCGGGGCGTTTTTTGACGTGACGTCGCAGTGAAGGACGACCTCAGCGCAGCGCTTTGCGATTACGCGAAACCAACAACGGTACCAGCACAACCACCAGCACGAATGACACCAAGGCCCATTGCGCCAGCGACAGGCCGAGGATCGGCGGATACGGCGTAGAGCAGAACCCATCGACCTGGAAGCCCAGCGGGAAGATCTTCGCCAGTGGCAAACCATCGACAATCGGCTGCAGCACATCAATACCGCAACTGACCGCGGGGTAGAACTGCGTGTAAACGTGATGCCCTGCTACTGCAACGCCCGCCAAGGCACTGATCACCACCAGTGTTTCAAAAATCGTGATGCTGCGACGGGTGCGCATGGCCGCGCCAATGAAGGCGAATACTGCGATAAACAACAACGCATAACGTTGCAGGATGCACAGCGGGCACGGCGCTTCTTCCAACACCACTTGCATGTACAACGCGCCGCCGATCAGCGCCAGACAGATGATGCCCAGCAATACCAGGTAGCGCCGTTCACGGCCCAACCGCATCGTTTCATCGCTCATTGCGTTTCCCTTCCAGATATCGATTGACCGCAAGTCTACACGCTGGCCCGGACCTTGGAGAGCCCGGGGCGCATGGTGTAGATGTCGGGAAATAAACGATAAGGGGGTTAAGAACGGATTAAATCCGGACTACTTCCAGGGATTTGAATAATGCCAGGGCCTCATCGCCAGCAGGCTGGCTCCCACATGGGTATGGGTGTAGGTGTGGGTGTGGGTGTAGGCGTAGGTGTAGGTGTGGGTGTGGGTGTGGGTGTGGGTGTGGGTGTAGGTGTGGGTATGGGTGTGGGTGTAGGTGTGGGTATGGGTGTGCGTCTGCGGCTGCATTAAGAGCAGCGGATCACGCGGGCTCCCCAATTGGAATGCACTCAACTGTGGGAGCCAGCCTGCTGGCGATGCTGTTGATCAATCGCCGTAAATATCCGACTTGAAGTATTTCTCGGAAATTTTCAGGTATTCGCCATTGGCACGAATGCCGTCGATGGCGGTGTTCAGCTCCGAAACCAGTTCGCTATTGCCTTTACGCACAGCAATACCGGCGCCCTCACCCACGTACTTGGGATCCTTGAGTTCCGGCCCGACAAAGGCATAACCCTTGCCACGCGGCATCGACAGGAAGTCATTCAATGGAATGGTGTCGGCGAAAATCGCATCGAGGCGCCCGGACGCCAGGTCCATGTAGATTTCTTCGTTATTGCTGTAGCGCTTGACGTTAATCCCCTTGGGCTCGAAAACCTCGGTGGCATAGCGGTCGGTGGTGGTCGCCCGCTGCACACCAATGGTCTTGCCCTTGAGGCTGGCGTACTGGTCATCGACTACCGCGCCTTCCTTCATCACCAGCCGCGACGATGTGAAATAGTACTTGTGCGTGAAATCGACCGATTTCTTGCGGTCTTCATTGATGGTCATGGACGACAGCGCCATGTCGATCTTCTTCACTTTGAGCGAAGGAATCAGCCCATCGAACTCGCCTTCAACCCACACGCACTTGACCTTCATCTGCGCGCACAAGGCGTTGCCGATGTCATAGTCGAAACCGACGATTTCACCTTTGTCGGTTTTGGAAGCGAACGGCGGGTAAGCCGCTTCTATGCCGATGCGCAGGGTTTTTTCCGCGGCGAACACGCTGCTGCAGGCCAACAGACTCAGGGCCAGACCGGTGATGAGGGGAAGTTTCTTCATGATCGTTCTCTCGCGGGTTGTTGTTGGTTTTGGCAAGACAGAGGAACAGCTAAACACATGCAAAAGTCTTTTTTGTACTTATAATTCCATACTGGACTTTTATGTATTTGTCGTCAATCGGGCAAATTGAGTTGTGCCGCCCGATGGTCGGGCGATAAATCAGAGGATTTTTGGGTGGCGCGGATGGCCTCATCGCGAGCAGGCTCGCTCCCACAGTGGGTCTTCGTCGTGCACAAGATTTGTTTTCATGAAGATCAACTGTGGGAGCGAGCCTGCTCGCGATGGCTTGCCCGAGAACGATGAAGATTTACTGCTTCCAGCGATCCGCCGCCGCGTGATCACTGTCGCGCCCTTCCACCCAGCGCGGGCCGTCGCTGGTGTTCTCTTTCTTCCAGAACGGTGCACGGGTTTTCAGGTAGTCCATGACAAAAGCGCAGGCATCGAACGCTGCCTGGCGATGGGCGCTCGCGGCGCCGACAAAAACAATAGGTTCGCCCGGCTCCAAGGCGCCAATGCGGTGCAGCACTTCCAGCTTGAGCAACGGCCAGCGCTGCTCAGCCTCAACCGCTATTTTGCCGAGGGCTTTTTCAGTCATCCCTGGATAGTGCTCCAGGAACATTCCGGCCACCTCTCGCCCCTCATTGAAGTCGCGTACGTAGCCGACAAAACTCACCACCGCGCCGACGCCGACATTGGCGGCGTGCATGGCGTTGACTTCAGCGCCCGGATCAAACGCCGCTACCTGCACGCGAATCGCCATGGATCAGCCTCCGGTCACGGTCGGAAAAAACGCCACTTCGTCGCCATCGACAACAGGCTCATCGAGTTGGCAGAGGTCTTCATTGCGAGCGCACATCAGGTTCTGCTCGCGCAATACTTCGCTGCCGTCGCGGCGCGCCAATAATTCACGTACATCGTCGATTGTGGCGAAATTACCTTCGACTTCCACCGAGTCCACGCCCAGCGCTTCACGGTAACGGGCAAAAAACCTCACCGTGACGTTCATGCCTGATCCGCCTGGAAATGCCCACTCTTGCCGCCGACCTTCTCCAGCAGCCGCACGCTTTCGATGGTCATGCCGCGATCAACAGCTTTGCACATGTCGTAAATAGTCAGCGCCGCGACACTGGCAGCCGTCAACGCTTCCATCTCGACACCGGTCTGCCCGGACAACTTGCAACGCGCGACGATGCGCACCGTGTCGTCGCCTTCGGCACTCAGTTCGACTTTGACACCCGTGAGCATCAGCGGATGACACAGAGGAATCAGGTCGCTGGTTTTTTTCGCTGCCTGAATGCCGGCAATGCGCGCGACCGCGAATACATCGCCTTTGGGATGGCCGCCACTGACGATCATCTGCAAGGTTGCGGGCAGCATGCGCACTAAGGCTTGGGCCGTCGCCTCACGGAACGTCACGGCTTTTTCAGTGACGTCGACCATGTTGGCGCGACCTTGGGAATCGAGATGAGTCAGCACAGGGATACTCCTGATCAGGAGCCTGGATTGTAAACCCGCGGGTCAGATTTCCGCACGCTTGATTATCGGTTCACTACATATCCCCCTGTGCGAGCCTGCTCGCGAAAGCGGTGTATCAGTCACGTTTGATATTGGCTGACATGACGCCTTCGCTAGCAGGCTAGCTCCCACAGTAGATTTTTCTTGCTCACAAAACCTGAGTCTTGCCCAGATCCAACGTGGGAGCTGGCCTGCCAGCGATGGCCACACCTCGGTCTGCCAGAAATCCTTGTTCGATGGGCGGGCCTCATCGCGAGCAGGCTCGCTCCCACAGTAGA